>NZ_LMWH01000229.1 GCF_001507435.1 Streptomyces sp. NRRL F-5122
TACCGCCTGGGCGTCCCCGACGACATCCCCGCCTGGCACGAACTGCTCAACACCGACCTGGCCAAGTACGGCGGCAGCGACATCCACAACCCCGACCCGATTCCTTCCGAACCCGGTCGCGGACACGGTGTGCGCCTCACCCTGCCTCCCCTCGCCACCGTCTGGTTGCGACCCGTCGTTCCATACATCGAAGGCGGGGCGTAGCCGCTCTCAGAACCGTGAATCCGCCATTCCCAGAGGAATTCCCAGACCGTTTTTCGTGAATCCTCTCCCCGGTGTCACGTGCCGGAATCGAATGAATGCCGAGAGTCATCCGGTGGTGGAATTGTTTGCCGGAATGGAATTCGGGAATGGCCTTATCAAGTGCTTCGGACAGGAGGCACGTTCGTGGGAGCCGGCCCCACCGGATCCCGGGTGTCCGTCCTGTTCGCGTGTGCGCGCCCTCCCACGGTGACTGTCCAGTCAGCCCCTTGAGGGAGTTGAAAAGCACCATGCGCATCACGGTCAAGACAAAGCAGCATCCGCACGACGACGCTCCCGATACGGCCGAGGCCTTCGCCCGCCTGCGGGCTCTGCCCGACGGCCCCGAACGGCACACACTGCGTGACGGGATCGTCCAGTCGTGGCTCCCCATGGCCGAGCGCATCGCACGCCGCTACCGAGGCCGGGGCGAGTCCATCGAGGACCTGTGCCAGGTCGCCGCGCTGGGCCTGGTCAAAGCGGTCGACCGTTACGACCCCGGTCGCGGGTACGCATTCGAGAGCTATGCCATCCCCACGATCACCGGGGAGATCAAGCGGCACTTCCGCGATCACATGTGGGTGCTGCACGTGCCTCGGCGCGTCCAGGACCTGCGCAATCGGGTACGTGTCGCGGTCAAGGAGATCTCGCAGGAGACGCCCGGTCACGGCCCGACCGTCGCCGAGATCGCCGAGCACGCCCACCTCAGTGAGGAGGACGTCCGGGTGGGTCTGGAGGCGATGGACAGCTTCACCGCCCTGTCCCTGGATGCGGAGGTGGCGGGGAGTGACGACGGCTACGCGCTGGGCGACGCCCTGGGCGAGTCCGATTCCGGATACGACCTCATCGTCGACCGCGAGGCCGTGAAACCGTGCCTGCAGTCCCTGCCGGAACGAGAGCGCACGATCCTCTATCTCCGCTACTTCCGTGGCATGACCCAGAGCCGGATAGCGAGCCAGCTCGGCATTTCCCAGATGCATGTCTCGCGTCTGCTCAGCGGGTGCTGCGCGCGGGTGCGTGAAGAAGCGCTTGCCGACAGATTCTGATGCCGAAACCCGCCCGCTCCGCCACCTCACCGGGTCCGGCCTGCATCCGGCCGCCCGGCCGCTCATCGACCGGACGGCCGTTTGCGGTGGGCTCACTGCCGAACCCTCCCGGGAACGGTTGGCCAGTGCGCCGACCCTTTCCGGACTATCCGCGAGGAGGTATTCGAAACACTCCTGCGCCGGACGGTGAGAAATCCCTGAGCTGCCGCCGTCGGGGACCCCCGTCGGGGCGGTCGGCCTCAGTGGCCCGGCGGGTCCTCCGGAAGCTGCGTCGGGCCGTACCGGTCGAGTGTCTCCTCGAGGAGAACGCGCAGATGTTCAGGCAGCTCTCCGTCGCGGCCCCAGACGAGTATCAGCTCCGCGACGTTGCGCAGCTTGATGTTCGCGTGCTGGGAGACCTCCCTGAGCACTTCCCACCCCTGGTCGGGGCTGACATGACCCAGGGCGACGAGCATGCCGATCGCCTGGTCCACGACCGCGTGCGAGGCCACGGCTTCCTTGAGCTGGTCGACCTCCTCCTCCAGCTGGAAGATCCGCTCCGAATCGGAAGCGGTGGTGTCCGGCTCCTCGTTCCCCGGACGGGGTGTCGTGGTCATCGTCCCCTCCGGGTGGCGAGGCTTCGGTGCTGTCTGGCTTACCCCCATCGTCGCCACTCGACCAGGTGTGTGCGAGCCGGGGAAGGGTACTGGGACGGCACGGCGGCCACGGAGGTGATGCTGTCGTGAGCCGTGCCGACGACGGGGCCGGCGCGTACGACGCCACCCCGTTCCTGCCGCGTGGCGGCGGGCTGGAGGCGTACCGGCGCGCCGCTGAAGGCTGTCGGGGATGCCCCCTGTACGAGAACGCCACGAGGACGGTGTTCGGCAAGGGTGACGCCTCGGCGCGGATCGTATTGGTGGGAGAGCAGCCGGGCGATCAGGAGGACCGGAAGGGTGAACCCTTCGTCGGCCCGGCCGGGCGTCTGCTGGACCGGGCGCTGGAGGAGGCGGGCATCGACCGGGGTGCCGCCTATGTCACCAACGCGGTCAAGCACTTCAAGTTCACCGTCACCGAACGCGGCAAGCGGCGTATCCACAAGGCACCCACCCTGCGGGAGGTGTCCGCCTGCCGGCCGTGGATGCACGCCGAGCTGGACCTCGTGCGACCCGAGGTCGTGGTGGCGCTGGGCGCGACCGCGGGCAAGGCGCTGATGGGCAGCTCCTTCCGGGTGACCAGGGACCGGGGGAGCGTGATGCCGATGCCCGGCTCCGACGACCAGCGGTGCGTCGTCGCGACCGTGCACCCCTCGGCGGTCCTGCGGGCCGACGACCGGGAATCCGCATACGCCGGACTGGTCTCCGACCTGAAGGTGGTGGCGAGGGTGCTCGACGGGCGGGCCTAGACCCGTACGGCAGGTGGCTGTGGGGGCCCCGGACGGCTCAGCACAACGAGCGTGACCGCTCGCTCCGCCGGTGCAATGGACGGGTGACCGCGCCTCCGGACGACTGCCTCGCGCGCAACGAGTGGATCTGCGGCGAGTATGTGCGCAGTCGCCGGCACATCCTGTTCGACGCGGTGCTGCAGCATGTGGAGCTGACCGGCGCATCCGTGCTCATCGCCCTGGTCGTCGCCGTGCCCCTGGCCGTGCTGGCGCGCCGCTGGGGGTGGGCCGCCGCCCCCGTCCTCGCCGTCACCACGGTCCTCTACACGATCCCGTCGCTGGCGATGTTCTCGCTGCTCCTTCCGTTCTACGGGCTCTCGGCGGCGCTGGTGGTCGCCGGTCTCGTCCTGTACTCGCTCACCCTGCTGGTGCGGAACATCCTCGCGGGGCTGCGTGCCGTACCCGAGGAGACCCGACAGGCCGCCCGCGGCATGGGATACGGTCCGCTGCGGCTGCTGCTCACCGTCGAACTGCCGCTGGCTCTGCCCGCTGCCATGGCCGGGTTGCGCATCGCCACCGTCTCGGCCGTCTCGCTGGTCACGGTCGGAGCGATCGTCGGATTCGGCGGGCTCGGGAACCTGATCTACGCGGGAATGAACACGTATTTCAAGGCGCAGGTGCTGACCGCGTCCGTGCTGTGCGTGGTGATCGCGGTGGCTGCCGATCTGCTGCTGCTCGCGGTGCAGCGCCTGATCACCCCCTGGACCAGGACGAGACGGGGATGAAGACCCTCGACGACACCTGGAACTGGCTCGCCGACTCCGCGCACTGGGCGGGCGACGACGGCATCTGGCACCGGTTGGCGCAACACCTCGTCCTGACCGTCGTGTGCCTGGTCGTCAGCTGCCTGATCGCGCTTCCGGTCGCGTTCGTCCTGGGGCATCTCGGCAAGGGCGGCGTGCTCGCGGTCAACATCTCCAACGTCGGCCGCGCGGTGCCCACGTTCGCCGTGCTGGTGCTCCTGCTGCTCACCCCGGTCGGGGCCTGGGGCGAGGGGCCGACCGTCGTCGCCCTCGTCCTGTTCGCCGTGCCGCCGCTGCTCACCAACGCGTACGTGGGCATGCGCGAGGTCGACCGGGATGTGGTGCGGGCCGCACGGGGAATGGGGATGACGGGCCGCCAGACGCTGTTCCGCGTCGAACTGCCCCTGTCGCTGCCGTTGGTCCTCAACGGGGTGCGGATCGCCGCCGTGCAGCTCGTCGCGACCGCCACGATCGCCGCCCTGGCGGGCGGCGGCGGGCTCGGACGCATCATCACCGCGGGGTTCAATCTGGCCAGTACGCCGCAGGTGGTCGCCGGTGCCCTGCTCGTGGCCGGCTTCGCGCTGATCGTCGAAGGGATCTTCGAGACCGTCGAGCGGCTGGCACTGCGCCGGACCAGGGGCGCACCGTGAGGTGGTGGGCCGCGGCCGTGGGAATGCTGCTGATCGCGGGTTGCACGACGGGACCCTCATTGGAGACACGGGGCCGGGTCACCGCGCCGCCCGGGGACAGCCGGCATCTGACCGTCGGCTCGGCGGGATTCACCGAGAGCGACCTGCTCGCCCACATGTACGCGACTCTGCTGAACCACGCCGGTTACCGCACGTCCATCCTCACCGTCGCCAACCGCGAACTGTACGAGCCCGCGCTGGAGTCGGGGCAGATCGACGTCGTACCGGAGTACGCGGCCACTTTCGCGGACTGGCTCAACACCAGGACCCATGGGGCGGACGCCCCGCCCGTCGGTTCGCCGGACCTCGCCGCCACCATGCGGTCCCTGCGGGAACTGGCCGCTCCGCGCGGACTCTCCGCGCTCGACCCCGGCCGTGCGGTCGCCCAGAACGCCTTCGCGGTGACACGCGCATTCGCCCGCCGGCACCAGCTGAGAACGCTCGGCGACCTCGGCAGATCCGGACTGAAGGTGCGGCTCGCGGCGGGCGACGAGTGCGTCCGCAGACCATACTGCGCACCGGGCCTGAAGAAGACGTACGGCATCAACATCACGGCCGTGGACCCCAAGGGCGTGGGGACGGTCCAGGCCAAGCGGGCCGTGCAGAGCGGGCGGGACCAGATGGTGCTGACCACCACGACGGCCGCGACCCTCGACGAGTTCGGACTCGTGCTGCTCGCCGACGACCGACATCTGCAGAACGCGGACTACGTCGTCCCGGTCGTCAACCGCGCCCGCGCGGGCACGGCACGTGTCTCCGAGGCGCTCGGCGCCCTGGCCCCCGTACTCACCACGCAGGACCTGGCGTCGATGAACCGGCAGGTGGACAGCTGGCGGCGGCTGCCCGAGGACGTGGCGCGCGATTATCTGCAGGACAAGGGCCTGCTGAAGTGACGCGCCGGTGCCGCCCGGCGGGTCGTGAGCAGGTCATGCGGAAGGAAAATCTGTTCCCATCGGGCGAGGGGGCGGTGCGCGCGGCGCGGTAGAAAGGAGCCATGCCGCAGAGCGAGACCCGAACGGGGGCCGTGGACGATGTCGACGCGGTCACCCGTGCGGTCCTGACCGCGTCCCGCCTCCTGGTCTCGGTCTCGGCCCGCTCCCTGGCCGAGGTCGAGGAGCGGGTCACACTCCCGCAGTTCCGCATGCTGGTCGTGCTGGCCACGCGGGGTGCCACCAAGCTGGTCGCGCTCGCCGACCTGCTCCAGGTGGCACCCTCGACGGCGATGCGTATGGTCGACCGCCTCATCGCCGCCGGTCTGGCCGACCGGCAGACCAACCCCGACAACCGCCGCGAGACGCTGCTGCGGCTCACCGACGAGGGGAGGAAGGCCGTCGAGGACGTCACCGCCAGGCGCCGTGCCGAGATCGCTGCGATCGTCGCGCAGCTCGCGCCGGGGCAACGGGCGGCGCTCATCGAGGCCTTGACCGTCTTCAACGAGGCCGGGGGAGAGCCGCCGGCTCCCGGCGCGGCCGACCCCGAGCCGCATCCGCTCGGCTGGGCGGACCCGTCGCCCGCGCACGACGCCTGACCCCGCTCGGGCGGGCGGCGCAGGGCTCCTCGTTCAGCCGACCGTCGGGCTGGGAGCGGGAGTGGGGGCGGCGGTGTTCACGTTCAGGTCGGGGCGGGGCGTGAGGACGACCATCGGTTCGCCCGCCTGGGGCGGGGGCGGCGTCATCTGGTCCTTGGGGAGCTTGGGCGGGGTGGTCTCCTGGAAGAGGACCTGATCGAAGTTGATCACACCGGTCTTCTCCATCATGGTGATGTGGTCGAGCACGGTGTCGTTGGCCAGGTCGGCGAGCTGACGTACCAGGGTGTTCTTCGTGGTCCCGCGGATCTTGGCGATGACCGGGAAGATCTGACCGTGGGTCACCCGCATGATGTTGGCGGCGGTGATGTCGAACTGCTTGCCGTTCTCCGCCGCCGAGGTCGCCACGAACTGCTGCTGTTGCGGGCTCGCCTGGTTCGGGAGGGTGATGCCCAGCTCGGGGGCGATCTTGCGGCACATCGCGTCGAGTCCGGCGTGCCCGACGATCAGGTGCTTGCCCGCCTCCTTCATCTCCGGAGACGCGCCCTTCTTCAGCGCGATCTCGCCCAGGGGGTACTCCCACAGTCCCGCGGCACGCACCTTGACCACGAAGTCGCGGTCCGCCTCGGTGAGCGGGCCGTAACGGGTGTTGGCGATGACGCGGTCCGGGGAGCTGGACGTCGTCTGGACACCGAGCATGGCGGGGTAGGCGAGGGCAGTGAGGGTCAGGCCCAGCGCACCGGCCACGAAGACGGTTCCGGCCATGTTGCGGGATATGGGCATGCTGTCTCCAGGAGCGAGCGGCTGTAATGCCAGTGAGTACGTAGCGGCCGCTCCGATCCATCATTGCCCAGGGTAAAAATTGCACGCTGCTATGTGTCATGCGTCACATGGCGTGCGGCGGCGCCTCGTTCCGGAGCCCGGCGGCCTCCGAGGGCCGACGGGAGTCCCGGTGCCGGGCCCGGCACGTCCAGGAGGCGGTTGAGCGCGTCGTGGACGCGAACTCCCTCCGACAGTGCGGCGACAGCCCGCGTCCACGGTCGTTCCGATCGGCTCACACGGCGGTGGGCGCACCGAACCACTTCGGCAGTCGGCCGAGCAGCTCCTCGGGATCGTCGCCCGCCCAGACCACATGACCGTCCGGACGCAGGAGCACGGCGGGTACGTGTAGTTCCTCGGCGGCGTCGACGACATGGTCGACCCGGTCCTCCCAGCCCGCCACCGAGAGCCGGCCGGTCTGGTCGAGCAGCAGCGCGCGGCCGGCACGCATCCGCTCGTAGAGGCGACCCTGCTTCAGTCCCATGTCCCGCAGTCGCCGGCCGAGCAGTTCATGGCCCTCGCCGAAGTCGTAGCGGATCCCGATCGCGATGATCTTCTCGGTCAGATACCGGTTCACCTCCTCGAAGGCCATCAGCTCGGTCACCAGTTTGCGCACCGCGCGGGCGCCCGGCTCGAGGGACATCAGCTCCATCTGCGCGCGGGTGTTGTCCAGTACGTCGGCGGCCACGGGGCGCCGTTCGGTCTCGTAGGTGTCCAGCAGTCCCTGCGGCGCCCAGCCGTCGACCTCGGCGGCCAGTTTCCAGCCGAGGTTGAACGCGTCCTGGATACCGAGGTTGAGTCCCTGCCCGCCCGTCGGCGGGTGGACGTGCGCGGCATCGCCGGCGAGCAGCACCCGGCCCTCCCGGTAGCGCTCGGCCAGCCGGGTGCCGTCGCCGAAGCGCGACAGCCAGCGCGGTGAGTGCACGCCGAAGTCGGTGCTGGCGACCACCCGGAGCTGCTCTCTGACCTCCTCGAGGGTCGGGGGTACCGAGCGGTCCTCGGCCACGCCCTTGGCGGGTACGACGAACCGGAACACCCCGTCCCCGAGGGGCATGAACCCGAACCGGAACTGCGTCTTGCGGACTTCGGCCATCACGGCGGCCAGTTCCTCGGGCGGGGCGGTCAGCTCGACCTCGCCCAGCAGCGTCTCGACCCGGCTGGGTTCGCCGGGGAAGCCGACGCCGAGCAGTTTCCGTACCGTGCTGCGGCCGCCGTCGCAGCCGACGACGTAGCGCGAGCGCAGCCGTGTGCCGTCGGCCAGTTCGACGGTCACCCCGTCCTCGTCCTGGCTCAGCCCCACCAGTGCGCAGCCACGGTGGATCTCGGCGCCGAGCTCCACGGCGTGCTCGGCCAGCAGGCGGTCGGTGACGGTTTGCGGGATGCCGAGGACGTAACCGTGCGCGGTGTCCAGCCGCTCCGGTGAGGGCTTGCTGATACCGGCGAAGAAGCCGCCGACCGGATGCTGCTTGCCGAGCGCGAGGAACCGGTCCAGGAGACCGCGCTGGTCCATCACCTCGATACTGCGCGCGTGCAGTCCGAGCGAGCGGACGACCCTCGTCGGCTCGGCATCCTTCTCCAGTACGACCGCGTGCACGCCGTGCAACCGCAACTCGCCGGCCAGCATCAAGCCCGTCGGTCCGCCGCCGGCGATGATCACGTCGATCACAGAAATCCCCCATTCGATCCGGTGCATTCCCGCCGGGCCGCTGTCCGGAGCCCTGCGGTGCGCACAGCCGCAGCCGTGTGCGGCTGGAGATTCTGCAGTACGACCAGGGCCTTGCCGCAAGGCCCCGGGTGCGCTATACGTTGAGAAGGGTAAGGGGCAGCGGTCCCCTTGCCCTTTGTCGTCTCCGGACCGAGGACGCTCCTCGCGGTTCGCTCGCCGCCCTGAGGGCCGACGCCGTTCAGCCGAGCATCTTCGATGACACGGCGCACCTGCATCAGCCGCGCGCTCTAGGAGTAGGAGCTTGCAGGGAATCAAGCTGTTGCTTCCCGTCCTGATGCTCGTTGGTGTGGTATGCGCATCCCGGATGAGACTCGTGACCAACTCGCCGTGAAGTTCGCGGTGTTGCTTCCACACCTGGACGAGCGGCAGCGACGGCTGTTGATGGCTGCGGAGGCCCGGGGCCTTGGGCACGGCGGTGTCCGGGCCGTGGCACAGGCCGCTGCGGTCAGCGAGACCACGGTCCGCAAGGGCGTGTTCGAACTCGAGGCCGGTGAGGGACCTCTGGGGCGTGTGCTGCGCCCAGGCGGGGGCCGCAAGCGGGCCGCGGATCTGAATCCGGGGCTGCGGCCGGCACTGTTGGAGCTGGTTGAGCCGGATGTGCGGGGTGACCCGACGTCTCCGCTGCGGTGGACGGTGAAGTCCACTCGCGCGCTTGCGCAGGAGCTGACCCGGGCCGGGCATCGCGTCAGTGCCGACACCGTCGCCGACCTGCTGCGGGAGGAAGGGTTCAGCCTGCAAGCCAACGCCAAGACAATCGAGGGCAGCCAGCACCCGGACCGGGATGCCCAGTTCCGCTATCTCAACGAGCAGGCCCGCGATCACCGGGACGCCGGCCAGCCGGTCATCAGCGTGGACACCAAGAAGAAGGAGCTCATCGGCGAGTTCAAGAACAACGGCCGCCAGTGGCGGCCGACGGGTGAGCCAGTGCCGGTGAACGTGCATGACTTCGCCGACCCGCAGCTGGGCAAGGCCGTCCCCTACGGGATCTACGATCTGGCGGCAAACACCGGCTGGGTCAACGTCGGCACCGATCACGACACGGCCGCGTTCGCGGTCGAGTCGATCCGGCGCTGGTGGCACGGCCAGGGCCAGGCTGCCTACCGGCAGGCGACACGGCTGCTGATCACCGCCGACGCAGGCGGTTCCAACGGATACCGCACCCGGGCCTGGAAACTCGAACTGGCCCAGCTCGCCGACGAAACGGGACTGACCATCACCGTGTGTCATCTACCGCCCGGCACATCGAAGTGGAACAAGATCGAGCACCGGCTCTTCTCGCACATCACGATGAACTGGCGCGGCCGCCCGCCGACCAGCCACGAAGTCATCGTCCAGTCCATCGCAGCGACCACCACCCGCACCGGGCTGAGCGTGAGCGCCGCACTCGACACCAACACCTATCCCACCGGAGTCCGTATCGGTGACGCGGAGATGGCGGGACTGCCGCTGACCCGGCACGTCTTCCACGGCGACTGGAACTATGCCCTGCACCCGCAGCCCCGCCCGGCCGTCCCGGTGGCCCAGGCTCCACATGCGCCGGCCCTGCAGTGGGACCAGGCCCTGCTCTCCGATCCCGCCCTGACCGGCATGTCCCGGCAACAACTGGACGCCCTCACAGAGACTTTGGCCCCCGACGGCGATACCCGACGCGGCCGTCCGCCCCGGCTTTCCTTCCCCGAACAGGTCCTGGCCACCGTGCTCCATCTGCGGGTCGCCCTGGCCGCGGAACCTCTCGCCGTGCTGTTCGGCAGCAGCCGCACCGCGATGCACCGCATCCTCCTGAAGAACAGGAAACTACTCGAGGCACACGGCATCGTCATCCCATCCGCGACGACGCCACCCCTCGTCCTCGCAGCCCTCCAAGCTCGGGTCCTCACCCAAACCGGCGAGCCCCACAACAAGATCAAGATGACGTGTTAATGATCTGCAAGCCTTAGGAGGTATCCCGTAATGGGATGTAGGGCATGTCGGGGTGTGGATGGCGGCCGTGCGGGTTACCTAATGTCCAGCTTGAGGTTGTGGAGTGCTGCGACGCCGGCATTGGCGGAGGATCCGGTGGTCATTGAGCCGGGCGATGGTGTGCTCGGCGACAGCTCGCCGTTTGCGGAACCTTCGGTAGTTGCGGTCTTTGACGATCCGTCCGTCTGGCCCCGCGGAGTGGTGTGTGGATGCAACCGCTTCCGCCGTAGGCGCCGTCACCGGACGGCCGCGGATGTGCGGGCAGGGTCTTTCCGACCGTTTCATGGAAGACGACGATGTCGTTCCGGTTGCCTGGCCGGCGTCACCGACGGCCACCACGCGACGGTCGGGGGCCCGGCAGACGACCTGCACGTTGACACTTCGCCGCTAGTTTTTCGACTTTGACGTCTTCTGCTGGTCGTGGACGGGGATCAGAGTTGCGTTGACAATCCACAGTTCGCGACGGTCGGCGGGTGGAGGACCCAGGAGTTCGGCGAGCGGACCGGCGAGCCGGTCGACGACTCGATGCACGGCCGAGTCGGAATTGCCGAACAGAGAGCCGAGTTGCTGCATGGTGAAGCTCGTCCGGTAGGGGGCGAACGAGCAACGGGACCCGGTCCGTGAACGGCATTGTCCAGGGCCGGCCGCGGCCGGTGTCGGGTTTCCATTTGCACATCTGCTGGACGAGCCGGTGCAGCTGCGGGCCGGTCAGCCCGGTCCGGGATCGCAGGTCAGCTGAGGTGTAGTTGGCAAGGCGCAGATGCATGGACAGAGGGTCCGTGAACGGCCAACCCGTCCGCTCGCAGGCCCGTTGTCAGTGGCGGTAGTTAGTTTTCGTGTGATTGCCGATCCGCCGCATGGTCGGGCGGGTCTGCATCAGTTGGCGTGTTCAAAGGAGGTGGGACAGCACGTGAGCGCGAGTCTGCTTGATGCGGCACCCGCCCCCGACGCTGTGTCTGCGCGCCGGTTCCGCGGGAAGAACAAAGGCCAACGCTGGAAGCGCGGCGAGGGCACCGAGCTGGCGGTCATTCGGCTGCCGTTGGACGTCCACCGCCTTGAGGACCTGCCGCGTGTGGAGAACCTGTACTCGGCGATGTGGTCCGTCAAGCGAGCTTTGCAGCGTGACGCGGTCGACGCGTACTGGGCCGGGGATGCGCGCCGCGCGAGAGATGCGAAAGCCTGGCGCGCCGGCCTGGGCTTGTCCCGCGAGGGGATGGAACGTCGCGGCTACTGACACATGGAACACTCCCGTCACCTGGGCCATCACGTCACCAAAGCTTTGGTGATGCATCAGGCTGACGAAGTCTGGGAAGGCGTCAGCCGGCATCTTTTCCCGGACGCGTCCAGCCGCAGGTTCGGCCGGCCGAAGCCCGGGATGTGGTGGCACTACACGCGGATACCCGGCCGCGCCCGGTCACACACGACGCCCCGGAAGTGGGAGACCTTCCGCCTCCACGGCACCCTTGCCGGCCATCTCGCCGCCTACCGGCACCGGGATCTCGGCCCTGCGGTGCTGACTCCGGAGCAGGCTGCCGCGCTGCCGCCGGGGACGCGGGTTCTCGAACAGCCCCGGCGCCTACCGGCACCGGCCCAGCCGTCGGGCCGTGTGCCGACCGGTGAAGTCACCGCGAAAGGCACCCCGAAGACCAGGGCCGCAACGTGGTGGGACCACACCGGCCCGCTCGCGCTGGTGTTCACCGGTGGCGCCGACTCCACACGCGGCGACCTCGTACTCCCTGTCCGGCTGCCGTCCGGCGCCGGCCGCTGGCCCCGACTGCTGCACTTCCTCAACAACCCCGACACGTGGCACAAGGTCGACCTCGTCCGCCGCCGCGACACTTGCGCACCAGGCGGCTGGGCATACGAAGCCCACCTGATGGTGCTCACCGCCGGGTACACATCACCGGCAACCCGATCACGCCGTAACGCCGCGGCCAAGCTGGCCCGGGTCGGGGGGATCGACGGCAACGTCTCCAACCTGTCCGTCGTCTCGCTCCCCGACACGTTCGACCCCACCGACGGGCCAGTCGTCGCGACCCGGCTGGAATTCACCGACGACGAGCTCGTCGTACTCGAGAAGGCACGGCGGAAGGAACGGGGCCGCAAACGCGCTCTTGACCGGTCCCGCCGGGCAACTAACCCCGACCAGTACGGGCCGTCGAAGCGGCAGCAGGCCAGGTCCGAACGCCGCCGCACGGCAGGCCTGCCCGCACGCACCGTCCAGGTGCCCGGTGGGGCCCGGGACTCAAACAAAGCTGGCGTGCCCAAGCAGGCCTACCGGCGCGATGACCTATCGGCAGGCTACCGACGCAACCGGGCCCGCCTCGCCGAAGCCGCCGCGACCGCGGCCGCGGCCAAAGACCACCGCGCGCGCCGCATTGCCGGACGCATTGTCGCGGATCACGGTGCCAACCTCACCGTCGAGGACTGCGACATCCGCACCTGGTACCGCCTGTGGGGCAAAGCTCTGCAAGCCACCACCCCCGGCCGGCTGATCACAGCGATCAGCCGCGAGTGCGAGAAGTCCGGCGGCCGCTTGCTGCGTGCGTCGACGTTCACCATCAAGCTGTCGCAGACGTGCCTGTGCGGCGAGTCGGTGACGAAGACACTCGCCGACCGAGTCCACCGCTGCACCTATTGCGGCCTCATCGCCGACCGGGACATGGTCTCCGCAGCCCTCGCCGCGCACGTCCGGCTCACCAATCCTGACGACCCCCGAACCGCGAGCCTGGACATCGTCCAGGCCCGCATGACACAGATCGTGTTCGCAGAAGGGCTGCAAGAAGCCCTGTCGGGTCAACCGCAGCGCGGTGCACGCCCCCGCAGGGGCCGCACCCCCGCGGCAGCCCAACGCCCCGTCCCGGGGCAGCGGGCCTCTGCTCGGCAAAACACCACCGACCGGTACCGGCCCACCCCGAATGAGACCCGACCCGCGCTCATGCGGCACAAGGCCCACGTCGGAACAGCCATCCCAGTAGGGAACGCACCGCCCACAGACGGCGCACCCGAACAGGAACTGATCGGACGGCATCCCACTACCGGATGACTCTTAGGCGTCCGCCACCGACTCGAACGGAACCTCCCCGCGCGGGACGCCCCGTGCATCCGCGTCCACCGAGCGGCGCAGCGCCTCATGGAGCTTGGCCGGGGTCAGCACACCGAGGAAGCGGGCTCCGTCCAGCACCGCCACCCACCCGGCGTCGTGCTGCAGCATCTCCCCGAAGGCCTGCTTGAGCGAGGCCCCGACCGGGACCCAGGCATTCATCCGGCGGGCGTGGTCGCGGACCAGGCCGCCCGCACCGAGTTCGCCGGCCCCGGCCCACCCGTGCAGATCGCCCACGGCGTCGAGCACCACGGCCCAGCGGGAGCCCTCCGCGCGCAGGCGGTCCGCGGCCCGTGCGGCGGGCTCGTCGAGCCGTGCGACCGGTGGCTGTGCCAGGTCGCTCGGTTCGATCCGGGTCACGGAAAGCCGCTTCAGGCTCCGGTCCGCGCCCACGAAGTCGGCGACGTACGACGTGGCGGGCGCGCCCAGTACCGCCCCCGGCGTGTCGAACTGCTCGATGCTCCCCTGCCCGTACACCGCGATCCGGTCGCCGAGCCGGACCGCCTCCTCGATGTCGTGCGTGACCAGCAGCACCGTCTTGCGGACGGCCGCCTGCATCCGCAGGAACTCGTCCTGCAACTGCTCCCGCACCACCGGGTCCACCGCCCCGAACGGCTCGTCCATCAGCAGCACCGGCGGGTCCGCGGCCAGCGCCCTCGCCACGCCGACGCGCTGCCGCTGGCCGCCCGACAACTGGTCGGGATAGCGCGGCCCGTACGTCGACGGATCCAGACCCACCAGGTCGAGCAGCTCGGCGGCCCGCGCCCGGGCCCTGGTCTTCTTCCAGCCGATCAGCGAGGGCACGGTCGCCGTGTTGTCGAGAACCGTCCGGTGCGGAAAGAGGCCCCCCTGCTGGATCACATAGCCGATCCGCCGCCGCAGACGCACCGGGTCGACGGCCGCGATGTCCTCGCCGTCCACGAAGATCCGCCCCGAGGTCGGCTCGATGAGCCTGTTGACCATCATCATCGTGGTCGTCTTGCCGCAACCGGACGGTCCGACGAGGGTGACGAGCTCGCCCTCGGCGATCGCGAAGGACAGGTCCCGCACGGCCGTGGTGCCGTCCGGATACCGCTTGGTGACCTCCTCGAACCGGATCATTCCCTCACGCTAACGGCGCCGGTCACTCCTCGCTCACCAGCACCACTTCCAGGGTGCGCGGACCGTGCACCCCCTCGACCCGGTCCAGCTCGATGTCGCTCGTGGCGGACGGCCCGGAGATCCAGGTGAGCGGGCGCGCCGGGTCGAGACGCTCCAGCGCCTCGGGCACGGACGACACGACCTGCCCGGGCACGCGCACGACGCAGATGTGGTGGTCGGGGACGAGCGTGATGCGGCGCCGGCCCTGGTCGGGCGAGCCGTCCAGCACGATGGTGCCGGTCTCGGCGATGGCGACCGCACAACCGGTGACCACGCTGTCGACACGGTCCAACTCGTACGGGGTGCTCTCGGCGCGGTCGGGGACCTGCTCCACGTCCGAGAGCCAGCCGGCCGGCAGACCCTGCGGCACGGCCACCCTGTGCGCGCCGCGGGCGGTCAGCAGCCGGGCGAGGACCGCCGGGAGGTGCTCCGCGTCGCTGCGGTGTACGACCGCGCGATAGTCCGCCAGGTTCTCCGCGAGGAGGTCCACGGTCTCCTCGACGGTGCGGTCGCCGTGCCGCCGCAGATACGCACGGGACATCGCCTGCTCGTACGGCGTGTCGTCCCTGCCCGTGTCCGCCAGCGCGCGCCGTACCCGGCCCAGGACGAGATCCCTGCTGCTCACCTTGCCTCCTGCCCTCCGTGCGTACGCTGCCACCAGTCGCGGAACGGTTCGGCCGGCACCGCGGGCAGATCCCGGCTCGCGCTCCAGGCCCTGCCGGGCCCCGGAAGGGTCCGCGGCAGGAAGCGGCGCGAGCGCGACGCGAGACGCTGGCCCGAGCGCAGCGCGCCCGGGTGGCCGAAGACCCAGCGTGCGGCCCGCATCGCCGCCCTCTCGGCGGCATGGCCCTTCGCCGGCTTCAGCACGACCTTGTTGCCCGCCCGTGTCACGGTCCCGCCCTCCACGACCCGCTCCCGGAGATGCACCAGCACCTCGGGGATGTCGATGGCGACCGGGCACACCTCGTAGCAGGCCCCGCACAGCGAGGACGCGTACGGCAGCGAGGCGTCGATCTCGCTCTCGGTCCCCCGCAGCTGCGGGCTGAGGATGGCGCCGATGGGGCCCGGGTAGACCGACCCGTAGGCATGGCCGCCCGCCCGCTCGTACACCGGGCAGACATTGAGACACGCCGAGCAGCGGATGCAGCGAAGCGCCTGGCGTCCGACCTGGTCGGCCAGCGTGTCGGTGCGGCCGTTGTCCAGCAGGACGAGATGGAAGGCCCGGGGGCCGTCGGCCGTCCCGGCGTCCGTGGTACCGGTCCACATGCTGGTGTACGGGTTCATCCGCTCCGCGGTCGAGGAGCGGGGGAGTGTCTGCAGGAACACCTCGAGGTCCCGCCAGGTCGGCACGATCTTCTCGATGCCGACGACGGAGATCAGCGTCTCGGGCAGGGTGAGGCACATCCGACCGTTGCCCTCCGACTCGACCACCACGAGCGTGCCGGTCTCGGCGACCATGAAGTTGGCACCGGAGATGCCCACCTTGGCGCGCAGGAACTTCTCACGAAGGTGCAGCCGGGCCGCCTCGGCCAGTTCGGCGGGTGTGTCGGTCAGCCCGTCGGGGGCCGGGCGCCCCCATTCGCCCATCTCGGAGCGGAAGATGTCGCGGATCTCGCCGCGGTTGCGGTGGATCGCGGGGACCAGGATGTGGGAGGGCCGGTCCTTGCCCAACTGCACGATGAGCTCGGCGAGATCGGTCTCGTACGCCCGGATGCCCTCCGCCTCCAGCGCTTCGTTGAGGCCGATCTCCTGCGTGGCCATGGACTTGACCTTGACGACCTCGGACTCGCCGGTCGCCTTGACCAGTCCGGTGACGATCCTGTTGGCCTCGTCCGCGTCGGCCGCCCAGTGGACGGTGCCGCCCGCGGCGGTGACCGCGTCCTCCAACTGGACGAGGTAGCGGTCCAGATGACGCAGTGTGTGGTCTTTGATCTGCCGGCCCGCCTCCCGCAGCTGCGCCCAGTCGGACACCTCCGCGACCGCCTTGGCGCGCTTGGCCCGGATGGTGTGAGTGGCGTGCCGCAGATTCCCGCGCAGCGTCTTGTTGCCGACCGCCGCGTGCGCGGCCTCGGGGAACGACGGCATCCCGACGAATGTCCCGCTCATGCGATGAGCCCCTTCACCCGAACGACGGTCCTCATACCAGCGGGTCCCCCTTCGTGCTCGCCAGGATCTCCGCGATGTGCACAGGGCGCATCCCGACATGCAGCCGGGCCATCGTTCCAGCGATGTGCATCAGGCAGGAGTTGTCGGCCGCGCACAGCGTCTCGGCGCCCGTGGACTCGGCGTTGCGCACCTTGTCGACGCCCATGGCCGCCGAGACATCGGGGTTCTTCAAGGCGAAGGTGCCACCGAAACCGCAGCACTCCTCGGCGCCCGGCAGCTCGACCAGTTCCAGTCCCTCGACGGCCCGCAGCAGCCGTGCGGGACGATCGCCGAGGCCCAGGCTCCGCAGGCCGTGACAGGTCGGGTGGTAGGTGACCCGGCGGGGGTAGTAGGCGCCCACGTCCGTCACGCCCACCACGTCCACGAGGAACTCCGTGAGCTCGTAGGTCTTCGGGACCACGGGTGCCAGAGCGGTCGCGACGGCTTCTCCGCGCCCCTCCGCACGCGCTCGCTCACCCATCCGCGGGTACAGCTCCCGCACCATCGCCCCGCACGACCCCGAGGGCGTCACGATGGCGTCGTACTCCCGGAAGACATCGGAGAACTTCAGCGCGAGAGGCTCTGCCTCATGGCGATACCCCGTGTTGTAGTGCGCCTGCCCGCAGCAGGTCTGCGCCATCGGGAAGTCGACCTCAACGCCCAGCCTGGACAGGAGTTTCACCACGGCGCGCCCGGTGTTCGGATAGAGCGTGTCGTTGACGCAGGTCAGGAACAGGGCGACACGCATCGCGGCTCCTTGTGGTCGATCATCGGATGAGTTCAGCGTAATCGGCATGCGTGGTCTGGGCGAGACCCCGGTTCACGGCGTGGCGATCCGGGCCTGCGCATCACGCCAGGGACCCGTGTCACCCTGTGGCTCGTACCGCGTCAACCGCTGCGTGCGGGCAAGCAGTCGGCGCATCCCGGCACGGTCGCCGACGAGTCCATGGGTCCGTGCCTGGACCAGCACATTGCCGAGAGCCGCCGCCTCCGTCGGGCCGGCCACCACCGGCAGCCCGCACGCGTCGGCGGTCAGCTGGCACAACAGGGCGTTGCGGGCTCCCCCTCCGACGATGTGCACGACGTCGACCGGGTGGTCGGCGAGCCGCTGGGCATCGGCGACGGCCCGGTGGTGGGCGAGCGCGAGGGAGTCGAGGATGCAGCGGGTGATCTGGGCCGGAGAGTCCGGCACCGGCTGACCGGAGGCGCGGCACGCCTCGGCGACACGGGCCGACATCCGCCCGGGGGCGAGGAACGCCGCGTCCCCCGCATCCACGACGGACCGCAGGGCGGGCTCGCCTGCGGCAGCGGACAGCAGCGCGGGCAGGTCCGGCTCGCCCCACTCCCGCAGGCACTCCTGGAGCAGCCACAGTCCCATGATGTTGCGCAGATAGCGGACGGTGCCGTCCAGCCCCAGCTCATTGGTGAAGTTGGCGGCGCGGCCCGCCTCGGTCAGCACCGGAGCCGCGAGCTCAAGTCCGGCCAGGGACCAGGTGCCGGTGCAGATGTAGGCGAACCGCTCACCGGCGGCCGGTACGGCGGCCACCGCGGACGCCGTGTCGTGGGACCCGACCGTCGTCACCGGAACGGGCCCGGCCAGACCGGTCTCCTCCAGTACCTCGGGCCGCAGCACACCTGCCGGATCGCCGGGCCGCCGCAACGGGGCGAACAGGCTCAGATCGATGCCGAGACGGCTCGCCACGTCGTGGGACCAGTCCTGCGTGCGGGGATCGATGAGCTGAGTGGTGGACGCATTGGTCAGCTCGGTGCCCTGCTCGCCGGTGAGCCAGTGGATCAGCAGGTCGGGGATGAGCAACAGCCTTCTCGCCCGGTCCAGTTGCTGCGTGTCACGCGCCGCCGTCAGCTGGTAGAGCGTGTTGAACGGCGCGTACTGCAACCCCGTCGCGGCGTACAGCTCCCCGGGCGGGACCGTCGCCCACACCTTCTCCGCTGCCCCCTCGGTGCGGGTGTCGCGGTAGTGGACCGGATTGCCGAGCAGGGCGCCGTCGGCGTCCAGGAGGCCGTAGTCGACCGCCCAGCTGTCGATGCCGACCGAGTCGACCCGGCCGGCCGAGCGCAACCCGTCGAGAACACCCGCGTACAGCGCGAGGATGTCCCAGCGCAGTCCCTCGGGGACCCGCACGGGCCGGTTCGGGAACCGGTGCGCCTCGCTGAGTTCCAGGGTGCCCGGGCCCACGCGGCCGACCATGACACGCCCGCTGGAGGCGCCCAGGTCGACCGCGGCATACGACTTCACTGCCGCACTCATCGAAGGAACGCGGCCGCCACGCCGGCGTCCACCGGGACGTGCAGTCCCGTGGTGTGGGTGAGGTCCCCGCCGGTCAGCGCGAAGACCGCGGCCGCCACGTGCTCGGGCAGCACCTCCCGCTTGAGGATGGTGCGCTGGGCGTAGAACTCGCCGAGCTCCTCCTCCTCCACCCCGTACACGGCCGCCCGTTGGGCGCCCCAGCCGCCCGCGAAGATGCCCGAGCCGCGCACCACACCGTCGGGGTTGACACCGTTGACGCGGATGCCGTGCTCGCCCAACTCCGCTGCCAGGAGCCGCACCTGATGTGCCTGGTCGGCCTTGGTCGCCGAGTAGGCGATGTTGTTGGGGCCGGCGAAGACGGCGTTCTTGGAAGCGATGTAGACGATGTCCCCGCCCAGTTCCTGGGCGATCATCACCCGGGCCGCCTCGCGCGAGACGAGGAAGGAGCCCCGGGCCATGATGTCGTGCTGGAGGTCCCAGTCCTTCGCCGATGTCTCCAGGAGAGGTTTGGAGATGGAGATCCCGGCGTTGTTGACCACCAGGTCGACCCCGCCGTAGGCGAGCACCGCCGCCTTGAAGGCCTCGCCGATCTGCTCCTCGGACGTGACGTCCACGGTGACCGCGACGGCCCTGTCCGCGCCGCCGAGTTCCTCGGCGACGGCGGCGGCCCTGTCGGCGTCGATGTCCGCTACCACCACGCACGCGCCCTCCGCGGCCAACCGGTGCGCGATCGCCTTCCCGATGCCGCTGCCCGCGCCCGTCACCAGTGCCACGCGGGTGGCGAGCGGCCTGGGCTTCGGCATCCGCCGGAGCTTGGCCTCCTCGAGCGGCCAGTACTCGATGCGGAACTTCTCCGACTCCTCGATCGGCGCGTAGGTCGACACCGACTCCGCGCCGCGCATCACGTTGATCGCGTTGACGTAGAACTCGCCCGCCACCCGGGCGGTCTGCTTGTCCTTGCCGAACGAGAACATGCCGACGCCCGGCACGAGCACGATCGCCGGGTCGGCACCGCGCATTGCGGGCGAATCGGGCAGGGCGTGCCGCGCGTAGTAGGCCGCGTACTCCTCGCGGTAGGCGGCGTGCAGTTCCTTCAGCCGGACCGCCACCTGCTCGAGCGGGGCTGTCGGCGGCAGGTCGAGGACCAGCGGCCGGACCTTGGTCCGCAGGAAGTGGTCAGGGCAGGAGGTGCCGAGCGCGGCCAGACGCGGGTGCCCGGAACGGGCGAGGAAGTCGAGGACGACGTCCGCGTCGGTGAAGTGGCCGACCTGAGCCCGGTCCTGGGAGGCGACGGCACGGATGTGCGGGGCCAGGGCCGCCGCCCGCTCCCGCCGCTCCGCCTCCGGCAGTGCCTCGTACCCCTCGATCACCGGTCCGAACGGCTCGGACCTTCCGTGCTCGGCGAGGAAGGCCTCGGCGGTACGGATGATGTGCAGCGAGTTGCGCTCGCACTCCTCGGAGGTGTCCCCCCAGGCAGTGATGCCGTGCCCGCCGAGGACACACCCGACGGCCTGCGGGTTGGCCTTCTTCACCGCGGCGATGTCCAGGCCGAGTTGGAAGCCGGGGCGCCGCCACGGTACCCACACCACCGTGTCGCCGAAGCATTCGGCGGTCAGCTTCTCCCCGTCGGCGGCGCAGGCGAGCGCGATGCCGGAGTCGGGGTGCAGATGATCGACATGGGCCGCGTCGACCAGCCCGTGCATGGCCGTGTCGATGGAGGGGGCCGCGCAGCCCTTTCCGTGCAGGCAGTAGTCGAACGCGGCGACCATCTCGTCCTCGCGCTCGACGCCCGGATAGACCTCCGTCAGCGCCCGCAGCCGGTCGAGCCGCAAAACGGCCAGGCCCGCCCCGGTGAGGGTGCCGAGGTCGCCACCGGACCCCTTGACCCACATCAGCTCCACGTCACCACCGGTCACGGGATCACGGTCGGTGCCCTTCGCGGAGGCGTTGCCACCGGCGTAGTTGGTGTTGCGCGGATCGGCGCCGAGCCGATGGGAGCGGGCCAGGAGGGCGGCGGCTTCGGGGTGAGGTGCCATGGCTTCTCGGTCCTCCGATGGACGGCTTGAATCGTTTCAGGAACTTAATGGTCGTCCAGCTCCGACGTCAAGACATCGGTCGTCGGCGGACGGCCTCCGCTACTCCGAGGGTGGGGTCCCGGCAACTCCCCGCCGGTGACGTAACGGACATCGCCCTGCACTCTGCATGAAACGATTCATGCACAGAACCGGGAGTCCGGCGGCTGCGGCGTCAGGTCGCGGATCTGTGGGCGTACCGCGAGCGGTTCGCCGGACTCGAACCGTGTCGCCCCGGACCCGTCAGAGGTCGCGGCCCTCGCTGCTTCCGCCCTCGGGACGACCCGGGTGCCCCTCGTCCGGCGCGATCCTGTCGACCATGTCGGAAAGCTGGCTGCAGGCCTGCTGGATGTCGTGTTGGGTCTGATTGCGCTCGCTGACCGCCGCCCCGAGGAGCAGCGCGGTGAATGCGATGGAGCCGTTGAACGCCTGCAACGTGATCATGTTCGTGAGCAGGTTGTGCGCGGCGAACGGGCCCGTTCGCTCCGCGGCAGCGACGATCGCGAAGGTCGACAGCGCCAGTGCGCAGGGTGCGGCCCCGGCCCGCTGGAACCGGAAGGCCGCCCAGATCAGCACCGGGAAGCCCAGGGACAGGAGCGGAACGGGACCGGTCTGGATAAAGCCCACGCAGACGGTCGCCGTCACGAGCAGGGCCCCCCGAGGAGTCCCGGGCGTTGCCGTCGGGTGTGTCCGGTCGGCCCGACGAGCCGCGGCGCCCCGCCCGGTGTGGTGTGTCGGGTCGCGGCCGGGAGCCTCAGGCGCCCCAGCCGGCCTGCTGTCCGCCCACCCGCTCTACCGCGATCTTCTCGGCCCAGCCGGAGCGCCGGTACGCGGCGATCGGGTCGGGATCGAGACCGACCTCCTGGCGGACCTCGGCGAGGAGAGGGCGTACGTCGGTGTTGTACGCGTCCATCAGCACCGCGTTCGCCTCGAGGACGTCACCGGAGCGCTGTGCCGCGACCAGCGCGTCCCGGTCCACGAGCAGGGCCTTGGCCGTCGCCTCCTGCACGTTCATCACCGAACGGATGATGGCCGGGATCTTCGCCTCGATGTTGTGGCACTGGTCGAGCATGAAGGCAACGCCCGGACCGAGTCCGCCACCGCGGACGACCTCGTGCATGATGCGGAACAACTGGAAGGGATCGGCGGCACCGACCATGAGGTCGTCGTCGGCGTAGAAGCGGGAGTTGAAGTCGAACCCGCCGAGCTTCCGCTCGCGCAGCAGCGTGGCGACGATGAACTCGATGTTGGTGCCGGGAGCGTGGTGACCGGTGTCCACGACGACCTGGGCCTTCTCACCGAGCCTGAGGCAGTGGGCGTAGGCGGTGCCCCAGTCCGGGACGTCGGTCGAGTAGAAGGCGGGCTCGAAGAGCTTGTACTCCAGCAGCATGCGCTGTCCGTCGCCGAGCCGTCCGTAGACCTCGGCGAGACCTTCGGCCAGCCGGTCCTGGCGCTCCCGGATGTCGTCCTGGCCGGGGTAGTTGGTGCCGTCGGCGAACCAGAGCTTGAGATCCCGTGAGCCGGTGGCGTCCATGATGTCGATGCACTCGAGCAGGTGGTCGACGGCCTTGCGGCGCACGCCCGGATCCGGGTGGCAGATGCTGCCCAGCCGGTAGTCGTCGTCCTGGAAGGTGTTGGAGTTGATGGCGCCCAGTGTCACACCGCGCTCCTGCGCGTACTGCGCCAGAGCGGTGTAGTCGTCGACCTTGTCCCACGGGATGTGCAAGGCCACCGTCGGCGCCACACCGGTGAACTCGTGCACCTTCGCGGCGTCGTCCAGCTTCTCGCGCGGATTGCGGGGCACCCCCGCTTGCGCGAAGACCTTGAAGCGTGTGCCCGAGTTCGCGTACGCCCATGACGGCGTCTCGACTGCCTGTGTCTTCAGAGCGGCCTTCACCGCGGCGAGCTCGGTCACTTCAGGGCTCCTGGGGCGTCAGTTGAAAGCATGCTGCATGAAACGATTCAGAGAGCGAAACTATGAGTCCTCCCCGGAGGTGTCAAGCCTTCCGGCAGCTACTGCCTCCGAAGACTGTGCGGCGACCTCTGGCTATCGAAAGGTTTTCGATGCGGCCCCATTGACGTGACATGGTCGGCGCGCCTAACGTCCCGGCAACCGAGTTGAAACCTTTCACGACGCAGTGAGGGATGTCCCCGCCGACGTCGTCGAGGAGCTTCCATGACCCACCCGTCCGACGCGGGTCCGTCCCCGGTGCTGGCGCTCAAAGGCATCTCCAAATCCTTCGGCGCCGTGCGCGCCCTCAGGGACGTCTCCCTCGAACTGTTCCCCGGTGAGGTGCACGCCCTCGCCGGCGAGAACGGCGCGGGCAAGTCGACCCTCATCAAGACGCTCGCCGGAGTGCATCGGCCGGACGCCGGCCGGGTGCTGCTGGACGGCGAGCCGGTCGTCTTCCACGGCCCGGGCGACGCACGCGACGCCGGCATCGCCGTGATCTACCAGGAACCGACCCTCTTTCCTGACCTCTCGATCGCCGAGAACATCTTCATGGGCCGCCGGCCCAAGCGGGCGCTCGGCCGTATCGACCACAAGGCGACGAACGCGGCGACCGCAGCCCTGATGCGGCGCCTCGGTGTCGAACTCGACCCGGAGCGCCCGGCTCGCGGCCTGTCCATAGCCGACCAGCAGATCGTCGAGATCGCCAAGGCACTGTCCTTCGACGCCCGAGTGCTGATCATGGACGAGCCGACCGCGGCCCTGACCGGGAGCGAGGTGGCCCGGCTCTTCGGTGTCGTCCGCACGCTGCGCGAGCAGGGCGCGGCGGTGCTGTTCATCTCCCACCGGCTCGAGGAGATCTTCCAGATCTGCCGGCGCGTCACCACCTTGCGTGACGGCGCCTGGATCGCGAGCGAGCCACTGGACGGGATGACCGAGGACGACCTGGTCCGCCGGATGGTGGGACGGGACCTGGACGAGCTGTATCCCAAGCAGGACGTCGAGCCCGGGCGGATCGCCCTGAGCGTCCGCCGGCTGACCCGCGAGGGCGTGTTCACCGACGTGTCCTTCGACGTGCGGCAGGGGGAGATCGTCGGTCTCGCCGGACTGGTCGGGGCCGGCCGCACCGAGGTGGCCCGGGCCGTGTTCGGCGTCGACCGGTGGGACGCAGGCGAGGTCGAGGTCGACGGCCGGGCGCTGACGAACGGCGCGCCCTCCACGGCCATGGCCGCCGGGCTCGCGCTCGTCCCCGAGGACCGGCGGGCCCAGGGCCTGGTGATGGACATGTCCATCGAGCGGAACATCGGCCTGACCGGGCTGCGTACGACGGTCAGGGCCGGACTCGTGGACCGCGGCGCCGAACGCAGCCGGTCCCTGGACTGGGCCGTCAAGCTGCGGGTCAAGTACGCCCGGATCGCCGACGCCGTCTCCACCCTGTCGGGCGGCAACCAGCAGAAGGTCGTCCTGGCCAAGTGGCTGGCCACCGGCCCGAAGGTGCTGATCGTCGACGAGCCGACGCGCGGCATCGACGTCGGTACCAAGGCCGAGGTGCACCGGCTGCTCGGCGAACTGGCCGCCGACGGGGTCGCCGTCCTGATGATCTCCTCCGACCTGCCCGAGGTCCTCGGCATGGCCGACCGCGTGCTCGTCATGCACGAGGGACGGCTCACCGCCGAGATCCCGCGCTCCGAGGCCACCGAGGAAAGGGTGATGGCCGCTGCCACCGGGAGGGCCGCCGCATGACAGCCATCAAGAGGGCCCCGCTGCTCACCGGGAGGCCGTACGCATGACGGTGACCGCACCCAACCCCGCCCCGACCGCCGACGTGCCGAAGTCGAGCGGCACCCGGCTCGTCGACCGCGTGTTCAAGATGCGTGAACTCGCCATCCTCGTCGTCTTCCTGGTGATGATCGTCGTCACCCAGCTGGGCAACAGCGAGTTCCTCTCCGAGCAGGGCATCAAGGACCTGCTGCTGAACGCGACCATCCTCGTGCTGGTAGCCACCGGCCAGTCCCTGGTCGTGATCACCCGGAACGTCGATCTGTCGGTCGGCTCGACCCTCGGTATCAGCGCCTTCGCGGCCGGCACCTGGCTGCACGGCGGCGGAAACCCGGTGATCGGGCTGGTCCTCGCCGTACTTCTCGGCATCGGTTTCGGCCTGCTGAACGGACTGCTCGTCAGCCTCGGTCAGGTGCCGGCCCTCGTCGTCACCCTCGGCACGCTCTACATCGTCCGGGGCATCGACTCCATCTGGGTCGGCTCGCGCCAGATCACCGCGGCCGATCTCCCGAGCGGGTTCGTCGACTTCGGCTCCGGAGGCATCTCGGCGATCCCCTGGCTCGCCCTCATCGCGCTCGTGATCCTCGTCGGCACCGCCTACTACCTCAAGCACTTCAGCAGCGGACGCGAGCTGTACGCGCTCGGCTCCAACCCCGAGGCCGCACGGCTCGCCGGCATTCCCGTACGCAAGCGGATCCTGGCCGCCTACACCTTCTGCGGCGCCCTCGCGGGACTCGCGGGCGCGCTCTACCTGGCCCGGTTCGGCAACGTCGACTCCGGCACCGGCAGCGGCTACGAACTCACCGTCGTCAGCGCGGTCGTGGTCGGCGGCGTCGTCTTCACCGGCGGCTCCGGCAGCGTCTACGGCGCGGCGCTCGGCGCACTGCTGCTGACGTCCGTCAACAGCGTGCTGCCCGCCCTCGGCGTCAGCTCCGTCTGGGTGCTCGCCATCAACGGCATCCTGCTCTTGCTCGCCATCGCGGTCGACCGTGTCGTCGCGCTGCGCGTGGGCCTGGCCCTGAAGAAGAGGAACGCCCGCCATGCCTGACTCCTTGACGCGCGCGATCCGCTGGGACACGGTCGTCGGCGCGCTCCTCCTGGTCCTGCTGCTGCTGTCGTTCTCCTTCGTGGACGGCTTCGGCAACGCCCTCAACCTCTCGTTCCTGATCGGCAACACGCTGCCGATCGCGCTGATCGCGCTGCCGATGACGCTCCTCGTGGTCGCGGGGGAGATCGATCTGTCGGTCGCCTCCACCGCGGGCCTGTCGGGCGCCGTGATGGGCAAGTTGTGGAACGAGGGCATGGCGATCGAGACGATCATCCCGCTGTGCCTGGTGCTCGGTGTGGTGTGCGGACTGGTCAACGGCCTGCTGGTGACCCGGCTCGGCCTGCCGTCCCTTGCCGTCACCATCGGAACCCTCGCCGGCTATCGGGGCATCGCGCAGATCGTGCTCGGCTCGGACGCCGTGACCGACTTCCCCACGCAGTACCTGGACTTCGCAGCCGGGCGCATCGGGGACAGCTTCCTCCCGCAGGCGTTCCTGCCCTTCCTGGTCCTGCTCGCCGTCGCGGTGGTCGTCCTGCACGCCACGCCGTTCGGCCGGTCCCTGTTCGCGGTCGGCGCCAGTCAGGAGGCCGCCCGGTTCGCGGGCATCCGGGTCAGGCGGGCGAAACTGATCCTGTTCACCGCCACGGGGTTCATGGCCTCGCTCACCGGTGTCTTCTGGGCGCTGCACTACGCCAGTGCCCGTTACGACAACGCCACGGGACTCGAACTCTCCGTCGTCGCGGCGGTGTTGCTCGGCGGCATCGACTTCGACGGCGGCAAGGGGACGCTCGGCGGCGCGATCGCCGGGGTCTTCCTGCTGGGCGCGCTGCAGAACGTGATGAGCCTCATGAACGTCTCCGCCCAGTCGCAGATCGTCGTCACCGGCGTACTGCTCGTCGTCTCCGTGCTCGGCCCCCGGGCCGCACGCCGGCTAGCCGTCGCGAGGGCGGGCCGCCAAGCCGCCTCGACACCGACCTCGTCACTCCGCTCACCCTCGTAAAGGACCTCGCTCATGCGCCAGTCATCGATCCGTCGTGCCTGTGTGACCGTCGCTGCCGTCGCCTCCCTCGCGCTCGCCGCCACGGCCTGCGGCGGCACCACGAAGAACGACGTCAAGGACTCGGGCGGCGGCTCCGCCGCCTCGGCCGGCAAGGCCGACCCCAACGCCGCCCTCAAGAAGGGGCTGACCGTCGCCTTCCTGCCCAAGCAGGTCAACAACCCCTACTTCACCTCGGCCGACAGCGGCGGCAAGAAGGCGCTGGAGGAACTGGGCCAGAAGTACAAGGAGGTGGGCCCAAGCAGCGCCACCGACACCAGCGGCCAGGTCAGCTACGTCAACACGCTGACCCAGCAGCAGGTGAACGCGATGGCCGTCTCCGCCCAGGATCCGGGCGCGCTCTGCACCGCGCTCAAGCAGGCCATGAGCAACGGCATCAAGGTCGTCACCTATGACTCCGACACCAAGCCGGAGTGCCGCAACGCCTTCGTCTCGCAGGCCGCCGCCGAGGACCTCGGCCGCACCGAGGTGCAGCTGCTGGCCCAGCAGATCGGCTACAAGGGCGAGATCGCGATCCTGTCCGCCGCGCAGACCGCGACGAACCAGAACACCTGGATCGACTTCATGAAGGACGAGCTCAAGGACCCCAAGTACAAGAACGTCAAGCTCGTCAAGATCGCCTACGGCAACGACGACGCCCAGCAGTCCTTCCAGCAGACCCAGGGTCTGCTCCAGCAGTACCCGAACCTCAAGGGGATCATCTCCCCGACCACCGTCGGTATCAAGGCGGCGGCCCAGTATCTGTCCGGGTCGAAGTACAAGGGCAAGGTCAAGCTGACCGGCCTCGGCACCCCGAACGACATGCGCCAGTACGTCAAGAACGGCACGGTGGAGGGTTTCGAGCTGTGGGACCCGGCCAAGCTCGGCGAGCTGGCCGCCCGCACCGCCGTCGCGATGGCGTCCGGACAGATCACGGGCAAGGAGGGAGAGACCTTCACCGCCGGTGGGATGGGCAGCTACACCATCGGCAAGGACGGTGTGATCACCCTCGGCAAGCCCACCGTGTTCGACGCCAAGAACATCGACCAGTTCAACTTCTGATCCGGGAGCGGTACTTCATGCAGCGCGTCTGTTTCCTCCTCAAGGTCCGTGGGGACCGGATCGCCGAGTACCGCGAACGACACGCCGCCGTGTGGCCGGAGATGCTGGCAGCGCTCTCGGCCACCGGCTGGCGCAACTACTCGCTCTTCCTGCGCGACGACGGTCTGCTTGTGGGATATCTCGAGACGGAGGACTTCGCGGCGGCCGTCGCCGGTATGGAGGCCACCGAGGTCAACGCCCGCTGGCAGGCGGACATGGCCCCGTACTTCGAGTCGCTCGACGGCGCCCGCCCCGACGAGGCGATGAAACCCCTCAGCGAGGTGTTCCACCTCGCCTGACGCATCGATCGACGGAGCACCGAGCCGAGACGACGCCCCTGACGTCCGGCGTCCTCCCGATGCCGGGTGGACACCGGACCTCGGTTCCGACGGGGCCGACGAGGGCGGGCGGCAGGCGGACCCCCGGGAGAGGTCCGGTGGCCCGCTCCCGGTCATGGCCGCCGCGTGCCCCGTGTGACCGGCTCTTTCCTGCGGGGCGGTGACGGTAATGTGAAGGCCCGCCTGCCGCCCCTCGTCTTCATGGAGGTCCCCGCCTGATGGCCCAGTCGGTGGGTATCAAGGACGTCGCCCGCGCCGCCGGAGTCTCGGTGGGTACGGTCTCGAACGTCATCAACCGGCCCGAGACGGTCGCGTCCGAGACCCGTGCCCGCGTGCAGTCCGCGATCGACCGGCTCGGCTATGTGCGCAGCGAGTCGGCCCGGCAGTTGCGGGCGGGACGCAGCCGCATCATGGGGCTGCTCGTGCTCGACATGGGCAACCCCTTCTTCGTGGACGTGGCCCGCGGCGCCGAACGGGCAGCACGCGAGGCGGGGCTCGGCGTGATGGTCTGCAACAGCGCCCAGAGTCCCGCGGAGGAGGCCGACTACCTGTCGCTCTTCGCCGAGCAGCGGGTGCGGGGAGTGCTGCTCACCCCCGCCGACGCGTCCGGGCGCAACATCGAGACGTTCCGGCGTCACGGCATCCCGTTCGTCCTGGTCGACCGGGTGGCCGAGGGCGCCACCGAGTGCTCGGTCTCGGTCGACGACGTGGCGGGCGGGGCGCTGGCCGTCCGGCATCTCGTCGACGCGGGGCACCGCTCCATCGCGTACGTCAGCGGTCCGCCCGGACTCAACCAGGTCAGGGACCGTCGCACGGGGGCCCTGAACGCACTGGCGGAGGCGGGACTCGGGCCCGAAGCACTGCGGGAGCTGCCGACCGAACGGCTCGACGTCGCCGCGGGTCGGGACGCGGGTGCCCGCCTCCTCGGGCTGGCCGACCGCCCGACCGCCGTGTTCTGTGCCAACGACCTGCTCGCCCTCGGTGTTCTCCAGGCCCTCTACGCCGCCGGTGTGAGCGTGCCCGAGGAGCTGGCCATCGTCGGCTACGACGACATCGAGTTCGCCGCCGCGGCGGCGGTGCCGCTCACCTCCGTGCGGCAGCCCGCGGTCACCATGGGCGCGCTCGCCGCGGAACTCCTGCTGGAGGAGACCGAGGCGGAGGCCGGCGTCCGGGCGCACGAGCACCGGCGGGTCGTGCTCCAGCCGGAGCTGGTGGTGCGCCGCTCCAGCCTCGGGGCGCGCTGAACCCGGTTCCGCCCCGTCCCCTGCGGCTGCCCCCGGGTCGTTCCGGTCCCCGTGCGGCGTCACGATTCCGGCTGAGCGGCCGGTCAGTAGTGATTTTTCTTGATCCCGGCCGTCGACCCCGCAGGACCATGTGCTGAACTGGGACGCGGCCTTGAAATCGTTCGTCCCGGGAGCACCCTTGAGCCTCAGCTATCGCCAGCCCGGCGTCGTCCTCACCGACCGTCGCTTCACCGTGCCCCTCGACCACGACAACCCGGGCGGAGAGACGATCGAGCTCTACGCCCGGGAGGTCGTCGCCGGTGCCAAGGCGGACGCCGACCTGCCCTGGCTGCTCTACCTCCAGGGCGGCCCCGGCTTCGGGGCGAATCGTTTCGTCGGTCAGCAGGCCTGGCTCGGACGGGCCCTCGAGGAGTACCGCGTCCTCCTCCTCGACCAGCGCGGTACCGGCGCCTCCACGCCGGCCAACCGGCAGACGCTCCCGCTGCGCGGCGGTCCCCGCGAGCAGGCCGACTACCTCACGCACTTCCGCGCGGACGCCATCGTCCGCGACTGCGAGGCCATCCGCCCGCAGATCACCGGCGGTGCCCCGTGGACGGTCCTCGGGCAGAGCTTCGGCGGCTTCTGCACCGTGAACTACCTCGCCGCGGCCCCCGAGGGCCTGCGAGCCGCCCTGATCACCGGCGGCCTGCCCTCGCTCGACGCACACGCGGACGACGTCTACCGTGCCGCCTACCCGCGCATCGAGCGCAAGGTCGCCGCCCACTACGCCCGCTATCCGCAGGATGTCGAACGGGTCCGCCGTATCGTCGAGTACCTGCTCCGGCACGAGCCCGTCCTGAACAGCGGCTACCGCCTCACTGCGGAGGCGTTCCAGTCCCTCGGCATCCTCCTCGGCGGCAGCGAGGGCAGCCACCGCCTCCACTTCCTGCTGGAGAACGCCTTTGTACGCACCGCGCAGGGCTTCACGCTCTCCGACGCGTTCCAGGAGGAGGTGCACGGGCTGCTCTCCTATGCCGCCCACCCCCTCTACGCGCTGATCCACGAGGCGATCTACGGTCAGGACGCCCGGCCCACCGCTTGGGCGGCGGAGCGGGTGCGGGGGGAGTTCCCGCAGTTCGACGCGGCGAAGGCACTGTCGGGCGACGGACCGGTGCTGTTCACCGGAGAGTCCGTGCACCCCTGGACGTTCGACAACGATCCGGCGCTGCGCCCGCTGCGCGAGACCGCGGACCTGCTCGCGGCGCGCACCGACTGGGCACCGCTGTACGACGCGTCCCGCCTCGCCGCCAACGAGGTGCCCGTCGCCGCGGCGGTCTACCACGACGACATGTACGTCGACACCGCCCACGCCCTTCGGACGGCCCGTTCGATCCGCGGTCTGCGCACCTGGGTCACCGACGAGTTCGAGCACGACGGCGTCCGGGCAGGCGGACCCCGCGTCCTGGACCGGCTGGTTGCACTGAGCCGGGACGAGGTCTGACGCGGCCAGGGCACATCGCTCGGTGAACGGCCGCACCCCGCGTCCTGGCGGCCGTTTTCCACACACCCCCTCCGGCCTTCGGCGGGGCGGCGTCAGGATGCGGACATGATCGAGCCCGAGGACGCCCGGCTCGAGCCCCTGGCCGACGACCGGCGGCTGGCCCTCGCCGTCGTCGCCGGCCCCGACGACCTCCGGTACGGCTGCGCGGCCGTCGCCGCCGCGACGTTGCGGCGCGGCACGGTCCCCGTATTCGATGACGCCACCCGGACGTGAGCGCTGCGATGGCGAACCGGCCTCGGTGGCTCGAGCTTTTCGGCAGCCGCCAGGGGGCGGCCTCGACTGAGTGCCGGTGCCGTGTTCTGATCGTGACGGCGCCCACGAGGACGGCTTTTCGAAACGGGGATCGATGGACGACGAAGAACTGCTGGCGGACCGCTTCCAGGCTCACCGCGGGCATCTCAGGGCGGTGGCCTACCGGATGCTGGGATCACTCAGCGAGGCCGACGACGCCCTTCAGGAGACCTGGCTGCGGCTGAGCCGCTCCGACGTGAGCGAGGTGAAGAACCTCGCCGGTTGGCTCACCACCGTCGTCGGCCGGATCTGCCTCGACATGCTGCGCTCCCGCACCGCGCGGCGTGAGGATCCCATGGTGGAGAGCTTCGTCCCGGACCCCGTGATCGCCCCTGTGGAGCGTGTCGATCCCGAACAGGAGGTCCTGCTCGCCGACTCGGTCGGCCTCGCCCTCCTCGTCGTACTGGAGACACTCGAGCCCGCCGAGCGGCTGGCGTTCGTCCTGCACGACATGTTCGCCGTTCCCTTCGACGACATCGCCCCGATCGCGGGGCGCACGTCCGCCGCGACCCGGCAACTGGCCAGCCGCGCCCGCCGCCGGGTCCAGAGCGCCGAGCCCGCAGCCGATCCGGACCTCGGGCGCCAGCGCGAGGCGGTCGAGGCGTTCCTCGCGGCTTCGCGCGCCGGTGACTTCGACGCCCTGGTCGCCGTGCTCGACCCGGACGTCGTACTCCGCGCCGACTCCGGTCCGCTGGTCACCGGTCTGGCCGCTTCCAAGGTGGCGCGCGGCGCGGCGACCGTGGCGAGGGGGGCGCTCATGTTCCGCCAGTACGCTCAGCACGCCCGGCTCGCGCTGGTCAACGGTTCGATCGGGCTCGTCATGGCGATCGAGGGCCGGCCCATGTCGGTCATGGGCGTCACCGTCGTCGACGGCAGGATCACCGGCATCTATATCCTGGCGGACCCGGAACGGCTGGAGCGGCTGGACTTCGCGGCTGTCTGATCGGGCGGGTCGGACACCGCCGCCCAGTGATGTGTGCGGCGGCCAGCCCGCGCCGTCGCCCACCGGGGCGCAGCGCGACGGCGCACCCGCCGGGCGAGCGGTGTCCCGTCCCGGTAGTACGGCGGTGGGCCAGTACGCGGGTGACGGCGCCGGCCACCCCTCGACGTCCCGGGCGTGTCGGACAGCGATCCGAGGAGGCCGCGGACGACTTTGGTCTGCGTGTACGCCGACTCCAGGGTCACTCGCGCCAATGGCCGAGGCCGCGGTCCCGGGCCTCGTGAGCGACCCGCCGGAGCGACGAAAACGGTTTCCGCAGCGATGTACCAGGTCGTTAGGGTGGACGGCATGCACGCCACCTCCGTCGGCCCGTCCGGACTCCGTGCCGACTGCGGCAACTGCTTCGCGCTGTGCTGTGTGGCGCTGCCCTTCGCGCGCTCGGCCGACTTCCCCGTCGACAAGGACGCCGGTACGCCCTGCCGGAACCTCCAGGACGACTTCCGCTGCGGTGTCCACTCCGAGTTGCGGCCGCGCGGCTTCTCCGGCTGTACCGTCTACGACTGCTTCGGCGCCGGACAGAAGGTCTCGCAGGTCGTCTTCCGCGGCCAGGACTGGCGGTCGGGAGGGCGGGAGCACGCCCGGCGGATGTTCGACGTCTTCGCCGTGGTGCGCCAACTGCACGAAATGCTCTGGTACTTGACCGAGGCGCGGAGCATGCCCGCCGCGCGTCCGGTGCACGGCGACCTGCGCCGGATGCTGGAGAGGACGGAACAGATCACCGCGCTGTCCCCCGAAGAACTGGAGGAGTTGGACGTGGGCGCGCATCGGCAGGAGGTCAACGCGCTGCTGTTGCGCGTCAGTGAGCTGGCCCGTTCGGGGGGCGGGCGGCGTGCCAAGGACCGGCGGGGCGCCGATCTCGCCGGTGCCCGTCTGAAGGGCGCCGACCTCAGGCGCGCGAATCTGCGGGGCGCCTGTCTGATAGCGGCCGACCTCACGGGTGCCGACCTGCGCGGGGCGGATCTGATAGGAGCCGACCTGCGCGACGCGGACCTCACCGACGCCGACCTGACCGGTGCCTTCTTCCTGACGCAGCCTCAGGTCAACGCCGCCCGGGGCGGCGTGGGCACCAGGATCCCGCCGTCAGTCTCGCGCCCCGGTCACTGGACAGCGCACCTGTGACGAGGAGGCGGCGACGGGGGCCGGGGTCCGCGCCACGGGGGCCCTGCGGTCGAGGTGCAGCCGCAGTCCCTCGGGCATGAGCGTCAGTCGCTCGGCCACGCGCAGCCGGTAGCCGGGGTCGGGCCGCAGTTCGTAGCGGCGCAGCAGCAGGCCGAGCACCAGGGTCGCCTCGTGCAGTGCGAACTGCCGCCCGATGCAGGCCCGGGCCCCGGTGCCGAAGGGCTTGAAGGTGTGCGCGGGCCGGGCCCGTACGGCCTTCGCGTCGAACCGGTCGGGATCGAACCGCTCCGCGTCGGCACCCCACACCTGCGGATCCCGGTGCAGCATCGTCGTCAGGACCAGTGCCCAGGCGCCCCGTCGCATCGGATGCGTGTCGTACAGGACCGTGTCCTCACGTGCCTCGCGTGCGAAGGCGGGAGCCGTCGGCCACAGCCGCAGCGACTCGTCGAGGACCCGGCGGACGTACCGCAGCCTGGCGACCCGGTCGTAACCGGGGCGGTCCACGTCGCCCCAGACCCGGTCCACCTCTTCCCGGGCCCGTGCGGCGACGTCCGGGTGCCGGGAGAGGTAGTGCAGGGCGAAGGAGAGCGCCCCCGAGGTCGTCTCGTGGCCGGCGACCAGGAACGTGATGACCTGGCGCCGGACGTTCTCCGCGGTGAGCCGTTCCCCGGTCACCGGGTGGGCGGTCTCCAGCATCCGGTCGAGCAGGTCGCCCTCGCCGCGGGTGGTCCGCCGGGCCCGTACCACCTCGTCCACCGTGTGGTTGAGGTAGGCCATGTCCGCCTCGTTGCGCCGGGCGGCGCCGCGCAGCAGCAGGGGGGTCAGCGGTCCGGGGACGACATTGCGGCGCTGGGCGAACGTGAGCGTGCCGACCATGGCGTTAACGAACGGGTGCGGCCTGGCGCGTTCGAAGGAGCCGAAGTCGTGACCGAAGCCGGTCCGCGCGATGGTCTCCAGCGTCAGTTTGGTCATGTCGCCGGGCACGTCCACGGCTCGGCCCGCGGACTGCTCCGCGTCCCAGCGGCCCGTCAGACGCTCGGCCACGTCCAGCATCATCGGGTGGTAGCCCGCCATGGCCTCACGGCTGAATCCGGGAGCCAGGACGTCGTGCGCCAGCTGCCAGTTGGGCTCGTGGTTGTACGCGGTGAACAACCCGTCCCCGGCGACGGGCCGCAGATTGGCGACACCGAGGCCGACATGCTTGGCGAACCTGGACTCGTCGGCGAGGTCGGCCGCCAGGCTCCCGCCCCAGACGAACACGATCTCCCGGCTGAAGAACTTCCGCCGGAAGACGGGCCCGAGCAGACGGCCGTAGCGCATCGAGTCCTGTACCGGCCTACGGACGTCGGCGCCGAACACATCGCCGACGAGCGGGATCCGGCGCGGCGGGTGAGGGATGCGCTCCAGCTCCGGCCAGCCGAGTTCCGCCCCGCGAAACCCCTTGGGCAGCGCGGTCACCGTCGTCTGCGCCATGGTGCCACTCCCTCGATGCGGAGGACGTGGCACCCGTCCCGCGCGTGTTGTACGTGGGTTCAATAGCGGTTCAGTGTGGTCCGTTTGCTGAACCGGCGTCAAGTACAGTGCGGGCATGGCCGCGAACCAGGGGGAGCGCACGCGTCGCCGGCTCAGCACCGGGGAGCGCAGGGAGCAGCTCCTCGCGGTCGGAGCACGGCTGTTCTCGGAGAACCCGTACGACGACGTGTGGATCGAGCAGGTCGCCGAGATCGCAGGTGTCTCGCGCGGACTGCTTTACCACTACTTCCCGACCAAACGGGACTTCTTCGCGGCGGTCGTGGAGCGGGAGAGCGCCCGCATGCTGCGGATGACCGCGGCCGCGCCCGGGGTCCCGCTGCGCGAGCAGCTCACTACCGGTCTCGACACGTTTCTTTCGTACGTCGCGGAGCACGCGCACGGCTTTCGGGCGTTCCATCGTGCGGACGCGGCGGGGGACCAGGCCGTGCGGAAGGTCTATCGGCAGTCGCTGGCGGCGCAGGAGCGGCAGATCCTGGCCGCTCTCGCGGCCGATCCCGAGTTCGGCCCGGTGCCACAGGAGCGGCCGGATCTCGAAGTCGCCGTTCGCGGCTGGCTGGCGTTCACGACGGCTGTGTGCCTCGAGTGGCTGCGCGGCGCGGAACTGTCCCGCGAGCAGGTGCGCGATCTGTGCGCCCGCGCGCTGCTGGGCGTCCTCGAGCGCTGACGAGCACCCTTCGGATGTCCAGGCCGGTTGGCGTGCGCCCCGATCTCCGATAACTTAGGCAAGGCTTACCTAAGGAGGTTGGGGATGGGTGACCGTCACGACTGGACGGCCGCGCCCGCTGCGGCGCAACATGCCCGCTCGGTTCTGGCCGCAGCGGGCTCCTGCGCGGTGACCATGGAGACCGGCAGGGAGGAGGCGGTCGGCGCGCACACCGTCACCGCCGACGGCCGGGTCCTGCTTCACCTGCCCGAGGACAGCGCGCTGCTGACCGCCGCGATCTGCGCGCCGCGCGGAGAGCCGTCCACACTACTGGAGTTCGCCGATGTGGCACCCGTGCCGGTGCGGTCACGGATCCGTGCCCGGCTCTGGCTGGCGGGCTCGTGCGTGCCGGCCGAAGGTCATCTGGAGTTCCGGCCGACGCGCATCGCGCTGCGCAGGGTGAACGGTGTGGTCGTCGTGGATCCGGACGAGTACGCGGCCGCCGAGCCCGACCCGCTCGCCACCGCCGAGGCGGGGCTGCTCACTCATCTGGCCGATGCCCACCTGGACGCCGTCGAGCGCCTCACCCGCCTGGTCGAGCCGGACAGCCTGCACGGTGCCGTGCGTGTCCGTCCGCTGGCCGTCGACCGCCATGGGCTGACCCTGCGCATCGAGCGCGCCCGTGACCACGGAGACGTACGGCTGACCTTCCACCGGCCCGCGGACGATCTCGCGCAGCTGACCGAACGGATGCACGCCCTGCTCACCCAGGCGTCCCGGGCCTGTCCCCGTGCACTACAGAGGCAGCGCACACACGGCGACCGGTGACGCGAACGGCTCTCCCGCGAGTCGCAGTTCCCCGCTTGCGCGGTCCACATGGAACACGGTGACCGTGCCCGACCGCTGGTTCGCGGCGAACAGCAGTCCGCCGTCAGGGGACAGCGCGATGTGACGCGGGAAGTCCCCGCCCACCGGAACCGAGTCCAGCAGCCGCAACCGGGCGCCGCCCGCCTCGATCGCGTACCGCGTCAAGGTGTTGTGGCCGCGGTTGGCGAGGTAGGCGTACGCCCCGTCCGCGCTCACCACGAACTGCGCCGGATAGTTGGTGCCCTTGCCGGTACCCGTGGACTGCGGGTCGCCCGGGACGAGGCGCCCGCTCGCCGGGTCGTAGGCGCACACGACGGCCGTGTCGTCGACCTCGTTGGCCAGATAGGCGAAGCGGCCGTTCGGGTGGAAGGTCAGATGCCGGGGGCCGGCACCCGGCCGGGTGTGCGCCTGGGAGACCTCGGTGAGCGTTCCCCCGGACGGGTCGAGACGGTGGGTGTAGACGGTGTCGGTTCCCAGGTCGACGGCGAGCACATGGCCGCCGTCGGGGCTGGTGACGACCTGATGGGCGTGCGGTCCTTGCTGGCCGGGCCCGGGCGGTGGGCTGGAGTGCGTGACGACGTCGGTGAGTTCGCCGAGTGCGCCCGAGGTCTCGACACGATGCACGGCCACGCTGCCCGAGCCGTAGTTGGCGCTCAGCAGCCAGCGCCCGCTCGGGTGCACCGACAGATGGCAGGGGCCCGCTCCGCCGGTGCCGCGGGAGCCCAGGATCCGGTGATCGGGCAGGCCCACGGCCGTCACGACGCCGGCCTCCTGCTCGTCGACGGCATAGAGCGTGTGCCCGTCCGGGTGCACCGCCAGATACGACGGATCGGCGACCCCGCTCAGTGTGCCCGTGCCGGTGATCCCGCCGGTCCCCGGGTCGTACGTGGCGAGGCCGATGCCCTTGCCGCCGCCCTCGACGGAGGTGTACGTGCCGACGTAGAGCGGCCGGGGACCGGAGGGGTGGCGCGGCGGTGAGTGCTGCTCGGCCGGGGCCGCGCCTGGTTCGGGCGGCGACGACTGCCGGGGCGCGACCGGCGCCGGGATCGTCGTGACCGCGGTGGTGGCCGCCGCGGCACCGAGGAAGCGGCGCCTGCTCCAGCCTCCGCCGAGCGAGCTCCGCGCCGGTTCCGCGCGCCTGTCCATGCCGCCCCTCGGGAGTCGATGGCCTCAGCCGACACAGCCACCATGGCGCGTAACGACCGTCAGGTGCAAGGCGGGCAACCGGCATTGCGTGCGGTGCAACACACCCGACTACCAGTCGCCGTCCCCGACGGGCTTGCCCGGTGCGTCGCCCAGCGGCTTCACCTGCTGCGGTGACGGCTCCTGCCACGGCTCGTGGTCGTCGCCGAGCCAGTCGCCGACCGGCTTGACCTCACCGAGCGCGTCCGTGGGCGCGAGGTCCTCGGCGTCCTGGTCGTAGTAATCGAACCACGGCAGTCCCGCACGTGTGTACGCCGCGCGGTCCACCGGAGACGGCGGGGGCGCCTCGCCCGTGATCCGCCGCCACTCCGGCGGTGTCACCAGATGGACGAACACCCGCCCTGCCGGCTCCTCCGCCCAGCTTCCGGCCGGCCAGTCGTCCTTGTAGACCTCCTGCCGCATGGACCCGCCGACCCCGAGGCCCATGGCGGGGGCGCGGCGCGGGGCTGCGCCGGGGGCGGCCATGGCTGCGGGCGCCGGTACGGCACCCGGGGCGGGCGGAGGCCCCCCGTACGGTCCGGAGGGCGCAGAACGGGTCCTGAGCGCCCGTTCCTGCCTGCGCCGCTCCTCGTCCCGCCACTTGGCGAGGGGCGCCTCCTGGAGCGGGAAGGTCTGCAGCTGGATGCCGCCCCACACCTCCTCGCCGGTGACCTGGCCCTCGACCGTGGCGCCCAGACCGAGCGGCACCGCCACGAACTGGCGGACCGTCCCCTTGCCGGAATTGATCCCGTCGAGCCACGGCTGGCGCGGCAGCACGACGTAGTTCTGCGGACGGCGGCTCAGCCGGGAGCTCCACGGCCTGCCCGAGACCGCGCACACCTTGCCCGCGCCCACCTGCAGCGCGGCGGGCTCGGCGGCGCCGAAGCCCAACCACATGGCCTCGCGCAGATAGACCGGCAGCATCACACCGCCGCGCGCACGCCACTCGGCCGGCACCGTCTGCGGGTAGTCCTCGACCCGGCGGACGGGGAACTGGCCGAGGCCCGGAGGCAGCGCGTGCGTGCCCGTCTCCGGCAGGCGCAGCGTCCGCATGAAGCGGACCCGTACACCGTCCGGCAGCACCAGGGAGTCCCCGTCGATCCGCACCGATTCCATGCGCACTCCCCTTCCTCGCCGGATCGTTCGTCCTCACCTAGAACGCCGGGGCGCGCCCGGACGGTTCCGATCCGTGAAAAGACCGCGCAACCGGGCCGAGCGAGGGCCGCGGGCACGGTCCCGCAGTCTGGCCAGGCGCGGATTGCGCTCACGCTGCTCCCGGGCGCCGCGGTCCAGCTCCTCCAGCAGCCGACGGGTGCGGTGCTCGGTGTCCATCTCGTCCAGGATCCGGTTCACCTCGGTCAGGATCGCGCCGTGGAACTGCCACTGACGGGTGTCCCGTTGGACCTCCTCCAGCAGCAGCTGGGCCAGCTTGTCGCGGGTCGCACCCGCCGTGATCAGCTCCTCCGCCAGCCGGGTCTCCGCCGACTCGGCACTGCGGCTGACGTCGGTGGTGACCAGCACCGCGAAACTGACCACGGCGTCGGCGATCTCGGACAGCAGCCGCTCCAGCGTCGCCCCGATCTCGGGCTCGAACAGCGGCTCGGCCTCCCGCTCCTTCGCGAGATCCGCGAGGGTGCGCGCGATCACCCGCAGTACCACCGTGACGATCTCGAGCGTGTCGAGGCCGGTGCGCAGCACGATGCGGTGGAGCAGTCCCTCGCGGACCCGGGGGTTGAGCTTCAGGCTGTCCTCGGCCTGCCGCAGCGCGGCGTCCACGCCGACGATCTCGTGGTCGAGCCGGCGCGCCTCGTACAACCGTGCGGTCGCCAGCGAGGCTGACACACGTCCCGCGGCCTCCTCCCCGACCCGCAGCATCAGCTGCCGTACGCGCCGCGCCATCGCCTCGATCTCCTCCCCGGCGGCCGAGACCCATACGGGAGGAGCGATGAGCAGATTGATCCCCAGGCCGACCACCGCGCCGATCAAGGTCTCCAGGACCCGCGCCCACGCCGTGCTGCCCACCTGGGTCACTCCGAGGATCAGCATGGCGCTGATGGCCACTTCGGGCACGTACTCCTCGACCCTCACCAGATGGCCCACGGCCAGCGAGGCCAGGATGATCAGGGCCAGACTCCACCAGGTGAGGCCCACCAGGATGCTGAAGCCGATGGCGATGACAACGCCTGCGACCACCGAGTTCACCCGGCGCACACCGTTGGTGATCGTCGCGTAGAGGGTCACCTGCACGACCAGCAGGGCTGTCAGCGGCGCCGTCAGGGGCGCCGCCTCGGGGCTGAGGTACAGCGCGATCACATACGCGAGGGTCGCGGCGGCAGTCGAGCGCACCGCCTGGACGACCTCGGGCTGCCGGCGCCACCTTTCGATCCGGGCGCAGACCATCGCCCACGCATCACGCACATCACGCATCCCTAGGGGCCTTCCCGTTCCACCCGGGCGACGAACGTAACCATGAACACAAAGAACACGTTCGAACGTCGACCGGGGGAGCACCCGCCCTGCTCGGCGGCGTCCGTACCGGGCCGGGAAAGCACTCTCAGGTGTACAGCCCGTCGAGGAAGGAGGACAGATTGGCCACCATCCGGTCGATCTGCTCGCGCATGCCGAGGGTCTCCTCGAACCGCAGCCCGGCCTCGGGCACCTTCCTGCCGCGTACATAGAGGGAGCACGCCAGGTCGGTGCACATGTAGACGCCCACCGAGTTGCCCTCGCGCCCCGCCGCCCCCGCCTTGCGCGCCGTCATCAAGGAGACGCCGCTTCCCGGGTGGGTCGTCAGGCAGAGCGAGCACATGCTCCGGTGCAGGAAGCCGCGTTGCGACGACGGAGAGCGCAGTGCGACGCCGACGAGCCGGTCGGCGTGCTCGGTGACCAGATAGCTGCGACCAGGTGCACCGAGGTCGCGCCAGCCCAGGAAGTCCAGGTCGTCCCAGGGACGTTCGCCGAGGTCGCGGGGTATCGGCAGACGACTTGCATCGCCCTTCGAGCAGTTGATGAAGGAGTTGCGGATGTCCTGCTCGGAGAGTGGTCTCATGGGGATTCCTCCTGGGGCCGTTACAGGAACCTAGGGGTATTAGGTTTACGGCTAAGCTACCTAGCTCCATGGGGGGAAAGCGAGTGGATATCTCGTACGACGGGGCACTCGATGCGGCCGCATGGCGCGCCCTGCGCCATGTCGCGGCCAGATCCTCGGGGCCCCGGGTGAACAGAAGTCTGCGGCTGACGCTCAACTTCCACCCCGACCGGATCGTGCGCGGGCGGCCGATTCTCCAGGCCATGGCAGAGGACGGTGTGTACCGCTCGCAGTTCGTCACCGGCATCAGCAACGGCGGCCTCACCGCCCATCCCGGCGGGGACCGCTGGCGCTGGGAGAGCCGGATCTTCGGGCAGGCCTACGACGACGCGCCCACTCACGAGCGCCCCGTGTACGGTGCACTGAACTTCCGTCGTCAAGTGGTCGGCGCGGCGCCCCGCTTCGGCTCCTCCCACTTCCGGCTGACCGCCGCGGTGCTCGACAGGGCCACGTTCTGCTACCCGGACAGCGCGGCCGAGCCGGCCCACTTCGGGGTGGCCGCCGGAATGTGCCTGCTCGAGCTGGCCGAGGCCGACGACCAGGACGCCCTCAACGACTACATCGAGGCCCAGGTGCACGGACCCGTCGTGCTCGAGCGGGACGTGGAGGCGCTGGTTCTGGACGCCGGCTACCGAGGCACCCCGGTCGAGGTCGCGGCCCGGCGGCTGCCGTGCCCGGTTCAGTGGCACCCCGGATACCGGCTGTCCGTCGCGGAACTGCGCCGCCACCCGGACTACCGCGGCGCGGAGTACGTCGAGCTGGGGGAGTGCATCGCCGAGTACGGGCATCTCGATCCCAGGATCATCGGAGACGCCGCACGCACGGGCCGGTACGAGGTGCAGGACCTGAAGATGGTGTGGCACTGCCTGGCCCGCTTCGGGGCGCCCGCGGGCGCCGGGACGGCGGAGACGGACCGGCCTCCCGCCGCCACCGTCGTCCCCGCCCCGGAAGGCGACCCGGCCGGTGCCTAGGCGGGATCCGTCGGTACCGGCGCGACGCGGGCCGCCTGTCACACCCCCACCCTAGGGTGGCAGTCATGGACACCACTGACACGCTGCGGGTCAGGCTCGAGCCCTGGGCGGAGGGCGACTTCTGGCTGCTGCGCAGGACCAACTCCGCGGAGATGACGGAGCACCTCGGCGGCCCCGAGACCGAGGAGCAACTCGAGGTACGCCATCGGCGCTATCTCACGCCGGGAGCCGGACGGATGTACCGGGTGGTGCTCGCGCAGACCGGTGAGACGGTGGGGTCCACGGGATTCTGGGAGCGCACCTGGCGGGACACGACCGTGTGGGAGACCGGGTGGGGGGTACTGCCCGAGTTCCAGGGGCGGGGCCTCGCCGCACGGGCGGCCCGTGAGATCGTCGAAGCGGCGAGGGACAGCGGGACGCACCGGTATCTGCACGCGTTCCCCGACGTCGGGAACGACGCGTCGAACGCCGTGTGCCGAAGGGTCGGTTTCGATCTGCTCGGACCGGTCGCGGTCGAGTACCCGAAGGGGCACTGGATCACGTCCAACGACTGGCGGATCGATCTCGGCCGCCCCTGACGCCGCCGCACGTCGAGCACAGGGCCGGTCAGAAGCCCTCGGTGGGCTGCCCCGCCCCGGCGTTCACCTCCGCCTCGATCTCACCGAGCGGCCTGCCCTGCTCCTTCGCGTACTCGGTGATCGCGATCTGAAGGTCGCGGTCGAGGTCCCGCCAGGCCCGCAGTGCGGTCTCGTACAGATCGGTCTGCTGCTTGGTCCAGGGGGTGGCGGTGGGTGGACCGTACTTCTCGCGCAGCTCGTCGGCCTTCGACTGCGCATCGTTCGCCGCACGCCGCATCTCCACGAGTTCTTCAAAGGTCGTCGCCACGGCCCCGGATACTAGGCCCGGGTCGACGGGCGCGGCCCCTCGACCCGCACGCCCGGCACCGAGATCGACCGGTCGGCCCTAGGGCCGAACCACCCGGCCGCGTGAACCTGTGAGCGCGGACAAGGGAGTATGTCGGCGAAGGCTCACCTGGCAGAGTGACTCCCGACGGTGAGCGGGGCCCGCGTGGACGGCGACGAGTGGGCCCGGAGCCCCGGCGGGGCGGGAGCGGCGCAGCGACATGGTGACCGGTGACACGTGCACCGTCCGCAACCCATCGTCCTCATGTCTTAAATTAGGGTCTGATTTAAGACGGCGAGGAACACGTGTTCAAGCCCGGCGCAGGGGTATCGTGCAGGTCGGGACGGGTCGGAGGGAGCCACATGGGCGGGCGGAACGGGCGCACCGTGCGCGATCTGCGCCGGGGCAATCGCGCCGAGGTGCTACAGCGGCTGTATTTCGACGGCCCGATGAGCCGCTTCGAACTCGGCCCGGCGACGGGTCTGAGTTCCGGTTCGATCAGCAATGTGGTCGCCGAGCTCGTCGCGGACGGACTGGTCGAGGAGGCCGGCAGCGTCGACTCCGACGGCGGCCGTCCGCGCACCCTGCTGAGGGTCGCGCCCACCAGCGGCCACATGATAGGCGTCGACGTCGGCGAGACCCGTGTCCGTGTCGAACTGTTCGACCTGGCCCTGACGGAACTGGCCCGTACCGAACGACCCCTGGAGCATCAGCGGTACGACGTCGAAGTCGTCGTCGGTCACATCCGCGACGGGATCGACGAGGTCCTGGCCGCGGCCGACATCGCCCCCGAGCGGCTCCTCGGCGTGGGCATCGGTGTGCCCGGCATCGTGGCCGGCACCCAGGACCTCGGGGCCGTCGTGCACGGCCAGACCATCGGCTGGGACGCCGTCCCGGTCGAGTCCCTGCTCCGCTCCACCTGCCGGCTCCCGGACTCCGTCCCCTTCTTCATCGACAACGGTGCCAAGACCCTGGGCCAGGCCGAGATGTGGTTCGGGGCCGGACGCGGCGCCCACAACGCGGTCGTGGTCCTCTTCGGCTCCGGTGTCGGCGCCTGCCTCGTCACCGAGGAGGTGGGCAGCGGCCGGGCCGTGGAGTGGGGCCATCTGACGGTACGGGTCCGGGGGCGTCGATGCCGCTGCGGTGCCCTCGGCTGTCTGGAGGCCTACGCGGGTGCGGAGGCGCTCCTGGACCGCTGGCGCGAGCAGGGCGGGCGGCCGCCGCAGAACACGGACGAGGAGACCGCGCTGACCGCCATGCTGGCCGCGGCCTACCCGCCCGAAGGCACCGAGGCCGACCCGGTCGCGCTCGCCGTTCTGGAGGAGACCGCCGAGTACCTGGGCGCGGGACTGTCGGATCTGATCAACCTCTTCCAGCCCGAGCGGATCCTGATCGGCGGCTGGGCCGGCCTTCAGTTGGGGGCCCGGTTCCTTGCCGCGGTGCGCCGCTACGCGACGTCGTACGCCCTGCGGTATCCGGCGGAGCGGGTCTCCATCGACCTCGGCAGGCTCGGCCCGGACGCCGTGACAGTCGGCGCGGCGATCCTGCCGCTCGCCGACTTCTTCGCGCGCGGCGGCCGTCGCGCGGAGCCCGCGACCGAAGGGCGGCCCCCCGCGTGGCGGACGGCACTGGAGGAGCGGTCGCCGCGCTGACCGGCCGGGACCGTGCCGATGGGCTGATCACGGTTGCTCCCAGGGGTTTCGCTGATGCCCCTCGCGGTACTCGCGGCCTCGCCCGGCAAGGGGGCCGCGTGGGATCGCGACCCCCTCTCGGGCGAGGAAGAGGAGGACGCCGTGACCGATCGTCGGCAGGAAGGTCCCGGGGAGCGCTCCGGGCCCATCCCGCGGGACATGCCGGACCAGCAGGCCGGCGAGGAGGAGGACCCCTGGGACGCCCGTCCAGGACGGGGCTCCGGGAAGAACGCCGAGGACGAACGCGCCGACGACGTGCCCGACACGGACGAGGCGGGTACCGGCCGGCGGGGTGGTCCCCGTTCCGGCACTGTCCACCCCGACCACCCGGAACCGGACGAGCCCTCCGGCTGACCCCGTGCGGGGAGCGGCGGCGTACGCGCCGCTCCCGACCGAGCGGCGCGGGCGGCTCGACCATGCGAGCGACCGACATGCCGCGCGCGGGATCACCCGGTCGCCCTGGATAGGCTGACCGGGTGGGATGGTCCAAGGGAGAACGGCCGGGCGCGGCGGCCACCGCGCCGATGCCTGCCCGTGCGCACGGATGCGGGCCCGGCCGGGACCGGTGCGGCACCGGTCCGAAGGCGGTGGCACGATGACGGACTTCGAGGCGATCGACGCCCTGCTGGCCGGTGCCCGGGAAGAGGTGCCGCTGCCGCCCCCCGGCGAACGGCGCTCGCTGCGCGAGGAGTTGAATCTGTCCCAGGCGCAGGTGGCCCAGGCACTCGGCGTGGGCCCGTCCACGGTCGGGGGCTGGGAAGCCGGCCGCGACCCGAGCGGCGAGGTACGGGACAAGTACGCGTACTTCCTCGAGGGCGCCCGTACGAAGCTGGCGGAGCGGGCCACGGCCCGGCCGGCCGGGCACGAGCCGCCGACGGCCGAGGACGAGGAGGGCGGTCCGCAGGCGTCCCCGCACGACGGCGACGACGTCGAGGCGCTGCACAGAGAGCAGCCGTGCGTACTGTGCGGTCGGCCCGCGCGTCATCAGGTCGCGGGGTTCCCCCAGCATCTGGACCCGCGAGAGTGCGGCACCGCGCGGACCGGGGAGAGCGACGCGCGGACGGGCAGCGAGTCCGTCGGGACCGTGAGGGTGGTGCCCGCCGGCCGCCGTGTCCGGACGGCCGACGAGTCTCCCGACCCGATCCGTGAGGCCGTCGCGGCCGCGCTGGCCGCGCACTTCGGCGATGTGGAGGCGGCGACGGCGGCCCTGGTCGCACGAGCCATCCCCGACGCGATGGCGTTGCTGGACGGGACACGCAGGGGCGGCCGCTACGACATCGTGGCGCACCCCTGGATCCCGGACGTCCTGCGCAAGCAGACCGCACGCGGCTCGGACCGGATCTGGGAGGCCCGACCCAAGTGGGCACGGCCCGAACTGCCCACCGGCCGGCACCAGGTGACGGCCCTCGACATCAACGGCGCCTACCTGTCCGCCCTCAAGACCCACCTCCCCATCGGCCAGTTGGAGCACTCCAGCGGCTTCGACCACGACCGCAGGCGTGCAGGCGTCCACCTGATCACGCCGCCGGCGTGGGAGCACGACGCGGTGCTGCCCAATCCTCTCGGCAACCGCGACGAGCCGGGTCCGTTGTGGGTCACCGAGCCAACCCTGCGTCTGCTGTTGCGACTGTCCGGTCCGAAGTACGCACTGTGCGATCCGCCCGAGATCCATGAGTCGTTCACCTCCGGCGCGACCGAGAACCTGCTGGAGAAGTTCCGCGTCGCGCTCAAGGAGGCCCGGGAGCGGGCCATCGCCGAGGGGGACGAGGTGACGGTGGAGTATGTGAAGGCCATGTACTCCAAGTTCGTGTCCACGATGGGCGAGTCGAACTACAACCGGGAGCTGTACCGCCCCGACTGGATGCATCTGATCCGCTCCCAGGCCTTCGCAAACCTCTGGATGAAGGCGTACAAGGCGCATGAGGAGGGGCTGGTCGTCGTCCGCGCGATGGGCACCGACGAACTCCATGTGCTCGGGGAGTGGCGGCGTGTCTTCCCGGAAGGGCGCGGCGTTTCCGAGGTGAAGGTCAAGGACACGTACACCGTGGGCTGCGACACTGATCCCGTCGCCGCGGACGAACACGGCGGCTGAAGGGGAGAGGAGCGCGAGTGCCGCAGCACACCGGCGAGTTCGGCGCGTACGGCGCCCGGGGCGTCAAGGGCAGCGAGGCGGTGGCCCGTCAACTGGACACGCTCGCGGGCGGGATCGCGACCCCGGTGACGACGCGACGTGGCCTGCTGGCCCGGCTGCACTACCTCACACGCACGGAGCACGCGCGTGCCGCGGCCCGCGAGGCAGGACTGACGGTCACCGATCGCACGCTCAGGGCATGGCTGGCGGGCGGGCGCAGTCCGTCGCGGCCCAATCTCGAGCGGATCGAGACGGCGTACCGTGCGGTCCGCCGCCACAACGTCGCCCGCTATCTCCTCGGCCGGCTCAACCGTGAGGGCCGCGGCACCCGGGTCGAACTGCACCCGCTGAACCAGTCCCAGGTCCCCCGCCCCCGCCAGCGGTTCGTGGAGTTTCGCACCCTCAACGTCCGCCACTGGGACGCCATCGTCCGCGCCTGGACCGAGGGCGACCTCCAGGCCCTCGACGACGCCTGGACCGACCAGATCGTCGATCTGGGTTCGCAGTGGGGCCAGTACGAGTACGTGACCAACGTGGGCTTCGCCGCCTGAAGCCCCCGCAGTCATGACGTGTGAGGTAATCGACCGCCGACGCGGTGCACACGAGCATGGAGGACGTCCGCACGATCCGACTGCGTAAGGATGTCCCATGCCGTACTTCGAAAGCCCGGCCGACGGCACGCGGCTCCATCATGTCGACTACGGTCCGGCCGACGGACCCTTCGTCACCCATGCCGACCAACTCGGCGCGGACCTCCGGGAGTTCATGGCGGGGGAGTGAGGGGCCGACCGGAGCGCGGCCGGCCCCGGTCCCTCAGGAACGGGACGCGAACGCGTCGACGCCGGTGAGTTCGGCGGACAGGGCCCACAGGCGCGCCGCCTGGTCCGGGTCGGTCGCCCAGCTCTTGACGCCGGTGCGCGAGCCGTCAGGAGCAGCGGGCTCCGCGATCTCGCAGTCCTCGCAATACACCCCGCCGAGGCCCGCGAGCTGGGGGGAGGTGGCGGCCCACACCTGGGTGGCCGCACCCTGCTGCGGTGTCTTGAAGGCGTCAGGGTTCACCAGGGCGCCGGTCTCGTCGATCCAGCCGCGCTCGATCATCTCCTCCTTGGCGAGGTGACGCTGCAACGGCGTGAGGATCCCGCCGGGATGCAGGGAGAAGGCGCGGACACCGTGCTCCCGGCCGAGCTTGTCGAGGTGCACGGCGAACAGGACGTTCGCCGTCTTCGCCTGACCGTAGGCCCCCCACTTGTCGTATCCCTGCCGCCAGTGCGGGTCCTCCCAGCGGATCCCGGAGTTCTGGTGGCCGGTGGACGACACCGACACGATCCGCGCCCCGCCCCGCCGGATAGCCGGCCACAGGTGGTTGACCAGCGCGTAGTGCCCCAGGTGGTTGGTGGCGAACTGGGCCTCCCAGCCCGGTCCCACCCGGGTCTCCGGGCACGCCATGATGCCGGCGTTGTTGATCACGATGTCGATCGCGCGGTCGGAGGTCAGGAACCGCTCGGCGAAGGCCCGCACGCTCTGCAGGTCACCGAGGTCGAGTTCGTCCACCTCGACCCGCTCGAGGCCCGCGAGTGCCTCCTCGGCGGCGGCGCGGCGCCGAGCGGGGACGACGACCCGGGCGCCTGCCTTGCTGAGTGCCCGCGTCGTCTCCAGACCCAGTCCGGAGTAGCCGCCCGTCACCACCGCGAGGCTGCCGGAGAGATCGATCCCCTGAAGTACCTCGTCCGCGGTGCTCCGGGCACCGAAACCGGATCCGATCTTGTGCTGTGCAGTACTCATACGGCGCACGCTACGAATTCGAGGGCGCTCGAAGTCAAGCCCGGGTCACCCCTGTGGAGCCTGGGCAGGAGAAAGCCCCGACCGCGACGGGGGAATCACGGTCGGGGCAGCCGATGGTGGGTGCGGACGGCGGTCGCCTCTCGGCGAAAGGCTCCACAGGGCTTCAGCCGAACGATCTTCCCTGTGGGCGAGAGATGAGGCCCGGGGACACTGTTCCGTCCGCTCCCACGCCTCGTTCAACGGGAAACTATCGATCGGTGTTCCGGGAAACGCGTAACGTCCCTGTGATCTGCCTCACCGCCCTCGGTGGACAGAACACCTAGGTGTCCGGCGCCAGGGGGCTGTCCGCCAGCATGGCGAGCAGGTGCGACGGGTCCCGGTAGATGGCCCGGGCTCCTGCCTCCCGCAGGTCCGCCTTCGGTATGCCGCCCGACAGCAGGCCGATGCAGGTGACCCCGGCCCGTGTCCCGGCTTGCATGTCCCACACGGTGTCGCCCACGAACACCGCTGCCTCGGGTGGGACACCGGCCAGTTCCAGTGCGTGTTCGACGGGCTCGGGCGAGGGCTTGCCGGCCTCCACGTCGTCCGCGCTCGCCGTCGCCGCGATGGCGTCGTCCGCGGCGATGGCCTGGCGCAGCGCCGACAGTTCCCGGCCGCCGGCCGAGGTGGCGAGCACGACGTTCCAGCCGTCCTGGTCGAGTCTGCGCAGCAGCCGCCCGGCGTCCTTGAGGGGCGGCAGACGGTCGAAGAACGTGCCGTACAGCGCGGTGTGCGCGGAGACGAGCAGGTCTACCTCGTCGCGGTTCCGGCGGCCCAGCAGGTGTGCGATCAGGTCCTCCGAGCCGAGGCCCACCGACCGGTGGATGGCGTGCATCGACACCCGGTGACCGGCCTGACGGAACGCCTCCCACCACGTCGTGACGTGCAGATGATTGGTGTCGACGAGGGTGCCGTCGACGTCGAACACGGCCGCCCGTCCCATGCCCAGTCCTCCCTCGTGTGGGGGGTCGGGTACCACGTCAGGGCCCCGCCACACGTGTGGGCGCCGTCCGCTCGCGCGTCCAGGCCAGCAACTCCTCGGCCGTCCAGGTCGTGATCACACGCTCGGGGGGCACCCCGCACTCCTCGGCCCGGGCGCAGCCGTGGATCTGCCAGTCCAGCTGGCCCGGAGCGTGTGCGTCGGTGTCGATCGAGAACAGCGTCCCCGCCTCGACCGCCTGCCGCAGCAGCCGCCGCGGCGGATCCAGCCGCTCGGGCCGGCTGTTGATCTCCACCGCCGTACCGGACTCGGCACACGCGGCGAACACCGCCTCGGCATCGAACTCGGACTCGGGTCGCCCCCGCCCGGTCAACAGCCGACCCGTGCAGTGACCGAGCACGTCGGCGTGCGGGTTGCGCACGGCCGCGATCATCCGGCGGGTCATCGACCGCGCGTCCATGCGGAGCTTGGAGTGGACCGAGACCACCACGACGTCGAGCCGTTCCAGGAGAGCCGGCTCCTGGTCCAGCGAGCCGTCGTCGAGGATGTCGCACTCGATGCCCGTGAGCAGGCGGAACGGTGCCCATCGCCTGTTGAGCGCGGCCACCGCCTCCAACTGCTCCCGCAACCGCCCGGCGGACAGCCCGCGGGCCACGGTGAGCCGGGGGGAGTGGTCCGTGAGCACGGCCCACTCGTGACCGAGCCGTGCGGCGGTCCGGCCCATCAGCTCGATCCGGCTGCCGCCGTCGGACCAGTCGGAGTGGAGATGGCAGTCGCCGCGCAGCAGAGCCCGCAGGCGTTCGCCGCCGTGCGCGAGCGGCGCCGCGGCCTCGTGCTCCAGCTTCTCCAGGTAGCCGGGGGTCTGCCCGGCCAGCGCCTCCCGCACCACCTGGGCGGTCTTCGGGCCGATGCCCTTGAGGGCCTCCAGCGTCCCGGCGGCGGCGCGCTCCGAGACCTCGTGCCGGGGCAGGGTGGAGAGTACCTCTGCGGCCGTGCGGAAGGCCCGTACGCGATAGGTCGGGGCCCCGGCCCGCTCCAGCAGGAATGCGATCCGGTCCAGGGCTTCGACGGGCTCCATCGGCACCTCCTCACCCCAGCGTTGCCCACCGGCGTGCGGCGCGCACGACGAGGGGGTCCGGGGGCGGCTTCACCCGGGTGGGCCAAGGCCTCGGACGGCCTGCCGGGCGTGGGCGGGGCCGCCCCGACGTGCGGTAACCCACCCCCTGAGCCGCTGAGGTGCCGCGATGCGTTCTACCCTTTTTGCATGACAGAAATAGCAAGCCCGCACATCTCCCATCCACGCATCACCGTGCTCGGGGTCCAGCCCGGCACACCTCCGTTCCGGATCGTGGAGGTCGACGGCGAGATGGTTGGTCGGGCGAGGTCGCTCGTCGACGTGCTGGACGTGGCCTCGGAGGCCGGAGTCCCGGTCCACGATCTCGACGACCCCGAGGTGATCCGCTGGGTGGGCGGCGACAAGCTGACCTGGTACGTGCACTAGGCGTTTGTCCCGTGCCGGGCGCACGGAGCGGCGCTGTGCGCCGTGGAGCCGGTCGTACGCCGGCCGCGCCCTTGTCCGGCCGGCCCTTGTCGGGCGGTCGAGACGACTCCGTCCGCCCGCGGCGATCACGGGCGGACGGGATTTTCATCGTGGTCGTGCCAGGACGATCAGCCGACCGTCCACTTCTGGTTGGCGCCACCCGAACAGGACCAGATCTGCAGCCGGGTGCCGTTGGTGGAGTCGTTGTCCGTCACGTCCAGGCATTTGTTCGCCTGGGGGTTGACGATGTCGCGGGCCCCGGTGACCGTCCATTTCTGGTTGGGTCCGCCGGTGCAGTCCCACAACTGGACCTTGGAGCCGTCCGCGGTGCCGTTGCCGACGACGTCCAGACACTTGCCGAGGGCGCGCACGGTGCCGTCCGAACCGACCGTCCAATTCTGGGCGGCGGTTCCGTTGCAGTCGTAGAGCTGGACCGCTGTGCCGTTCGCGGGGTTCGCCCCCGCCACGTCCACGCACTTGCCCGCGAGCCCGGTGATCGGCGAACCGGTGCCGCCGGAGGCGTTGCCCGTCGTCACGGTCACCGAGTCCACGACGAGTTGCTGGGGGAACGCGGTGGAACCGTCGGGGTCGCCCGGCCAGTAGCCGCCGACGGCGAGGTTGAGGATCAGGAAGAACGGCTTGTTGAACGCCCAGGCCTTCCCGCCCAGATCCGCAGGGGTGCGCCGCTGGTAGACATTGCCGTCGACGGACCAGGTGATCGAGTCGGGCGCCCAGTCCACGGCGAAGGTGTGGAAGGCGTCGGCGAAGGCCTGGCCGTTCGGCAGTGAGTACCCGGCGCCTATGCCGCCCGAGCCCGAGTATCCGGGACCGTGGATGGTGCCGTGGACGGTGGAGGGCTCGAAGCCGACGTTCTCCATCACGTCGATCTCACCGCTGTTGGGCCAGCCGACCTGCCCGATGTCGTTGCCCAGCATCCAGAACGCGGGCCACATGCCCTGCCCGCGCGGGATCTTCATCCGGGCCTCGACATGGCCGTACTGCGCCGTGAACTTGCCGGAGGTGTTGAGCCGGGCCGAGGTGTACTGGCAGGTGCCGTACCAGCACTGGTAGTTCGCGGGGTTCTCGCGGCGGGCCGTGATGACCAGATGGCCCTGCCCGTCCAGAGCGGCGTTCTTGTTGCCCGATGTGTAGTACTGCCGCTCGTGGTTGTTGACGTTGTCGCCGGTCTCGATCTGCCACTTGGAGGAGTCGACGGCCGATCCGGCGGCGCCGTCGAAGGTGTCGGAGAAGACGGTCGCATCCGCCGCCTCCGGTGCCGCATGGGCCGGGGCGGCGGTGAAGGCCGATGCGGCGAGTACCGCGGAGAGCGCGGCGAGCAGACATCTGCGGAGCAGACGCGGGGAGTTCATGACGCTCCCTTCCACGGCCACCCGGGGCACGGGTGGGCCGACTGAGGTGGGGGGTGCCGGCGCGGCCGCGGTCGCCGACCGCGCCGGATGGGTTCCGTGGGGCGCTGTTTCGCCTCTTGATTCAAGTGGTGAAGTAAGGGAACGTCAAGAACCTGGTACGGACCAATAGTCGGACTTGCCGAACGGGCCTGGGCCGGGGCCGGCTCAGGCCCGGCTGCGCTCGCGGGCGTGCACGGCCCGGCCGAGCCGCTTCCCGAGGAGCAGGTAACCGAGCAGTGCGCCCGCGGTGTTGAGGATGACGTCGTCGATGTCGAAGGCGCGGCCCGTGATGACCGCACCCTGGACGAGTTCCACCATCAGCATGACGACCGCGGTGACGAGGCCCACCCGCAGAATGCCCCGGGTCCCCGGGGCGAGGACCGGCAGGAGAATGCCGAACGGCACCCCCAGCAGGATGTTCCCCCCGATCTGCTTGACGGCGTCCCGCGTGGCCGGCTGGTCCAGGTAGGCACGCAGGGAGCTGCCCGGACGCAGATTGCTGTGGATGAGCTCCTGGGACGCGGGTGACGGCTCGAGCGTCATCCGGGCCAGTGCCGCGGCGAACGCCACCATCGCCGCGAAGGCGAGCGCCATGGCCAGCAACCGGAGGGGGAGCGGGAGCGGTCGGCGCTTGCGTGGGGTCGCAGAAGTCCGGCGGCGTGCCGACTTCGCGCTTCGGGCGCCTATCGCTGTACGTGCCATCCAGCCCTCCCGTTTTCGGCTTCCCTCTGGGTAAAAGGGCCTACCCCCGAAAAGGCCTCTGATGCCGGATCAGCGGGCGGTCGGCCCAAGTCGATCGCCGGTGGTGAGGGCGGGATGCGCCGCCGTCGGTTTCCCTTCCCGCGGGCTGGGCACTCCGGGCGGCAGCCGCTCGCGCGCCGCTGCTCCACGGGCTTCGCGCAGTGCTTGGATGACATACCGGACATATCGCGACTGCGGTGGACGGAGGCGGTGCATGAACGCGCGTACGACGGGCCGGGTCGTACTCGAGGTCCTCGGCTGGTGGGCCGGCCTCACCCTGCTCTGGCAGGTGCTCATCAGTACCGCGGACACCCTGGAGTGGGTCGTCGGAGCGTCCGCCGCGCTCGTCGGCGCCCTCGCGGCGCGGGCCACACGACGGGCGGTGGGTGACCGGTGAACGGCTGGATCCTGACGGCCACCGTGGCGCTCGGCGCGGGCGTCGGAGCCACGGTGTGGGGTGTCGCCACCGGACCGCTGCGCCGCCGGGTCGTCGCCCAGAACATGTCCAGTGCGGTCGCCTGCCCCGGACTGCTGCTGCTCTCCCAGGGGTTCGGGCGCCCGGCGTACCTCGACCTGGCCCTGCTCCTCGCGCTGCTCGGCCCCGCCGGCACCCTCGTCTTCGCCCGGCTGCTCTCCGACGACCTGGCCGCGGACCCGCCCCACGCCCGCGGGGTCACCCTGGCCGTCGCGGGCTACGGGGCCGTGGTCGTCCTGGTCCTGTGCGCCGTGACCGGGCCGGGCCGGACGATGGCCAAACTGCTCCTCATCGGGGCGCTGTTGATCGGCGGCAACCTCGTGGCCTCCCGGGCCCTGTCCGGCGGATTCGCCGCGAGCCGCCGTGGATGAGCCGTTGATCGTCGTCGTGCTGCTGCTGGTCGCCGTCTCGGCGACGGCTGCCGTCGCCGTCCGCGACCCAGTCCACCAGGCCCTCGTCCTCGCGGTGCTGGGCGTGGCCCTCGCCCTGTTGTTCACCGTGCTGCAGGCACCCGACGTCGGTCTCTCGCAGCTTGCCGTGGGCTCCGTCCTGACCCCCCTCCTGCTGATGCTCTCGGTGCACAGGGTCAGACGGAGAGAGAAGGGCCGGAAGGGGAAGGCACGATGACACGCGGCGCCCGGCTGATCGTTCTGGCCCTCGGCGGTGCGGGTCTGGCGGCCCTGCTCGTCGCCGCGTGCCTCGACCTGCCCGGCTTCGGCGGCACCTGGCACCCGTACGGCGACCGGGCCGTCGAGGCCTCGCTGTCCCGCCGGACCGCCAACACCATCGCTTCCGTCAACTTCGACCAGCGCGCCTTCGACACCCTCGGAGAGATGAGCATCCTCTTCGCCTCCGTCGTCGGGACGGTCGTCCTGCTCCGCCAGACCCGCGACGAGAAGCGCGGGAAGCCGGAACCGGAGGAGGTGGCGCTCCCCGTCCGCCGCTACGCCCTGATCGTCCTGCCCGTCGCCGTCCTGAGCGGCCTGTACGTGATCGCTCACGGCCAGCTGAGCCCCGGCGGCGGATTCCAGGGAGGAGTCGTCGCCGCGACCGCCCTGCATCTGCTCTACCTCGGCGCCGACTACCGGGCCCTCGAACGCGTCCGGCCGGTGGGCCTGTTCGAGGTCGGCGACGCGCTCGCGGCCTCCGCCTACGTGGTCACGGGACTTGCGGCCGTCCTCGGGGGCACGGCGTTCCTCGCCAACACCCTTCTTCCCTACGGCACCTTCAACACCCTGGCGTCCGGGGGCACCGTGCCGCTGCTGAACGCCGCCATCGGCATGGAGGTCGCCTGCGCGGTCGTGGTTCTGCTCGCGCGCTTCCTCGACCAGGCCGTCGAGATCGAGGAGGAGAACGGGAAACGATGACCGTACTGCCGTACCTGGTGGCCGTCTGGATCTTTCTGATCGGCTGCTACGGCCTCGCGACCAGCCGCAACCTGATCCACGCGGTCGGCTGCCTCGCCGTCTGCCAGTCCGCGACCTATGTCCTGCTGCTCGCCGTGGGCTACCGCGACGGCGGCACCGCACCCGTGTACTCCGACATCAAGCCCGGCTCCCGTCCCGTCGTCGACCCGGTCGTGCAGGCACTCACCCTCACCGACGTCGTGGTCGGCGCCACGGTCACCGCGCTGCTGCTCGCCCTCGTCATGCAGGTGTCCAAACGCCATGGCACGGTCGACCCCGACGAGCTGCGGGAGTTGCGCGGCTGATGAATCATCTGCTGCCGCTCCTTGTCGCGGCTCCGGTCCTCGGCGCCGCCCTGCTGATCGCCTGCGGACGCCGACTGCCGCGGATGGCCGCCGAGAGCATCGGGTGCGCCGTCTCGGCGGGCACCGCGGGCCTGGCCGTATGGCTGTGCTTCGACTCCTCGCCGCCTCTGATCGAATGGCTCGGCGCCTGGACGCCGGTCAACGGCCGCAGCGTCGGCATCGTCCTCGTCGGGGACGGACCGGGGCTCGGACTGGCCGCGCTCGCGTCCCTGCTCACGGTGGCCGCGCTCGCGTACTCCTGGCACTACTTCGACGTGTCGCCACGACGGCACGCGGGCTCCTTCCCCGCTCTCATGCTGCTGTTCCAGGGCGGTATGTGCGGCTTCGCGATCACGGGCGACCTGTTCAACGCCTTCGTCTTCTTCGAGTTGATGAGTGCCGTCGCCTACGCCCTGACCGGTACCCGCGTCGAGGAGGCCAAGGCGGTTCAGGGCGCGCTGACCTTCGGCGTGGTCAACTCCCTCGGCGCGTACGCCATGCTCATGGGCATCGCGCTGCTGTACGCGCGCACCGGCGAACTCACGATGACGCAGATCGGCCGCGGGCTCGACGCCCACCGCGGCCCCGACGCACTGACCCTCGCCGCCTTCGTCCTCGTACTGACGGGACTGCTGGTCAAGGCCGCGGCCGTGCCCTTCCACTTCTGGCTGCCCGACGCGCACGCCGTCGCCCCCACCCCGGTGTGCATGCTGCTGTCCGGTGTCATGGTCGAACTCGGCGTCTACGGGGTCTGGCGCGTGTACGGGACCATCTTCTCGGGACCCGGCGGTGTCCCGGTCCCCGACCTGGAACGGGCACTCGTCGTGCTCGGCGTCCTGACGGGGGTCGTCGGCGCCGTCATGTGCTGGTACCAACGGCATGTCAAACGCATGCTCGCCTGCTCGACCGTCGCGCACACCGGCCTCTTCCTCATCGCCGTGGGCACCCTGCGACCCGAGTCCGACGACGGGGCGGCTCTGTACGTGCTCGGCCATGCGGGCGTGAAGGCCGCCCTGTTCGCCTGCACCGGCGTACTCCTCGACCGGTTCGGCTCGGTCGACGAGCTCGCCCTGCACGGCCGCGCCCGGCCGCTGCGCGGGGTGGCGGTGATGTACGTGGTCGGCGGACTGGCGCTCGCGGGACTCCCGCCGTTCGGCACGTCCCTGGGCAAGTCCGTCATCGAGGAGGCGGTGGGAGTGCCACTGACCGTGCTGTACGTCCTGGTGTCCGCGGTGACGGCCGGCGCCGTGCTGAGGGTGGCCGCGCGGGTCTTCTACGGGCTCGGGCCCAAGCCGCACGGCGGGAACTCCTACGAGACCACGGGGACCGGTGAGGAGCCCGAGACCCGGCACCGGCTGAGCCGGATCCCGGACACCATGACCGCCGTTCCCGCCCTGCTGCTGGCCGCGTCCCTCGCGGTGGGCGTGGTCCCGGGCTTCGCCGGGTCCGTGGCGCACGCCGTGAACGAGACGGGGTCCGGCGGTGCGCCCGCCGCACCCCACTGGGGCGTGCCGGGCGTCCTGCTGGGAGTGCTCTCCACGGCCCTCGCGGTCGGGCTGGCCGCGCTCGCCGTCACCCGCCCGGAACCGCTGGGCGAGCGGCGGTGGACGCTGCCCCTGCGCCGAATGCAGTCCGGGCACATCGGGGACTACGTGGCGTGGGTGCTGGCGGGCGCGGCACTGCTCGGGGCGCTCGTCCTGCCGGGACTCCCGGCGGGCTGACGGCGCCCCGTGCGTCGCTCAGGTGCCGTAGGACACCTTCACCTCCTTGAAGCCCAGGGACTTCAGCAGTCCCTCCAGCATGCTGGTGGTGTTCGTCTCGGCGCGGTCGGTCAGCTCGCTGTCCTTGGCGGCCTCGCCGATGTGCTGGACGGCCAGCTTCTGCACGGCGCGTTCGCTGTTGGGGTTGTCCGAGAAGAGGTCGCCGAGGCGGTTCAGCAGACCGCGCTGCTTGGAGACGGCGTAGGAGCGGTCGGCGTCGAGGGCGGGTTTGCCCAGCGCCGCGTGGGGGAGCCGGAGCGTGGCGGACGTCCGGTCGTCGTTGACCGACACGTCCTTCTCGCCGACCTTGCCGAGGTCGACGTAGGCGTCCACGGTTCCCGCACCCACGTAGAGCGTGCGGGTACCACGGATCGCCGACGGCAGGAACCTGGAATCCTTCTCCAGGTCCACGACCACCTGGAAGTTCCCGGACGCGGCCTCGTAGCGGCTCATGTCCTGTATGGACCTCAGAAGCGTGGGGCCCGACCGGTCGTGCGTCTCCGTGCCGAACAGGTCACGCAGCCCCGGCAGCACGCTCAGCCGCAGCCCGGCGAACAGCACCGCGAGTACCGCGACGATGGCGATGACCGCCTTGGTCCACCCGGACATCGGGCGTTTCACGGACGTCGGTTCGGGGGCCTGCTTCGTGGACGTCGTCATGTCGACAGTCCTCCTTTCTGTATTCCGGGTGCCCGCCATGTCCCTTGCAGGAACACGGTGTTGGGGCTCGCAGAGGTCGACGGTAAGGGTGCGATGATCAGACGAGGACACCGCCGCCACGGTTCCCCCGAAGCCCCGGACGACCTGCGGTGTCCGGTGCGTCGAAGGGTGCGGTGGGCGATCTCCGGAGGCGGCCTCGGGAGGTGGTCAGTAGCATGTGGCGGCAGACCCATTTCCGATCATGGTCACGCCGAAACGTGCCGGGATCGGGTTGTGACAGGACCGGATCACGAGGACCGATCGTGCGAGGAGCGGATCGTGCGTGACATCGCCGTCTTCAGCGGCAGTGCCCATCCCCGGCTGGCGGCGGATGTCTGCACGCACCTCGGCGTGCCGCTCAGTCCGGTGCGGGTCAGCCGGTTCGCCAACGACTGCCTGGAGGTGCAGCTCCAGGCCAACTGCCGTGAACGCGACGTCTTTCTGGTGCAGCCGCTGGTCACTCCGGTGCAGGAACACCTCGTCGAACTGTTGCTGATGTGTGACGCGGCGCGTGGCGCCTCCGCGGGGAGGATCACCGTGGTCATGCCGCACTATTCCTACGCCCGCTCGGACAAGAAGGACGCCCCGCGGATCTCGATCGGCGGACGGCTGGTGGCCGATCTGATGGTCGCCGCAGGAGCCGGCCGGATCCTCGCCATGACGCTGCACTCACCGCAGGTGCACGGCTTCTTCTCGGTGCCGGTCGACCATCTGCACGCCCGGCGCGAGCTGGCCGCGCACTTCCGCAAGTACGACCTCTCCCGGGCGACCGTCGTGTCCCCGGACCTCGGCAACGCCAAGGAGGCGGCGGCCTTCGCCAGGATGATCGGGGCACAGGTGGCGGCCGGCGCGAAGCAGCGCTATGCGGACGACCGGGTGAGCATCAGCGCCGTCATAGGCGATGTCGCCGGGCGGGATGTGATCGTGCTGGACGACGAGATCGCCAAGGGCAGTACGGTGCTCGAACTCCTCGAGCGGCTGCGTGAGTCGGGGCCGCGATCGATCCGCGTCGCGTGCACCCACGGCCTGTTCGCGGCCGGTGCCCTGAAGCGGTTGAGCGAGCAGCCGGACGTCCTGGAGATCGTGTGCACGGACACCGTCCCCGTCCCGGTCGAGGAGCGCACCGGGAAGCTGAAGATCCTGTCCATCGCGCCCGCCCTGGCCGAAGCGGTGCGCCGCATCCACAACGGCGAGTCCGTCAGTGCCCTGTTCGGCGAGCCACGGATCGACTAGCGCTGTGACCGCCCCGCAGCCCGGGCGCACTTGGCTCAGTGCCGGGGACGGCTCGGAAGCGGTGGACCGAGCGGCACCATGAGAATCCCGAGGCATCCGAAGCCATCGACGCGGCAACACGGCGAATCCGGGTCTTCACGAGCCCCGCAGCGTGGGGGAGTTGTCAAGATTCTGAAGTGGTGTGTGTGACCCGTGAACTGGGGTGATGGGCAGTATCGCCTTTGAGGCGGCTGTGAATTGGCGATGTGTTTGAACACGGCCGCACGCGTCTGCGTACAGGGAAGGGGATGTTTCATGCCCGGACCGCCATGACGTGTAGGAGTACTCCCGTGGGACGCAACTCGCGCAGACGCCCGACAGGCGCACGGCGCGCGACCTTTGCAGCGGTCGCGCTGATCTTGGGCGGAGGGGGACTGGTAGCGGCGAACGTCTACGCCTCGGCGAGCGAAAGCTGGGGCGGGGGAGCGAACCAGAACGGCACCGACCAGGTGAAGTCGGGCACCGTCACGATCGACTGCCCGGACGTCGGCCAGAAGCTGACCGACGTGCCGAACGCCGCGAAGCAGAACGTCGACACGGAGCTGTCGACCCTCGACAAGCAGATCACCGAGGCCTACGAGCGGCTGGCCTCGACGCGTCAGGCGCAGGCCGACGACGCGAACTACGTGCAGAACGAGATTCTCGGCCCGCTCAAGGACAACCGCTCCGCGGTGATCGACCGCATCAAGGCCGACTACCAGAAGGCCGGCGCGACCGCACCGGGCGCCGTCGACGGCATGGCGGCCTGTACGGGAATGGCGGCAGACCAGGGCCAGCCCCCCGCCGATGGCCAGAACGGCGAGGGGGGAGGCGAGCAGCAGAACGGCAACGGCGGCCAGGACGCCGGCCAGCAGCAGGGTGACGGCGGTCAGGCCGTGAGCGGACCCGTCGCCTCCGACTTCGTGGACGTCACGACCGTGCAGCCCAACGTGCGCAAGCCCGCACCGCAGGCCGGGGCGTCGACCGGTGAGTTCGTCACCAAGTGCGGTGTAAACGAGAACGGCAAGCACAACACCGACAACGTCATCGTGGCTCCCGGCGTGAAGAACGGCGCGCACCACCTGCACGACTACGTCGGCAACCAGTCCAACGACGCCTTCGCCACCAACGACACCTTCGCCGCCGCCGAGACGAGCTGCGACAACCAGGGCGACAAGTCGTCGTACTACTGGCCGGTGCTGCGTGTGCAGGACGGGACCCAGGACTTCGACCAGGATGCCGACGGCGGCGGCAAGGAAGGCAACGTCGGCCGGATCCTGGTGGCCAAGCAGGCCGAGATCAAGTTCGTCGGCAGCCCGACCGGTGAGGTCGTCGGTATGCCGCGGTTCCTGCGGATCATCACCGGTGACGCCAAGGCGTTCACCAACGGTCCGGCGAACGCCAACGCGCACTGGAGCTGCACCGGCTTCGAGGACAAGGTGCAGCTGACCGACAAGTACCCGATCTGCCCGCAGGGCAGCCAGGTGGTGCGGTCGTTCGCGTTCCAGAGCTGCTGGGACGGCCAGAACATCGACAGCGCCAACCACCGTACGCATGTGGCCTTCGCCGACGCGGGCGGCAACTGCCAGAACGGCTTCAAGGCGATCCCTCAGCTGACGATGCGTCTGGTGTACGACGCACCGCAGCCGAGCATCGACAACGGCCAGGTCAAGAACGCCTACGCGGTGGACGGCTTCCCGGAGCAGCTGCACAAGCCGATCACCGACCACGACGACTTCATCAACGTCATGACCGACGATCTGATGAACCAAGTGGTCGGCTGCATCAACGACGGCCGGCAGTGCGGCGGCGGCGCCGACGACCAGCCGCCGGCCACGTCCGCACCGTCCGAGGAGCCCTCCTCCGGCGGGGACAACGGAAGCGCCCCCGGCAACGGCGGCGGTACCGGCGACGACAACGGTGCCGGCGGTAACGGCGGCGGAACCGGCAACGACAACGGTGGCGGCGGGAACAACAACGGCGGCGGCAACCAGACCGAGCAGCCCCCGGCGGACACCCCCGGCAACGCACCTGACGCCACCCCGGGCGGCGAAGGCGCGGGCGGCGGCTCGCACGTCGACCACGGCGGCGCCACCCCCAAGGTCGACACGACCCCCAAGTCCGCGCCGAACGACGAGTCCGCAGCGCCCCAGAGCGCCGCGGGCGACGACAACACGGGGCAGGCTCCGGTCACGGGTGACAACACCGCGGCGGCCGCGGCACCGGCCGGCGGCGGGGACACGTCCGTTCCTCCGGCACAGACCGAGCCTCAGGCGGTCACGGGCGGACTGGCCGAGACCGGCGCGCAGCTGTGGCCGGCGGCGATCGGCGGAGTCCTGGTGATCATGGGCCTGCTGCTCCTGCGCCGCATCGGACGCCGTTCCGTCTGACGCCGTCCTGGTACGGCACGAACGAAGGCGACGGGCCTGCCGACAGGCCCGTCGCCTTCGTTCGTGTGCGGGTGTGTGCGCCTCTGCCGCGCCCGCGAGCCTGCTCCCGCAGGCTCAGCCCGTTTCCACGGAACCCGCGGCCTCCGGCCGGCTGAGGGCCTCCGCCACCGACGCCGACGGCGGCAGCACCTGGGCCAGTCCCGTGATCCGCAGGATCCGCAGGGTCAGCGGCTCGGTGCAGACCAGGTGCAGCGTGCCGCCCTGTGCGAGCACACGGCGCCGCGCCCGGAAGAGCAGACGTAACCCGGAGCAGTCGAAGAACTCCACCGGGCGGAGATCGATGACGACCCGCGGTGTGGGACGGCCGGTCGCGGAGTCGAGGAAGGGTGTGATCTCGGACGCCGCGGCGACGTCGATCTCACCGTGGAACTCGAGCACCAGATGACCGCCGTCCCGATGGATGCGCAGGTGCCGGGTGAGCGGTGCAGGGTCGTGATGCACGTCGACATCGCCTCCAACCGACTCCTCGCCCCCCTGCAAGTTACCCTCGCTAGAGTGAATTTCAGCATGTTCGATTGACATATGTCTTCGAAATGCGGGCGGGGCGTCCGATGAAGTGCGTGGCGGGACTACGACGCTCGACGGACGCCGAGGACACACCGACGTTGGCGACGTGCCCTCGGCACCCCGGTCGTCAGTCCATCAGCAGCACCAACTTGCCCGTCGTCCGGCCGGTGTCGCCCAGCTCATGCGCCTTGGCGGCCTCGGCCAGCGGGAAGGTCCCGGCGATCGTGGCGTGCAGCTTCCCGGCCTCGACGAGTTCCGCGACCGTCCTCATGCCGTGGCGGTCGGCGTCGACCAGCATCTCGGTGGCGCGCACGCCGAGTGCCTCCGCCTGCCCGGCCAGCTCCTTCGATCCCCGCGGCAGGATCGTGACCAGGATTCCGCCCTTGCGCAGTGTCCGCAGCGAACGCTGGACGTAGTCGCCGCCGACCGTGTCCAGGACCACGTCGACGTCCCGTACCGCTTCGGCGAAGTCGGTGTCGTGATAGTCGATCAGCTCGTCCGCGCCCAGTCCGCGCACAAAATCGTGCTTGCCGGCGCTCGCCGTGCCGATCACATGGGCGCCGCGTGCCTTGGCGATCTGCACGGCCACGTGCCCCACTCCGCCGGCGGCCGCATGGATCAGCACCTTCTGCCCGCGCTGCAGGCCCGCCGTCTCGACTAGGGCCTGCCAGGCGGTCAGGGAGACCAGGGGCAGGGCGCCCGCCTGGGCGTGGTCGATCGACGACGGCTTGTGCGTGAAGGCGCGGGCCGGGGCGGACACGTACTCGGCGTGCGCGCCGTGCCCGAAGGGATAGGACAGCAGGCCGAAGACCTCGTCGCCGGGCTTGAAGGTGGCGACACCGATTCCGGTCTCCTCGACCACGCCCGAGACGTCCCAGCCGAGGACGAACGGAGGCTTGCCGAGAAATCCGCCGGTGGCGCGGTGCTTCCAGTCGGTGGGGTTGAGTCCGGCGGCGCGCACCCGGATCAGCACCTCGTTGGGGCGCGGTGCGGGGCGCTCCACCTCCACCACCTTCAGGACCTCGGGACCGCCGAGGACGTCCTGGCTGACGGCTCGCATGATGTTCACAGTGCTCATGGTGTCCCAGCGTGCCCGTGCCCGCCCTCCGGAGAAATGGCACAATTGCCAAGCTTCGATAAGATCGTGCCATGCAGCGAGCAGAGCGAGTCGTGGTCCTGGCGCTTGACGGCGTGTACCCCTTCGAGCTGGGCATCCCCAGCCGGATCTTCGGTGCCGCCGACGACCGGTACGAGGTGCTGACCTGCTCGGTGGACGGGCGGCCCGTCCGTACGAACGCGGACTTCACGATCGCGGTCGAGCACGGACCCGAGGTGCTCGCCACGGCCGACACCGTGGTGGTCGCGGCCATAGCGCCACCCCACATCACCGCGGAGCTCCCTGCCGAGGTCCTCGCCGCCCTGGCGCACATCCGTCCCGAGGCGCGAGTCGTCTCCGTGTGCACCGGAGCCTTCGTTCTCGCCGCCGCGGGGTTCCTGGACGGCCGGAAGGCGACCACGCACTGGCAGCTCGCCGAGGACTTCCGGCGCATTTTCCCGCACATCGCCCTGGACCCGGACGTGCTCTTCGTCGACGACGGCAGGGTCCTCACCTCCGCTGGAGCCGCCTCCGGTGTCGATGTCTGCCTGCACGTCATCCGCAAGGACCACGGCAGCGAACTGGCCAACAAGGTGGCCAGGCGCTGCGTGGTACCGCCGTGGCGGGACGGCGGCCAGGCCCAGTACATCGAGCGGCCCGTGCCGGAGTCCACGGCCGCCGGCACGGCCGCCACCCGGGAGTGGGCTCTGGAGCGCCTCGGAGAGCCGCTCGCACTGGCTGACCTCGCCGGTCATGCCCGGATGAGCCGGCGCACCTTCGCCCGCCGCTTCGGCGAGGAGGTCGGCATGAGCCCCGGCCGCTGGCTCATCCAGCAGCGCGTGACCAGGGCCCGCCATCTGCTGGAGTCCACCGATCTGCCGGTCGACCAGATCGCGGGCGAGGTCGGCTTCGCGACGGGAGCCTCCCTGCGCCAGCATCTGCATGCGGCCATCGGCGTGTCACCGCAGGCCTACCGGCGCACCTTCCAGGCGGCCCGCTGACGACCGCCGCTCACCTGCTGCGGTGCAGGGCGACCAGCAACTGCCAGGAGTGGTCGGCGATCCGATCCGGGGTCGCCTCGACGAGCCCGTGCAGCCAGTCGGCCAGCACGCCCGTGAAGGCGGCGGCCACGGCGGACGCGACCAGGGGCGCGTCGACCGCTCCCGCCCGTTCACGCTCGGTGAGGCTGCGGGCGCGCAGATCCCGGTGCAGGACGCGGCCGAGCGGACCGCCGCCACCCGGGGCGAGGAGGGCGCGGTAGAGGGCTCTGTGCGAGGTGAGTCCGGCGAAGAAGGCATGGAGCGCCGGCGGGGCGTGCACCGGATCGGGGCGGCCGCTCCAGGCGTGCAGTGCGTCCACGGCCTCCCGCACGACGTCGGCGCAGGCGTCGACCGCCAGCGCCTCCAGGTCCGCGTAGTGCAGGTAGAACGTGGCACGGCCGACTCCCGCCCGCCGTACTACGGCGGCCACCCCGACCTTCTCCAGGGGACGCTCGGAGCATTCGAGCAGCAGTGCCTCCCGCAGCCGTGTGCGGGTGCGGGCCGCTCGAGGATCCTGTGCCGGAACCACGCTCATCCCGCGGCGAGCACGGCCGCCAGGGCCAGGGCGCCGGGCAGCGCCTGGGCGAACAGGATCCGGCGGTTGGCCGTCACGGCACCGAACACGCCGGCGATCACCACGCACACCAGGAAGAAGACCTGCGCTCGGAAGCCCGTCGGATCACCGGCGATCAGCCCCCACACCAGACCCGCCGCCAGGAAGCCGTTGTAGAGACCCTGGTTGGCGGCCATCGGCGCGGTGGCGCGGGCCAACTCCGGTTCGAAACCGTGCAGTCCGCGTCCGGGCTTCTTCTCCCAGAGGAACATCTCCATCACCAGGATGTACATGTGCAGGGCGGCCACCAATCCGACCAGCACGTTCGCCAGGATCTCCATGTGTCGACGTCCCCACCCGAGGTTCACTGATTTCCTGGACAGGTGTCCAGGATGATGACCGGAGGACTATAGCGGGGCAGCGTTCAGGGGTTTTCGCCCGGGCCGGGTGTCACACGGGCAGGCTCCCGTACGTCGTTCCCGTGACGACCGCGATGAGGAGGCCGCATCGAGATGAACCCGCCCGCCCGTACCGCCCGGCAGCGCACGCACGACACCCTGCACCGGCTGGAGCACGACGTCGACGCCTGGATCGCCACCGCCGACACTGCCGGGGGCAGCCCCTACCTCGTCCCGCTCTCCTACCTCTGGGACGGCGGCACCCTGCTGGTCGCCACCCCGGCGGAGAGCCCCACCGGACGCAACCTGCTCAAGACCGGCACCGTACGCCTGGGGATCGGGCCCACCCGGGACGTGGTGATGATCGACGGCGCGGTGCAGGCGCTGGAACCCGCCGAACTGACCGAGGGGGTCGGTGACTCCTTCGCGGCGAAGACGGGGTTCGATCCCCGCCGACTCGGCACGGTCTACCGGTACTTCAGGATCACGCCGCGCCGCGTCCAGGCGTGGCGCGAGGCGAACGAACTGCCCGGACGCGATCTGATGCGGGACGGCGAGTGGCTCGTCCTCGACTGAATCGGGGGGACCGGGATACCCGGGGAACGTATGCGGGCGGGGCCCCCCCCGCCCCGGATTCCCAACGGAGGAAGCATGACAGTGGTGGTGGCGTCCGTCGTGGTCCTTGACTGCGCCGAACCCGAGAAACTCGCGGTCTTCTACAGGGAGTTGCTCGACGCGGAGGAGGTCGACGCGACCGCGAACCGAGTGGAGATACGGGCCGCCGACGGGATGCGGTTGGCGTTCCGCCGGGATGTGAACGCCACCCCGCCGAGTTGGCCCCGCCCGGAGAACTCCCTCCAGGCCCACCTGGACTTCCTCGTCGAGGACCTCGACGAGGCCGAGCGCAAGGTGGTCGCCCTGGGGGGCCGGCCGCTGGAGGCCAAGGACGCGGCGGGGCCGTACGAGGAGCGTGGCTGCTGCGACCCAGCCGGGCACTCCTTCACCCTGCGCCTCAGGCGGGCCACGGCGCCGAAGCAGGGCTAGGTGCGCTGTCCCGGGACGTGGCACACGCGTCCGCCGCGTCGTCGACGGTGGCCGACGCTCCGCGTCGCCGCCCTCCCACGCCCAGGCGCCGCTCCTGGCGGCTGAAAAACGCAGTCTCTCTCAGCCGACCCGAGCGGGGCGACAGGCCCCAGGCGGCCCGTCGTTGTGTAGCGGCGGGCCGCCTGGGGCCCCGAAGGGGGTGTCAGTCCCGGCCGCCCTTCCCCACGGTCGGCCACACACCGGTCGACCGCTCGATCGCCTTCGCGCCCGTCCGGTCCGCGGCACTGCGGGCCACGGCGAAGAGTGCGCCCTGGATCGCCGCGGCGATCAGCACCTCGCCCCAGCCGCGGTCCTTGTCCAGGGCGTCGGGCGCATCGTCCTCATGGCGTATCGCCTTCCAGGTCCTGCGGAAGGCCATTCCCGCGAGGGTTCCGCCGACCCAGCCGAGCGCGAACCCGACGGGCCGGTAGACGAGCGGAAGCTTCGCCTTGGTCTTCTTGTTCCTCGCCACGTATCTCTCCTCTGCCGACTGCGGTTCTCGCCGCGCCCCCTACAGGTGCCCCCGATACGGTCGAAGCCGACGGTGTCACCAAACACGTACCGGCTCCGCGCCGATCGGTTCCCCCGCCGGTGTGTTGAGCACCGTGTGAGACGCGCGAAGAGGGGCAATCGGGCGAAGTGAGTGGTACTTCCTCGGACGCGAAACGGCTGGACACAACTTCCCCCGGGCGCGAGCCCCGGCGTGGCGACGAGCCCCGGCCCGGGCCTCCCGCGCGCCACGGCTCCTCGGACCGAAAGACACGGGTCACGGTGCTCGTGGCCCTCGGCGCGAATCTGCTGATCGCCGTCGCCAAGGCCGTCGGCGGCCTGTTCGCCGGGTCGCCCGCCCTGCTGTCGGAGGCGGCGCACTCCGTGGCCGACAGCGTGAACGAGGTCTTCCTGCTGGCCGCCCTGCGCCGCAGCCGCCGTCCGGCCGACCGGCGACATCCCTTCGGCTACGGCAAGGAGCGGTTCTTCTGGTCACTGCTGGCTGCCGTCGGCATCTTCGTGATGGGTGGCTGCTTCTCCTTCTTCCAGGGCTTCGAGGCACTGCAGGGCGGCGCGAAGGAGTCGCACGAGGGTTATGTCGCGGGCCTCGTCGTCCTGGCGGTCGCGCTGGTGTCGGAGGGCGTCTCCCTGGTGCGGGCCCTCCATCAGGTGCACCGGCAGGGCGGTACGGTCGCGCAGGGGCTGCGCGACCCGGCGCTTCGCACGGTGGTCGCGGAGGACAGCACGGCGGTGCTGGGTGTGGTGCTGGCGATGGTCGGCATGGCGCTGCACATGGTCACCGGGAACGTGGTGTGGGAGGCATCCGCCTCGCTCGCGATCGGCGCCCTTCTGGTGTACGTCGCCTACCGCCTCGGGCGGGACGCACGCGACCAGTTGATCGGACAGGCCGCCGATCCGGAGCTGAGCGACCGCATCCGGCAGCTGCTTCGGGTGCAGCCGGAGATCGACAGCGTGGAGGAACTGCTCACCATGCAGCTGGGCCTCGACTCCATCCTGGTGGCCGCCCGCGTCGATGTGGTGCCCGGCCTCGACAGCGAGGAGGTCGAGGAGATCTCGATGCGCATCCGGCACTCCCTCATGCACGCCGTGCCGGAGGCGGACCAGATCTTCCTCGACATCACGGACGCATCCATCCATGCGGCGGGCCGTCGCACGGACGGCGACACGACGGACCCCGCCGCGACGGGGGAGCGCGGCGGGGCCTGACGGACGGTTGCCCCGGCGGGGGCGGATCATGCCCCGGTCGTCCGTGATTCCGGCTCGTTCCTCACCCGGCCGGCCACCGGCGCGGTGGCCGCGTGGAACCGCGCGAGGGGTCAGCCGGACGCCGGGGGCGCGGCCCGCAGGCCGTCGATGATGAGGCCGAGCACGCGTGCGGCTCTCGCCTCGCCGTCCCGTGCCGGATCGATGCGCCACAGAACACTGAGCTGCAGCAGGACGTCCTCCGGGTCGAGGCCGGGCTTGAGCGAGCCCTCGGCGGCCCCCGCGTCGACCAGTACGCCGATGGCGGCGACGAAGGGCCCGTAGTACTCGTCGTCCACTCCGGCGTTGGTGGCGGCGTGGATGACCTCGGCGACGCCGTACTTGAGCCGTCCGTACCGGGCCACTTCGTCGAACCAGAGCCGGAGGGCGGTGAGGGGCGGGTTCTCCGCGAGGAGTGCTGGGGCGAGGTCGATGAGCTGCTGGATGTCGTGCCGGTACAGCTCGAGGATCAGCGCTTCCCGGGTGGGGAAGTGGCGGTAGAGCGTGCCGATTCCGACGCCGGCCTTCTTCGCGATCCCCGTGAGCGAGGCGGCGGTAGAGGCGGCGAACGCCTCCCGGGCGACGGTCAGGATCCGGTCCCGGTTGTCCACGGCGTCCTTGCGGGTCGGTTTCGAAGGCAGCGAGTTCACAGGTGTCAGTCGTCCGTCCGGTGCGAATTGCTAAGCGGAGGGGCCTCCGGTACGTTGATGGGCATAGCGGAGGGGCCTCCGCTTCATTTTGGCACATCCCACCCAGACCGTGGAGGAACAGTCATGCCCGAATTGGTTCTGGTCACCGGGGGAAGCGGCTACATCGCCGGTTGGTGCGTCGCCGAACTCCTGCGGCGCGGTTACGAGGTACGGACCACGGTGCGCGGCCGGGACCGGGAGCAGGCCGTCACCGACGCGGTCTCGACCGTCGTCGACCCGGCCGGCAGGCTGAGCTTCGCCGTCGCCGACCTCACACACGACGACGGCTGGGACGCCGCGCTCAACGACGTCGACCGAGTGCTCCACGTCGCCTCCCCGCTCGGGACGGCCTCCAACGAACCGGGCACCATCGTGGCCACCGCCCGCGGCGGCACACTGCGGGTCCTGCGCGCCGCGACCGCGGCCGGGGTGAAGCGTGTGGTGATGACGTCGGCGGCGAACGCCTCGAGCCCCTCGTCCTATGCCACGCAGGGCGTGACCGACGAGACGCTGTGGACCGACCCCGACGACCCGACCCTGATCCCCTACCGCCGCTCGAAGACCGTCGCCGAGCGAGCGGCCTGGGACTTCATGCAGGAGCACGACGGCCCCACCGAACTGACCACGGTGCTTCCGGGCGCGGTTTTCGGACCCGTTCTCACGACGGGCAACATCGGGTCCGTCGGCATCGTCGGCCGGATGCTGTCCGGGGAGATGCGCGGCATTCCGAGGATCGGCCTGGAGATCGTGGACGTCCGGGACCTCGTCGACGTCCATGTCCGGGCGATGACCGCACCGCAGGCCGCGGGGGAGCGCTTCCTCGCCACGGGTGAGTTCCTGTGGATGTCGGAGATGGCGCACGCCCTGCGCGACGGCCTCGGGGCCGAGGGCCGTCAGGTGTCCACCCGGCAGGTGCCGGACGTGGTCGTACGGCTCCTGGCCAGGTTCCGGGACCCGTCACCGCGGGAGATCACGCCCTCCCTCGGCCGGCGCAACCGCCACACCACCGAGAAGGCACACCGGGTCCTCGGCTGGCAGCCCCGTCCCGCGCGGCAGACGGTGCTGGACTGCGCCGAGAGCCTGATCGAACACGGCGCCGTCCGGATCCCGCCCCGGGCGGGCAGCGGCCGGTAGGCGGGGGCCAGGTTGAGGTAACGCATCCGAGGGATCATTCTGGACCATATGGAGGAAGTCGCCGCAGCGGCGATCGTCGACGCCCGGGGCACGGTGACGGGATGGAGCGAAGGTGCCCAGCGGCTGACGGGATATCCGCCCGAGGAGGTCGTGGGACGCGCGGCGCAGGATCTCCTCGCAGAGGGCACGGTACCTCCGGCGCTGACCGCTCTGACCGGCACGGTCGTGGTGCGGCGTCGGGACGGGCAGCCCCTGCCGCTGCACCTGAGCGCCGTCCCCATGACCGGCCCGGACGGCGACCCGGTCGGTTTCGTGGTGGTCACCGCTTCCGAGTCCGAGGAGAACCTGCTGGTGGCCCAGGCGTTCCAGCAGGCGCCGGTGGCGCTGTCCGTCTTCGACACGGCGCAGCGCTTCCTCAGGGCCAACGACAGGGCCGGGGAGCTCATGGAGGTCGATCCGGACGGCCTCGCCGGACAGTACTTCCCGGACACCGCGGACCGCCGCGACGATCACGACCAGCAGTTCCTGAGCCATCTGCGCCACGTCGCGGAGAGCGGCCTCCCGGTGCACTACGAGAGTTTTCGCGACCGCCCCTCGCACCACCGCAAGCGTGCCTGGACCATCGACATGTGGCCGGTGTACACCACCTCGGACCAGGTGACCGCCGTCGCCATCTCGGCCTGGGACAACAGCGAGCAGCACTGGGCGCGCCAACGGCTGATGCTGCTGAACGAGGCCGCCACCGCGATCGGCACCACGCTGGACGTGGTGCGGACCGCCGAGGAACTGCTGGAGGTGGCCATTCCCCGGTTCGCCGACTTCGCCAGCGTGGACCTGATCGACTGGGTCCTCGACAAGGACGAACCCCCGAAGTCGGCCGGCGACAACATCGTGCTCCGCCGTATCGCCCACCTCTCGGTCACCGAGGGCATCCCCGAAGCGGCGGTCAGGCTGGGGGACGCGGACACCTATCACCCGCTCTCCCCGCCCGTCAGAGCGCTGCGCGAGGGACTGGCGGTGCTGCGCAGGGCCGGGGAACCCGACTTCGACCGCTGGGTGCAGCAGCGCAACGCACAGGACATCGGCGATCCCGCCTTTCGCAGGGGCGCCCATTCCATGGTGACCGTGCCGTTGCGGGCCCGCGGCACCACCCTCGGTGTGGTGGTGTTCGTGCGCATCGCCAACCCGGACCCCTACGCGGCCGACGACGCCGTCCTCGCCGAGGAGCTGGCGAGCCGGGCCGCCGTCAGCTTCGACAACGCCCGCCGCTTCACCCGTGAACGGTCGACCGCGCTGGCCCTGCAGCACAGCCTGCTGCCGCGCGGGCTGGCCGAACAGGCCGCGCTCGAAGTCGCCCACCGCTACCTTCCCTCCGGATCGCAGGCCGGGATCGGGGGCGATTGGTTCGATGTGATCCCGCTGTCCGGGGGGCGGGTCGCCCTCGTCGTCGGCGACGTGGTGGGACACGGCATCCGCTCCTCGGCCACCATGGGCCGGCTGCGCACGGCCGTACGGACCCTCGCCGACGTCGACCTGCCGCCGGACGAGCTCCTCACCCACCTCGACGACCTCGTCACGCACCTGGCGGCCGACGAGAGCGGTGAGGAGGAGGTGGGCGAGCTGGGCGCCACCTGCCTGTACGCGGTCTACGACCCCGTCTCGCGGCGCCTCGCGCTGGCGGCCGCAGGGCATCCGGCGCCGGTCGTCCTGCAGCCCGACGGCGATGCACGGCTCGTCGCGATGGCCGCCGGGCCGCCGCTCGGCGTCGGCGGACTGCCCTTCGAGGAGACGGAACTGGAGCTGCCGGAGGGCTCCTTGATCGCCCTGTACACCAACGGGCTGATCGAGGGGCGCGACCGCGATCTCGACCGCGGCGCCACCGAGCTGTGCCGCGCCTTGCAGACCTCGCGCGGCTCCCTGGACGACCTGTGCGACAAGGTCGTGAAGTCGGTGCTGTCCGACGAGCCGGGCGACGACGTCGCGTTGCTGCTGGCCCGTACCCGGGCTCTGGGTGCCGACCAGGTGGCGACCTGGGACGTGCCCCCGGACCCGGCCCAGGTCGCCATCACACGTCAGTGCGCAATCGAGCAACTGGCCGAATGGGGCCTCGGCGAGGTCGCCTTCGTCACCGAACTGGTCGTCAGCGAGCTGGTGACCAACGCGATCCGCTACGGCGGCGCGCCCATCCAGCTGCGGCTGATCCGCGACCGCTCGCTGATCTGCGAGGTGACCGACGGCAGTTCCACCTCACCCCATCTGCGCCGTGCGCACGCCTTCGACGAAGGGGGCCGCGGTCTGCTGCTGGTCGCCCAGCTCACCCAGCGATGGGGGAGCCGGCAGACCAACGAGGGAAAGACGATCTGGGCCGAACAGCCCTTGCCCGCCTGACCTTTCCGGCGACCGCGAAGGGCCGCAAGGGGGCAGCCGTGCGGCCCTTCGCAGTGGGTGCGCTCACTTCCCGGCCGGCTCCAGCACGAAGACGGGGATCTCACGGTCGGTCTTCTTCTGGTAGTCGGCGTACGGCGGGTAGGCCGCGACCGCCCGCTCCCACCACGCCGCCTTCTCCTCGCCCGTGACCTCACGGGCCGTCATCTCCCGGCGCTCGGGACCGTCCTGGAGCATCACGGTGGGGTGGTCCGTGACGTTGTAGTACCAGACGGGGTGCTTGGGCGCGCCGCCCAGCGAGGCGACCGCGGCGTACCGGCCCTCGTGCTCGACGCGCATGAGCGGAGTCTTCCGGATCTTGCCGCTCTTGGCTCCCAGGGTCGTGAGGATGATCACCGGCAAGCCCGTGTCCTGGAGCGTCGTCCCCCGGGTGCCGCCCGAGCTCTCGTACAACTCGACCTGATCGCGCACCCACTGAGTCGGGCTGGGTTCGTACTCGCCCTCAAGAGGCATGGCATCCGTCCCATCGTCGTGTACGACTGCTGTCACGTCCGTGGTGTCCTGGTAGGGGAGTTCCATACCTGGGACCACGCGTGTCGAAATTCAACACCAGCCGCTCACGGTTTCATCCGCACCGCGTGTTCGACACGGCAGCCCCGACAGGGATCGGCCAGGCGTTCCCCCATGCCGGGGAGTGATTCCGGTCAACTCGGCGCCACCAGCATCCGCACCGCGAGCGCCGCCATCACCGCGCTGGAGGCGAAAGCCGTCATCAGCCGTCCGCGCGGCCCGGTCAGCGCCCTGCCGAGCAGCGCGCCGCTCCCGGCCAGCGTCAGCTGCCAACTGGCGGACGCTGCGAAGGCCGCGAGGACGAAGAGCCCCTGCTCCAGCGGCCCTGCCGAATCGGTCGAACGACTTCCGAGGACCAGCGCGGCGAAGTAGATCACGGTGGTCGGATTGAGCAGCGTGACGCCCAGCAGCCCCAGATAGGCGCGCGCGGGTCCCGGAGGTGCCGCGGGGACCGCGGCGGCGTCTCCCGCGGAGCGGTACCTGCGCAGACCGGTCACGGCCGCTTGCAGGGCGAGGGCGGCCAGTACCAGGGCCGAGACCCAGCGCAGGGGCTCCAGCACCGGTTGCAGGGCTGCGGCGAGCGCGGCGCCGCCGGCGGTCGCGACCAGGGCGTAGATCCCGTCGGCGCTGGCGACGCCGAGCGCGGCGCACGCACCGGTCCGCAGGGACGTACGGGCCGTGAGGGAGACGAGGTAGGCGCCCACGGCTCCGACGGGCACGGCGATGCCGTAGCCCGCGACCAGCCCGGCGACGAGCGCGCCGGTCATGACGGTGAGAGCGAGTGCCTCCGCTGACGGCCGGGCTGCTGTCGGCGTCCCACCGGGCAGACGGCGGCGGAGCTCGGCGGCAGAAGGGCTTCGAACGTCGGCATGCGCAGATCTTGGCGAACGACGAAGGCCCCGGCAAGCGGTTTACGATGGCACTTGCGCAAGCACGCGGCGCGTCCCGGCGCCGCGGCGCCACGAGCCGGCCGACCGAAGACACGTTTCGGCCCCCAGGGCATCCGGCGGCATTCGACCGAACTTCGGGTGGCCCTGTAGGTGCCTTGGGCATCTAATGGAGCTCGGCAAGAGGTGAATCTTCGCGTGCGAGGTCATTCATGATGAAACCCGCTACAACCGCGTCAGAACCGGTCACTTTCCCCCAGGACCGCACCTGCCCCTACCACCCGCCGACCGCCTACGATCCGTTGCGCGAGGGAAGGCCCCTGAGCCGGGTCACCCTGTACGACGGACGGGACGTGTGGGTGGTCACCGGGCATTCGGCCGCCCGTCAGCTCCTCGCCGACCCCCGGCTGTCCTCCGACCGGACCCGAGCCGCGTTCCCGATGACCAACGAGCGCTTCGCCCGCTCCCGCGACCGCAGGCTCACACTGCTCGGAGTCGACGACCCCGAGCACCACGACCAGCGCCGCATGCTGGTGCCCAGCTTCACCGTCAAGAGGGTCACCGCGATGCGCCCGCGCATCCAGGAGACGGTCGACCGGCTGCTGTCGGACATGGTGACCGCGAGGCCGCCGGCCGAGCTGGTGCGCGCGTTCGCGCTGCCCCTGCCGTCGATGGTGATCTGTGACCTGCTCGGCGTCCCCTACGCCGACCACGAGTTCTTCGAGGAGCAGTCCCGCCGTGTGCTGCGCGGCCCGTCCGCGGCCGACACCCAGGACGCCCGCGACCAGCTCGACCGATATCTCGGGGACCTGATCGACAAAAAGCGCGCCGAGCCGGGGGACGGGCTGTTGGACGAGCTGATCCAGGAGCAGTTGCGCGACGGCGCGCTGGACCGGGCCCAGCTGGTCTCCCTGGCCACGCTGCTGCTGGTCGCCGGGCACGAGACGACCGCCAACATGATCTCGCTGGGCACGTTCACCCTGCTCCGCCATCCGGAGCAGCTCGCCGAACTGCGTGCCGAGCCGGAACTGATCTCGGGCGCGGTGGAGGAACTGCTGCGCTTCCTGTCCATCGCCGACGGGCTGCTGCGGGTGGCCACCGAGGACATCGAGTTCGCGGGTGCGACCATCCGGGCCGACGAGGGCGTGCTCTTCTCCACGTCCGTCATCAACCGGGACACCGCGGCTTTTGCCCAGCCGGACACGCTGGACTGGCATCGCCCGGCCCGCCACCACGTCGCCTTCGGGTTCGGGATCCACCAGTGCCTCGGTCAGAACCTGGCCCGGGCCGAGCTGGAGATCGCCCTGCACACCCTCTTCGAGACGCTGCCCGGCCTGCGGCTCGCGGCCCCGGCGGAGCAGATCCCCTTCAAACCCGGCGACACGATCCAGGGGATGCTGGAACTCCCCGTGACCTGGTAAGAGGCTTGACTCCATGACCGGCGACATCTCCATCACGATCGACAGGGACGTCTGCATCGGCGCGGGCCAGTGTGCCCTCGCCGCGCCCGGCGTCTTCACCCAGGACGACGACGGCTACAGCGAACTGCTGCCCGGCAAGGAGGACGGCGGCGGTGACCCGCTGGTGCGGGAGGCCGCGCGCGCCTGCCCGGTGAGCGCCATCACCGTCACCGAGAAGGGGGCCGAGACCTCTCCCGCACACTGAGTCGAGTTCGCTCACGCGTCGAGGACGGCCAGGGAGAGCCACCGCAGTCGTACGGGATCACCGATCGCCTCGTACGAGGTGACGCTGCCGTCCTCGACCGTGAACCCTGAGCATCAGGAGCAACCGCCCGCGAGGGCCACGACAACGCCCACGACCCCGTCCACGAGCGCCACCCGGGCGAATCGGGCCCTCGCGCGCAACAGCACCGTCTGCTCGGCCACGCTCCCGGCCCCACGCGGCTCCTGTCTCGCCGGGATCGTTCCCGCACTGGCCCCGTTCCGTGAGTCGGCGGAGGCCTCGTTCGCGGCGGCACGGGACCGGGTGACCGAACTGGCGGGCCGTGCACCGGTCCCGCTCTACCGGTAGGCCTCCAGCAGGAGACCGGCCGCCAGCCCCGCCTGCACGGCGGGTTCCGCGCTGCCCTCTATGCCGGCCGTCACCATGGCACCCTCGGCCAGCAGATACAGCTGGCCGCCCAGCGGCTCGGGCAGTTCCGCGTCGGCCACCAGGCCGGCCACATAGGCCCTGAACGCCTGCTTGTGGGCGCGCACCTGGGCGAGCACCCGAGGGGACGTGGCACCCAGCTCCCCGTACGAGTTGATCCACGCGCAGCCGCGGAAGTCGGGCTCCAGGAACCACAGCCGAAGCCAGTCGAACACCGACAGGATCCGCTCACGGGGGTCCGTGCATCGGTCCACATGGGCGGCCAGCCGCTGCCGCCAGGCCACGTCGCGCCGCTCCAGGTAGGCCTCGACCAACTGCTCCTTGGCCGGGAACAGCTGGTACAGCCGCTTCAGCGACAACCCGGACGTGCTGCGGATGTCGTCCATCCCGACGCTGTGTATGCCTCGGCCGTAGAACAGCTTCTCCGCGGCGTCCAGGGCGCGGTCCCGGGCGACTTCGCTGTCCATGTACGAGCCCTCCTGGGCGCCCTCGGGGAGAACCGGCGTTCTCTACCGTAGCAGTCATTCCGGACCCGAGGTCGTTCGGGGCCCGGCGGGAAGGGGTCGGCACCCCCTAGAGTGCTCAGGTGACCGAAGTCGCTTCGAAGCCCTTTCTGTACGTCGTCGTCTGCGCCTCGGGCATCGCCGAGGACATCAGCAAACTGATCACGGCCGCACAGGAGCGGGGCTGGGAGGTCGGCGTCGTCGCCACCCCCCTCGCGCTCCGCTTCTTCGACACCGGCACGGTCGAGACACTGACGGGCCGCCCGATCCGGTCCGCCTGGCGCACGCCGGGCGAAACACGGCCGTTCCCGGCTCCGGACGCGATCGTCGTCGCTCCGGCCACCTTCAACACGGTCAACAAGTGGGCCGCCGGCCTGGCGGACACCCTCGCGCTGGGCACCTTGTGCGAGGCATACGGCCTCGGCGTCCCGATCGCGGCGCTGCCCTGTGTGAGCGAGGCGCTCGCGGCCCATCCCGCCTACCGTGCCAGCCTCGAACGGCTGGGCGGCATGGGGGTCCGGTTCGGCGAGCCCTACGCCGGGGGCACGGACAAGAAGGGCGGGCGCCCGGACTTCGAGTGGGAGCGTGCCTTCGATCTGCTCACGCCGGTGAGGTTGCCTAAGGGGACCTGAGGGGCGGTGGGCGTCCCACCGGCGCCGCCGCGGCATACGGCTGCCGCAGCGGCGCCGTGGAACCTCTTGCCCCGTATGTCCAATCTGTCAGGAGTGGACGCTTTAGTGTCGTTCCATGACCGGAGACCGTATCGAGCTGGCCATTCACGATCACGGGGGCGAGGGTCCGCCGCTGCTGCTCCTGCACGGCGCCGGACGCACGCTCGCCGACTGGGCCGCCGTCGCACCCCTGCTGCTGAAGCGCCACCGCGTGCTGGCCGTCGATCTGCGTGGCCACGGCCGCTCCCCGTCCGGGCCATGGCGTCTGCCCGCGGTGCTGGGGGACCTCGAGCGGGCACTGGCGGCGCACGGGATCCCCGCAGCCCTCCCCGTCGGGCACTCGCTGGGCGGCGTGCTCGCCGTGCTCTACGCGCTGGAGCACCCGGAGGTGACGCCCGGGGCCGTGAACCTCGACGGATTCGGCTGGGGGCGCCCCGACCAGTACATGGGTCTTGATCCGGACTACGTCCTGCGGCATCTGGGCCTGGTCCGGGCACTGAACGCCGAGGGACTGGGCAGGGAGCTGTCCGCGGACGGGCTGAAGGAGCTTCTCGCCGAGCAGCGTGCGATGTCCGACCGGCTGGGCGTTCCCTACGAACTGCTGGAGGCGGGCGTTCTGCGCTCCGTGCACGAACGCGAGGACGGGGTTCTGGAGGTACGGCCCGGCCGGGGCGAGGCCGTGCAGATGCTCGCGGAGATCGACTCCCTCGACCTCTTCGCCCTGTTCCGCGCGATGCCCGCACCGCTGCTGCTGGTCCGCGCCCAGCGGGTGGAGCCGGCCGTGTCCGGCCTCGGCTGGTTCGAACCGATGATGGCCGCCTACGCCAAGGGGCTGGCACGGGACCTCGATGCGCTGGCCGAGGAGCGGCACCGGGTGACCGTGGCCGCTGTCGACGCCACGCATGCCATGCTGCTGGAGAACCCCAGGGCGGTCGCGGAGACCGTCCTCGGCTTCACCGCCTGAGGGGCGTCAGTGCGGCTCCGCGGCCGTGAACTGAGAGCCGCACGGGTCCGCGCCCTCGCTCTCGGGCGGTACGACGGGTGTGCCGTCCATCGTCAGGTTCCGGTAGCAGCGGCCGATGCGGAGGTTGGAACGGCCCGCGTAGTGGCCGATGAAGGAGCGCCGGAAGCGTTCGGTGCTCCGGCTCGGCTGTGAGCGGTGTACCAGGCTGCCGTTGAAGAACAGGTAGCCGCCGGGGTCCATCTCCACGGGCACCGCGGCCGGACCGGGCGGGTGCCGAGGCGCTGATCGCGGCCGACCCGGGTGCGCCGCACACGGTGCGATCGCTCGCCGCAGGCGTCTCGCTCTCCCCGTCGCGTTTTTGCGCACCTTTTCACCGAACAGTTCGGTGCTCACCGATGAACGTGTTGCGCGGGGCCCGACTGCGGCATGCGGCACGGCTGTTGGAGGAGACCGGTCGACCGCGTGGCCGGTGCCTCGGGATTCGCCGGCCCGTTCCACTTCGGCCGGCTCTTCCGCCAGCGCTTCGGAACCCCGCCCGGTGCGTACCGTTCCCGCGCCGAGGCGCCGGCAGGTGAATTCCCGGGAGTAAGCGGCCGGACGGTCCCGGAATTCAGGGGACCGGTTCCTGTTTGACTGACTTTTTGTCAAGTAGGTGCCGGGGGGGGATGGGAATGGGAAAGAGAGGGGGTCTCTTGTTGGGGCACGGCGGTCTGTGAAAAGGTGTCACCGTCGGCGCGTGGACCTCGACCATTTCCGCTGCGCATACGGGCGTTGTCGTTCGCCGCCCCCTTCGAGGCAACTCTGCGGGGCGGATGTTCGAAATGCTGATGACCTCATGGGCACTTCCCGCATGGGCGGTCGGGCCGTGCCTGTTCAGGTCTGTACCGAAGAACTTCCGCGTGGGCTTTGGAGGATCGTGGACGTGCACGTGGGGGTCCAGGAAAATTCCCCCGGCCCCATTCCTTCGTACGGCCCGACCGACGAACAGCTTGCCGCCGAGCTGAAGAAGTCGGCCGGGAAGAGACCCGTGCACCATCCCGTCGGTGAACTGCTCGACCGCCACTGGGAGTCCGCCTACATCTACGCCCGGTTGTGCACGGACGGCGCCCATCCCGCCGGAATGCTCACCACGGCGGCGTTCACCCGGCTGTTCGAGGACTCGGCGGGCCAGGGCGGGCCCACGGCCGCATGGCGGCCCCAACTGCTCGTGACGGTACGGCGACTGGCCGGCCAATGGGACGCCGACCACCGCCGCTCGCTTCTCCACCCGGAGCTGCGGTCCCGGCCCGGCAGCGCCGAGCGCGCCGCGTTGCGCCTGCTGCCATCCGAGAACCGGCGGCTGGTGTCCCGCGCCTTTCAGCGGCTTCCCGAGCCCGCGCGCTGTCTGCTGTGGCACGTCGAGGTCGAGTGCGAGGAACCGGCCGTGCCCGCGGCCCTGTTGGGGATCGATCCGCTCGACGCGGTGATGAGGCTCGAGCGGGCGCGTGAACTGCTGCGCGAGGTCTGTCTGGACATCCACCGTGAGTCCGCCTCCGACGAGGGCTGCCGCCGCTACGCCCGGCTGCTGGACGTCTCGCTGCGCCGGAACGGCACCCCTCTCGATCCCGATCTGCGGCTGCACATGGACGGCTGCGCGCACTGCCACAACGCCGCCGAACAACTGGACGGCTTCCACAAGCGGCTCGCGCTCCTGCTTGCCGAGGGTGTGCTGGGCTGGGGTGCACAGGCCTACCTGGAGGCCAAGAGCGCTCAGGCCCGGGCGGCGACTGCGTCCGCACCCGGGCCGGTGGGGGGAGAGCCGCTGATCGACCCAGTCCACGCGACCTCGGTCCCCGAGCCCCCCGCACCCGCGGTCGTGGCACCCGACGCCCCGGGCGGAGGACTTCGGCGCTTCTTCGGTGCCGCTGCCGTTCTGCGCGCCCGTTCCGCGGCCGCGCACAAGGCTTCCCGTCCCTCGCCGCACCGCCGGCAGATCGCACTCGCCGTGGCCGCTGTCAGCGCCCTCGTCCTCATACCGCTCGCGGTGTGGTCCGGCTCGAGAGCGGACGGGCAGGCCGCGACGGGCGCGGGCGCACCGTCCGGCGACCCGGGTGGCTCGCCCGAAGGCGCCTCGGCTTCACCCTCCTGGGTCGGTGCCGCCGCAGATGTGCCCACGGGTGCCTTCACCGGCCGGCTCCGCCACCAGGACAGCGGCCTGTGCATCGGCCTCGACCAGCAGGGAGCGGTTGTCGGCGCGGAGGCCGTGCTGGTCTCCTGCACCTCGCCCGCGGCCCAGCAGTGGTCGTACGAGGCCGACGGTCTGCTGCGCAGCGCCACCGACCCCGGCCTGTGTCTGGACTCGCACCTCGGCTATGCGGTCCAACTCGCCGCGTGCGCGGACGAGTCGCAGGCCGAGGCGAAGAACGTGCGCTACGACTTCACCCTCCAGGGCGTCATCGTGCCACGCTGGAACCAGGGCCTCGCCCTGGCCCCCGCGGCGCCCACGGCCGACGTGGGGCTGGTGGCCAAGGCGCGCACGCAGGACGGCACCCAGCGGTGGGCGGTCGACACCCCGAAGGCGCAGCAGATGCAGTCGCTCGACCCGGCCGCCTCCGCCGCCGTGAGCGGTGACCCCTTTGCCGCGCCCTCCGACGCGACCAGGATCGCGGCGGAGCCGACCGCCCCACCCGGGTCCGCCGCGGGGGTGGATCCGTCCTCCGACCCGGGACGGGACACGTGCCCCGCTGGGGACTGTGCGCCGGGCGACCAAGGCGACCAGGGCGACCAGGGCAACCAAGGTGACCAGGACGGTCAGGGGGACCAAGGCGGTCACGGGGAGTGGGGAGACCACGACGGCCGGGGGTCGCACCGGGGCTGGGGCCGTCACCACTGAGGCGCGCGTCCCGCGACGTCACTCCTCGAGCAGGTTCAGCTCTGCCCAGATCGTCTTGCCCTCCGTGGTGTGGCGGCTGCCCCAGCGCTGGGTGAGCTGGGCGACCAGCAGCAGACCGCGGCCGCCCTCGTCGTAGGTCCTGGCCCTTCGCAGATGTGGGGCGGTGTGGCTGCCGTCCGAGACCTCGCAGATCAGCGTGGCGGTGTCATGGATCAGCCGGAGCCGGATCGGCTGCTCGCCGTACCGGACGGCGTTGGTGACCAGTTCGCTGACCACCAGCTCGGCCGTGAACAGGGCCTCGCTCAGCCCCCATGCCGCGAGCCGGCCGACCACCTCCTTGCGGATCGCCGCGATGCGTGACGGCTGTGAGGGCACGGCCCAGGTCGCGACCCGTGCGGCGGGCAGCTCCCGGGTGCGGGCGACCAGCAGCGCCACATCGTCGGCCGTCCCGTCGACGGGCAGCAGGGCGCGCAGGATCCGGTCGCAGGCGTCGTCCAGCGAGTCCGCGGCCGACGCGGTTCCCTGGTCCGCCGGGGCCCCGGAGAGCGCCCCGTACAGCAGCAGGCGCCCGGCGTCGACGTCATGATCGCGGGTCTCGATCAGCCCGTCGGTGTACAGGCCGAGCACGGTGCCCTCGGGCAAGACGATCTCGGCCGACTCGAACGGCTGCCCGCCGAGGCCCAGCGGGGGGCCGCCGGGCAGCTTGATGTCCCGGGGCGACTGGCCCGGCGCCATCATCACCGGCGAGGGGTGGCCCGCACGTGCGAGGGTGCACCGGCGTGAGACCGGGTCGTACACCGCATACAGGCAGGTGGCACCCACTTCGCCGGTCGTACTGTCCTGTCCCGCCTCCTTGGAGAGCTGCACCACGAGGTCGTCGAGATGCGTGAGCAGCTCGTCCGGCGCCAGGTCGATGTCGGCGAGCGTCCGCACCGCGGTGCGCAGCCGTCCCATCGTCGCCGAGGCCTGGATGCCGTGGCCGACGACGTCACCCACGACCATGGCGACCCGCATCCCGGACAGCGGGATCAGATCGAACCAGTCGCCCCCCACTCCGGCGCGTGCGGCCGGCAGATAGCGGGAGGCGGCCTCCAGCGCGGCGGTCCGCGGCAGGGTGCGCGGCAACAGGCTGCGCTGAAGAGCGAGCGCCGTTCTGCGTTCGCGCGAGAAGCGGCGGGCGTTGTCGATGCAGATGGCGGCCCGAGCAGTGATCTCCTCGGCGAGGAGCACGTCGTCGGCGGTGAAGGGGTCCAGCCGCCGGTAGCGCGTGAGCACGGCCACGCCGAGCGTCCCGCCACGGGCGAGGACCGGCACCGACATGGTCGAGTGCACGCCGAACTCACGCACCCATCGGCGACGGGCCGGGTCCCAGTCGAGCCACTTGGTGAGCATGGTGGCCGCGTCGGCCACGACCGTCGTCCGACGGGCCATCAGTGACTCCGTCTGCGGTGAGCCCTCGGGGTAGAGGCCGATCCCGCCCGGCTCGACCAGTACCTCGGGAGAGCCGGCGGTCACGGACTGGTGGGCGGTCCGGCGCAGTGCGATCGGTGCGGTGAGCGAACTCGGATAGGTCTCGGACCCGTCGGTCGGCGGATCCAGCAGATCCACGGCCACGAAGTCCGCGAGAGCGGGCACACAGACGTCGGCGAGCTCCTGAGCCGTGCGGGTCACGTCGAGTGTGGTGCCGATGCGCACGCTCGCCTCGTTGACCAGCTGGAGTCGCTCCCGTGCGAGGTAGTGCTCGGTGAAGTCGTGTGAGGCGATGCACACACCGAGCACCCGGCCGTCACCGTCCGTCAGAGGGGCGTACCGCACCAGCCAGGCGTGCGCGCTTTCCTCGCCGCTCGAGCGCAGGTAGGTCTGCACATCGCGTCCCTGCCCGCTCTCCAGGACCTCGCGCGCCTGGTCCTCCAGGGACTCGATCTCGGGCGTGGGACTGACCTCGGAGATCCGAAGACCGCGGATGCGCTCCGAGGGCAGCCCGATCACACCGGACATCGCCTCGTTGACGCCGCACAGCCGCAGGTCGTGGTCACAGACCGCGATGGCACACGGCAGGTACGTCATCGCGCTCCGGACCAGCGCGTCCTGCGCGCGACGCGCCCCGTCGTCCAGCGGTGCGACCACGAGCCAGCCGCCGCCTCGCTCGGGTGGGCGGTGATTGGCGAGCAGCCACACCGAAAAGCTGTGGCCGTCCCGATGCCGCAGCTCGACCGTGCCGCTCCACCGGACTCCGCCCGGTGGGTGCGGCGGCACGGGGCTGCCCGGGACGAGCAGCTCGGCGGCGGGACGGCCCACAGGCTCGTCCTGCTCATAGCCGAGCAGCCGGCGGGCGTGCTCGTTCCACTGAGCCAGGATGCCGTTGTCGTCGACGACCGCCCGAGCCGTGGCCGCCTCGCCTGAGGGATGGACCGGGCTCATCGACCCCACTCCCTTGAGCGAACTCCCAGTGACCAAGCGCATCACTCGTGTTTCCAGCGTAGTGCGTGGCCGGATTTCGTACCGAGCGGATGTGACCCGCGCGCCAAAAGTGTGGGGACGGACCCTTGACGCACGACTGTGGCCCACCGTCAGAATCTGTTTGGTCACGATCAGTTGTGAGTACTTCTGGGCCCTGATGAGGGAGAGCCGCCATGACGGTCACTCGCAGATCGATATTGATCGCCGGTACGGCAGCCCCGGCAGCCGGCGCACTTCTAGGAGCCGCCGTCGAGGCGGCCTCGGCGGCCACGGGCACACCGGGCCGCCGGATCGTCGCGCTGCGCGACGGCTGGCGGTTCGCGCTGGTGGACCCGGGCGGTGTCACCGACCCGACGGGCGCGTACGCGGACGCCGCCGCGCCCGGCTACGACGACTCGGGGTGGCGCCAGGTCGCCGTGCCGCACGACTGGAGCATCGAGCAGACACCCACCACGGAACACGGCACCACCAGCGGCACGGGCTTCTTTCCAGGCGGCCTCGGCTGGTACCGCATCGCCTTCACCCTGCCGCCCGGCTCGGCCGGCAAACGGATCTCGGTGGAGTTCGACGGCGTCTACATGGACTCGTACGTCTACTGCAACGGCACCGAGGTCGGCAGGCACCCCTACGGCTACACGGGCTTCGCCCTCGACCTGACCGATCTGGTGCACACCGACGGCACCACCGAGAACGTCATCGCGGTCAAGGTCCAGAACCAGCTGCCCAGCAGCCGCTGGTACTCGGGCAGCGGCATCTACCGCGAGGCCCGTCTCGTGATCACCGAGCCCGTGCACGTCGCGCGCTGGGGCACCTATGTGACGACGCCGGAGATCACCACGTCGCGGGCGTTCGTGCGGGTGCAGACCTCGGTGGTCAACGACTCGGGCGCCGTCGAGGAGGTGGAGGTCCGATCAAGGATCACGGACCCCGACGGCCGTACGGTCGCCCATACGTCGTCCACGGTCTCCGTCACCGACACGACGACCGAGACCCATGAACTGACCGTCCCGAAGCCCCGGTTGTGGGACTTCTCGACCCCGCGGCGCTACACCCTGGAGACCGAGCTTCGGGTGGGCCGCACGAGCACGGACACCTACCGCACCACCTTCGGCATCCGCTCCTACCGCTTCGACCCCGACGAGGGCTTCCACCTCAACGGAGCCCACGCCAAGATCAAGGGCGTCGACCTCCACCACGACCTGGGCGCCCTCGGCGCCGCGATCAGCATCGACGCCGTACGCCGGCAGATGACCATCATGAAGTCGATGGGCGTCAACGCCTTCCGCACCTCGCACAACCCGCCCTCACCGGAGATGATCCAGGTCTGCGAGGAGCTGGGCATCGTCATGATGGTGGAGGCCTTCGACTGCTGGCACACCGGCAAGACGACCTACGACTACCACCGTTTCTTCGACGACTGGTGCGAGAGGGACGCCACCGAGATGGTGCTGGCGGCCCGCAATTCCCCGGCCGTGGTGCTGTGGTCGATCGGCAACGAGGTCCCCGATTCCACCTCCACCGCCGGGCTCGCCATGGCCGACCGGATCATCACCGCCATCCGGGCGGCGGACGACACCCGGCCCCTTGTCATCGGTTCGGACAAATACCGGAACCTTCCGGCCAAGGGCTCGGCAGCCGATCTGATGCTCGCCAAGCTCGACGGGCTCGGCCTGAACTACAACACCGCCAAGTCCGTGGACGCACTGCACGCCGTCTATCCGCACCTGTTCCTCTTCGAGTCGGAGTCGTCGTCGGAGACCTCGACCCGGGGTGCCTACCAGGAGCCCGAGCACCTCAACACCGGTGAGAACCACACGCCCGGCAGACGTGCGACCTCCTCCTACGACAACAACCTCGCCTCCTGGACGATGAGCGGTGAGTACGGGCACAAGAAGGACCGGGACCGCAAGTGGTTCGCCGGCCAGTTCCTGTGGTCGGGCATCGACTACATCGGCGAGCCCACGCCGTACAACGTCTTCCCGGTCAAGGCCTCCTTCTTCGGTGCCGTCGACACGGCGGGATTCCCCAAGGACATGTACCACCTGTTCCGGAGCCAGTGGACGAGTGAGCCCATGGTCCATCTGGTGCCGATGAGCTGGAACCACGAGGACGGCGACACCGTCGAGGTGTGGGCGTACGCGAACGTCGACACCGTCGAACTGTTCCTGAACGGAAAGTCACTGGGGACGCGGACGTTCGACACGAAGACGACCACGGACGGGCGTACGTACCTGGAGACCACCGAGGAGACCGGCGACGACAAGACCTTCACGGACGGTCCCCACCCCGGCAGCTACACGAGCCCAAACGGCAGTGCGGGCAAGCTCCACCTGACCTGGAAAGTGCCCTACAGGCCCGGCGAGTTGAAGGCCGTGGGGCGACGCATGGGCAAGGTCGTCGCCACCGACGTCCTGCGAACCGCGGGTGCCGCGCACGCCCTTCGCCTCACGCCCGACCGTTCGTCGCTCGCCGCCGACGGCCGCTCGCTCCTCTTCGTTACCGCCGAAGTCGTCGACGCCCATGGCGTGGTGGTGCCCGACGCCGAGCACCTGATGAGCTTCCAGGTCAACGGCGGATCTCTTGCGGGCCTGGACAACGGCCGGGAGGAGAGCGCCGAGCGGTACCAGGCGAGTACCCGAACCGCCTTCCACGGCAAGGCGCTTGCCATCGTGCGGAGCGGTACCGAGGAGGGCCGGCTGAAGGTGACGGCCCGTGCCGACGGGCTGCGTACGGCCACCACCACCGTTCGCACCACCAGCGCCTCCTCGAGGGCGACCACCCCGGCGCCCGTGTTCGAGCCCGACCACCCGGCGGCCGCCATCTACCCCCTGGCGGACGCCGGTTACTCGGGCCGCACCGACACGCTGCCCGCCGCCATGCTCGACGGCAACCCGGCCACCGGCTGGTCCAACGCCTTCGCCAAGTCGGCCACCGCCCTGCTGCCCGCGTTCAACGGTGCCCGGGCGAAGGACTGGGTCTCGGTGGACTGGGGCCGGACCCGGCGCTTCGACCGCGTCGAGGTGTCCTTCACGCTCGACGCGACCCACAGCCTTCCCGCCTCGGTCGAGGTGTCGGTCTGGGACGGCAGGCGGTACACACCCGTCGAGGGTGCGGTCGTGGACTGGGCGACGGCGTCCGACTCGCCCACCGTGATCACTTTCGACGCGGTCCGCGGTTCACGCGTCCGTCTCCTCCTCACCAGCGCCCACCCTGGTGCCTCCGACGGCGCGGTGCGCATCAGCAGGCTGGAGGTGCCCGTCGGCTGACGCGCCGTCACGACTGTGCGCGGTGAGCATGTACCGCCGGGCAGGGGAGAGCGGTTGCCGTACTTCGACGTACTCGCCGTGCGGCAGCCGCTTGACCATGCCGGTCTCGCGTCCGTGCTCCACCAGTTCGCGGTCCGCGGCCTGGAGTGCCAGACAGATACGCCGGGTCACGACGAAGACCAGGACCGGGACGACCAGCACCGCGATCCTGATGGTCCACGTCAGCGCATTGATGGACAGATGCAGATGCGTGGCCAGGATGTCGTTGCCACCACCCGCGAGAAGGATCAGATAGATGCTGAGCCATGCGGCGCCGAGCGCCGTGCGAAGGGGCCGGTTGCGCGGCCGGTCCAGCAGATGGTGTTCGCGTGTGTCCTTGGTGACCCATGCCTCCACGAACGGGTAGACCCCGATGAGGACCAGCAGCAGGGGGAACACCACCACCGGGATCAGTACGCCGAGGATCAGCGTGTGTCCGCCCACGGTGATCTCCCAGCCGGGCATGATGCGGACCAGTCCCTCGGCGAAGCCCAGATACCAGTCCGGCTGGGCCCCCGTGGACACCTGGTCGGTGCGGAAGGGCCCGTAGGTCCAGACGGGATTGATCGTGGCCACCGCGGAGACGAGCGCGATCACCCCGAAGACCAGGAAGAAGAAGCCGCCCGCCTTCGCCAGGTAGACCGGGAAGAAGGGGGCGCCCACGACGTTGCGTTCCGTCTTCCCAGGACCGGCGAACTGCGTGTGCTTGTGGTAGACGACCAGCAGCACGTGGGTGACGACGAGTGCCGCCATGATCCCCGGGACCAGCAGCACATGGAGGGAGTAGAAGCGGGAGACGATGTCGTGGCCGGGGAACTGCCCGCCGAAGACGAACATCGACAGATACGTGCCCACGATCGGCACCGACAGCAGGGCGCCGTTCACGAACCGCAGTCCGGATCCCGACAGAGCGTCGTCGGGCAGGGAGTAGCCGAACAGCCCCTCGAAGATGCCGAGGACGAGCAGCAGCCAGCCGAACAGCCAGTTCACCTCACGCGGCTTGCGGAACGAGCCGGTGAAGAAGTGACGCATCATGTGCGTCAGCATCGCCGCCACGAAGATCAGTGCCGCCCAGTGGTGGATCTGCCGGATCAGCAGACCGCCGCGCACGTCGAAGCTGATGTGGAGCGTCGAGGCGTACGCGTCGGACATGCGGATGCCGTTCAGCGGCACATAACCGCCGTGGTAGGTCACCTCGGTGGTCGACGGGTGGAAGAAGAGCGTGAGATAGATGCCGGTGAGCACCAGCACCACGAAGCTGTAGAGGCATATCTCGCCGAGCAGGAACGACCAGTGGTCGGGGAAGACCTTGCGCAGGTACTTCCGGCCCAGCGAGTGGATGCCGAGCCGCCCGTCGAACCAGTCCGCGACGCGCTGCCCGGAGGAGGCAGGTGCGGCCGTTCGTCCGTCTGTCGTCATGCCGACACCTCCTCGGCCGCGGTCCCCGCGCCCCGTCGTACGTGCGTGAGCTTGTCGGGGTTGGTGACGATGAAGACGTCCGAGATCTGTTCGCCGTCGGGTGTCAGATCCATGACCATCACCGCGTACGGGGCGTCTCCGTCGAACACCACCGCGGAGTCGTCGCCGTTGACCCGGCGGTAGCGGATGTCGAGGCCCGACCCGCGCCGGGTGGCGTACCCCGCCAGCAGACGTGCGGCCTTGTCGCGGCCGCGCACGGGCCGCAGGCCGGCCGCCGCCTTACCGCCGCCGTCCGCCCATACGGTGACGTCCGGTGCCAGGATCTCCATCAGCGCGGCGATGTCCCCGCCGAGCGAGGCCCGGACGAAGCGCTCGGTTGCCTCCTGACGCACTCGTGGATGCGCCCGGTAGCGCGGGCGCCGGGCGCGGACGTGTGCGCGGGCGCGGTGTGCGAGCTGGCGAACGGCCGCAGGACTGCGGTCCAGGACGTTCGCGATCTCCGTATGGGCGTACCCGAACACCTCGTGGAGGACGAACACCGCCCGTTCCAAGGGGGTCAGGGACTCCAGCACCACGAGCAGCGCCATCGAGACCGACTCCGAGCGCACCGCACGCTCGGCCGATTCGTCGGGTGCCGCCTCGTCGAGCAGGGGCTCGGGGAGCCAGGGGCCCACATAGGTCTCGCGGCGGCGGGCGATGGCGGCACGTCGCGCGAGCGCGTGGTTGACCGCGATGCGGACCAGGTAGGCGCGTGGGTTGTCGATGCGGTCGGCTTGGGCGTGGGCCGTGCGGCCGGTCCACGACAGCCAGGTTTCCTGAAGAACGTCTTCGGTGTCGGCGACGCTGCCGAGCATGTTGTAGACGATCGCGAAGACCAGTTCGCGATGGTCGACGAACACCTGGGTCGCGGTGCCGGCCTGGTCGCCTGCCGGGTGATCGGTCCTTTCGGGCATGACAGTCCTCCCTGTGGTGCGCTCCTCCAGTGCGACTCCCGGAAGGGGGCCGAATGTGACACGACACGGCCCGACGTGACGCAGATCTCACCCGCCGGTTGCTTCCGTGGGTTCTGGCGCCGGGTGCCGGCCACTGGGGCGGCTCCTGCTCCGGGGGCCGCGGCGACACCGGCGGTACCGCTTTCACCCGACGGAGAAGTCGGTGACCACGGACTGGTCGGGCAGCTCGGCCAACGCGCGATTCGCCCGCGCCGTCGCCGTCGCGTACATGTTCGGATGTACGCGAGCGGCGCCTGAGCGCGCAGGCCGGACACGCGGCGCGGGAAATTTCGAATGCCGGTGCGAAGGACCGTAGTTGACGTGGTGTCTAACCGATTTTCCCTTGGGGACCGATGTTGTCCAAGTGCCTTGTTGGTCGTGAGTGACGTGTGCAAGGGTGAGCCTCCCCAGGCATGGGCAATGGCCGGGTCCGATCCGCTGCTCGTCATTACGGATCGTCGGCGGGCTCAAAAGGCTCACGCTCCGACGGTCGTCACGCGGCCCTCGCACGCGGCTCTTTCCCGCGCCTGCCAAAAAGGTCCGCACCAATCCCGCTCCCTTTTGGCGAACGCAGAACTCCGTGTGCCACCTTGCGCCTTGGAAGGAAACCGCTCAGTGCACACCCCCCACCCGCCACGTCCGCTTCATCCTCCCCGTCCCGGGATGCCACCCGGGGAGTCCGACGAGACCCTGGCCACTCGGCTCAGGGGCCGTCCCGTGGGCGAGGACACCCAGCCCGTCGCACTGCTGATGGCGCGGCACTGGCAGGCGGCGCACGACTACGCAGCCATCTGCCTCGCCTCCACGTCGGATGCCGCCTCGATGGTCACCGCCACCGCCTTCCACCGCATACTCGGCCATCTCCAGCGCTCCGGTTCCGCGGCCGCGCTGCGTCCCCAACTCCTCGTGGCGGTACGGGACACCGTCCGGGAATGGTCGGCGGAGGACCGGATATCCGGCGCGGTGCCCGCGTTGAGAAAACCCGCGGGGGGCCGCGGGATGCGCACCGCGAAGTCGCTGACACGGGAAAATCGGGCCCTCGCCGAACGCTCTTTCCAATCGCTGCCCGGACTTGCCCGGTGCCTGTTGTGGCACGGGGAGGTCGAGGCCGAGCACATATCCGTTCCAGCCGTCCTGCTGGGCATGGACTCCGAGAGTGCGGCAGCCGCGCTGGAACAGGCGCGCGAGCAATTCCGGGCGGCCTGTGTGCGCTCGCACCGTGAACTCGCCCCAACCGACGAATGCCGGTATCACAACCGGCTGCTCGACGTCCCCATGCGCCGCGGCAGCGCCCTGCTTCCGGAAGTCCAACAGCACGTTCTGGAGTGCCGCTACTGTCGTTCCGCCGCCGAGCAACTGAGCCATTTCGAAGGCGGACTCGGTGGACTTCTCGCCGAGGCGGTTCTCGGTTGGGGCGCACACCGCTACCTCGACTCCCGTCCCGGACGCGCCTCGTCCTTTCCCCGTGGTGGCGGCGGTTCCGGCCTCGGCGGCAGACGCACGGGCGGTGGCGGGCGCCACCGACTGCTTCCGGGGGTCCCCACGCGGCTCGGCCGCGGCATCCTGGCGGGGGAGCCCCAGACCCGCGCGCTGCTGACCGGTGCGGGCATCGCCGCGGCCGTCGCGATCGCCACGCTGCTGGCCGGCGGCATCTGGTCGGACGACGGCGGCGCCGACCCCGTGGCCACCAGCGCGAGCGGCGGGCTCACACCCGACGCGGACCCGGACGCACTGCCCGACGTGCCCTCGCCGCCCGACTCGGCCGGTCTGTCCACGCAGCCGCAGCAGACCAGGCTGCGTTATGCCGCGGGCGACCTCTGTCTCGACATCCGCGGCACGGTGCAGTCGGGCGCGGGCACCCGGCTCACGGCTTGCTCCTCGGCATGGACACAGCAGTGGTCGTACGAGAGCGACGGCCTTCTGCGCAGCGTCGCCGACCTGGGGCTGTGTCTGGACTCCCACGCCACCGACGGGGTCGTCACGCTGGCCCGGTGCGACACGGACGAGGCGCGCGCGAACGACGTCCGCTACGACCTCACCGTCCGGGGCGAACTGCTGCCGCGCTGGAGCGAGGGCCTCGCCGTCACCCCCGCGAACGACGAGCCGAACGCAGACGTCGTCGTCAGGAACCGGGACGGCTCGGGCATCCGGCAGTGGGCGACCGACCGGCAGCCGGAGCAGTCCCCGTCCCTGTCGATCGCCGGCACGGGCGGTCCGCCGACCGCGCAGGACCCTCGGCTGCCGTCCCAGGCGCAGGGTCTCGGCCTCTGACCACCGCCGGGTGAGCGGGCGGCGTCGGCCGAGTCGGCCCTGAGTCGGCCGGTGGGCGTCCCGCCCCAGGGTGTGGCCGCCGTCGCGGCGACCGGCGCGGCGGCCGACGTGGGACCGGGGCCGAAAGTTTCGCCACGTTTGCGGTGCTCTGCCGCACCGGTCCGGGACGCGGGTGGCCGCGGGGAAGGGGACGCGCCGACACGGCCGGCGCGTCCCATTGCGGACGGTCGGTGTTCACGAACGGCGTGGCCCGGCGGACTGCGCCTGGCCGCCGCCGAAGTCCTTTGCGCACACGGTCTTTTGACGGGGCGCGGAGGGCGGCGGCCCGCTGCCGGAAAGGGCCGTCGCCGCCGCGCGGAGCGCTCAGCTGTTCTTCGGGGGCGCAGTGCTCTGCCGTACCACCAGGTGGGTCGCGAGCTCGATGCGCAGCGCGGACTTACCCGCATCGTGCGGGCGCAACAGCATCCGCGCCGCCTCCTCGGCCATCTGCCGCAGCGGCTGGTGGACCGTGGTCAGGGAGGGGCTCGACCACTGCGCGAGCGGAACGTCGTCGTAGCCGACCACCGACAGATCGTCCGGCACGCTCAGGCCCTTCAGCCGTGCCGCCTCCAGCACACCGAGCGCCTGCAGATCGCTGCCGGCGAAGATGGCGGTCGGCCGGTCCGGGCGCTCGAGCAGGTCCATGGCCTGTTCGAAGCCACCCTGCACATGGAAGTCGCCGAAGCGCACGAGGGACGGGTCGACCTCCAGGCCCGCCATCGTCATGGCCGAGCGGTAGCCGTCGAGCCGCGCGAGGGAGCACATCATGTCCTCAGGGCCGGTGATGATGGCGATGCGCTCGTGCTGGAAGTCGGTGAGGTGGCGCGTTGCCGCCAGACCGCCGGCCCAGTTGGCGGAGCCGACGGAGGGCACGTCCGGATCGGGATCGCCGGCCGGATCGACGATGACGAACGGGATCGCCCGCGACCGCAGTTGCTTCTTCACCTTGTCCGGGAGCGCGGAGAAGACCAGGACCACACCCAGGGGCCGGCGGCGCAGCACCCCCTCGATCCAGTCGGATCCGGGAGCATGCCGCGTGCCGCTCTCCGTGAGTACGACGCTCGCCTTGTTCTGCTTGGCGACGTTCTCCACGCCCCGGATGAGTTCCATGGCCCAGACGCTCTCCAACTCGTGGAAGACGAGCTCGATGAGCGGGGCCTGGGGCGGGGCCTGGGACCGGCGGCGGTAACCGTGCATGTCGAGGAGTTGTTCGACCTTGGTGCGGGTCGCCTCGGAGACATCGGAGCGACCGTTGAGGACTTTCGAAACCGTCGACAGCGACACACCGGCCTGCTCGGCCACCTCGGCCAGGGTCACTCGGCCGTCCACCTCGTCGTTATCACGCATGTCCGAAGGATAGGCCACGAGCGGCCGATAACGGTTTGGTCGCGCGTGTGCACCCCCGTTGACCGTGTGGGGTGCCTCCCATACTGTCCGACAGCAGCGACTTTCGGCGACGTTGCCGAAACTTTCGAAAGGCAGACGATGAAGATACGCGCACGGTTGCCCCGTCTAGTCGCCGGTGGCGCGACGCTTGCCCTGGCGCTGAGCCTCTCGGCCTGCGGGAGCGGAACCGGCGGGGGCTCGTCGGACGACGGGAAGATCCACGTTCTTGTCTATGGAGACGCCAGCAACAAGGTCGAGAAGCAGATTGTTGCGACGTTCAACAAGACTTCTGACGTCAAGGCCGTCCTCGACACCATCCCCGGCGCCGACTACCAGCAGAAGCTGCAGACGATCATCAACACGCCGCAGGCGCCCGACGTCTTCTTCAACTGGGGCGGCGGCAGCATCCAGCCGTTCGTCAAGGCCGACCTGCTGATGCCGCTGGACGACTTCATCAAGGACGACCCCGCTCTGAAGTCCAACTTCCTGCCGTCGGTCTTCAACAGCGCCGTCGTCGACGGCAAGGCCTACGGCATCCCGATGCGCGGTACCCAGCCCGTCCTGCTCTTCAACAACGGCAATGTGCTGGACGACGCCGGAGTGCAGCCGCCCAAGACCTGGGACGAGCTGCTGAGCACGGTCAAGACACTCAAGGGCAAGGGAGTCACCCCGATCGCCCTCGGCGGCGGCGACCAGTGGCCCACGCTGATGTGGTTCGAGTACGTCTACGACCGCGTCGCGGGGCCGGAGCTGTTCGAGAAGGCGCTCGGCGGTGAAAAGAGCGCCTGGGAGAGCCCCGAGAGCAAGAAGGCGCTGAGCATGCTCAAGGAGCTGGTGGACGCCGGCGCCTTCGGCACCAACTTCGACTCCGTGAAGTACACGAACGGCGCGTCGCCGGCCCTGGTGGCCAAGGGCAAGGCGGCCTTCGAGCTGATGGGCTCGTGGTACTACGCCCAACAGCAGCAGGACGCCAAGGACTTCGCGGCCAAGGGCCTGGGCTACACCACCTTCCCGGCCGTGTCGGGCGGCAAGGGCGACCAGGCGGACGTCGTCGGCAACACCAACAACTTCTACTCGGTGCTGAAGAAGACGAAGCACCCCGAGGCCGTCGAGAAGTTCCTGAAGCTCATGTACTCCGACGAGTTCGTCAAGGCGCAGATGGCGATCGGCAACCTGCCGACCACCACCAACACGGAGAAGTTCCTCGACACCTCCGCGAGCCCGGCGTACTCGCACTTCCAGTACGACCTGGTCAAGAAGGCACCGTCGTTCCAGCTGTCGTGGGACCAGGCGTACCCGCCGTCGGCCATCACGCCGATCCACCAGGCCGTGCAGCAGTTCTTCAACGGCCAGATCGACGCCGACGGATTCATCAAGGCCATGCAGGCCCTCCCCACTGAATGAACCGCTCATGACCACTGAAACGACGAGCGCTCCTCCTGCCGCCGGATCCCGTACCCCGGCCCGGCGGCGGTCGGAGGGCTCCTACACCGCCCACGTGGGACGCCCGGGCTTCGCCTGGGCGGTCCCCGCCACCCTCTTCTTCCTGATCTTCGCCATCGCACCGCTGGTCATGGTGGCGGTGCTGTCCTTCATGAGCTGGAACGGCCTCGGGTCGCCCCGGTTCGTCGGCATGGACAACTGGTCCCGGGTGCTGGACGACCCGGTGATGATCAAGAGCATCTGGCTGACTCTGCTGGTCACCGTGCTCGGCGTGGCCATCCAGACACCGTTGAGCATCCTGCTCGGCGTCTGGGCCGCGGGACAGCAGCGCAACCGCGCGGTGCTGTCGGTGATCTACTTCATTCCGCTGCTGCTGTCCTCCACCGCCGTCTCGGTGCTGTGGCGGGCGCTGCTCGACCCGAACTTCGGTATCCCGGCGCAGGCCACCTGGCTGTTCGGTGACGGCAACCTGTTCGGCAAGCAGGCCAGCGCGATCGGTGTGCTCGCGTTCGTGAGCACCTGGCAGTTCACCCCGTTCCACACGCTGATCTACCAGGGTGCCGCCCGCGCGATCCCGCAGGTCCTGTACCAGGCGGCGGAGATCGACGGTGCGGGGCGCTACCGGCAGTTCTTCCACATCACCCTGCCGCAACTGCGCAACTCCGTCGTGACCTCGATGATCCTGATGATCGTCGGCGGACTCACCACGTTCGAGACGGTCCTCATCCTGACCCAGGGCGGGCCCGGGACCGACACCACCATCAGCGCCTACTACATGTACCAAAAGGCCTTCAAGAGCTTCGACTTCGGCGCCGGCGCCGCCATCGCCCTCGTCCTGGTCGTCGCCGCGACGATCATCTCGCTGATCGTCGTGCGCGTGTCCGGCTACGACAAGATGCGCAGTTCCATGGAGGGTCTGTGATGAGGCGACGCCCCAACCATCTGGCCGGCGTGGGCTCGGTGGTCTGGCTGTTCCTGGTAGGCCTGCCGCTCTACGTGATGCTCGTCGCGACGGTGCAGCCCCAGTCCGAGTACACCCGGAACGGTCCGCTGTCCTTCCCGCACAGCTTCACATTCGACAACTACACCGGGGCCTTCGACTCCGGCTTCGGCCAGTACTTCCTCAACACGGTGATCGTCACGGCGTGTGTGGTCGGACTGGTGCTGCTGCTCGTCCCGCCGCTCGCCTACGCGATCGTGCGCAGCCGCAGCAGGGTCACCTCGCAGGTCTTCCGGCTGTTCCTGCTGGGGCTCGCCATCCCGGCGCAGGCCGTGATCGTTCCGATGTTCTACCTGATCAGCAAGGCCGGTCTGTACGACAACCTCCTCGGTGTCATCCTGCCGACCGCCGCCTTCTGCCTGCCGATGTCGGCCCTGATCCTCAGCGGCGCCATGCGTGACATCTCCCCGGAGCTGTTCGAGGCCATGGCCATGGACGGGGCCACTCCGCGGCGCATGTTCTTCCAGCTCGTGGTTCCGCTCTCCGGGGGCGGACTGTCCACGATCGTGGTGTTCTCCGCGCTCCAGGCATGGAACGGCTTCCTGTTCCCCCTCGTCCTGACCCAGTCCGACTCCACCAAGCTGGTCACCCTGGGTCTCTACAACTTCCAAACCGAACACGGCATCAACATCCCCGGGCTGCTGGCAGCCGTGGTGTTGTCCATGGTTCCCGTCCTGCTCGTCTACCTGTTCGCCCGTCGCGCCCTGGTCCAGGGGCTCATGGGCGTCGGAGGAAAGTGACCGCCAACGTGGCAGTTGAGACCACCCCCGAAATCCCCGTCTGGAACGATCCGGCCCACGACGTCAACACTCGGGTGACCGCCCTGATCGGCGCCATGACCCTCGAGGAGAAGATCGCACAGCTCTACGGTGTGTGGGTCGGCGCGTCCGACGAGGGGGGTGAAGTGGCCCCCCATCAGCACGACATGGAGGAGGCCGTCGACCTCGACACCCTCCTGCCGAACGGCCTGGGCCAGCTGACCCGTCCCTTCGGCACCGCTCCCGTCGACCCCGCTCTCGGCGCGCTCTCCCTGCTGCGCACGCAGGCGCGCATCACCTCGGCGAACCGTTTCGGCATCCCCGCCGTCGCGCACGAGGAGTGCCTGGCCGGCTTTGCGACCTGGAAGGCCACCGCCTATCCCGTCCCGTTGTCCTGGGGCGCCACCTTCGACCCGGACCTGATCCACCGCATGGCCGCGGCCATCGGCCGCGACATGCGGTCCGTCGGCGTGCACCAGGGCCTCGCGCCGGTGCTCGACGTGGTCCGCGACGCCCGCTGGGGCCGCGTCGAGGAGACCATCGGGGAGGACCCCTACCTGGTGGCCACCGTCGGCACGGCCTATGTGCGGGGACTTCAGTCCTCCGGCGTCGTCGCCACGCTCAAGCACTTCGTCGGCTACTCCGCCTCGCGGGCCGGGCGCAACCTCGCCCCGGTCGGCATGGGTTCACGCGAATGCGCCGACATCCTGCTTCCGCCCTTCGAGATGGCGGTCGGCGAGGGCGGAGCCCGGTCCGTCATGAGTGCCTACAACGACACCGACGGCGTGCCCGCGGCGGCCGACGAGAATCTGCTCACCGGGCTGCTGCGCGATGTCTGGGGATTCGACGGCACGGTCGTGGCCGACTACTTCGGCATCGCCTTCCTGCGGACACTGCACGGGATCGCCGGCGACTGGAGCGAGGCGGCCGGCACCGCCCTGCGCGCCGGAGTCGACGTCGAACTGCCCACCGTGAAGACGTTCGGCGCACCGCTCGTCGAGGCCGTGACCGCCGGACGGGTACCGGAGAGCATCGTCGACCGTGCCCTGTACCGGGTGCTTTCCGAGAAGGCCCGGCTGGGACTCCTCGACGCGGACTGGAGCCCGGTGCCTGCCGCCCTCGCCGGCGCCGACCTCGACGACCCGGACGCACTGCGCGGCACGGTGGACCTCGACACGCCCGAGAACCGGGACCTGGCCCGGGAGGTGGCCGAACGGGCGGTGGTGCTGCTCGCCAACGACGGCACACTGCCGCTAGACCGGCCCCGCCGCATCGCGCTGGTCGGCCCCAACGCCCAGGAGCCGACGGCCGTGCTGGGCTGCTACTCCTTCCCTCTGCACGTCGGCGTGCACCATCCCGAGGTCGCGGACGGGATCGCCCTGCCCACCCTGCGCGAGGCCGTGGAGCGCGAGTTCCCCGGCGCGGACGTGACGGTGGCCCACGGGACGGGAATCGACGACGGAGACACCGCCGGCATCGACGAGGCCGTCCGTGTGGCGCGTGAGGCCGATGTCGTCATCGCGGTACTGGGCGACCGCGCGGGACTCTTCGGCCGCGGCACCAGCGGCGAGGGCTGCGACGCCGAGTCGCTGGCTCTGCCCGGAGCCCAGCAGCAACTGCTCGACGCGCTCCTGGACGCTGGTACCCCGGTGGTGACGGTGCTGCTCGCCGGGCGGCCCTACGCGCTCGGCCGTGCTGTCGACGGCGCCGCCGCGATCGTGCAGTCCTTCTTCCCGGGAGTGGAAGGGACCAACGCTCTTGCCGGCGTGCTCAGCGGCCGTACCGACCCGGGCGGGCGGCTTCCCGTGAGTGTGCCGCGGGGCCCGGGCGCCCAGCCCGCCACCTACCTCGGTGCGCGGCTCGCCCAGTCCAGCGAGGTGTCCAACATCGACCCGACACCGGCCTTCGCGTTCGGGCACGGACTGTCGTACACGGCCTTCGACTGGAGCGACCTCGCGATCGAGGAGAAGGAGACGGGCACGGACGGCGCCTTCCGTCTGGCGTTCACCGTGCGCAACACGGGGGAGCGGGAGGGCACCGAGGTCGTGCAGCTCTACCTGCACGATCCGGTCGCCTCGGTCGTCCAGCCGGTACAGCGACTCATCGGATACACCCGGGTGCCGCTGGCGGCCGGCCAGGCGCGGCGGCTGCGGGTGACGGTTCCGGCCGACCTCGCCTCCTTCACCGGCCGCGGCGGACGGCGCGTCGTCGAACCGGGGGATCTCGAGCTGCGTCTGGCCGCGTCCAGCGCCGACCCGCGTCTGACGGCGACGGTCACGCTCACCGGCCCGGAGCGGTCCGTGGACCACACCAGGAGGCTCCACGCCGTCTTCGGTCAGGAGGCCGAGACGGCCGAGTGACACGACGGCGGCCTGGACCGGTCTCGGACGGTCCGGGCCGCCGCACCGCCCGAGCGCGGTGCCGGTCTCAGGAGACGATGTCCCGCGGCTCCTTGCCGGACAGGAAGTCGGCCGCGTTCTGCACCGCCGCCAGGGCGATCCGTACAAGGGTCTCCCGGGTGACGCCGGCGACGTGCGGGGAGAGCACCACGTTCGGCGCCTTGAGCAACCTCAAGGCGGACGTGGGCGGTTCGGGGTCGAAGACATCGATTCCCGCGCCGGCCGGAGTGCCCTTCTCCAGCGCGTCCGCGAGCGCGTCCTGGTCGATCAGCGCGCCCCGCGCCGTGTTGATCACGAACGCGGTGGGCTTCATCAGCGCGAGGCGCTCGGCGTCGAGCAGATGCCGGGTCGCGTCGGTGAGCGGCGCGTGCAGCGTCACATAGTCCGAGATGCGCAGCAGTTCGTCGAGCTCGACGTGGCGGGCGCCGAGCCGCGCCTCGATGTCCGCGTCCACGCGCTGGGGGCCCGCGTACACGATGGCCATGTCGAAGGCGACCGCACGGCGTGCGACCTCCTCACCGATATGACCGAGCCCGATGACGCCGAGGGTCTTGCCGGACAGCTCGGTGATCGACCGCTGCAGCCGCGGCAGCGCCCAGTCGGCTTCGACGAGCGCCGTGTGCGCCGGCACCAGCTGCTTGGCGAGGGCGAGCATGAGCGCGAAGGTCTGCTCGGCGACGTTCTGCTTCTCCGCGCCGCTGGAGCCGATGTTGCACACGGGCACGTTGCGGGCGCGGGCGGCTTGCAGGTCGACGTAGTCGAAGCCGTGGCTCGCGCACTGGATGAGCTCCAACTCCGGTGCGTCGGCAATGTGTTCGGCGGTCACGGGGGCCAGCCCCGTGACGATGACATGTGCCGCGCGCAACGCCGCCGGGTCCTCGTCGGGCCGCTCCACCACGGTGACATGGGCCTCGCCGGGGAAGACGGAGGCGAGTCCGGCGCCGGTCGAGCGCCCGCCGACGTGCGGCGAGACCACGGCCAGGACGTTCTTGACGGCGGTCATGCGGATTCCTCGATCAGGTCGTCGATGCCGAGCGTGCCGGGACCGGCGTGCCCGGACAGGGCGAGGGTGAGGTCGAACTCGGCGAGCAGACACCGGATGACGTGCTCGACGCCCGCCTGTCCGTCGAGCCCGAGCCCGTAGGCGTACGGCCGCCCCAGAAGTACCGCCCGCGCGCCCAGCGCGAGGGCCTTGAACATGTCGTCGCCGGTGCGGATGCCGCTGTCGAACAGCACGGCGAGCCGGTCCCCGACGGCCTCCGCCACCCGCGGCAGGGCGTCCGCGGCCGCCACGGAACCGGCCACCTGCCGGCCGCCGTGGTTGGAGACCACCACGCCGTCCATCCCCGCGTCGACGGCCCGGCGGGCGTCGTCCGGGTGCAGGATGCCCTTCAGCACGATCGGGCCGTCCCAGTTCTCCCGCAGGAACGCCAGGTCGGGCCAGGTCTTGCCGGGGTCCGCGAACATGCCGACGAAGTGCATCACGGCCGCGTCGGGGTCCTCGTGCACCGGCTTCGCCAGGCCCGCCTGGAAGGCCGGGTCGGAGAAGTAGTTGGCGGTGCCGACACCGTGCAGGAACGGCAGATACGCCTGGTCGAGGTCCCGGGGCCGCCAGGCCAGCAGCGGCGTGTCGAGCGTGACGAGCAGCGCGGTGAACCCGGCCGACTTCGCCCGGGTCAGGAAGCTGCGCGTGACCTCGCGGTCCTTGGCCCAGTACAGCTGGAACCAGCGCTCTCCGTCGCCCGAGGCCTCCGCCACCTGCTCCATCGGAGTGCTGGAGGCCGAGGACAGGACGAACGGCACGCCCTGCGCGGCGGCGGCCCGCGCCGCCGCGGGCTCGGCGTCCGGATGCATGATCGACAGGACGCCGATCGGCGCCAGGGCGAGCGGAGCGGGCAGCGAACGTCCCAGCACCTCGACGGACAGATCGCGCTCATGCACGTCCCGCAGCATCCGCGGCACGATCCGGCGCCGCTCCAGCGCGGCCCGGTTCGCCCGCGCCGTGCTGCCGGTGCCCGCGCTGCCCGCCACATATCCGACCGGGCCGGGTCCGAGTCGCTGCTCGGTGAGCTGCTCCAGTCGGGTCAGATCGGTGGGCAGCCGTGGTACGGCGCCCGTCATGCCGTTCAGATATATCTCGTACTGGAAGTCCGCCCAGTGCCTTGTCATCCGTACGTCCCGCCTTTCGTCCCTGGGACCGAGCCCTGTGCCCACGATCCTTGCGACTGTGACAAGGCCCGTCCAGCGTGGTGCACACAACGCGCGGCTGGGATCATCACCATGTGATAAACCAACCCCTCGAGGCCCGCATCCGCGTCCGGGACGAGATCGTGGCGGATCCCCGGGTCGTGGAGGCGGTTGTCGAGGCGGTCAACACCCAGGTGCCGGTGTACGCCGCGCTCGACGACAGCCGGCTGCCCGAGGTGCGGGCCATTGCCGCCTGGGGCGTGGACCGGCTGCTCGACCTCTGGGCGAGCGACGGCACGCTCGGGCCTGCGGACCTGCGCAGATTCCGTGGCATCGCGGCGGCGCGCGCGGCCGACGGCCGGCCGGTGCAGGCGGTGCTGCGCGCCTACCGAGTGGCGGCGGCCGTCGTCACCGACGAGGTCGCCGCCCGTGCGCACCGCCTCACGGCGACGGACGGCCTGTCACTTGCCCGGTTGCTGCTGACGGCGCTGGACACACTGTCGGAGGAGATGGCCACGGCCTACGCGGCGACCACCGAGGACCTCGCCGGGGACACCGACCGAGCGCTGCGGTTGCTGCTCGACGACCTCGTCGCAGGCAGGCACGCCTCGGTCGGCGCGCTCACGGACCGTTCGGCCCGGCTGGGCGTCCGTCTCCCGGATCCCTACTGCCTCCTGGTGGCCGAGCCGGTGACGGGCGAGGGCCCTGACATGCCGTACGAGGCCGCCGCGGGACTGGTCGGTGCGCTCGGCGACGGCGGTACGGCACTGTCGACGGTCCGGGGCTCGCGCGCCGTCGTGCTCTTTCCCGCGACGGCCCTCCACCGGGCGCCGGCGCTGCTCGTCGAGCGGCGCTGGCGGGGCTGTGCGATCACCGGCGAAGGCATGGACCGGGTGGCCGTCGCCCACCGGCTCGCCGCCGACGCGCTCGACACGGCGCCCGACCACGCCCATCGGCCCGGCCGCCTTCTCACCGACGCCGACGCACATGTGCTCGCACTGCTCGCCGGGCATCCGGCCGCCACCGCGGACCACATCGCCCGTCTCGTTCTCGGCCCGCTGACCGAACCCGAACAGCGCCATCTGCTGGAGGCACTGAGCGCGTACATCGACGCGGGGTCGGCGACGGCGGCCGCCCGGGCACTGCATCTGCACCCGCAGTCGCTGCGCTACCGCCTGCGGCGCGTCCAGGTGCTGACGGCCCGGGACCCACGCGACCCCTGGCAGCGTCTGACCCTGGACATCGCCCGCACGATCAGGCCCTGACCGGTGCCACGGGCCGGACCCCGGCGTCGAAGACGACGAGGGTCCGGTGAGGGCACCGGTCCGGCGCAGGGTCGGCCGCCCGCCCCGGTGACCCGCGCAACGGCACGGCGTACTACGCCTGCCCCGTCGGCCCCCCGACCCGCGCCACGGCTCGGACCGGGCCGCCGTCCGAGCCGGGCAGGTGCAGAGGGAACAGGAACACGTCCACCGGGCGGCCGGACTCCTGTGCGGCGAGGACTCGGTCGAGGCCGGTGAGGTTCTCGGCGATCACACCGGCCGAGCCGCACAGCACGCGGTGGGCGGGCAGGTCCCCGTTTCCCGTGGGGTCCACGCTCAGCGCGTCGACCCCGATCGTGCGGACGCCCGCGTTGACGATCGCCTGCGCGGCCTCCGAGGTCAGCCACGGATGTTCCAGATAAGCGTCGGTGCCCCAGTACGCCGACCAGCCGGTGGCGAGCAGCAGGATCGCGCCCGGCTGGAGACGCAGCAGGCTCAGTGCGGGCGCGAGCACTTGAGGGGTGATGGCCGCCCGGGCCCGCAGACCCCGTACGTCCGCCACCACCGCCGGGCCCGCGAACCGCTCCAGCGGCAGCGCGTCCAGCGTGGCCCAGGCGGAGTTCACGTGATACGGCGCGTCGACATGGGTGCCCGACTGGGAACCCATGTGCAGGGCGAGGACGTTGACGCCGTCCGTGGCCACGCGCAGCGCCCGTTCCACCTCGACCTGCGGGTCACCGGGATACACGGGCATTCCGGTGACCACGGGCACCGACAGGTCGAGCCAGGTGTCCATCAGCCGCCCTCGACTGCGAGCGCCGGGGCGTTCTCGTCCCGGGCACCGGGGCCGGTGATCGGCGGCACCGGCGACTCGACCGTGCGGGCCAGTCGGGCGCCGTGCGGTCCGTAGGCCGCCCGGGGCTCGGGGAAGAGCCTCAGGAGCGCCAGGAACAGGACCGCGGCGACGGCCAGGGACAGCGGCAGGCTGATGTCGACACCGTTCGCCAGGTCGCCCAGGGGGCCGACGAACTGGCCGGGAATGTCGGTGAACAGCACACCGATCACGGCGGAGACCCACCAGGCGGTCATGCCCCGCCAGTTCCAGCCGTGCGAGAACCAGTAACGGCCGCCGCGCTGGCGGCGGTTGAAGACCTGAAGCGCGTCAGGGTCGTACCAGCCGCGCCGAGTGTAGAAGCCGAGCATCATCACGACCATCCACGGAGTGGTACAGGTGATGATCATCGTTGCAAAAGTGGAGATCGACTGCACGAGGTTCAGCCCGAATCGGCCGATGAAGATGAACGCGATCGACAGCACACCGACGACCAGCGTCGCCTGCACCCGCGAGAGGCGGGGGAAGACCGACGAGAAGTCCAGCCCGGTCCCGTACAGCGACGTCGTGCCCGTCGACATGCCGCCGATGAGTGCCAGCAGGCACACCGGAAGGAAGAACCAGGTCGGGGAGATGGCGAGCAGTCCCCCGACGAAGTCCGGGGCTGCCGGGTCGACGTACTTCGGCGCCTGCTTGGCGATGATGCTGGCGGTCGCCAGACCGAACACGAACGGCAGCAGCGTCGCGATCTGCGACAGGAACGCGGCGGTGACCACCTTGCGGCGCGGGGTGTGTGCGGGGATGTAGCGCGACCAGTCGCCGAGGAAGGCTCCGAAGGACACCGGGTTGGACAGCACGATCAGCGCGGCGCCGATGAACGACGGCCAGAACAGCGCCTTTGTCGCGGGATCGGCCGAGGCGGTGAAGGTGCCCGCGTACGACGGGTCGAAGTCACCGCCGAAGGCGATCGCCCCGAGCAGGAAGAGCACGGTCGCCGAGGTGACCGCGATCTTGTTGACGAACAGCATGAACCGGAAGCCGTACACGCACACCGCGAGCACCAGCCCGGCGAAGAGCGCGTAGGCGACGACGTACGACAGATTCCCGCGATCGAGGCCGAAGAGCCGGTGTGCGCCGCCGACCAGGGCGTCGCCCGAACTCCACACCGAGATCGAGAAGAAGGCGACGGCCGTGAGCAGGGAGAGGAAGGAGCCGACCACACGCCCGTGCACACCGAGGTGGGCGGAGGAGGAGACCGCGTTGTTCGTGCCGTTGACCGGGCCGAACACCGCCATCGGGCAGAGGATCAGGGCGCCGACGACCACGCCGAGGAGGGTCGCGGCGAGTCCCTGCCAGAAGGAGAGGCCGAACAGGATCGGGAAGGCGCCCAGAACGCACGTGGAGAAGGTGTTCGCGCCGCCGAAGGCGACTCGAAAGAGATCGAACGGCGTCGCGGTGCGGTCCGCGTCGGGGATGCGCTCGACGCCGTAGGTCTCGACCTCGGTGAGGGACGGGGGCGCGGCGGCGGGGGAGGCGGGGTTCTCGGGCAACGGAGCTCCTGCTGGGGAAGGGCGGCGGAGCGCGTTCGTGGCGCGGAGGGCCGGTCCGGCCCGTGCCGTCGCGAGGGTGTGCGGGGCGTGGTGGGCCGTCCGTAAGGGTTTCGCAGACTTTAGGCTCGCACACAGGCACCGCACCAGTGGACGATCCATCCAGCCTCCGTTCCTTCGCTGGATGGTTCATCCACACCGGCAGGCGAGGCGGGGAGGCCTGGGGCGCCCGGCCTTGAACAGGGTGTTCCCCTGGCTGCGCGTGGAGCCATGGTCAAACTTGACAAGAGGGAACTCAAGTTTTATTCAGGCTGTAGAGGCAGTTCGCGGAACACGGGACAGGCTCCACTGCCTTGCAGTGAAGTCGTCGGCGCGGGTACTCGCGGAGCGGACCTCTACAGGAACGATGCGAGGAGGCAAGAGCCCCATGGCACGTCCGGTCGGTATCGACCTCGGCACCACGAACTCCGTGGTCTCGGTCCTCGAGGGCGGTGAGCCCACTGTGATCACCAACACCGAAGGCGCCCGGACCACACCGTCGGTCGTGGCCTTCGCCAAGAGCGGCGAGGTGCTGGTCGGCGAGGTCGCCAAGCGGCAGGCGGTCACCAACATCGAGCGCACCGCGCGCTCCGTCAAGCGGCACGTCGGCGACTCGACCTGGCGTTTTCCGGAGAGCGGCACCGTCGACGGCAAGCAGTACACCGCACAGGAGATCTCCGCGCGGGTGCTGCAGAAGCTGAAACGGGACGCGGAGGCGTATCTGGGCGAAGACGTCACCGACGCCGTGATCACCGTGCCGGCGTATTTCGACGACGCCCAGCGGCAGGCCACCAAGGAGGCCGGTGAGATCGCCGGTCTGAACGTGCTGCGGATCATCAACGAGCCCACCGCGGCGGCCCTGGCCTACGGTCTCGACAAGGAGAACGACCAGACGGTCCTCGTCTTCGACCTCGGCGGCGGCACGTTCGACGTGTCCCTGCTGGAGATGGGCGAGGGCGTCATCGAGGTCAAAGCCACCAACGGCGACACGCGGCTCGGCGGTGACGACTGGGACCAGCGCGTCGTCGACCATTTGGTACAGCAGTTCAAGAACGCGTACGGCGTCGACCTCTCGAAGGACAAGATGGCGGTGCAGCGTCTGCGCGAGGCCGCCGAGAAGGCGAAGATCGAGCTGTCCTCGTCCACCGAGTCCTCGATCAACCTGCCCTACATCACCGCGTCCGCCGAGGGCCCGCTGCATCTGGAGGAGAAGCTCACCCGGGCGCAGTTCCAACAGCTCACGGCGGATCTGCTGGATCGCACCAAGGGACCGTTCCACCAGGCGATCAAGGATGCCGGGATCAAGCTGCCGGACATCGACCACGTGATCCTCGTGGGCGGTTCGACCCGGATGCCGGCGGTGACTGAACTGGTGCGGGAGTTGACCGGCAAGGAGCCGCACAAGGGTGTGAACCCGGACGAGGTCGTCGCCGTCGGCGCCTCGCTCCAGGCCGGTGTCCTCAAGGGTGAGGTCAAGGACGTCCTGCTCCTCGACGTGACCCCGCTGTCCCTCGGTATCGAGACCAAGGGCG
>NZ_LMWH01000230.1 GCF_001507435.1 Streptomyces sp. NRRL F-5122
GCAGGCGTCAGTCCGTATACATCGCCTTACGGCTTCGCACGGACCTGTGTTTTTAGTAAACAGTCGCTTCTCGCTGGTCTCTGCGGCCACCCCCAGCTCGAGCAGCAAGTACTCTCACCAGGTGTGGCCCCCCTTCTCCCGAAGTTACGGGGGCATTTTGCCGAGTTCCTTAACCATAGTTCACCCGAACGCCTCGGTATTCTCTACCAGACC
>NZ_LMWH01000231.1 GCF_001507435.1 Streptomyces sp. NRRL F-5122
TCGGCGCCTCGCTCCAGGCCGGTGTCCTCAAGGGTGAGGTCAAGGACGTCCTGCTCCTCGACGTGACCCCGCTGTCCCTCGGTATCGAGACCAAGGGCGGCATCATGACCAAGCTGATCGAGCGCAACACCACGATCCCGACCAAGCGGTCCGAGATCTTCACCACGGCCGAGGACAACCAGCCGTCCGTGCAGATCCAGGTCT
>NZ_LMWH01000232.1 GCF_001507435.1 Streptomyces sp. NRRL F-5122
CATGCACTCGATCATGATCGTGCCCATCCGCGCACGACGCGCCCTGCTGGGCGTCGCCCTGTTCGTCCGCACCACGAATCCCGTGCCGTTCCACGAGGTCGATCTGCTCCTGGCCGAAGAACTCGTCGGCCGCGCCGCCCAGTCGCTGGACAACGCCCGCCAGTACGCAAGCCAGCACGCCGCTGCCCTCACCCTGCAACGC
>NZ_LMWH01000233.1 GCF_001507435.1 Streptomyces sp. NRRL F-5122
CTACGACACCCAGATGGCCGACCAACTCGACACCGCCATCGAACACAACGGCAAAGGCGACCTCACCACCCTCCTCCACGGCAACGACACCTGGACCGTTCCGACGACGAAGGGCGGGAGCTGAACACGACGATCGAGTCAGCCGGCCGAACCGTCCGCCCGGCCGACGGAGTTCGCGGGTACGCGCACAGGCAGTGCTCACGCGCGCAGTCCCCGGCGCCGATCCAGGAACCGCCGTGCCCGGGCGGTGCGCAGGCAGGCCCCGAGCGCGACGCACCCGGCGGCCGTGCCGTACGCCCACGCCTGGAGGGGGAAGCCGTGCAGGGGGGAGCCGCCGAGGTAGAGGACGGTGCCGGCCATGGTGACCGTCAGCCACTCCCACCGGCCGTCGAGAGCCACCAGGCCGACGACGAGCAGCGAGTACCAGGGATAGCTGGGTGAGACCAGCAGCAGGGCGGTACCCGTCAGCACCAGGGCACCGCGCCAGGGCCGGGCCGGGTCGCCCCGCCACCACACGTACAGGGCCGTCAGCGCGAGCAGCACGACGACCGTCGCCCCTGCGGCGGCGTCCGGCAGCAGCAGCCGCAGCAGGGCGAAGCGGTGCACGTCACCCGGTTCGTAGCCCTCCTCCTGGAGGTAGCCGGGCAGATAACCCAGGACCCCCGTACCGGAGGCGACGACGTAGGGAAGATACGCGAGCGCGACCGCGGCGATCACTGCCGACGCCACACGTGCCACCCGTGCGGGACTCCGCTGTCCGGCCAGGGCACCCGGCAACGCCAGGACGGGCAGCAGTTTCACGGCGATCGCGGCGCCGAGGAGGGCGCCGCGTCGGGTCCCCGCGGTGGCGGTGCCGAGAGCCAGCACGGTGAGCAGGACGCCGAGGGTGTCGATGTGAGCGTTGTTGACCGCCTCGAAGGGGACGGCAGGACACCATCCCCACAGCGCGGCACGCGCCGGGGCCCGGCTGGGGTCGCCGCGTCGGCGGCCCACGGCGAGCAGGGCGAGTGTCGTGCCGAACGCCAGGACGACGCCGCCGGCTTGGAGCGGCTTGTGACGGCTGCCGGACGGTGAGAGGCCGTGCACACCGACGAACCAGCCCTCGGCGACGGGCGGATAGATGGTGGGAACGGTGGGACGGTTGATGCGGACGCACAGGCCGCTGTCCGTACGGGTCAGTCCCCAGCCCCGGCACGACCCTCCGGAGGGGAACAGCCAGTCGTCGCGCAGCCGGGCGAGTTCGGGCGCGGCAGGTGGATGGGCGTACGGGGAGATGCCGGCCGCCTGGACCCGGCCGTCCCAGGCATAGCGGAACATGTCGTTGCTGGTGCGGGGCGGTGTTGCGAGTGCGGCCAGCGCGACGGCGGCCGCACCGGTCAGAACCAGTCCGGTCGCGACGCGCGTCGGGACCTTGCGCACGGCCCGTACCGCGGCGACGAACAGCGCCCAGGCGACGGCGTACCCGGTCAGCAGACGGCCGGGGTTGCTGTGGTTGTCGCCGGCGCGAACCGTGGCGAGGACGACGGCGGTCAGCGCGGTGAGCAGGACCGCCGTGACGAGGACGCCGACACGGGCCGCTTTCCGGTCGACGGGTGCGGAGGGCCGGCCGGGCGTCCGCAGATGAGATCGATGCCGCGTCGCGGCGGTGTCGTTCATGGTCGACCGGGCCTTCCGGTGGCCGCGGTGTGCCCGTCGACGTGCCCGGACCGTGGCCTGCACAGGTCCAGGAACGGCCGGCCCTCGGCCGTCCACCGGCCGGCCGGGATCCAGCCCGCGGCCTCGGCGGCGCAGAGCAGGGCGGTGGTGCCGAGCCGTGCCCAGGGGAACGGCCTGCCGTACCGGCCGTGGGCATCCTCGACCCGCACGGTGAGCCGCTCGTCGACGTCGTGCGGGGCGGCCTCGGCCAGCAGGCGCCCGCCGGGCGCGACCACGCCGCGGAGGCGGGCCAGCAGCGCCACCGGGTCACCGCCGATGCCGATGTTTCCGTCCATCACGAGCACGGTGCCCCAACGGCCTTCGCCCGGCAGGCGGTCGAACACGGACCGGCGCACGGCGGCGCCCCCGCGTTGCCGGGTCCGGGCCACGGCGGCCGGGCTGACGTCGACGCCGAGCGCCCGCACACCCCCCGCGGTCAGGGCGGCCACCAGACGTCCGGGACCGCAACCGACGTCGAGAACGGGGCCGGTGCAACGGTGCAGAACGCCGGTGTCGGCGGCGTCGGGTTCGGCACACCATCGTTCGACGTCGAGCGGCAGCAGTTCCCCTGTACGTCCGGCGCCGTCCTGTCCGGCCGGTGGCCGCAGGCGGCGCAGGAAGAGCGGGCCGCCTCCGGTGCGCAGGGCGACGGCGTAGGGGTCGTCCGCCCACGGCTCGCCCGGCCTCGGGCGGTCGGTCGGATGCGACTGCGCGGGCAGCCGGGCAGGCCGCGCGGGCACGGTCTGCGGATGCCGTCGCGTCCCGGTCTGCGTCGTCCACCGGGCGAAGGCGGGGTCGGTGCCGCTCGCCGTACCGCTCATCGCCCGCCCTCCGCCAGCGAGTTCAGCGTGGCGGCGAAGCGTGAGCCGGGGGGACAGCAGGCGGCGACCGCGACGGCGTCGGCGGCGGTGTCCACATCGCGGAGTACCGGCAGATCGCGCACGGCCAGCCCCGCCTCGGCCAGTCGGCGCCGCTGCACCGCCCCGGTGCGGTCGGTGGACATCGGCACACCCGGCACCAGAGCTGCGGCGCGCGAGGGGTCCGCGAGGCCGAGCGCCCAGAAGCCACCGTCCGCGGCCGGGCCGAACCAGGCGTCGTGGCCGTCGTGTCCGACGCCCGTGAGAAGGTCCGCGGTGAGCTGGGGGGTGTCCATGCCGACGAGGAGGGCAGGACCGCGGTCGCAGTGAGCGAAGGCTGCCGCGATCCGCTCGTCCAGGCCGCCGGGTCCCTGGGGCACGATGTCGAAGCCGGACGGCAGCCAGGGCCCGGGAGCACCGTCGAGAACGAGGACGCGTCGCCGGGCAGGGGTCCTGAGCACCGTGTGCAAGGTGTCGGCGAGAGCGGCCTCGGCCAGAGCCGCCGCCTCCTCGGGGGTGTAGGGCGGGGTGAGCCGGGTCTTGACCCGTCCCGGGACGGGGGCTTTGGCGATGACCAGCAGCGTGGCCGGCCCTGTGGCCGGGTGCGGGGCGCTCATCGTCCGGCTCCGCCGGCCGTCGCCGCGGGCAGCCGGCCGGCGGCGGGTCGTTCGGCCAGGACGGCGCGCATGTCCCGTACGGCGTGCCAGGTGCCGCGCCAGGTGCCGGTGACCTTCGACCGGCCCGTGCGCGGACGGTAGGGCACGTCCGTCTCCCGCACCTGCCAGCCCGCGTCGGACGCGCGGACCAGCATCTGGAGCGGATAGCCGGAGCGCCGGTCGGTGAGGTCGAGGGCGAGCAGGGCCTCGCGGCGGGCTGCGCGCATCGGGCCGAGGTCGCGCAGTCGCAGTCCGGTCCGCCGACGGACCAGGCGGGCCAGCTCCAGATTGGCCAGGCGGGCGTGCAGGGGCCAGGCGCGGCCTGTGACGGGCCTGCGTCGACCCATGACGAGGTCGGCAGAGCCGTCGAGGACGGGCCCGGCGACGGCGGGCAGCAGCGCCGGGTCGAGGGACGCGTCGCAGTCGCAGAAGCAGACGACGCGTGCCGTGGCGGCGGTCAGACCCGCGTGGCAGGCGGCGCCGAAGCCGCGTCGCGGTTCGTGGACCACATGTGCTCCGAGGGCTCGGGCGATGTCCGCCGAACCGTCGGTGGAGCCGTTGTCGACGACGATCGCGCGCCAGCCCGAAGGGATGCGCTCCAGCACCCAGGGCAGGGCCTCGGCCTCGTCCAGGCAGGGCAGCACCACGTCCACAGGAGCGGGCGAAGAGGGGGAAGTCTCGGTCACCCCACTCACCCTACGGAGACAAAAGAGACAAAAGTGATGTGGCGATCTTACGGAACACTGACGCCCGTTACCGCTCCCGCCCACCGTCGAACCCTGGTGCGAGACTCGGTGGCGTGAAACGCGTACTCGTCGTGGACGACGATCCCACCGTCTCCGAGGTCGTCGCCGGATACCTGAACCGGGCGGGCTTCGACGTCGACGTGGCCGGCGACGGTCCCGCCGCCGTTGCCCGCGCCGGCGTCCGGCCACCCGACCTGGTGGTGCTCGACCTGATGCTGCCCGGCATGGACGGCCTGGAGGTCTGCCGCCGCATCCGCGGCAACGGACCGCTCCCGGTGATCATGCTGACGGCGCGCGGCGACGAGGAGGACCGCATCCTCGGTCTGGAGGTCGGAGCGGACGACTACGTCACCAAACCCTTCAGCCCACGTGAACTCGTCCTCCGAGTGCAGTCGGTACTGCGCCGCACCGGAGCACTGGCCGCAGCCCCCGCCTCGGGGACCGCGTCCCGGCTGCGCACCGGACCGCTCGAGCTGGACCCCGGCGCCCGCCGCGTCACCCGCCAGGGCACCGAACTCCCTTTGACCATCCGGGAGTTCGACCTGCTGGAATACTTCCTGCGCAACCCCGGGCAGGCGACGAGCCGCGAGGAGCTGATGCGGCGGGTGTGGGGCTGGGAGTTCGGCGACCTGTCGACCGTCACCGTCCACGTCCGACGCCTGCGCGAGAAGATCGAGGACGACCCCGCGCGCCCCCGGCTGATCAGCACCGTGTGGGGCGTGGGCTACCGCTTCGACGCTCCCCCGGCGGACGACGGAGCCGACGATGCTGCGTGACGCTCTCCTCATCGTGATCTACGCGGCCATCGGTGCGGCCGCGGCCGGCCTGCTCGGCATGGGCGTCCTGCGGCTGCTGCGCAACCGCTCGGTCATCCTGTCGCTCGCGGTGGTGGCCGCCGTCACCGTCGCCGCGATGCTCGCCGGAACCATGCTGGTGGCCTGGGCCATGCTCCTGTCCGACCACGACCTGTGGGTGGTGACGACGGTCTGCTCCGTCGCGGCGGTCGTCTCCCTCTGCGTGGCGCTTGCGCTCGGACGCGGGGTCGTACGCGGCAGCCGGGCCCTGACCGAGGCCACCCGCGCCCTCGGCGACGACGGCAGTTTCACCCCACCCGCCGCCGCACCCACCGCCGAACTGGCCGAGCTGGGCCGCGAACTCGCCGCCACCAGCACAAAGCTGGCCGCCTCACGGGAGCGGGAGAAGGCCCTGGAGGACTCCCGCCGCGAACTGGTCGCCTGGATCTCCCACGATCTGCGCACCCCGCTCGCCGGGCTGCAGGCCATGACCGAGGCGCTGGAGGACGGCATCGTCGACGATCCGGGCGTCTATCACGCCCGCATCCGCGCGGAGGTCGCACGGATGAGCGGGATGGTCGGGGACCTCTTCGAACTCTCCCGCATCCAGGCCGGGGTCCTCGCACTCAACACCACCCGGATGTCCGTCTACGACCTCGTCGACGACGCGCTCGCGGGCGCCGGCGCCCTGGCCAAGGAGCGCGGCGTACGGATCGTCGGCGAGCGGGTCGAACCTGTTCCGATCGAGGTCGACGGCCGCGAGATGTCCCGTGTGCTGGTCAACCTGCTCACCAACGCGATCCACCGGACGCCCGCCGACGGCACCGTCGCGGTCTCCGCCCACCGGGAGGCGAACAGCGTCGTCGTGTCGGTGACCGACGGCTGCGGCGGCATCTCCCCCGAGGACCTGCCCCGAGTCTTCGACACCGGCTGGCGCGGCACCGGCGCCCGCACCCCACCGGCCGGAGCGGGGCTCGGACTGGCCATCGTGCGAGGGATCGTGGAGGCCCACCAGGGGCGGGCGGCGGTGTGCAACGTCCCCGGCGGCTGCCGCTTCGAGGTCCGCCTGCCCGCCGCCGTCTGAGCTGGGCCCGGGACGAGGACGGTCCTGCGCGCGACGCAGGACCGGTCCCGCCTCCACCGGCCCCGGGAACGGACGGCCGGCCGGGGAAGTCCTCAGCCTGCGCGCAGCGGTGCCGTGGCGAACTCCGCCATTCCCTCCCGGAAGGCGACCCCCGGCTTCCAGCCGAGTTCCTCGCGCAGCCTGCGCGAGGAGGCGGTGATGTGGCGGACGTCGCCGAGCCGGTACTCCCCCGTCACGACCGGCGCCCGCCCGCCGTGCGCCTCGGCCAGCGCGGCGGCCATCTCGCCCACCGTGTGCGGCTCGCCGCTGCCGACGTTGTACGCCCGCGCGGTTCCTTCCGGAAGGCCGGACAGGCCGTCCAGAGCGGTGAGGTTGGCCCCGGTGACGTCCCGCACATGGACGAAGTCCCGCCGCTGGCCGCCGTCCTCGAACACGCGTGGTGCCTCACCGCGTTCCAGTGCGGACCGGAACAGCGAGGCGACACCCGCGTAAGGGGTGTCCCTCGGCATCCCTGGGCCGTACACGTTGTGGTACCTCAGTGCGATCGTCCGTCCGCCGACGGCACGCGCCCACGCGGAGGCGAGGTGCTCCTGCGCGAGCTTGGTCGTGGCGTAGACGTTGCGCGGATCAAGCGGCGCGTCCTCCGCGACCAGGCCCGGGACCAGCGGTTCCCCGCACTTCGGGCACGGCGGCTCGAAGTGTCCCGCCTCAAGGTCGGCCACCCTGCGCGGACCCGGTCCCACGACTCCGTGCGCCGGGCACTCGTAGCGGCCCTCTCCGTAGACCACCATCGAACTCGCCAGCACCAGACGCCGCACCCCGGCATCGGCCATGCCGGCCAGCAGTACCGCGGTGCCCAGGTCGTTGCATCCCACGTATGCGGGGGCGTCGGCGAAGTCCTTGCCGAGTCCGACCATCGCCGCCTGGTGGCAGACGGCGTCCACTCCCCGCATGGCCTCGGCCACGACCGCCGCGTCGCGGACGTCCGCATGTCTGAAGTCCGCCCCGTCGGGGATCGGTGGGGCCGTGCGGTGCGCGGCGGGCAACAAGGCGTCGAGCACGCGCACCTCGTGCCCGGCGCCGGTGAGGGCGGCGACGACATGCGAGCCGATGAAGCCCGCGCCTCCGGTGACCAGGATCAACATGCCATCGACCGTACGGTCGCGTGCCCGCACCGCGAGCGCACGGCGCGGGCACGTCAGAGGTTCGTAAGACGTGCGGGCGCCTTCCGGGGGACGTCCCGGGTCGGGGCCGCGATCGTCAGCAGGCCGAAACCCACGGCGAAGCCGAGCATGGTGACCACGCCGCGCGGCCAGAAGACATGGCTGCCGACGAAGGACCAGCACGCCACGAGGACCACCGCGCCGCCGGGCAGCACCCGCGGGCCGTGCCGCCGCAGAAGAACGGTGCATGTGGCGAGTGCTGCGATCGTCAACGCGTAGACCCCTGCCCGGCCGAGTGCGTCACCGGTCGTGAACAGGCGCCCCACTGCACCGTGCGCGGCGGTGTCCGCCACCGTCCCGGCGGAGATGCCGGCCACCGCATCAAGCCCTGTGTAGTAGGCGACGTAGCCGAGGCAGCCGGCCCAGGCGACGACGGTCAGGCCGCCGTCGACACCACGGACCGGCCTGCCCCACAGCGGCACCAGCAACCCCAGAACCAGGAGAGGGAAGACCGGTAGCAGGACGATGTGCAGACCGGCCCAGTGGCCGGCCGTCGCCGCTGTCAGATGACGCGGGTGCATCGTCCCCGCCGCGGCGAGCAACAGAGGCGGCGCGGTCACCAGGGCCGTCGCCCGAAAGGTTCGCATCGTTTCAACGTACGAGCGCGCCGAGCCGCTGCCGACTCTGCGGTGGACATGTTAAGACACCTGTAAGACGGCTCTATCGCGAGCAGTTCCGCAGGGCCCGTCGAGTTGGCCTCCGCCGTCCGCGACGGACCCACCGCGCCGCCCGTACAAGGGCCGCGACCGCCGCCACCGCCACGAGCGCGAGCAGCCAGTCGCGCGGGTAATCCAGAGGCAGGACCGAGGAGTTGGCCGGCCTCCCCGGGCGCAGCAGCACCGGCAGGGCGACCGCTGTCAGGGCCCCCGCGACCAGCAGCGCACCGCGCACCGGCCCGCGCGCACCCCCACGGACCAGCGCCCACCCGACGAGCAGCACCAGTGGCGCGATCAGGGCGTCGTGCAGCACCACCGCCCCGCCGAGCCACACCAGGACACCCGGCAGGTCGCGCACGTCCAGCAGCAGCTGTACGCCCACGCCCGACACCACCAGACCGGCCGCGCCCATGGACAGCCGCGCCAGGTTCATCCTCATGTCAGCACCTCCAGTCGGCCGACCCACTTGGTCTGGAGCACACCGGGCCGGTTCGGGGCGATGAGACGCACCGGGTAGCCGTGGTCGGGGGACAGTTCCTCGCCATTGAGACGGAGTGCCAGCAGGGTCAGCGGATCGCGGGCGTGTTCGTGCCCCATCTCGGAGACCCGGTAGCCGCCCCGGGTCTGCAGCGAGACCACCCGTACTCGCGCATGCGGCGGGGCACCCGCTAGCTCCAGGAGGTCCACGACCCGGGCTCCCGTCCAGTGCGCCGACTTGCTCCACCCCTCCACACAGGCGATCGGCAGCTCCACCTCGTGCTGCGGCAGGCCGCGCAGCTCGTCCAGGGTCAGCGTGTACGGCCTCGGCCCGGCGACCGTCAGGCGGTAGCGCTCGGCCGGAATCGCTCCGACTCCGGCCGCGACGGCGGTCCGATTGACCGGCAGGCCCTGCGGGCCGTGGTCCGGATGGCGCGGGGCGAGCAGGTCGAGGTCCTTCAGAGGGGTGAAGGACTGGCCCACGGTGGTCACCGTGACCGCGCCGACCGCCGCCGCCACCGCGGCGAGGAGCGAGCGGCGGTCGGGGCCGTCCTCCTCCGGCAGGGCCGTGGTGCCCGGCGACCGGCGGCTCCAATGGGCCCGGATCTCGGGAGCCTTGACCGCGATGTGCAGGAGCAGCGATCCGGTCACCAGCCAGGCCACGGCGTAGTGCACCGGTACGAAGGAGAAGGGCCACGGATACCACTGCACGGTGTTCAGCAGGCCCGTGGCCACTTCGAAGAGGGCCGCCCCGACGAGCACGGCCACCGACAACCGCTCCAGCGCGTGCCGCACCGACCGCACCGGCGGCCAGGCGAACAGCCGCGGATAGACCGTCCACAACTTGGCAAGCAGCAGCGGGATCGCCGCGATGCCCGAGGCGACGTGCAGCCCTTGGGTCAGCCGGTAACCCCACGCCGGGCGGCTCGGCAGATCGTCGGCGGCCCAGCCGGGCGGATGCTGCAGCACGTGGCTGATCAGGCCGGTGACGAAACAGACGGCGAAGGCGAGGCCCAGCCATCTGCCGATCGAAGTCGCCGTGCGCGGGTCGTGCAGCCTGCCCCTGAACACCGGCGGAAACGTACGCGATCTCATGTCACCCATCACAGCCACCGCAAGGCCGCCCAGGAATGCCCGAGCCCCTTACGGAACACGAACATCGGCGCCGGCACGGCCACCGCGCGGGCGCCGGGGGTCCTCACCCGTCCGGCGCGCACGGCGCGGACGGCGCGGACGGGGAGGGTTCCGGCGTGTACCCCGGTCGCCTCCCGGGCCCCTCTCCACCGCATCGTGGGTAACGAGCCTCACAGGAATTCATCCTCGAAAGCTGGACAGGGGCAGAAAGAGCTACGGGAAGGCACCCCTGTGACGACGACTGCACACGATCCACGTGACATGGCTGCGACGAGCCACCGGACAAGCCGTTTCCTGCGGCGCCTCACCGTCGCCACCGGCGGCGGAATGTTCATCGACGGGTTCGTCTTCGCTTCGGTGGCGTCAGCCCTGGCCGGCACGGCGATGGCCCGTGACATCGGTGTCACCTCGACGTGGAACTCGCTGATCTCGTCGTCGACCCTCATCGGCACGTTCTTCGGCGGGCTGTGCCTCGGTTACGTCACCGACCGGGTCGGCCGCAGGCCCATGTTCACCATCGACCTTTCGGTCTTCCTCGGCTGTGCCGTGCTGATGTTCTTCGTGACGGCCGCCTGGCAGGTGTTCGTCCTCGGCCTGGTCATGGGACTCGCGGTCGGTGCCGACTATTCGATCGGGTCACCGCTGCTCGCCGAGTTCGCGCCCACCGGCAAACGCGGCAACTACCTCGGCATCCTCGAGATCCTGTGGAACGTCGGCTACGTCGTCGCGTACCTCGTCGGCTATCTGGTCAACACGAACTGGCCGGACGCCTGGCACTACACGCTCGCCGCCAGCGCGATCCCCGCCGTCGCGTGTCTGCTGATCCGGCACGGACTGCCCGAATCGCCCCGCTGGCTGATCTCCAAGGGGCGGCACGAGGAGGCCGTCGACATCGTCGAGCAGGACCTCGGGGTGTCGATGGACACCGAGGACTGGCGCGACGAGCAGGCGGAGGAGACCCGCTACCGGGAGTTGTTCTCGCCCGACTACCTCCGGCGCACGGTGTTCACATGCGTCTTCTGGATCTGCATCGTCCTGCCGTACTTCGCGCTCACGTTCTTCCAGCCGACCGTGCTCAGGGCGATAGGGCTCGGCGGCAGCGCGCTGGCGGGCGCGCTGCTCGGCACCTTCATCGCACTGGTCGGCGCCGCGACCGGGTGGTTCCTTGTCGACCGGGTGGGACGGCGGACCATTCTGATCTGGCCCATGTTCGGCTGTGCGCTGGCGCTGTTCCTGGTGGCGCTGGGCTCGTTCCTGCCGGTGTGGCTCACGACGGTGTGCTTCTTCGGCTACCTGCTCTCGTACGGGATCATGAGCATCCTGCCCGGCGTCTACCCCGAAGAGGTCTTTCCGACGTCGATCCGTACCTCGGGCGTGGGCTTGGCGTCCGCGGCCAGCCGGATCGGCGCCGCCATCGGCACGTTCCTGCTGCCCCTCTCGCTCGACCACCTCGGCCTGAGCTGGTCGATGGTGTTCATGGGCGTCGTGTCACTGATCGGCGGGGTCACGTCCCTGATGTGGGCACCGGAGACCAACAACGTGCGGCTGACGCAGTCCGGCCACCGGCAGGCGGACGGCAAGGGCTGGTGGGTGAAGGGCGCGCTGGTGCCCCAGCGACAGGGCTGACCACGGCTCTCGCCGTGCTGCGGATCCGCGGCACGGCGAGGGCCCGGTTATGCGCAGCGCGGACCGCGCTCAGCCGTCGGCACGCAGGCTGCTCTCCTCGAGGTCGAGTTCGCGCTGGATCCGGCGGCGGGTGGCGTTGCTGATCTTGTTGGCTTCGTAGAGGCGCTGGAGCTCGGCGGCCTCGATGGCGATGAGTGTCCGGCGGATCTCGCGGTAGGCGTCGGCGGGACGGGCGTCGGGGTCGGTGTGGTGGGCGTCCTCGGCCTGGTGGATACGCGCTTCCAGATGGCGACGGGCCTGTTTCACGGCGGACTCGGAGGCGGCGCCCAGATCGGCGAGCTGATCCAGGTCGCCGAGCTGTCTGAGCTCTTCGAGAGCGGCCTTCGCGATGTGCCGACGGGTCCGGGCCTCCTCACGGGCGGTGTGCTCCGGCTCCAGGGCGATGCCGGAACGGCGGACCACGGGGGCGAGGGTGAACCCCTGGAAGACCACGGTGAGCGCGATGGTCCCGGTGGTGAGCGTGAGGATGAGCGCCCGGTGCGGCAGGGGCGCTCCCGTGTGGGTGGTCAGGGGAATCGCCAGCGCCGCGGCCAGCGGCATGACGCCCCGGGTACCCGCCCAGGACAGGACGGCCGGAACGCGCCAGGACGGCCGCCCGTCCCCCTCCTGTTTCCGGTACCGGATCAGGGCGGACAGTGGGAAAAGCCACAGCAGGCGGATCGTCAGCACCGTCAGTGCGATCACCGGCACCCACAGCGGCCAGCCCCGCTCGTCATGCGCAAGCTGCCTGACGACGGAGGGAAGCTCGAGGCCGATGAGTGCGAAGACGACGCTCTCCAGCAGGAACGTCACCGTGTCGTAGACGGCGTGGACCTGGAGGCGGATGGGGGCGTTGCTGAATCTGCGGCCGGTGCTGCCGAGGACGACCCCGGCGACGATGACGGCGGTCACGCCGGAGGCGTGCGACTGCTCCGCGACGACGTACGAGGCATATGGAGTGACCAGCGCGATGACGGTCTCCAGCACGGGGTCCTCGGTCCGCCTGCGGATGAGCGTCACCACTGCGGCGACCGCCGCACCGATCAGTGCTCCTCCGCCCGCAAGGATCAGGAACTGCTCGACGGTCCCGGACACGGTTATGACGCTGCCGGACACCACGGTGGCCACCGCGACCTTGTACAGGACCAGGGATGTGGCGTCGTTGAACAGGCTCTCCGCCTGCACCATGGCCTGCACGCGCGGAGGGAGGGACAGGCGCCGGCCGAGCGCGGTGACGGCGACGGGGTCGGTGCTGGCGAGGACCGAGCCGAGGATGAACGCGGTCGCGGCGGTGAGCGGGGTGATCGCCCGTGCGACGTATCCGACGGCGACCGCCGAGGCGACGACCAGGCCGAAGACGAGACCGGTCACCGGCCGCCAGACGGTGCGCAGATCGCGGACGGAGATGTCGCCGGCCGCGGCGAAGAGCAGGGGCGGCAGCACCAGCACATTGATCACGTGCGGCGGCAGGCGGACTTCGGGAACCCAGGGCATCAGCCCGACGAGCACCCCGGCGACCACAAGGAGCGAGGGGGCGGGCAGGCTCCAGCGCCGGGCACCGGTCGCCACGGCCGTGGCCAGGACCACGAGCAGCAGAATGACGATCAGGCCGGTCATGGCGCGTCCCCGGTGCTTTCGACTGGTTTCCTACCCTCTGACCAGGTACTTCATCAAAGTAGTCGACCGTGGGCGATGATGCAGCCGACGTCGGGCGGCGACCGTCGGGAACTCGGCGGACGCCGCGCCTGCGTCCCTGTCCATGGTGCAGAACCGCAGGGAGCCGGTCGCGTCGATGCGGTCGGGCGGAGTGACTCGACCGGGCGTCCGGCGTCGGGCGCCCAGGCAGCCGCTGCCGGTCGGGCGGGCAGTGCCGGCGAGCCGGCGTGCTCACCGCCTGCTCCCGGCGACTGCCGGGACGGCGCGGACGAGTACGCGGGCCGCGGTCGCGACGTCCTGCGCCGTGCTCCAGCGGCCGAGCGTCAGCCGCAACGCCCCGAGTGCCCGGTCGGGGTCCTGACCCATGGCGGTCAGAACGGGCGAGGGGGTGTGGGTGCCGCTGTGACAGGCGGAGCCCGTGGCGGCGGCGATGCCGGGGGCCGCTTGAAGAACCTCGTGTCCGCGCGTGCCGTCGATGCCGACGTTCAGCGTGTTCGGCAGTCGCCGCAGGTCGGGGCCGTTGAGGTGCACTCGGCCGGGCAGGGCGTCGGCGAGGCGGGCGTGCAGTTCGTCGCGCAGCGCCCGGATCCGGGACGGGGCCCCGTCGGAGAGTTCGTCGGCGGCGAGTTGAGCCGCCGCGCCGAGGGCGACGGCGAGTGCGGTGTTCTCGGTGCCGGCGCGCAGTCCGCGCTCCTGGCCTCCGCCGTAGACGACCGGCTCAAGCCGTACGCCGTCACGCACCCAGAGGGCGGCAATTCCCTTGGGCGCGTACATCTTGTGGCCGACGACGGTGAGCAGATCCACGCCGAGGCCGGTGACGTCGAGCGGGATCCTTCCGGCGGCCTGGGCGGCGTCGCAGTGGAACAGGGCGCCGTGGGCGTGGGTGCGGGCGGCGAGTTCGGGGATCGGCTGGAGGGCACCGGTCTCGTTGTTGGCGGCCATCACCGACACCAGCACGGTGTCCGGCCCCAGGGCATCACTCAGGGCACCGGGGTCGACAAGGCCCTCGCCGTCGACGGGCAACACGGTCACGCGGGCGCCGTGCAGCCGCTCCAGGGCCCGGCACGAGGCGAGGACCGCGGGATGCTCGGTGGCCTGGGTGACGAGGTGCGGGCGGCGGCTCCCGGAGGCGAGGACGGCGCCACGCAGCGCGAGCAGGTCCGCCTCGGAGCCGGACGCGGTGAAGACGATTCCTTCCGGGCGGGCGCCGATCAGCGCGGCCACCTGGGCGCGGGCCTGCGCCAGGGCGGTGCGGGGCTGTGCGCCGTAGGGGTGGCCGCTGGACGGGTTGCCGAAGAAGCGGGTCAGGTGCGGCAGCATCGCCGCGGCGACACGCGGGTCGACGGGCGTGGTCGCGTTGTAGTCGAGATAGACGGGGCCGCCGGCCAGACCGGGGTGCGGCGCGGGAAGCTGGGTCATGTGGTCGCCCCTGCGCTCGAAGGCACGTCCTCGGCCGGCCGCCGTTCGAGCATCCCGTCGTCGAACCGGAAGGTGCTGCAGACGCCGTCGGCGAGGAGTCGGGCGGCGGCGTAGGCATGGTCGCGGTACTCCCCTCGGCGGGAGCCGACGGCCTCAGGGTCCTCGGGGAGTTCGCCGCTGCGGTCGGCGACTTGGTCCGCGGGGGCCAAGAGGGCGCCGGGGACGTGGCCGGCGAGGCGCTCCTCCACCGGGCGCACGTCCGGCGCGGATGCTTCCCGGCGTCGACGCGGGCGCAGGGACTGCCGGGGGTGACCTACCGGCCGTCGTCGCCGAGGTACGTGGTGCGGGCTGCGGCAACGGCGAACTCCCCTGGTGCCCTTGGGCAACGGGGCAAAGGACTGGGCGACGTCCTCGCCGGTGAGCCGTCGGTGGATGCGTACGCCCTCGGGGCGGGTGACGACGCACCCGGCCTGGTCGGGGATCTGCCGGCGCGCGGAAATGTTGGCCATTCTTCACTTTCCGGTATAAAGAGTCATGAGTGGCGAATGCGCGCCGACAGGCAAGGCGCCGGATCCGATCAGGCCGGCCCGTCCGGCCCCGACGTGGAGCGGCGGGTGACGGGTCGCAGAGACGCCCACCCGTGCGTGAGGCACCGGTGCCGGCGGCAGTCGGCCGACAATCGCGCATCGAATCGTCGCGGCAACCATGCGGACGGTTCTCTCCCAGGACCATCGGGGGCCGGTGTTTCCGTGTGCCGGAGAGGCCGAGGCCTCTCCGGGTGCTTGTTCCGTGAGGTGAAGGGCGGCGCGGTGGAGGGCATGAGGCTCGGCGGTGAGCGCGAGTGGCGGCTGTCAGGGGCCGAGCCGGGTCTGTGGCAGCAGGTCGTCGAGCAGTTGGCCATGGCCGTGGCCGTGGTGGACCAGGCGGGACGAGTCGTCGCGGTCAACCCGGCTGCAGAACGACTGCTGGGGCGCCCGGCGGCGGCGATGTACGGACAGGATCTGCATGATCTGTGCCATCGGGATCCGGGAGGCGCCAGGATCCCGCGAGAGCGCTGCCCACTGCTGCGGGCGCTGGTCGAGGGGCGTCCGGCACGCGGGAACGACGACAGTTGCCTGCGGGGTGACGGACGACTGGTCCCGGTCTCCTGGTCGGTGTCGCCCTTGTCGCAGGGAGGCACCTTGAATGGCGGCGTCGTGCTGTTCGCCGAGACCGCCGCCGGCCGCGGTGCACGGTGGGAACACGCAGAGCGTGCGGAACAGGCGGAACGAGCCGCCCATACGACTGCTCTGGAGAGTCTCACTGCGCGGCTGACACTCGTCGCGGAGATTACCGACGTACTCGGTCAGACCCTGGAGGTCGACGAGGCGCTCGCCCGATTGGGTCTTCTCCTGGTTCCCCGCCTGGCCGACTGGGCTGCGGTGGACCTCCGGGTCGGCTCCCGCCAGGTGCACCGGGTGGCGGTGACCGGCCCCGAAGGCCGCGTCGCTCGACTGGAGGACTGGCGGGGCCCCCTTCCACACGGCAGGGGGCGGACCGGCTCGCCACTGGTTCGGGTACTGAACGGCGGCGATCCGGTCCTGCAGAACCGGGTGGACATGGAGGCGCCGCCCGACTCCCCTCTGGCCACCGTCCACAGTGAGTTCGTCAGGGTTGCCGGTGCGACGTCCGCCATCGTGGTGCCGTTGGGCGCCGGACGGCACGTCACCGGTGCCCTCACATTGGTGCGCACAGACCCGGCACATCCCTTCGGGGCCGGCGATGTGGACGTGGTGAGCGACATCGGCCGCCGGGTCGGCCTGGTCATCGACAACGCCCGCCGGTTCGGCCGGCAGCGCGCGGTCGCCGAGGCCATGCAACGCAACCTCCTGCCTCCGCTGCCCCGGCACGGGCGGATGCAGTTGGCGGCCCGGTACCAGCCCGCTCCGGCCGGCTCGCAGGTCGGTGGCGACTGGTACGACGCGTTCACGCTGAGGGACGGCACGCTCGCCCTGGTCGTCGGCGACGTCGTGGGCCACGACCTGACCGCCGCGGCCGGGATGGCGCAGCTGCACGGCATCCTGCGCTCCCTCGCCTGGGACCACACCGGACCGCCCGGCGCCGTCGTGGACCGCCTCGACGAGGCCATGCCCGCCATCACCATCGTGTCGATGGCCACCCTCGTCCTCGCCCGGGTGACAGGCCCGGCCAGGGGCCCCTGGACCCTGCACTGGACCAGTGCGGGACACCCACCGCCCCTGCTGCTGACGCCTGACGGGAACGCGCAGTACCTCGAAAACGGGCAGGGACTGCTCCTCGGAGCGCGCCTGGGACCCATGGATCCCCGGCCGAGCGCCGTCCAGGCCCTACTGCCGGGGGCCACGCTCCTGTTCTACACCGACGGCCTGATCGAGGTCCCCGGCAGTTCCCTCGACACCGGCTTCGACCGGCTGCGCGGCCATGCTCTCGCACTCGCCCACGAACCGTTGGACACGCTGTGCGACAAGTTGTCGGCCCGGATGTCTCCCGGCAGCACCGACGACATCGCCCTGCTCGCCCTGCGCCTGCCCCAGCAGTGACCCAAGGCCGACGGGTGAGCGATGAACGTGACGGGGACCAGACACGGCGGCTGCGCTACTGCGACATCTCGTTGCCGACGCACTTCGCCCCGGCTTCTCTCTGCTGACCGCGGAGGCCATCACCTTCACCGCACGCGTCTACGGGGTCCCATCGAGGGCCTGGTCCCACGCCCATGGACCGCGACCGCAGCCCCGCGTACAGATCGGCCAGCTCCTGCAGACGGCCCTCGACCTGACCGCGTGTCAGCAGTCGACGCATCCGCCCCACCTGGCCGCTGCCGCCGATCCCGCCTTCCGCCTCAGTACGAGCGAACTCCTGGCCTCCGAAGAACGCCGTCGGCCGAGGAGACGTATCGGAGCCGATCGACGACGAAGGTGCGGAGGGACAGCCGGCGGCACTGCGCGGGCCGAGCATCTGAAGCAGCGTCGCGTACGGCACTGCGTCACAGGACACGCTCCTGCGGGAAGCTCCGGGACGATCTCCACGGCAACCGGACGGGTCGAGGCGCAGGAGCTCCCTCGGAGTGCCTCGGACATCGTCGGCACCCGCTCGGCGCATGACACCTCGACCTCCCACGGCGACGCCGTGCCCCTTCATCAAGCGGTGCCACTCCGCCTGCCCCACGAACCGCACCCACACCTGGGAGTTTCAGCTGGAGAGGCAGGGGCACACGGTTACAAACAGTGCATATCGGATAAATGTAGGGTGGTCGGTCGTATGTCAACAGGGACACTTCTTGCGATCATCATCCCCGTCGTTGTGGTGATCGCCCTGGTCGCAGTGACGGCCTCTGCCGTAATACGCCGCCGTCGCCTGCGCGAACGCTTCGGCCCCGAGTATGACCGGACGGTCGAAACCGCTGACAGTCGACGAGCCGCCGAGCACGAGCTCAGCGCACGGGAGAAGCGTCATGACACGCTGGACATCAAACCGTTGCCCAGCGGCGTGCGGGAGCAGTACGTCCGCAGTTGGACCAGCGTCCAAGACGAGTTCGTGGACCGCCCCGATGACGCCGTGCATGACGCGGACCGCCTGGTCACCTCTCTGATGCACGAGCGAGGCTACCCGACCGAGGGGTACGAGCAGCGCCTCAAGGACCTCTCGGTCGAGCACGGTCACACGTTGGAGCAGTACCGGGCCGCTCACGACATCGAGACGCTCAGCACCGAGCACAAGGCGACGACCGAGCAGTTGCGTGGCGCCATGGTGCACTACCGCGAACTCTTCGACGAACTGCTGTCCGACGGCGGCCGACCACGTCATGCGCGGGCCTGAACCGCCCACCGGCCACGACCGGGCGAAGCGGGACCGGCTCGGTGCGACGGACGGAGGAGACATGGAACACGAACACGTACCCGACCCGGCCGAAGGACTGTCGACCGAGGACCTGGCCGAGCCGCGTCGCCGGACCGGACCGCCCGACAGAGAGGTGCGCGACGGCAGGGCCCCCGCATTTCCCGGCGAGAGCACGGCACCCGGGGCGATGGCGGCCACGGGCCAACCCACCGGGACACCGGACCGAGCGACGGCGGCGTCGGCGGGCGCCGAAACACCTCCGCTGCTCGCGACGGACGAGGAGGAGGGCTTCCGCGCTCGCTGGCAGAGGGTCCAGAACGAATTCGTCGACGATCCACGCGACGCCGTGAACACGGCCGACGCGCTGGTCGCCGACGTCATGCGGCAACTGGCGACCACGTTCGCCGAGCACAAGCAAGAGCTGGAAGGACAGTGGAACCGAGGCGAACAGGCCGACACCGAGGACCTGCGGGTGGCGCTGCAGCAGTACCGCTCGTTCTTCAACCGTCTGCTCAGCACGTGAACCACCAACAGCCGGTCGGCGGGGCGGGCCGGTCATGCGATTCCGGTGCCGCGCGTCAGCAGTAGCGCCACGTCCACCACCGCCACGGCGACCGCCGCGGCGAACGCCGTTCGCTGCCACCGGCGTCCGAGCACCGTGCCCGTCACCGCGACCGCGCCGGCCGCCGCGAGTGCCACCGTTCCCCATCTGCCGGGCGGTCCTGCGGGCGCCAGCGCCAGAACAGCGGACGCCGCCGCGAGCGGAACCGGCAGCAGCAGCCGCACACCGTCCGGGCCCAACCGGTGCGGAAATCCCCGCACACCCGTCGCCAGGTCCCCGGGGATGTCCGGCAGCACATCGCCCAGATGGGCGCCGACCCCCAGGAGCGCCCCGGCCGTGACGACCCACCAGGCCGGCCAGGGCTGCCCCGGCAGCCCCAACGCCACGAACGCCGGGAGCGCGGCGAAACCCACCGCGTACGGCACCCAGGACCATGCCGTCGCCTTGAGCCGCAGGTCGTACGCCCAGGCCGCCGCCACTCCCACCAGATGAACGACGCCCGCCCACAGGCCGCAGGCGAACGACAGCGGCACGCACAGCGCCAGCGCGGCGTAGGCGGCCACCCACACCTCCGTCACACTCACCGTGGCGTCGACGACAGGTTTGCCCCGGCGGCCGGCAGCGATGTCCCGGCGTGCGTCGAAAGCGTCGTTGCACCAGCCGACGGACAGTTGCCCGCTCAGAACGGCGGCGGTGGTCAGCACACTGCGCGTGGCGCCCTGGCCGGCGGTCACGGCCAGCGCGGCCGTCAACGCGGTGACCGCCACGACAGGCCCGGGGTGGCACGCCCCTGCCAGGCCGCCGACCCGACCGGCCCACACCGCGGCCGTGCCGCCGTCCGTCGAGCGCTCAGGAGTGCTCACCGGGCCGATCGTAGGCGTCCCGGCGCCCACCCGGCTCAAGCACGCGCCCGGGGCGAGCGGCCGGACGGGCGATCCATGGTGCCGAAGCCCTGGTCCGGGGAACACGTGCAGAGCAACTCACCCCAGTCGACAGCCGCACAGGAACCACATGACGCGGATCGCCGCCGTTCACGGTGCCCTTGCACCCCACCGCCACAGCCAGTCCGAGATCACCGACATGGTCGCCCGCACCTGCCTGCCCGAGGACGGCGACCGCCGGGTCCTGGACCGGCTGCACCGCAGCACGAGGGTCGGCTCGCGCCATATGACGCTGCCGCTGGAACGGTACGGAACGCTGGACGGATTCGGCGCCGCCAACAACGTCTTCATCACCGCGGCCACCGACCTGGGTGCCAAGGCGGTGAGAGCCGTACTGCGGACGGCCGGTCTCACCGCAGCCGATGTCGACCTGCTGATCTTCACTTCGGTCACCGGCATCGCCACCCCCTCGATCGACGCACGGCTGGTGGGCCGCCTCGGACTGCGGCCGGACGTCCACCGACTGCCGCTCTTCGGCCTGGGCTGCGCCGGTGGCGCCGCCGGCCTGGCCCGAATGCACGACTACCTGCTGGGCCGTCCCGGCCATGTGGCGGTGCTGCTGTCGGTCGAACTGTGCTCGCTCACCTTCCAGCGCGACGACGCCTCCATGGCCAACCTGGTCGCCACCGGGCTGTTCGGCGACGGCGCCGCCGCAGTCATCGCCTACGGCGCGGATCACCCGAACGCGACCCTCGGCCCGACGATCGTGGACACCCGCAGCCACCTGTATCCGGACACCGGGCACGTCATGGGGTGGGACATCAGGAGCTCCGGTTTTCAGGTCGTCCTCGATCCGGGGCTTCCCGACCTGGTACGCCGCTACCTCGCCGACGACGTCGAGGGATTCCTCGGCGACCACGGCCTGAAGCCGAAGGACGTCACCGCCTGGGTGTGCCACCCCGGCGGCCCCAAGGTCCTCGGGGCCGTGGCCGAGGCCCTCGACCTGAGCGCCGACGCACTTGATGTGACATGGCGTCACCTGGCCGACGTGGGCAACCTGTCCTCGTCGTCGGTGCTCCACGTGCTGAGCGACACCCTGGCCGAGCGCCGCCCGCCGCCCGGCACCCCTGGCCTGCTGCTGGCGATGGGGCCCGGCTTCGCCTGCGAACTCGTCCTGCTGCGCTGGTAGTTCCGAACCCGACGAAGGACACAGGACCCATGATCTGGTACGGACTGCTGGTGGCCGCCGTCGCCGGCGAGCGTGTGGCCGAGCTCGTCATCGCCCGCCGCAACCAACGGTGGAGCACGGCCCGCGGCGCGATCGTGGCCGGACAAGGTCACTATCCCGCGATGGTCGCCCTTCATACCGGCCTGCTGGTCGCCTGTCCTGCCGAGTCCTGGCTGCTGGACCGGCCCTTCGTCCCTGCCCTGGCCTGGCCGATGCTGGCCGTGCTGGTGTGCGCCCAGGCACTGCGGTGGTGGTGCATCCACGCACTGGGACCCCGTTGGAACACCCGGGTGATGGTCGTACCCGGCCTGCCGCTGGTGACCAGCGGTCCCTATCGGTGGCGGTGGCTGCGACACCCGAACTATGCGGCCGTCGTCGCGGAGGGCCTGGCCCTGCCGCTGGTGCACACCGCCTGGGTCACCGCCGCCCTTTTCACCTCGCTCGACGCGGCCCTGCTCACCGTGCGTATCCGCTGCGAGAACCGGGCGCTCGCCGCCACGACCGGGCCGGCGCCGGCGTGATCGACGTCCTGGTGGCCGGCGGCGGACCCGCCGGGCTGGCCGCCGCCATCCATGCCGCGCTCGCCGGCCTGGAGGCGGTCGTCATCGAACCCCGGACCGCGCCTGTGGACAAGGCCTGCGGGGAAGGGGTCATGCCCGGTGGTGTCGCCGCGCTGCGGACGCTGGGCGTCGAGGTCACCGGCCGCGAACTGCGCGGCATCCGTTACCTGGAGGGCACCACGTGCGCCGAGGCGGCCTTCCGCGGGCGAAGCGGTCTGGGAATCCGGCGTACGGCGCTGCACTCCGCACTGCAGCAGCGGGCGCTCGGCCTCGGTGTGCGCGTGCTGCCGGGCAAGGTCGCCGAGGTACACCAGAGCGCAGACACGGTGACCGCCGCCGGAACCACGGCTCGTTGGCTGATCGCCGCCGACGGCCTGCACTCCCCGGTGCGCCGCGGCCTGGGACTGGAACTGCCGGCCCGCCCCCACGGCCGCTACGGACTGCGCCGGCACTATCGCGTCGAGCCGTGGACGAACTTCGTGGAGGTCCATTGGGCCAGGCACGGCGAGGCCTATGTGACACCGGTCGACGACGACCTGGTGGGCGTGGCGGTTCTCAGCCGCACCCGTCGCGGCTACGACGGGCACCTGGCGGCCTTCCCGGCCCTCACCGCCTCGCTGCGCGGCCCGGCCGCGACGGAGGTTCGCGGCGCCGGACCGTTGCGGCAACGGGTGCGGCGCAGAACCGCCGGTCGTGTACTGCTCGTCGGCGACGCCGCGGGCTACCTCGACGCCCTGACCGGCGAGGGAATCGCCCTCGCGCTGGCGACTGCCGGGGCCGCCGTCCGCTGCCTGGTCGCCGGGCGACCGCTCGACTACGAGCGTGCCTGGGCCCGGCTGACACGGCGCCACCGGATGCTGACCGGTGCCCTGCTGGCCGCGAGCCGCCGTCCCGGCACCGGCCGCCTGATCGTCCCCGCAGCGTCCTGGATGCCTCCGGTGTTCTCAGCCGCGGTCCACGCACTGCAGTAGCGGCCCGGCCGAGTACCAACGAGTACCGCATCTTCGGTGCGCAGGAGAAACGACCGACGGCCCCGGCCCCGGCACGAACCCCGACACGCCCTCGGCCGGGTGACGGCGTCCGGCATCGTCACTCCGGCGGTCCGAGCTCGGCCGACACCCGCTCAGTGGGGCGTCGCGGACTCGACGAGCAGGAAAGCCCCCGTCAGCCGCGGCGCCGACGCCGGACACCGGCACCCACGCGCCGAACGGCATGACAAGCTGTGCTTACCATCTGCCCGAACCCAGGAGGTCACCATGACTGCAGAGTCTCCACGTCAGGAAGGTTCGGAGCCGGCTGACACCGAAAGCCCCGAGCCGGATGCCGAAGGGCACGGCCAGGACGAACTGAAGGACAAGTTCCGCGAGGCCCTGGCGCGTAAGCGCGGCATGCAGGCCAAGGCCGCGGCTCTCGCAGCGAACACCAACGCGTCGAAGGTCCGCGGCGCGCACGGCCCGGCCGCGAGCCAGCGCTCGTTCCGGCGAAAGAGCGGGGGCTGACCTCACACCTGTCCGGGACCCTGCCGGGTGACGGAGGCAACCGTCTCCTTCGGTACCTCTCCGCGTCAGCGGGGAGGTACACCCTGGCAGCCGCGGTCCCGGTCGGCTACCCGGCCGCCCGTGCCCGATGGACCGGCTCTTCCCGATCCCGCGCGGTACCCCGGCCGTCGCCTCGTGATGGTCGTGGCTTTCAGTCGGCCCGAGAGGGCAGCTGCGCGGCGGCGGTGTGGAACGCACGCCGTACGGCGGTGATTCCGTCACCGTCCCGGGTCGGGTGCACACGGTTGGTCAGGAGCACGGCATAGCGCCGCGTCGCGGGGTCGACCCAGAGGCTGGTACCGGTGAATCCCGTGTGGCCGTACGAGTCCGGGCCGAATGCGGTGCCGACGGGCGACCCGATCGGATCCTGGCCCTGCCACGCGAGCGCGCGCCGCAGCGCCAGGCCGTTCGTATGGGCGGCGGTCATCAGGGCGTACGTCTCAGGGCGCAGCAGTCCCCGGCCGCCGGCGGCGAGTGCGGCGCCGAGCAGTTCCATGTCCTGGAGCGGTGCGAAAAGGCCCGCGTGACCGCCGACGCCACCGAGCACGACCGCGTTCTCGTCGTGGACCTCCCCGACGACAAGGCGGCCACGCCAAGGGCAGTCCTCCGTGGCCACTGCCCGCGCGCGACGCGCGGCGTCGGGGCGAAAGACCGTGTGCTTCATGCCGAGCGGCGCGGTCACCAGGTGTTCCACCAGCACATCCAGTGGTTGTCCGGTCACGGCCTCCGCGATCGAGCCGAGGATGATGAAGCCCTGCGAGGAGTACTGGACGCGGGTGCCCGGCTCCGCCGTCAAGGGCAGCAGGCGTACGGCCTCGAGCAGCGAGGCGCGAGTGGGATGGTCGCGGTAGAGCGGTACCTGCCCGGGGATGCCCGAGGTGTGGGTCAGTAGTTCACGTACCGTCAGATCCGCTTTGTCGCCGTCGCGATATCCCGGCAGATGCGCGCCCACGGTGTCGTCGAGCGTCAGGGTGCCGCGCTCGACGAGCGCCATGACCGCGAGGCCGACGATCGGTTTTGTCACCGAGGCGAGATCCCACAGCTCACCGCCGTCCAGCGCCTGCCCGCCCCAGCTGCGGGTGCCGGTCCAGCCCCGGTCCAGCGGCCCCTCCGCGCCACCGACGGACCAGGCCGCACCCGAGTAGACATGCCGCTCGCGTCCGGTGGCGAGCAGTTCGGCCAGTGCGCTCATTCCCGCTCTCCCCGCGAGGTCGTGTCCACCACGCCCAGAATCGGTGTGCGCGCACCGAGACCGGAGGAGACCGTGCGGGCGGCGGCACGCACCATCGGCCCGAACACCTCCACGCTGTCCGGGGCCATGGTGAAGGTCAGGCCCGAGATGCCGATCGCGCCCACGACCCGGCCGTCCCCGTTGAGGACGGGTGCCGCCACCGACCGCACGTCCGGCTCGTCGTACTCGTCCTCGACGGCGTAGCCGTTCAAGGCCGCGTCCACGAGGAGTTCATGAAGCGCGGCGGGATCGGTGAGTGTGTGCGGGGTCCGGGCTTCGAGCGGTGCTGAGCGCAGAACGGCATCGGCTTCATGGTCGGAGAGCACGGAGAGCATGGCGAGCCCCACGCCGCAGGCGTACAGCGGCGTACGGCGGCCGGGCCGGGCGCTCATCCGGTACTCACGTGCCGGCTCCGACTGCTCCAGGTACACCGCCTCGGACGCGTGCCGTACGGCATACAGCGCCACATGTCCGGTGCGCCGGCGCAGGTCGGCGAGGACGGGCCGGGCGAGTTCGAGGGCGCGGCCGTCATTGAGGGCGGCTGCGGCAAGACCCAGCAGCCGGGGACCCGAGCGGTAACTGCCCCCTTCCGCGGGTTCGGCGAAACCGTGGTCCGCCATCGTCCGCAGCAGCCGGTGGACCGTCGGTTTGGTGAGCCCGGTGCGCCGTGCGATCTCGCCCAGCCGGTGGGGACCACCGGGCTCGACGAGTGCTTCGAGCACCTCCATCGCCTTGTCGACAGGACCCTTCACCGGTTCGGGTTCGACCGATCGACTGTTGACCGCCTTCGCCATGTCGCTTAGTTTAGCGCAACCGCATTCCATCTGACGGAACGGATGTGTTGTTCAATGGAACGAATACGTCAGAGGCGCATCGTGGACCGCGGCCATCTGCCCCGACGCGACGTCCTGCGGGCGGGTGGTCTGCTGATCGGGGCTCTCGGTGCAGCGACGTCTCTGAGCGGCTGCGGCACCCCCGCGGCAGCCCGCGCCGGGAACGTCCTGCGGGTCTCCCAGCCGGGGGACCCCAAGACGCTGGACCCGCAGAAGCAGGGCGACATGGTGTCGATGAACGTCCTCATCAACATGTTCGACACGCTCACCACCCGCGGCCGGGACAACCAGCTGCACCCGAGGCTCGCCCTGTCCTGGTCGGCCACGGACGCGCACACCTGGCGGTTCAGGATCCGGCCCGGGGTGACCTTCCACAACGGTGAGCCGTGCGAGGCGCAGGCCGTCGCGTTCAGCATCAAGAGACTGCTCGACCCCGCGACGAAGTCGCCGATCGTCGAACTCCGCTACGTCAAGGACGTCAGCGTCATCGACCGGCTCACCGTGGACCTCCACACCACGGTTCACGACCCGATCCTGCCCGCCAAGCTGTCGCTGTTCGGTGGAGTGGTCGTGCCGCCCCGCTATCTGTCCGAGGTGGGCGACGCCGGATTCGCCGAACATCCCATCGGCACCGGTCCCTTCACCTTCGTCAGCTGGCAGCGGGACCACGAGCTGCGCATGCGGGCCCATGCCGACCACTGGGAGGGCCGCCCGAGCATCGACGGCCTGGTCTTCACGCCGGCACCCAACGCCTCGTCCTCACTGGCCGCGCTCCAGAGCGGCGGCGTCGATCTCGTCGCCGGACTCACCCCGGACGCCGCTCAGCAGCTCGACGGCTACTCCGGTGTCACCCTGGACGGCTTCACGGGGATCCGCACCTCCTATCTCTCCTTGAACACCCTGGAAAAGGGCCCGCTCCAGGACCGCCGTGTGCGCCAGGCACTCAACCACGCCGTCGACGTCCCCCTGCTGATCAAGGCGGTGCTCGACGGCAAGGCCACCGAGACGCCCGCCCTCGTCCCGCGCGGCGCCTTCGGCTTCGACCCCTCGGTCAAGCCGTTCACCCGCTCCGTGAGCACCGCGCGCGCGTTGCTCGCCGACGCCGGTTACCCGCACGGCTTCTCCACGACGCTCACCGCGTCCAACGTCGACTCCAACGTCGCGGAGGCCCTTTCGGGACTGCTCGCCCGGGCGGGCGTGCACGCGCGGGTCGACCTCCTCGACCCCGGGACGTACGCCGCGCGGCTCACCTCCGACAACCGGGGAGCACTGGGTCCCATCTATCTGGCGGCCAGCACCGTCTGGACGCTGGACGGCGAGAGCATCGTCCAGTCGAACGTGCGCCACGACCGACGGCAGAGCCGCTGGCACTCGAAGGAGGCGGACCGCCTCATCGATGTCGAAGAGCTCTCCCAGGATCCCGCGGAACGCAAAAAGGCCTTCTCCGACCTGCAACGCCTGATGCGCGAGGAAGCGCCCTTCGTCTTCCTCTACCAGATGGACAACATCTTCGCTCGCAACGACCGGCCCCGCTGGAAGCCGGGATCCGCCGGCGTCCTCGCCATGGAGAGCGCGGAGGTCTCCCGATGAGCGACATCACCCTCGAGCAGCCGCCCACCCCGACGGCCGGCCGACGGCATGACCACCACGCGACACGACTGCTGTGGTTCCTCCTGAAGCGCCTCGGCACCGCCGTGTTCGTCCTGCTGTGCACGGCGACCGTGGCCTTCTTCCTGGTGCGGCTCTCCGGCGATCCCGTCAAGCTCCTGCTGCCGCCGGACGCCACAGCCGCACAGGAGAGTGCGCTCCGCTCCTCCCTCGGCCTCGACCGCCCGCTGTTCACGCAGTACGTCGACTTCATCGGGGGGCTGCCCCGCCTCGACTTCGGCAATTCCCTGGTCTACAACCAGCCCGTCAGCCGGATCCTGGCCGACCGGCTGCCCGCCACGATCGAACTCGCCGCCGCCGCACTGGTCGTGACCCTCGTCATCGCGATCCCTGCGGGCATCTTCGCCGCGATGCGGCGTGGGCGAGGCTCCGACCACGCCGTGATGACCGGGGTCCTGCTCGGCCAGTCCACACCGCCGTTCTGGGTCGGCATCCTGCTCGTCCTGGTCTTCGCCGTCGGACTGCACGCGCTGCCCGCCTCCGGGTACGGGACCTTCGCCCATCTGGTCCTCCCGGCCGTCACACTCGCCGTCTACTCCGTCGCCGTCGTCGCGCGTCTGCTGCGCTCCTCGTTGATCGACGTCCTGTCCTCCGACCACATCCGCAGCGCCCGCGCCAAGGGCTTCGGCCCGCTGAAGGTGGTGCTCACCCACGGACTGCGCAACGCCTCCCTGCCGGTGGTGACCGTCGTCGGCCTCGAAGTGGGCAGCCTGCTCGGCGGCGCGATCCTCACCGAGCGCGTCTTCTCCTGGCCGGGAGTCGGACAGCTGACCATCGAGGCGATCTCCAATCGCGACTTCCCCCTCGTCCAGGCCACCGTTCTGTTCTTCGCCGCCACCTTCGTCGTGGTGAACCTGCTCGTCGACCTCTCCTACAGCTTCCTCGACCCGAGGGTGAGGACGTCACGATGACCGTCACAGCACCGGCTGCGGCCGACCACGTCCCCGCGGGGACACCCACCGTCGGCTCCGGGTCCGTCGTACTGCGGGCACTGCTGCGCAACAAGCTCGCCGTACTGGCGCTCGCCGTACTCGTACTCCTGCTGGCGGCCGCCCTGTTCGCCCCCCTCATCGCACCCTACGACCCGAACGCACAGGATCTGCTGCTGCGGCTGCGGCCACCCGCCTGGCAGGACGGCGGCAGCGGGGCCCACCCGCTCGGCACCGACCAGCTCGGCCGCGACATGCTCTCCCGCGTCATCTACGGCGCCCGTGTCTCGCTGCTCGTCGGTGCCGGCGCCGCCCTGCTCGCCGGCGCCATCGGCACCGTCGTGGGGCTGGTCTCCGGCTACTTCGGCGGCTGGGCCGACCGGGTCCTCATGCGGCTCGCCGACATCCAACTCGCCTTCCCCGCACTGCTCCTGGCCCTGGCCATCGTCGGTTTCCTCGGCTCCGGCCTGTGGTACGTGATCCTCGTCCTCGGCTTCACCGGCTGGGTCTCCTACGCCCGCGTGGTGCGATCCGAGGTGATGTCGTTGCGCTCGCGCGACTTCATCACCGAGGCCCGGGCGATCGGCGTCACCGACGCCACCATCATGCGCCGCCACCTGCTGCCCAATGTGATGGCCCCGCTCGCCACCATCGCGACCCTGCACGTCGCCGCGGCCGTCGTCACCGAGGCGTCGCTGAGCTACCTGGGCCTCGGCGTGCCCAAGGAGACGGTCACCTGGGGCTCCATGCTCGCCGACGGCCAGCTCTACCTGGGTACCTCCTGGTGGGTCGCCGTCTTCCCCGGCATCGCGCTGATGCTCACCTCCCTCGCCATCAACATCACCGGCGACGCCCTGCGGGACGTCGCGGACCCGAAGGCCTACCGCCGATGACCATGGACCGACAGACACGCGACCAGTCCCACCGCCCGGTGGACGCCGAGCCGCTGCTGCAGATCAAGCACCTCAGTGTGGACTTCAGGCTCGCGACCTCCGTCGTGCACGCCGTCCAGGACGTCTCCCTCACCGTCCACGCCGGCGAAACGCTCGCCGTGGTGGGCGAGTCGGGCAGCGGCAAGAGCGCCACCGCACTCTCCGTGCTGGGCCTGAACCCGACACCTCCCTGCGTCTACACGGGCGGCGAGATCCTCTTCGACGGACACGATCTGCTCAAGCTGTCCGAGAAGGAGCTCGGCAGGATCAGAGGGCGCGACATCGCCATGGTCTTCCAGGACCCGATGACGAGTCTCGACCCCCTCCAGCACGTCGGCGCCCAGGTGGCGGAGGTCCTCAGGCACCACACCGGCATGTCCCGCGCCGAGGCCAGGGAGGCCGCGCTGGACGCGCTGGACGAGGTCGGCATCCCCGATCCGGCCCAGCGCTACCGCCAGTACCCGCATGAACTCTCCGGCGGCCTGCGCCAGCGCGTGATGATCGCGACGGCGCTGGTGGGCCGGCCGCGTGTACTGATCGCCGACGAGCCGACCACCGCCCTGGACGTCACCGTGCAGCGCCAGATCCTCGATCTCCTCGTCACCCTCCAGCACAAGCACGACATGGCAGTCGTGCTGATCACCCACGACCTCGCGGTGGTGGCGGAGACCGCCGACCGCGTCGCGGTCATGAACAAGGGCGAGGTCGTCGAGAGCGGCGACGTCCTGGATGTGTTCGACCGCCCGGCCGACGACTACACCCGCAGGCTGCTGGCCGTCACCCCGCGATTGGAGGCGGCATGAGCCCCGAGACCCGAACACCGGCGGCTGCCGACCGGCCGCTGCTCGAACTCGATGGACTGCGCAAGGAGTTCGGCGGCAGGAACGTGAACGTGGCCGTCGACGACGTGTCACTCGAGGTCCGGGAGGGCGAAACCCTGGCCCTGGTCGGCGAGTCCGGCTGCGGAAAGACCACCCTGACCCGGCTGCTGCTCAGGCTCCTCGAACCCACGGCGGGAAGCGTGCGCTTCGACGGGCGGGACCTCGCCACCGTCTCGGCGACCGAACTGCGCGCCGTACGCCGCCAGATGCAGGTCGTACTCCAGGATCCGTACTCCAGCATGAACCCGCGCATGCGTATCACCGACATCGTCGCCGAGCCGCTGATCACCCATGACCCGGCGGTACGCGGGCGGCGCGGCAGGGCCCGTGCGAGGGAGCGGGTCGGAGAGCTGCTGGAGGCCGTCGGGCTGAACGCTGGCATCCAGGACCGCTACCCGCACGAGTTCTCGGGAGGTCAGCGCCAGCGCGTCTCGATCGCGCGCGCACTCGCGCTCCAGCCCCGCCTCCTGGTGCTCGACGAGCCCACCAGCGCGCTGGACGTGTCCGTGCAGGCCACCGTCCTGGAGCTGTTGGCAGAACTCCAAACGCGGCTGGGTCTGACCTATGTCTTCGTCTCGCACAACCTCGCCGTCGTACGGCAGGTGGCCGACCGGGTCGCGGTGATGCGCCGTGGCCGCCTGGTCGAGGTGGGCGAGGCGGAGCAGGTGTTCCACACCCCTCAGCACCCCTACACGCGGCAACTGCTGGACGCGGTGCCGGTCCTTGACCCGCGCAGAGGCCGCCGCGCCGCGGAACGGGCGCCCCGCACCAGCGGAGAGAGCCGATGACCACCCACCCACTACAGGTAGGAGAGCACGAGCCCCGCGCCACCGAGCAGCGCCACGTCGTCCACGGCGGCCTCGCTCACCAGCACACGCGGCTGTTCGGCGCCCGCGAAGGCGACGGCGTCACGCAGCCGCTGCTCGACCACCGTACGAAAGCCCTCACCGCCCTCGCGTGCCTCACCGTGCAGGATGAAGAGGCCGGGCGCGAAGAGTTGCTGTACGTTCACCAGGCCCAGGGCGAGGTTCTGCGCGTACTCCTCCACGATCCGTCCCGCCGGCTCGTCCCCGCGGCTCACCAGCGACGCGAGCGACGCCCCGGCCCCGAGACCCGCCGTGCGTGCCCGGGCCCGCAGCCAACCCGTGGTCGCGACGGTCTTCCAGCAACCGCGGTTTCCGCAGGTGCACCGCTCACCGCTGGCCGACACGGTCATATGGGCGCCGCTGCGGCCGCCGGGTGGCGCCAGCACCTCGCCGTCGTAGAGGACCCCCACCCCGAGGACCTCACCCGTCGAGACGGAGGCGAAGGTGCGCCGCCCGCACCCCGCGCCGAACCATCGGTCCCCGAGCACCTGGAGCCGTGCCCGGTGCTCCACCCGCACGCTCGCGCCGGTCAGCTCGCCCAGCCGCTCCGTCACCGGGTATCCGTGCAGACCGGGTACGTCGTTCACCTCCAGGATCAGGCCCGTGAGCGGGTCCACGAGCCCGGCGGCCGCCACCCCGATCCCGGTCAGCTCGTGTGCGGCGAAGATCACGGCGGTTTCGGTCAGTGCCATGTCGATGTCGGCCGGCGTCGCGGAGGCGGCGTCGTACGAGGTCTCGATGCGTTCCAGGATCCGACCCGCCATGGACAGCACGGCCGCCCTGACCCGACCGGGTACCAGCTCGACGGCACCCAGCCGCTGCAAGGCGGCGGGGGCGGTCGGTTGCGCCACGGCCTCGGGGACCAGTCGCAACGGAGAACGTTTGTGGACCATGCGCCGACTCTGCCACGGTCCCGTTTCACAGAGGTAGCACCGTGAGCCAATCGAAACTGAGCGAACTGACCTGGCGCGAGGTACGCCGGTCCGGTGAGGACGGCATCGCCCTGCTGCCCATCGGGTCGCAGGAACAGCACGCCGCGCACCTTCCCATGGGTACCGACACGCTGCTGGTCGAGGAGGTCGTCGACCGGGCCCTGGACCTGCTCGCCCAGGAGGCACACCGTCCGGACGTGGTGCTGCTGCCCGCCCTGCCCTTCGGGCACAGCCCCCACCATCTGTTCGCCGCGGCCGTCTCCCTCTCCGCCGCCACCTTGAGCGCCGTCCTGGACGACATTCTGGACTCGCTCGTGACCAGCGGACACCGCCGCGTACTGATCGTGAACGGGCACGGCGGCAACGACGAGATCATGCGCCTGGCGGTGAAACGGTTCGCCCTCCGCTCCGAGGCCACCGTCGCCGCCTGCTCCTACTGGACGCTCACCTCGGCCGGGCACGAGGTGGGCCGGCCCGATGTCACCCCGGGGCACGCCGGATGGTTCGAGACATCACTGATGCTGGCGGCCCGCCCGGACCTGGTGCGCACACCCGTGGCCGCACGCACGCCCGTGGAACCGCCACCCCTGTTCGACAATCCGCCCTACCCGGGCCTCACCGTGGAACGCCGCGGGGAGTGGGCCCGGGTCGGCGGCTCGACGGACGACCCCTCCACCGCCGACGCCGCGTCGGGCGGTCAACTGCTGGACGACCGGGCACGAGGGCTGGCCCGGGCGATTGCAGCCTTCGACGCGGCGACGCAGTGAACCCGGCGACAACCGCACCCCGGGACGCCACCGCGTCACGAGCCGGCCGTCCCCATGATGCAAGGAGAGAAATGAAGGTCACCGACGTCGATGTGTGGGTCGTGAACCTCCCACTGGTCAACCCCTTCACCAGTTCGTTCGAGACCAAGACAGGAGAAACCCGTACCGTCGTGCGCATCCGCACCGACGAGGGCGTCGAGGGCTGGGGCGAGACGATGTGGGGCAGGCCGGTGGCAGCGATCGTCCGGTCGATGGCCGCGGACCTGATCGGCACCAGTCCGTTCGCGCTGGAAGGCTTCCACCGCAAGCAGCACATGGTGCCCTTCTTCTACGGCTACCTCGGCTACGCCGCGATCGCGGCGATCGACGTCGCCTGCTGGGATGCGATGGGCAAGGCCACCCAGCAGTCGGTCACCGATCTGTTGGGGGGTGCCGTTCGCGACGAGGTACCGATCACCGCGCTCGTCACCCGGGCCGACGCGCCCGGTTCGACGGCGTCGGCGCTGCCCGCGGCACTGGCAGAGCACGCCCGGCGCGTCGTCACCGAGGGCGGCTTCGAGGCCGTCAAGCTCAAGGGTACGAAGGACGCGGCCGGGGACGTCGCCATCCTGCGTGCGCTGCGCGAAGCGCTGCCCGACGTGAATCTGCGGGTCGATCCGAACGCCGCCTGGTCCGTCCCCGATTCGATACGCGCCGGGATCGCCCTGGAGGAGCTGGATCTCGAGTACCTGGAGGACCCGTGCGTCGGCATCGAGGGCATGAGCCAGGTGAAGGCGAAGGTACGCATCCCGCTGTGCACCAACATGTGTGTCGTCCGCTTCGAGGACTTCGCACCGGCCATGCGGCTGAACGCGGTGGACGTGATCCACGGTGACGTCTACAAGTGGGGCGGCATCGCGGCCACGAAGGCACTCGCCGCGCACTGCGAGACCTTCGGCCTCGGTATGAACCTGCACAGCGGTGGCGAACTCGGCATAGCGACGGCAGCGCATCTCGCCGTCGTCTCCAGCACCCCGGTGCTCTCACGTGCGATCGACAGCATGTACTACCTGCACGCGGACGACATCATCGAACCGCTGCACCTCGAGAACGGGCGACTGCATGTGCCGACGGGACCCGGTCTGGGTGTGAGCGTGGACGAGGACAAACTCCGTCACTATGCCGCGGTCAACGAGCGGGAAGGCGACCTGACGGGATGAGTGGAGCCACGGAGCAGGAGACCGGACCTGGGGGACATGCGGGAAGGGAGGCCGTACGCACGGACAACGCCCCCCGCCCGGCAGGGGCCTACTCCCAGGGCGTGGTGGCGGGCGGGTTCCTGTACACGGCCGGGTTCGGCCCACAGGACCCGCGGACCGGCGAGATTCCGGAAGGCGTCGCGGAACAGACCGCGCAGGTGCTGCGCAACATCTCCTCCGTACTCGCCGAGCGCGGTCTGACACTGCGGGACGTGGTCAAGGTGACGGCGCACTTGGAGCATCTGAAGCGGGACTTCGCCGAGTTCGACCGGGCCTACGGCGCGTTCTTCACCGAGCCCTGCCCGGTGCGGACCACGGTCGGCTCCGACCTGATGAACATCCTTGTCGAGATCGACGTAGTGGCCGTGGTCCATGAGCGGGCCGCAACCGACTGACTCATCTGCTCGCGGAGGTGCCGGGCAGTGCGACGCGCCACGTTGTCCTGCCCGGCACCGGGGCGTCGCCGGCCGATGCCGCGATGCTCACCATGACCGGGGGGTGGGAGTCCAGCCGCGTGCGTGGGCCGCTGGTCACACATCGTGGGGTACTGCCATCGGGCCGTGCGGGATGACATGCCCGTGAGAATCACGCGTCACGCGGCGCGGAGGCCCGGCCGACGCGCAACCGAGTGCCCGGCCCGGTCCCCGATGCGCCGCGCACCGTGCCCACCGAATCCTGCCTTCATTCGTCATTCGGGCCAGGGAGCAGCGCCAGCAAAGGGGATGTCAGCCCTCCGACCACAGCCCATTCGCTCTCTGGCCTGCAACACTCTGCGGCCTGCCGGTCGCCGGGGTCAGGAGTTGGTGCAACAGCTACTGCGCCTCTGCAACGCGTGAGATGCCGTCATAGAACCCAAACCGCTCCAACGGGAACCGCGATGTGCTACGTCCATGGACGCGCAGATGCGCATCCGACGGTTCCGGCAACACAGGCCAGACAGGAATACGCACAATCCGAATCGAGGTGTCGGGGAATCGGAGCGAACCGGTCGCTGCCACGCCTCTTACCAAGGCCCTCGTGCTGTGGTGGCCCTCACACGCCGCTTCCCGCCGGATCGTCGGCCATCGCTGACGTCCCGCTACACGCAGTGGACTTCCATGGTCGGGCCTTGGTCGGGCCCGACCAAGCGGACTGAGCCCGCTCCACAAGCAACTGCGCAGTGAGGGGTCGTTCGCTGGAAGACGGCTGCGCAATGTGTCGGGGGCCTGCACAAGGTGCTCTGCGCATCCGATTGCGCTGGCAGGCAAGCGAACATCTGCCTGCACTGCGCGGCCCGGACGTCGTGCGCAATCAGGTTCCGCGCCCGGCGCCGGGCGCGCGCGGAGTGGGCACTGTCCACTGCTGCCGCTGTGCGCGCATACTTGCGCACACCGCCCGCCCGCCGCCGTGGTCGGACTCATGAGCCCAAGCACTCGTGCCCCCGCCTGCCTGGTACCGCGCAGTCGGCTGCGCAGCACCGCGCCGGCGGCACGCATCAGGGACGCCTAACGGTCCAGGGCCTTGCGCAGCCAGCTGGTGGGAGCGCTTGCACAGCCAGATGCGTGAATCAGAAGACGTAATGCGCAGTGTGGATGCGCCGGGGTGGGCGCAGTCGACCGCCGCAGTCGGCATTCCGGGCCGACCGCGCGACCATGGACAAGCCGCCTCGCCCAGCGCTGTCTGCGCCGGAATCCGGGCTGTCCTACGGCCCGTTGTGTTCCTGGGCGTCAGCGCACCTGTCGTAACCTGACACTTGATCAATGGCTGGATGCTTCGGCACTCGGCGCGATGCTTCAGCAGCACTGCCCGAAGGCGGTTGATCGGGCAGGCACAGTCGCTGACCACGGGATTCCGCCACACCTAGTACGTCGCGGAGACATTCCGCCGTACGCCGGAGCATGAACATGGCCTCATCGATGGTCAGAGTCACCCCCAGCATGGGGCGCACCAAGCCGAGCACCGTTGCTGCCACCTCCAGCTGTTGCGCTTCGATGGTCTCCGCGAACCGTGAGAGCGGACCGTCAGGGTTGTTGGAAGGGATGTACGCGGGCTTACCTTCCGGGCCGTTGAACGGAAGGCGGCGTAAACGGCTCATCGAGTCACCGCCAGTAGGTGGTGCCGCCTCAGGGCCAACGCCAGTACAGCCGGCATCGTCTTCACCCCTTCTCAACATCGAACGCTCGCGTGGAGCCCTTGGCGGCGCCTGTAGGGACCCTCTCTTCACGCATAGTATCGCCTTGTATCGCTACGTATCTAGACGTATCTCAAAGTGTGACCACGAGGAGGGACGCATAGCTTCAAGCTATGGCCATTGATCCGGATGCTGAGATTGATCACGGTGCCCCGCTCACGCCGTACCGGCAGCTTGCCGAGATCTTGCGTGCGCGTATCCGACGCGGCGACTGGGCTCCAGGACGCGCGATCGCTTCTGAAACTCAGCTGGTGCAGCAATACGGTCTTGCCCGGAGTACGGTACGGCGGGCCATCGCTGTCCTGGCGGAGTCCGGAGAGGTCTTCACGGTGCCCCAGCGCGGCACCTACGTGACGGATAAGTCGAGCACAGAGGCCACACAGTAGGAGGCGACAGGGACCCGGTGTCCACCGACCCGCGGCCCGGCGGAGCTCCACGTCCCACAGCCTGCCATGTCGTGTTGAGCCGCTCGTGGAGCTCTTTCGCGTCCTGCTGGGCTTCGTTCGAGGATCTTGAAGATCTGCCGACAGACGGTGCGCTTGAGGCATCGCTGGGCGCCGCGGAGGCTCAAGGGGCCGGGGCGGCGAGTTTCGGGCATGAGACCCCGCTGCGGGCAGCCCGGCACCTCACGCTAACTGCCGACCTTCCGCTGCACGGTACGTCGCAGAAGCATCCACCTGAGGACGCAGACCAAGCCGAGCAGCAACAGGACGGCGATGGTCGGATTGAGATAGCCGGGGACGATGATGTCGAGGCTGTGGCCGTCCGACATGTGGCAGGTGAGCTGGAGCGGAGTGAAGCTCCCGGAGACGCCGTCGAGCTTGGTACCTCGCCTCAGGTCGTCCAAGGTGAAGCAGTCCACTCCGCCTTCGTGCCCGTACAGGAAGTAGATGCGCGAGCATCCCCATACGTAGAGGGCGAGGGCGGCAGTGGCAAACACGATGGCCACGTCCCGCCACCGTTCGCGGGCTGCGCGCCGTCGAAGCCGCGGCACCGATGCCACCAAGTAGACGCACAGGGAGATCACAGCCGGCCATCCGCCGGCCATCACGGCAACCAGCACAAGCCCGTGAGCGGTTGGAGGCGCGTCGTACGCCGCGATCATGGTGAATCCGGCATCCTTCCGAGCGACGGAGTGCTTCTGGTCGCCCCGGCACGCCGCAGGTGAGCCGCGCGCGCCGGAGCATTGGCGTCGTGAACGATCAATACTCTGTCATCGAGCGTGATGTCAGCAACAGCGGTGGCGACCGGGACGATAGCACTCGGAGTCATCGTCCTCTGCCTCCTCGAAGCCAATTGCCCGGGCGCCGTCCCACACGCCTTCGAGGGCTCCGCAGAGCTCCCGGGGGTACGGAGATGTCACCCCGCGTCGGCGAGGACCTGCCGAAGCCGGGTCGCATAGGCCCGCGGGTGGCTGGTATTGCCGTTGTGGCCGCCGGGGAACTCGGCCGTCTCCCGGCCCACCAAGGTGGACAGGGCGTCCGCGCATCGACGGTCAAAGACGTCCTGAGGGGTGGTGCGTCCGGCCGCGGGGATGATGCGGGTGGAGACGTCCTTCACGGCGCCGACGTCAAGGGTGTCATGGATGACGGCGGTGAAGTCGTGCCGGATGAAGTAGTCGAAGTTGGCGGTGCGGCGCTCGTTTTGTCGTCCGACCCGCGGCTCGGAGCGGGTGCGGCCGTCGGGAGGGCCCCGGTCCGGGAACGCCCCGAGTGTCGTCGCGCGGGAAACGGTGGCCGGCTCCCGTGAGTGATGCGCGCCACATCCGCGGGATTTTCCGGTCCGGGATGTAAGAACCGGGCCGCTGCGCTCATTGCTTGGTGAGAGAGCCGAAATGAGGGGACGGCGCGTGACACATGCCCAACGCTTCCGGGACGTCTACGAGGAGTGCTATCCGCGTGTCCTCGCCTACGCCACCAGCCTGGTCGGGCGGCAGATGGGCGAGGACATCACCAGCGAGACGTTCACCGTCGCCTGGCAACGGGTGGGCAGCATTCCCCGGCCGCCACTGCCGTGGCTCCTGGGTGTGGCCCGCAACCTGGTGCGCGAACTGCGCCGCCGGGACGCCCACCAGTACCTCCTCGCGGCCGAGGAAGCGCAGCGCATCAGCAGCGGCGCCCGGACCGACGTCGGTGACATCGCGGCGGAGGTCACCGACCGGCACAACGCGCTGCATGCGCTCGCGAGCCTGCCGGAGGCCGACCGGGAACTGCTGACGCTGATCGCCTGGCACGGTCTGAGCGCCAGGGAGGCCGCGCAGGTCCTGGGCTGCACCACCGCGACACTGACCGTCCGGTTGTACCGGGCCCGGCGCCGGTTGGAGAAGGCCCTGGAAACGGCATCGGCGTCCAGGACGGCTTCCACATCTCCCGTAGAGGCCCCGCACACCACCCGTCACGAAGGAGCACCCGCGTGAAGAACACCCGCAAGCGGCCCGGGCGGCCCGACGTCATGAAGGTGCTCGCGGACGCACGGCCCGACGCACTGGATCCGTCCCTGCTGGTGGACCCGGCAAGGCAGCGGGAGGACCTCGCACGCATCGTCGACGAAGCGCCGGACGGCAGGGTGACACGCTTCCTGGCCCCTCGCCGCAGAAGTGGGTTCCGGCCGCTGGGAGCGGTGGCCCTCGCGGCCGTGGCGGCGTCCGCGGTGGCCGTGACCACGCTCGACTGGCGGGAGCCGGCCGATCGGCCGGCCGCACAACCGCGGTCCTCCGCCGCAACGGAACGGCCGGGCGCCGGTGAGGACGTCCATGTCGACGGCCACCTCGAACTGCTCAGCGCGGCCGAGCAGGCCGAGAACTCGCCCGACCAGGGAACCTACTGGCAGACGACCACACGCTCGGAGAACGTCGACGTCGCCGGTGAGAAGGGACACCTCTTCGCCGTGCGCAGTACCTCCGCCTCCGAGTGGTCGGTGGGCGTACGCCCCGGAACAGGGAGCCTCATGGTCTCCGGACTGGACTCCCTGACCGAGCCCAGGACCGCGGCGGACAAGGCCCGCTGGCGCGCGGCGGGCTCGCCCGGCACGGTGCGGGTCGAGGTCGCGAAGAAGGCCGGGACAGGCGTGATCGGCTACCCGATGGGCACTGGGCGGCCGATGGTCATGAAGACGAACATCAACGACAAGATCTACGCCGTCGGCCCGCGCAACGTCTCCTACAAGGATCTGCGCGCGCTGCCCTCCACCAGCGGGGAGTTGCGCCGCTACCTGGAGCGGGCGTACGCGGCGGACAACGGCGCCGAGTCCGGTACGTCGGGCCGCAGTGCCTGGATGCTGCGCCAGGCGGCCGACCTCGTCACGATGCCCGTGAAGCCGGGCGTCCGGGCGGCCGCGTACCGGGTGATGGCGGATCTGCCCGGAGTCCGGGTGATCGGGCGTGTCAGCGATCCCCTGGGTCGCGAGGGTGTCGGTGTCGAGTTTCCCGTCGCGTACCCGACACCGCTCGGGACGACCCGGGAGCGGCTGGTCGTGGACCCGTCCACCGGTGCGATGCTCAGCGATCAGGTCGTCCTGGTCAAGGCCTCGGCCAGGGCCAAGGAGGCGGGTCTCGACGCGGGCACGACGGTGAACTACGAGGCGACCACCCGGATGAGCTGGGGCGAGCACCAGATCACGGTGCCGAAGAACGCTCGCAGCTGAGTCAAGAGCCCGGCTTCGCCGGGTGACGGCTGGTCCCGGGGCGGGCTTCTTCCAGACCCGCCCCGGGAGGCCGGTGAGTCCGGCCCCGCACCCCGTCCCACTTTTTTGAACACAGCCCGGAAGAGCTGTTTCCTGCGCCGGCGCCACCCCGGACTCGGCACTGCCGTACGTGACCGGCTCACCGGCGCCTGCGGACTCCTGGGCTGCCGGACATCACGCGCCACGGCCCCCCAAGCAAGAGTCACTTGACGACCCGTCACTTCCACCGCCGAGTCGACACGGCAGTTCTCCCGGCGGCGATCGGCGTCCCCGGCCGCGGCCCTCCGCAACGGGTGACCTCGTCCGGGTCGTCGACAGCGCCTCCGCCCAAGGGCTGCCCCTCACGTTCCCGTCCTCTTCAGAAAGCCCGCACCGATGCGCCTCCACAGGCCCTATGTATCCGCAGCTGCGGCAGTCATCGTCTCCTCGCTGGGAATCGTCGCCGCCTCCCAGCACATCCCCGAGGGGGACCACACCCCGGGCCCGGGGACGACCCCGGTCGTCCAGGACGCCGTTGCTCCCGCTGCCGTGGGGTCTGCCACCGCCCCCGCCACACCACGGACGACACCTTCCCCTCGGCCCGAAATCCCCACCAGGATCCCGGGGTTGGGTCCCAGAACCCGGTCGCACATCCCGGCCGGCACCCGCCAGGTCGTCCTGGTCACAGGAGCCGCGCGGAACTCGGCGTCCTCCAAGGTCGTGCTCTACCAGCGCGTCGACGGCGGCTGGCGTCCCGGGGCGGTATGGGCCGCGCACAACGGCTACCGGGGCTGGACCGACGAGCACTACGCGGGCGATCTGCACAGTCCCATAGGGGTGTTCGGCCTGACCGACGCCGGCGGGCTGCTGGCCGACCCCGGCACCAGATTGCCGTACCACCACTCCGGCGCCTTCTCCGTCAGCGGACCCGGTATCGAGGGCGAACCACTCACCGGCTCCTTCGACTACGTGATCGCCATCAACTACAACCGGCAGCCCGGCACATCACCGATGGACGGCACTAAGCCGCTGGGCGAGAACCGCGGCGGGGGCATCTGGATCCACGTCGACCACGGCGGCCCCACGCACGCCTGCGTCAGCCTCTCCGAGCCGCACATGAAACAGCTGCTGCAAACCCTCGACCCCGCCGACCACCCCGTCGTCGTCATGGGCGACGCCGCCTCTCTGGCTCGATGACCGTTCCGCCGTCAGCACCGCTCTCACCGAGGGCGCACCGATCAGCGGGGGTACGTCCCTGATCCAGGCCCTCCGACCGTCTCACACGCACTCTGCTCGCGCGGCCCTCGGCGGCTTCGGGCGCCGAACGGCCGCTTTGCGAGGGGAGCCTCAGGCGGGCAGTCGCGGCACGCTGTCGATCAGGCGGCGGGTGTAGGGGTGCGCCGGGTGGCCCAGCACCTGGGCGGTGTCGCCCTGCTCCACGACGTGGCCGTGCTCCAGTACGGCGGTCCGCTCGCACAGGGACGCCACGACCGACAGGTCGTGGGAGACCATCACGAGCGTCAGCCCTTGTTCCTGCTTGAGTTCCGCGAGCAGGTCGACGACCTTGACCCGGGTGGTGACGTCGAGTGCGCTGACGGGCTCATCGGCCAGCAGCACCCGCGGATGGCACACCGTGGCGCGGGCGATGGCGATCCGCTGACGCTGGCCTCCGGAGAACTCGTGGGGGTAGCGGTCCATCGCGTCGGCCGGAAGGCCGACCCGGTCCAGGGCCGCCGCCACCTTCGGCACGGCGGAGGACCGTGTGTCGATACCGAGGGAGCGCAACGGCTCCGCCACGACGGCACCCACACGACGACGCGGGTCGAGCGAGGAGTACGGGTCCTGGAACACACACTGCACGCTGCGCCGGAACCGGCGCATCTGCTCCCGGTCGCGCAGGGACAGCTCGGCACCGTCGAAGCGGACGGTGCCGGCGGTGGGCCGGGCCAGCCCGAGCAGCAGGCGCAGGAGCGTCGTCTTGCCCGCCCCCGACTCGCCGACGAGGGCGAGGCTGTGCCCCGCTTCGACGGCCAGCGAGATGTCCTGCACCGCGTCGACCGCGCTCCCCCGGTGGCGCAGCGCCACGTCTCTCAGTTCCAGTACGGGTGTCACCGCGGGCTCCTCAGATCCAGAGCGGCCTCCAGCCTCCGTGCGCCGGCCACGAGCGATTTGGTGTACTCCGCGCGCGGAGAGCGGACGAGGTCGTGGACGGTTCCGGTCTCGACGGCCCGGCCGTCCTTCATCACCAGCGCCCGGTCGGTCACCCGGGCCACGACGGCCAGGTCGTGACTGACGAAGATCACCGCCATTCCCCGTTCCCGGACAAGGGAATCGAGGAGATCCAGCATCTCCGCCTGCACCGACACGTCCAGCGCGGTTGTCGGCTCGTCCGCGATCAGAAGTCCCGGGTCGCAGGCCAAGGCCATCGCCAGGGCGACGCGCTGCCTCTGTCCGCCCGAGATCTCATGCGGAAAGGCGCGGGAGACACGTTCGGGTTCCGGCAGGCGCACCTGTGCCAGCATGTCGCCGACGGCGTCGCGCAGCGCGGCGCCCCTGAGGCCTCTGCGTCTTGCGAGAGGCTCGGCGATCTGCCGGCCCACGCGCATCAACGGGTCGAGCGCGGTGAGAGGCTCCTGGAACACGACGGCGGCGTCCCGGCCGCGCACCGAAGTGAGCGCCCTTTCGGTCGCGCCGACGATCTGGGTGCCGGCGAGTTCGACACTGCCGGTGGCGGTCATGCCGCTGGGCAGCAGGCCGAGGACCGCCAGCGTGGTGAGCGACTTGCCGGACCCTGACTCGCCGATGAGGCCGAGCCGTTCACCGCCGGCCACGGAGAAGGAGAGGTCGTCGACCAGCACTCTGCCCTCGGCGGTCCGGACGGTCAGCCCACGTACGTCCAGGAAGGTCATGAGCGCCTCCGACCGGTCGCCGGATCGAGGGTTTCCCGCAGACCGTCGGCGACGAGATTGACGCCGACCACGAGCAGGACGAGCAGAACGCCGGGGGCGAGAGCGCCGGCGGGGGCAGTCGTGAAGGTGGCCTGGGCCTCCTGGAGCATGCGACCCCATGAGGCGTTGGGCGGTGGGGCGCCCAGCCCCAGGTACGACAGGCCTGCCTCGGCCAGCACGGCGAGCCCGAACTGCAGGGCCAGGTTGACCACCAGGGTGGGCCAGATGTTGGGCAGGACGTGTCCGAGCACGATACGCGGCCAGGACGTGCCGGAGATGCGTGCGGCGGTGATGTAGTCCTGCGTCAGGACGCGCTTGACCAGAATGCGTGCCAGCCGGGCGACGACGGCGCTCTGCGCCAGACCGATGGCGAGGACGGCGGATCCCAGGGTCGCCGAACGCGCGGCGACGATGAGCATCGCGAGCAGCAGCGTCGGGAACGCGATCAGGATGTCGAGGAACGCGGAGAGCGTGTCGTCGAACCAGCCCTGCGCGAACGCGGCGAGCACGCCGAGCGCGATCCCGATGGTGGCGGCTATGAGCACGGACCCCAGGCCCGCCTCGACCGCGATCCGAGAGCCGGTCATCACCTGGGTGAACAGGTCACGGCCGAGTTTGTCTGTACCCAGCAGATGTCCCCCGCCCGGTCCCGCCAGCCGTCCGCCTGAGGTGTCGTCGGCGGGGTAGGGCAGCCAGAACAGGGAGACCACGGCGAGCAGCGCGATGAGGCCGGCGAGGACGGAGCCGACGACCAGCGTGGCGGAGACGCGGGCACGGCGCCCGCCCTGGGGCGCTCCCTCGGGCCGCGCCGCTTCGAGTGTGTCGGCCGGAATCACCGAGCACCTCCCGAGAGCCGTCCGCGCAGCCGCGGGTCGATGATCCGCTGGAGCAGGTCCGCCGCGAAGCCGATGAGCAGCACACCGAGGGTGGAGACGAACAGGACGCCCTGGATGACCGGGTAGTCGTGCTGGGCGATGCCGGTGGCGAGCATCGAACCGAGGCCCGGCAGGGCGTACACCGACTCCACCACGACCGCGCCGAGCAGGGTCGAGGCGAGCTCGATACCGAGGACGGAGATCACCGGCACGGAGGCGTTGCGCAGACCGTGCCGCCACATCGCGCGTCCGAACGACGACCCCAGGGCGCGGGCGGTGCGCAGGTAGTCGCTGTCCAGAACGTCGAGGGTCGCCGAGCGGACGTAGCGGATCAGGGACGCGCTCATCACCAGGGCGATGGTGACGACCGGCAGAACGAGGGAGCGGATCGCGTCCCCGGGCTCGGACCAGCCGTCCTGCGGGAATCCGCCCGCCGGAAGCCAGCCCGCGTTCAGCGCGAACACGGCGATGAGGATCATGCCGAGCCAGAACACCGGGACGGCGATGCCCAGCTGCGACACAGCGCTGAGCAGGGCGCCGTACCAGGTGTGGCGCTTGTGGGCGGCGACGAATCCGGCGGGAACGGCTACGAGGACGGCGAGGACGAAGGCGGCGAGGGTGAGCGGGACGGTGACGTTCAGCCGGGAGGCGACCTCGGGCCCGACCGGCAGCGAGCTGACGAAGGAGGTGCCGAGGTCGCCGCTCGCCAGCTGCCCGAGCCAGTGGGTGAACTGCTCGGGCAGCGGCTTGTCGGAACCGATGGCGTGCCGTGCCGCGGCGATCTGTTCGGGGCTCGCGCCCACCGCCGTGAGGGCGTTGGCCGGGTCGCCGGGCAGCATGCGCAGCAACACGAACAGCACCACGCTGGCGAGTGCCAGCGACACCACCAGGAAGACGAGGCGGCGCAGAAGGTAACGCGCCATCAGCCCTTCTTCTCGATGTCGTAGGCGTAGAACTGGGAGTTGAGGCCGTTGAGGGGGTAGCCCGACAGCTTGCTGCTCGCGACCACGATCTGCGGGTACAGGTACAGCCAGTCACTGGCCGCGTCCTCGGCGGTCTTCTCGTTGACCTTCTTCAGCAGCGCGGTCTGCTCGGCCGTGCTGGACGCCTCCTCGGCCTGCTGCACCCACTGGGTGACCTGCTTGTTGTCGTAGCCCCAGTAGAAGTCGGGGTTCCCGTACCAGACGAGGTCGCGATCGTTGACGTGCTCCTGAAGCGTGGCGCTGAAGTCGTGGTTCTTGTAGACCTTCGTGTACCACTCGTCGGGCGTGATCGTGTTGATCGTGACGGTGATGCCGACCTTGGCCAGCTGGGACTTGATGAAGGTGGCGGCGGTGGGGTGCGGGTCGTAGTTCGGGGTGTCCAGCGTGAAGGCGAAGCCCTTGGCGTAGCCGGCCTCGGCGAGCAACTGCTTGGCACGCGCCGGGTCGTAGGCGTTGACCTTGGTGAGGTCCTCGTACCACGGGTCGGTGGGCGGCACCATCGAGCCGATGAGCTTGCCGTAGCCGCCCCAGACCGATTCCAGCAGCTTCTTGTCGTCGATGGCGGCGGACACGGCCTGGCGCACCTTGACGTCCGTGAAGGGCTTGGCCTTGTCATTGAAGGCCAGCAGCAGCTTGGTGGTGGAGTTGCCGTCATTGACCTTGTAGTTCTGGTTGCTCTTGAACTGGTCCAGGGCATCCGGTGACTGCTCGCTGGTGACCACGTCGACGGCGTTGGTCAGCAGCGCGTTGTTGAGGGCTGTCGCGTCCTTGTAGTAGTGGAAGACGACCTCTTTGTTCTTTGCGGCGTCGCCCCAGTAGCCGGCGAACCGGTCCAGGCTGAGCGCGGAACCACGGGTCCACTTGTCCAGCTTGTAGGGGCCGGTGCCGTCCTCGGTCGTCTTCAGGTTCCTGGCCTGGGAGTCGATGATCCAGACGTAGGAGAGGTTGTAGACGAAGGAGATCGACTTCTGCGACAGCGTGACCTTCACGGTCCGCGAGTCAGGGGTGGCGATGTCCTTGATGACCTCGAGGTTGCTCTTGCGTGCCGACTGGGAGTCGTCCGCGATGACCTTCTGCAAGCTGTACTTGACGTCCTGGCTGGTGAGCTCCTTGCCGCTGTGGAACTTCACGCCGTCGCGCAGGGTGAAGGTGTAGGTGAGACCGTCGCCGCTGACCTTGTAGTCCTTGGCGAGCAGCTTCTCCACCTTGCCGTCGTCGGTGAGCTTGAACAGCCCCTCGTAGACGTTGCCGTTGAGTGCCTCGGTCACGCCCTGGCCGCCACCGGCGGTGTTGTCGAGGTTCTGCGGCTCGTACAGCGAGCCGATGCTGACGGTGGCGTTCTTGTCGTAGGCGCCGGACCCGGCGCTGCCGCCCGCGCCGGAGCCACCGCAGGCGGTCACGGTCAGGACGAGGGTGGCCGCGGTCGCGGTGCCGTACAGGGAGGTCTTCTTCAGGCTCATGGTGAAGGGCGCTTTCGTGCTGCGGTGCGGGGAGGTGGTCGACGGTCAGTGCTGCGCGGGGAAGCCGTCGCGGAAGACGGGAAGCCTCTCGCCGGCCTCGATGGGCAGGTGGAAGCGGTTCTGCCGCGGCGGCATCGGACAGTTGTACTGATCGGAGAAACCGCAGGGCGGCACGAAGGCACGGTTGAAATCGAGCAGGACGCGGTGCTCGTCCTGCGTGCGCTGCACGAAGAGGAAGCGGCCGGCCCCGTAGGTGCTGACGCCGTTGGTGGGATCACCGAAGACGAGCAGGAGGGTGCCGTCGTCGTCGAAGGCGCTGAGGGTGTAGTCGCGGCCGTCGACGGCGAGGGTGATGTCGCCGGGGACGACGAGTTCCCGGGTGCCGCCGTTGTCCCGCAGGTGCTCGAAGGCGACCCGGCGAGCACCGGGCACGGGGGTGTAGGTCGCCTCGATCACCCAGGCCGGGGCGTGCGGGAATGCGTCGACCCGGTCGAAGTGGTGGATGGCGGGGGACTCGGCGTCCCACAGACGCAGGCCGTGCTCGGGCTCGCCGGTGACGAGGTCGGTCCGCTGAAGTGTGGTGACCGTCACAGTGTTCGGTTGGCCGCCGCGGGCCTCCTCCACGTCGGGACGTTCACCGGCGGGGAGCCAGCGGGTCTCGACCAGGGCGAGATTCCCGGTCGGCGACGTGAGCGAGCGATGGCGCTCGGCACGCCATGCGTGCCACTGGCCGACGGAGCCGCCGACGGGGCCGTCGCTGGTGAGGTGGGACACGGTCGGACTCATTCGCTTGGAGGGATCGGCGGCCTCACGCCGCGAACGTCACGCAGCGCGAAAGAGTGGCCAAAGCATGTTCTTTATCTTCTATAAGCGAATCTAATGTCAAACGGGTGTACACATCGTGAGACGGTTTTTGGACGGCCTTCCGCAGGGAGAGGACCGAACGCGGACAGGGACGGCCCCCGCGCCGGGCACCCGGGGGCACGCCGCTCCCGCATCCGGCCGACGACCGGCCCCTGGGCGGCCTCGACCCGCCTGGACGACTGCCTCATGTCGCGTGACATCCGCCACGCGACCGATCACCCGGCCGGGCCCGTCCCTGTCACCGCGCGGATCCGCGATCCCCACCCACCACGGTTCGAGCAGCGCATCGCCGGCTTCGATGCCGGAGGCGGAGCCGTTGCACCGCCCTCCGTGCAGGCGATCGGCTCCGGCCCAGGAGTGGGCGCAGGTGCCTCGTCGAGGCCGGGAGGCGTATGTGCCCGCGACGGTACGGATCGTGCCGCCGTCTCCGGTCTCCGCTCGGCGAACCACCGGGTCAGGGCATCAAAAGACCCTTGGCAACCAGCCGCGCGAGCTCTCGCGAAAAGGTGCACAAAAAATTCGCCGGGCGTACAACCATCGTTACACCGGCGCGGTCTGAGCCCATGTCACACGCCGACCCTCCCGGTCGGCATTCCCTGTGCGCCGGAACGCGGGTCGTCCGGGTCCCGGCGCTTCTCCAACGGAGAACGCATGCGTATTCGCGCTACGGCGGCCGTCGCCGTCGTCTGCGGCGTCGCCGCAATGACCGGCGCCGCCATACCGGCTGCCCAGGCCGCCGGTACCCCGGGTGGCACGCGCCCCTGGCAGCTCGCCGGCCACAACACCCCGGCAACGGGGAAGTCCGCCTTCACGGCGGCCGCCGCCACGGCCAAGACGCCGTACCCGCTGGCGGTGACCTTCTCCAATGTGAAGGTCGCCGGCGGCAAGTCCGCCGTGACCGTGGGCACCAGCGCCATCGTGCACGTCCCCTACAGCTTCACCCTCACCGCGACGAACGTCGACATCTCCGCTTCGGACTTCGTCGTCGGCCTCGACCTGTACCACGGCTCCGTCGCCGCACCGTCGGCCGACCTCTACGGCGACCGGCCGGCGACGTGCTCCGTGACCTCCTCCATGTCCTCGTCCGAGAAGGTCGTCACGGTGGAGACCTGCAAGGGGACCGTCGACATCTACCCGAAGTACGATCTGGCCAACTCCGACGCCGGAACGAGCTGGCACTCGGTGGCCTGGGCCGTCGCGTACAACGGTCAGAACCCCGGCAAGCCCTCCGACATCAGCAAGATCGGCGCCGCGAGCCTGACGGGGCAGCGCTCCCCCGCCGTCCAGCGCCTGTCCAGGCTCACGGTGAACGCCGCGCCCGAGCCGGTCAAGAAGGGCAGGACGCTCACCATCACGGGCTCCCTGACCCGTGCGAACTGGGAGTCCCACAAGTACGCCGGGTACACGGGCCAGAAGGTCAAGCTGCAGTTCCGCAAGAAGGGGAGCAGCACCTACACGACCCTCAAGACCCTCACCACCGACGGCCACGGCAACCTCAGGACGACCTACAAGGCGACCACGGACGGCTACTGGCGCTACTCCTTCGCGGGTACGTCGACCACCCCGGCCATCTCGGCCGCCGGCGACTACGTGGACGTCAAGTGATTCCTCGGTGACCTGGTGACCTGAGTCCTGCGCCGCGACCGTTCCGTTCTCACGGACCCGCGGCGCAGGACATTCTGCCCGGCGAAGCCGTTGGCCAGGAGGTTGCGCCCGTAGCCCCGGTCCGAACGGCGGGACGTGCGGACGGTCGACGTACCGCCTCCACCCGGCGCACGCCCCCAAGTTCCCCCGCCCGCCCGCGATCGATTGAGTCGTCGACGGCGCGCGGAGTGCCTGATTGCCCCCTGTACACGCTCCCCCATCCGGCTGAAGAATGCCCAATGTCGGCGATCATGCGGTGGCCCCCGACCGACCACCCTCCAGGAAAGGTCGACTGCCGTGCTGCTGCACCTGCCCACGTCCCTGCCCGAAGCGCAGGAGTGCATAGCCCAGGGAGCGGTGCCCATCGGTGGGGCGACACTCGTGTGGGCCACCTGGCAGCGGGACGGCTTTCCCCAGCAGGCCATGTCCCTGCGCAATCTGCCGCAGGCCAACGCGATCGAAGCCACCGCGCTGGGTTCGGCCGTGGTACTGCATCAGATCGACGAGCGCGTGCCGGAGGCACTGCGGCAGGCAGCCGCCAGTGTCGGCACCGGAGCCGTGCGCCGCGCGGCCACCGTCGGCGGCAACATCGTCGGCAGCGCACTGCGCTGCCTTCTGCCCGCCGCGCTCGTCCTGGACGCCCGGGCGGTCACACTGGGGGCAGACACGGTCCATGAGACGGACCTGGACGAGGTCGTGGCCAAGCGTCTGCTGCTCCTCGGTCTGAAGTGGCGTACGCCGCTCGCCAGTTCCTTCCACAAGCAGTCCGGTGAGGCGGGCGGGCCACCTCCGCTGGTCGTCGCGACCGCTGTGCACGCCGACGGTGAGGGCGGAAAGCTCCTCCGTGTCGCCGTCCGCGACGGCTACGAGGTGTTCAGCGGGAGCACCGCGCACGCGGCAGACGCCGAACACGCTCTGCACACTCTGGAGGGCGCGGACATGAGCGCGCTGCGATCACCGGTCCGGGAGGCGGTCGGCCGACAGGTCACCGACATCCTGGCGCGCACCGACGACCGCTGAGACCGCCGGCAAGGGCGGTAGGACGTCGTCCCGCATCTCAAGGCGGGAACAGCAACGCCGCGGGTCACTGGGCCGGTTCGCCGCACCCGGCCGCCGAAGGGCCCGCCACTCACCCGCGAGCCCAATGGGCCGCCGACACCGGCAGATCCGCCGTGCTCGACACACCGGGCCGCCCTGCGTCCCTCGCTGCAATCCCATGACGTCTTCGCCACTCGCCAGTGGTCGGAGGTACTTCGGTCGTGTCCGCCCCTTATCCGCCCACTTCACCCCGGCAGATGAGGCACGCCACCCGAACATCGGATGTTCCAACAATGTGACCAATGATCGTCAGTGGTTCAATCACCCAGGTGCCGCGGGCTACTTTGTGGTCGGAGGTGACCATGCTGGAAGTTCTCGGGCTGGACCAGCCTGCCGAGGCACTGTATTTCATCCTGGTCGACAACCCGCCGCTGTCCGTCGAGGAGCTGTGCCGCCGAACCGGAATCGAGCCCGACGTGGCCGACGCCGCCCTGGTGCGACTGGAGGACGGCGGCCTGATATCCCGGCTGCCGGGCAGCCCGCCCTCATACACGGCGCTACCGCCCGAACACGCCCTGGAAGTCCTCCTGCTGGCTCGTGAGCGGGACATCCACCGGGTACGCGCGCTGAGCGAGCGACTCACCGAGCGGCACCACGAGGCGCGCCGCAGCCGCGACTCGACCGCACTGATCGAGGTCGTCACCGGCCGCGACGGTGTCGCCCGCTGCGGACAGCAGTTGTTCAACCGTGCCGAGCGGGAGATCCGCGGCATCGACGCCCCTCCCTACGCTCAGGCGAGCGACGGCGAACGCGTCAACTCCGCCACCGCCATCGCCGGACGCAATGTGCGCAGCCGCTTCATCCATGCCCGTGACACCCTCAGCATGCCCGGTTCCGTGGCACGGGTGGAGATCGACATCGCGGCCGGCGAGGAGGTGAGGTTCCTGCCCGAGGCCCCGATGAAGCTGATCATCGCGGACGACCAGGCGGCCCTGATCCCGCTGCTGGCCACCCCGCAGATCCTGGACGCGTGCATTCTGGTCCATCCCTCGGCCCTGCTGGACGCGCTGTCCACCCTCTTCGAGTCGTTGTGGGAGCAGGCCCAGCCCTACATGCCCGGAGAGACCGCGTCCATCGGCCCGGACGAGTTCATCAACGACGAGGAGCGGCGGATCATCTCGCTGCTGGCCATGGGAATGTCGGACGAGGCGATCGCCCGCCAGCTCGGGATCGGCTACCGCACGGTGCAGCGCCGGGTGCAGGCGCTGCTCGGCCGGCTGGGGGCGGCGAGCAGGTTCCAGGCGGGTGTGCTCGCCGCCAGCCGCGGCTGGTGGCGGCCTGAACCCGGAGAGCGGTCCGCCGGCCTGGCGGTGAGCGGCGAACCCGGGCTCGCCGGCACGTGAACCCCGGTGCGCGGGACGGCCGGCCGGGTACACCCCGGCCGGCCCCGTCTCACCTCTCCTGCAGACGGAAGTCCGCCGTGACCGCTCCCTCCTTCACCAGCCGGACCGATCGCGTCGCGGGCCGGTAGCCGTCCGCCGACACGATCACGCCCACCGGGCCGCCCTTGGCCGGCAGCCACACGGAGTACGTGCCGTCCAGACCCGTGGCCACGGTCAGACCGCCGTTCGGGGCGTCGATGTCGACCGTGGCCCCGGCCAGCGGCGCCGCGGTGCCGTCGGCCTTCGTACCCGTCACGGTCCCGGTCAGCCGGCCCCAGCCCGCGGGCGGCACCACCGTCATGGTGACCGGCAGCGACACCGCGCCGTACGGGGTGTCGCTGTCGACGACGAGCGCGGCCCGATGACCGCCGTCGTCGGCGGCGGTCATCGCCCCCGCGTCCAGGGTCAGCCGCACCTTCGCCGACCCGTGCGCCTTGACGGTCAGCTTCCCCGCGGACTCCGCGAGCCACGGCACATCGCCGTGCGCCCGGTCCCAGCCCGGCAGTTCGTGCACGGCCGACTGCGGCACGCTGTAGGCGTTCATGCCGCCGACCGCGAACCAGCCGGGTGCCGACTGCGCGCCCAGCACCGGCTCGGCCACATTGGGCAGCGCCGACCACGTGTCCGTGGCCGGGTCGTAGGCGTGCGCCTCGTTGGTCAGCGCGCCTGCGCTCACCTGGAAACCCCCGGCGACCAGCAGTTCACCGTCTGCCGCCGTCCCGGTGGCGCCCCAGAGGTCGGCCGGAGCGTCGGCCACCCGGTGCCAGGCTCCGGTCGCCGGGTCCAGGGCATACGTGTGGTCGGTGTCCTGCGGGGCACGGCCGTCGGGCTCATAGGCGCCGCCCGTGCAGTAGGCCACGCCGTCTGCGGCGCCGCACACCGGATACGAGATCGGCTCCGGGTACGGCGCCCCGGCCGACCAGGTGTCGGTCGCCGGGTCGTAGACCTGGACATCGTTGACGCCGCAGTTGATCCGGTCGCAGCCGCCGATCACATACAGCCGGTCGCCGAGCACCACCGAACCGGCGGCGCCGTACGCCTTGGGCGCGTCGGCTGTCTGCGACCACGAGTCGGATGCCGGATCGTAGACCTCGCCGCCCGCGATGGGCGCGCCCGAGGCGTCGCGGCCGCCGGTGACGTACAGCTTGCCGCGGATGAAGCCGTACGCCGCTCCGAGCCGCTTGGTGGTCGGGGCGGTGAGCGTGCGCCAGCTCGCGGTGCCCGGATCGTAGGCGTGGAAGTCACCGCTCCACTGGCCGCCCGGTGCCTCCCCGAGGCCGGCGTACAAGGTGCCGCCGTCGACCGCGGCTATTCCTCCGAAGGTGCCGGTCGGCAGATCGGTCAGTGCGGACCACGCCTGACCGGCCGGGGAGCCGGGGTCGGAGGCCGTCGCGGCCGCGGTGCGCAGCACCGAGTTCGGGGTGAGTGCGGCCTTGGTGTGCCGGGCCGGGGCGCCGGCCGATGTCACCGGGGTCCCGCCGAGACGCTGCTCGCCGAGCGAGAGGGTGGCAGCAGAACCGCCGGTGTTGCGGACCGTCACGTTGACGGTCCTGCTGTCGCCCCACGGCACCTCGGCCGCCACCGCCGAGACGTCGTAACGCAGTTGGGCCGGGCGCAGGGCGAAGTCCGCCGCGGTGACGGAGTCCGGCCGCACCCTGACCGTGTCGGTCACGGGCGGATAGCCGAAGCCGGGCAGGCCCGCGGTGAATTTCTGGCTGCCAGTGCGGGAGGAGAACAGCCAGTACAGGCCCTCGCTCTGCGCCGGATCGCCGGGCGAGGCCACCATGCGGCCGCTGTCGGCGGGCACCGCCGCGCCGGAGACGGTCGCGCCGAGCACGCCGTGGCCGGTGTTGGTGTCGTCGATCCGTCCGACCAGCAGACCGCCGGACCGGGTGACCAGGGTCGGGGTGCCCACGGTCACATCGTCGATCTGCCAGATGCCGGTGAGGGATCCGGTGAAATGGAACCTGATGCGCACGGACTTCTTGCCCGCGTACTCGGTCAGGGGCACCGTCTGGTGGGCGGGTCCGGGGACGATGTCGGTGTGGTGCCACAGCGTGGTCCAGGTCGCGCCGCCGTCGGTGCTCGCGTCCACATCGGCGGTCAGGTCGCCCAGTCGGTACAGCGAGGGCAACGCCGTGTCGAACTGAAGCTCGGGGGCCCGCTCGGCACTGAAGTCGTAGCTGGGGCTCAGGAGTTCGGTGTCGGCGGGGGCCCAGCCCAGGGCGAAGTCGTCCACCTCGGCGAACCGGCCGGTGCCACCGGTCTGGTTGCCCCGGTTGAGCGGGTCGTCGAACTGCCAGCCGCCCGCCGCGGTGTTGTTGCGGACCGTCCATCCGTCGGGTGAGGACGTGGTCGGGAAGGACTGCGCCTCACCACCGTGGTACGTCATCGCGTAGCCCGGCGGCAGGGCTCCCGTGGTGCTGAGCGGCAGCGTGAGATCGGCGGTCCGCGCGGCGGAGCCCACCGTGACGGTGGTGTCGGCGGGCCGGTAGCCGGGGTAGAGCGCCGTGGCGTGCAGCGTGTAGGTCCGGTTGTCGGGCACCCGCACCGAGTACCGGCCGCTGGCCGGGTCGGTGAAGAACGCGCCGGGCACACCGTCGATCGTGAGCCGGGCGTAGACGCCCCAGCCGTGCTGCCCGCCGTCCCGGACGGTTCCGGACAGGGTCTGCGAGGGCACTGCGATCAGTGCAGCGCTCTCGGTCAGCGTGGCGCCGTCGTCCACGTGCACCGTGCCGAGGTCGGCGTCCTTGTAGCCGAACGCGCTGACCGTCAGCGGATACGAACCGGCGGGCACGTCCAGCCGGTACCCGCCCTGGTCGTCGGTGGTCGCCCGGTGGTCGCCGAGTGCGACCGTGGCGCCGGTGACCGGTCGGCCGGTGCTCGCGTCGGTGACGGAGCCGGAGACGGTGCCGTGCGGACCCGGGCGGAAGGCGGTGGTGCCGTCCGGCGTGCCCAGCCCGCTCGGTCCGTCATAGCCGGGCTGCGCGGCGCAGGTGAAGGCGGGGGTGCAGTCGGGTGTCGTACCGTGACCGCACACCGAGCTGTCCGCGCAGCTGGCGTCGTCGCCCCGGGTCACGTCGTGGAGAGCGCCGGGCGCCTGGTACGGGTAGGCGGCCGGGTAGGTGCCGGAGACGGGGGTGCCGGCCTGCGCGTACACGCCGGCGATGATCGGTGCGGAGGCGCTGGTGCCGCCGTAGACGTTCCAGCCGCCGTCGGAGAAGGAGTTGTAGACCGCCACACCGGTGGCCGGGTCCGCGACGGCGCTGACGTCCGCGACCGAGCGGCCCGCGCAGTCGACGGCCGACTGGAAGGCGGGCTTGGGCTCGACCTCCGAGCAGCCGGAGCCGGGCGCACCCCAGTGCTGCTGGCCGTCGCCGTCGACGGTGGTGGCGTTCCACACCGACTCGCCCCAGCCGCGCGCGCTGCCGTCGCGTACCAGCGAGGTGCCGCCCACCGCGGTCACGTACGGCGAGGAGGCCGGGTAGCTGACGCCGTAGCCGTCGTCACCCGAGCTGAAGACGACGGCGACTCCCGGGTGGTTGAAGTACGCCTCGTCGTAGGCCAGTTGAGCGCTGTCGTCGCTGTAGCCGCCCCAGGAGTTGGAGACGTAGCGCGCGCCCAGGGACACCGCGGTGTTCTCGGCCGTGCCCAGGTCGTCGGAGGACGCGCTGTCCGCCTCGACGAGCAGGATGTGCGCCTGCGGGGCGATCGCGGAGACCATGTCGAGGTCGAGCGAGATCTCCCCGGCCCAGCCGTCGTCGGCGGCCGGGAAGGCGGTGCCGCCGTGCTCGTCCACCTTGCGGAAGCAGCCGTTGTCGGAGGTGCAGGCGGGCAGCCCGTACTGCCGGCGGTAGACGGCGAGGTCGGTCTCGGCGTCCGGGTCGTCGTAGGCGTCGACGACGGCGATCGTCGCTCCGGCACCGCCGTCGGCCGGCAGCCCGTAGGCCTCCCGCAGGTCGGCCGGGGAGTAGCCGTCGGGCGCCGCCTGGCCGGCCGTGTCGCGGCGCAGGCCGAGCGTGGCGCGGATGTCGGTTCGGCGCAGGGCGAAACACGTGAAGGAGCCGGGTTTGGGTGTGCCGCAGGCGGGCTCGGCGGAGACGGCGGTTGCCGCCGAGGAGGGTGCAGCGAGGGCCTGTTGGGGCAGCAGTGCCACCAGGACGGCGAGGACGGCGGCGGCCACCGCGGCCACGGCTGAGCCGCGGCGTGACGGTCTGCGCCGACCTGGCCCGGCGAGCGATCTGTGCAGCAAGGAGAACTCCCAGAGGGTGATGGGGGGTCGGGCGGCCCGGCATCGTTCGGCACTCGGACGTCCGGTGACGACCGCGCGGTCACCGGATGTGGAGAGGAGGTGTGTTGACCAGCACAAAAGTCCAACCGGGCCCCTCGGCCGGTCAATGCGGGAACTTGGCGGTTTGGCGCCGTGTCGTGTTCACGCCCTCGACACATATCGGTGAACGAGCGCCCGTTATGGCGGTCTTGCGTCCGCTCAGCGAACACCTGGAGCCATGCATTCCGGGTGAAACGCCTATGAATCACGCGCCGGAGGTGAAGGAACGACTCCTCTGCGCTGACGGTCAGTCACGCCGGTCACGGAGGGCTACCGATTGACACACGAAGTAGCGGTCTCGCTAATTGGCCCCCGGTGAATGCTCATTCACCGTCGCCCGCGAACTGTGTACGGGTCGACCCCTGCAAGCACGCACGGGAGTCACACGTTGCGCACATTACCGAGAGCCAGAACCCCGATCAGACGAACGATATCCACCGGCCTGGCCGTCCTGGGCGCCGCCGCCATGGCGGTACTCGGCCTGCAGGCACCGGCGTCGGCCGCCGGATCCGCGGCCGTCTCCGTCTCCAGCGCCTCGGCCAAGGACGCACACCCGCTCTTCGAGCCGGCCTGCGCCGTTCCGAAGCACGGCCACTTCTCCTGCTTCGCCCTGCGCCGCACCGACGTGAAGTCGGTCAAGGGCGTGATGCGGGCCGACGACACCCCGAACGGGTACGGTGCCGCCGATCTGCAGAGCGCGTACAACCTGCCCACAGACGGTGGCGCCGGGCAGACCGTCGCCATCGTGGACGCCTTCGACGACCCCAACGCCGAGGCGGACCTCGCCGTCTACCGCGAGCAGTACGGGCTGCCGGCCTGCACCACGGCCAACGGCTGCTTCAGCAAGGTCGATCAGCGCGGCGGGTCCGACTACCCCACCCCCGATGCGGGCTGGGCCGGCGAGATCTCGCTCGACCTCGACATGGTCTCCGCGGTCGCGCCCAACGCGCACATCCTGCTGGTCGAGGCCGACGACAACAGCTTCGAGAACCTGTCCTCGGCCGTCGACGAGGCGGTCGCACTCGGTGCGAAGTTCGTCTCCAACTCGTACGGCTCCGACTATCGCGGCGGGGGCGGTGAGGACCCGTCCGAGACCACGACGCTGGACGCCCACTACAACCACCCGGGTGTCGCGATCACCGCGTCCACGGGCGACTACGCCTACGGCGTCGGCTACCCGGCGGCCTCGCAGTACGTGACCGCGGTCGGCGGCACCACGCTGACCCGCGCCCCGTCCACGTCGCGCGGCTGGACCGAGTCCGCCTGGAACCTCGCCGGCTCCGGCTGCTCGCTGTACGAGCCCAAGCCCGCGTTCCAGCACGACACCGGCTGTGACAACCGTGCGCTCGCCGACGTCTCCGCGGTCGCGGAAGACGTGGCGGTCTACCAGACCTACGGCAACAGCGGCTGGGCGGTGTACGGCGGTACCAGCGTCTCCGCGCCCATCATCGCGTCGGTGTACGCCGACGCCGGCACACCGGTCGCCGGTACCTACCCGAACTCCTACCCCTACGCGACGGGTACCGGGATCAACGACATCACCACCGGCAGCAACGGCAGTTGCTCCCCGTCGTACCTGTGCAACGGCACCGACGGCTACGACGGTCCGACCGGCCTCGGCACCCCCGCCGGTCTGTCCGCGTTCCGCAGCGGCCCGCACGGCGTGATCTCCGGCAGCGTGACCGACAGCGCCACCGGCAAGGCGGTCGGCGGAGCCACCGTCAGCGCGGGCACCAACGTCGCCCACACCGACGCCACGGGCGCCTACTCCCTGACGGTGCCCACCGGCACCTACGACGTCACCGTCGAAGCGTTCGGCTACGCCAACGGCTCGGCCGACAAGGTCGTGGTTGACGACGGTGCCACATTGACCAAGAGCTTCTCCCTCACCCCCGTACCGAGCCACACCGTCGCAGGCAAGGTCGTCGACGGCTCCGGCCACGGCTGGCCGCTCTACGCCAAGATCACCGCGGACGGGGTCCCGGGATCGGTGTGGACCGACCCGGCCACCGGCGCCTACAGCCTCGACCTGCCCGAGGGGCACACCTACACCCTGCACGTCGCGACGAGCACCACCGGCTACCGGGCCGTCACCAAGAAGGTCGACGTCGGCGACTCCGACGAGACCGTGCAGTTCTCGGTCCCCGTCGACTCATGGGCGAGCAGCACGCCCGGGTACCAGGTCCACGAGACCGGCAGCACCGAGCCCTTCGACGCCACCGACGCGCCACCGGAAGGCTGGCACGTGGTCAACGCCGACGGAACGACCGGCGGCTGGGAGTTCGACGACCCCGGCAACCGGGGCAACGGCACCGGCGGTGAGGGGGCGTTCGCGGTCGTCGACAGCGACCACTTCGGCGGTGCGGCCACCCAGGACACCTCGCTGCTGACCCCGGTCTACGACTTCAGCGGCAAGGACAACCCGGAGCTGGCGTTCAACACCCAGTACCAGCAGTTCACCAACCAGACCGCGGAGGTCGACGCGACCGCCGACGGCGGCGCTACCTGGACCAAGGTCTGGTCCGCGGGAGCGTCCATCATGCCCGGCCAGCGGATCACCGTCCCCCTCGACGACTTCGCCGGCAAGTCCGAGGTGCAGTTGCGCTTCCACTTCACCTCGCACTTCGGCTGGTGGTGGTCCGTCGACGACGTCTTCGTCGGCGACCGCGTGGTCACGCCCACCCCGGGCGCCCTGGTCGTCGGCAACGTGACCGACGCCAACACCAATTCGGGCGTGGTCGGTGCCACGGTCACCAGCCAGGACAAGCCCGCCGAGCAGGCGAGCACGGTGGCCACTCCCGACGACCCGAACCTCGCCGACGGCTTCTACTCGCTGTTCTCCACCACCTTCGGCAGCCACGCCTTCACCGCCGCCAAGTCCAAGTACACCTCGCTGACCAAGACGGTGAAGGTCGGCGCCGACAGCACGGTCTCGGCCAACTACAAGCTCAAGGCCGGGAAGATCACCGTCACTCCCGGTTCCGTCGCCGCCACCGTCGCCTGGGGCGGGTCCAAGACGCAGAACCTGACCGTGAAGAACACCGGCGGGGCACCCGCCACGGTCAAGCTCGGCGAGCAGTCCGGCGGCTTCACCCAGCAGGGCAAGGGCGCCGCGCTGCAGACCGTCAAGGGTGACTACAACGCGCTGTCCAGCAAGGCCCATGGCGGGGGCAGCACGGCCAAGCCGTCCGCCGCTCCGGCCGACGGCCCCTGGCAGGCGGCCCCGGACTTCCCGGGGGCCATCATGGACAACGCTGTCAGCACCCAGGACGGCAAGGTCTACTCGGCCTTCGGGTTCACCGGATCGGCCGACAGCAAGGACATGTACGTCCTCGATCCGGTCGCCGGCAGCTGGACGAAGCTGGCGAGCGCGTCCGACACCCGCGAGGATCCCGCCCACGGCTTCATCGACGGCAGGTTCTACGCCGCCGGTGGCTGGGGCCCGACCGGCGCACCGGACGCGAAGCTGGAGATCTACGACCCGAGTGCGGACAGCTGGACCACCGGCGCGTCCGCGCCCAAGCCGTACGCCGGCTCCGGCACCGCCGTCCTGGACGACAAGCTCTACATGATCGGCGGATGCGGCGCCACGACCTGTGGCACCACGGACGCCAGCGTCTACGACCCCGAGTCCGACAGCTGGTCCATGATCGCCGCCTATCCCGAGCCGATATCGTGGGAGGCGTGCGGCGCCGTCGACGGCCTCCTGTACTGCGCGGGCGGCCTGGGGTCGAACAACAGCGACGTGGCCCACACCTACGTCTACGACCCGGGGGCGGACAGCTGGTCGCAGCTCGCGGACATGCCGGCCACGCAGTGGGGTTCGGCCTACACCGCGGCCAACGGCCGACTGCTGCTGGCCGGGGGTGTCAGCAACAACGCGCTGACCAACCGGAGCCAGGCCTTCGACCCGCAGGCCGGCACCTGGAGCGCGCTTCCCAACCCCAACGTCGCCACTTACCGCGGCGGCGGCGCTCCCGGCTTCTACAAGGTCGGCGGCGGCAACGCCCCGAGCACCCCGACGGCAACGGTCGAGCTGCTGCCCGGCTACGACCAGACCGGGTCGGGCGATGTCACCTGGCTGAACGAGAGCACGCAGCAACTCACCCTGCAGCCCGGTGCGAGCACGACCGTCACCGTCTCCCTGGACGCCTCGGTTCCCGAGGTGACCCAGCCCGGTGACTACACCGCCGACCTGACCGTGGGCACCGACACGCCGTACTCGGTGCCGCGCGTCCCGGTCGGCCTGCACGTCAACCCGCCCAAGACCTGGGGCAAGATCACCGGTACCGTCCGCGGGGCCACGGCCGCCGGCGGCACCGCGCCGCTGGCCGGGGCGACCGTGCAGATCGACAGCTGGGCCTCGACGTACACACTCACCACGGCGTCCGACGGCACGTACGCTCTGTGGCTCGACGTCCGCAACAACCCCCTCACCGTCATCGTCGCCAAGGACGGCTACCAGCCGACCGTGACGACGGTGAAGCTCACGAAGGGAGCGACGGTCACCAGCAACTTCACCCTGAAGCGCAAGTAGCGGGAAAAGCGCCGGGAGGACTCCGTCGGCGGCACGCGGAGCAGTGCCGCCGACGGGCACTCGGTGCGAACACATGGGATGGGCCGGTCCTCGTGGACCGGCCCATCCGCTTCACAGGGTCATTCGAGGCCGAAGGCCCGGGTGACGGTCTGTGTGACCCCACCTCCGTTGCGCTGCTCGGCGGTGACCCGGATGGACACGTAATCGGCCCGGGAAGGTGCCTTCAGGAGCGCCTGCCAGGAGCCCTTCTTCTCCTTCAGGCTCTGCCGCCGCCATGTCGCCCCGTCGTCGTAGGAGACCTCGAGCTCGAGCGAGGTGACCGCGTCCTCCGGGGCGCCACTGCCGACGACGACGGGTTCGACCGAGAAGGCCGAGGTGCGCTTGGCCCGGCCTGCGAGGTCCAGATCCGCCCCGTAGTCGAGTTGGACCAGCGGGATGGCCTGGTCGTCGGCGTTGCCGGAGACGAAACTCCACTCCGTGTGCGTGGTGGTGGAGTAGGGGGTGAGGTCGGCGTTGCCCTCGGTGTCGGCGACGAGCCGGTATGTGAGTCGCTGCGGTGCCAGGCCGCCCACCCCCAAATCGGGCCGCGGCCCGTTCTGCATCAGCAGCCTGTCCCCCTGATACAGCGAGAAGCTCCGCGACATCAGGCCGGTGTCGCCGCTGTGGGCGGACCCTCCGTCACCGAATCCCGCGATCATTCCGCCCATGGCGTCGCCCACGCGGTGCGGGACCTCGAAGCTGACCATCCGCGGCCGTGTGATGGGGCCGAACCAGCGTTCGTTCTGCACGCTGCGTGGCCGGTAGCTCGCGATGTCGGTGAACGTCGACCAGCCGTCGATGCTCGCGTATTGCTGCCACTTGACGCCGTTGCCGGCGGAGACCCAGTCGGTACGGTGGCCCGGTGCGGCCGGCTCCCTCGGGAACGGCGGGACGCGCGTCATCCCGAACCCGGCATAGGGATAGGCGGCCGGCCAGTATTCGTACGACGGGCTGTCCTCCCGGCTTTCCATGACCTGCTTGCCGGCGGGCGGGGTGAAGTCGTTCTCGATGCGCGCCAGGCTGCCCGGGTCGGTTGCCGCGGAGGGGTCGTCCGGCACCCCTCCCTGGTGGTAGTCGGCCAGGTCGTACAGGTACTTCGGCGCGGGATGGGCGTCGACTGCCAGCCTTGTCCCGCTACTGCCCGCGGCCTTGATCCTGGTGATCAGGTCTTCGCCGTCGTCCACGGTGAGCGAGGCGACCGGGATCCGCCCGGTCGTCCTGCCGTCCGGGTCGCCGTACCAGTCACTCTTGCGGCCGTCGCCGTCGTTGACCACCAGGAGCATCGCCGCCCCCGCTGCACGCGCCGCGGCCGCCTGGTCCGTCGGGGCGACGGCGGCGCTGCTGCGGACGACCGCGGCCTTGCCGCGGGCGGACAGTCCGACGTAGTCGGCGGGAGTGCCGCTTCCGGCGAAGACGGCGTCCACATGGGCGGTGCCGTTCCGGAACTGCGCGGATCCCGGCTGCACCAGGAGCGTGTCGTCGAGGTTGCGCCCACCGTAGGCGATCCTCAACGGAGTCTGTTCGGCCCGGATCCGGGTGGTGAAGACGAAGCTGCCCTTCCTCACTTTGCCCTTGGTCGGCAGGGCCCACAGGCTGTCGTAGGCGGCGGAGGGCATCAGGACCTCGTGCAGGGCCTGTCCGTCGCCGGGCGTGGGCTCGCTCGAGGTGAAGGAGCGGAACAAGTCGATCCTGCTGGTGGTGACGGACGTGGGCTCGGGTGTCTCCACCTTGACCTGGCGTATGCGCGACGCGTCGAGTTCCACGTCCCGATCGGACTTCAGGTCGAGTTCGGGCACGGTCAGTACCGCGTATCCGAGGGAGTGCGGGCCGTGGCGGCCTTCCACGTCCAGCGTGGAGACGATCGTGTAGGAACCGGGAGCCCAGCGGCTGGTGAGCGTGCCGTCGGGGACCCACATGACGGTGGTCCTCCCGTCGGCACCGGTGATCTCGACCTCGCCGCTGACGGGCTTGCCGGCCCGGTCCTTCAGATGGACGGTCAGGGCGTGCTTCTCGGACTCGACGGAGAGCCCCACGGCCGTGTGCACGGCACCGGCCGGGAAGCGCGCGGTGACCTGCGCGGCGTACTGCCCCGGCACGAGCCCCCTCGGGTCAGCCACGAGGCCGACCGTCGAGGTCCCGCGCGCGGGCACCGTGACGCGGTCGGCGGCCAGTGCGAACGCTCCCTCGGGCGAGTCGCCGCGGTCCACCGCAAGCTGCACCGTGATGGGGCGGTCGGTGGTGTTGGTGTAGGTGATCTGCCGCTCGACCGGCTTCGGCTTCCGGTCGGGCGACCAGGGGACGAGTCCGGCATCCACCGATCCACTGGCGATGACCTGGTCCTGCCGGTACGCGGTGCCCACGTCCACCCGGCCGGTGCCCGCCTGATAGGGGCTGTAGGCGGGCGTCGGCGCACTGGTGCCCATCAGCGCGTCCTTGAGCTGCTGACCGGTCCACTGCGGGTGCTTCTGGGCCAGCAGAGCGGCTGCCCCCGCGACATGAGGCGCCGCCATGGAAGTACCGCTGTCCGAGCGGTAGTAGCCTTCGCCGCCGTCGTTCATGTACTGGGAACGCGCCGCCGACACGTCCACGCCGGGTGCGGTCAGGTCCGGTTTGAGGGCGTCGTCGTTCATGCGCGGCCCGGCGCTGGAGAAGTCGGCGAGGTGGTCTGCCCCGTCCACCGCGCCGACGGTGAGGGCGGCGTCCGCGGTCCCCGGCGCGCTCACGTTGTACGGGCTGTTCCCGGCGTTGCCCGCGGCGATGACGAAGAGCGCACCCGTCTCGGCACTCAGCCGGTTGACCGCCTGGCTCAGCGGATCGTCCTGGGTGTGCCACGCCGGTGTGCCGAGGCTCATGTTGATCACTTTGGCGTGTTCGGTCCGCGCCGCCCACTCCATGCCCGCGATGATCCCCGATATCGGACCCGATCCGCTGTTGCCGAGGACTTTGCCCACCAGCAGATCGGCGCCGGGGGCGACTCCCCGCTCCTTGCCGCCGGACGCGGCACCCGTCCCGGCGACGGTCGAAGCCGTGTGCGTTCCATGGCCGTTCCTGTCCACGACGTCCTCGCCCTGGACGAAACTCCGGGACGCCACAATGCGGTCGGCGAGGTCCGGATGGGTGGCGTCCACGCCGGAGTCGAGCACCGCGACCCGTACGCCCGTACCCGTGCCCCCCGCCGACCAGGCCGAGGGAGCGCCGATCTGCGCCGTCGTGTCGGCCAAGGCCGCCTCGGCCTTGCCGTCGAGCCAGATCTTGTCGATACCGGCGGTGAAGGACGGTGCGTCCCCGTCGTCCGGGGCCGCGCCGGCGCGTGCCGTCGACCGCTGGGAGTCCTGCCTGCGGGCGTCGGTGAGGGCCGACCAGAGGGCGGCGGCCTTCGACCTGCGGGCGCGAACGGCCTCCCCACGAACGGACGGAAGGGCCCGCGAGGTCTCCACCCCCGGCAGTGCGCTGTCGGACGACGAGTCGGACGAGCCCTTCGAGAGGCCGGACTTGAGGGCAGAGGAGCCTTCGGAGCGGGTGACGATCAAAGGGAGCGCGCCGGCGTGCGCATCGTCGTATCCCTGGGCCACCAGCTGGGTGACGTCGAAGAGTTGCTTGTCGAGGCGTCCCGCGGCGAGGTACGCCATGGCCTCGTCGGGATACACAAAGGTGTCACCGTCTTCGACAGCCACGCGCACCGAGCCCGTGGCTCCCGGAGGGCGCTCGACGGCGTCCACCGAGAGGCCCACCCGGCCGGGCCCCTGAGTCGCCGTCACCTCGTCCCCGGTGATCAACGTGACCTTGACCGGTGCAGGCCGAGGCTCGCTGTGTCCGGCCGAAGTGCTGGCGGAACGCGGTGGGTCGACGGCCCCGTGGGCCGTCGCCGGAGTGATCAGTGCGGCGACAAGAGCCGCCGCAACCGACGCCGCGGATCTTCGTGCGAAAGGGAGTCCCACATTGCCTCCAGAGTCGACGATCGACCGAATCCGACCACCCGGGAAGGCGCGATGTAAAGTACTTGAATTCCCAACCGCCCGAGGGTAAGGCGTATCCTCGACCGGCCTTGAGCAGCAGACCGTTATTGCGGCCTTTCGCTCCAACTACCCTCGTATGAGGGGCGGTTGTCATCACCCCGATCAGGCCCGAAGTGTGCGCGTCTCCCCCATGTGCACACGTTGACAATCAGGTGAATCGCGAAGCTTTTACGTGTGCGAAACGGCGGAGTGATTCCGACTCGGAATGTGCTGCCGGACACGGCGAAGTGACATGGGAAATAGCACGTATTCCGGCACAACGGCGTCGGGGCGCAACACGGTCGCCTCCCCTCGGTGACACCGTACGCAGCGCGGCGGGTGCCGGGGCCGAGCGGCCCGGCACCCGCCGCGGTTCAGGCAGGGACGGTCGGTGTCACCGTCCCGGCCGGCTCAGGATGTGCCGCGCTGGAGGTACGCGCGCACCACGGTCTGCCGGACGCTGTTGCCGGCGGCGTCCGTCGCCGTGACCCGCAGCGTGACGTAGGCGTCGCCGTGCCGCAGCGACGGCCGCTCCACCGTGGCGGTGAACCGTCCGCCGCCCTTCCCGGTGGTGCGGGCGGTGGTCCAGTTCCTGCCGTCGTCGTAGGACGTCTCGACCTTCAGCTTCACACCGTGCGGTGCCGCCATGCCGTCCTGCGTGCGGACGGTCAGGCCGACGGTGTGCTTGCGGCCGGGGCCGACGGCGTTCTGGGCGTCGACCGGTACGGCGTAGTCGACCTGGAGCAGCGGCAGCTTCTCCGGGTCGGCCGTGGTGTCGGAGCGGAACGTCCACGAGGTGCTGGTCCCGGTGCCGAAGCGCCAGTCGTCCGAGACACGGGCGGTGGTCAGGTCCAGGCGGTACTCGGCGTCGCCCGAGGGCACCTCGACATTGCCCCACGCACCGGCGTCGGAGGCCGTGATCTGCTTCCCGTCGCGGTACAGCACCGCCCGGGCGGTGTCGTCCTGGGCGACTTCCCTGACACCGGCACCTGCACCGATGCCGCCGAAGCCACCGCTCTCCGCGAACGCCCAGTGGCCGGCGCCGTCGGTGAACTCGGGGACGTACAGCGACAAGGTGTCGCCGTTGCGTACCGAGGCCCAGGGCGCGCCCCGGGGAATCGACGGGCGGACGGGCCCTCCGAACCACCGCTCGGTGGCCTGTTGGCCGGCCCCGTAGGTGTGGGGGGCGTCCCGCATGCCCGCCAGCAGCGGGAAGTCGGGGTTGTCGACGACGTTGTGGTGCACCGTGTGGTACCAGAGCGTGTCGCCGCCGGTGACGTACTCGGTGCGCTCCTGCCCGGTGGGCACGTCACGGGTGTACTGGTTCCAGGCGGTGTCCTGGTAGGGCCGCCAGCCGAAGCGCTGCTCGCTGGCCCAGGAACTGGCCCCGGTACGGGTGTAGGTGGCCCGGACGACGGCGCTCTCGCGCTCGGAGACCGTGTGGACCAGCTGCTGGGGGATCCGGCCCTTCGACACCTGCATGACGTCGTAGAGGTACGGGCTGTGGACCGTGCCGGAGAAGTTCACCGTGGTGGCGCGCTGCGCCGCACGCTTCAGCAGCGCCGAACCCTCCACCGCTCCGGCGCGCATGGTGGGCACCGCCATGCGCTCACCGCTCGGGGACCAGCGTGTCCATGGGTAGAAGCCGTCTTCCATGACGAGCATCAGTGCCTTCGCCCCGGCGTCCCGGGCGGCCTGGGCAAGGGCCCGGTCGTCGGTGAAGTGCCAGCGGACGACGGCAAGTTTGCCGCGCACACCGGCCTTCTTCAGCTCTGCCGCGGTGCCGGTGCCGGCGTCGACGGCGGTCAGCTTCGCCCCCTTGTCGTCGAAAGCGGGGGACGCGGGCACGTAGTACGGGGTGAACGCCAGCGAAGTGCCCGGGACCTCGGCCCGCAGCTGGGGCGCGGTCATCTGCCAGCGGGAGGCGAACTCGAAGGTGCCGTCGGTGACGGGCGCCGTCGGGCTGACGTAGATCCGCTTGGCGACGTCGAAGAACATCACCCCCTGGGTCAGACCGCGGCCCTCGATGTTCCGGTACGTCTGGTAGCTGAGGATGCCGCGCTGCTCTGCGGGGCGGGGGGTACGGATCTGCACGGGGGTGGTGTCGGCCGCGTTCAGGGTCACCGTCGCGTCCTTGGTGATCTTGACCTCGGGGTTGACGACCTCACGCAGTTCCTGGCCGTCGGCCGCGTTGTCCAGCGTGCCGAAGCTGACCTGGTACGTGCCCTCCTGAACCTCGGCGACTGCGGGCTCCAGGCTGGAGTACTCCACGAAACCGTCCTGGCCCCAGATCGTCGGAGCCGCGCCCTCGATGACCTTTCCGTCACGGTCGCGGGCGACCACGGTCAGCCTGTGCTTCGGGGCGTGGACGTTGAGACTGACGGTGGTGTGGGCGAGGACGGTGCCGTCGGCTGCGGTGGCGATGACGTAGCCGTAGTAGTCGCCGCGAGTGGCGTGGGCGGGGTCGGTGTTCAGCGGGACGTCGACGCCGGCGCCCGGGGCGAGACTCACGGTCCCGGAGCCGAGGGTGACCACCCCGGCGGGCAGGGCGCGTCCCTCGCCGGTTGCCAGGCTGACCTCGAGTCTCAACTCGACCGGCTTGTCACCGGTGTTGGCGTAGTGGACGGTGGCCGCCTGCTGCCGCCCGGACGCCCCGGCGGTCTGGACCGCGGGGAGCACCAGGGTGCCCGTCGCGGTGACCGGGCCGGTGGCCGTGGCCAGGTCGATACGGCCACCGCCCTGGTCGGTCACCTTGGTGCCGGACACGGTGTGCGAGGTGCTGATCAGCGCGTCCTTGATCTGCTGGGCGCCCCAGCCCGGGTGCTCCTGCGCCAGCAGCGCGGCGGCGCCCGCGACGTGCGGTGTCGCCATGGACGTACCGGAGGCGGAGGTGTAGTCGGCGTCGATCGGGTCGCCCATGGTCGTGCCGGCGGCGCGCGCGGCGACGATGCCCACACCCGGCGCGGTCACATCGGGCTTGACGGCCTTGTCGCCCTGGCGCGGGCCGCGACTGGAGAAGGGAGCGAGGGAGTCGTCCCGGTCGACGGCGCCGACGGTGAGGGCGGCGTCGGCGGCGCCGGGCGAGCCGATCGTGTACTGGCCCTGCTCGCCCGCGTTGCCCGCCGCGATGACGAACAGTGTGTCGGTGGCGGCGGTCAAGGTGTTGACCGCCTGGCTCATGGGGTCGGTGCCATCGGTCGGCGCGTCCGAGCCGAGGCTCATGTTGACGACCTTGACATGCTGCCCGGCCGCCCACTCCATGCCGTCGATGACCTGGGACTCCGAGCCGTAGCCGTCGTCGCCCAGCACCTTGCCGACCAGCAGGTCCGCCTTGGGCGCGACCCCGCGGCGGGTACCCGAGGACGCGGCGCCGGTACCGCCCACGATGGAGGCGACATGCGTGCCGTGACCGAAGTGGTCCACCGTGTTGCCGCTGTCGGAGAAGTCCTTGGCCTCCGCGATCCGTCCGGACAGGTCCGGGTGGTTCGGGTCGACTCCGGTGTCCAGCACGGCCACCTTGACGCCCTGGCCCTCGTAACCCGCCTTCCACGCGACGGGCGCGTTGATCTGCGCGGTACTGCGGTCGAGCACCGCCCTGACCTTGCCGTCCAGCGCGATGCGCGGAGTCACCGCGGCGCGGGCAGCGTCCGAACCCGCCCCGGACGCGAGCGTCTTCCAGAAGGTGCCGAGGTCCCCGTCGGAGACCCGCAGCGAACGGGCGCCGATGCTGCTCAGCGTGCGGGCGGGCGCCGAGGACTCGTTGAGCGCCGCCAGACGGTCGGCCGTGGCCTCGGCCGTCCTCACCGCCTGTGCGGTGACCCTGGCCCCGGCACGGGACGGACCGGAGAAGACGATCAGCGGCAACGCATCGCCATGGGCCTCGTCGTAGCCCTGGGCGATCAGAGCCGTCACATCGAAGAGCCGGCGGTCCAGCGTCCCGGCGGCAACAAGGGGTTCGGCGTCGGACGGCAGCACGGTCAGTGCCTTGTCGTCTCCCTCCAGCGTCCGGAAGACGATGCGTTCACGCCCCGGTCCGGGCTGGATCGACGCGGTGCGCCGCCCTCCCGGCAGCGTCGTCACGGTCACCCGGTCACCGGTGACCAGTTGCACGGTCGCGGACGCCGCTCCGCGCTCCGCACTGGGACGTTCGGTGTTCCCGAAGGTCGCCGTCCGGTCCGCGGCGGCGGCCGGCACGACGCCGGCGGCCACCATCAATCCTGTTGATATCGCCGCCGTCAGGCGGGGCCAACGCATCACAAGTACACCCTTCGTACAGCCGGTGAGCACGCGCTGTACGAAAGGAATCAGTTGATGGACCGGAGTGTCATCGGCATCACGAGTCACATCGGCGACATGTCACAACGGCGACAGACGTTGTCGGCGCGTCGACGAGGCCTGGCGGCATCGCGGTGCCAGGGAGCTCACCCAGGGTGCCCGAACACCACAACCTCCCTTCCCCTGAGTGCAACCTGACACGAGTCGCGGCCGCCGCCCAGGTGACCCCGCCCGGCCGGCCCTCCCCCGGCTCCACTCGCGACTGTCTTCACATCCGGCACACCAGCCCCCACCAGCGCGGATGCGATCTTCGACAACGGCGGGACTGAACACGGGATTTCGGCACCCTTGACACCGCCCGAATACGGGGGGAGCATCCTCGCGTTCGTTGACAACGTTGTCGGCAGTAGTTCGGAACGGAGAGCGGACGTGCCTGCTTCCGGCGCGTCCTGACCTTCCATCAGACATGAAGGGCAGAAGCGGTGTCAGGCTCATTGGTTCGTCAGACTCATGTGGAGGGCCGGACTCGTCATAGACGACGAGCTCTCGGATCCGTCGCGGCGGCCACCATGGCAGCCCTGGCGGTGGCCTTGACCGTGACGCCCGCCTCGGCGACGCCGGGCCGGGGCGAGGTCAAGGATCCCGTCTCCTACGTCAACCCCCTGATCGGCTCGTCCAACGCGGGCAACACCTATCCCGGAGCCGTTCAGCCGTTCGGCATGCTGGCCTGGAGCCCGCAGAACTCCCGCGGCAGTCAGACCTCCACACCCGCTCCGGGTGGTTACCAGTACGACGCGACGAAGGTCCGGGGCTTCAGCCTCACGCATCTCAACGGCGTCGGATGCTCCGGAGCCAACGGCGACATCCCGATCATGCCGTACGTGGGCGATGTCGACTCCTCGCCCACGGCCGACACCACCGACTCCAAGTACGCCAGCACCTTCTCCCATGCCAATGAGACCGCATCGGCCGGCTACTACAAGGTGGGCCTGGACAGCGGCGCTTCCGCCGAGCTGACGGCCACCGCCCGCACCGGCTCGGGCCGCTTCGGCTTCCCGTCCGACAAGCCCGCCAGCATGCTGTTCCGTACGTCCAACTCCGAGAGCGGCAGCACCGCCGCCGATGTACAGGTGAACGCCGCTACCAGGACCGTCACCGGTTCGGTCAGCGCGGGCAACTTCTGCGGCCCGCAGAGCGCGAACAACCGCAAGGACCTCTACACGCTGTACTTCACGGCACACTTCGACAAGCCGTTCGCCAAGGTCGGCACCTGGACCGACGGAACCGTGCAGGCGGGTTCCACCTCCGCCCAGGGCGGCACTGGCTTCAACTCGTCCGGCAACCCGGTGGCCGGCAAGGGCTCGGGCGCTTACGTCACGTTCGCGAGCGGCACCACCGAGGTCCAGGCGAAGGTGGCCATATCCTACGTCAGTGCGCAGAACGCGGAGGCCAACCTCCGTGCCGAGAACCCGCCCGCCAAGTCCTTCGGGTCCGTCAAGTCCCAGGCCGCCGCGGCCTGGAGGCAGGAGCTGAGCAAGATCGAGGTGGGCGGCGGCAGCGACGCCCAGCGCTCCACCTTCTACACCGCGCTCTACCACTCGATGCTGGAGCCGACCCTGACCAGCGACGTCGACGGCCGCTACCTGGGCGCCGACCGCAAGGCCCACAAGCTGGCCAAGGGGCAGAAGGCGCAGTACGGCACGTTCTCCGGCTGGGACCAGTACCGCGCCCAGGTGCAGCTGATGACACTGCTGAACCCGAAGGCCGGCAGCGACTACGCGCAGTCCCTGTTCAACTATGCGAATCAGCGTGACGGCGAGTGGGACCGCTGGCTCCTCGAGAACGGCAAGACGAGCGTGATGTCCGGCGACCCGTCGGACGCCGCACTCGCCGGCATCTATGCCTTCGGCGGCCATGACTTCGACGTCAAGGGCGCCCTGAAGTCACTGGTGACCGCGGCGACCGTGCCGACGGCGAACGACTCCGACAGCGCGGGCTGCAACGTCGAGTGTGTGGGCCAGCGCCCGGCCCTGGACAAATACCTGGATCTTGGTTACGTCCCGGCCGACGGCTGCCACTGCTGGGGCGGCGCCGCCGAGACGCTGGAGGACGCGGCGGCCGACTTCGGCATCTCCTCGCTGGCCGGCCAGATCGGCGACCGCACCAACGAGAAGGCGTTCCTCGCCCGTTCCGGCAACTGGACCAACGTCTTCGATCCCAACGCCACACCACAGGGCGGCTACATCCGTGACCGCAAGTCCGACGGCACCTGGGCGGGCACGTTCACCCCGGGCACCGGCAGCGGATTCGTCGAGGGAACCAGCGCCCGCTACACATGGATGGTGTACTCCGACGTCGCGGGACTCGCCGGCGCGATGGGCGGCGACGACGCGGCGGTGACCCGGCTCGACTCCTTCTTCCGCACCCCGGACGGCGCCTTCGACTTCTCGGCCAAGGACGGCACGCGCTACGACCCGACCAACGAACCCGACATCAACGCGCCGTACCTGTACAACTACCTCGGAGCGCCGTACAAGACGCAGGAGACGGTCCGCGCGGAGATGGACCAGCTCTGGACAGACGCCCCCGGCGGCATCCCCGGTAACGACGACGCCGGCACGATGTCGTCCTGGTACGTCTTCTCGGCGCTCGGCATGTACCCGCAGGTGCCCAGCCGCGCCGACATGGTGCTTTCGGCACCGCTGTTCCCGCACGCCGTGATCCACACCGGGAACCACAAGACCATCACGGTCAACGCGCCCGCCGCGTCGGCGGACAACATCTACATCCAGAGCCTGAAGACCAACGGCAAGAAGTCCGACAAGCCGTGGGTCCCCGCCTCCTTCGTCACCCACGGCGGCACCCTGGACTACACGCTCGGCGCCAAGCCCAACACTTCGTGGGGCAGCGCCAAGGCCGATGCCCCGCCGTCCTTCCCTGGCGGCGGAGTGAAGTTCTTCACCGGTGTCACCCCGGCCAAGCTCAAGGCCGAACCCGGCGGTGAGGCCGTCGCGACGACCGTCAAGGTGCAGACGCTCCAGGACCAGGAGACCAAGGTCCACTGGACGGCCACCCCGCCTGCCGGCATCACGGTGACACCGTCCCAGGGTGACTTCACGGTGCCGGGCGGTGGTTCCGCCGACGCGAAGATCTCCGTCTCCGCGGCGGCCGGGACCGAGCAGGGCTTCTACACCATCCCGGTGACGCTGACGTCGTCGTCCGGTACGGCGCTGCCGAAGACGTCCGCCTCGGTGACCGTCGCCCCGAAGAACAGCATGCTGTGGAACGTCAACAGCAACGGCATCTCGGCGGACGACGCGAACCCGCAGGCCAACTTCGACGGTGAGGGCTGGAGTTACTCCGCCGCCGCGCTGGCCGCCGCCGGGGTGAAGCCGGGAAGCACGGTCTCTTCCAACGGGTTCGACTTCACCTGGCCCTCGGCGGCCGCTGGTGAACCCGACAACATCGAGGTCGTCGGGGGCGGTCAGGTACTCGCCGTACCCGCCGCCGACGGCGCCACGAAGCTGAGTCTGCTGGGCAGTGCGGCGGAAGGTGCGGCGAGCGGCACGGTGACGCTCGCCTACACCGACGGCACCACCCAGCAGGCCGAAATCGGCTTCAGCGACTGGACGCTCGGCGGCGGCTCGCAGACGCCGTCGTTCGGCAACACGATCGCCATCCACACCACGTACCGTGACGTGCAGGGTGGCGGCAAGGACCCGGTGGGCACGGAGGTCTTCACCACCGCTCCCATCGCGCTGCAGGCGGGCAAGCAGCTCGCGAGTGTGACACTGCCCGCCACGACCAATGGCGGCATCATCCACATCTTCGCGGCGGCGACCGCCTGACGACGGATCCGGCCGGTTCCGGCCATGGCGAGGCCTGTTCAGCCCTGTGAAGGGCTGAACAGGCCTTCGTCGTCCCGCCACACCGCCGCCACGGATCGCCTGGGTCCGAGGAGGAAACGCCTCAGGAGCCATCCGGCGTGCCGCTGGCGTGGGGCCGACACCGCGGACCGATACTCGACCGCGTAGAAGCGACTACCGCACCCGGGCTCGCGATTCGCCGGAGGCCGGCCGACTCCCACTCGGACATGAAGGACGCCGGGGAGGGAGCCGCGGGCCGTGGCCACCGTGCGGGCCCCACCGAGCAACCATCGGCCAGGCCCCGGTAGTCGGATCATGGCATCGAATCGATCCCGGGATCCGTGGTGCCGAAGCCGGCGAACCCGCGCGTGGCCGGTCAGTTCGGCAGCTCGACCGACAGGTGCGGGCCCAGCGCCCGAAGGAAGTCCGCAGCGTCGAACATCGCACCGGCCGAGGCCACGCCCGTCGTCCGCGTGTGTCCGGCCAGGATTCGCTGGACAGCCTCCACCGCCAGTGGTGCGGTGACCGCGTAGATGTCCTGTCCGCGGGCCGTGGCACGTCGCTCGACGCCACCCGCGCGGACCAGGACGTCAACAACGAACATCTGGTCCGACCGTCCCAGGGCGTCGACCGGCTTCGGCGACGGTGTGTCCTCCTCGGACGGGTCTCTCGCGGCTTCGACGGCCATGTAGGTGCGGACTTCAGGCACGGCCACATGGCTGGGCACGGTGACGACATCGGCCATGGTGAACTCCGCGATCACCATTCGCCGGCCCAGTGGCTCCGGAAAGAGCCAGTCCTGCTCCCATGGCTTGTCGTCGTACTGCAGCGCGCCGTCGGTGAACCGCACCCGCCGGCCGGCGCGACGCTGATGGGAGACCTCACCCGCCGCCCGGGTGCCCGCCGTGGGATGCCAGCTGCTCAACCCGTAGGCGACGTGCACCTCGTCCGCAGCCGTCCATTCCCTCATCGCGGCGGTCACCATGCGTCCAACGCACGCTCGCGAGGGCCGAAGAGGCAGCCCTCCGCGGTCCGGCGGCCCGGTCGATCGCCTCGAGATCACCACTGGGCTGCGGCACGACGACCGTAGCGTGCCCCGGTGGTCGTCAGGTCCGGGGCCGGTGGCCGCGCTCCTGGCGCGGGGGGGTCTGCTGCGCCGGCACGCTGGGCAGGGGCAGATTCGCCGCCTCGTACTGGGCGAGGTTGTAGCGGGCGCCGGTCTGCGGCAGTTCGGGCGCGTGACGGCGCGGTGCGTTCATCCGCAGCGCCGAGGTGAGGTCACCCGTGACGCGGCGGCGCCACTCGCTGATGTTCGGCTCGGCCACACCGGTCAGCCGCTCCAGGAACTGGAGGACGGAGGTGTGGTCGAAGGTCTCCGAGGCGACCCATCCACCCACGGTCCAGGGCGAGATGATGATGCAGGGCACCCGGAAACCGAGCCCCACCGGGAGGTTGCCACCGGGGACACCGGTCGGCGAGGCCTTGCTGACGAACTCGCCCGCGGTACCGGCCGGCGGTGTCGGCGGCACCACGTGGTCGAACAGGCCGTCGTTCTCATCGTAGTTGAGGATGAAGACGGTCTTGGCCCAGGTCTCCGGGTTGGCGGCGATCGCGTCGATCTTGCCGGCCAGCCAGTTGGCGCCCGCCGCGGGCGTGCGGGCCGGGTGCTCGTCGTACAGCGACGGCGGCAGCAGCCAGCTCACCTTGGGCAGCTTGCCGTTCATCGCGTCGTACTCGAACTGGCCGAAGGCGCTCTCGGCGATCGCCTTGTCGTAGAGCGGGTCGCCGGCCTTCGCAGCCTGGTACTGCTTCATGTTGGCGATCGGCGCCAGACCGGTGGGGCCGCCGCCCGGGCCCTTGGCGGGCTCGTGGTAGATCTTCCAGCTCACCCCGGCCGCCTCCAGGCGCTCCGGGTAGGTGGTCCACGTGTACGTGCCCTTCGGCGCGTTGTTGTCCAGCGCGGGTCCGCCGGCCAGTCCGTCGGGGTCGACGGTGCCGGTCATGTGCATGTACCGGTTCGGGTGCGTCGGGCCCATCACCGAGCAGTGGTACGCGTCGCAGAGGGTGAACGCGTCCGCCAGTGCGTAGTGGAACGGGATGTCGTCACGGGTCAGGTAGCCCATGGTGTACGGGCCCTTGGCGTTGCCGTCCGCGTCGCGGTGGGCCGGCAGCCAGTTGTCCATCTGCCCGCCGTTCCAGGCGTTGTGCTGGGCCTGCCAGGCGTGGCTCAGCGACGGCACGGCCATCGCGGCGGTGGTCCTGGAGTCCATGTGGTACGGCAACAGGTGGCCGTCCGGGTTCAGGGTGTCGGGCTGGTAGTAGACCGGCCGCCCGTTGGGCAGCCGGACCGCGTGCGGGTCCTCGAAACCCCGGACGCCGGACAGGGTGCCGAAGTAGTGGTCGAAGCTGCGGTTCTCCTGCATCAGGATCACCACGTGCTCGATGTCGGACAGTCGCCCGCCGGACTTGGGCTCGGCGGCCGCCGCCCTGCTGAGGTTGGGCGGCAGAATCGACGCGGCAGCGGCCATGCCGCCGACCGCCGCCGCGACGCCGAGCAGTCGTCTGCGGGTGGGGCCTTCCTGCTGGGTGTCGTCGTGCGAGGCGTCGGACATCCGTGTTCCTTTCGCGAGCACGCCCGCTGGGGCGTACGGGAAGGGGCACAGAAAGGCTGGTCGCCGTCGGGCACGCGGCGATGACTAATACGTGGCCAGTACAAGAAGAAGTCCGGGGCCGACCCCACCCAAGTGAGCGCGAGGCGAACTGCGCCCCTCGGCACGGCGTCGGCCGTCACCGATTTCGCCCCAACGACCCTCGTAACAGTATGAGTTGGATGATCCGACACATGGCCGACCGGGTGGACACCGGACACGGACCCGGCACAGCACCCGACCGGCCGGCGCAGTAGGGGCGCGGCGTGCGACCGAGGCACGTCGAGTCGGGCTCACGAGCGGTTGATCTCCTGTCTGATAGCGTCGGCCGGCGCATCGCGCCATTGCCGGGCCGGCCTCCCGCCGGGCGGTGACGACAGAAGGAGGCACGGTGCTCGGTGCCCTGGGGATCAGCGAGTTCGACGAGCGGGTGTACCGCGCTCTTCTGGCGAAGCCCGACCGTACGACGCGGGAGATCGCCGAGGAACTTGACGCCACCCCCAGCCGGATACGGCACGCGGTGGCCCGGTTGCTGGACATGGGCGTGCTGCGTACGGAAGGACACGGCCAGTACCGACCGGTCAGCCCGCGGACCGCGTTGAGCGCACTGCTCGCCAAGTACAGAGCCGATTCCGAGGCGGCGTTCGCCGCAGTGGCGGATGTGGTCGACGACCTGGCAAGCGAGTACCGCGCCAGCCGACTGCAGGAGCATCCGAACGAGCTGGTGGAGGTGATCACAGGTGAGACGGCGATCGGCCTGCGCGTCGCCGAGCTGACCCAGTCGATCCGCAGCCACTTCTGGGTGTTGGACCGGCCACCGTATCTGGGCCCGTACAGCACCGAGTTGGAGGAGGCCTTCACCAAGGAACTGCTGGACCGCGGCGTCGACATACGGTCCGTGTACAGCCCGGAGGCGCTGGAGAACCACGGCCGATTCGAACTGATCACCCGCCTCGCCCAGCTCGGCGAGCAGGCCCGGCTCCTGCCGACCGTGCCGTTCAGGCTGCGGATCATGGACCGTCGTGTCGCGCTGGTCGCACTGATCGGAGGGCGGTACGACAGGATCGCCGTCGTCCATCAGTCGGGTCTGCTCGACGCGCTCCTCGAGCTGTTCGACGTCTACTGGCAGCGGGCACAACCCATCGTCTCGACGACTCAGGCGGCCCCGGACCAGCCGAGCACGGACGATCTCCTGCTTCTGAGAATGCTGCAGGCGGGCTACAAGGACCAGGCGATCGCCCGGCAACTGGGCACGAGCGCACGCACCGTGACCCGCAGGATCGCCGCGATCGCCACCCGCCTCGGCCTCGAGACCCGCTTCCAGGTGGGCGCCGAAGCCGCCAAGCGCGGCTGGATCTGAGCCCGGCGGCCAACCGCACGGGGGCCCGAGGGCCCGTGGCACAATCCCGGCACCCCGGCTCTCGGCGTATGAATGAGGCGCCGCCTTGCGGACCGGCTCACTTCGGCGCACGTGTCGACGGGCTCCGCGTCGCCAGGGGCGACGCACAGATCAGGGTGATGCGGCCCTCGTCGGCCCAATTCGTAAGTCGATTCACCCACGCAGGGTTTCGAGCCACCCACTCTCCCGGCCTGGTCCAACCCCGCCCAGTCTTGGCACGATTCGCCAGCTGGCGATATCGGACACGGATCTGATCTATACATCTCCCGTTCACGAGCCTTAACTCTGATCGTCCACGCCGAGCTGTCGCGATCCCGGAACCCCCACCCATCGGCCCGCAGCGTCGGCCATCCCCTCCCCCGCCGATCCGTCACTTCAGCCATGAATCGCTTGCGGGCCGACCCGGCCCTACGGAACATTCAGGGAATCCTTTGAGATCATCACCGAGACGCTGGAGCGTGTTCGCCGTCGCAGGCGCCGCCCTCCTTTCGTTGGCACAGCCCGCCGCCGTGTCCGCCGCCCACGCCACCGCCGGCTCCGCCGCTCCCGCCGCGCAGCGCAACGTACCCCCGGGCGTCCACTCGGTCACCCTGATCACGGGTGACGTCGTCGTCACACGGCAGTCCGGCGCCGGCGGCGGCACTGTCGATGTGCGCGGTGCGGCCGGAACACCGGCCCAGGCGCGCATCATGGAGTCGAACGGCGACCTGTACGTGTATCCCGATTCCGTTCTCCCCTATGTGGCGGCAGGCGTGCTGGACAAGCGCCTGTTCGACATCAGCCGGCTTGTCGCGGACGGCTACGACGACGCACGTCGCGACCAGTTGCCGCTGATCGTCTCGTACGACGGCAAGGCCGCCTCCGGGCTGCGTTCCACGGCCCCCGAGGGCGCCAGCAGGGTCAGGGCCCTCGGCAGTGTCCAGGGTGCCGCGATGTCCGAGGACCGGGACAGGTCGGCCGACTTCTGGCGTGCCGTCACCTCCACGCCGTCCGGCAAGAGAACCACCGCAGCCGCCTCCGGCAAACCGGCCTTCGGTGGGGGTATCGCCCACATCTGGCTCGACGGAGTCGTGAAGGCGGATCTCTCCGAGTCCACCTCGCAGATCGGCGCGCCGCAGGCGTGGGAGGCCGGCGACACCGGGAAGGGCGTGGACGTCGCCGTCCTGGACACCGGCGTCGACGCCGAACACCCCGACCTGGCCGGCCGGATAACGGCCGAGCAGAGCTTCGTTCCGGACGAGGACGTGACGGACCGCCATGGTCACGGCACTCATGTCGCGTCCACCATCGCCGGCACGGGGGCCGCGTCGGACGGCAAGGAGAAGGGCGTCGCGCCCGGTGCGGACCTGCATATCGGCAAGGTGCTCTCCGACGAGGGTTCCGGCCAGGACTCCTGGGTGCTGGCCGGCATGGAGTGGGCCGCGGTGGACCAGCACGCGGACATCGTCAACATGAGCCTGGGCTCAACGGCCCCGTCCGACGGCACGGATCCCCTCAGCGCCGCGGTCGACCGCCTGAGCGCCGAGACCGGGACCCTGTTCGTGGTCGCCGCGGGCAACGCGGGCTCGGACTACAGCGTCGGCTCCCCGGGCGCGGCCGACGCAGCCCTGACCGTGGGAGCCGTCGACTCCTCGGACGACGTCGCCTGGTTCTCCAGCCAGGGCCCCCGCGTCGGCGACGGCGGGCTCAAGCCGGAGATCACCGCCCCCGGCGTCGACGTGCTTGCGGCACGGTCCCAATACTCGCCGTCCGGCGAGGGCAGCTACCTGACGCTCAGCGGTACCTCGCAGGCCACACCGCATGTCGCGGGCGCCGCTGCGCTGCTCGCGGCGGCGCATCCCGGTCTGACCGGCTCCCAGTTGAAGGACCTCCTGGTGAGCAGCTCGAAGCAGACGCCCAAGTACGACGCCTTCCAGGCGGGCAGCGGCCGGGTGGACGTCCCGTCGGCGCTGAGCGCCGACGTGTTCGCATCGGCGACCGCGTTCGCCGGCCAGGCGACGACGGGCGCGTCCGACGCGGTGCGCCGTCCGGTCACGTACACGAACATGGGTGACTCGCCGGTCACCCTCGACCTGTCGCTGCAGGCCCCGAACGCCCCCGCGGGGATGTTCCGCCTGTCCGCCTCCCAGGTCGTCGTACCCGCTCACGGCACCGCCGAGGTCACGGCCCTCATCGACGGCTCCAAGGCGACCACGAGCGGTCACTGGACCGGCCAGATCGTTGCGGCCGACACGGCGGGGAAGGCCGTCACCCACACTGCCGTGTCGCTGGGCGACATCGCCCACAAGCTGACCCTGGTCCTCAAGGACGCACACGGCAAGCCGATGTCCGGGGTCGTCGAGCTGCTGCGGTCCGGTGACTTCGAGCCCGAGTTCTGGATCGTCGACGAGTCCGGCACTGCGCAGATGTTCCTCCCCGACGACGTCTACTCGGTGCTGGAGTTCAAGGACGTACAGGGTGTCCACGGCCCGCACTCGATGGGGATGGCGTTGCTCGGCGACCCCGAGGTCGTGATGGACCACGACACCACGGTCACCCTGGACGCCTCGAAGATCGAGCGGGTGGACATGACCGCACCGCAGCGGACCGAGACGACCTACCAGCGCCTCGAGTACAACCGCTCGATGGGCGGCGGCACCTGGCGCGACTACATGGAGACCCAGACCAGCTACGACAGCCTGTGGGCCCAGCCCACCACGCACAAGGTGACCCACGGCGACTTCTACCTCGGCGCCCGCTGGCGCAAGGAGCAGCCGGCACTCGCCATCGCCACCAGGACCACCGAGTTCACCGACGCCCTCCGGCAACAGGACGTCACCGCACTGGCCCAGGGGCACTACAAGCTCCCGCTCGTGGCCGCCGGCGACGGAACGAACGCGGACTACGCCGGTCTGGACGCGCGGGGCAAGGCGGTGGTCGTCCGCCGCAACGACACGATCGGCGACGCCGACCAGGCCGCCGCGGCGATCGAGGCAGGCGCCAGACTCCTGCTGGTCGTGAACAACGAACCCGGTCGCCGATTCCGCAGCTACAGCAGCGAACCGTGGACGGGTACTCCCGCCGGCATCGACGTCGCGTTGTTGAGCACGGACGAGGGCGAGAAGCTCTTCGCCCAGGCCGCTGCCCCCAAGGCGGTGCTCTCGGTGGACTCGCAGCCGGTGAGCCCCTACGTCTACGACCTGATGTGGACGTGGCACAACCAGATCCCGGACCACTTGGTCGTCCAGGGCGGCCCGAAGAACCTCGCCCGGGTGAACGTCGACTTCGACAGCCCCGACAGCACCCGGCGCGGTGGTGAGTTCCGCTTCGACTGGCCGGTCTACTCGGACTGGGGCATCGGCACGATGATGAGTGAGCCGGTGAACTCGCAGCGGGTCGACTGGGTCTCCACCGGGCCCGGGTACTCCTGGGGCCAGGAGGCGTACGTCGAGGGTCTGCTCTACGAGATCGAGCCGCGTACCACCTACCGGGCGGACAGCACACAGTCGCAGCACTGGTTCAAGCCCATCGAGCGACCGTACCTGAACAACAACTACAAGCCGCCGACCCGTACGGGGAGCCGGCTGACCTTGGACGTCCCCGGCTGGGGCGGCTCGGACCACGTCGGCATGTCCATGGACTACGAGCGCATGCCGCACACCCTCACGCTCTACCAGGGTGACACCGAGTTGGCCCAGAACCCCGGAAACACCATGGTGCAGGCCGACGCACCCGGCGCCGGCAAGCTGCCGTACCGTCTCGTCCTGGACACCAGCCGGGACAGCTCGGTGAGCCCGTACTCCTCCACCACGCACACCGAGTGGGACTTCATCTCCCGGGCTCCGGCGGGGGACGAGCAGTCGGTCCTGCCGCTCCTGCAGATCGACTACGGCGTCGACACCGACGCGGCGGGCCGGGCCAAGAGGAACGCGACACTGACGGCGTCCGTCGCCCACCTCGCCCACGCCACGGGCGCCGGCACCCTGTCGAAGCTCACCTTGGAGGTGTCCTACGACGACGGACGTACCTGGCGCACGATCACCGGCGGAAAGGACGGCCGGTTCGGGCTGTCCGCCCCGAAGCAGGCCCGGTTCGTCTCACTGCGGGCTCACGCCCACGACAGTGCCGGGAACGCGGTCGCACAGACCGTGACCCGGGCCTTCGGTCTGCGCTGATCCTGCGGGGCACACCGCTCTGTTGCGGTGTGCCCCGCCCGAACCGGCCTACGCTGCCGCTGTCGGGAAGCGGCTCGCGCCCATCTCGCAGGCCCTGACCAAGAAGCAGCCCCGCCTCACTTCGAGAACGGACAGGCGCCCTCAACTCAGTGCCCGTAGCGGCGGTTGCTTCGTACGGGAGCCCAAGGTGGCATGATCCGGTCATGAGCCTCACCGTGCGGCAGCTCACCCTCGCCACCCTGGACCGTCAGCTCCTGCTCGAGCGCCGGCGTCTCGATGTGGCGGAGGCGGTGCGCCGGGTCTGCGCTCTGCAGGCACAGACACCGGCGTCGCCGTACCTGGCGCTGTGGAACCGTGTGCAGGATTTCGCGCCCGAGGACCTCGACGCGGCGTTCGCGCACGGTCGGATCGTGAAAGCGACGCTCATGCGGATCACACTGCACGTCGTCCACGCCGAGGACTACGAGCCCTACCGCGCCGCCATGCTGAGCACTCTGCGGGCGTCGCGGCTGTACGACCGCCGTTTCGCCGCAACAGGGCTGACCCCCAGCGACGCCGACGCGCTGCTGCCGGAACTCGCAGGCTTCCTGGAGCAGCCCCGCACCGGCGCCCAGGTGGAGGACGGGGTCACGGGGAGACACGGAGAGCACGCACACCGCGTGTGGTGGGCGCTGCGCACGTTCGCGCCATTGCATCACGCACCGACCGGCGGCCCGTGGTCGTTCACCCAGCCGAACACCTACCGCGCCTCATCGGCGGCCCCCGCGGCCACACCGCAGGAGGCCGACACCGGGGTCCAGCGCCTGCTGCTCGCCTACCTGCGCGCATTCGGGCCCGCGTCGGCCCAGGACTTCGCCCGGTTCACCCTGCTGACACGCCCCGTGATCGCCAAATCCCTGCATGAGCTGGGTGACCTGGTGGTACGAGTGCCGGGCCCGGGCCGCGCCGCCCTGTTCGACCTGGCCGACGCCACCGCGCCAGCCGATGACACCCCGGCGCCGCCGAGGTTGCTGCCGATGTGGGACAGCACGCTGCTGGCCCACGCCGTCCCCGGGCGGGTCATGCCCCCGGAGTACCGTCCCCTGATCGTCCGGCGCAACGGCGACGTACTGCCCTGCCTGCTTGTCGACGGGCAGGTCGTCGGAGTGTGGCGCGCAGCCGACGACGGACTGGAACTGGCCGCCTTCCGCAAGCTCGGCAAGGTCGCATGGAAGGGACTGATCGAGGAGGCGGAAAGGCTGTCAGTGTTGCTGGCGGACCGCGAGCCGGCCGTCTACCAGCGCTACGGGCACTGGTGGGATAAGGGGTTTCCCGATGTCGAGCGGACGATCGTGAAGGGCTGACCGGCCCGGTCGGCACGGCCTGTTCGGTGACTCCGAACGCTACGGGGTCGCCGGTCCGGCTGTTCTGAGTGAGCGCCGCCCTCCGGTGGCCCCAGGGTGGGCTCGTCGTCGAAGGGCCAGTCCCGATCAGTGCAGTAGGGCGGCCGTGAACGTCTGGCAGTGGTCTGCCAGCCAGGCCTGCATGCGGTCCCAGCGCGCCCATCCTCCGCGCGCCTCCAGCGCCTGGAGGTAGACGGGGTCGCCGTCGGCCACGCGGGCGGCGACGAAGGCCCGACAGATCTCCGTCGCCTGCTCGATGACGCCGGGCAACTCGGTGCGATCCCGCGCCGGGAGACCGTAGCTGTCGGCAAGGACCCGGAGCCGCATGGGCGCATCCAATCCGGGGGGATACAGTGCGGCCGCGGATTCCGAATCGACCATGGGCACCCAGTAGCGGGCGGTCATGGCGACGTCCCAGAGATGCCGGCCCGGGGCCGCCAGGTCGAAGTCGATCAGAGCAGCGGCACGGCCGTCGCGGAAGACGACGTTGTCCGGGCATACGTCGTTGTGGCACAGCATCGTCCCCCCTTCCGGGTCGGCCAGATCCCGGGACCAGTCGCCCTGGGTGTCGGCTGTGACGGCGGCGCTGGCTTCGTGCAGGCGCCGAAGCAGGCCCCCTACCGATGCGAGGGCGGTCTCCGTCATTGCCCAGTCCGGGAAGGGCGGCAGGGGCACGTCGCCGGGGATGAAGGTCAACTGCTCCCGGCCGTCCTCGGTGAGGCCAAGCGGGGATGGCGCCGCGTCGAAGCCGCCGTCCTTGATCGCTCGGAGATAGGCATGCAAGGCGGGCGCGTTGCGGGGTGCTGGACGCTCGACCAGCGCACCCCGCCGGAAGACTGCCCCCGCGTTCGCCATACCGCCGGCCAGCGCCTCGCCCTCGCCCTCGCCCTCGCCCTCGCCCATCATGCCGATCACGTTATCGGCGGTGGGGCTCGAGCGGGCCGGAATCGGCGCGTACACGGGAAACCGAGGAAGTGCCGCGGGGGGCGAAGGCGCGGACCTGGCCGACGGGCTCGGTTTGGGCGGCGAGCAACTGCTCGTGGGCCTGGTCGGCGTCGATGCGGGCGGCGATGAACAGATCGGGGCGCTTGGGGCGCCAGTGCAGGCCGGAGCCCTCAGCCGATGTGCCACGGCACCGGGGAGAGTTGGGCAAGTGGGCCAACTGCCGGTCGCGGTCGGCGCGTACGTCGCCGGGGATGGCGCCCCGGGTCGGGGCGGGCCGTCACCGCCTCACCCGCCGTCAACCGCCCGCCACTTGGCGAAATCAGGAATACGCCCAGGCGGCAGGGCTTCACCGCAGCATCGAGGGACCGCACTGTCGGCGAACGGTCGGGAAACGTTTGCCGCACGCCAGGCCCGGCGCCTTGTACGACACGGATCTACGCGCGTATCTTCACGCCGGATCAGAAAATTTCCGCACACCCCCCACATCTCAGCCGCGCCATCGACATCCGCTCCAGGCAGAAAGAGACACCACGTGTCCTCACGTATACCCCCGGCCCTGCGCGGCCGAGGTGCCAAGGCCCTCCTCGTAGCGCTTCCCGTCGGTCTCACCGGATCGCTCATCGCGCTTCCCTTCACCGCACAGGCAGCACCTTCGTCGGACGCCGCCATCTCCGAGGTATACGGCGGCGGTGGCAACTCCGGCGCCTCCTACACCAATGACTTCATCGAGTTGGGCAACGGGGCCACCGCGCCCTTCGACCTGAGCGGCTGGTCCGTGCAGTACCTGCCCGGTTCGCCGTCCGCCACCAGCAAGTGGCAGGTCACCCCGCTCGCCGGCGCCATTCCCGCGGGCGGCACCTACCTGGTCCAGGAGGCCAAGGGCTCGGCAGGTGACACTCCCCTGCCTTCACCCGACGCCACGGGCACCATCTCCATGTCGGCAACCACCGGCAGCGTGGCACTGGTTCACTCGACCACCGCCCTCACCTGCCTGACCGCCGCCGACTGCGCGGCGGACGGCACCATCAAGGACCTGGTCGGTTTCGGTACCGCCGTGGTCCGGGAGGGCACCCCCGCCACCGGCGCGGGCAACACCACCTCCGTCTCACGCAACACCACGTACACCGACACCGACGACAACTCGGTGGACCTGACCGGTTCCGCTCCGAACCCCCGCAACAGCACGGGCGGAGGCGCCGGCGACCCCTCGCCCACCCCGACACCGACGACCACCCCCGTCCCCGGCGACCTCCGCATCCACGACATCCAGGGCACCAGCCGGATCTCCCCGCAGAACGGCAAGTCCGTCGCCGACGTGCCCGGCGTGGTGACCGGTGTGCGGACCACCGGCTCGAAGGGCTACTGGATCCAGGACCCCGAGCCCGACGGGAACGCGGCCACCAGCGAGGGCATCTTCGTCTACACGGGCTCCGCCACTCCCCTGGTCAAGATCGGCGACTCGGTACTCGTCTCGGGCAAGGTGAGTGAGTACTACCCCGGTGGCAAGAGCAGCGGCACTCAGTCCGTCACCGAACTGACCGGACCGACGGCCGTTACTCTCTCCTCCGGCAATGCGCTGCCGGACGCCCAGGTCATCGACTCGGCCACGCTGCCCGACGCCTATGCGCCGCAGGCACAGGGAGCGAGCATCGAGTCCCTGGAGCTGAAGCCCGGCACCTACGCGCTGGACTGGCTGGAAGCCCACGAAGGCATGCGTGTGCAGATCGGCGACTCCCGCGTGGTGGGCGCGACCAACACCTACGACGAGACGTGGATCACCACCAAGCCCGACCAGAACCCCACTCCTCGGGGCGGCACCATCGTCAACGGCTACGACAACCCCAACTCCGGGCGTCTCCTGGTCACCTCGCTGACCGGTGACCAGCTCAAGGCCAATGTGGGTGACACGCTGTCCGGCACCACCGCGGGCCCCGTGGACTACGCCGACTTCGGCGGCTACAACATCCAGGCCACCACCCTCGGAACGGTCGAGCAGGGCGGACTGAAGCCGGACGTGGCGAAGAAGGGCAAGTCCAACGAGCTCTCCGTGGCGACGTACAACGTCGAGAACCTCGACCCGACCGACCCGCAGAGCAAGTTCGACCGGCTGGCCGAGGGGGTCGTCACGAACCTTGCGGCCCCGGACATCGTGAGCCTGGAGGAGATCCAGGACAACAACGGCCCCAAGGACGACGGAACGGTCGCGGCCGACAAGACCGTCACCCAGTTCATCGACGCCATCAAGGCGGCCGGCGGCCCGGCCTACGACTGGCGCGCCATCGACCCGGTCAACGACTCGGACGGCGGCGAGCCGGGTGGCAACATCCGCAACGTCTTCCTCTTCAACCCGAAGCGCGTCACCTTCGTGGACCGGCCGGGCGGCGGCTCCACCACGTCCGTCGCGGCGGTAGCCGACGGCAAGAAGGGTGTTCGGCTCTCGGTGTCCCCGGGCCGGATCGACCCCACCTCGGACGCCTGGACGAGCAGCCGCAAGCCGCTGGTCGGTGAGTTCCGGTTCCGCGGCAAGCAGGTCTTCGTCGTCGGCAACCACTTCAACTCCAAGGGCGGCGACCAGCCGGTGCACGGCGCCTTCCAGCCGCCGACACTCGGCTCCGAGACCCAGCGCCTCACCCAGGCGAAGGAGGTCAACACCTTCGTCTCCGGCCTGCTGGCCAAGGACCGCAAGGCCCAGGTCGTCGTCCTCGGCGACCTGAACGACTACCAGTTCTCGAAGCCGCTGGCCACCCTGACCGCGGGTGGCGTCCTCAAGGACCTCATCAACACCCTGCCGGTGAACGAGCGGTACAGCTACGTGTACGACGGCAACTCCCAGACGCTGGACCACATCCTGGTCTCACCGGCCATCAAGAAGTTCCAGTACCAGGTCGTCCACATCAACGCCGAGTTCTCCGACCAGACGAGCGACCACGACCCGCAGGTGGTCCGCTTCAAGTAGGAGGTTGCCCTCCGGGCCACCCGACAACTTGATGCCCGTGTGGCGTGCACGCGACCGCGTGCACGCCACACCTCGTTCCGGGGCTCACCTTCATGTACGGTCCCGGCCACGCCCGACGCGCCGACCGGGTCGCCCCCATCACGAGGCCGCCGGTGGGCGGAACCGTCTTCACGGCTCCGTCCACCGGCGGCTTTGAACCACCTCGGGTCAGTTCCGGCTGACCGTGAAGGGCACCTGAACACGGCTGCCCGATTCGGCCCCGGCCAGCGTGACGCTGGTCGGGCCGGGCTTCGCCGTCCCCGGCACGCTGATGGTCGCGCCCGAGACGACGCCGTCACCGTTCGCGTGCACCGTGACGGATGCGAGGCCGTCACCGAAGCTGATCCTCACGGCTTCGTTCGGTGCGAACCCGGAACCATTGACGGTGATCGCGGTGGCACGCGGCCCCGAGGTCGCCGACAGCAACACCTCAGGTCGGTACGCGGGTGCTGCCGACTCCTCGGTCACCTTGACGGTCGCCGTCGCCGGTGTCCGCGAGGACTTGCCGGCGGCGGTGACGGAGTACCGGCCGGGCTGTGCGTCGTCGGACGCCGCGATCGACGCGTGCACCGCTCCCGTCGTGGAGGCCGCGACCGTCAAGGTGCGCACCGGGCTGGTGCCCAGCTTGACGGTCACCTGCTCGCCGGCGGCGAACCCGCTGCCGTTCACGGTGATCCGGTCACCGGCGGTGGCGCTGCCGGATACCGACGCCGAGATCGACGGGTGCAGCTTCGCCTTGCCCACGGTCACGGTGAACGTCTCGGTGCTGCTGGACAACTTGTCCCAGCTGGTGACGTGCACCGTGTACGTGCCCTGCTGCACATACGTGTGCTGTCCGCTGATCGCGCCGGACGAGTCGACCGTCGCGTCGGCCGGAACCGTGCCGTCACCCCACTGGACGCGAGCCTGGTAGCCCGTCGAGTCGGTGACTCCACCGGTCACCGTACCGAGGTCAGCCGAGAAGGCCTTCCCCGGCGTGGCCGTCTGGTCCTTGGGGGCGGTGGTCTTGAGCGCGGCGTCCGGCGTGCCGTCGTGGGCGACGGCGAACACGTGGATCCTGCCCGCCGAGCCCGGGTCGCCGGTCTGCGTCGGCAGGGTCACCGACACCAGCGTCTTGCCCTCGGGGATCTGGTACGGCTCGGTGGCGAACAGGAACGGCTGTGCACCGTCCCGGCTCTTGCCGAGCAGTCGGTACGCGGCCTTGGCGACGACGATGTTGCCGTAGGACGGCGTGCCGTCGGGGTTGCCGCCCAGCGTCCAGTCGCTCATCCGGATCGGGATGTCGGCGGTGCTGCCGTCGCTGAACGTGGCCGTGCCGGTGGTGCTCTGGTTGCCCTGCGTTCCGGCGCCGATGAACGAGATGCTCTTCACGTCGTCCGGCAGGTCGAGCGCGATCCTGCTGCCGTTGCCGGTGGCGTTGTCCGGCTGCCCCGCCGAAGCCACGGGCAGCGTGAAGTGCAGCGCCGTTCCGGGTACCTCGTGGTCCTCGCCCTGGGTCACACCGGCCGCCGCAAGAGCGGAACGTGAGTACGCCCACGACTTGCTGTCGCAGTTCGCCGCGACGACGCCCTCGTCTCCGATGCACACGGAGTCGAATGCCGCGGTCAGGCCGTCACTCGGCGCGTAGGCCACGTCCACTCCGACCGTCGCCGCGCTCTGGACGTTGCCGTCGGTCACCGTGACCTTGGCCTGGTGGTAACCGGGCTTGGCGTAGGTGTGCGAACCGCTGACGCTGTACACGCCCCGCGAACTCAGGGCCGTGGTGCCCGTGGTGACCGGCGTGCCGTCACCCCAGTCCACGGTGGCCTGGTAGCCACTCGCGGTGCCACCGGTGACGGTGGCCAGCGGTGCGGAGACCGCGACACCGGACGTCGCGTGCAACTCGCTGCTCGCGGCGGTGACCGTGAGATCGCCACCACCGATCTGGACGTCGCCGCCCGCCAGCAGCTCGACCTCGGCAAGGTTCGTCTGCGCGGCGCCGACTGTCTTGGTCACGACCAGACGGAACCGCGCGAACTTACCCGGATCGTCCATCTTGAACGGCCGGCTCTGGTTGCGCGACGGGAAGACCTCGCCCTTGCGGGAGTCGACGGTGGTCCAGGTGATCCCGTCGTTGGAGCCCTGCAGCTTCCAATCCGTCGGGTCGCCCGCACTCGCCCCGGAGGTGAGGGTGTAGTACGTCGGCATCTGCTTGCCGCCGCGGAAGGCCCAGTTGATCTGCGGCGTGCCGGTGGTGAACGTCATCTGCGTGGTCGACGAGTCGTCGAACAGCTTCGACGCATCCTGCCCGTCACTCGCGGTCGCGGTGCCGAGACCGGGGCCCGTGGTGTCCTGCAGAGGCTTGGGCACGTCCTTGCCCTTGGTCAGGGACGGCGGTGCGTCGTTCTTGCCGGTGCCCCAGGACGACGGGTGCGAGCCCATCTGGAAGTCGATCCTGCCGCCGTGGGCGAGCACGGAGGAGTCGATGGACACCGTGTGCTGCGTCTTCCCGTTGACCTTCACGCCCTGCACGTAGACGTTCTTCGTGCTGTTGCCGGGCGCGTTGACGACGATGTCGCCGCTCTTGCGGTGAACCGTCATCTGGGTGAACTGCGGTGATCCGATCGCCCAGTTGGAGGAACCGGCCTGCAGCGGGTAGATGCCGAGCGAGCTGAGGATGTACCACGACGACATCTCGCCGTTGTCCTCGTCGCCCGGGTAGCCCTGGCCGATCTCGTCGCCGACGTAGAGGCGCTGCAGGATCTCCCGCACGATCGCCTGGGTCTTCGACGGCGTGCCGGCGTAGTCGTACATGTACGGGATGTGGTGCGACGGCTGGTTGCTCATGCCGAGTTGGCCCATGCGCACCGCTTGCGCCTCGAGCATCTCGTGGATCGTGCCGCCGTAGCCACCGGGGTGGTCGGCCTTCTCCGGGGTGGAGAAGAACTGGTCGAGCTTCTGCTCCAGCCCCTTCTGCCCGCCGTACAGGTTGGCCAGGCCCTGGCCGTCCTGCTGTGCGGTGAACGCGAAGTTCCAGCCGTCCGTCTCGGTGTAGGCGCCACCCCAGTCCAGCGGGTTGCCGGCGAGGAACGTGCCGCTGGCATCGCGACCCTCGAAGAACTTGGTGTCCTTGTCGAAGAGGTTCACATAGTTCCGGGCACGCTGGAGGAAGTACTGCGACTCCTCCTTGAGCCGGTTGCGCTGAGACTTCGGTGTGGCCGGGTCCTTGGCCAGGGCCGCGCCCATGTTCCCGATGCCGTAGTCGTTGATGAAGCCTTCCAGCGCCCACGACACCGACTCGCCGGTGGAGGTCGGTGTGTAGCCGAGGAACAGCGAGTTCTCGATGCCCTTGCGGCCGACCTCACTGCGCCCGGACGCGACGGTCGCGTCCTTGACCGCCGCCTCGTAGGCGGCGAGCGGGTCGGGCACCTTGACGCCGTTGAGGTAGGCCTCGGCCAGCGCGACGTTCGCGCTGGTGCCGGTCATCAGGTCGGCGTAGCCGGGTGACGACCAGCGGGCTATCCACCCGCCGTCGCGGTACTGCTGGACGAACCCGTCAGCGATCTTGGCCGCGATGTCCGGGTACAGCAGCGAGTACGCGGGCCACACGGTGCGATAGGTGTCCCAGAACCCGTTGTTGACGTAGATCTGCCCGTCGACGACCTTCGCACCGGTCTGCGTGGCGGTCGATGTGCCGGTCGGCGCCGACACCGGGCTCGCGTACTGCCAGTGCGGTGCGGCGGCGGTGCCGGTGTTCTCCGACTGCGAGTTCGGGTACAGGTTCAGCCGGTAGAGGTTCGAGTACAACGTGACCTTCTGGGTCTCGTTCGCGCCCTTGACCTCGATCCGGCCGAGCCGGTCGTTCCATGCCGCGGTGGCGGCGTCGTGGATCCGGTCGAAGCTCTTGCCGGTGACCTCCAGGTCGAGGTTCTTGTGCGCCTGGTCGACCGAGATGAAGGACGTCGCGATACGCATCGTCACCTGCGAGTTCGCGGAGGTGTCGAAGGTGGCTGACGTCGTCGAGGACGCCGTCGGCGCCCGGTCGAAGGCGCCGGACACGAACATCCGGCTGCGACCTGCGGACAGGCCGCTGCCGTTGTCGACCCAGCCGGTGAACGTGCCGTCCGTGCCGATGGTGAACGTGCCGTTGTAGAAGACGAGGCTTCCGGTGGCCTTTCCGGACGGGAAGGTGAACTGCAGGATCCCACCGTGGTCGGTGGGCGACATCTGCGCGGTCAGGCCGTTCTGCGTGGTGACCCGGTAGAAGTCCGGCCGCGCGGTCTCGTCCTGATGGTTGAAGGCGAGTGCGCGTGTGCCGGGCGCTCCGGTGAGCGAGCCGCCGTCCGGCACCGGCATGACCGACATCTGGTTGCGGTCACCCATCCACGGGCTGGGCTCGTGCGAGATCGCAAGTCCCTGCAGCGTCGGCAGATTGGCCGCGTTGTTGCCCTGCTGGTAGTCGTACTCCCAGGAGTTGGACGTGGCGTTGGTGACCGGCGTGAAGAAGTTGAAGCCGTTCGGCATCGCCGAGATCGGCAGGTTGTTGCCACGCGAGAACGAGCCCGATGCGTTGGACCCGCGCCGGGTGTCGACATAGTTCGTCGCGCTGGAGCCGTCGATCGGCGTCGGCGTGCCCGTCACGGCGATGTCGTCGAGCCAGCCCTGGAAACGTGTCGAGGCGGTCGCCTCGGGATCGTCGTAGGCGAGCAGGATGCGGTCGATCGTCTTGCCGTTCGCGATCGCCCCGATGTCGGACTGGACCGCGTTCCACTGGTCGGCGTAGAGCACCTTCGACGCACCCTGCCCGGCGGCCGTCAGCGCGTAGCCGTGCTGGTCGACGGGCGAACGTCCGCTCAGGTAGCTGCCGTCGGTGAAGTGGAGGTCGACGGCGGCATAGGTGGACGGGTACTGGGTGTCCTTGCCGGTGAACTCGGGGAAGATCTTGTACGACAGCCGCGTCTTCGGCCCGACCGGGATGTTGACGTCGAAGAGCTTGTCGGTCGCGGACGAGCGGCCGTCGGTCTGGGCCCCGCCCGAGTACCGCAGGGAAGCCGTGCCGGTGAATCCGGCCCCTGACTTCATGTTGTAGCCACTGACCGGACCGGCGCCGACGACGCCGACCATCGGGGTGGCCGGCGGTATCACGTTCGAGCCGTCGCTGATGTTCCAGTCGGCGAGCTGGATGATCGAGTCACCGGAGTTGGCGGTGACGTTCAGCCGGTAGTAGCTGTAGGCGGTCGTGTTGGTGAAGCTGTAGGTGTTGGTGGCGAACCGCCCGCTGAAGCTCACCCCCGTGCGGCTGTCCAGGTCGTTCCATGTGTTGCCGTCGTTCGACCCCTGCACGGTGAAGTCCTTGGGGTCGCGGCCCGGCGCGTCGTTCGCCGAGGTCAGCGAGTACTTCACCACTGCCGCAGGCTTGGACAGCCGGTAGGCCGCCCAGCCGGTCTTGTCGAACGCCAGCCACTTGGTCGACGGATTGCCGTCCTTGAGGTTCGTGGCGACTTCGCCCGGCGGGTTCTCGGCGCTCGCGGTCACCGCGCTGACCTGGTCGAGCAGGCTGCCGGGCAGCCCCGAGGGGCTCGATCCGCTCAGGTTCGTCTGGATCGGCTTGCCGTTGGCGCCGATCTCGACGGTGCTCGTCGCGGGTTGGGGGTCGGCCGACTCGAACGAGGAGCTGAAGTTGCCGGCGGGCGGCGCCGCGGCGGCGAGCGCCGCGGGTGCGACGGCGAGCACCCCCACTGGCAGCGACAGCGCTATGGCTGCACTGGCCCATCTTCGTAGGGACAAAAGGCGGGTAAGAGATGAATATGGTATCAACGTAGGCCTTTTGACTGGTAGCGGTTGAGAGCGTCGAGCTTCAGGGGTGAAGGGCCTGGCCACTGCGGTCGATCGACGGCAGTGGAGCCTGGGTGCGCCTACAGGACGTTCGGACCGGACTTGCCGAATCCCGGCCCTGGATCGGCGCTCAAGCTGTTCCGCGCCGACGCCGGGTCAGCACGGATCGGCGCCGCAACGGGCGCCGTTGCGCAGCGAGAACCGCCGCGACCGCTGCCGCGCGTGGGGACATCGCTCTTGGACCATGCGGAAGCTCCATGAGGGGATGGCTGGCTCGCGGACGGGCACACCCAGCTGAAGATCGCGACTAGCCTGTGCGCCTCAGACAACGTTGTCAATACTGATGGCGCAACCTGTTCCGTTCGAATTCATCACCAAGGCCGGCGCCGTGACGAACCGGAGCCGCTGCGGCCGATCAAGGCGCCCTTCGTCGTTCCGGCGCTGTCCACCCCAACAGTCGCGTCGCGATGGGCCGGTTCGCTCACGAAGGCCACGCACGTTCAGCGGGCCGGCCGGCGTGGCACTCCCAGTCGGCACGGTCTCCGCCGCCGCCATCGGGGCTGTACTGCGGCATGTCTGGCCGATGGCCGGCAGCCTGGCTGGTTGGTCTCAGACCGGTGGCCTGCGGGATCAACGCTCCGGCTCGCGCGAAGACTCCAAGCCTTCGGATGCCGATCAGTGCGCCGGCTAGGCGAACCGCTCGCCGACCGTGAGTGTCGTGGTGCTCACCGGCGCGATGCCGAGCTTGCATCGGAGCCTGCTGATGCCACTGCGCCGATGTCCGGCGCAACCCAGACCGCGGCGGCAAACGCTGTCGGCGACGAGTGCGGGCGCCGACACCCGGCCGGGCCGCTGAGCCGACGGGTGACTCCCGCTTGCCGAAACGTGGGGCAGGCCGAGGCAGGAAGCCCCAAACCCGCCTTGCCATCGAACAGGCGCCTGTGGGCCGCAGCGACGCACGGGCCGCGGCGCAGGTGTACCGATCGGTTCGCGAGGAGCCTCGCCCAATCCGTGCCTGGTTGGCCCCCTGGTGTGCTCCCAACAATGAGCCGTGACGGGGCAGAGGTGCCCGTCGTATCAACACGACATGGAGTGATGGAAAGTGTCCGAGAAGAAGATCATCGCCGTGGTCGGGGCCACCGGTGCGCAGGGGGGCGGACTGGCGAGCGCCATGCTGCATGACCCGGACGGTCCGTTCGCGGTCCGTGCGATCACCCGTCGCGCGGATTCGGACAAGGCTCGTGCGCTGGCCGACCGCGGCGCGGAGGTGGTCGAGGCCGACCTCGGCGACGAGGCCGACCTGCGCCGGGCGTTCGCCGGCGCACACGGCGCGTACGTGGTGACGAACTACTGGGAGGGCATGTCCGCCGAGACGGAGCTGGCCCAGGCCCACAACGCGGCGCGGGCTGCGAAGGACGCCGAGGTGCGACATGTCATCTGGTCGACTCTGGAGGACACCCGCGAACACATCCCGGTCACCGACACCCGAGTACCCGTGCTCGAGGGGTCCTACACCGTCCCGCATTTCGACGCCAAGGCGGAGGCGGACCGGTTCTTCGTCGGCCTCGGCGTGCCCACGACGTTGCTGCGCACCACTTTCTACTGGGAGGCGTTCCTGCAGGGTTTCGCCCCCCGTCGCGACGACTCCGGCCGCCTGGTGCTGAATCTGCCGATGGGCGAGAGCGCGCTGGCCGGGATCGCCGCCGAGGACATCGGCCGGGTCGCACTGGCGATCTTCGCCAGCGGCGAGGAGTTCATCGGCGCGACGGTCAGCATCGCCGGTGAGCATCTGACCGGTGACCAGATGGCTTCGGCGTTCGCGGAGCTTTACGGCGAGCCGGTGGACTACCGGCCCTTCACGCACGACCAGTTCCGCGCGCTCGGCATTCCCGCTGCCGCGGAGATAGGCAACATGTTCCAGTACTACACCGAGGCCGCCGACGCCTTCACGGGCGCCCGCGACCTGGACCTCGTCCGGAACCTGCACCCGGGTCTGCAGACCTTCCGTGACTGGCTGGCCGCCCACAAGGACGCCCTCACCGCCGGCTGAGACCGCCGGGACCGACCACCGCGGTTCCCCAGCACCACATCCCGCACCCCCCAACGGAGACCATCATGTCCGCACCCGACCCGTCCACGAGCCGCCGGTCGTTCCTCGCCCGCACCGCCGCAGTCGCGGCCGTACCGTCGGTCGCCGCGCTCACGGAAGGCGCCCTTGCCGAACCCGCGGCGGCTGCCGAGACCACGCTGCCCGACTACGCTCCCGTCCCCAAGTCCGCCCTGGGCCCCGCCCTCAACGAGCAGGGCTACTACGTCGGGCAGGTGGAGCGGAACCTGTACTGGGTCACCGATGGCACGTACCAGGCGGCGTTCCTCGCCACCCGAGACGGCGTCGTGCTCTTCGACGCGCCCCCGACCATCGGCCACAACCTGCAGCGAGCCATCGACCAGGTCACCGCCGAGAACGGCGTCTCCAACAAGGTGACGCACCTCGTGTACTCGCACCACCATGCCGATCACCTGGGCGCCTCCTCGCTCTTCGGCAAGAGCGTCACGCGGATCGGCCACGCCGAGAACAAGCGGCTGCTGCTGCGCGACAACGATCCGACCCGACCGGCGCCCGACATCACCTTCGAGGACCACTACGCGCTCCGCGTCGGCGGGCAACGCATCAGGCTGGCCTGGCACGGCACCAACCATAGTCCGGACAATATCTACATCCATCTGCCCGACCACGACACGCTGATGCTCGTCGACGTCGCACTGCCCGGGTGGGTCCCCATCTACAACCTCAACCTCAGCGAGGACATCCCCGGCTTCATGGCCGCTTCCACCACCGCGCTGTCCTACCCGTGGAAGCACTTCATCGCCGGACATCTGGGGCGGCTCGGCAACCGCGAGGACGTGACACTGCACCAGCAGTACGTCACGGACATCGCCGCACAGGTCCGCACCGCCCTCGCCACCGTCGACCCCACGCCATACTTCGTCAAGTACGGGGCGAACACCTGGGCCGCCGTCAAGACCTACCTCGACGCCGTGACCGACCGCGCCGCCGCACCGGTCATCGCGAAGTACACCGGCGTGTTGGCCGCGGCGGACGTGTTCACGGTCAGCAGCACCCTCGTCGTACTGGAGTCGATCCGCCTCGACCTCGGAGACGGCTCCCAGATCCATCCGTGACGGGCCGACGACACCCACGCACGCCTCGGGACGGCCGGCACGCCGGCCGTCCCGAGGCGTGCTGCGGATCGACTCCGGTCCCGCCGAGCTCCCGATGTCCTGAGCATCCGCGCCCAATCTGTACCTGGCAGCGTTCGCAGCGAGGACGATACTGGCTCACATGGACCGCAACGATCTGGCCGAATTCCTGCGAACCGTGCGGGAGCGGCTGCAACCCTGGGACGTCGGCCTGCCGGCAGGCACCGCACGGCGCACACCCGGGCTGCGCCGCGAAGAGGTGGCCCGGCTTGCGCACATCTCCGTCGAGTACTACGCACGTCTGGAACAGGGACGCGGTTCCAGCCCCTCCCGACGGGTCCTGAGCGAACTGGCCCGCGCCCTGCGCCTCAGCGCGGACGAACGCGTTCACCTCTTCGAACTCGCCGACGTCGCCCCGGAGTCGCCGACAGGACCGCGTTCGGACGTACCGGCGACGGTATTGAATCTGCTGGAGCACATGACAGAGATCGCGGCGTTCGTCGTCAACGCCCGCTACGACGTCATTGCCTGGAACACGCTCGCCACCGCGCTGTTCGAGGACTTCTCCGCCGTGCCACCGGCCCGGCGCAATCTCGTCCACCGGCATTTCCTGCATCCCGAGCCCGCCGCCCGTCACTACGGCATGTCCGGCGCCGAGGAGTTCGGCCGGCTGGCGGTGGGCCGGCTGCGTGCCGCCGCCGGCCGCTACCCCACCGACCCGCAGATCCGCAACATGGTCGAAACGCTGTACAAGCGGAGCCCCGAATTCGCAGAGCTGTGGGACCACCATCACATCGACAGCGGCTCCCACCACCACAAGACCATGCAGCACCCCGTGGTCGGCACGCTGCAGCTCAACTGCGACACCCTCGCCGTGCCCATGCGCGACCAGTACCTCGTCTGCTTCACCGCCGAACGCGGCAGCCCCTCCCACAACGCGCTCCGACTGCTCTCCGTCGTTGGTACCCAGGACATGACCGTGACGACGGACAACGGATGACTCCGCGGCGCTTTACACCATCCGGCCAACATGGGCCCGACCACGCCACCGCCGTCCTTGTTCCCATACCGAGGAGACCGGCTCGGCGGAACCCTCCACGCGTATCGACGTAAAGCCTGACCGGCTCGCCCGGGGCTCTCACGATACGCAATGAGGACCGCGTCGACTCGCCCAAAGGTCACCGCGCGCCGACCCCACCGGGAAGATACCGCTTGGCGCAGGATCACGGTTCAGTCGGTACCGGGGACGTAGAGGTAGCAGCCTGCACCGACGTAGCCCAGCATCCGATCCCCGGTCTGTGGGCCGACGACGCCGTCCACACTCAGGTGCGGAAAATAGCCCGCCTGGTTCCACCACTGCTGGAAGCTCTTGATGCCGGAGTAGGTCTGCGGGGCCGAAGGCACCGTCGACGGGCCGTCGTAGAGCCCGGGTAGCCAAGGACGGTTGAACCAGCGGGGACTGGAATCGGGTGATCCACCCACCAGTCCCCGGGCCCTGCTCAGCCGGCGGCCAGGTAGCGCAGTCCGCGCCAGGACTGCGGCCCCGGTAAACCGTCGACCGAGACGCCTCCCATGGTTTCCTGGGCCAGCTTCATCGCTGCCTGGGAATGCGCGCCGAAGATCCCGTCCACGGAGTAGCGGTAGTAACCGATCCACTTCAGCAGGCACTGCGCCTCGATGCCCGCATTCGTCACAGAGGAAGCCGACGGAACGACCGTGTTGCCGCTGTAGTAGCCGGCGTACTCATAACCTCCGGAGGCGGAGTAGTGGCAGGTGTAGGTCTGCGCTGACTGAGTTCCGGCCTCCGCGGCGGGGGCCATGGCCAGTCCTCCCCCGAGCACTACTGCAGCCGCGAATGCCGCCGAGAGACGTTTGTTGGTACGCATGGCGAGTTCTTCCTCCTGATGATGTGTGGCGAGTCCAAACGGCATGCCGCCGCTGCGGTGCGGGGTGGACCGCGCCGCCCGGCTTGCACACCGAGACTGCGGGGCAAGGGGTGCCGACTGCCAGGAACGACTCCGGATTGAGGACTTCGCGGGACGTCCCGCCCGCTGACCTGCCGGGACAGTGCTCTGTTTGAAGCACGGCCGGGATGCGACGGCATGGGCGGGAGGCAGTTGGGCTGACCGAAAGGCCGCCTACGGTGGAGTCCCCGGAACGACATGATTGTGACGGCCGATCAGGTCGGCGAATGGTATGGGGGTGGAACGTGCCACGTTGGAAAGAATTACCCGATTCACTTGATGAGCGGGCGCAAAAACTGGTCGTTCAGCTGCGCCGGCTGAAGGACCACAGTGGGATGAGTCTGTCGTCACTGCAGTCGAAGACCGGCTACTCCCGCTCTTCTTGGGAGCGTTACCTCAATGGGAGGGCCCTACCACCACGGCAGGCGGTGGAAGAGCTGGCGCGGGTCGGGGGTGTCGATCCGACACGGCTTCTTGTACTTCACGAGGTAGCTGAGGAGGCATGGCGGCGAGAACCCGACACATCGAGGAGATCGGATCCGTCCGAGTCGCGGGGTGCACGGCGCACGGTAGTGATCGGTGTCCTCGTGGCTGTGGTCCTCGGCGGGCTGGCCGCCGGGCTCCTGGTCCTCGCGCCGTGGGAGAACGGGGACTCGGGCACTCCGTCCCGCGGGGTCTTCACCTACAAGGCGGGAAAGACCTATCCCTGTGAGGTCAAGCAGAAGGCGGGACGGTTGTACGCCGGCTACAGCACCACCAGCACAGCGCTGCTCGGCGGGCCGGGGTGGGATGTCGTCGAGGCTCAGTGTCTTTTGCGCCATCTGGGCTTCGACCCGGGCGTTGTGGACGGTGTCTACGGGCCGAACACGACGCAGGCAGTCAAGCACCTGCAGGACAAGGCCGGCCTGCCTCCTGACGGCCTCGTGGGCCCGCGCACCTGGCAGGTACTGCGGAAATGACGGATACGGAACCGCCCGTGGCCGGGCCCGTATGCGCGCGACTGGCCGGGGAACTGCGCGATCTCAGGACACGGACCGGCCTGAGCATGGTTGCGCTGGCTGCGCGCACCGTGTACAGCAAATCCTCCTGGGAACGCTACCTCAACGGCAAGCAACTCGCCCCGCGCCAAGCCGTCGAGGCGCTGTGCACCGTGGCAGGTGAACCCTCCGGGCGCCTGATGGCACTGTGGGAACTCGCCGACCTCGAATGGAGCGGACGGGCCCGCACGACGGCACCCCCCGTGGCCCGAACGACCGCAACTACGCCACCCGACGACCGGCCGGGCGACCACGCAACATCCACTGTGCAGGCCACACCCCGCCAGGCGTACGGACAGCGCAGACGGCGGCACCGGGGGGGCCTCGCCGCCACCTGCGCGGTCGGGCTCACGGTCGCAATAGGGGTGACGACCTGGCTTCATGCGGCCACCGAGAACCCCACGAATACCGCGCCCCCCGCACCACCCGCTCCCGGATGCCACGCCCGGACGTGTACAGGTCACAAGCCGACGGCGATGGGCTGCGCGATGCCCGGTCAGGAACAAGTACTCCGCGAGCAGCGGCTTCCCACCGGAACACCACTGGAAATCGTCTACAGCAAACAGTGCCGCGCCGCGTGGGCGCTGGTGGGTACTGCGCAGATCGGAGACGTACTCACCGTGTCCACCCAGGGTGGCGCACCCGAGCATGCCAAGGTCGCCGACAAGTACGAGGCGGAGAACCCGCTTGTCACGCCCATGATCGACGGCAGCAGCCTCTCCGGACTTCGGACATGCTTCAAACCGGTGGACGGGCACAAGAAGTGCTTCCGAACCTGAGCGAGGTCGCCAATCGCGATCGGGCCGGTTCCACGGCCGTCATTGGGCGGCGGTGACGACGCGGATTCCGCATCATTCCTGGTCCCGACCGGTGTTGGAGTACTGACAACCGGCGTGGCGGGACCGGCAGTTCGACGTGCCTTGCCGGGGCCTGGAAACCACACGCCCGCCGACTCCGTCCGTCGGCGCCGGGGAACAGCTCAGGATCCTGCCCGCCGCTGCTTGTCCCACTCCGCCCGCGAAAGGGCGGTGGGCCGCGGGAGCAGGACGCCGTCCACGTACAGGTCGACATGCTCGTTGTAGAAGGCTACCAACCCCGCGATGGAGGAGCACGACACCGTCGGGAAGTCGTACGCCCAGGCGAGATCGTCGTGAGTGACGGCCCCGCTCACGAACGACCAGTACCCGCTGGTCCTCCCCTTGTACGGGCACGCCGTCACGGTTGCCGAGGAACGCAGCAGGGTCCAGTCGACGAAGGCGCGCTCCACGTAGTAACGGGTCGGCAGACCGGTTTCGAAGAGCTTCACCGAGGACGGCGCGTCCGCAAGGACGGTGCCGTCCACCTCGACGCGCACGCCACTGGACGAGCGCAGCGCGTCCACCCGGGTGTACGGGCTCCTCGGGTGCACGAAGACCTGCTCGTCCTCCTCGAACCACGCGTCGATCGCATCCCACCGGAAACGGGCGGTGCCGATGAGGGCCTTCGGAGCTCCCTCGCCCCAGACCCACGCCGCACCCTCGCGGACCTCGGAACCCACCCGCAGCGAGTGCCGCCGCGCGGGACCGGGGCCCAGCCGGCCGGCGCGGCCGTCGTCGGTCAGGACACCCTCGGCCAGATCCCGCAGCGAAATGCTGTACTGCGGATAACCGGGCCACTCCCACACGTACAGCGCGCGGTGGGTGTCGAACACCCACCGGCCGCCGACCTGCGCACGGATGCGCCGCGGCACCGGCTCGACATGCCCGACCGGGACGATGAGACCCGGATAGTCCACAGTCTCGTCCACCATCGGCGATCACCTCGGTCCGCCCCGGCCGCTTCCGTACACCCAGTGTCTCCAGCGGACGTGCGAACCGGCCACTCCAGCCGTCTCCCGACAGACGAGCCCGGTGACGCCCTTGCCGACGGCTGCGCCCGCGGCACCACCGGTATGCGAAGGGCAAGTGGTCGGGTCGGGGCGGTTGACGGCGAGCCGGGCCGTGGTCAGCGCACGAAGCTGCCCTGCCCGAGCACGGTGTAGAGCCGCCCCTCGGTGCGCAATGCGGCCACCGCCTTTTGCACGGTCGAGGCTGCCACGTCGAGCTCGGTGGCGAGGGTCACGACAGCGGGAAATCGCTCACCCTTCGGGTACACGCCGGCATCGATGCGTCTGCGCAACTCACCGGCTACCTGTGGCCATACGGGCTTGCTCCGGTCGAGATCCATGCTGTGAGCGTGCGCGAATCTTCGTTTTCACGCGACCGCGAATACGCGTATGCGCGTATACGCAGACTCAAGAACGCCCCCGCTGCCGGGTACGGGAGCCGGGAGCCAAGCCGACCGCGAGGAGTTGATCCAGTGAGCCGAATCACCGGGCTGCGAAGGTTGCCGTGGGACCTCCCCGGAGGGCAAATGCGAGTACGTACAGCCAGGAGGAACCCTGGCGGCCGTAGCCGACTCATGCGAAGAGAGCATGATGGCGGCAGCGAGGGAGGACGTCGGACGCGCACGGGCCGTCGCCGGTGACGAGTGCTCCTGCCGCGCGGAGTTACGCGAAGCGATCCGCTTCCTTTCACGTGCGACGGAGGATGCGATCATGGTCGCCGAGCTGCGCGGGGAACGTCTTCCGCCCGAGGAGCCGATGACGAACAGCGCACGCCGCGCGATCGGCGAAAACCTGGTGCGCCGGTTCGAAGATGCGTGAACACCGAGGACAGATAAACCGAGGACAACCTGCACCACTGGCACGAGCGGCGCCTCGCCACGCCGTGGGTACCCACGACGTGCAGTGCCTGTTGCGCCGGCGTGTTTGACTCTAGGCGGCTGCGGCCGGCGCGCACGAAGGCGGAACCGGCAGGCCCGTTCGTTGATGACGGAGTGCCGGGAGCGGTGCGGCGCACAGGGCCTGCTG
>NZ_LMWH01000234.1 GCF_001507435.1 Streptomyces sp. NRRL F-5122
TCGAGCTGGTCTTCGAGGATGACGATGCGGCAGGCGGCCTCGATGGGGGTGCCCTGGTCGACGAGTTCGCGGGCGCGGGCGGCGATGCGCAGCTGGTAGTTCGACTGGCTGATCACGATCTTCGAAGATCGGGCCCCTGGCGTCCTGCGGCTTCAGTTACCACCAATGCCCGGTCTTCACCGCTCCGGCAAACGGCCCGCATCGACGTGGTCTGCGAGATAGATCAGGGTGCCTTCGGGGTCCATGCCGAAGGCTACGGCGACGAGTTTGGGATCCATGGTGCTGACCAGGTCGAGCAGTCGAGTGCAGCGGATCATGCGGGGCGGGAAGCCGCAGGCATCGAGGACGTGGCTGACATAGGCGGTGGACGCCGGTCCCCGGCCGGGCTTCGTCTGACGGGTGACCATCACGTGGGGATTTTCGGTCCGCTGGGCCTCGCGGTGAGCCAGACAGCGTTCCAGCACTGCCCAGGACGCCGGATCCAGGGCGACCGGATGCGGGCGGTCGCCGAGCCGGGTGGTCCGGGCATGAGGGTCGAGGTCAGAGGCCTGCAGCATCTTGACCTCGCGACTTGAGGCGCCGTGCAACAGCGCGAGCATGCCCAGCAGGGCCTCGTGCGGGTGGACGGCTGGACCGGTGGTCCAGCGGCGGAACAAAACGCGTTGCTGGTCCAGTGTCAGCGTCGCTCCGGTGAAGCCGCTGGGACCTCGGGCGGTCAGAGCGTGAGAGGGATCGACGAGCACGATTCTCCGAGAACGCGCGAAACGGAAGAACTGCCCGAGCACGACCAGCCGACGCTTGCGTGCCTTGGGCGAGCCGACGAGGACGGCTTCGACATCGTAGACGTCGGTCAGCGCCCAGTCCCGCTTGCCGCGTCCGCTGGCGAGGAAGCGGGCGAGGTCACGCATGATGGCCAGGGCCGCCTCGACGGTCGCATCGCTGCGAGTTGTTCCGGCCCGGCGGGCCCTCTCACCGAGTGCATCATGAAGGCGGCGAACGCCTCCACCGATGGCCGCAGACTCTCGGGGACGGCATCGATACGATGCTGTCGGCGGCCTGCCGCGAGCCGCTCGGCCTGATCCGTTGCCATGGCCATGCCGTGACCGGTGAAGAAGGTCTCCAGCGCGCGGGCGAGGGAGCCCATCGAGCGTCCGGAACGACGAGAGCGTTCAAGCAGAGCCTGCGGGTGGTTGGGCTGGTCATCCAGGAGGAGTCGCCCCAGGGCAGTGATCATCGTGCAGGCGCGACTGACGCAGTGCCTGGCGGTGAGATCGGTGGTGAAGTCCCGCGGCCAGTCCGGAGGTTGTCCGAGTTCGGTCTCGACCCGGACGAAGGGCCGGTCGGGGTGACGCTGCCAGCAGGCTGAGCACAGTCCCAGCCCGGCATGGCGCCGCACCCGGCCGCATTAGCGGCAGGTCCGGGGCGGCTGTTTGGTCTGGAGAGGACGCGAGCAATGGCCGCACCAGCCGGTGTCCTCGCGCAGATAGCCGGGCCGATCGCATCGAGGACAAGGCGTCTTGGCCGCGTCGCGTTCCGTCTTGCGCTTGCAGTCACGGCACAACGTTGATGTCTTGTCTCTCACTGGGTGACCACAGGAAGTGCACACGCGTGAGCAGGTGATGCACCGGCCGGTGTCCTCCTGGAGGACGCGCTGCTGGCCGCAGCGGGGGCAAGTGGCCCTGGCTGCGGTCTCTTTCTGCCGGGCTGTGCAGCGGCAGCAGTACTGGCGGGCGATGAAGCCGACCGGGGCTCCGCAGCCGATGCAGTCGCTCTGTCTGACGCCCACGTTGTCGCCCGAGTCAGAGCGGCGGCATCGAACGGCCGCGGGCAGAGGCCGCTTGGGGCAGGTCAGCGACTGGCCGGGGTGGCGCGGCAGGACGCTCGGCGGAAGTGGTGTCGACCTCGAACAGGTCGTTGGGAGTGCATTCCAGCGCGGTGCACAACGCGATCAAGGTGGACATCTTCACCTGTGAGGGCTCCTTGGTGAACAGCGCGGACACCGAGGCGGAGGACATCTGCAGACCGGCGCGTTCGGCCAGAAGCCGCCGGAGCTGGGTGCCGGTCCACACCTCACGCTGGGCGGCGGCCATGCGCAGGCGCCATCGGATCTTCATGCGGGGTTGCCCTCCTCGACGGTGAGTTCGCCCAGCGTGGTGGTCACCGCGCGGCGATAGGCGTCCTCGATGCACGTCGCGGACGGCCGGACGTATCTCATGGTTGAGCTGACCGTCCAGTGACCGAGGAGTTGCTGGATCGCCACGAGGTCCACGCCGCGTTCGTAGTTGTGGGTCGCGCAGGCCCGCCGCAGGCCGCAGGCCCGTATTTACGAGCGGTGGCGATCCGGGACTTGAGGAAGTCGAAGAACTCCGCCACCCGTTCCGGCGTCGGCGGCGGCAGCTGAGCCGGGGAATCGTCCCCGACATGCCGCGCAGCGTTGAACTCGTCCACCGGGCAGACCAGACGGACGCCGAACCCCGCTTCAATCTCAACGGCCTTGCGGACCTGCAGGAACCGGTGGAAGCCCTTGAAGATCTGCGCATACTCGCGCCGGGTCGATGCCGCCCGCCCGGCGAGGGCCAAGTCGCCGACGACGTGGTCGATGTCCTCCGGGGTGACATCCCACGCGGGCCAGCCCAGCGCAGTGAGCGTTCGCTCCAGCAGACCAATGTCGTTCTCGACCGTCACCGGGCTGAACCCGCGGGCCCGCCACGAGGCGACGAACGCCTCGACGCATTCGGCCTGGAACTCCCACGGATCGACAGTCACTGGCTCCAGAAGGACGGCACCGCCCTCGATCACCCGCAACTGGGATGTCACCGGCACACCTTCCTCGCACCTGAACGATCAAGGCAGCACCTGGAAATTCTGAGCGCCACCGTGAAGACCAACGAGGACCGCAGAAGATGGATACGGTCGACCGCCTCACCTTCAACGGCACCATCATCGAGACCGGCACCGACTCCTACCGCCTCGCCAGCACCCGAGCCCGAGCCGAGGAGTCGGCCAAAGCCAGCTGACCTGCGCTCGTCCGCTTTCAGAGTCCGTCGTCCCGGCGGCGGACTGACGACTCAATGAACGAGGGATCTGCCTCATTGTTCAGCGTGGTCGTCGTTCTGCTCGACGGCATCCATGAACTGATCGTGCACTGGCAGCTCACGCCCCCTACCTGGACTCGTCAGGACGATCGTCTTCGCCTCGCCTAGGGCTTTGGGACCCGCCCCAAGCAACTCGCGCGTGATCACCACCGCATCGAGCACCTCGACTCGACGCTCAGTCAGTAGCTGCTGCACAGCAGCCATCCCGCCGTCACCGGTCAGCAGCGGCCGACACTCGTTGACGAGCGCCTCAAGCCGAGCCGTCCTCTCCGGATGCAGCCCACTGATCGCCATGCTGTCGCCCCTCCACCATGCTCAAACTCTTCTGCGATCATCCCTGAAGCCAGCAACATCTTGCGATTGGATTGCCACTGAGTAGCAGGCGCCGCGAAGGTCGAGTGCCGTCATTTCTCGTGAACACCGGCGGGCATGAGGACCGCCAACCGCCTCCCAGACTGCCGAACAAACGCTGTCCTTTGAAGTGAACGAAGCCAAAGGGGCGCCAGCCATGACCCCGCTCATCGGCCTCGTGGTCGAGGAGCCTGGTGCAGTGCTGCGCCCGCAGAAGGTGGCCGCGGAGTAGGCCGCGGATCTGCGCCTCCCTGTCCTCCAACTCCAAGTCGACGTAAAGCTCCGGCTCGTCCAGTTCGGCTTCATCGGAGGGGGCGCCGCTTCCGACTGCGGGTCCGTAGTGGCGTGGGCGGGGAGCTCCCATCCCGTCCGCCATCGACCCAGGCAGAACCGAGCAGACGCGGCCCCTGGCGCTTGGAAGCTCCTATAGATCGTAAAGCAGCCTGTGAGAGGCGTAGCTGTGGGATATTCGTGCAGTGGCGCGCTCCACCTGGACGCCAGGAACCACGCCCGCTTCACGGTGTGTGGGTCGACGGCGTACGGGATGGGAGCCGGGGTGGGTGGTGGACTAGAAGCCGCTTCTTATGATGCTGACGAGTGCTGTGCGGCCTGGGGAAACCCAACTCGTCCAGCAGCACGCTGAAGAGGTCCTCGGCAAAGGTCTCCCGTGAGCTCCGCAACTCCTCAATCCGGCGCTGCTGCGCTGTGGCTGAGATGCCAGCCGATGCGGCCCAAGCGAGGGCTCCTTCCGCGGCGGACGGAACTTCCACGTCGAGCCCCGAGCGCTTGCGCCTCACGGCTTTGTTGAACTCCGGTGTGCCACCCACAGGCTCACGTCGTCCAGGTCCTCTGGTTCCTCGACGAGGAGTGCCGCAGCGTTGTCCAGGTCGAGCCATGCCTGCCAACGCTGCCCGTTGGTTCCCAGCCCAGTCACGAGGGCGAGGTCGCTATCAGAGACGTCGGCGACACAGGCCGGAGTGCCGGTCCATTCGACCAGGGCGGACAGATAGTCGTCTTCCCATAGTCCGTGATCGAACTGGAGGGTCTGCCAGCCGCCCGGTCGTGGCCGCCACGCATGCACGGTGTCCTTCAGCTCCTGATCGATGCTTTCGAACACGGGAGCTTGCAGCAACGGACGCCTGCTACGGGCAAAGACCAGGTGGCCTGAAAATCCCACGGGTTCCTCCTCGGCTGGCACCGACGCAACAGCAGGTTGGTCGACCCCTGCTTCACCGCTGGCTGGCTCAGCGGCAAGGGGGCCTTTGATGTCTGACACCAACGACTGACACCAACAGCGACGAACGAAGCCGGATTAGGACGGACCCCAGCGGCCAGAGCACCAGCGTGACTCAGGGAGTCCTCTGGGTGACAGTGGCCCCGTAATCGACCTGATGAGGATCTCCCGTCACCTCCCCCTCAACCAAGCATGGCTGGAGCTGTCCCTCGCCGCCACCGACCTGCTCGCCTGGACCCAGACCCTGCTGCGGCAAGGAGAGTTGGCCACCGCCGAGCCAAAGAAGTTGCGCTACCGGCTGCTGCACGCAACCTCCCGCATCACTCGCGGCAGCCGTCGCCTTCGCCTCCGGATCGCCGCGACCTGGCCCTGGCGGCACGAACTCATCAACGCGTTCAACCACCTCACGGCACTACCACCCTCAGTTCCTTCACGAACAGTTCGTGGTGCTCAAAGACGGCGTTATAGCTGCATCCGGCGGATGCTGTGAGCTGTCGGATATCGGTGCCCGGTCGGTCACCGCTGGCGTTGAATTGTCCATTCGGGTCTTCCATTCGGTCCGGCGGACATCCGAGCGGGCCGGCCAGATCACCTCTGTCGGCGAAGACAGGCTGCCAGATGGCACCAACCTCGGTGATGCGACTGTTCGCGGAGACGAGGTGTGTGGCGCGTCGACCTTGATGACGGATCCCTCACCCACAGCCGAGCCTGCGTCGCACTCCGAATCGATGACACGCCCCTGGCCCCGCGAACATCTCGCCGGGCAGACGCTGCCGGTCAGGCTGCCGTTGCACCTGTCACTTCGTGTCGAGCTGTGCCTCGGTCGGCGCGGCGGGCGGTCCGTCGGCGTGCTGGTGCTCGGTTTCAACGCGGTGGGGTTTCAAGCTGAGCTGGAGCGCGACGATGATCGCGGCGAGGACTGCGAGACCGGTCGCGATGAGGAACGACAGGCGGTAGCCGTCCACCAGAGAGCTGCTGTGGCCAGAGGTGGCCGCAGCGGCGGTGGCGAGAATCGCGAGGCCGACCGCGGCGCCGGTCTGCTGGCTGGTGGTGAACAGAGCCCCGGCCAGTCCCTGGTCGCCGGCCCGGACTCCGCTGGTGATCGCGATCGACGCGGCCGGCAGGGCGAGCCCGACCCCGGCCGCGGTCAGCACCAGGCCGGGCAGCACCGCTGCCGGGTAGCTGGCCCCGGCGGTGATCTGGGCAAGCCACAGCTGTCCGGCGCCCATACTGGCCAGCCCGGCAAGCAGGAGGCCCCTGATGCTGAACCGGGCCAGCAGGCGACGGGTGCCGAGGGTGGAGACGAGCACGACGGTGGCGGTCGACGGGACCAGCGCCAGGCCGGTCGCCACCGGGCTGAACCCCAGCACCTTCTGCAGGTAGAGCGAGGCGAAGTAGACGTAGCCGGCCAGGATGGCGCCGATCAGCAGCATTGCCGCGATCGCGGCCCGCCGGGCCGGCTCCGCCAGGATCGACAGCGGCAGCATGGGTGCCGCGGACCGCTTCTCCGCGAACACAAATCCCGTGGTCAGAAACACGGCCAGGGCGAGAGTGACGAGGGTGTCGGGCGCGGTGAAGCCGTGCTGCTGCCCGCTGCCGAGCCCGAAGATCAGCGCGGCGATGCCGGTGGTCACCAGCAGTGCCCCGCGCACATCGATGGTGCCGCGACTGCCGAACCCCTTCGCGGCCGGCAGTCGCGGTACCAGCGCGAGCATGATGGCGATGACCGGCGGGTTGATCAGGAACACCGCCCGCCAGCCGAGGTACTGGGTGAGCAGGCCGCCGGCCACGATCCCGGCGGTCGCGCCCGCCGCGGTGGTGGCTTGCCACATCGCCAGCGCCCGGTTACGGGCGGCCCCTTCTGCATTGGTCGTCGTCAGCAGCGACAGCGCGGCCGGGGAGGCCATCGCCCCGGCCGCGCCCTGCACGATCCGGGCGATGATCAGCATGATCGGCCACTGGGCGAGCCCGCAGGCCAGCGACGCGATCCCGAACAGGGCCAGGCCCAGGGCCAGCACCTGCCGCCTGCCGAGCAGGTCCGCCAGGCGGCCACCCGCAAGCAGCAGCGATCCGAACGCAAGCGCGTACCCGGTGACGATCCACTGCAACTCCGCTGCAGGCATGCCCAGCTCCCGCTGGATCGACGGCAGCGCCACGTTCACGATGCTGAAGTCCAGTTGCAGCACGAACTGGGCGGTGCAGATCAGCGAGACGACAAACGCGGTCCGTTGTGAGCCGCTCGCAGCGTGCCGAGGCGTGGCGTCATTCTTCGGGTGGTCTGCCATGGGCGAATCCCCTGTCCTGGCGGTGTTCCTTACTGGTTCGTCGGCGTCAACCACGCCCGCCGGAACTTCGATGGCGGTCCGGCGGCAGCGCGCACAGATAGACTGCATCTGTCTGGCAGATGGAACTGTCCAGATGTGCTGCAATTCAGTCCTAGAGGCGGTGGCCGATGGAACTCAGACAGCTACGTCACTTCCTGGCGTTGGTCGAGGAACGCAGCGTCACTCGCGCCGCCAAGCGCGAACTCATCGTGCAGTCAGGCCTGTCGAACTCGCTCCAGGCCCTCGAACGCGAACTCGGTACGGCCCTCTACGTCCGCGGGACCAGGCCCGTCCGGCTCACTGCGGCCGGCGAGGCTCTGGTGGGCCCGGCCCGCCGGACCGTGACCAGCGCCGCGCAGGCGGAAGAGGCCGTACATCACACCCGTGACGTGCTCATCGGCACACTGCGCCTCGGCGTCTCGCTCTCCGCTCAGCATCTGGTGCCGTTCGCTTCCTATCTCGGCGAGTTCACTCGCGACCATCCCGGCATCGACCTGCGCCTGCACTACGCGCCCGCGCTGACGATGATGTCGATGCTCGGGGCCGGAGAACTGGATTGCGTGATCGGACCCGCGGTCAGCCAGGTCCCGGGCATCCGGATGACCCGCCTGGCGCGAGAGCCGCTGCACCTCGTCTGCCGCGCCGATCATCGCCTGGCGGAGCGCACCGAGGTCAACATCGGACAACTGGCCGACGAGCGGTTCGTCGAGGTACCCCCGGGGTGGACGGCCCGCCTGTTGAGCGACGCCGCGTTCACCGGCGAAGGAATACAGCGCCGCGTCGTCTGTGAGGTCGGCGACTGGGAACTGTTCCTCGAACTGGTCAGCGCAGGCGTCGGTATCGGCTTCGCTCCAGTCGGCCTGCAGTACCCGGTGCTGACCGCACCGGACAGCGTTCTGCGGCTGATCGCGGTCAAGGGCGTGCATCTGGAAAGGCACATCTACCTGATGCTGCCCTCGGCGGGCGAGACCAGCCCGGCAGCTCGGCAGTTCGCCGATCAGCTGCTGCGTATTCACCCCGCGGACAGTTGACCCGGCGCCTGTTGGCCAACGCAGCCCTGTGGACCCAGAAGTGGCGCGGCCGCCGGTGCACCCATGCCGCGACCATCTGATCGTCAGATGGGCTCCATCTGAGACAGGTGCGACGCAGGCGACATCAGCGGCAACGAAGGCGCGGTTGTACCGGGTGAAACTGCCACGCCGACCGTGGACGCCGGGCCAACGGCAGAACAGAGATGCCGCCCCGGAAGATCCGCCACTCGGTCGGCGCCCGCACAGCCGAAGAAAAGAAGGCGGTCGCCGCGATGAACCTCACTGACCACGCCGGAGTCCGGCTCACACACGGAAAGCCCAAAGTCAACGGTGTGGAGATCCACTACGCGATCGGCGGCGTCGGCGAGCCGGTGTTCCTGGTGCACGGCGTACCGAAGACCATGTCGTACTGGCGCCACGTCGTGCCCCTGCTGACCCCGCACTACACCGTCATCGCGGTCGACAACCGAGGCGCCGGCGGCTCCCAGCGTCCCCTGACCGGCTACGACACCGCCACCATGGCCGACGATGTCGTCGAACTGGCCACCCACCTGGGCTTCGACCAGTTCCGCGTCGTCGGCGAGGACTGGGGGGCGGCCATCGCCTACGCCGTTGCCGCCTTCCACCGGCCCCGGGTGCACCAACTGGTCTTCCAGGAAACGCTCCTGCCGGGATTGCCGGCCGGCCCTGGACTGCCGGGCGGCGAGCAAGACCCCTCACTCGCCGCCGACGACGGCCGCACCGGCTGGCACTTCAGCTTCTTCAGCCTGCCGCACATGCCCGAACTGCTGCTGGCCGGACGGGAACGGCCTTTCTGGACGTACTACGCCAGACGTCAGATGTGGGACCCCAGCGCTCTGACCGAGGAGGACATCGACGACATCGTGCACTCTGCCGAGCAGCCGGGCGGCACCAAGGCCATCCTGGAGATGTACCGAGCCCGCCAGACCGACGCCGAACAGAACCGCCCGCATTACGCCGACCCGATCAGTTGCCCGGTCCTGGCCGTCGGCGCTCAGAACTATCTCGGCGACGAAGTATCCAGACAGCTCGCGCAAGTGGCCCGCGACGTCCGCGGCGTCACCATCCCCGCATCCGGACACAACATCGCGCTCGAGAACCCGACCACCCTGGCCCAGGCCTACCTCGACTTCTTCGCAGGCGACTGAGGTTCGGCAAGGCCTCGTGCGGCAACCCCGGGCGCGGGCAGGCCCAGGATAACCAGCAGCCGGTCGATGAGGCGGTGTTCACTGCTCACGTCCAGACCGGTACCCGGACTGCCGCAAGCGGGCAGGAGGCGTGTACGGCAAGCACCAGCGCTCCCTGAACGAGCGGTCGTCGGGGCCTCACCGGGGCATTGAAGGCGGTACGGAATGCGCTGGAGAGCGGCCGTCCCGGGATCAGGTGCTGGCCTTCGGGCCTGCAGAACTCCAACCACGATCCTGACCGTCACGGAATGGATGCTGTTGGTGATCTTCACTCGACCGAGCGAAGATCACCAAAAGCATCACGGCATTGGTACTGGTGGGAAGCATGGTGGTGTCGCCGCGCGGGATCGATGAAGCGGGCGCAAGGTGGGGGTGTGGAGTACCCCGCGTCGCTGGCCTTGGCCCAGCCGGTGACTTCCCCGCCCATGGGGGAGGGGTGGTGGGCGGAGCCAAAATTCGACGGTCACCGGGTGGCCATCTGGCGCTTGCCCGACGCGGTGCGCCTGCATACTCGGGCCGGCCGCGAGGTCACGAGCCAGTGGATGGATCTGGCCGTGCCCGCCATGCAGCTCCGCCCTGCCACGGTCCTGGACGGGGAGGCGGTGGTGTACGTCGGTGGCCGCACCGATTTCGCTGCCGTGCAGGCCCGCAACGCATCGCGTCCGGGCCGCGCTCGAGTGCTCGCTCAGTACCGCCCCGCCTCGTACGCCGCGTTCGACCTCCTGCAGCATCCAGACCACGGAGATGTCCGCAACTTGCCCTGGCTCCGCAGACGCGAGCTTCTGCTCGAGCTCCTGGAGGACCTGGGCCCGCCCTTGCAGGCCGTACCGGCGACTGATGACAGGGACGTCGCAGACCTCTGGTACGAGGTCTTGCGGGATCAGGGCATCGAGGGCCTGATCTGGAAGCACGAGAGCAGCCCGTACCGCGGCAATCGGCGCATCTGGCGGAGGCAGCGGCACGCAGACACCCTCGACGGCACGGTAGTGGGGTTCGCCGGCCGCCTGCCCGCCCTCACCACCTCGCCGTGCGCTTGCCCGATGGCCGCATCGCCCTGTCGCAGCGACTCACGAGCGTCCTCGCCACTCAGATCGACGAGCAGCTGGCCAGCTCGAGCACGATCGGGCGCAGCCGCAGGATCGAGGGTGAGGTGTACCAGATGCTCTCTGGGGACGGTCCGGTCGTCAAGGTGCTGGCGGGGAGTACCCGACACGCGGTGCTGACCGTGGTACGAGCTCGGTGACGCCGTCGCGGTGCGCTCGAGGGATCCCGCGCGCAAGGAAACGGGATCCCTCGAGCGGATACGCCGGTCCACACAGGGAGGGGGACGCGACCAGGCACGCCACCAGGTCCAACGACGCTGGTGGTACGAGGTCACACACGGCTGGGCCCCAGCGGCGCGGGCCGTAGTCACGGCCTGCACGGACTCCCTTCGCCGCGCACGGCGCGAGTCATTAGGGAGGGGGGCGTGAATCCGCGAACTGTCCGCCCAATGCGCTACTCCAGGAAGCCGAGCTCCGTGTCCGGTCGGCAGTGCCAGCATGCCGGTACCTGCTGCCGCAACGCGTCGATAGCCTGCGCCTGCGATACCCCGATGCATCGGCTGCTCTTCCGTACGGTCCAGCAGTCGCCCGCATGTACGGCGACCAGATTCGTCTTCTGCAGGCCGCGCTCGACCACCCACTCAGGCGGAGGCGGTCGCATCTCGTCGGCCTGCTGCTGCCGCACCTCGCGTGCCTCTTCCTGCGCGATCCAGGCGTCGATCTGTGCAATGGCCGCCGTTGCCTGTTGGACGACGACACGGCGCGCGAAGTGCAGTAGATCAAGCTTGGACGGTGCGGAGTCGTTCACGTGTTCGATATTACGGCGTAGGCTTTCCCCTGCCACGTCAGGACCACGGAAGGGCGGGCGCCATGGACGTGGACGAACTCCTACGGCATCACGGCGTCGACACCGACCGGCTCGAACCCGCGCCGCCTTCCCCCTCATGGAAGGAGATGCGGGACCACCTCGCGCTCCTGGCCGGATGCGTGATCTGCGGCGTCACCTGCCACAGCGCCCGGGTGGCCGACACGGGAAGCGGCCCCCGGTTGGTCGGTTCTGCCGAGGCCACACGCCGGGCGTACTGTCCGAACCGGCCGCGCCTACCGTGCTCGTCAGAACGGGTGCCGTTCATGGATGACGCCGGCCGGTACCGCCTCACCCTCAGCACAGAAGACGAGCCGGCCGCGTAGGGCTGGTGGGCCAAGGAATCGACCGCGCGCCGCAAGTTCGCCGGTCTCGTGCACCAGCAGAGCAGCCGAGACGGGGCACGCATCCGTCTCGTCGACACCGAGACAAACGAGGAGCTGGCCGCCTGGTCGAAACGAGAGGCCAGCACCGCGCCGTAGATCAGGCCGACGCCAACTCCGGATGCCGCGCCTGCTTCTTCACGTCTGCCTCGACGTCGTTTCGGGCGGGGTCCTCGTCCTTGGCGTACTTGGTGATCGCCAACTGAACGTCGGCCGCGCGGCCACGCCAGACGCGCCACGCCTCCTCGTACACCTCGGTCTGCTGCTCAGTCCACGGCCCCACGGTCGGACGCCCGTACTCGTCCCGGGCCGTGCTCGGCGCCCACCCAGCAACGGATCCGGCACTGCGGCGGACCCTCGGAGCTGGGGGCCGCGCCGACGAAAAGCCGCCCCACCTCTCCCCCTGACGCACCACAAGCCCCTGACGGCCCGCTAGGGGTTCTCCGGCGTCACAGTCGTGCCGGTACCTGTGGGCGCCAGATGGTAGGCATGGCACGACATGGCTCACCAGTGGGGTGGCAGGGTCAGGCCAGCAGGAAGAGGCGCCCCGCTCGCCGGAACCAGGCCAGGTGGTGCCTCGCCGCTGACAGTGCCGAAGCTGACTGCTGCGCCGGAGAACTGAGCACTGTCGAAGTCAATCGCTGCGCCGGAGAACCGCGCCATGCTGAAGTCGACCAAGCCGCTGCCGAACCGGGCACCCGCGAAGTCGACCGTGCCGTCGGAGAATCGACCACTCTCGAAGGACACCGTGCTGCCGGAGGAGACGGCGCTGGAGTAGTCGACCGTGCCGCCCCGGAACCCGGCGCGGTTGAAGGCGACAGCGCCGCCGGAGAACTGGCTGCTGACGAAGGCAACGGTTCCGGCGGCGAAGTGGTCGGAGGAGAAGTCCACTGTGCAGCCAGAGAACGCCGCGCCGGATAGATCCACTTCACTGCCCGTGAACCGAGCGACTTTGAAGTTGACCGCGCCTCCGGCGAACTGTGCGTCGTTGAGAGGGCCTGGTGACCACGGCGCTACCCGCCGAGGAACTGCGCGATCTGATGATTCTGCTGTCCCTGAGCAACACCCCGCTCATCCCCGCCGTGGGCTCGGACATCGACCGTGAACGCCGCCGCGCCACCATCGTCGCCACGGCCACCGCGATCCTGCGGGCCTGACTCCCGACTCCCTCTGCATCGGAGCCTCCTGTGAACGTCGTCGTATTCGGTGCGTCCGGCATGGTCGGACACGGCGTGCTGCGTGCCTGCCTGCTGGACCCCTCGGTCACTCGTGTCCTGGTGGTGGTCCGCAGTCCGCTCGGCATCACCCACCCCAAACTGCAGGAGATCGTCCATCACGACTTCACCGACCTGTCCGCCCGCACGGAGCAACTGACCGGGCTGGACGCCTGCTTCTACTGCCTGGGCATCTCCTCCGCCGGCCGCAGCGAAGCCGCGTACACCCGCATCACCCACGACTTCACCCTCGCCGCGACCCTTCCGCGAACAACCCCGGACTGACCTTCACCTACGTCTCCGGCGAGGGCACCGACAGCAGCGAGAGCGGCCGCACCATGTGGGCCCGCGTCAAGGAACGCACCGAGAACGCGCTGCTCGCCCTGCCGATGAACGCCTACATGTTCCGTCCGGGGTACATCCAGCCCATGCACGGAGCCGGTCTCCAGGACCCGCGCCTACCGCCTCGGTTACGCCCTCACGTCCTGGCTCTACCCGCTTCTGCGCCGTGTCGCCCCGGGCCACACCACGACCACCGATCATCTCGGCCGGGCCATGCTCGCCCTCACCCGTCCGGGTACCACCGACAGCCGGATTCTCTACAGCCGGGACATCAACAGACTCGGCGCATGAGAAGTACGCCTCCCCCTTGACGCGCCCGGGCAACGGCCCAAATATGACAGGTGATTCACTTCCCACTTCCGCTCCCGGGGGCGTGCATGTCCCACCTGTCCGACCTCTCGGCCCAGTTGCGGCACCAAGGCGACTCCGGGCGCACCGCGGTGCGTTGCGGCGACGAGTCGGTCAGCTACCGTGAGCTGGACGCCCACGCCGACGCCTGGGCGGGGTGGTTGCGAGAGCGGACCCGGCCGGGTGACCGCGTTGCCACGCTGTGCCGGTCGTCGATCGAGCAGATCGCCCTGCTGTACGGCTGCGCCCATGCCGGCCGGGTGCTCATGCCGCTGTCGTACCGGCTGCGCCCACCGGAGCTGGCCGCGCTGGTCGCCGATGCGACGCCCGCACTGCTGTTGCACGACGCAGGGTATGGCGACCTCGCGGCCGACGCCGTGCGCCGGTGCGCACATCGGCCGGTCCTGTCGCCGCTGGTTCAGCCCCGTGGTGCCGCAGCGGGATCCGGCGACGTCGATCCGGAAGCGGCTGTCCTCCTGATCCACACCTCCGGGTCGAGCGGCAGGCCGCGGGGCGTGCCGCTCAGCCACCGCATGTGCGTCGCCACCGGCGAAGCACTCGACGGAGTGGCCGCGCTCGGGCCGGACGACGTGGTGGTGCAGCTGCTGCCGCAGCACCACACGGGTGGCTGGACCGTGCTGCCGCTGCTCGCGCTGGCGCGGGGCGCCACATTGATCGTGGAGCCGGAGTTCGACGCGGACCGGGCGCTGCGCCGACTCGCAGATGCCACCGTGACGATGGCAGTGCCCACGATGTACCGCATGATGGCCGACAGCGCCTGCTTCGGCGCGACCGATCTGTCGTCGCTCCGGCTCGCCGTCTGTGGTGGTGCGGCGCTGCCCGGGCCGCTCGCGCGTGTCTGGTGGGAGCGCGGTGTGCCGCTGTGCCAGGGCTACGGGCTGACCGAGGCGGGACCCAACGTGCTGTGCGTACCCCCCGGATCCGTGAAGGCGTCGGCGGGGTGGACGGGCGTGCCTTACCCGGGCGTCGAGGTCGCGCTCGCGGGCGTGGCCGCCGGACCCGGCACGGGAGAGCTTCTGGTACGGGGACCGGCCGTGTTCGGCGGCTACTGGGGAGGACCGCCGCATCACGGCTGGCTGCACACCGGCGACCTGGCCGAGCGCGACGAACGCGGCTGGTACCGCATCGTGGGCAGACTGGACGACGGTTACATCTCCGGCGGGGAGAACGTGACGCCCGCCGAGGTGGAACGTGCCCTGCACACGCACCCGGCGGTGGTCGACGCCACGGTCGTGGGCATACCGGACGAGCGATGGGGCGAGGTCGGCGTCGCGTTCGTGGTGGCACGGTCCACGGTCGACGAGGAGGGCCTGCGGGCCTGGTGCAGGGAGCGCCTGGCCGGTTTCAAGGTGCCCGCCCGGGTGTCCGTGGTGGAGAGCCTGCCTACCACCGGCCTCGGCAAGGTGCGCCGGGACGTGCTGCGCAAGATGGCCAGGGAGGCACGATGAGCACCACGGCCGACCGCAGCCGCCGGCTCGGCGCGAAGGGCAACCGCACGCGCCAGCGCATCCTCGACGCGGCCGAGACGGTGTTCGTGGAACTGGGATACCACGACGCGTCGATCGTGAAAATCACGGAGGCGGCCGGGGTCGCGCAGGGAACGTTCTACATCTACTTCCCCGGCAAGCGGGAGCTGTTCGAGGAACTGGTCGACGACCTCAACCGCCGGGTACGACAGGCGATGACCACGGCGTCCGAGTCGGGCGGCTCGCGGCTCGCCGCCGAACGAGCCGGGTTCGCCGCCTACTTCGCGTTCGTCGCCGATCACCCCGGGCTCTACCGGATCATGCGGCAGGCAGAGTTCGTGGCACCTCACCAGCTTCGTCAGCACTACGACCGGATCGTCTCCGGGTACACCAAGCGGTTGCGCGCCGCGATGGACTCGGGTGAGATCCCGCCCGGCGAACCGGAATTGATGGCCTGGGCACTGATGGGTCTCGGCGAGATGGTCGGCATGCGATGGGTGCTCTGGCACGACAACGAGCCGGTGCCCGAGAACGTACTGGCCGACACGGCCTCGGTCGTGGCACGGATCCTCGGAGTCCAGGAGTGAGGGCGCCGGAGGGGACCGCACGAGACCTCTCACTGCCTGACCGGCATGGCCCATATGCACCGTGCGGCACCGATCGAGGTCGCGCGCCGTCCGAGGTCTCCCACCCTGCGGCCCATCATCGAAGATCGTGGAGTTGAACATGCGAACCGATCCCAGCAGTTGGAGCTTCGGCGACCGGCCCGAGGTCTCCCCGGCGGCTCTGCGCCCGCGCTGCCCGGACGCCGCGCACATCAGCGGCACCGCTTACCTGAGCGGCGACGGGAGTGCCCGATGACCGCGTATCGGCGGATGTCCGTGCCCATGACGGACGGTGAGCTGACCGTCGGGCTGTGGGGCAGCGGCAGCCGGGCCGTGCTGGCCGTCCATGGCGTCACCTCCTCGCACCAGGCCTGGCGGCTCGTGGCCGAGCGACTACCCGAGGACACCCTGCTGATCGCGCCGGACCTCCGAGGACGGGGTGACAGCAGCGCGTTGCCCGGCCCGTACGGGATGGCGCGGCACGCCGACGACTGTGCGGCCGTACTGGATGCCCTGGGATGCGCCGACGCGGTGGTCGCCGGGCACTCGATGGGGGGCTTCGTCGCTCTGGTGCTCGCCGACCGCCATCCGCAACGGGTGCAGCGGCTGATTCTCGTGGACGGCGGCCCGCCGCTGCCGCTACCGCCGGGCGAGACGCCCGAGGAGCAGCTCGCCGCCGTCATCGGTCCCGCCGCCGCACGGCTGACCATGCGCTTCAACGACCGCGAGGCCTACCGCGACCACTGGCGCGCGCACCCGGCGTTCGCCGACTGGTCACCGGCCGTGGAGGCCTACGTGGACTACGACCTGACGGGCGACCCGGGCGAACTGCGCAGCAAGGCCTCGGCCGACGCGGTCAGGGACGACTCGGTCGACCTGTACACCGGTGGCGCCGCTGCCGGAGCATGGGCCCGGCTGCGGCACGAAGTGCAGTTCCTGCGCGCCGAGTTCGGGATGCTGGGTGCCCTGCCGGGCCTCTACCAGGACCCGGCGCCCATCGCAGCCCGGATGCCGGTGCGCACCGTCGACGGCAGCAACCACTACACGATCCTGCTCGGTACGCACGGCGCCGCCTCGGTCGCCGAAACCCTGTAGCCAGAAAGGCATCTCCATGCGTATGCGTCGCTTATGGATGGTCATGGTCGCGGCGGTACTCGGCGCGCTGGTGGCACCGGCCCCCGCCCACGCGGCGGTACCCTCCTACCTCTCCCTGGAGGCCACCTACTCCAGTGTCGCCAACGGCTGGTCCACCGTGGAGCGGTACCTGGACACCACGCCCGGCTTCACTCAGGAGAGCTACCCGCCGGACGGTCGCGGTGACCAGGACGGACAGCGTCTGACGTACTTCGGCAACGTCAAACGACCGTTCTCCGGGAGATTCCTGCTCTACCACGCGCCCGGCTGGAACACGAACCCGAAGGCCACACCCGTCCTGCTGGTGCACGGCGCCAACGACAACCCGGACCGGGCATGGGCCGATCCCGGCGAGTCCGGCGGTTTCGGCTGCGGTGCCCTGAGCTGCCCGAGCACCGGAATGGTGCAGTACCTCTCCCACGCCGGGTACCGGGTGTTCGCCATCGGGTTCGCGCACAAGGAGGGCGACAACCTGATGCAGGCCCAGGAGGTCGGCGACGCGGTCGCAATCATCAAGGCCAAACTGGGCGTGTCCAGCGTCGATCTTGTCGGCTGGAGCAAGGGCGAGATGTCCGCGCGGATGTACGTGTCGTCGGTCAAGCCCAGCTGGGGCCGCGCCTACGCCGGTGACGTACGCAAGCTCATCACGCTCGGCGGCCCCAACGCAGGCTACGACTACCCCTTCGCACACGGCTGGGCGCACGACCTCTCGATCTGGCCGGAGTGCGGCGGCAGTGTCAACTCCCCCGCACCGCACGCGTACATGACGTGCTACGGCGTCTACGCCCACCATCCGGAGTTCTCGTTCGTGCCGAGCGGAGGGTACGACTGCTATCCGGGGCAGCGGCAGATGCTGGCACGCTTCGACGGCACCTACGGCATCGACCAGACCCAACAGGACTGGTACACCACGTACTACGGCGGCCAGGGCTTCTACACCGCCGGTCCCGGCATCCAGGCCGCGATCGACGCCGGCTCGCTGATCTCGCGGATCCAGCAGGCGGGAGTTCCGGCATCGGTGCAGACGTATCTGCTGGCCGGGGGATCCCCCACGGTCGTCGGTATCTACAACGAGAACCGCGGACCCAGCGACGGAGTGGTGTTCCAAAGCAGCGCGCTGTCCAGGACAGGCATCGGCACGGTGGCCGGCACCGCACTGGTGGCCGGCGCCAACCATCTCGAACTCGGCTGGTACCCCGCCGTCGAGTCACAGGTCGCAAGCTGGCTCGGCTGAGAGAGGAACCAGAATGACCACCCTGCTGCCCGGCGTCAGCGCACGCCGGATCACCACCAAGAGACTGACCGTCAATGTGCTGGAGGTGGACGGACGAACCGGTACACCGGTCGTGTTCGTCCACGGCAATGTGTCCTCGAGCCTGTTCTGGCAGACGACGATGCTCGCCCTGCCGGACGGCTTCCGCCCGCTGGCGGTGGATCTGCGCGGCTTCGGCGCCACCGACCCCGAACCGGTGGACGCCACCCGGGGACTGTCCGACTACGCGGACGACCTCGCCGCGCTGGTGTCCGCCATGGACATCGCCCCCGCTCACCTGGTCGGCTGGAGCATGGGCGGTGGTGTGCTGCTGCAGTACCTGCTGGACGAGCCGACGGCGATCGCCTCACTGACCCTGGTGAACCCGGTCTCGCCGTTCGGTTTCGGCGGCACCCGCGGCATCGAGGGCGCTCTGAGCCATCCGAGCGGCGCGGGCTCCGGCGCGGGCGGTGCCAACCCGGACTTCATACAGCGGCTCGCCGCCGGCGACACCGGTGAGGAGTCCGCTCTGTCCCCGCGCCAGGTCCTGCTCGCGCACTACGTCAAACCGCCGTTCGTACCGGAGCATCTGGACACGCTGGTCGCCTCCATGTTGTCCACACGTACCGGGGACGACCACTACCCGGGCACCGTCGCCACCACGGAGGCATGGCCCGGCATCGCACCCGGAGACCGGGGCGTGCTGAACACCATGGCGCCGGTCCACTTCCGGATCCCCGATCTGTCCTCGGTCGACCCCAAGCCGCCCGTGCTCTGGCTTCGAGGCGCCGACGACGTCATCGTCTCGGACACCTCGCTGTACGACCTTGCCTATCTGGGGTCGATCGGTGCGGTGCCGGGCTGGCCGGGTGCGGAGGTGTTCCCGCCGCAGCCGATGGTGTCGCAGACCCGAGCGGTCCTCGACACCTACGGCAACTACCGTGAAGTGGTGATCCCCGACTCCGGCCACGGACCGCATCTGGACCAGCCCGACGCCTTCCGCGCCGCACTCGTCGAGCATCTCGACTCGGCCGGCTGACGCACCCGTACCGCGTTCAGGAGGGCGGCCGCCGCACGCCGACTCAAAGGCCACCGCCGGCGATGTGGGTGCGACACAACGGAATAGGCCGTGCCCCGGTCCCTCACCGGACAGGGGCACGGCCGTTCCGGCGACCTCGCCTGCCGCACCGCAACGGACAGCTGTGGTGAGATGAGACGTGATCACTCGTGACACCCCACACCGGTCACGAGCCCCCCGGCCCGGGTACGTGGCAGCGGCGGCCGTCTTCGCGGTGGGCATGATGGGCACCACCCTGCCGACACCGCTGTACGGCTTGTACCGCGAAGAGCTCGGATTCTCCGAACTGATCGTGACCGTTGTGTTCGCCGTCTACGCGCTGGGCGTGATCAGCGCCCTGCTGATCGCCGGAAACCTCTCCGACGTGGTGGGGCGACGCCCGGTCCTCTTCCTCGCGATCGGCCTGTCTGCGCTGAGCGCGGTGTGCTTCCTGTTCGAGACCGGTCTGCCACTGCTGTACGTCGGCCGCGTCCTGTCCGGTTTCTCCGCGGGCCTGTTCAGCGGCACCGGCACCGCCGCCGTCCTCGAACTCGCTCCCGAGGAACGGCGGGCCCGCGCCGGATTCGCGGCTACGGCCGCCAACATGGGCGGCCTCGGCCTCGGCCCCCTGGTCGCCGGCATCCTCGCCGAGTACACCCCCTGGCCGCTCACGTTGCCCTTCGCCGTCCACCTGGCGCTGCTGGCGGTGGCGTTCGCGATGACCCGACTGCTCCCGGAGACGGTGCACCACAGCGGCCCCCGGCCCCCGCTGCGGCCACAGGGCGTGAAGATCCCGCCCGAGGTGCGTGGCGTGTTCGCGTCCTGTGCTCTCTCGGCCTTCGCCGGCTTCGCGGTGCTCGGCCTGTTCACGGCGGTCGCCCCCGACTTCCTCGCCAAGACACTCGGCGAACACAATCTGGCGGTGGTCGGGGCCGTCGTCTTCTCCCTGTTCTGCGCCTCCACGAGCGGACAACTGCTCATGACAAGCGTGGGCACCCGTAACGCCCTTCCGTTGGGATGCCTCATCCTCGTCGTAGGCCTTTTCCTGGTAGGAGCCTCCCTCCTGTCGCAGTCATTGCCGGTGCTCGTCGTGGGGGCCGTGATCGCGGGCGTGGGACAGGGCATGGCGTTCCGGGCGGGCCTGACCGCGGTGAGCTCCGCGGCCCCGGACATGCATCGTGGTGCCACCATCTCCGCGTTCTTCGTCGTCGCCTATGTGGGGATCTCACTTCCCGTGGTCGGAGTCGGTGCTCTGACCAAGGCGTTGGGAGTGGCGGACGCCGGCCTGGTGCTCGCGGGGTGCGTGATCCTGCTCGTCGCCGCGGTGGGCGCCCACTTGTGGCGGCGGCCGCCCGCAGTCGTGTGAGCGTGACGACGTCCTGGCACCGGGTGCAACCCTTCTGGGTGCATGCCGCAGCGCGCCACCCACGCCCCCGATGCCCAGCCCGCGACGGCCGCCGCGAATCCGGTCGAGGGACCGCCTACTTGCGGTTGTACAGCCGCATCGTCACCGGACCGAAGACCAGCAGGAACAGCCCCGCCCACCCCAGCGACCAGGCGACTTCGCCGGCCGGCCAGTCCCCCGCCATCAGCCCGCGCACTGCGGCCGCCAGATGGGTGATCGGGCTGTTGTTGACGAAGGCCTGCAGCCAGCCCGGCATGGTCCTGGGGTCGACGAAGACGTTGGACAGGAAGGTGAGCGGGAAGATCACCATCATGCTCACGCTCATCACCGACTTCTCGGTTCGCAGCATCAGCCCGAACATGGTCCAGATCCAGGAGAAGGCAAAGGAGAAGACGAGCAGCAGGGCGATCCCGGCGAGCACGCCCCCGATGCCGCCGCCGGGTCGGTAGCCGAGGGCCAGACCGACGGTGAGCATGACGGCGGACGCGATCGTGTAGCGCAGGGCGTCGCCGAGCAGATAGCCGACCATTGCCGACGGCCGCCAGATCGGCAGTGAGCGGAATCGGTCGAAGACACCCTTCTCGATGTCGATGTTCACGGAGACTCCCGTGTACATCGTGATCATCACGACCGACATCACCAGGATGCCCGGCAGTACGAACTGGATGTACTCGCTGGGCGACCCTGCCAGCGCACCGCCGAAGAGGTAGGTGAACATCAGCAGGTTCATGATGGGGAACGCGGTGACGTCGAAGAGCTGTTCGGGCACGTGCTTGATCTTGAGGATCGCGCGCCATCCGAACGTCAGCGATGTCGACAGGGAACTGGGCCGCGGGGGCCGCTCCCTGGTGACCAGGAGGGCGGCCAGCGACTCCGTCCTGACCGGGGCGAGTTCCTTGCCGTCTTCGGTGCTCGTGACCGTGGTCATGCCGCCACCTCGTCCTTTGTGTCGTGCCCGGTCAGGGCGAGGAACACCTCGTCCAGGCTGGGCTGCCCCAGGGAGAAGTTGTCGACGGTGATCCCTGCCCTGGACAGTTCCGCCAGGGCTCGGGCGGCTCGGTCGGCGGCGCCGTCGCCTGGCTCCGCGGCCAGGCGGGCGGTCAGCGCCACCGGGTCGGGCTCCAGTTGCACCTCGGCCGCCAGCGCCGTCCTCAGCACCTGGTGCGCCTCGGCGCGCTGGTCCGGGTCCCGCAGCCGCAGATGTACGGATCCGGCTCCCACGGACGCCTTCAGTTCGCCCTTGGTGCCCTCGGCGATGACCCTGCCCTTGTCGATGACGGCGATCCGCGACGCCAACTGATCGGCCTCGTCCAGGTACTGAGTGGTGAGCAGCACGGTCGTGCCCTGGGCGACGACCGCGCGCACGATGTCCCAGACCTGGTTGCGGCTCCGTGGGTCGAGACCCGTCGTCGGCTCGTCCAGGAAGAGGAGATCGGGCGTGCTCAGAATGGACGCGGCGATGTCGATGCGGCGTCGCATGCCGCCCGAGTAGTGTTTGACCTGTTTCGCGGCCGCGTCCGTGAGCCCGAAGGTCTCCAGCAGCTGACCCGCACGATGTCGTGCGGCCTTCTTACCGTGCCCGAGAAGGCGGCCCAGCAGGACCAGGTTCTCGGTGCCGGTGAGGTCCTCGTCCACCGACGCGTACTGCCCCGTGAGGCTCACCCGGCCGCGTACCTCGTCGGCCTCGCGCACGACGTCATGGCCGAAGACGTGCGCTTCACCGCCGTCCGGCCTGAGGAGAGTGGCGAGCATCTTGACCGTGGTGGTCTTGCCCGCCCCGTTGGGGCCGAGGACTCCGTAGACCGTGCCGGCGGGGACCGCGAGGTCCACTCCGTCCACGGCTCTGGTCTCACCGAACGTCTTCACCAGGCCTGCGGTCTCCACCGCCAGGCCGGATGCCTGCGTGCTCATGCTTGAGTCCTTCCGCGCGCTTGGGCTACGCATGGGGAGACCTTTACCTTCGCCCAAACTCATCGCCGTCGCACAGGTTTTTTCGACGGCCCGGCCGAACGGGTGACGACCGGCGCTTGTCGCACCGGAGCGAACCGCTGCGCACACACGCTCCCGCGGCGCTTCCGGGATGCCTGCGAGGGCCACGTCGGCGCGTTCGCGGAATCGAGTGCGCGGCCACCGCCTCACCCGATCGGCCCGTCCGGCGGACCCGCACCTGCGCGCGATCGATCGCCGTAGGCACCTCTACGGCCGCCGGGAAGGGGCCATGAACCGGCCGCAGCGACCGTCCTGCCGGACGACCGGCGGGAATGGAGCAGCAGCGGAGCGGGCAACCATAAAACATGAAAAACCTGGGCCTTCCAGACACCGTGCGCGCATGCCTGTTCGACCTGGACGGGGTGTTGACCAAGACAGCAGTGGTGCACGCCGCCGCCTGGCAGGAGACCTTCGATGACTTCCTCCGGCGCCGGGAAGGCCCGGGATTCCGGCCGTTCGATCCGGTCGCCGACTACGACGAATACGTCGACGGGCGGCCACGCGCCGACGGGGTCCGGTCCTTCCTGGCCTCGCGGGGGATCGAACTCCCCGAAGGGACGGAAGACGACCCTCCGGAACGGGACACCGTGCACGGTCTGGGCTCTCGCAAGAACGGCCTGCTGCTGGAGAAGATCCACACACAGGGTGTCGAGGCCTACCCGGGCTCCGTCCGCTACGTGGAAGCGGTCCGCGCGGCCGGTCTCGCCACGGCCGTCGTCTCCTCCAGCGCCAACTGCCGCGACATCCTCGTGTCGGTGGGCATCGAGGACCGGTTCGACGTCCGGATCGACGGAGTGGTCGCCGTCGAGCGCAGGCTCCCCGGCAAGCCGCATCCGGACACCTTCCTGGCCGCCGCCCACGATCTCGGCGTCGAACCGGCCGCCGCGGCCGTCTTCGAGGACGCCCTGGCCGGCATGGACGCCGGACGGGCGGGCCACTTCGCCTATGTCGTGGGCGTCGACCGAGTCGGCCAGGCGGACGCCCTGCGCCGACACGGCGCCGACACCGTGGTCGACGACCTGGCCGAACTGCTCGAGGAGCGCCCGTGATCAGCCATCCGGCCTACAGCGTCGAGCCCTGGTGCGTACGTGAGACCGGCCTGCACTGGGACGTCCTGGCCCAGAGCGAATCCGTGTTCGCCCTGTCCAACGGACACATCGGCTGGCGGGGCAACCTCGAGGAGGGTGAGCCACACGGACTGCCCGGCTGCTACCTCAACGGCGTCCACGAGGTGCATCCCCTCCCCTACGCCGAAGCCGGATACGGCTACCCCGAGTCCGGTCAGACGGTCATCAACGTCACCGACGGCAAGCTCGTCCGGCTCCTGGTCGACGACGAACAGTTCGACCTGCGCTACGGCCGACTGCTCTCACACGAACGCATGCTCGACCTGCGAGCGGGGGTCCTGCACCGGGTGTGCGAGTGGGCCTCGCCCGCAGGCAAGAGGATCCGCCTGCGCTCCTCCCGCCTGGTCTCCTTCACCCATCGCGCCGTCGCCGCCATCGCCTACGAGGTGGAGCCACTGGACGAGGAGGTCCGCCTCGTCGTCCAGTCGGAACTCGTGGCGAACGAGCCCTTGCCGCACCCGGAGGGCGATCCACGGGTCGCAGCAGCCCTCGAATCCCCTCTCCGGGGCGAGGAGCACTACAACAACGGCGCACGGCTGCGCCTGATCCACCAGACCGAACGCAGCGGTCTGCGCGTCGCCGCGGCCGCCGACCACAACGTCCTGGGCCCGGAGCCCATCGAGTCGGCCGGCGAAAGCTCCGACGACGTCGCCCGGTTCACCATCATCACCGACCTCAAGCCCGGAGAGACGCTCCGGCTGGAGAAGATGGTCTCCTACGGCTGGTCCCAGATCCGCTCGATGCCCTCGCTGCGGGACCAGGTGGAAGCCGCGCTCGCCGGCGCCCGCAGCGTCGGCTGGCAGGGCCTGCTCGACCAGCAGCGCGCCTTTCTCGACGAGTTCTGGGAGCACGCCGATGTCGAGGTCGACGGCGACCCGCAGATCCAGCAGGCCGTCCGATTCGCACTCTTCCACGTCCTGCAGGCGGCCGCCCGGGCCGAGCAACGGGCCATCCCGGCCAAGGGCCTGACCGGTTCGGGATACGACGGGCACTCCTTCTGGGACACGGAGACCTTCGTCCTCCCCGTGCTCACCTTCACACACCCCCGCAGCGCCACGGCGGCGCTGCAGTGGCGCCAGGACACCCTGCCCACGGCCCGTGCCCGGGCCCGCCAGCTGGGACTGCCGGGCGCCGCCTTCCCCTGGCGCACCATCGACGGGGCGGAGTGCTCCGGCTACTGGCTGGCCGGAGCCGCTGCCGTCCATATCAACGCCGACATCGCCCATGCCGTGCTGCGCTATGTCGCGGTCTCCGGCGACCGGGACTTCGAGCGCGAGACAGGCGTGGAACTGCTGGTGGAGACCGCCAGGCTGTGGACAGGCCTCGGCTATCACGACTCCCAGGGGCACTTCCACATCGACGGCGTCACCGGCCCCGACGAGTACAGCGCGCTGTCGGACGACAACACGTTCACCAACCTCATGGCCCAGGCCAACCTGCAGGCCGCCGCCGACTCCGCCGAACGTCATCCCGAGAAGGCCGACGAACTCGGCGTGGACGTGGAGGAGATCGCCGCCTGGCGCGAAGCGGCCAAGGCCATGGCCGTGCCCTACAACAGCGCACTGGGCATCCACGAGCAGTCGGCGGGTTTCACCCGCCACGAGGCGTGGGACTTCTCCCGCACCCGCCCCGAGGACTACCCGCTCATGCTGCACTATCCGTACAGCGCGTTGTACCGCAAGCAAGTGATCAAACAAGCGGACCTCGTGCTGGCGATGTACCTGCGCGGCGACGCCTTCGACGACGCCCACAAAGCGCGGAACTTCGCCTACTACGAGCCGCTGACCGTGCGGGACTCCTCGCTGTCTGCGTGCGTCCAGGCAGTCATCGCCGCCGAGGTGGGCCATCTGCGCCTGGCCTACGACTACCTGTGCGAGGCGGCGCTGATGGATCTGGACGACCTGGAGAAGAACACCCGCGACGGACTGCACATCGCCTCACTGGCGGGTTCCTGGATCGCGCTGGTCTCCGGTTTCGGTGGCATGCGCCACCACTACGAGTCCCTGTACTTCGCGCCCCGGCTGCCCGAGGCGCTCGACCGGCTCGCCTTCTCCGTCAACGTCCGCGGGCGGTGCCTGCGTGTCGAGATCACGAAGTCCGAGACCACGTACACCCTCGTGGGCGGGGAATCCCTTCGGATCATTCACCACGGCGAGTCGGTGGACCTCACCCCCGACGCCCCGCAGGTCCGGCCGATCAAGGCGACGGCCCCCTTACCGGAACCCTCACAACCCCCTGGTCGCCGCCCCGAGCGCGCCAAGTGAGCGGGTAACGCGGATGGGCGTGTGGAATTCACGCGTCCTGTACGGCCTTTCCGGTGACGGTGGGTGCGGTGCCTCGGCCTCGCAGACCGCGCAGGATCTTCGCTTCGGTGCTGAGATAGCCGGTGCCGTAGTCGAAGCGCTCGGCGTCGGCGAAGGTCAGGTAGAGCCACTTGAAGTTCTCGGCGAAGACGTACGCCGGACAGTAGTCGCCCTTCGGCATGGGCCGCCTCGTCACGTCCGTCACGACGGTGTAGCCGCCTGGGACCCGCTGGAACGTCTTCTGGTTCTGGAAGTAGCGCCAGGCGGCGGCCCGGTAGACGGGGTCCCCGGTCCGCCAGTACAGGTCGAACGCACTGTTGGCGTACTCCGGGCGCAGCGCGTTGCCGGGCGTCAGCACGCTCAGGCGGCGGTAGTCGATCTCCTCGGGGAGCACGAGGTACTTCTCCTGCACCGCCGTCCAGGACCGGTGGTAGTCGGCGGCCAGCGCCTCGTCGCCGCCGACCGACAGGACGCAGGCGGCGAGGCAGGACTGGCGCCGCCCCAGCAGGGCTCCGGTGCGGAAGTCGACCTGCTTGAACCAGAGCAGACCACCCGTCCTCTCCGCGAGGTGCTTCCTGAGAGAGGCGTCGAAGACGCGGAACCAGTTCAGGCAGTCGCTGTCACCGAACATCGCCCAGCCACCCCACAGGTACTCGTAGAACGAGTCCGCCGGCGGATTGGGACCGATGTCCGCGCGATCGACCCAGCGGCCGGTCTCCACGTCCATGGTGGTACCGACCAGATCGAGGGAGGAGCGGCGCTCCACGACGGCGGCGAGTGCGCGCTTGGCCGCGCGGAAGTATCGGGGGTCGCCGGTGACCTGTGACAGGACCCCGAGCTCCAGAATGTTGGTGCCGATCTCCGCGAGCGGCACCCTGGAGCCCGACACGACGCCGGTGCGCAGATTGACCCGCCGGTAGGGCATGCCGGTGGGTGACTTGGTGAAGGCGGGCAGCAGCCGGTCCGCCAGGTCCACGCACAGCGCCAGCAGCTGTCGGTCATCGGTGGCGAGGTAGCCGGCGAGCAACCCTCCCACCAGGCGGATGATCGCTTCGAAGACGTGGAAGTCGGTGTCCAGGTCGAAGTCCAGCCGGGTCCGGATCCACTGCACGCAGCGGTCGACCTCGTCGTCCAGGCCCATCACGTAGTGTGTGTCGAGGGCTTCGACGATGGACAGGCCCACGGGATGGCGGCCGGAGAAGAACTCCCGGTAGCCGCCCGAGACGGGCAGCACCTCGTCGTGCCCCCAGGCGTACTTGCGATAGCCGTTCCAGGCGTGCAGGAACTCGGCCCGGATCTCCTGCGCCTTCTCCGGGTCCGCGGGCCCGATCCGGGAGGCGGGCGGCGTCCCCGGCCGCGCGCCTGAGACCTGTGCGGAGACATTGCCGGCGCGCAACGGCGAGCCCAGCGCGGCGACGGCGGCGGTCCCTCCGACGGCCGACACGGCGCGCAGCACACCACGACGTACGACACCGTTGACACGAGGCAGGCCGGGGTGCGTCATGGTGCGAAGCCTTCCAGACCGTAGTGGATCAGACGGAACGGCCCATTATGTTGGCCCGCGCACATCGAGCCGCGGCAGCCACGCCGCTGATAAGCCACGCAGAAGCACGTGCGGTTACGCATGGCGGCACCCCCGCCCCGCGACCCGGCGGGCCAGGACCCGCTCGTCATGAAGGAACAGGGCCAGCCCCATGACCAGGAGCACGGACATCACCCAGACGGCGTGGGTGCCGAGGACCGCGGTGAGCCAGGCGCCCCCCACCGCTCCCAGGAGAAACCCGCAGATCACAGCCGCGAACCGACGCGCCCGGTGCGCCGCCACGCTGTCCCGCTCCATGACGGCGAGGTAGGCGCTCTGCATCACGGTCCGCAGATTCCCCGTGGTCATCGTGGTGTTGTACGCCGTGTCGACCAGTGTGCGAAAGCTCGTGACCTGCACCGATGCGACAAACGCGATCAGCACGGTCACCAGGGTGTCCGGCGCGCGGCCCGGGATGAACCCGACGCCGATCAGCACGAGGATCTCCAGGACGAGGGCGCTGCGGGCGGGCCAGCGTACGACCGCCACCACGCGCGGCCGCCGCAGGGACTCGGCGACGACAACGCCCACAAGGAAGGCGAGAACCGGCGGCACGTGCTGCAGGGCCTGCCACCACTGCCGCTTTGCGGCTTCGACGCCCAGCAGAACGATGTTGCCGGTCTGGGCGTTGGCGAACACTCCGTCCCGGCTGACGAACGTGTACGCGTCCAGCGACCCGCCCACCACGGCCAGCAGCACTCCGAGTCGCACGCTGAAGGAGGTGGGCAGAGCCTGCTCCATCGACCCCGGCTCCGGCTCCTCGGCCGTCGTCGGCGTGCGCGGCGGTGTCGGGTCGGGCATCTTCGCGTTCCTCACTGGCACGGGTGGATCCCTCAGCGACCCCTGCGGGGTCTTCCATGATCCTTCCGATGCCAGGTCCGGGCAATTCGCCGCCGCTCGACACCTCACCGCGATGTTCCGGGCATGCCCTCCGCGCACGGTACGGGGCGCGAGGGGCAGCCCTGAGCCGCGGATGCCTCAGATGTCCGAGTCGATTCCCGTGATCACCGCCGGACCGAGGGGGGCGCTGTTCTCGTCCAGCCCTGCGGCGCGCAGGGCGGAGTCGGCGAGGTGCCGGGCGTTCTCCTCCGCATGAGGGCCGCTCTCCGCCTCGACGGTGAGGCGAATGGTGAAGGTGTTGTCCTCATTGACGCTCAACACGTCCAGATCCTCTTCGTTCCCCAGCTGGGTCCGCCGTGGATCGGCCGGACGCAGTGCTCGTGCCAGCTCGGCTCGCCGCCCGGCCGCGAGCGAGTCGGTGAAGGTGCCGGGCACGGTGATCACGTACGTGGTCATGTCGCTCCTTCGTCGAGGTGTCACCTCGGGTACCCCGGATCCCGGCCGAGGGCACCCCTCCCCGGCGTGCGGTGATCCGGTGTGGGGCGCCGCGGTGCCGCGAACGCCCCACAGGCTGCGCGGAGGACAGGAGAGACGGATGATCGCGCCGCGAGCGGCCGATCAGCTGTGGGAGACGGTCAGACCGTAGAAGCCGACCCGGGCCCCCTTGGTGGTGCTGTCCGAGGACGACTGGTTGTAGGAACCGGCCTTGAAGTACTGCTTGTACGGCTTGAAGGACGAAGGGATGGCGTAGTGGGTCGTGCTGCCGTTGACCGTCAGGTCGATGGTGTTCCCGCCGGAGACGCCGATGGTGTAGGTCCATGTCTTGCCGATGGACACGTGTCCCACCGGGTGCAGGGTCTGACCGCCGGACGGGGAGTTCTCGGTGCCCAGCACGATGTCGCCGTTGGAGTGGTAGTAGAGCTCGAGCAGCGGTTTGGTAGATGAGCCCCCGGTGCCCAGGTGGATCTGCCCCACGCACACGTTGGACGTCACGGACACCACGCGCAGAGTGGCGCTCATCCGGTGCGTGCCGCTGAGCGACCAGTTCGCGGCGCTGCCGTCGCGGTTCATCTCCCGTAGTTCGGAGCGGGCGTAGTTGGAGTTGGGCGTGGTGACGCCCTTCTCGGGCGCCCAGAAGGTCATCGCGCCGTCGCGGGTGTCGGTGTAGAAGTAGTCGTCCTGGTACCCGTTGGCTCCCTGGAGCCTGGACGAGGGGATCGTGGTCGGGGACCCGGGGGAACCGACCGGCTCCTGGAGCTGCCATATCGACAGGTCGAAGTTCCCGCCGGGCGCCACCTTCGGGTTGGCGGCGTTGGCGCTGCCGGTGCCGAACACGGCCAGCGTGCCGACGAGACCCGCGACGACGGTCGTCGCGAGGAACTGGGAACGGGTCATGTGGGGGGCCTTCCGAGGAGGGGAGAGCGCAGCGGGCTCACTGCGCCGTCAGCTGGAAGCTCTGCGCGCCGGATCCGTCACAGGTTCGCTGGGTGAGCTGGATGCTGTTGCCCGCGGTGGAGGCGGCGCTGATGCACTTGCCGCTGTGGCGGGCGACGAAGTGGTAGCGCCCGCCCGTCTCCTGGACCGGCTGCCACTGCTGGTTCTGACCGCCGCCGTAGGACCACAGCTGCAGTGGGGCGTTGTCCGCCTGGGAGCGGTCGGTGACGTCGACGACCTGCTGGGGGTTGCCGCGGGCGGCGATACGGACGTACCCGCCGTCGGTGGCCTGGAACTGGAACTGCTGCGCCCCGGTGTTGTTGCACACGTACTGCTGGACGGCGGTACCGTTCGCGGTGGCCGCGGCACGCGTGTCGACGCAGGTGCCGTTCCCGGTGTTCCGCACCGTGTACCAAGCGGTCCCCGAGATCGGATCGGAGGGCGGCTGGGTGTCGCCCGCTCCGCCGAGCCACTTGAGCCCGTCGAGCACGAACCGGTTCTGTGTGGCGCTGGCGAAGGTGGACGACAGGGTGGTGTTGGTGTCGTAGTCCATCGCGTTGTGGCCGAAGTTGGCGTACAGCATCCGGTACTTGGTGTTCGTCCACAGGATCGGGTAATAGCCGCTGTACCAGGTCTGGTTGGGGTCGGTGCCGAGCGGGAAGCTGCTCGGGTCGACGGAGGCCAGGATCTTGATGTCCGGGTTCTGGCGCAGGTCGTTGGACCAGCTGTACCACTCGCTGACCGAAGAGGTGAAACTGGACGGCAGGTTCACGGTCGACGGGTGGGTGCGGTCCTCGACGCGCAGGACGGCCGTCGTCGGTCCCCAGGTGTTGGACTTGAAGTTTCCGCTGCCGAGGAACTGGTTGTGGTACCAGGACCAGCTCGAGGCGTCGGTGGTGAAGGCCGAGACATGGAAGCCCATCCACGCCCCGCCGTTGCGCATGTACTGCTCGAAGCCGGCTCGCTGTGAAGCGGTCTGCGGCAGGTCGTCGAGGAAGAGCACCACCTGGTAACCGTTGACCCCGCCGTTGGCGAGGAGGTTCCAGTCGTTGCTGGCGGTGTAGGTGAATCCGTTCGCCGCCGCCTGCCGGGGGAACCAGTCGTTCGCCTCGTGCACGAAACTGATGTGCGCGGCGTCCCATGTGCCGTTGTAGAGAGCCAGAACCTTGAACGGGGACGCTTGTGTCGTCGCCTGCGCGGGCGGACCGGACAGACCGAGCAGGGCTGCCAGCAGGACGACCAGCCGCAGCACGGCGCGGGTGACCGCAACTGGTCCGCGTGCGCTGCGAGGTGAGGTGGGGGGTGGCACGGCCATGGGGATTCCAGCCTTTCTCGTACGGCTGATGGTGGGGGGAGCCGTGGAGCTGAGTTCAACAGGCTGAACGTTGAGCGCATTCATGGAGCGTTGGTGACCTGTGAACTTAAAGGTCTGAACCAGTCGCGTCAAGAGGTGAAGCGATGAAGCGCACCGCGACCGGATACCCCGCACTCCTTGAAGCTGGATGCCGGGCGGACCCATCCGTCGCGCCCGGAGCCGACGGGTCTGCGCGCTGCCGCGGACCAGAGGAACGCACGGCTCCGTCATGACGACATCTCTTGAGCCGGATGTGGTCATCCACCCGCCCAGGTACGGGACTTCCCAGTGCTGAACGCACACTGCTAAACAGGACATTGACTTTGCCACCCCCTCAAACACCGACCCATGAGGACACAAGAGCGCCTGACGAGAGGAACCATGCGCCATGGCCACACAACGGGGGAACTCGTCTCCGGACGGTCAGCAAGAGGGCAGCACCGTACGGCTCCGTGTGATCCGGCTGATCGCCACGTTCCTGGCGGCCATTCCGTTCGCCGCTGTACTGAACATCTTCCAGGACTGGCTCGGCGACGGCATCAGTGCATCCCAGACCGGCCTTCTCATCGGCGTGCTGGTCCTGCTCGCCTTCCTGGTCTACGCCACCATGGGCACGTCGTCCGACACGGCCCGCGAAGGACAGCTCACCCGTGCAGAGTTGCATCGCATGCGCGACAGCATGGAGGAGTCGTTCGACGAGTTCCGGGATCGCACGGGCGCGTCGATCCGCTACTACCCGGCACGCCGCGGCACCGAGGCAAGACACCTCGAACAGGCAAGGACCCTGTACCGCAAGGCGGGCGAGGTCGTCGAGAAGGCACGTCAGGGTGATGAGATCCTGGCTGTGAACTCGTTCGTCGAGGTGTTCCAGCAGGGCTCCGACCCGGCGATCGAAGAACTGCAGGAGGCGTATCTGCGCCGCATCGAAAACCGGCTCCTGCACGGCGCCGTCTACCACCGGCTCATTCAACTCCCCTCCCTCGACGTCCTCGACGACCGGTCGCTGTTCCTCTCGGACTCCATAGAGCCGAGTTACCTGGAGCACTACCGGCGGATCGTCGGCCTCACCGCCAACGCCCCCGGCCAGGAGGCGTCCCTGGACGCCGTGAAGGCCAAGTACCCCATCTCCTTCGTGGTGGTGAAGCGCAAGAACAACGGCAGTGTCGGCGGCACCATCATCTGGCAGGTCAACGAGCACATCCAGGTCGGCGCCCTGGCGGAGACGGGGCACTTCCAGCTCACCGGGATCGCCATCGTCGAGGACACCAAAGGCGACGTGACGGACCACTTCATCGACTGGTTCAAGGAGTTGCAGCGTGGTGGACACCGCTCCCTCACCACTCAGGACCTCCGGTCCCGCGAAGACCAGCTTCCCGCGGCATGAGGCCCGAGACAGCGACATGGCCGGACACGAGCGCCTCGTCCAGCGGCTGTTCACCGTCATCGACGACGAGCACTGGGACGCCCTACCCCACCTGTTCACCGAGTCCGTCCGCTATGAGCGGCCCGGATACCCGCCGATCTGCGGCATCTCCTCCCTGACCACCTTCTACCGCAACGAACGTGTGGTCGCGCACGGCAGACATGAGATCCACGGCTGCCTCAGTGGCGGGGACCAGGCGTGCTGCTGGGGGCAGTTCTCCGGACTTTCCCGTTCGGGAGACAGCCTCGTGGAGAGGTTCGCGGACTGGTATTGGATCACCGATGGGCTCATCAGTGAACGGAGGACGTTCTTCTACCGTCCGGCGATATGAGCGGTCCGACGTCCTGACCCGGTGCGACGGCCTCGGCAAACCGCTGAGGTGCGGTGGGCGGGGTGTCGGGCAAGGACGGTCTGCTAGAAGCCGGCTCCCGGGCCGGCCGGTACTCGGGAGCGCCACCGTAAATTGTCGCTGTGCCTTTTGCCGCCCCGGTTATGCTGCCTCGTCCTGAAACAAGCCAGGGAGGTCACCCACCATGAGCAGCACCACGTCGTCCTTTCCCGAGAGGATCGAACTCTCGGGAGAGGGTCTCGTCCTCCGTGACTGGACGGAGGCGGACCTGGCCGCGATGCCGGAGCTGTTCGACCACCCCGACATCGCCTACTGGACACCGATCGTCTCGCCCTTCGACGAAGCGGCCGGCCGCGCCCGGCTGGACCGGGACCGGCAGCTGCGGGCAGAGGGCACGGCCATCCTGCTCGCCATCACCGTCGACGGCGGCGCACCCCTCGGTGAGGTGATGCTCCGGCGCGCCCCCGAGGGTACGGAGCTCGGCTATGCTGTCGGGCCCGCCCACCGCGGCCAGGGGCTGGCGGTACGGGCGGTGCGGGTGATGGCCGCGTACGCCTTCGACGAGCTGGCTGCGAAGCAGGTGATCCTGGAGCTGGAGGCGGAGAACTCGGCCAGCGTCGCCGTCGCCGTCAAGGCGGGCTTCACACTGCTCGACGTGCCGCTGATCAGGGGAGAGGAGAAGGGGCGGCCCTTCGCCCTGCAGACGTGGGGTCTGGATCGCCCCTGACCACCTGCTTTCCGGTCAGTGAGCGGGGTCCTGTGGGACGGGGGTGCCGCCCACCGAGTCACCTTCGACCACAGTGCGAAAGTGTGACGATGCCGGTGACCGCACTCCAACTCATTCCCGTTGCCGCCGGACGCAACGCGCACCCCGACCGATGGCTACGGCAGATCTCCAATGCGGTTCGAGGAACCACGGCGGCGTCGGCCGGGATCACCGGGCGGACACCCAGTACGGCCCCGGGAACCGTGATGTACGGGGGACGACCGGCACGCCCACGTCATCGAGGTACGCGTCCAGTGTCAGTGCGGCGTTGATGAGTGTGAGGTGGGTCAAGGCCTGGGGGAAATTGCCCAGCTGTTCGCCGGTCAGCCCGATTTCCTCGGAGTACAGACCGAGATGATTGGCGAACGTGAACATCCTCTCCAGTACGAGCCGGGCTTCTCGCACCCGACCCGCCCGAGCCAGGGCTTCGACATACCAGAAGGTGCACGCCGAGAAGGTGCCCTCGGAACCACGCAGCCCGTCCGGGGAAGCGGCCGGATCGTAACGGTAGACGAGGTTGTCGGACACCAGATCCTTCTTTATCGCTTCCATCGTGGACGTCCAGCGGGGGTCCTGGGGAGCGATGAACCCCACCGCCGGCATGACCAGAAGCGAGGAGTCCAGGACGTCACTGCCCAGGTATTGCGTGAAAGCGGCCCGCTCCGGACTCCAGCCACGCTCCATCACCTGCAAGTAGACGGCATTACGGTGGCGGATCCATCGGTCGAGCTCGGCCGGGCGGCCTCTCGCGGCTGCCATCCGGATGGCCCGGTCCAGAGCGATCCATGTCGCAACCCGCCCGTAAGTGAAGTCCTTGTCTCCACCGCGGGTCTCCCATATTCCCGCCTCCGGCTGCTCCCAGTTGTCGCACACCCAGTCCACGATGCGCGTCAGCGCCTGCCAGTTGACGAAACTCGTCTGCAGACCACGCTGGTCGGCATGCTGGAGGCAGTCCAACACGGACCCGTAGATGTCGAGTTGCAACTGGTCGGCGGCGCCATTACCGATGCGCACCGGAGCAGAGGCCCGGTACCCCTCCCAATGGTCCAACGACTCCTCGCACAGATTTCCTGAACCGTCCACCCGGTACATGACCTTCAGCGGATGCCCTCCCACACCGCCCTGCTCCCGGACACGATCACCCATCCAGTCCGTGAATGCGGCAGCTTCCTCGGTGAATCCCATCCCGAGCAGAGCATGCAGGGACAAAGTGGTGTCGCGGACCCAGGCATAGCGGTAGTCCCAGTTGCGCTCGCCGCCGATCTGTTCCGGCAGGCTGGTCGTGGGGGCCGCGATCATGGCTCCGGAGGGGGCGTAGGTCATGAGTTTGAGTGTCATCGCGGAACGGTTGACCATCTCTCGCCACCGACCCGTGTACCGAGAGTGCGCCAGCCAGTCCTGCCAATACCTCACCGTGTCTTCCAGCAGCCCGTCGCACTCTTCCGGTGAGATGATGCGGGGCGGCCCGTCCGGGGCGGTCTCCAGCAGAACCCCACCGGAGGTACCGGCCCTCAGTCTTGCGGTCAGGTGCAGTGAGCCCTCGCGGATCCGCCCGTCGCCCACACACTGGTTGCCGAGTGAATCCACGACGTGGACCGCCAGACGCTCATGCCTACCGGCGAATTCCCACCCCTCCGCGGTCGCGGTGACCTCGTGTGGTTCGCGTGCGTAGTCGAAGCGGGGCGCGATCTCGATGTCGAACGTGATGTCGCCGCGCGCGCACCGCACCAGACGTACCAGGCGGTGATTCTTCGTGGGCTTGCCCGTCAAAGCCGGGGGCATGAAATCGATCACCGCGCCCACGCCTTGCTCGGTGAGGAATCTGGTGACCAATACGCAGGTGTCCGGGCCATAGTGCTGGCGCTTGGCGTACGACTCTACCCGCGGCCGAATCGAACAGTGGCCACCGTTGTTGCGATCGAGCAGCGCTCCGAAGATGCTGGGCGAGTCGTACCGTGGGCTGCAGAACCAGTCGATCGTTCCTTCGGTGGAGACCAGCGCGGCCGTCTGCAGATCACCGATGAGCCCGTGTTCCGATATCGGCGGGTATTCGTCCATCGAGTCTCATGCCCTTCGCCCGGTCGTACCATCCAACGAGCCCTGGTCCATGGCCGGCCGTTCGCCGTCGGCCGTCTCCCCCTCTGCTCAACCGCTCACGCCTGCGCGGTTCCGCTCCCTCCAGATTGCATGCCACAGACAGATCCCGCATAATTTCGGCGCTCCGGCGCCGAGGGCGGACCGATGACAGCCATTTCCACGCATGCTCAATTCGAGGTCCGCCCCTTGTACGAGGTTTTTCGCGATGGGCCCATGAATTCGGGGCGCAACAAGACGACCGACGACTTCCGGTGTTTCTCCTTGACCGCCATGTCCGACCCAGGGAACGAATATCGCCCCAGAACTGGCTCAGATCGGCCTTTCAGCGCCCGCGAACAACGTCTCCTGAGCGGGCACTTGGAACCCCAAGCCCTGCATCGGACAACGGCCCAGGCGCGGTGCCGGCCTTCCGACGTCCGGGGAGTCGATCGTGCTGGTTGCCGGCTGGAGCGTGAACGCGGCCTCAGCGGTCTCGGCGACCGCCCCGCCGACCCGGCGTAACCTGGGTAGCGACCGTCTGCCGTTCGACACACGGCGTCGGACCCGCATGTGGGGCACGGCGCGTAGGCCGTCCTGACGAGGCCCGGCTAGACCGTCACGGTGGTCCAAGACACCGGCGGGTTGACCCAGCGGCCGGTGTCCTCAGTCATCTCTGCGGCGGCACCCCTCGCCGAACGCCCCATCGCCGCCCCCGACGACATCACAGTGGTCACAGTCCGCCTTGGCAATCCATACGGACCGCTCGGCCGGGGCGAGCCGATCGGAGGATCGCGAACGCTCAGCCTGGAGGAGGGACCGTGCCGACTCCATCGCACCACGGGTGACGGTCGCTACCGGCTGAGACATGAGGCGGCGCCGTTGCGGCCGGCTCGGTCTCTCCCGCGCCTTCGGCCGCACGATGAAGTAAGGAGCCCCGGACATGCACTGGTGGTCGTCGCTGATCACGACCGGCCGGGAGGGGCTGCGAGTTCAGCGGGCGTTTGCCGCTCCGGTGGCGATCGCACGGGCCGTTCTCGGCGTGCTGCTCGCCACCGCCCTCGGCCTGCTGTTGGACGACCCGGTCGCCGGGGCGATGGCGAGCGTCGGTGCGTTCATCTGCGGCATCGGCACGCTGCTGAACCCGCTGCGGCACCGTGTGGTGAACGCGCTCGGAATGGCCGCGTCCTTCAGCGCCATGTCGGTGCTGGGAGCCCTGGTGCACGGAACCGTCTGGCTGTTCCTGCTGCTGCTCGCGGTCGCGGCGTTCGCAGCCGGCCTCTGGCGCACGTTGGGCATCGCGCCCGGCATCCGGGGCTGCCTCACCGTCATCGGGTTGATGATCACGGCTGATCTCGCCCCCGACGTGCGCGGCGGTCTGTTGATGGCCGGGTGGATCGCGACCGGGACCGGATTCATCGTGGTGACGCAGCTGCTCCCACCGTACGGTCCTCGGTTCGCCGGCCAGCGCCGCACCCTGGCGGCCCTGTACACGTCACTCGCCGACGCCTCGGGCGCGGCCGACTCAGCCGCCCCGGTTCCGTACGCTCCGTTCACCCCGGCCCGGCAGTCCCTGGACCTGCTGCCACAGTTCAGCCGACCGGCGGCGGCAGCCATGTTCGGGCTGCTGGGAGAGGCCGAACGTATCCGCCGCGCCCTCCAGACCGTACGACCGAGGGTGCCCGCGGAGGAGGCCGGATACCAGGAGGCGCGGGCCTCAGCCGCGCGGATACTGGGCGACATCTCCCGTACCGTGGCCACCGGCCGCGAGCATCGCTCACCCGGGGACGTCTGGACCCTGCTGGACGCGTGGGCGGAGGCCTCCACCGCGCCCAGCCCCCGTGATCTGACCGCGCGGCTGCGGTCGGCCGTGCAGCTGGCACGGCGCTCGGCCGACGACCGGCTCGGCGATGCCCTGGAACCCCACACCGAAGTGCCGGGTCTGTACGCCGGAACTCCCTCCGTGGCACACACCGCCCGACGGATCCGAACCCAGTTGCATCCCCAGTCGCCGATCTTCCGACATGCGGTGCGACTGGCCGTGGGTGTGGTGGTCGCGGAAATCATCGGCAGGTCGATCGGCGGGTGGCACGGCCTGGGCATCTCCGCCCACGGCTTCTGGGTGGCGCTGACCACCATGCTGGTGCTGTTCCCCGAGTACGGGCACACCATCGCCCGCGGCTGGGGACGGGCGAGCGGGGCGGTGCTGGGCGGCCTCCTCGCCTGGGTGCTGTCCCTGCCGCACTGGTCCCCCACCGGCCTCGCGGTCGTGGCGGTGGTGCTCGCCGCAGCCGCGTTCCTGACCCTGCGGACCGGCCAGCTGATGCTCAACCTGTGGCTGACCAGCTGGATCGTCTTTCTGATCCACCATGTCGGCGGGCTGCCCGGGCCCACGGCATGGGCGCGCGCCGCCGACACGGTGGTCGGCGCCGCACTCGCCGTACTGATCTTCCTGCTGTGGCCGACCTGGTCCACCCGGACGCTGCCGGGCCTGCTCGCGGAATGGCTGCGGGTCCAGGACCGACTGCTCCCCCAGCTGCTGACCGGCTACGCAGACGTCGGAGCGGCCGATCCGGCGGCCCTCGACACGCTACGGGCACGATCACGCCAGGTCAGGGAGCACCTCAATGCCGCGGCCAAGCAGTCGCACGCCGAGCCGGCCGAGCACCGAGGCCCCTGGTCGACCGCCCAGATGGATCAGATCACCACGGAGGTGTCCAGGGTCGCCGGGTGTGCCACGCTGTTGCGCGAACATCTGCCGTGTACTGCGCAGGACACGGTGCCGGAGCTGACCGAGCTGGCCGACCCGCTGCACGAACACCTCGCTGCCCTGGCTCGCGCCGCCGCCGGGGCCGAGACGGTGGCCCCGGGGGCGCTGCGCTCGGTGTTCGACTCGTGCACCGCCCGTTCCGGTCTGTCGACGGCGTACGTCGGCACCGGCGCGCCGGCCACGGCGGCCGACGGCTCCATCAGCACTTCGACCAGCCGCGCCGTCGCCCTGAGCTCCGCAACCGTCGACGCCCTCGAGGCCCTCACCGCAACCGTCGCCTCCGGCCACCGCCACGGCCACCACGCGGCGGCCCCGAAGCTCGCGAGGCGCCCGCGGGGATGATCCGGAAGGTGCCTTTGGCGGTCGGGAACGCGTGCGCCGGTCGACCTGCCCGGCGAGGCGCTTTCCGGGTGTCAGCCCGCTCACCAGGGCACGGGCGTTCCGTCCCAGGAGAAAAAGCCACCGGTGGGGCCGTCGTCCGGCAGCAGGGCCAGGCGGACGGCCCCCTGCGCGGCCTCGGCCGGGTCGCCGCCGGCAGCGGCGGCGCGAGGGTTGAGGTCGGTGGCCCGCAGGCCGGGAGCGAGTGCGTTGACCTTGAAGCCGTCCTCGGCCAGCGTCTGGGCGTAGAGCACGGTCAGGGCGTTGAGGGCGGCCTTGGACGACCGGTAGGCGGCGGCGCCACCGCTTCCAGGGGTGAACTGGGGGTTGGGGTTCGTACTCCAGGTCAGGGATGCGGTGCCGCTGGAGATGTTGACGATGCGCGGGCGCGGGGACCGGCGCAGGGCGGGCAGGAAGGCGTTGGTCACCGCCACCACCCCGAATACGTTGGTCTCGTACGTACGCCGGAACTCCTCGATGTCGGTTTCGGCAGGCAGGGCGAGTGACTCCGAGACTCCGGCGTTGTTGACCAGGACGTCCAGGCGCTCCACCTGAGCCACCGCCCTCACGATGCCGTCGGGGTCCCGCACGTCGAGGACCAGCGGGCGGGCGCCGGCGCCGATCTCCTCGACGGCCTGCTGCCCGCGCCCGGCGTCTCGGGAGCCCACGTACACCGTGAGGCCCTCTGCGGCGAGCAGCCGGGCGATCTGCTTGCCGATGCCCTTGTTGGCACCTGTGACCAGTGCTGTGCGATCGTTCATGGGGACTACGGTTCCCTGGCTCTGGCCGCCCTGCCAGGGACAGCCTGTACCAGGCAGTGGGAGGAGACGGCATGGCACGTCAGGAGCTGGCCCGCTTCCTGCGCGATCGCCGTGCGGAACTGCGACCGCACGAGTTCGGCCTCCGGGCGACCGGCACCATCCGCCGTACTCCGGGCCTGCGCCGTGAGGAGGTGGCGGAACTCGCCCATATGTCGGTCGACTACTACACGAGGCTGGAGCAGGCCCGCGGACCGCGGCCGTCGGCCCGGATCCTGGACGCGCTCGCCCAGGCGCTGCGGCTGACACCGGCCGAGCGCAGCCACCTGTTCCGTCTGGCGGGATCGAGCGTGCCGCCCGGCCCCAGCGCCGTACGCGGTGTGCGTCCACACGTGATCCGGATGCTGGAGCGACTGCCGGACACCGGTGCCATCGTCACCGACGCGGCGTACGACGTCGTTGCCTGGAACCCCTTGGCCCAGGCGCTGCTCGGCGGCGACTTCAAAGGCGGGACGACAAACCTGGCCCGGCGCCGATTCCTGGGTCAAGGGCGGATGCACGAGAGCTCCAGCGCCGAGGAGTTCGGGCACATCGTGGTGGCCCGGCTGCGACGGGCCGCCGACCGCTACCCGCATGACGTGCAGTTGACCGCCCTGCTCGCCGAACTGCACGCGGGAAGCGAGGAGTTCCGAGAGATCTGGGAGACGCGACCGGTCCATGCACCCGGGCACCGCACCAAGACACTGGACCACCCGAAGGCCGGCATCCTTCGGTTGAACTGCGACGTCCTGCTCGTACCCGAGGATGATCAGGAGGTCGTCCTGATCACGGCCGACCCCGGATCACCGACCGCGCGGACCCTGCAGAGTCTGGCCGTGCAGGCGGCCTGAAACAGCAGGGAGGCTGGACCTCCCGGTCTCCGCAGCCGTCGCCCGTCCGGGCGCAGAGCGGGCGCGCGGCCGCGCCCGGTAGCGGAGTTGACGTCGCGGGAGGCAAGTGGATCCAGCCGTGCCGGGGAGAGGCACCGCCGGATCCGTTCGTTGCGGCAGGTGCGGATCCCGGTCACGCGCGGGTCATGTCGATCCACCAGCAGGAGCGGTCCGCTCAGCGCTGCGGCTGAGGTGACAGTCCAGCGAGTGAGCGGGATGCACATTGCGGCTGACCCCGGTCCAGCTCGCAGGCACTCGGAGCATGAGTGGGGCCCGGAAGGCCCGGCCGCAAGGGAAGTGCTGCCGCTTCGGCTCGGCGCGCCTAGCATGAGAAAAAGGTCCGTTCGTCGAGGCGAGACAGACATGGCGGAACCGGAGATCGACTACAAGGCGGTGTTCCAGGCCCTGCCAGGGGCAGTGGCCCTCCTCACCCCGCAGTTGATCTATGCGGACGTCAACGGGGAATGGCTGCGGATACTCGGCCGCGCTCGTGACCAGGAAATCGGCCGCTACCTGCCCGACGATTTCGCCTCCAGCCCGAACAGCGCGGGCGCGACGGTGGTACGCAACCTCCAGGCGTCACTGCGCCGGGTCGCCGACACGGGCGAGTGCGACGCCATGGAGGTGCAGCGCTTCGAGCCGGAGGGGCTGTACCGACCCGCGGTGAGGGACGAGGGCCAGTCGGAGGCTCGCGGCCGGCCGGAGACACTGGCCGCCCGCTACTGGAGCATGACCAACATTCCCGTCTTCGATTCCAATGGGCAGTTGGTGCTCCTGCTGCACCGGGCCGAGGAAGTCACGGAGTTGATCCAGGCCCGCGCGGTCGCTCTGAGTTTGCAGGAGGCCATGCTGCCCACTCATCGGCCGACTGGACCCCATCCGGTGGCCGTGCGCTACAGGCCCGCAGGCAGCGCACTGGACGTGGGCGGTGACTGGTACGACTTGGTCGACCTGCCCGGCGATCGCCTGGGCATCGCCGTGGGCGACGTCGTCGGACACGGTCTGTCCGCGGCCGGTGTCATGGGGCAACTGCGCAGCGCACTGAGCGCGTCCTCCCGCGTCGCCCCCGGTCCCGCCCGGGCCTTGGAGGTACTCGACCTGTACGCGCGCTCCGTCGCCGGTGCGGAGAACGCCACAGCGGCCTGCACGTTCGTCGACTGGGACGCCCACGACATCACCTACAGCAGTGCCGGGCACCTGCCGCCGGCCCTCCTGCACGGCGACGGCAGCGTGGAATTCCTCGACCGGGCCACCCACCCTCCGCTCGGTGCTCGCCTGGAACACGATGCCTGGCCACAGGCCACCATCAACTTCACCGAGGACGCGTTCCTCGCGCTGTACACCGACGGCTTGGTCGAGCGCCGACGCGAGGACATCGACACCGGCGTCGCACGGCTCGCCGACTGCCTGACCCACCACCGGCGAGCCGCCGACGCCGAGGCTCTCGCCGACGCCCTGCTGAGCGACCTGCTCCCGCCCGAAGGCGTGACCGACGACACCGCCCTCGTCATCGTGCACCTGTGAACGGGCCTGAGACGTCCGCGACGATACGCCGCCCCTGCCGCGCCCCCTCACTCGAAGACGATGACCTGACGACCGACGACATCGCCGCGGCCCAGGGCTTCCAGATTTTCGTTGATGTCCTCGAGCCGGACCTTGGTGACGTTGTGTTTGACGAGTCCGGCCTCGGCCAGTGAGAGCACCTCGACGAGGTCCAGGTGGTTGCCCCAGAAGGACCCGAGGTAGGACAACTCCGTGCCTACGAAGGGGAACTGCCGGTGCTCGACGCGGTGGCTCATGAGGCCGACCGCCGCAAGTGCCCCCTCGGGACCCAGCAGATCGAATCCCATGGAGACGGACGCCTCGCTGCCGACGCAGTCCAGGATGGCGTCGACCGTCCGCCGGCCGATGAGGCGTTCCAGTTCGTCCTGAATGACCTCGATGGACTTGTCTCTGACGTTGATCCCGTGGTCCGCGCCGTTCTCCGTGGCTACGTCGAGTTTGCTGTCCGTGCGCGCGAACGCCACCACCGTCGCACCGCCTCCGAGCAGCTTCGCGTACTGGATCCCGTAGCTTCCCAATCCGCCTATGCCCGTGACTGCCACAGTGCGGTCGGGTCCGAGCTTGCCTGCGTCCCGCAGCTTCCTCATGCCTCGGTACGGGGTCATGCCGGCGTCTGTCATCGGAGCAAGGAGCTCGGGAGTCTTCGCCGCTTCCTCGGAGACCCGGATCGCATGCCGGTGCTCCACGGCCATGTACTCGGCGAAACCTCCTGGAGGGCCGAAGCCCACCCACCTGCCGTTACCACTGCACAGTTGCTCGTTCCCTTCGCGGCACTGCCGGCACGTACCGTCTCCCCAGCTGGGGTTGACGACGACCATGTCACCCTCCGAGTAGCCCACTGCCGACGGCACGGCGCTGCCCAGGTCCGCCACTCGGCCTGTGACCTCATGACCGGGGATATAGGGGAGATCCACCGGGAACGGTCCCTTGAAGTAGCCGTCGAGGAGCTGGTAGTCGCTGCGGCACATGCCCACTGCGGCAACCTTCAGGAGGATCTCGTCCGGCCCGATCTCAGGCACCGGGACCTCTTCGATCCGAAGGGGTTCCTGGTATCCGTGCATCCGGGCTGCTCTCATCTGCATGACGTGTGCCTCGCTTTCGCCGGTAAGCGGAAATGCGGCCAGGGCCGTGCAGCGCGGGCAGGACTCGGGGTTCGGTGTCGGTCACCGAGTTCGCCCGCTTCGGATATGACCATGTTCGCGTGACCCCACCGGCAGCGCATCCGGTGGTGTGCCGGTGATCGGCAGCGGCTTCGGTGGCCCTTGGCGGATGGTAGCGATCGGGCGGCGAGCTCGCGAACCGCCGTGAATGGCATGCCAGCGCCGTTGAGGCATTGCACTCCGAGGGTCGAGCGTGAGCGTGAAGGATGGGTGAATTGCCGGTTTTGTCAAGTGGTCATACGGTGGATTGAGCCGGACCGACCGGTCGGCGCAGGACCTCCAGCGCCTGAGCGGGTTCAGGACGGCTCGCAACGCATCTCGACTACGCCACCCAGGAGCGAACTGCAACCTGACACAGAGCGACCCGGTCCGGCGCTTCCCCGAGGACTGCCATGATCAAGCCCTATGCCCCCTACGACTTCATGCCGCCGATCAGGACCTTCTCGGTGACATCGGCGTCCCTGGCCAACGGCGAGCAACTAGAGCAGGTGAGCGGCATCTTGGGGGCGGGGGGATCGGATATCTCGCCACAACTGAGTTGGGCAGGCTTTCCGGAGGAGACGCGGAGCTTCACGGTGTCGATGTTCGACCCGGACGTCCCAACTGCTTCCGGGTTCTGGCATTGGGCGGTGGCCAACCTGCCCGCGTCGGTGACCGACCTTCCGGCCGGCGCGGGCGACGGGAAGGATCTGCCCGGCGGCGCGGTCACGCGGGCCAACGACGCGGGCCGCAGAAGGTACCTCGGTCCGGCGACACCGCCGGGCAACGGCCCTGACCGTTACTTCCTCGTGGTGCATGCCCTCGACGTGGAGGCACTGGAGGTGTCCGGGGAAACGACCCCCGCTTACCTCGAATTCCTCCTGTTCAGCCATGCACTTGCGAGAGCAACCATGTACGGCACCTTTGAACGGTCCCAGAACGAACGGTACGTGGGCCCGGCGCCATGAGCTGCGCCGGTGCCCGCAGGATGACGGCTCCCGGGCCACTGTGAATACCCGTCCGAAGTCGTGACGCCGACCTGCGGTGTACGGTCTGCCACGGGTGATCACGAGGAGGGGTGGAGTTGGCCGGACGATGGCACACGGCCCTGGGCCTGAACGTGCTGCTTGGGATCCCCGGCGTGATTCCGATCTGGATGTCGTGGTACATCGCGGCGAACTGGCCGCTCGCGGGCCTTGGAGTGACGGTGCGGGAGCCGACCGAGAACGACGGCCTGGGTGCGGGTCTGGTGGCCTTCGGACCCGTCGGCGGAGCGGGTGCACTTCTGTGGTGGCTGGCCAACCGGCCCCTTGCACGCCGGACCCGGCTCGCGGCGCACCACTATTGGCTGCTCAGCGTCCTCGGCGCATTGGTCCCCACCGCCACGCTCATGGCCATCTCGATCTGAGCCGTCGGCGCTTGGCCGGCCGCGCCCCAGGTGGACGCCACGTGCCGAAGACGGCAACACCTGGCTCCAGCCCTTCGGCAGTCTCAGGGCGGCCTCGGACCCGGCTGCGATGGAGAGAAGCCGTCTATGCCTCGAGCCCTTGGTCGTGGGGGGTCCTGCGGCGCTTGTGGCGGTTGATGAGCAGGAGGGAGAAGCAGACGACGAAGCAGGCCAGCCCTGCGTACAGCAGGGGCGGCGCCCACGGCCACACCACTTCGGTGCTGTGGTCGCCGGTCCAGTGGCAGGTGACGGACGGGGGGAAGCTGTGCACGTCCACCGATGTCAGGCTGTAGTCCCGGAGGGCATCCATGTACACGCCGTCGCCGGTCTTGTCCCCGCATATGTCGAGCGGGTTCGTGAAGGCGAGCCCGTAGACGGTTCCGGCGCCGTAGGCGGCGAGCGTTGCTGCGATCCCGATCACAGCCCAGCGGGCCGGCCTGGAGGGCTTCCTCCAGGTCACCCACAAGGCATACGGAACTGCCCCGAGAACGATGAGGAGGAGCGTGATCACGATCGGGCCGAACATTGCGAACAACGGCACATTGCGCCCTGACGTTACGTCCAGCCGGGAAAGTTTCTGGTCACGAGCACCATCTCGTCACGTGCATTATGACCGACCGGCCCTCTCGGCGCCGCCGTGGAGGGTGAGTTGTTCGCCGGGTTCCAGTGACCGAATACGCGGTATCGGGGAGTTCAGCAGCCAGAGCACCGACAGTGCTCCTCCGACGGCGGCCGTGACCAGCGTCGCCCTCAACCCGAAGAAGCTCGCGAGCACGCCTCCGACCACGGCACCGAGGGGGCGTATGCCGTAGTTGACGGTGCTGTACGCACCCGCCACGCGGCTCCGCATCCCGTCCGGGGTCACCGCGGTCTGGAGGGAGTTGAGGTTGACGTCGAAGAGCATGACGCCGAACCCCACGAGAAACTCGGCTCCGGCCAGCGTCCCTGCCGCTGCCCATGTCGGACCGCCGGCGGCGGCGATGATGGCGATGGGGGCGGGGAACAGGACCGCGCCGACAGCGATGCTCCGTCCCACGCCGATCCGGAGCGAGATCCTCGGGGCGGTCACGGCGCCCAGCAGCGCCCCGATGGACCCGACGCCGAATGCCAGCCCGATGGTCCCCGCGGACAGCTCCAGCACCCGGTCGGCGAACAGCACGACAAGACCGGTGCCCGTGAGGAAGGTGAAGAAGTTGACGGTCGTCGCACAGCCCAGGCTTGCCCGGAGTATCGGGTGGCGGACCACGAAGACCAGCCCGTCTCGGGCGCGGTGCAGCAGTGAGTCCGCCGTCGGCCCGAGGTTCCCTTGGACCGGTTCGTCGACCCGTACCGTGCCGATCAGCGCCGCGGATGCCAGGAAGGACAGTGCGTCCGCGATCACGGCGACGGGCGCGGTGAAGGCCTGGACGAGGGCACCGCCGAGCGCGGGTCCCCCGACGAAGGAAGCCGAACGGCCGGCGCTGAGCTTGCTGTTGGCGTCGACGTAGGAGGACGGCGGCACCAGGTGGGCGAAGAAGGGGGGATAGGCGGTGTTGAACACCACCCCGGCGAGGCCCGTCAGTACTGCCACCGCATACAACTGGCCGAGCGTCACCGCGTCCAGGAGGTACGCGGCCGGTAGCGTGAGCAGCACGCACGCCCGCACCAGATCGGCGAGAATCAGCAGGCGTCGCTTGTGGAGCCGCTGGTCCACCCAGGCGCCCAGCACGATGGCAAGGAGATTCGGGGCCCAGATCAGCGCGGTCAACCATGCGACCTGGCCGGCCGAGGCGTTGAGCGCCGCCACGGCGATCAGAGGCAGCGCGAGCTCGGTGATTCGGTCGCCGAACTGCGAAACCGTCTGTCCGGCCCAGAAGCGAAGGAACCGCCGGTCCCTCCACAGGGATGCCCTGGGCGCCGTGGATGCCTTGGGTGCCGTGTCCGGTGTGGAGGTCACTCCGCGTCTCCCCTCCGCTCCTCTGCTGCTGCCTCCGGCAGGAAATACCGCAACAGCCGCACATCACGGCTGCCGTCCGGTCGCTGTGCCGGGTCGCGCATGACGTACGGGGCGAGGACGGCTTCCATGGCGTCCTCGATGGCCGCGAGTTCCTCGGCGGTCACGACCACGCGGGTGTTGGCCAGGCCCGCGATCCTCCGCCACTGCGGCTCGAGTTCCGGTTCGGTTTCGGACAGCCACCGGTGAGGGAGGCCGGCGGCACCGGCGAACATCTGCCGGGAGAGCGCATGCGCGGCCGACTGCCCCTCGCCGCCTTCCGGCACTTCGACCCGAAAGCCCCGTGCGACGGCCTCCCACCTCCGCTTCCGCCGGTCCCCGCCCACCTCGGCGTCGCGGACCAGTCCGAAGCCCGCGAGATGGCGCAGGTGCCAGCTCGTCACGGACGGGGTGGCACCTACGTGCGGAGACAACTGCGTGGCCGTGGCGGGCCCGTACCGCTGCAGACGTTCGAGGAGCGCAAGCCGCACCGGATGCGCCAGCGCCCGCATGGCTTTCGGATCGGTGATCTCAATGTCACCCAGACGATTTCCCTGCACCATGATGTGAGAGTGTTCTCTCACAATATCGGGAAGTCAACTCCTGTGCATCGGACGACCTTTATGACGTCCTAGGAACTTGTGCACGAGCCACGGCAGTTGCTGCGCCGATCCCTCTTGAGAAGACCAACAGGGCGCCGCTGCAGTGCCCCTGAGGGCATCCCGATGCCCCGCCGTTCCCTCCCCCCGGCGGAACCGTCTGTTCCCGTTGCATACCGGGATGTGTCTGTCACCCGGCGTTCATCCTTTGACGGGGGGAACGTTGGGTTCCGAGAGCACGCTCCCCGGCGTGAGACGTATCGCAGGAATCGTCCTCGCGGTACTGCTGATCGGCGGTGTGGTGGCAGCCGTCGTAGCAGGCCGTGAAGGTAAGGACACGGGCACGGCAACGAAGACCGTGCGAGGGGTGATCGGTTCGGAGAAGGCCGACTTCTTCGCCGATCCCGCCGTGGTGAAAGCCCTCGCCGCCAAGGGCTACACCGTCAAGACGGAGACCTCCGGCTCCTGGGCCATGGAGGATCTCAAACTGGACGGGTACGACTTCGCCTTCCCCTCCAGCCAGGCACCGGCCGACGCACTGGCCGACAAGTACCACGCACGGCAGCCCCTGCCGCGGCCCTTCTACTCACCGCTGGTCGTCGTGGCGCACCGCAGCTCCGCCCAGGTGCTCGCCGCGAACGGGCTCGCGACCCTGGACCATGACCGCGGCACCCTTCACATGGCCGCCTACCTCGACGCGGCGCGCCACGACCGCACCTGGCAGCAGCTCAAGGGCGCCCGCTCGCACGCGGAGTTGACGGGGACCCTGTACATCGCGACCACGGACCCGGAGACCTCCAACTCGGGCGCTCTGTATCTCGCCGCGGCGAGCTACGTGGCCGGTGGTGGTCGCGTGGCGGCCGGCAAGGTCGACGTGGACCGCACGGCGCCCCTCATGCACAAGCTGATCAGCGTCCAAGGCGCTCAACAGCCCAGCTCGGACGCGGCGTTCCGCGACTTCGTCAGCGGTGTCGGCAATCCGCTCGTCCTCGTGTACGAGTCCCAGGTGGCCGCCCTCCTCCACGACGGCCGTGGCGTGGACGACCTCACCGTCCTCTACCCGGACACGACGGCCAACAGCGACCACACGGTCGTACCGCTCACGCAGGCCGGCCGCGACCTCGGTGAACTGCTCAGCACCGACCCCGCGTTGCGCAAGCTCGCCGTGCGGCACGGGTTCCGGCCGCAGGGCGACAGCGCCGAATTCACGGCGGCCACGGCCCCGTTCGCCTCGTACATCAACCAGAAACTGACCGGCATCCGGCAGGTGCCCGTGCCCACCTCCGCGGTGTTGCACGAGATGGCGCGCCGGGCCCGGAACTAGGGGGGAACCACATATGACGAACACCGACAACGAGGCATTGACCCTCACCCCGCCCGAGCCGGTGGCACCCGTGCCCCGGGAGAAGGCCGCCGGGCTCGTACCGCTGGACGACTCCGTCCGCGACGACATGGCCAGGAAGGCCGCCGGCTACGTCGAGGGGCTCGCCTCGCTCGACGCCCGCTCGCCCGAATTCGCGGGGAAGATCGGGGAGATCACGACCCTGGGCGCAAGCGACATGCGTGCAGCCTCGGCCCAGTCCAACCGCATGCTGGAGCGTACCGTCCGCAGCCTGCCCGGAAAGGGGGAGGACGCCCAGTCCCGGGTCGGCGGCTCGCTCGTCGAGCTGCGCCGCGTGGTGGAGGACCTGGACCCGCGCGACATGCCGGCGAGCAAGGGGCGCAAGTTCCTCTCCCGGCTCCCCGGCGGCAACAAGCTGCGCGACCATGTCGCCAAGTACGCCTCCGCGCAAGGAACCCTGAACAAGATCGTGGGATCCCTGCGCGGCGGTCAGGACGAGCTGCGCCGCGACAACGCCGCCCTGCAGACCGAGCGGGTCCGCCTGTGGGAGACCATGGGCAAGCTCCAGGAGTACGTCGTGCTCACCGAAGCCCTGGACACGGCGGTCGAGCAGCACATCTCCGGCGTCGAGGCGAGCGACCCGGCCCAGGCCGACACGCTCCGCGCGGACGTGCTCTTCCCCGTCCGGCAGAAGCACCAGGACCTGCTGACCCAGCTCGCCGTGTGCGCGCAGGGATACCTCGCGATGGACGTCGTACGGCGCAACAACGACGAGCTCATCAAGGGCGTGGACCGGGCGGCCACCACCACCGTCTCGGCCCTGCGTATCTCCGTGATGCTGGCCTCGGCCCTCGACAACCAACGCAAGGTCGTCGACCAGGTCAACGCCCTGCGCGGCACGACCGAGGATCTGATCCGCGGCAACGCCGAGATGCTCGCCACGCAGAGCGGTGAGATCCAGCGCATCGCCGCGGACCCGGCCGTCGGCGCGGAGACCCTCCGCTCGGCCTTCCAGCAGATCTATCGCACCCTGGACGCCATCGACACGTACAAGGCACAGGCGACCGAGACGATGGCGGTCACCGTGGAGTCACTGACGTCCGAACTGCAGCAGGCGAGTGCGTACCTGCAGCGGAGCCGGTCGCAGGGTGCCCTGGAGGGAGGCCTCGCGTGAGACGACGCCTCGCCCTGATCGCCGGCCTCGCCCTCCTGCTGACGGCCTGCACCACACAACACCAGCAGTCCGAGGAAGACGGGTCGCAGCCCCGGCCCGGCACCCTCCGCGTTCTCGCGTCCAGTGAACTGAGCGACATGGCCCCGGTCCTCGACCAGGTCCGCAAGAGCACCGGTATCACGGTCCGCCCCACCTACATCGGCACCCTCGATGCCGTGGACCTGCTCGCCAAGGGCAAGGCGGACGGCGCATACGACGCCCTCTGGCTGTCCTCCAACGACTATCTCCGTCTGCGCCCCGACGCCGCCAAGAAGGTCGTCTCCGAGACACCGGTCATGTTCAGCCCGGTGGCCATCGGTGTCCGTGCCCAGACCGTGCGCTCCCTCAACTGGAAGCCCGATCAGGTCACATGGTCGCAGATCGAGAAGGCCGTGCAGGACGGCAGGCTGACGTACGGCATGACCGATCCCGCCCGCTCCAACTCGGGCTTCTCGACTCTGATCTCCGTGGCGTCCGGTCTGTCCGGCGCCCAGTCCGCCCTCACCGACGCGGACGTCGAGAAGGCCACCCCGAAGCTGAAGGAGTTCTTCAAGGGACAGAAGCTGACGTCGGGGTCGTCCGGCTGGCTGGCCTCCGCCTATGCCCACCGCGGCAACGTCGACGCCCTGCTCAACTACGAGTCCGTCCTCAGGGGCATGCCGGGCCTGACCGTGATCCGCCCCCGCGACGGCGTCGTCACCGCCGACTATCCGCTCTCCTCCCTGGCGTCGTCCGATCCCGACACACGCGACGAGGTCCGCCGGCTCGCCGAGGCGCTGCGCACCCCGGCCGTGCAGCGGCTGATCACCGAGCGCACCCACCGCCGCCCGGTGGTCGCCTCAGTAGCGCCTGGCCCGGGTCTCGACACGAGCCGGCGCCGCGAACTCCCCTTCCCAGGCACCCGTTCCGTCGCCGACCGCCTCCTCGACTCGTACGAGAACAAGCTCCGCCGGCCCTCCCGCACGGTGTACGTGCTGGACACCTCGGGTTCGATGGAGGGCAAGCGCCTCGAACGACTCAAGACGGCTCTTCTGGACCTCACGGGAGATTTCCGCGACCGTGAAGAGGTCACGTTGATGCCGTTCGGCTCGGAGGTGAAGAGTGTGCGCACCCATATCGTCGAGCCCACCGATCCTCAACGTGGCCTCGACGCGATCCGCGCGGACACCCGAGCCCTCGAAGCCGGTGGCAACACCGCGATCTACACATCGCTGGAGAAGGCCTACGAGCACCTCGGTGACGACCGTGACACCTTCACGTCGATCGTGCTGATGACCGACGGTGAGAACACCAGCGGGGCAAAGGCCGGCGAGTTCGACGGCTTCCATCGCGGTCTCAGCGGCCACCAGCGCGACATCCCCGTCTTCCCCATCCTGTTCGGCGACTCCGACAAGACGGAGCTGGAGCACATCGCCGAACTCACCGGCGGCCGTCTCTTCGACGCCCAAAAGGGCTCGCTCGACGGGGCCTTCGAGGAGATCCGTGGCTACCAATAGTTTCATGCGCTACGTCGAATCCCGGAAGAACCTCCTCGGGAGCGCCGGTGGGATCGTGGGCCTCGGGCTCACCTTCACCGGCGTCGCGGGCGCGTACTGGCCCGTCGTGGTCGCCGGCCTCTACGGTGCGGGTGCCCTGATCGCGCCGCCGGAGCGTCCGGCGCCACCCGACTTCCCCGATCCGTCGGCTCAACTGGACGAACTGCGCGCCGACTTCGAGAAGCTGCGTGTGTACCTCTCCGACGTCGAGCTACCGCCCGCCGCCTCGGGCAGGCTCACAGAACTGACGGAGCTGATTGCCGCGTTGCTCGACCCGGGCTGGGTCGCCGAGGTCCTCGCGCAGGACCCCGAGGGCGTCCACATGCTCTCCCGCGTCGTGCGGCAGGACGTACCGGAAGCTGTCGACACCTATGTACGCACCCGCTGGTGGAACCGTCTCGCACCCGGGCAGGAACCACCGGAACGCCATCTCGACCGGCAGCTCGGCCTGCTCCAGGACGAGGCGGGCCGACTCGCCACAGCCCTGCGTGAAACCGAGGCACGGCGCCAGGAGATCCACACCCGTTATCTGGAGGACCGCTCCAACTAGAAGGCCGCCGAGGGCTCCGCCCATCACTGCCGCGCTCGGCTGTTCTCGTGGACCGCTGAAGAGCGACATCACCGATGTGGGCTCCGCCGGCACCCCGGCGGTGGAAATCCGTGTACCGCACGTCAGTCGGAGTCGGGGCGCAACATGAGTACGCCTACTCAGTTGCATCCGCCCCGGCAGCGGCATGGTGGGGACATGCGGCAGCCGACGTGGTGGTTGGATCTCTTGGTCGCGATTGTCCTCATTCCGGCGTCACGGCTGTTCATCCTCTGGCACGGGGCTCCGTCCTGTTCTCGGGTGAGGATTTCGGAAACGTCGGTAGACGCACGGCGGTCGCCGCGCGCCGAGCGGCATGGATCAGCGCGAGTGCCGCGATGGTGGCGGGCGGCGGGTTGATGGCCCTGCGGCTCTGGGTCGCCGAGTCCGTTCACCTGCTCCTCCTCGGTGCGGCGACCGTTCTGTTCGCCGGGGTGGCAACACAGCAGCGTTGATCTGCCGGCAAGGCCGCCGTCAGGGAACTCCGCAGGACGTCGGGCCGTCTGTCGGACTCGGATCGTGCTCGCCCGGAGGTCTCGTACGCCCTCATACGCAGTCTTCAGCGGAATCGCCTGCAGCGAACCGCGGAGAGGAGTCCGGGGCGGCCGCAGTCGGCTACGACACCGTGAGGCGTTCCGGGGGCCTCATGCCGATCTGATCCGCATCCCGGCCTTGAAAGGCACAGGGGTACGAACGCAGCAGATGCAGCTCACGCCATGGAGGGTGATCCTGGAGTGGTCGCGGAACCACTGCTTCGAGGAGGACCACGATGTCCGTGATGGACAAGCTCAAGCAGATGCTGCGGGGCCACGAGGCTCAATCGGATCAGGCCATCGACAAGGCGGGGGACTACGTCGATGAAAGGACCCAGAACAAGTACCAGAGCCAGGTCGACACGGCCCAGGACAAGATGAGGGACCAGTTCGGCGAACGAGGTCGGGACAACCCGCCACAGCGGTAGCGCAGGACGTCGTCACCAGGTGCCCGTCGCAGCGGAAGAGCGCGCTCGTGGCTTACGGCTTCGATGCCCTTGGGCTTCCGAGATCCTTGCAGTGACAGCTACTGCCGGCTTCATCGCAGCCCGGGTCGGCGCCGGGTCGGCACGACCCTGGATCATGCGCCGACGACCTCGATGCCGTCGCCGCTCCCGGCGGACCCACTGCGTCCCAGAGTGCGGTACCGCATTGCCCGTGGTATGTGGGGCGGACGTTCTCCGCCGGGTGTCACGTGATCGGGCTGTAGCGAGTAGGGCGTCCGCTCCAGCGGACGCCCTACTCGCGCTACCGGCTGCTTGCGCTGGGCGGCGTTGCTTGCTCGCACTGCGGCGTTGCTTGCTCGCACTGGGGGGCTGCAAGCACGTGGAGGACGGCAGAGTACGCCGGGCTGTCGGCTCGAATGCCCGTCACAGCTTCACCGGGGTACCGCTGTCCGTCTTGCCATGCTCGCGCACCGCGATCCGAGCGAGCTTCGTCAGCATCATGCCGTTGCGGATTGCCATGATGTAGTCCACGGGGACCCCGTGCATCCTGGTGCCCGGTCCCCGCAGGGGGTGCCAGTCAAGGATCAAGAGGGTGTTCTCGCCCCAGGGGATCAGGTTCATGGCGATGCGGGCCGCGCCGAAGGGGCCCGCCTTGGCTTCCAGCTCCAAACGTTGTTCCGGTACGGAGACCCGGACGACACAGGTGTCCTCAAGAGCCAGGGGGCCGGCACCGACCCGGAGTTGCAGGTGTGCGCCCACGTCCGGCCAGTGCGGGTCAGCCGCGAGAACCTGCTGGTTTCCCGTTACCCATTCGCTGTACCGATGACCGTCGGAGAGCAGGCTCCAGACCTCGGACGGCGAGCTCAGGATCAGACGGCGATTCCGGGCCACGCCGACCACGCTCCTTCAGGAAGAGGCCACCCATCGGTGCGGGGCCGGAGTGGAACGGCCGCAGCGTCTGGTACGAATGGCCTGCACGGCTGTTTGAGCTGCCTTTCGACCCTAGCCGCGCACATCATGTCGAGCACCTTGAAAACGGGCTGCTGTCCGATGCCCGAGGCGTCAACCGGCAGGCGGGCAGTGCCCAGTAGTAGACCCATGTGCCGACGCTTCGCGGAACGCCCGCTCGAGCTCCTCCTCATCGAAGGAGGGACCGGCCAGGAGACCCCGCCTCGACCACCTCGGCGTGGGAGGTGAGGAGCCCCCGTCGCCGACCCCCGGGTGCGCTCAGTGCTCCCACACGTCCGGCCCACCACCGCGCCACTCGATCAGGTCACATGTCCTGACGGACTGCTCATCCTGATCCATGATGCCCTGGTTCTGCAAGAAGAACGTCAGCTCCTGGAGCGAATAAGCGGTGCCGAGGATGGCCCCGTCCGCACGCACCCGTCGGCCGCCCGTCTCCGAGGGTGGATACACGATCACACGACGTTCAGCCACACATCCAGCCTCGCGCTCGCGCTCGATTCACGCACACCGACGACGCCCCTCCGCTCCGCGACATGACCGACGGACTCCGGGCAGGGGCACGCCCGAGAAACTCCCTGATGCGCCGCGTCCGCCACATCACGCAGGAATGGGCTGGCACCACCCCGGTCAGGCTCCGCCACCGCACTGGATCATGGAGTCGCGCCTCCGCCCGAGTGCATCCGATCGGCGCCGCTGCAACAGGATCTGCCTTCGACCGGCACTCCTCCCCCAGCCCGGCACGCCCCACTCGCACATCTCGACCGTCTCATTCCGACCGATTTGGCGCCTCGCATGTCACCCCATATTCCCGGCAGTTGGCATCGCACTGGGGCGAACCAGCCGCAACCTAGGATGCATTGACGGGACACCACTCGAAGGACAAAGATCGAGGGCGCGAGATTGACAACGTTGTCGCAAGAAAGGAACGCGATGAGAGCGTTGCAACGCGTGTTCACCGCCTTGTTGCTCGCCACCACCGTGGTCGCCGCCTCCGCCACCTCCGGCGTCGCGAACGCCAGGGCACAGGGCCCGAGGTTCGCCGACGATCCCACCACGCTGGTCGACACGTCCATCGGCAACAACGGTGACGGAACCACCTTCCCGGGCGCCGCAGTGCCGTTCGGCATGGTGCAGCTGAGTCCCGACACACAGTTGAACCAGTACGCGTCGTACGACTACAAGCAGGACACCATCCTCGGCTTCAGTCACACGCACCTGTCCGGTGTCGGCTGCCAGACGATGGGCAACTTCCGGTTCATGCCGACCACGGGCGCGGTCACGTCGTCCGACCCGGCTCAGTACGGTGCGAAGTTCAGCCACGGCAACGAGACTCGCGCACCGGGCTATTACGGTGTGAAGCTCGACAACGGGATCCAGGCCGAGCTCACCGCGACGCAGCGGACCGGCCAGCACCGCTACACCTACCCCGCCGGATCGGGCGGCGAGAACGTGCTCATCGAGGTCGGGCAGAGCAACGGCAGCACCTACGCCGGTGACGTCCACGTCGTCGGCGACAACACCGTCGAGGGCTGGCTCCAGGGCGGCAACTTCTGCGGTGAGACCGGCAAGGAGCGCTACCGGATCTTCTTCAGTGCCACGTTCGACCGTACGTTCTCGAGTTTCGGCACATGGAGCGACGGCACGCTGACCCCGAACCAGCGTGACGCCTCACGCGGCACCAGGCGCGCGGGTGCCTGGGTGACGTTCGACCCGGCCAAGGGCGACCAGGTCGGTGCTTCGGTGGGTCTGTCCTACACCTCGATCGACGGCGCGCGCCTCAACCGCAAGGCGGAGCAGCCGAAGTCGTTCGACAAGGCCCGCACCGCGGCGCACGCCACCTGGAAGGACGAGCTGAACCGCATGCGTGTGGCCGGCGGCAGCACCGCCGATCAACGCACGTACTACAGCGCGCTCTACCACTCGCTGCTGCACCCGTCGATCGGGTCCGACGTCGACAAGCGCTACCGCGGCTTCGACGACCAGGTGCACCGCGCGGACTCCACCTACTACCAGATGTTCTCGCTCTGGGACACCTACCGTTCGCAGAACCAGTTGGTGGCCCTGCTGAACCCGGACAAGGCCGCCGACATGGCCAAGTCCGTGCTGCACATATATCAGGACGGTGGCTGGCTACCGCGCTGGGCGCTGGGCAACAGCGAGACCAACGTGATGAGCGGCGACCCGATCACCCCGTGGATCGTCGACATCTACAACCGGGGACTGCTCGACAAGGTCACCGCACGGCAGTTGTTCGACGCGCTCTGGAAGAACGTCAACGACGTCCCCTCGGACCAGTCCATATTCCGCGGCCGTGACGGCAACCCGACGTATGTCCAGAACGGCTGGGTCGCGTACCAGAACCTGCCCGGGTACAAGTACGGGGACAGCCGCCAGGCGGGTTCGGCGACACTCGAGTACGCACTCGCCGACTGCGCCCTGTCCACGATGGCCGACGGGCTCGGCTACCAGGACAAGGCCGCTACGCTCGCCTCGCGCTGCGACAACTTCGCCAAGCTCTGGGCCCCCGGCGTCACATCACAGGGCTTCTCCGGGTTCCCGGTCGCCAGGAACGCGGACGGCACCGTCGCGGGCAACCCCGACCCCACCCAGACCGCCCCGTTCCACGAGGGCACCGCGTGGCAGTACCAGTGGCTCGCCCAGCAGGATCCGCAGACCCTCTTCGGGCTCATGGGCGGTCAGGCGCAGGCCGAGCAGCGACTCGACAAGTTCTTCGACATGCCGACCGTGCTCACCGACCCGGCGAAGGCCGCTTCGGACTCCTGGGTGACCGGCGCCTACGACTACCACAACAACTTCGCCTTCAACCCCAACAACGAGCCCGACTTCCACGCTCCGTGGATGTACACGTGGACCGGCGCGCCGTGGAAGACCTCGGCCGTGCTGCGCGCGATGCGAACGCTTTTCACCGACAGCGTGTACGGCATGCCCGGCAATGACGACCTCGGCGCCACCTCGTCGTTGCTCGTCTTCGCCATGGCCGGCGTCTTCGAGGCCCAGCCCGGCGCAGCCAACTACGTGATCACCGCACCCATGTTCGAAAAGGTCCAGATCCGGCCGGAACACGGACGCACGATCACCATCGAGGCACCGGGTGCCGACGCATCCAAGCTCCAGTACGTGTCCTCCGTAGACACGGGCAAGGGCAAGTTGCGCCAGAGCTGGCTCTCCCACAAGGATCTGCTGCGCTCCGGCACGATCAAGATCAAGCTCTCCGACAAGCCCACGAGTTGGGGCGCCGACGCCGCCCCGCCCGCCATGGCCCGGAACTGAGGTTTCTGGTGCGGCCCCTCCCCCAGAGGGGCCGCACCCGGGCTTCACCCTCTGCTGATCACCTCTTCGTGAGACCCCGCGCTTCGGACCGAGGACACGCCACAGCTCTATTGCACATGACTTGCAACAACAACAATAATGCACCAGCATGGGTCGTGGCGGGGTCGGCCCGTCGGCTTTCGGCAGTGCAGCGCCTTGAACGGCGCGCACCTGGCCGAAAGGTGATCGTCTTCTCAACCGGCTCCAGCCGGATCCGGCCGACCCCGCGCACATCAGCCCCAGCGACCGGCCGGACAACCTTGCAGCGCTGCACTCGCCCGGCAGAACGGTCCTCGTCGGCCTCGATGCCCCTTTGCGAACGTGACACCCGGCGGTCCGAACGTCATGGCGAGTCGACGACCGGCCGGAACAGCGCACCCCGCTCGAGGACGCCCCACTTCGCACATGCATCATGTTTATGGACTTGTTCGATTTCTCGGTCAGGCGCCCGGGACGGGTGGGCCGCGCACGGAGGATCAATGCACCACGCGAATCTGCCGGACGGAGCGAATCCGACCTTCTCCCGGCTCCTGCTGTCCAGCTACGAACGCCAGACGGGTCGGCCGTTGTGCCCGGCCGCCTGGTCCTCGGACGAGGGGGCGGCCGAGTGGCTGTACCGGCAGGCACCGTTCGGGTTGCTCGTCCATGACACGGCCGACGATCCGGTGTTCGTCTACGCCAATCGCACCGCGCAGCAGCGCTTCGACTACACCTGGCAGGAGTTCACCGCGCTGCCCTCGCGCCTGTCCGCAGCACCCCATGACCAGCCCGGTCGCGACTCGTTCATCGCATCAGTGGCCGCCAACGGCCACGCCTCGGGATACCGAGGTCTGCGCCGGACCAGGACGGGCGGACGCTTCTGGATAGAGGACGTCACCATGTGGAACGTGACGGACGCCGACGGTGTCCACCACGGCCAGGCCGCCGTCTTCCACTCCTGGTCGGACGCGTAGAGCTCCGTTACGACCTCCGCCACCACGGCTGTCCGGCCCTGGCACCCCGGGGCGGCCGCCACGCGGCACTCCCGCACGGCCCTACGTTTCGGACGTGCCGTACAGGACGTGACCGCCGGCAACACCGACACCTTGGCTGTCACCAGCACTGGCCCGTCCTCCAGGTACCGCCCCGTCCCCAGCCTTCTGCGCAACGCCCATCGGACAACGTGACAGCGCGCTCACCCAGGGTTGGCGGCAGATCGCCTCTGGTCGGCCGCGGAGGCCCTCTTGACAGGACCGACCGGCACATGGAGGGCGGCGTCGGTCGGCGGCAACGGACAACGGGCGAATATTCACCGGCCCACCGGTTGCGGTCATGCTCTAATCGCCGGATGACGAAGATCGAATCAGGGCTCATACGACGTTGGCTGGACGGCTGGACCGTCGCCCGCTCGCTGCCCGAGGCCGAGCAGGTCGAGCCCGCCGGGGACGGCCTGCGGTCCAAGTGCGACCAACCCGGCCGGGAGGTCGAGGTGTTCGCACTGCGCGCGGACGAGGACCCCGAGTCCTTGGCACGGCTGGCGGCAGCCGTCGCCGCCGCGCAACAGATCACCTGGCTCACGGTGCCCACGTTGCACCCAGGCACAGTCGAGTCCGTCGTCGACGCCGCCGGACTGGAGGTGCTCCACCGCTCAGAGTGGTTCATGACCACGGATCTGACCGAGCACCCGCAGCACGCGCCTGCCGCGCCGTACAAGCGCGAGGTGCGCACGGAGGGACCAGTCACGCTCGTCTCCCTCCATGCCCCCTCCGGAGAGGTGGCGGCGCGCGGCACCATCGCCGTGGTCGGCGGTGATGCGATCGCCGATCGCATCGAGACGGACCCCGCACACCGCCGACGCGGCCTGGGCCGCGCCGTGATGAGCGCTCTGGCGGAGGCCGCCGTGTCCCAGGGTGCCCGTACCGGTCTTCTCATTGCCAGCGAGGAAGGCCGGCGGCTCTACTCCTCCCTCGGCTGGCACCACAAAGCCGATGTCCTGATCGCCCGGGGACCGACGGTTCCCGCCGTCGGGTAGGACGTGTCGCCTTGTACGAAGGCCCCGTCGAGCAGGAGCTTGCCGCCGAAGGTGTCGTGGACGTTCGCGGCGAACCGCTTCGACTGAGTCATGGCGTCCACCCGGCACCGACCAACCGGGAGGCGGCGCGGGTGGCCGGCGTGCAGGCAGGATGCACCGAAGGCGCCCTAGACTGCATGTATGCGCATGCGTCCCATCGTCGGCCCCGTACCCGACACCGGTGTGCGTCCCGCCGGGGGGATGGAAGAGATCGCCGAGCAACTCGCAGCCGGCGGGGTGGCCGTCCTGACCGGAGCAGGCATATCCACCGAGTCCGGCATCCCCGACTACCGGGGCGCGACCGGGCGGCACCGACGGCACTCCCCCATGACCTACCAGGACTTCGTATCGAACGAGGCGAACCGCCGCCGCTACTGGGCCCGCGGCTATATCGGGCGCCGCGCCATCGCGGCCGCCCGGCCCAACGCCGGACACCACGCCGTGCAGGCACTGCGCACCTCCGGGTACGTCGACGCCGTGATCACACAAAATGTCGACGGGCTGCACCACGCCGCCGGGACGACGGACGCTGTCCCACTGCACGGCAGCCTGGACCGTGTCATCTGCCTCGACTGCGGAACGATCGGTCCCCGCGACGAACTGGATGCCCGACTGCTCGCCGCGAACATGGAATTCCCCGCCGCGCACGATGCCGCCCGACTGCCCGTCAACCCTGACGGCGACATCGAACTGCCGGACGACCTCGTCGACACCTTCCGCGTCGTGCCGTGCCAGCACTGCGGCGGTGTACTCAAGCCATATGTCGTGTTCTTCGGCGAGAACGTGCCCAAGCCTCGCATCCAGAAATGCTTCGACCTGATCGACGCGGCCGATTCGCTACTCGTCCTCGGCTCGTCGCTGGCCGTCCTGTCGGGACTGCGGTTCGTGCGTCGCGCCGCGAAGGACGGCAAGCCCGTCTCCATCATCAACCTCGGCCCGACACGCGGCGACGACATCGCGTACGCACACGCAGCACTCCCACTCGGCAAGGCCCTCACCGAACTGACCCAACGCCTCGACATTCCCTGAACCCATCCCACGACTCCTGCAGCGCACCTATCGATCGGACCTCCGTGTCCACGGAACGGCGCGGCGCCCGAACAAGCCAGTCCGCCGGAAACGCGGCCGTTGCGCGCCGGCTCCCCCTCGGGCGTCGCCTTCTGGCATCCATCCTGGTCATCCACAACGACAGGTCCCTGGTACGAGCCCCCTTCGCCCCGAGCGTCACAGGCCCGGGTTCAAAGGCTCGACCGAACAAGCCTCTCGCCCAGGCACACCGGATCCGAGGCCTAAAGCCGGGCGGGGCAAGGGACGTGCCAGGCACGAATGAGTCAGCACTCGCCACCGCCCACCGGACCAGGACGGGCCTGAACACGACTCGCGCTGGAAAGTGCCGTCCCGGCGGGTGCCGATGGACGTCGGATCCGACGTGACGCCGAGACGTGCAGGTCGCGCCTGTACCTTGGTGGCGTTGCACGGCGACACCTGGAAGGCCGAGCGGCCGGGCCGGGAACAGCCGTGCCGGCCGGCACGGCTGCACCGGCCGAGGGACCGGCGCCGCGCGGGCGGGGAACGAGGGGACCACACGGTCGTCCACCCCACCGGGATCCGGGTCCCAACAGGCGCGGCACATACGCCGTGCAGGCGGACCACGACGTATTTCTGCAGGAGGACTGTTTCATGCCCGACCGCCCCTTGACGCTCATGGCAGTACACGCTCACCCCGACGATGAGGCCACCGGAACCGGAGGGGTCCTCGCCCGGTACGCGGCGGAAGGCATTCGCACGGTTCTCGTGACGTGTACCGACGGCGGCTGCGGTGACGGACCCGGTGGCATCAAGCCCGGCGATCCCGAACACGATTCGGCAGCGGTCGCCTTGATGCGCCGCCGAGAACTTCAGGCGAGCTGCGACATCCTGAAAGTCAGCCATCTGGAGATGCTGGGCTATGCCGACTCCGGGATGATGGGCTGGCCGAGCAACAACGTCCCCGGAGCCTTCTGGCAGACCCCCGTACACGAGGGCGCCGCCCGACTCGCGGAACTCATGCGGCACTACCGGCCCGATGTGGTCGTCACCTATGACGAGAACGGCTTCTACGGCCACCCCGACCACATCCAGGCCCACCGCATCACGATGGCGGCGCTGGAGATGACGGCGCCGACACCAAAGGTGTACTGGACCACGATGCCCCACTCGATGATGCACCGGTTCGGCCAGATCATGCGCGAATTCCATGAAGACATGCCGGAACCGGATCCTGCCGAGGCCGCAGCGATGGCCGAGATCGGCCTGCCCGACGACGAGATCACCACCTGGGTGGACACCACCGCGTTCAGCGGTCAGAAGTTCGACGCGTTGGCCGCCCACGCCAGCCAGGGCGACAACATCTTCTTCCTCAACATGGGCAAGGACAGGTTCGGCGAGTTCATGGGCACGGAGACCTTCCTACGTGTCCACGACACCACCGGCGCCGCCATACCGGAGAACGACCTCTTCGCCGGACTGCGCTGACCCGTCCCGGCCGGCCGGGAAATCACAACGCCCCCGTACGGCGCGAAAGGACGGGGCCACACGCCCGCAGGCGTACGGCATGTCCACGCGTGTTCCGCTCCGGCAGTCGCCTCCAGGCCCATGGCCGATGACGGGGAAGCCGTCGTCCGGCCGGGCCTCGGAAGGCTTGCGCCTGCGCGGGCCGCGGCCCGTCAGTGCTCGTGACCCGGTTCGTGGTCGTGCGGTTCGTACCCGGGGATCGTTCCGTCGGTCTTCTTCACCAGGAACAGCCCCACCATCCCCATGTCGGAGTGGCTCTGCACATGGCAGTGGTACATCCATGCGCCCGCGCCGACGCCCTCCCCCGCGATGACCTGGAACCCGAAGGAGTCCGCCGGTCCGACGATCTTGTTGTCGATGATCCGGCTCGGGTCGTCGGGCCCGGTGAGCAGGCCCGTGCGGTTGTCCGCCCAGCGGTGACCGTGCATGTGGAAGGTGTGGTAGTACTCGCCGTGCGTGATCATCACAAACTCGATCCGGTCGCCCACGGTGGCCTCGAAGTCGGGTCCGGAGTGCGGCGCGCGGTTGTTGATGGTCATGTCGTTGAAGACGATCGTGTACGTCCGGTCCGGCAGGACGTCTCCCTTGCGGCGGACGATCACCGGACCGTACAGGCCCTTTCGGATCCCGCCGGTGCCGTGTTCGGTACCGACGACGTGGTCGTGGTAGTGCCAGTAGCCCGCGCTGCCCGCCCGCCAGGTGCCGTCCTTGCGGCGGCCGGGGACGTGGGTGCGCCAGGTGTAGGTGCGCGTGCCACCCGGCTCGACGTCGCTCTTGTTCAGCTTTGTGCCGTCGCTTGAGATCTCGTAGTCCAGGCCGTGCACGTGCAGGCTGGCGGGGACGTCCATCGTGTTCTCGAACTCGATGTGCAGCGTGTCGCCCTCGTTGATCTCGATCAGCGGGCCGGGGACCGTCGCCTTGCCCTTCTCGAAGCCGTAGCCCATCTGCCCGCCGGCGAGTTGCTCGGCGTACATCTTGATGTGTTTCACCTCGCCCCCGGCGGCGGCCGTCTTCGTCGGGCCCTCCGCGACGGCGGACTCCGGCCCCAGGGACAACGATGTCGCGACGGCCGCACCACCCAGCAGCACCCGCCGGTTGAAGCTGCGTCTGTCCATGGCGAACTCCCCACACTGATACGGGATTTGCAAAGACGTAGCTGTGATGAACCTGTGTGACGGTACCGGCCGACGTTCCGTTTATCCACACTCAGGACAAAGTTCGTTGTATCACGGTCATACCTATTGGCGAACCGAGCAAAGAGGTCTAGCTTCCTTGGCGCTGCTGCTGCGACCGAGGAGGGTTGGGTGACCACATGCGGTTGACCTCGCATCAAGAACCCACGCACTTACGCGGGTTGAGCAAGAAAGGCACAACAAGACGTCTCTGGGCGGCGGCCCTGACCGCCGGCGTCCTCTCGGCCGGCCTGCTGTCGGGTCCCACCGCCAGCGCGCGTCCGGTCCCGGAACCGTCCCTGACAACGATGTCGATCAAGTCGCCGCCAGGCGGCGCGAACGTTCGGGTGCTGATCTTCTACGGTTCCGCCGCGTCCGGGGACGAGTCCCCCGTGGTGAACGCCGGGATCGAGACCATCGAAAAGATCGGACTGACCGGCCCGGCGAACCAGCGCTTCAAGGTCGAGGCGACCGACGACGCCTCGGTCTTCACCAACGAGAAGAGGCTGGGCCGCTTCAACTCCGTCGTGTTCCTGACCGGCGGTGGCGATGTCCTCGACCCGGACCAGGAGGCGGGCCTGGAGGCCTACATGGAGGCCGGCGGCGGATTCGTCGGCATCCATGACGCGGCCCGCGCGGAGCCGTACTCGGAGTGGTTCACCGGCCTCGTGGGAGCCCGGCCGGCAGCGAACAGCCCGGCGAACGTCCAGCGTGCCACCGTCGAGGTGGGCGACCGCCTGCACCCGGCCACCAAGGACCTGCCGGTGCAGTGGAAGCGCCCCGACCAGTGGCTGAACTGGGCGAAGAACCCCTCCGGCGAGGTACACACCGTGGCACGGGTGCGCGAGTCGACGTACCAGCCGGGCGCGAACGGCAACGGCTCGGACCATCCGGTCAGCTGGTGCCGTGACTACGACGGCGGACGCTCCTTCTACACCGGCATGGGCGGCACCGTCTCCTCGTACGACGAGACGGACTTCCGCGCCCATCTGCGCGGCGCCCTGCTGTGGACGACACGGCTGGTGCAGGCCGACTGCAAGGCGACGATCACCGGCAACTACAAGGCGGAGCGCCTCACCCAGCCCAACCAGCCGGGTCGGAGCGACCAGATCGGCGAACCGCACGGCCTGGTGGCCGCACCCGACGGCCGCGTGCTGTACATCGGCCGGGGCGGTGCCGACGGCTCCCAGCCCGTGATCACCGACTGGAACAACCCGGACGTCGGCAAAGGCAAGGGCCAGATCCACGTCTACGATCCGAAGACCGGGAAAGCGACCCTCGCGGGCGAGTTGACCGTCTTCGGCAACAAGGGCGGCGGAGACGAGCTGACCAAGGTCGAGGAGGGGCTGCTCGGCATCGAGCTGGACCCGAAGTTCGAGCAGAACGGCTGGGTGTACCTGCACTACACCCCCCACTCGCAGATCAACCGCGACACGCACATGGCCGAACGGCGCGTCTCCCGCTTCACGCTGGACCTCGCCACCGACAAGCTCGACCTCGGCAGCGAGAAGGTCCTGCTCAAGTGGCCCGTGCAGATCCACAGTTGCTGTCACGCAGGCGGCGGGATGACCTGGGACTCCAAGGGCAACCTGTACATCGCCACCGGAGACAACAACTCCAGCGGATTCAGCGGCGGTTACTCGGGCAACAACCCTGAGCCCAACTACAAGGGTGTCTCCTTCGCGGACGCACGCCGCACCGCGGGCAACACCCACAACCTCAACGGCAAGATCCTGCGCATCCACCCCGAGCCCGACGGCACGTACACCCTTCCCGAGGGCAACCTCTTCACCGGCAAGGAGACCGCCGAGGGAGGCGGCAAGACCCGCGGCGAGATCTATGTGATGGGTGTACGGAACCCCGCACGCATCTTCGTCGACAAGTCGACCGACATCCTCTACGCGGGGTGGGTCGGTCCGGACGCGGGCCAGCCGTCGCCGATCTGGGGGCCCGCCAAGTACGACACCTTCGCGGTGATCACCAAGGCGAGCAACCGGGGCTGGCCGTACTGCATGGGCAACAAGCAGCCCTACCGGGACCGCAACCTGCCCGACCCCTCGCAGCCACTGGGCTGGTACGACTGCGACCACCCGAAGAACGAGTCGCCTAACAACGACGGCCTGGTCAACCTGCCGCCGGTCACCGGCAACAACGTCTGGTACTCGCCGCAGGGCGGCGGCCCGGACTACCCCCGCGACGCCAACGGCATCCCGTCCTACAAGCAGGAGGAGGCCACCTACCGGCTGCCCTGGCTCAAGGGCGGCGGTCAGGCGGCGATGAACGGGCCGGTGTACCGATACGACGCGGCGAACGCCAACGCGACGAAGTGGCCCGCCTACTGGGACGGCAAGTGGTTCATCGGCGACTTCTACGACGCCGACCAACCACGCAACGCCGTGCTCATGGACCCCGCCACCCAAGGAGACGGCGGTCTGCCGGTCCACTCCGAGTCCCTGAAGAAGATCGTGCCGATCGGCAACGACGGCATCAAGAACCTCATGGACTGGAAGTTCGGTCCCGACGGTTCGCTGTACGTCCTCGACTACGGCCGCGGATTCTTCACCAGCGACTCCAAGTCGGCGCTGTGGCGGGTCACCTACACGGGCGGTGGGCCGACGCCGGCCGCCGACCAACTGGCGAGGAGGACCGAGTGATACGGCACAGGAGAATGTGGGCGGCGCTGCTGGCCGCCCTGCTCATGATGCTCGGCCTGCAGACGACGTCCGCTGCCGGACAGGATGCGGCGCGGGCCGAGGCACCGGACGCCGCACAGGTGCTCACCTGGACCGCGGGCGACGACATCACCAAGTACGGGTCAGCGCCCACCACGGCGGTGGCGGGTCCGGCGACGATCGTCTTCGAGAACAGCGCGGCGACGGGCAACACCACCGGCATGCCACACACGTTGACGTTCGTGACCAGCGACCCCGAATACAACAGCGACGTCCAGCTCAACATCCTGGCCAACCCGAACGACGACATGGGCGGTCGCCACACGGCCGAGGTCACGCTCACCCCCGGCCGGTACTTCTACCACTGCACCATCCCCGGACACGGGCAGATGCAGGGCGAGCTGGTGGTGACCGAGGGCGGCGGCTCGGACACGACACCGCCCCAGACGTCCGCCCAGGTGGCGGGCGCGCAGAACGCCCAGGGCGACTACGTCGGAGCGGCGACCGTGACGATCGCGGCCACCGACGAGGGCGGCAGCGGCGTGGACCGGATCGAGTACGCGATCGGGGACACGGGCGCCTGGCAGCCGTACACCGCACCGGTCGTCGTCGACCGGACAGGCAGCCACAAGGTCCGCCATCGGGCTCTGGACAAGGCCGGCAACGTCTCGGCCGAGAAGAGCGTCGAGTTCACCGTCGTCGCACCGCCGTCCGACGACACCGCACCGCCGGAGACCTCGGCGACGGTGAGCGGCGAGCGGAACGCCGACGGGGCGTACATCGACATGGCCACGGTCACCGTCACAGCTTCCGACACCGGCTCCGGGGTCAACTCGATCGAGTACGCGGTGGGCGCGGGTGCATGGCAGGCGTACAGCGGGCCGGTGATGGTGCACCAGGTCGGCGCCCAGACCGTGCGTTACCGCGCCACCGACAAGGCGGGCAACGTCTCGGCCGAGAAGAGCGTGCAGTTCACGGTCGTGGCGGCGCCGCCGCAGGACACGACGGCGCCCGTGACGGGCGTGGCCGTGGAGGGCACGAAGAACTCCGACGGTGCATACGTCGGCAGTGCCAAGGTGACGGTGAGCGCGACCGACGACGGCGGCTCCGGTGTGGCGAGCGTCGAGTACTCCCTCGATGCAGGCCCCTACCTGGCGTACACCGCACCCGTGGTGGTCGACCGTGCCGGCGCCCACTCCCTCGCCTACCGGGCGACCGACAAGGCGGGCAACACCTCCACACCGGGCACCGTGAACTTCACGGTCGTGGCGGGAGGCGGCGTCCCGGCGCCCAACTGTCCCGAGTACGACGAGCGGTTGACGGTGATCGTGGGCACGGTCGACTCGGGTGTCCCCAACCGGGTCACGAACAGCCGGTGCCGGATCAACGAGCTGATCGAGGACGAGAAGGAGTGGACGTCCCACGCGCTGTTCCTCAAGCACGTGCAGAAGGTGCTGGACGGCCTCCGCGACGAAGGTGTCGTCGACAAGCGCGAGTACAACGCGATCCAGCGGGCCGCCCGTCAGTCCGGGATCGGCAAGCCCGGACAGACCGAGGGCTACCGCAAGATCTTCGACGGAAGCCCGGGTTCCCTCGCCAAGTGGGAGCAGGTGGGCGGTGGTTCGTTCGCCCTGAACACCGACGGGTCGATCACCAGCGGCACCACGAAGGCGGGCCTGGGCATGCTCTGGTTCCCGCAGCGCAAGTACGGCGACTTCTCGCTGAAGCTCCAATGGCGTGACGACGCGCCCGGAACCGGCAACGCCAACGCCGGTGTGTTCGTCCGCTTCCCGGGGGTGCACGACCACCCGGCCGAGTCGCGACCGGAATGGGTCGCCATCGAGTACGGGCACGAGGTGCAGGTGTTCGACCGGCCCGACGGCGACATGTACAAGACGGGCTCGATCTACGGTTTCGACCGGGTGGGGCTCGCCGGGGCGGGGGTCACCCAGAAGGGGACGTGGAACGACTACGAGATCCGTGTGGTCGACCAGCACTACTCGGTCTACCGCAACGGTGTTCTCATCAACGAGTTCGACAACACCGGAGGCCAGGAGTTCTACCCGCCGCGCTCGGACGACCCGGGCACGGACGGACGGCGGTTCGCCTCCGGGTACATCGGACTGCAGGTGCACAGCACCACGGATGTGATCTCCTACCGGGACATCCGGATCAAGGAGCTGTGAACCGCTCCTGACGCGGCCGACCCGCCTGTACCCGCCCGCGCACGTCGCGGGCGGGTACTGCGGTTCGCCGGGGCCGCCCGGCTCATCACAGCGCCCATGCGTCAACCGGCCCGGCCCTCGGACAGGAGCCGACACCCGCACCTACGGGCCGCACCACGCCCGGGACGACGCCGGTTTCAGGACGGCTTGTCCGACGTGCTACCGAACACATGCCCACACGTGATCAACACCCCCTACCCTTCGGATGATCAAAACATCGACGGCTCCAGGCCGAGGCGGGGGAAGAGTCATGTCATATCGGCGCGCGGTGATACCGGCACTGGTCGGGGGCCTGCTGATCACGCTGTTGCTGTGGTGGGCGGGGGCCAGTGCGCAGGCGCTCCAACTGCGCGGCACCACCAACGTGTTCGACGTTCAGTCCGCGGCCGAACTCCAGCGATGGCTCACTCCCTGGTCCTACGGATCCCCGGGCGCGCCGATGTCCGGCGAACCCACGGGCGGGGACGCGGCCTTGAGCGCGGGCACCCAGTACGCCGATCTGTACAACACCGCGATGCAGATCAGATTCGTGGCGGTCTTCGCCTTCTTCCTGGCCGGCGCGCTGCTCCTGATCCGCAGGATCCCGCCCACTCACGGCCGCACGCCGGTCACGCTGCTCGCGCTGTGGGCCTGGGGCCCGGTGGCCGGAACACTGGCCGTGACCGTCTCCGCGCCGTGGCTGATCGCGTCACGCGGACACGGCAGCTACCGGTTCCTGCCACAACTGGCGGGTGTGATCGCGTCGAGCGGTCCGATCACGGTCTTCGCGGCGCTGTTGACCGCGCTGCTCACGGTGCCCGTGGCGCGCATCACCGCCAAGGATGCCGACCCGCTGCCCATCCGACAGGTGCCGCCGCGCGCTGCCCGACTCGCTGCGAGCACCGGAACCGCGGTGATCGCGCTGTCGCTGGTGATCCTGTCGTACGGATCGGTGGCGGCCTGGATCCAGACGTCGTTCGGCGGCGGAGGGCTGCTGTCCGAACCCGGCGACCTGCTGCGCGAGTGGCTGCTGCTCGGTGGCTGGACGACGCCGGGAACCGCGCCGCTCGGCGACTGGCTGCTCCTGCGAGCCGCCGACGCGCTCCTGCTCGCCGTGGTGTGGTGGTCACTGCGGTTGCTGCCCGGCCTGCTCACGCGGGCCTCGCTGCCGGCGATGGCGGTCGGCGCGGTCTGCGCGACCGTGCTCGGACTGCTGGTGAGCCAGGTGCTGCGCATGGCGACGGGCGACACGGCCACCGTGTGGGGGCCTGTGTACCTCTTCTCGACGCTCGGCGTCGGCGTCCCGGCCGCACTCACCTTCGGCGTCGCCGCGGGGGCGACGGCCCTTCTGACGCTGAGGTGGGCCGGCGGCCGTGACACCGACGATGTCTCCCGGTGATGAACGGGCCGGCCGAACCGTCAGGGCCCGAGGTCGGCGGCCGATGCACCGACGGAATCCTCTCCGGCTCATTCCGCATCACCGTCGGAGGTTTCACGACGGCTTTGTCCCGTCCTGAGAACAACGGGGTAGAAGTGGATCCAACGGAACGCGTCCCGGCCGCACCCGGGATCCGGGTGCGGCCCCATGTCCAAACCCCTTGCGCACGATGCGTGCCCGCTCTCGTCGAGCCCGCCGGCAACGCCGACATCGCGGGTCGCATCTATGCAGCGCCCAGCCGTGCCGCGGTCAGCCGAGGGCGCTTTCCGCTGCGCCCGTACACAGGCCCGTGGACACGCTCTCGGGCTCGGTCCCGATAGGACGACCGTCCCATCGCGCTCCGTGCGAGGTGGGTCACATCCGCGGCTTGGATGTCACAGTCCCGCACCGTGTCTGCTCCCAGGAAGCAGACACGGCAGGAGGCCCCCGCGCCTGTCGGCACACCGCCGCTCTCCGAAGCGGCACCAGCCGAAAGAGGACAACGACCCATGAAGCTGACGATCTTCGCGGCCACCGGCGGCATAGGCCGCCACCTGCTCGAACAAGCCGTGGCATCCGGCCACGACGTCACCGCGGTCGTACGCGACCCTCGGCCCCTGACCGGCAGGGCGGGCCGGTTCGACGTGATCACGGCCGACCTGGCCGCGCCGGACGCGGACCTTCTCGCGTCCGCCGTCGACGGCAGGGACGCCGTGCTTTCCGGACTCGGGCCGCGACGCCCGAAGGCCGACGCGGGCATCACTTCGCACGGGACGAGGGCCATCGTGGCGGCTATGCAGGCGACCGGCGCGAGGCGTCTCGTGGTGGTCAGTGCGTCACCCATAGGGACGGTGCCCTCGCCCGACCGGCCGCATCCGCCGAAGCATGATCCGGGCGACGGCTTCTTCATGCGCCATCTGGGAAGCCCACTCGCCCGCACCATGTTCCGTGCGCACTACGCCGACCTCGCGTTGATGGAGGACATTCTTCGCCGCAGCGATCTCGAGTGGACCGTCTCACGGCCACCGCGGCTCACCGACAAACCACTCAGCGGCGCCTACCGGACGGCGATCGGGCGCAATCCTCGCGGTGGCGTGCTGGTGTCGCGCGCCGACGTCGCCCATCACATGCTGCGGGTCATCGACCAGCCGGAGGCGGTCAGGCGCACGGTCGGCATCGCCAACTGACACGTCCGCCCGGTGTCGACGTGGCCTCCGTCACAGGTGACAGGATGGGTGAGCAAGCGCTTAGATGGTTGAGCGTCAGAGTCCGTCGTCATGACCCGGAGGCCACGTTGTTGTTCACATCCGTCGACGACGTCTCCGCGCGCCTCGCCACAACCGGGTATCTGGCATCGCCCGCGGTGGCCACGACCGTCTTCCTGGCCGATCGACTGGGCAAGCCGCTGCTGGTGGAAGGCCCGGCCGGGGTCGGCAAGACCGAACTCGCCAAGGCGGTGGCCGATGTCGCGGGGGCCCGACTCGTCCGGCTGCAGTGCTACGAAGGCATCGATGAAGCACGTGCGCTGTACGAGTGGAACCACGCCAAGCAACTGCTGCGCATCAGCGCGGGACGCGACGAGACCTGGGACGCGACGCGTACGGACATCTTCGGTGAGGAGTTCCTGCTGGCACGTCCACTGCTGACCGCCATCCGCGGCACGGACCCGAAGGTCCTGCTGATCGACGAGACCGACAAGGCCGACGTCGAGGTGGAGGGGCTGCTGCTCGAAGTGCTCAGCGATTTCCAGATCACCGTCCCGGAACTCGGCACCATCACCGCCACCACCCGTCCCTTCGTCGTCCTCACCTCCAACGCGAGCCGGGAGCTGTCGGAGGCGCTGCGCCGCCGCTGCCTCTTCCTCCACATCGGCTTCCCCGACGCGGAGTTGGAGCGGCGCATCGTCCGGCTCAAGGTGCCGGGGCTCGAGGAGACGCTGGCGGAGTCCGTGGTGCGCGTGGTCGGGGCACTGCGCGAGATGGATCTGCGCAAGGTCCCCTCGGTCGCCGAGACCATCGACTGGGCGCGCACCCTGCTCGCGCTCGGGGCGGACACCCTCGACGAGGCCGTCGTACGGGACAGCCTCGGTGTACTGCTCAAGCATCAGGACGACGTCCTCAAGGCGGCCGCCAAACTCGACCTGGGCGCCGTGTGAACTCGCCGGCGGCGCAGACGGGGATCGCGGAACGGCTGACGGGTCTGGTCGGCGCCCTCCGCGCGCACGGCATCCGAATCGGCACCGGTGAGACTGTGGACGCCGCACAGGCGCTGGAGGCACTCGGGCTCGCCGACCGGGAGCGGCTGCGCGAGGGACTGGCCGCCACCCTGCTGCACGGCGAGGCCCAACGACAGGTGTTCGACCCGGTCTTCGACGTGTACTTCCCGCGTCGCGTGGGAGGCCCGGAGGGTCGCGCGGACGCGGACCGGGACGCGCTGCGGGACCGGCTCGTGGCAGCACTCGCCGCCAACGACGAGGCGATGACGGCGCAGTTGGCCGTCGACGCGGTGAACGGCTTCGGCGGTTACGGCTCCTCGCCCGGTTCGGACGGCTGGTCGTCGTATCAGACGCTCGAGCGGCTGCGTCCACAGACCCTGCTGGCACGTGTGCGGGACACCGTCAGGGCGCAGAATGCGGTGTCCGGGTTCACCGACCGGCTCCTGGAGGACGAGATCCGCAGGCGCATCGAGGTCTTCCGCAGGCAGGTCGCCACCGAGGCCCGGCGCCGGGTGGCCGAGCGACGCGGCAGGGACGAGATCGCCACACGTGCGGTCGCGCCGACCTCCGACCGGGTCGACTTCCTGCTCGCGGGACGGACTCAACTCGCCGAACTGCGCAGGGCGGTGCACCCGCTCGCACGCAAACTGGCCACCCGGCTGGCGGCCCGCCGTCGTCGCGCCGCCCGCGGGACCATCGATCTGCGGCGGACGCTGCGGGGATCGCTGTCGACGGGCGGCGTGCCGATGCATCCGGTGTTGCGTCGCCGTCGTCCCGTCCGGCCCGAACTGGTGCTGCTGTGTGATGTGTCGGGTTCGGTGGCGGGATTCTCGGACTTCACGATGCTGTTGGTGCAGGCGCTGCACGACCAGTTCAGCAAGGTGCGGGTGTTCGCCTTCGTCAACCGCGTGGACGAGGTGACCGGGCTCCTGGTGCACGGCGGGACCGACCCCCGGGGACTGGCCGCCCGCATCCGGTCGGAGACCACGGTGACGGGCTGGCACGACAGCAGTGACTACGGTTCCGCCTTCGGCGAGTTCGCCGAGCGGTACCCCGACGCGGTGGGTTCCCGCACCTCGGTGTTCGTCCTCGGCGACGCACGTACGAACATGAGCGACCCGAACCTCGCAGCGATACGGCGGATCTCGGAGAGGGCCCGCCGTGTCTACTGGCTCAATCCCGAACCACGCGCCCAGTGGGGCACGGGCGATTCCGCCGCGCCCGACTACGCCGGGCTCCTGGAGATGTACGAGTGCCGCAACGTGCGGCAGCTCAGCGCTCTCATCACTCGCCTGCTGCCGGTCTGACCACCACCGGCGTGGCTCCGGGCCCGCGTTACAACCGTCCGAGGGCGTCCCGAGTCATGTCTTCCTGAGGGGGTGACGTCATGGCCGGTGCCACCGAGTGGCTGGTCCGCCGGCGGACGTCCGGGTGGGCGGTTTCGGGGCTGTTGCTTCTTCTCGGAGGTCTCACCCTGCTGGCGCTGCCATACCCGCACAGCCTCTCGGCGGCACGGGGATACCAGGAGACGTCCGGTTCGGTCGTCATCCCCGCGGAGGTTCGGGATCTGCGGAACATGTCCAACGGCCGGGGCGGCGAGTACTGGGTGGAGGTCCGGGGGCCGGCGTCGGTGTCCGGCCGGATCGAACTCGACGACCCGGATCCCGTACTGTCCAGGCTCAGCAGGGGTGACCGCGTCGGCATCCTCCTGTGGCACGGCCGCCGGACCGGCATCACCTTCGACGGGCGGATCCAGGAAGCCGTCACGGCGCCGACCCTGGTACCGGGCCTGTGGCTGGCCGGTGGTCTGATTCTGCTGCACGGCGGGGTGTTCGCCCTCCACACCGTCGGCCGGCTGCGCCGCCTGACACACGAGCGGTTCCCGCCCGGGCGGGAGCCGGACGACAGCCTCACGCCGACCGGCAAGGTGATCGCGGTATCCGGCGCGGCCGCGTGTTTTGCAGGTCTCGTCACCTCCGCCCTGCACGAGCCCGATCCCCTGGTCTACATCACCATTTGGCCCCCCGTCGCAGTGGTCGCCCTCGTCGTGTGGGGCGTCGCGTGCCGCATTCGTGAGTGGAGATCGTTCCGGGCATGAAGGTCGGCCTCCGATAGCCCAACGACGGCCGATCGCCACGGGAAGTCGCGCGGGAATCGCGAAATACGCCCTGGTCGGCGCCGGTTGCGGCACGGCGGGTCGCACGCCCCGGGGCTTGGCGCATCTGCGCAATGGCCAGTTGCGCCAGTCCCGCGACATTGCCCACGGCTCGGGCCGAGCACATCCTCAGGTGGTTTTCCGATCTCCGCATCCCTTGAGGAGTGCTCCTTGCCTATCGTTCCCAGACTCCGACCAGGGCCGCTCGTGGTTGCCGTCGTCACCGCGCTGGCGGCGACGGCCATCCCGGCCGGCGCCGCGGCGCACCGTGATGCGGGCCGGGCGGTCTCGTCCGTCGACGCGGTGCATCGGCCCGCGGGCCGCGGTGACACCCACAGCGTCACCCTGATCACCGGTGACAAGGTCACGATCGGCACCGCGGCCGACGGCAGTGTCGTCCGGTCCTTCGAGAGCCCTGACGGCGCCACGTCCGGCTTCCACCGCGCGGTCATCGACGGCTCGACCTACGTGTACCCCGACGAGGTCCTGCCGTACGTCAGCGCCGGGAAGCTGGACAAGCAGCTCTTCAACGTGACCCGGATGATCGCCGACGGCTACGACGACGCGCACAGCTCCCGGCTGCCGCTGATCGTCAAGTACACGGACGCCGCCGCGAGATCCCGCACCCAGCCCAAGGTGGCCGGCTCGACCGTCGTCCGCCGCCTGGACAGCATCCAGGGTGCGGCCCTCGCCCAGAACCGCAAGCAGGCAACGCAGTTCTGGGCCTCGCTGACCGGTGGTTCCGCGGCTACGGCCCGGTCCGCGAAGCCGGCCTTCGCCGGCGGCGTCGCCAAGGTCTGGCTCGACGGCAAGGTGACCGCCGACCTGGCCGACTCCACGGCCCAGATCGGCGCTCAGCAGGTCTGGGCGGAGGGTAACACCGGTCAGGGTGTGAAGGTCGCCGTGCTCGACAGCGGCGCGGACACCGAACACCCGGACCTGGCCGGGCAGGTGGACGGCAGTGCCAGCTTCGTCCCGGGCGAGGACGACATCGCCGACTACAACGGTCACGGCACCCATGTCGCCTCGACCGTCGCCGGCACGGGCAGCGCCTCCGACGGGCAGGAGCGAGGTGTCGCCTTCGGAGCCCGGCTGGCCGTGGGCAAGGTACTCAACTCCGAGGGCAGCGGCCAGGAGTCGTGGATCATCGCGGGCATGGAGTGGGCGGCCCGGGACCAGCACGCCAGGATCATCAGCATGAGCCTGGGCGGCGGCGGTGACCACACCGACCCGATGAGCCAGGCCGTCGACGATCTCAGCAAGGACACGGGCGCGCTGTTCGTCGTCGCGGCGGGCAACGGCGGCCCGCACTCCATCAGCAGCCCCGGTGCCGCAAACGCGGCCCTGACCGTGGGCGCCGTCGACTCGGCCGACCAGCTCGCCGACTTCTCCAGCCAGGGTCCGCGGGACGGCGACGCCGGGCTGAAGCCGGAGATCACCGCACCCGGGGTCGACATCCTCGCGGCACGTTCGCACTACCGTCGTGGCTCCGGCTACTACACCACGATGAGCGGCACCTCGATGGCCACGCCGCACGTCGCCGGCGCCGCCGCGCTGCTCGCCTCCGAGCACCCCGACTGGACGGGCGCGCAGCTGAAGGAGGCACTGGTCAGCAGCGCCAAGGCGACCCCGTTGTACACCCCCTACGAGGCGGGCGCGGGCCGGCTCGACGCGCGGGCCGCGGTGCACACCACGCTCTTCGCCACCACGACCGCCTACTCCGGCTTCCACACCTGGCCCCCGAAGCCTGGTGAGACCGACGTCCAGAAGGTGACGTACACCAACGTCGGCGACGCTCCGGTCGATCTCGACCTGGCGATCAACGGCACCGTGCCGACAGGGTTGTTCACGCTCTCGGAGAACCGGGTCACCGTCCCCGCGCACGGCACCGCCTCGGTCACGCTGACCGCGGAGCTGGACCGTCTGGGCGGCGACCAGTCGGTCAGCGCCATGATCACCGGCACCGACAACTCCGGTGCGGCCAGGGCCCGTACGCTGATCGGCGCGGCCCGGGAGGGCCGGCGTCAGAACCTGACCGTCGTCGCGAAGGACCGCTCGGGCAATCCGCTGGCCGGCAGGGTCCTCCTCAGCGCCGAGCACCTCTTCACGGTGCTGGACCTCGACGCGTCCGGAACCGGCACGGCACGACTGCCTGTCGGGAACTACAGCGGCTGGCTCACCGCCGATGTGCAGGGTGCCGGCGGCCCGCACTCGCGGGGCATGGCCCTGCTCGCCTTCAACGACGTGCAGTTGGACCAGGACCGTACCGTCAGCCTGGACGGCCGCAAGATGCGACGGATTCTGGCACGCGTGCCGCAGCAGACCACCGCCGTGGCACCGCGCCTGGACGTCCACAGGTCGTTCACCGACAGCCTGGTCGAGTCGTCGATGCTGCCCGATCCGTCCTACGACAGCATCTGGGCGCTTCCGACCGGGAAGAAGGTCACCGCGGGCGAGTTCGAGTTCGGCGCCCGCTTCCGCCTGGAGCAGCCGGCGCTGACCCTCGGCACGAAGTCGAAGACCTTTGCCGACCCGCTGGTCAAGCGTGCCGCCAGGCCGCTGCCCGCCGGGACCCGGACGCTCACCGCGGTCTACGCGGGTACGGGCACGGCCGAGGAGCTCGCGCGGCAGCACGTGCGGGGCAAGGCCGTGGTGGTCCAGGGAGACGGCACAGCCGGGATCAAAGCACAGGCGGACGCCGCCGCGGCGGCGGGCGCGCAGGTGCTCGTGGTGGTCAACGACGGCACCGGCCGGCTCCAGCCCTGGGACGAGACTCCCTGGAGCCCGGAGAGCCCGGCTCCGCTGACGGTGGCGACCCTCGACGCCGACCAGGGCGCGGAACTGATCGGTTCGCTCCGGCACAGCGCGGTCGCGCTCAAGGTCACCTCCCACCCCACGACCGACTATGTCTACGACGTGGTGCACCACTGGACCGGTGCCGTCCCGGCGGACCCGACCTGGCAGGAGGAGTCGAAGGACCTGGGACGGGTGGACGTCTCGTTCCGCAACTACCGTCAGGGCAAGGCGATGGAGTTCCGTCCCGACGTCTGGCGGGGCTGGGCCGTCGGCAACCAGCTCACTACGCCCGCCCAGGGCGAGCGGACCGACTGGGTCACCTCCGGCGCGACCTGGCTGGACGACGCCTTCATCCAGGGCGAGACGGGACAGCACGCGATCGACGTCCTGCACTACCCGGCCCGGAAGACCGCCGAGGTCGACTGGTTCGGCCCGATCCAGCGGCCCCGCATGGGTCCGATCGGCTACCAACCGGTGCGCTACCTCGACACGATGTACATCACCGCTCCCGGCTGGGGCGACTCGGGCTCCGGCCATGTCGGCGAGGCCGGAGCGAACTTCGACGTCAAGGACTGGATGTCCCTCTACCAGGGTGACCAGCAACTCGACTGGGGCAATGCCGAGTGGCTTCAGGTCCCCGGACTCGGGGCGGAACGCCTGCCCTACCGGCTCGTGGTCGACAACGACCGGGGCGCCTGGGCCAACCCGTACTCGACGCACACGCTGACCGAGTGGGACTTCACCTCCGCGGTCACCGGCAGTGACTCGACGGTGTCCCTGCCGCTCATCCAGCTCGACTACGGGGTGGACACCGACAAGGCCGGCCGGGCCGATCGGCACGCCCGGTTGTCGGTGGCCGCGTCCCACCTGCCCGGTACAAAGGCCTCGATCGGGAAGCCCACGCTCGACGTCTCGTACGACGACGGCGCGACCTGGCAGCGGGCCGCGCTCGGCGGCCAGGGCGACGGATGGGGGACGGCACTGCGGGCACCGAGGTCCGCCCGCTTCGTCAGCCTCCGGGTCACGGCCCGGGACAGTGACGGCAACAGCGTCTCGCAAACGATCACTCGGGCCTTCGGCCTGCGCTGACGTCGCCCGATGCGCAGACCCGCCGGGCGGGGCCGCCGACAGCGGTCCCGCCCGGCGGCATGTGGCGGCCCTTCGATTGCCCCGGAGGTGAGACCGTCATCCTCGGCGCACGCACCGGCAGCCTGGCGACCCTGTCCACCGAGCCCGGCCGGGCTGCGTAAGGCCCAGGTCCAGCCTCGAGGCGACCGACACCGAGCGGGAAGCCGGGGCGTAACCGACGGCGGCGCGGTCGTCCGTAGGGAGACCCGTCAAAGCCAGGAGAGGAACGAGTGGTGGCCGGGGCGGACCCGTTGCACAGGTCACACCCCGGCCACCGCTTCGGACCGGTCCCGTCCGGGGTCGTCAGGCGACGGCCGACTCCTCGGTCCGGCGCACCTCGAGCAGCAGCGCCTGGTCCGGGTTGAGGTTCGGCATGGGCAGTCCGGCGATCGCGAGGACGGCCCCCGGCAGTGTCAGCCAACCGTCAAGCGCAGAAGCCAGCCAGGCCGGGCCCGAGGTCTGGTGGAGAGACGGCAGGCCCAGTTCGGTACGGACCCGGACCTGGTAGGTCGCCTCGGCGGCCAGCCCGGGCAGGGGTACCCGTCCGTACTGGCCCTCGGGCGATGTGGCCACCCGCGCCCAGCAGTAGACCGCGGACGCCCGGTCCTGCGACACGACCCCGTGCAGCAGGGTCGCGTCGCCGCCGAGGTCCGCACGGACGGTACGGCCGCTGTGCAGCAGCGGGCGCAGTTCACGGTAGAGAGCGGTCCAGGCGGTGAGCCGGGCGAGCTCCTCGGGGGTGCAGCGGGTGATGTCCTGCTCGATTCCGGCGTGCCCGAACAGGGCCGTGATCAACCGGAAGGTGTCGGAGGTGACCCGGTCGGTGGTGTGGCTGGTGGCGGAGCCGACATGGGCGCCCATCAGCTCGGGCGGCAGCAGCTGGGCGGTCCACCGCTGGATGCTCTGACGCTCGACCGGGTCGATGCAGTCCGAGGCCCACACCCGGTCGGTCCTGGCCAGGATGCCGAGGTCCACGCGACCACCGCCGCTGGCGCAGCTCTCGATCTCCAGGCCGGGGTGGCGCTCCTTGAGGGCGTCGATGAGCCGGTACAGCGCGAGCACCTGGGCGTGGGCGACCGGACGGTCCCCGGCGCCGTGAACGGCCTCGTGCAGTTCACGGTTGTGGTCCCACTTCAGGTAGCCGATGCCGTATTTGTCCACCACGGCGTTGAGCGCGTCCAGGAGGTAGTCCCACACCTGGGGGTTGGCAAGGTCCAGGACGTACTGGTTCCGTGAGGACGGGCCTGCTCCGCGGGATGGACCCAGCACCCAGTCGGGGTGTTCCCGGGCCAGATCGGAGTCGAGATTCACCATTTCCGGCTCGACCCAGAGGCCGAACTCCATGCCGAGCGAGCGCACATGGTCCACCAGCGGCGTGAGTCCTTCGGGCCACACGACCGGATCGACCGTCCAGTCCCCCAGACCGGCGTTGTCGGAGCGGCGTCCGCGGAACCAGCCGTCGTCCAGGACGAACCGCTCGACACCGACCTCGGCGGCCTTGTCCGCCAGTCGCAGCAGCCGGTCCAGGTCGTGGTCGAAGTACACCGCCTCCCAGCTGTTGAGGATGACCGGGCGCGGACTGCGCGGATGGTTGGGCCGGTCCCGCAGCAGGGTGTGGAAGCGTTCGGCGAGTCCGTCGAGCCCTCGGCCGGACCAGGCGAAGTGGCACACCGGGGTGGTGTAGGACTCCCCCGGGGCGAGGCGGATCTCTCCCGCCCGCAGCAGCTCGCCGCCGCCGAGCACGGCTGCATGGGCGCCGGCGCCCTCCGGAAGCTGCTCGACCAGGTACTGCTGGTCGCCGCTCCAGGCGATGTGCACGCCCCACACCTCGCCCGCTGCGAACCCGAAGCCGGGCACCCCCACCGTCACGAGATATGGCGAGTCCAGTCCCGGCTTTCCACGCCGCACCTGCCGCGCGTAGGTACCGAAGCCCAGCGGTCGGCGCTGAGGCGAACGCTCCCGGCTCCACTTGCCGGTGAAGTCGAGGATCTCCTGGGCCCTGCGGGGCAGCGGCAGCAGGGTGGCGACCTGCGCCAGGTCGTACGGCGCAGGGTCGGCGTCCTCGTGCCGGGTGATCCGGCTCTCCACGGCAACCACCCCGGAGGGCTCCAGCCGGTAGGTGACCGTGACGTCCAGCCCGGCCCCGGGTTCGGTGAGCCGCAGGGACAGTTCCCCGCCCTCGTCCTGCGCCTGGTACGAGGTCCCGGCCAGGCTCAGCCGGGGTGCGGTGGAGGCGCCGGCCAGATGGCCCTGGTGGGCGGGGGTCCCCGACCATCCGTCGGCCTCGGTGGGCCAGACCGTGAAACGGCGGGGGATGTCGATGGAGTTGTTGAGCACGGCGGGCTCACCGGTGAGGGCGAGTGCGGCCAGGGCGGACTCCGGCAGGTCGCCCAGGTCGGCCCCCCAGTGCAGGACTCTGGGCACCGGCTCGGCGAGCTCCACGACGAGTGAGGTGCCTGCCGCGCGCAGGGCGAGGATCCGCGCGGTGGTGTCAGACATGCAGAGTCCTTTCCTTTCCTTTGTGCCGGCCCGCCGGTCGGCACCTGGTCAGGGGCCGTGTGCGGCGGGCCGGACACCGGGTGACCGGCTTTCGGACGCCGGTCGCTGTCGGTTGTTCAGCTCTTCGTGAGCAGATTCCTGCTCGTGTCCCTCATATTTCAGCAGGTCGACGTCGCTGACGGTGCCGGTCGACCGCGCAGCGATGCGACAAGGGTGCGGTTTCCGGAGGGTGGGTGATCACGGGGTGACCCGGTCCGCGTCGGAGGCGTAGTCGTCGGCGTTGCCGAAGGTGATCGTGTTGGCGCCCGCCTTCAGGTGCACGGGCACGGTGATGGACTTCGGGCGGCCCCAGTTGTTGTCGTTGCTCCCGGGCAGCGGCACCTGGGAGGACGTTCCACCCGTGGTGACGACCATCGTGCGCCCCGAGGAGCCGTCGGTGTAGTCGATCTTCATCAGGTAAGTGCCGTCCACGGGCACCGAGACGTTGTGGATCGCCACCGATCCGCTGTAGCCGACGCTGCCTACCTTCTTGCCGCCCGAACATGCGGCGCAGTCAGCGAGGGAGGCGTTGCCGCCGAGAGTGTTGGTCGCGGCCTCCGCCTCGTACGCGACCGGTCCGCCGACGGCGGGGGTGGTGATCGCCACGGCCTTGCCTGGCGCGGAGGACCGGCCATTGGCGTCGTGGGCGACGACGGTGAAGGAGTGCCCGGTGCCCGGGCGGACCCCGCTCACCGTGGCGGAGGTGCCGGTGACGGTGACGGCCCTTGACCCGTTCGCGTAGACGTCGTAGCCCGTGGTGGCGCCGCCCGAGTTCACCGCGTCCCAGGCCAGCGAGACGACGTCCTTGGTGGTGCAGCAGGGCGCACGATAGATCGGCGTGTTGCCGTTGTTGTAGTAGTGCTGGTAGAGGCCCACTGCCAGATGGAGGCCGAACTTCAGGCCCTTCTTGTGCAGTTGGTCCCCGATGTACTTCATGCCGTGCGGAAACATCTTCGGGTCCGCGGTCGGCCGGGCGTAGCCGTCCGAGACGTTCGTGCCGTTGTCGACGTTCCAGCCGGCGTCCAGGTTCACGTAGTTGTAGCCGTGGGACTTGAGCTTCGACGCCAGGACTCCGGCCTGCTCCAGGACATGGGACTCGGTGAGCCAGTTCTCCCCGCCGTAGCCGGGGAAGTTGGTGGATTCCAGACTCCACGTGCTGTACCCCATGTACGGCTTGGCGGCCACCGGCGCGGTGGAGTCGGCAGGGGCGACGAGACCGGAGACCCACTCGGGAGCGGCGGCCCGGGCGGCGGCAAGCACGGTGAGGGCCACCGCGAGTGCAGTGGCGCAGATGAGCGTTCGAAGACGTGCGGGGCGAACGGGACGAGCCATGGACGTACTCCATCTCGGCGCGACTGCAAGCCGCCTTCCGCCTGGAGGAATCGAGCAGGATCGAGGCCGGTGAACCGGTGGGCGAGGTTGGTCTCGGAGCACCGTCCAGAGAGATCGACGAGGAGTGTGCGGCTACGCTCCCCACCGGGGCACCTGGGCGGCCCCGACGACGAGTGCGGCGAATGTAGGCAGGATTTCCTTCCATCGTCAACATAGTCCGGTCCGAGGAGCCCACCTACCGCCCGCCCCCGTGTCCGGAGTACCCGATAAATCCCCCAAGATTCGACCCTGAGCACGGCGCAAATCCCCTCATATCGCCCTTGCATTAATTTCCAGTGGAAATGTATGGTCGCTTCATGAGCCTCGCCGACCAGTCGCCCGCCGCCGTTCTGGTCTTCCAGACCCTGCTCCAGCACGGCCCACTCAGTCGCGCCGAGATCGGTCGGCGCACTGGACTGTCGCCTGGTGCCGTCACCAAGGCGGCCACTCCCCTGATCGCCGACGGCTGGATCGCCGAAGCGGGCCGGCCCAGCGTGGAGCGGACCACCGGACGTCCGGCGACGTTGATCGCCGTGCGGGCGGCGCGTGCCCGGTTCGTAGGGGTTAAGGTCACCGGCGACGAGCTCATCGGCGTGCTCGCCGATCTGACCGCACAGCCGCTGGCCTCCCGACGGGCGGCGCTCGGATCACGCGATGTGGGCACGGTGGTGCTGGCGATCGGCCGGCTCGTCGACGAACTACGTGAGGCCGCGGGTCTCGTCGAGTCCGACGCGATCCACGGCATCGGCGTCACCATCGCGGGCGACGTGGACGGGCGGACCGGGCATGTGCAGTACTCGCCCTTCCTGGACTGGCGCCGGGTGCCGCTCGCCCAGCTCGTCGAGTCGGGCACCGGCGTTCCCACGGTCATCGAGAACGACGTACGGGCCCTGACGGTGGCGGAGCAGTGGTTCGGCGCCGGAGCGGGCCTGTCGTCCTTCGCTCTGGTCACCGTGGGCGCGGGCATCGGCGCGGGACTCTCCGTCGGCGGCCGGGTGATCTCCGGGGCGCACGGCGTGGCGGGCGAGGTCGGGCACCTTCCCGTCGGCGCCACCGACCGCACCTGCACCTGTGGCAACACCGGGTGTGTCGAGGCGGTCGCCTCCACCCACGCGATCACCGAACAGGCGCGGCAGGCCACCCGTGATCCCGAACTGACCATGGCCGAGGCCGTACGGCTCGCCCACGCCGGCGACCCCGCCGTCCGAGCGGTCTTCACCCACGCCGGACACACCCTGGGCCTGGCTCTCGCCTCGGTGGCCAATCTCATCGGCCCGGAACGGATCGTCATCTCCGGGGAGGGCGTGGCCTCCTACGACCTGTTCGCCGATCAGATCCGGCAGACCTTCGCCGATCACGCGTTCGGTGCCGCCGCGGACTGCGATCTCGTGGTCCGGCCGCTGCCCTTCGAGGAGTGGGCCCGAGGTGGAGCCGCGGTGGCGGCCCAGCGTGTGTTCGCGCCCGCCAAGCAGGCCACCGCTCCGTTCCGGCCCGCAGACCCGTACGGATCCGTCCACGCGTGAGCCGGCGCACATCTCCCTCGGTGACTCTGCGTCCGCTCATGTCGGTCCGGTGGACTGCTGCGCCCAGACGGTCTTCCCCTCCCCCTGGAATCGGGTGCCCCAGTGGGTGGCAAGTGTGGCGACGATGAACAGGCCGCGTCCCGTCTCGTCGACCGTACGGGCGTGCCTCATATGCGGCCCGCTGGGCGCGGTGTCGCTGACCTCGCAGGTCAGCATCGCGTCGTGGATCAGGCGCAGCGTCAGGGGCGGACTGCCGTAGCGCACCGCGTTGCCGACCAGTTCGCTGACGATGAGTTCCGTGGTGAAAGCGGTCTCCTCTTCGACGTCCCAGGTGGCGAGTCGACGGCGTACGGTCCGGCGCGCAAAGGGTGCGGCCTCGGGACCGTCGGGCAGTCGGCAGGTGAGGATCCGGTCCTCGGGGAGCGCTCTAGTGCGGGCCAGCAGCAGCAGCTTCTCGCTCGGCCACGCGCCCTCCTTGAGCGCGTACGCGATGGTGTCGCACAACTCGCCCAGCGGCCGGTCTCCACCGTCGTCCAGAACCGATCGCAGCGCCGCCGACGGTGCGAGGACCTTCTCGGCCAGTCCTGCCGTGCTGATGGCCACCATGCTGCCGGCAGGCAGATCGACGGTGGTCGCCGGAAACGGCGCGTTGCCCGTACTGGCGAGCAACGGGCTCGCAGGCACGCAGAGGGTGGACGAACTGCCGTCCGGGAGAACGACGACGGGTTGCGGCAACCCTGCCCGGACGACGGTGATCGTCAGATCCACCGGGTCGCACACCGCGATCAGACAACCGGCGATGAGCGGCTCCCGATGCAGGGGGTCACCGGTGGGCAGCGCCGCGCGTTCCGCGGCCAGACGCACGGCCGTGTCGTTCAGTCGGGCGAGCAATTCGTCCGGCTCCAGGTCCAGGGCCGCCAGGGAGTAGATGACGGTTCGCAGCTGTCCCATCGTGGTGGCCGCGGCCATCCCCTGACCGGCGACGTCACCGACGATCAGCGCCGTCCGCGCCCCCGCAAGAGTGATCACGTCGAACCAGGCCCCCCCGCCCTCGGGTCCGGGGAGGTGCAGATGGCAGAAGTCCACCGTGGTCGACCCCGTGGGAGCTTGGGGAAGCAGTCGGCGCTGCACCGTGGCGGCGATGGTCCGCTCACGGGCGAAGCGGCGGGCGTTGTCGATGCACAGCGCCGCGTGTGCGCACACATCTGCGGCGAGCGCGAGGTCCTCCTCCTCGAACGGGTCCTCGAGGTCATGGCGGTAGAAGCTGACCACGCCCAGCGCCTCGCCCCGCAGGGCCAGCGGGGCCACGATCAGGGAGTGGACGCCCGAGCGCTTGATGGCGTCGGCCCGGGGCGGATCCGCCGCCAGCCACAAGGTGTCCTCGTCGATCGGCAGCAGCCGCGGGCGCAGATCGGACAGCACCCGTGAGAAGGGGGTCCCGTACGGCAGATGGCGTACGTCCCCCACCGGATACGCGGTCACCCGCCCCCGGAACGCGGCTCGGCGCAGGGGCACATCCCGGTCCACCGGCACCAGCGGCGGCTCCTCACCGCGGACGACGTCCTCGATCACCTCCACCACGGCGATCCCCGAGAACGCCGGCACCACGGCGTCCACCAGATCCTGGCAGGCCGCGATCACATCCAGCCGCTCCCCCACCTTCTTGCGCACCTCGTCCAGCACGCACAGCCGCTGCTGTGCCCGCTCCCGGTCGGTGACGTCGACGGCCGAGGCGACCAGTCCGAGGACCTCCCCGTCCGCGTTCTCCAACCGGATGTAGGAGACCGAATAGATGCTCCGCCTCTCGTCCCCGTACACCCGCATCCCCCGCACCAGCCGGTTCAGGGCCGGCTCCCCGCTCTCCAGGACCTGGCGGGCGACCGTCTCCTCCTCCTGCGGATCGGCAAGCCGATAGGCCTCGGTGAACACCTGGCCGACAAGACGGCCGACCGGTGCACCGCGCAAGGCGCGCGTGGCCGTATTCATCCGGACGATGCGCAACTGGTCGTCCAGCACATGCAGCCCGACCGGCGACTGGGCGAACAACGCCTGCAGGATGGCCAGATCCTGGTCCGACACCGCGTGCCCCGCGCCGCGCACCTCCCAGTCCACGGACGAACCCGTCAGCACCGGCTTCACCAGCAGCGACCCCATGCCGTCGAAGCCGACCCGGCGCCGCACCGCATCGGCAGCGGTCTCATGCACGAGGAAGGCGACCGACCGGCCGACGGCTTCCTCCGGGGACCACCCGAACATCGCTTGGGCCTGCGGACTCCACTCGATCACCCGCCCGCTCTCATCGACTCGCATGAGCACGCCACCGCCGAGCATGGAAACACCTCCGCAGCATCCATGCCCCGGTCCGCGGTCGGCAGGACCACCCGCCGTCAGCAGCCACCGATCGGCGCAGCACGGACCGCTCCCCGGGCCGCCGCCCGCTCCTCCAGGCCACCGGCACTCCCCGTCGCGCGCGACCGTACCCCTGGGGAAGCGGGCACGTGGACTGCACGTCCGTGCGCGCACGACAGCAAACGGCCGGGGCCCCGAGAGGGCCCCGGCCTACTACCCGAGCGATCACACCGTCACCCGGTCGCGGCACCGTCACATCGTGAGCGCCCGGTGCAGTGGTACGGCGTCGCCACCCGCTACGGCAACGCCGCCGCCGTCCACGCGGACGGACACCACATCGCGGGAATCCTGCTCAGATCGGGACGGTCCTCCGGACGAATCCGACTAGCGGCGACCGAGGAAGTGGTGGTGGTGACGGTCGTTGTGCCAGCGCTGCCATCCGTTCCGGCTGTGCTGCCGGCCCCAGTTGCCAAACCGACCGTGGTTGAAGTGGTGGCCGTACCGGCTACGGTTGCGGTCCCGGTCGTGGCCGCCCAGCAGGACGCCCGGACGGTGGGCCTGCGAGTAGCTCCGGCCGTGGTCACGGCCGTGGCTGCCGCTGTCGGCCATGGCCGGCATGGCGGCCGCCGCAACGAGGGCGCCCGACGCCACGAACGTGGCGAACAGGCGGACCGTGGTACGAGAAACAGACATGCGCTGTCCCCTCACTATCGTGCACACCCGTCCTGTTCAGGACCGGCGTGCCATCCGATTTCCCGGCTCGGTGCCGAGGTCCGCAACTGTGGCCGGTCGCAGGGGCGCTAGATCAACAACAGGGTACGTGTTACGAAACACCGACATATCCGTAACACTCCCTTGTATGGGGCATCGATACCGGTGGACCGTGCACCATTGATCCACTCATGCCCCGAACTGCGCTCTAATCAGCAGAAAAGCGGTTGGCATCGCACGGCGCTCCTCATGAGCACGCCGCCCTGCCCCCCTCGACCGGAGCAATGGGTTTTGTAACGATCACGGGGCCACCGTTCGGGGGACCCCGCCTTCGCGGGGCCTGCTTCCGCGGCGGTGCCTGGCGCGACATGGTCCTGTACTCCGTGCTGCGCGGCGAGGTCGCGCTCGAGGGCTGACACCCGCGATCACCGTCGGCGCCCGTCCGATCGGGCGCGTCGGCGGTGCGCAGATCATCGGCCTCGAGGGCGGCACGGTGGTGCCCGGGTCAACCCCGCCTTCGTCCAAGTCCCGATGCATTTCTTATGATCCCAAGCGTGCACGCACATGTACTCGTCGCTGAGGACGACGAAAAGCAGGCCGAACTCATACGCCGCTCGCTGCTTCGCGAGGGTCACACCGCGACCGTGGTCCACGACGGCGGGGCCGCCCTGGAAGCGGTCCGGCGCAATCGCCCCGACCTCGTGGTCCTGGACCTGATGCTGCCGGTGATCGACGGGTTCGGCGTGTGCCGGGTACTGCGGCAGGAGGGCGACATCCCGGTCCTCATGCTCACCGCGCGCTCCACCGAGGAAGACGTCCTGCAGGGCCTCGACCTCGGCGCGGACGACTACATGACCAAGCCGTACAGTCCTCGCGAACTGATGGCGCGCATCCGTACCGTGCTGCGGCGCACCGCTCGGCAGCACACGGAGCAACAGGTCGTGCGTGCCGCCGGGATCACCGTCGATTCCGCGCGGCGCGAAGTGCTCTGCGACGGCGAACCGGTGAGATGCACGCCGGACGAGTTCGAGATCCTCCTGGCCATGGTCTCCGAACCGGGGCGGGTGTTCTCGCGGCGCCAGTTGCTGCAGTACACCCGGGGCATCGACCGGGAGTCCACGGAGCGGGCCGTGGACGTGCACATCATGAACCTGCGCAAGAAACTCGAGGCCGACCCCCGCCGGCCCGTACGTCTGCTCACCGTGTTCGGAGTGGGCTACAAGGTGAACGGGGATCGCGGCTGACAGCGGTCGTATCGCTGCGCGCGAACCGCGGCTCGCAGGGCTACAGGTCCCGGTCGGTGCGCCCGGCCGGGACCGAGCCCGTGGCGGACGGAGCGGCCCGCCCGGGCCAGCGCGCACTCAGAGCGCCGAACCGGCCTGCCACTGACTCCACGACATGTTCCAGCCGTTGAGACCGTTGTCCGGGGCGATGGTCCGGTCGTTCGAGTTCCTGACCACGACCACATCGCCCACCAGGGAGTGGTCGTAGAACCAGGCCGCGTCCTGACCCTGGTCGCCGCCGCCCTTGATGTCGTTGAGCCCCACACAGCCATGGCTGATGTTCTCGTGCCCGAACACCGAGTCGGGACCCCAGTAGCTGCCGTGCACGAAGGTGCCGGAGGAGGACAGCCGCATCGCGTGCGGGACGTCGGGGATGTCGTACTCCCCGGCAAAGCCCACCGTGGCACCGTTCATGCGGGTCGTACGCAGCTTCTCGGATATGACCATCTGTCCGTTCCATGTGGTCCTGCCGGGCGCGCCCGGCGTGATCGGGATCGTCCGCAGCAGCGCCCCGTCGCGCTCCACGCGCATCGTGTGCGCGCTCGCGTCCACGGTCGAGACCTGTCGGCGGCCGACGTGGAAGTGGATGGTCTGTTCCTGCTCGCCGTAGGCTCCGGGCGCCGCCTTGACCCCGTCGAGGCCGATCTTGACCGTGACGTCCGAGTCTGCCTCCCAGTACTGCTCGGGCCGGAAGTCCAGGCGCCGGTCCCCGAACCAGTGCCCGACGACCGTCTGTCCGCTGCCGGTGGTGATGCGAAAGGCCGACTCCACCGCCTTCCTGTCCCTCACAGGCCGGTCGAAGGTGAAGGAGACGGGCATGCCCACACCGACGGTGGACCCGTTCTCCGGAACGTGCGTCGCAAGGTAGCGGTCGCCCTCGGCGAGTGTGGTGAACGCGATCCGCCGACTCACCGTGTGTCCGTGGCCGTCCGCGGCGGTGGCGGTCAACCGGTAGGAGGTGTCGTGCCGAAGCGGGGACCTGGGTGCCCAACTCCTCCCGTCCGCGGAGGGGACGCCGGGCACCGGGTCCCCGTCCGCGGTGGTCAGCGAGACCCGGGTGATGCTGCCGCCGGTGACCCGGACCCGTCCGCCCCGCATGACGGACACGTGCTTCTGGCCGTCCGAGGCATTCAATGTGAGGGCCACCGGAGGTCGGGACGCGCCGCCGGCCGAGGGCGATGCCTTGGTCGCCTCGGGGCCTCCGGCGCTGCAGCCCGTGAGCAGCAGGGCAGTGACGGACAGGGCGGCGACGGCCGGGACGGCACGGGTGTGGCGCATGGGTGGGACTCCGGGATACGTCGGGATGCCGCGCGCCGCCGGACGCGCGGCCCCGGCGCGCGCGGCCCGGGGTCTCCGCTCGCCCGGCCACACCGGCGGAAGGATGCCGATCACCACCCTGAGCGGCACTCTTCAGGAAGTTGTCAGGACCGCCGACCGCTTCTCAGGCTCCGCCGGGTCCGTTCACGGCAGCCTGGGTCGACGGGTCGACGGGTCGGGGCACGGTGGGCGGCGGGACTTGCGTACGCGTACCCCGAACGTCGATGGCTGGGGCTCGTCCCTGTGAACTGCTTCACCGTGCTGCGCGGCACACATCCGGTCCGGGAATCCTCAAAAAACCTGTACGGCCCGCAGGCCTGTCGGCCCTATGCGGCGGGGACAGGGAACAGCATGCAGCTGCTGGTCGCGTGCGCAAGCAGGCGGTCGTTGGAGTCGAAGAGCTCGGCCTGGGCGAGAGCGGTGCGCCGACCCTGGTTGAGGACGCTGCCGACGGCGCGGACCTTGCCCGTGTCGACGGTGATGGGGCGCAGGAACTTCAGGTTCAGGTCGAGCGAGGTGTAGCCCATGCCTGCCGGGAGGACGGACTGCACGGCGCAGCCGGCGGCCGAGTCGAGGAGGGTGGCGTAGACGCCGCCGTGGACGCTGCCGATGGGGTTGTAGTGCTCCTCCCCCGGTTCGAGTGCGAAGACGGCACTGCCCAACTCCACCTGCTCCAGGGTGAAGCCGAGTGTCGCGGCGATGGGCGGTGCGGGCAGGCGTCCACTGATCACGCTGCGGAGGAAGTCGAGACCGCTCTGCTGCCCGACGGCGGCTGCGGAGACCCTCGGGTCCTCCCACTCGAACGTGCGTGACCTGCTCATATGTGTCTCCTCGTCAGCTGACTTCCATGTTCGAAGCTAGCTATGCACACGCCTGGATGTCAATGTCGAAGTCAGCTTACGATGGCCCCATGACGTGGCTCGAGACCAGCACCGAGAACTGCACGGTGCAGCGCACCCTCGACCTGATCGGGGAGAAGTGGTCCCTCCTGGTGCTGCGCGACGCCATGAACGGCGTGCGCCGCTTCGACGACTTCCGACGGCATGTGGGACTCTCCGAGGCCGTGCTCGCCGACCGACTGCGCACCCTCGTCGGTGCCGGGATCCTGGAGACCGTCCCCTACCGGGAGCCCGGTCGCCGCACGCGCCACGAGTACCGGCTCACCCGCAAGGGCTGGGACCTGTGGCCCGTCATGATCGCGCTGAAGCAGTGGGGCGACCACTACACCGCGGACCCGGAAGGACCACCACTCGAGGTCCGGCACCGCGACTGCGGTGAACCGCTGGAGACCGTCGTCGTCTGCGGGGTGGGCCGTCACGGGCCCCTCACCCCGTGGCAGGCCTACACACAGGCCGGCGCCTCGGCACACTCCGCCACCTGAGCGGCCGCGGGGTGCCGCATTCGCCGCGGCATCACGGCAACGGCACCGGACATCGCCACTCTATGCCTGGTTCATCCCTATAGGGTGCATTTTGTGATCAGGACAGGAAGGCTCCCACATCGTCGTCCTCAGCGAGCGAGACGGCGAGGATCCGCGCTGCTGTCCCCGGTGATCGTCACCGTCCTCATCGCGAGCCTCGCGTTCTCCACGCCGAGGGAGATCGCCATCAGCCGCCTGTTGCCCGCGGCGCCCGCGCTCGCCGCCTCGATGTGGTCCGTGTTCGCGACGGTGCTTCTGGGAGTCTGCTGTCTGCTGGTCATGATCGGGCTCAGCTTCCTCTACTCCGATCTCGGGACGCCCTACACGGGTGCGGCGATCGTCGCGGTCACCTTGGCAGCCGCCTATGCGAGCCATCTTCGGTTGCAGAGGGAGGAGACACTCGTCCAGGTCCGGCTCGTCGCCGACACGGCCCAACAGGTCCTGCTGCGACCGCTGCCGAACCGCATCCGGGACGTCGCGATCGAGTCGCTGTATCTGGCAGCCCAGGAACAGGCCCGGATCGGAGGCGACTTCTACGAGGCGGCCGAGACGCCGTACGGGATCCGGCTGCTCATCGGCGACGTCCGCGGCAAGGGGCTGTCCGCGGTGGGCGCGGCCTCTGCGCTGATCAACTGCTTCCGGGAGAACGCCTACGACCAGCCCGACTTGACGAGCATCGTCCACCGTCTCGAGACCTGTATCACCCGCCACGGCGTGGCGTTCCCCACCCAGCACCTGCCCGAGCACTTCGCCACCGCGCTCATCGCCGAGATCCCCTACGACGGCGACTGCGTCAGACTCCTGAACTGCGGCCATCCCCCGCCGCTGCTGGTCCACTGCGGAGAGGTCCGCGTCGCCGAGCCCACCAGCGTCTCACCGCCCCTGAATCTGGGCCCGCTGGTCGGGAACCGCTACTACGTCGACACCTTGGCCTTCGTGCCGGGCGATCAACTGCTGCTCTACACCGACGGCGTGACGGAGACCCGCAACCGCGACGGCGACTTCTTCCCCCTGCCGGACTGGCTGCGGCAGCAGCGGCCGACGCCGCCCGGCGGGTTGCTCGACCGGCTGCACCGGGACCTGCTCCGCTACAGCGACGGAGTGCTCGACGACGACATCGCGGCCCTCGCGCTGCGGTGCATGCGCACCTGACGCCTGCCCCCCGACCGCCGACGTGACGACCAGGACGCCGCGGTCGTGGATCGCATCCGACATGTGGCGGGCGCGGACGGTGTTCCGCCCGCGCCCCGAGCCCTCGCCCGCTCAACTCCGGCAGCCCCCACGCCTCGGCCGCCGCATCCCGGAGTGGCGCAGTGCCCCGATCCCTCGACGACCTGGGCTCGCGGCAACCGGCCGTACGTCATCCCCACGGCTGCCAACGTCCCCTCCGGACAGGCAAGGCGGGAGCGCTGGACCGGGAGTGACCCGTCGGCCACTCCGGGGGAGGTCCGGCGCCCGGCAGACCGGAGCACCTGATGCTGCGGTGCTCGAGGTCGCCGGTGGGCCGGGACGGTCGGGGCAGGACACTCAGTACGGCTTCCGCCATGTCAGTTCCGCCGTGCGGTACCCGCCCCACATGCGCACGGGGGTGGCCAGGCCGAGCTTCAGGCGTGTGTCGTCGAACGTCAGCTTCCGCACCTGGGGCCGGCCCACCCAATCGGGGAACAGGCTGGTGGTGACGTGGTGTTCGACGGTGGTCGGGTCCACGACGTCGAAGGTGCCTCCGTAGGCGATATAGGTCACCGCCGCCCGGGCCAACTCCTCCGGCGGGGTGTCCTCGAGACGTTCGGAGCCTGTGGCCGGACGGTCGCCACGGCTCAACTGGGCCGACATGTAACCGTCGGCGGTATAGACGATCAGTCCCTGCGGTGCGGGGCCGAGCGGGTGGATGACGTGTCCGTCGGCGCTCGTCGCGGTGTAGGACACGAGTGTCCATGCGCCGATCAGCCGTCTGCGCACCGCTTCGCAGGCCTGACGTTCGCCGTCGGTGTGTGTCGGGCGGAGGGTGGCCATGGGGGTGTTCCTTTCTTCCGCGGGTCGTGGGTCGCCTACCGGTGTTCGCTCACGGCGGGCTCGGGGTGTGCGGCAGGGGAGGCACGTCGGGTCCCCGGGCCCTCAGGGGGGCCGTGCCGGTTGACGGCGTGGACCGTGAGGATGAGTGCCGCGATGGCGAGGAAGGCCATCCCCTCCAAGGCCACCGCCGTCCAGCCGTGGCTCTCGAAGAGCGCGACGGCGAGGGCGGAGCCGACCGCGGCGCTCGCGAACAGGGAGAACATGTAGAGGGTGTTCAGCCTGGCCCGTACCGCCACGGGCCCTGCGAAGATCCGGGTCTGGTTGGCTATCTGAGCGCTTGTGGTGCCGTAGCCCAGCAGATTGCATCCGATGACGAGGGCCGCAAGCGAGTCGCCGTCGAGCAGGAAGACGAGGAAGGCGGTCGTGGCGGAGGCCAGGGCGATGACGTTGACGGTGTCGGGGCCGTAGCGGTCGCTGAGCCTTCCGGAGTAACGGGCCGCCAGGGCGCCCGGGACGCTGCTGAGACCGAACAGCCCCGCCGCGGCCGGTCCGAGTTCCAGCGGCTTCTGGGACAGGTGGAAGGCAAGGGTGGCCCAGAACGACGAGAAGGCGCCGTAGACCCCCGCGCCGAGGAGAGCGGACAGGCGCAGGGAGGGGTGGCGGAGGACGAGCGGGGGCATGGACGCGAGCAGTTTCAGGTAACCGGTCGTGTCCTTACCGGTGTTCGCACCGCGCTCCGGCATGTATCGAGGCAGGACGAACAGGAGGCAGGCCGTGACGAGCGCGGCGGCGAAATAGTCGGCGCGCCATGTTCCGGTCGCCTGGGAGAGGGCTCCCGAGACGGTGCGGGAGAGCAGAGCGCCCAGGGTCAGTCCGGTGCCGACGGCCCCCAGGGCTCGGCCCGCCTGGCCCTTGGCAGCCAGCGAGGCGACGGTGGGCATGATGATCTGCGGGACCACGGTGGTCGTCGACAGGACGAGGGTCGCAAGGCTCAACAGCGCGATCGAGGGGGCCAGCGCTCCGGCGAGCAGGGCGATCGCGGTGACGGCAAGCAGGATTCGGGAGACGCTGCGCAGCGGGGCACGGTCGGCGAGGGGGACGATCGCGACGATGCCCAGGGCGTAGCCGATCTGGCCGGCCGTGGCGACACCTCCAGCGGCCGTGGAGGAGACACCGAGGTCCAGGGCGATCCGCTCGAGGAGCGGCTGGGTGAAGTAGATGTTGGCGACGGTGATGGCGGTGGCGACGGCGAAGACGGGGATGGTGCCGCGCTTCATGGCCGGGGCGGGGGACGGCGGGGTCATGGGGCCCTTCACGGGGACACGGGGGTGAGCGGGGGCACCGCCCGGCACCGGCGCGCGGGGACGCCGGCGCCGGGACGGGCCCTGTTCGGTGATCGGGACGGGGAGCGGCGTCAGTCGCGGGTGAGTTCGCCGTCGACGAGCCGCCACAGGTGCAGCATGTTGGCCTCGCGCAGCGGGCTCGGCAGCAGTTCGTCCGGGAATCCCTGGTAGGTGACCGGGCGCAGGAACCGCTCGATCGCGCTCATTCCGACGGAGGTGAACCGGCTGTCCGACGTCGCGGGGAACGGCCCACCGTGGACGGAGGCGTAGGACACCTCCTGGGGGATGGAGAAGGTGTTGACCACGATGCGGCCGGTACGGCGCTCCAGGATGGGCACGAGCCGTGCCGCGGCGGCGTGATCGGGCTGGTCGGCGTGCATGGTGGCCGAGAGCTGCCCACGGAAGGCGCGGGCAGCCTCGAAGAGCTGCTCGAGACCGGTCAGCCGGACCAGCAGGACGGCGGGGCCGAAGACCTCCTCGCGAAGGGCGGGGTCGGCCAGCAGTTGATCACCGCTCACCTCGTACAACAGGGACTGACCGTCCCATGCGCGGATCGGATCCGGGCCTGCGCCGATACGCGTGGCACCGCTGTCCTCCAGCCGCTGGACGTTGCGCGTGTAGGCGTCGTGGATACCGGGTGTGAGCATGGTCCGCGCCGCCACCTTCTCCACCTCGGCCCGCGCCGCGTCGCGCATCTCCTCGAAGCCGGGGCCGTCGACGCCCAGCAGGACGGCCGGCTTCAGGCAGGCCTGCCCGACGTTGTACTGCGCGCGCTGGGCCAGGCCCGCGCCGATCTCCGCACCGCGGGCCGCGGCTGCGGCCGGCAGGACGAAGGTCGGGTTGACGCTGGTCATCTCGGTGAACACGGGGATGGGGTCGGGGCGTTGCTGGGCGCGGCGGAAGAGAGCCATGCCGCCGGCCTCGGAACCGGTGAAGGTGACCGCACGGACCAGGGGGTGATCCACCAGGGCCTCACCGATCTCGTTGCCAGGACCCCGGACCAGCGAGAAGACGCCTTCGTGCAGTCCCGCCTCCGCGACGGCCTGCTGGATGGCGCGACCGGCGATCTCGGAGGCGCCCGGATGGGCGTTGTGGGCCTTGAGGACAACGGGGCAGCCGGCGGCCAGGGCGGAGACAGTGTCGCCGCCCGCCACCGAGTAGGAGATCGGGAAGTTGCTCGCGCCGAAGATCGCCACAGGACCGAGGGCCACCTTCTGCATCCGGTGGTCCACGCGTGGTGCGGGTTGCCGGTCCGGCTGGGCGGGGTCGATGGTCGCCTGGAGGAACCGCCCCTGGCGGACCACGGTGGCGAACTTGCGGAACACCGCGGCCGTCCGAATGGTCTCGCCCTCGAACTGGGCCGCGGGCAGACCGGTCTCCACCGAGGTGCGTGCGGCGAGTTCACCCTTGACCGCCTCGAGCTTGTCCGCGACGAGGTCGAGGAACGCGGCCCGTTCGGCCAGGCCGGTGTGGCTGTAGCTGTCGAAGGCCTCGTCGGCGAGACGAACGGCGCGGTCGACCTCGGCGTGACCGCCGAAGGCGAACTCGGGCTCGATCAGCTCTCCGGTGGCCGGGTTGAGCGCCTTCATCGTGCCTGCCGAGGCGGGCACGGCGGCTGCCCCTATCAGGAGTTCTCCGGTCAGCGTCACGCCTTGCCTCCCTCGATGGCGGCGACGAGCTCTCCCGTGCCGAGGATCGCGTGGGCGAACGTGGGGCCGTTCAGTTCGTGCGCGGCCTGCATCATCTCGGGCCGGAAGGCGGCCGTGGCGTCGCGGACCAGTGTCACGTGGTAGCCGAGTTCCATCGCGAAGCGGCCCGTGGACTCGATGCAGGTGTTGGCCAGCAGGCCGACAAGCACCACGTGGCTGATGCCGTGCTGCTTGAGCTGGAAGTCCAGGTCGGTGTTGGCGAACCCGCTCTGCCCCCAGTGCTCCTGGACGACGACGTCACCCGGCTGCGGCTGGAAGTCGCTGTGGAACTCCCCGCCCCAGCTCCCGCGAGCGAAGCTGTGCGTCTTCATGATGCTGCGCTGGGTGGGGTTGGGATGGTCCCAGGTCTCGTAGTCCCCCGGCTCCCAGCGGCGGTGCGGGACGAACAGCACCTGCACACCGGCCTCGCGGGCGGAGGCGACGACCGAGCGCAGATTGTGCAGCAGACCGACCTCCTCGGCCTGGGCCTGCAACCGCGGCCAGATCTTGCCTCCCTCGGACAGGAAGTCGTTGAAGGGGTCGACGAGCAGAACCGCCGTGCGGCGCGGGTCGTAGGTCTCGGACATGGTCTCTCCTCAAAATCTGGATGATGAGTAGCATCCAGAAATGAGGATTACTCCCATCATCCTGGAAGTCAAATATCAGCAGCTCAGTCCAAACTTCAAACCCATGTGTATGATGTGCATCATCTAAATCTCTTCAGGCGTCTGCGCCATTTCTCGGAGGGAGGCCCGGCATGGGGCACTCACAGGCGGAGAAGGCGGCGTCCCGCGAGCGGGTGCTCCGCATAGCGGCCCGCAAGGTGCGCGCGGAGGGCGTCACCCGACCGGGCATCGCGGACCTCATGAAGGAAGCCGGACTGACCCACGGCGGCTTCTACAAACACTTCACCTCGCGCGAGGATCTGATCGCCCAGGCCGCGAGCCTGGCCCTGGCCGAGGGCTCGGCGAAGATGGAGCGCGCCGCGCGCAAGAACAAGCAGGAGCCACGGACCGGTCTCATCGACGCCTATCTCGGGCAGCAGCACCGCGACTCCCCCGCCACCGGATGCGCCCTGGTCACCCTGGGTGCCGCCGCCGGCCGCGGTGACGAGCACTTCAAGGAGCCCTACGAACACCAGGTCCGCACCTATTTGGACCTGATCGCCGGGCTCGACGAGGACTCCGAGGAGACCCGCGCCGAGGCGATGCTCACCCTCAGCGCGCTGGTGGGCGCGGTCCTCATGTCACGGGCGGTCGCAGACGCCGACCTGTCCGACGAACTGCTCACCAACGTCGCCGAACAACTCAAGCAGCGAGGGCCGCGGGCATCCGCTCCCGCGACCTGAGGCTTCGCCCTGCGACGGGGCGCGCCGCAACAGGTGCGCGCCCCGTCGTCGTGCCGGCGGAGCGCTGCAGGTCACGGTGTCTACAAGGTCACAGTCCCCCTATTTCGAGGGGTCCCTCATGTTACGCTCGGTGCATGAGCCAGCGAACCGTCCTGTCCGCGTCCCAGGCGTCGGCCAAGCCGCTGCGCCGTGACGCGCAGCGCAACAGGGACGCGATCGTGTGCGCCGCCCGTAAGGCCTTCGCAGAACAGGGCCTGGGCGCCTCTCTGGAGGGCGTGGCCCGCGAGGCCGGCGTCGCGATCGGAACGCTTTACCGACACTTCCCCAGCCGCCTCGATCTGATCGAAGAGCTCTTCACAGCGAAGTTCACGGACCTGCTCGTCGCGGCCGAGGATGCCGCGGGCATGGACGACGCCTGGCGAGGGTTCTGCCACTACCTGGAGAAGCTGTGTGAGCTCCAGGCCTGCGACCGGGCCTTCAACGACCTGATCTCGGCCCGGCTGCCCACCCACGCGATCAGCCGGAACATGGACGCACGCGCGAAGGAACTGGGCGCCCAGATCTTCCGTAACGCCCAGGAGCAGGGTGTGCTCCGCGAAGACGTCACCCCGGAAGACCTCGCCTTCGTGATCTGGTCGCAGGCCGGGATCATCCAGGCCACCCGTACCGTGGCGCCCAAGGCTTGGCGTCGCCATCTGCACCTGATGCTCGACGCCTTCCGTGCCGACTGCTCCCACGAGGAACTGCCGGAACCCCCACTGACCGCCCGCCAGGTCGAGCAGATGCTGACCACCGTCGAGTGTCCCGAAGAGGAATGCGGCGAGTGCCACGAAGAGGCGTGACCGTCCGCGCCGATACATCGGGCGGGCGGCAACCTCTTTGTGACATGTGATCAGTACGGTCCTGTCGGTCCGTACGAGTCATCACCTTGCTGCCTGCATGCGATCCGGCGATGCTGATCCGATGCCAGGGCAGCGCAAAGGGAAACGTCGACAGCACGAGGCAGCAGCCGCCGCTCGTTTCGCGACCGGTGCGGGCCACTGGGACATTCTCTTCGAGACCCGGACGAGTCGGAGTGGCGCGCCCGTATCCACCGGTGCGTGAGTCGGACCAGCGGATCGACTGGACGGCCGTACGCATGGAAAAGTTGTGCGGGCGCCTGACTCAGCCGACCACCTACCGTCTCGGCCTCTTCGTGGCGGACCCCACTGCCGATGGGGACGAGCAGCCCGTTTCCGGCCGGGACCCGACCCCGCGAAAGACGCCGTCGGCCCCGGGTGTGCTCCGGGAGGGACCCGTCTCAGCGGAGGCATCCGAATGACCGTGCCGAGCTGAATGCCGGGCGGGACCTTGCGCTCTCGAGCCTCACCTTCGCACGTCACCCGGCTCCGCGAGAACTGCTCGAGCGGACAGGTTCCGGCGACAGTCCGGCGGGTGCGGACGAGTGGACTTCCAAGACGAGTTCTGCCGTCACGGCGATGGCTTGTACGTCGTCGTCAGCGCGGATCGGTAAGGGGGAAGTGGGTTTTGAACACGGCGGTTGGCTTTGTGTCGACGACGCCCGTCGGGTCCGGGACGTCTTGGTGAGGACATGGCACCGGCGCTGCGCACCGATGCGACATTGCGTTCCAGAAGCCGTGCCCGAGTACGGGAGCCACGGCCGGGCGGGTCCGCGAGGTCCGCTGCACCGCCTCGCCCAGGAGCCCGGCGTCGGCCTTCCGCACACCGGTCTCGCCGTCGGCCCGGCCCTCAGCGCCGGACTCCGGTCGAAAACGATGTGACGCCGACCGGACATGACCGCGCATCCCATGCGTCCGGTGTCCACGAGGCGGCGCAATTGCCCGACGCCGGACGCACGTCCACGGCGCGGGGAAAGTTCGTCGAGGGGGGCGAAGGAGGCTTCGACATCGTGTGGACTTCGGATGACTCCGGCCACACAAAGGGCCGGGTGGCACGATCGGCCGCAGGACCCACACGCTCCGGGGGAGCTCGTCATCCAGGGAGCGACATTCAGCTTCCTGCCAGCAGCTGCGCAAGCTCGCCGTCCAGGTCGAGCCGCTCCGACTCCGTCCCCAGCGGTACCAGGGACCACGTCTCACGCAGGAAGGATTCCACGCCCTGTGCGGGGAGTTCGAGCAGAGCGGAGCCCCGCGGGGAACGAAGAGAGATGTACAGCGCATCGCGACCCGAGCCACCGGCCGGCCACATCCGGACGTCGCCATGCCCTGTGTGCTCGCTCAAGGCCTGGACCAGCATCTCGCGGCTGAGGCACCACTCGACCCTTCCGCTCCGGTCCACGGGATAGAAGGCGGCACGCACGGCATACGGATCGTCCGCCTCGTACCAAAGGCCTGCGAACATCTCCATCGACATCTCGTGCGACACGACGAGTCGCACGGGCAGCTCATGTGCCACGGTTCTGACTGATCTCACTGTTCCTCATTCCCTTACGCCCGCCGGTCCGGCGCCCCGATCGCCCCGTGGTGCTTGGGGGGCTGGTGGCATCACAGCGCGCCCTGAAGCGTCGGAAGGCGAAGACAGCGCACACGGCTCCTCCGTGTACCCCGTTCGGCCGGAAGCGATCCCATCAGCCCTGGGCCGACTGAGGTCCGGCGAGCGATCTGCCGACGGGGCAAGGGCGCGCGCCCTCGG
>NZ_LMWH01000235.1 GCF_001507435.1 Streptomyces sp. NRRL F-5122
TGACAGGACACCCTCGATCCCCGGCCACGAGCTGGCCGGAGTGGTCACCGCCCTCGGCTACGGCACGACGGGGCTGTCGGTAGGGCAGCGGGTGTTCGGCCTCGCCGACTGGCACCGCGACGGCACCCTCGCCCAGTACGTGGCGATCGAAGCACGCAACCTCGCACCGCTGCCCGGCGACGTCGACTTCACGGTAGGCGCGTCCCTGCCCATCTCCGGCCTGACCGCGTGGCAGGGGCTGTTCCAGCACGGCCGCCTCCAGGCCGGCCAGACCGTACTCGCCCATGGCGCAGCCGGGGCAGTCGGAACGATGGTGACCCAACTCGCACGTGAGGCGGGCGCCTACGTCATCGGCACCGGACGCGCCGCCGACCGGACCAAGGCACTCGACTTCGGCGCCCACGAGTTCGTCGACCTCGAGAACGACACCCTCAAAGACATCGGGAGCGTCGACCTGGTCTTCGATGTCATCGGCGGCGACATCCAAGAGCAGTCCGCCGCCCTGATCAAGCCCGGAGGAACACTGGTGTCCATCGTCGGCCCGGTCGAAGCACGGCCCACTCACGGCCTGGCAGTGGACTTCGTCGTCGAAGCCGATCGCGCCGAACTCGGTGAGATCGTGCAGCGAGTGCGGGACGGACGGCTGCGGACAAACATCGGTGACATCGCGAGCCTCGACGATGCCATCGGCGCCCTCAACCCGACCACGCGACGCCGCGGGAAGACCGTCATCCGCGTACTCCCGTAGGCGGCGGACAGCCACAGCCCGCACCGGCCAGCCACAGGCCTGGCCCAGGCCCCAGACCGACAGGTCACAGGCCAGATCCACACCACGGCCACCAACCAAACGACAGTCCACAAGCCTGATCGGCGCCACAGCAACAGACCACCGGCCCGATCCCCACCACGACTATCGGCCAACCGCCGGCCGACGCACACACCCCAACCCCTGTCCACCAGGCACCCGGACCAACACAGGAGTCGATCACCATGGACGGACAAGAACTGCAGAAGATCGCAGACGCCTTCACCACGGACCTGCCCGGCACCGACCACGAGCACCGCACCGGCCCCAACTGGGACCTCTACAAGGTGCAGGGCAAGGTCTACATGCTCATGACCGACATGCCCGGACACCCCGTCGTCATACTCAAAGCCGACCCCGACGACGCCACAGCCCTACGTGAGCAGTACACACACATCACTCCCGGCTACCACATGAACAAAACACACTGGATCACAGTGGAAGGTGGAGACACCATCAACGAGAAGCTCGTGAAGGAGCTCATCACCGACTCCTACCACCTCGTCGTCAGCGGGCTTCCCAAGTCCAAGCAGCCCACCGACAATCATCACACCTGACCTCTCTCATGCTCATCAGCGGCGAGAAGCTCCGGGACAACCTGGTACGTCCGGGGGGCTTCTGCGATCAAGTCGTGCCCCTTCCTGGCGGGCACGACGATCACCGCGAAGCAGATGACGCGGTCAACAGCCGTGCCCCTGCCGGCAAACCACCACAGCCCGCAACACAATCTCAAGCGTCGGGCGGACATGAGGAACTTGTGCCCTGTGTCCTGGCCTCGGGCACTGGTGTCCTTCATTGCCGTTGCAAGTCACCACAAGGGGCAAGCCGACAGCCACCTCAACCGCGATCACGACATCGTCGACATCTGGAAGTTGTACTACTGACGTCGGAGACGGTGCGTCACCCTGCCGACCATTCAAACCCTGCCCTGGGCCTGATAGTGGGATACGGTTTTGATTCCGTCGAGATGTTCCGCATCGCGACCAGGCAAGTTGCGAACTCGACGACGGACTCTCGGTGACTCTCAAGGGCGTTCGCGTCGTTGTCCAGGACCACGCGTAGGGCTCGGGCGTACCGCTGGGTGCGCTCGGCCGTTTCCGCCAGGACGGGTTGCCGTGCCTCGCAGGTGGTGAGCTCGAGGAGGTATTCCTGAAGGGACTGGCCGGTCTGTGGGGCAGGCACCTTGAGACGGGTCATGGTTTCTCTGGAATGTTACGGGTCGCAATGGACAACATGGCCGCGTTCTGCGGCAATACGGGCATTTGCAACTACGGCCACGCTTGCCTGCGTGCGGAAGTACGGAGAGGCCCCGGGAGCTGCGATCGGCCAAGTTCGGCGCGTACCGCGATCAGCCGCTCGGCGGTCCGCACAACGCGGTGGCCAACTGCAGCCGCTGCTTGCGAGGCTCGAATAGATGGCCCGGGCCGTGCCCGCCGACCCTGGTGATCTTCACTGGCGACAACCTGCGCGTCCCGGGCTCGGATAGCGGGACGTCAGCCGCGAACGATGTTCTCCGCCTGCGGGCCCTTCTGACCCTGGGTGACGTCAAAGGTGACCCTCTCCCCCTCCACCAGTTCCCGGAACCCGTTGCCCTTGATGCTGGAGTAATGCGCGAAGACGTCCGGACCACCGTCCTGGGCGATGAAACCGAAACCCTTCTCAGCGTGGAACCACTTCACGATGCCGCTGGCCATACCGCAGTCCTTCTCTCTCGCCGGGAAACCCCAGCCGGGTGAACGGGCCCTCCCCCAAGGAGCGTCCGGCACCGTTCTACCTCACCTGACTCCGGTTGCGCGATCTTCGAGAAGACATCGTCGTAAAAGTCACCGAGCAGCCGCGGATAGCCCTCGGCACCCTCGACATGCGCCAGCAGGAGCTCCCGATGAAGGGAGATCGCAAAATGGCCACACCACGTGCGCGCTCGGAGCGTCCCGCACCGCGTGTGCTGCCGACCGGCCACGGAGCCACCCGAGACCACTACACCGACCTCGCCGACCACAACCCCATCGGGACAGACTGCGCCGGACCCCAGATGCGTGTGCGCACAGTGCTCAGTTCGTCGAGTTGTCGGCGCATCGACTCCGATGACCGCCCTACTACGTGCGTCCCCGACGAACACCCCACCGCCCCCACCCAAGCACCACTGCCACCGCCAGGGCCGATCCCCGCATTGGCCGCCGCGCGCCACCTCGCGGGTTCCGGCACTCACGCCGCATCGCTCCGCTTCGCCGAACAGGTGCCGTTCACCTCGATCCATGTCCTGGAAGCCATGGCGTGGCCGAACATCGAGTGGCCGGCGGCCTACTGTGCGGCCATCGCCCAGCAGGCCGCGAAGGCGGGTGATCCTGTCACCGTCCTCTTCCTTGATCGCCGGCTTTATGCAGGCACCGGCGTCATCGCGCTCAATCCCGCAGAGTGACCACGAGCGGGATACAGCCGGCGGCCGGGGCGGCAAAGCCCCGGCCGCCCCAGGCTCACCGGCTCAGCCGATGCCGATCTGGCTGTAGAAAGTCTGGTTGTCCCAGAACAGGAACTCCTCGTCCATGGCCCCCCGGCGGTTCCAAATGCCGACGGTGGCCATGTTGATGGAGTACTTCTTGCCGGTCGGCTGGATGAAACCGCCCTTGCCGTCCGGCATGGGTCGGGTGAAGGTGCCCTTCATCACGCCGGTGACCGCGGTCAGCTCGTTCTTGGCCACCCGCAGCGGGTGGGACAGGATCCGCGTGTCAGGTGCCCACACGAACAAGGCACTCAGGTCAGTGATGTGCTGCTCTATGCCATCGGTATAGTGCCCGTCAGGCCAGTGCACCCGGACGTTCTGCGCGTGGCTCTCGCCCAGACGCGTCCAGTCGGCATGGGTGAAGACCTCGAAGTCCAGCTCGTCAAAGGTCTCCAAGTGCTTGCGCTCGGTGGCAGTCAGGTTGTGCGGGTAGGACGGGTTCGGTACCGACGTGGTGGCCGGGTCCGGGAGCAGACCCGGGTACTGCTGGGCCGCTCCGGCCAGGCTTTCTCCGCTCGTGACGGCGGTGATGGCGAGCGCGCCGAACGCGGCGGCTGCCCCGCCCCTGATCATGGAACGACGATCCATGGTGAGTCCTCGATTCTTGTGGTGAGTGCTCGTGACGAGCGCTCATGGTGAATCTGTTCTTGGGAAAGCCAGGCCATGACGGGCCGCCCGGGAGGTGGTTGTGTGCGGGAGTCGCGGCGTTCGGCTACGCGGCGGCGGGGATGAACTGCCCTGCGGCCCAGGCGTGACTTGTGCTCACGATCGCGGTGATGATCTCGAGTTCGCGCTCGTCGCGGGGTCCGTAGACCAGCACCATGCCCGGAGTGAGCCTGATCCCGGCGAGGGGATGGGCCACGGCCCAGCCGTGCTGGATCGCATCTGCGGCCAGACCGACCGGCAGCGCAATGTGAAGCGAGCCGTCGTGTCCGGGGTGCAGATGGGCGAACTCCCGGACCTGTTGTACGAGGAAGGCTTCCTCAGGCCCGGTGGTGTGTGCCTCTGTGAGCATGAAGCCTCGCGCACCCCGCACGGAGAGCGCCGACTGGCTAGTACTGACGCCGGGCAGCGTGCTCAGCCGGGCGAACAGCTTCTCCTGCAGTTCCGTCGGCGAGTTGTCGGAGATCTGCTGCTGAGGGATCGTCACGCTGGCGTGCGGCCGCGGCCCGGCGCGGTCGGGAAGCCCTTCGGGGAAAGACGGCCAGTGCGCGGGCTGCCTGCCGGAACGTCCATGACGGGCAAGGTGGTCGGCCCGCTCCGCAAGCCAGCCGGCAAGGCTGGCCAGCGCGCCGGTGGCGATTTCGTGGCTCACGGGGTCCCGCCGGGCGAACGTCGGGGCTCCGGACTCGCCCGTCAGGTAGTGCCAGGTGCGGTCGAGCAGTTCGCGGGGGATGACGTGGTCGTGCTCGCCCTGGGCGACGAACATAGGCACCCCGGCCAGCCGCGCGGGAACGGTAGGCACTCCCGCCTCGAAGGGCAGCGTGCCGTAGAGGATCGCCGCTCCGGCGAACCGTTCCGGGTTGTCCAGCACCAGGCCGCCTGCGAACGCGGCGCCGCCGCTGAAGCCGACGAGCAGGACCGGACGGCCGCGCGGAGCGATCTCGTCTAGCCATGTGTTGAACCAGTCCATGGTCGCGCGCAGGGACTCCGTGACCGGGCGGCCGATACCGCGGTTGGCGAACCAGGCGAACCCGGGTCCCTCGGCGAGGGGTGCGCGAACCGCGGCGTACGCCAGCGCGGGAGGCAGCGTGTCAGCGAGCGTGATGATCTCGGTCTCGCGTGAGCCGCGGCCGTGCAGCAGTACGACGAGCGGAGCCGTCGCATCGCCCCGGGTCACTGCAGTGGGCGGCCCGAAGGGAGAGTCCGGTGTGGCGGCGTCAGCAGTCATGATCGTCTCTCCTTAAGCGGTCGGGCCGAGCAGCGCCCACTCGGACTGCCAGGGCCAGCCCTGGCTCGCGTTCAGTGAGATGTTCAGGAAGGCCATCTCCTCCAACGCGCGGGCCATGCGCAGCCCACCTGCGTCGATCGGCCGGAACCCGAGCGAGGCCGCGAACTGTGCGACGGTCCTCTTCGCGTTCGCGTCGTCACCGGCGAGGAAGAGGTGGGACGGGACGTCCCGCTCGACGGGGTTTGCCAGGCGTCCGGCGAAAACTGTGTTGAAGGCCTTCACCACGGGCGTTTCCGGCAGGTGGCGCTGCAGGGTCTGCGCGGCGGCGGTCTCGTCGATGTTGAGGTCGGTGAAGGTCGCGTTCAGCGGATTGGTGGCGTCGATAACGACTTTGCCGCGCAGAGCCGGTGCCAGCTCGTCCGCGACGGCGGTCACCGTGCTGCCGGGTACGGCCACCACCACGAGGTCGGCGTCGGTGACTGCGTCCTCGTTGTTCGCCGCGGGGTGCGCCCCTGTTGCGGCCGCTACCGTGGCGGCCTTTCCCGGGCTGGTCGCCGAGACGGACACGGTGTGCCCGGCGGCCGCTGCGGCCCTGCTGAGGGCCGAGCCCACATTGCCCGCTCCGATGATCGCGACATGCATGACAGCCACAGCCTCCAGTTCTCTGACTGCTCAGATATTTACACGGTAACTATCTTTTCTCTGACTGCGCAACATCTGACTCATCAACTATTTCGGAGGTAGGATTGCCGACATGCCTTCCGCGACTCCTGTCAACGATCCCTTGATCACCACGTTCGGCCGTCTGGTCGAGGCCTACAGCCGGCTGGAGCAGTGGCTCGGATCCTCCATGGAGTCGCAGGTCGGACTGCCACACGTCTGGTTCGAGGTGCTCATCCGCCTGACCCGCTCCGAGGGAGAGCAGCTGATGATGAGTTCCCTGGCCGACCAGATAGCGCTCACCACCGGCGGAGTGACCCGGCTCGTCGACCGGATGCAGGCGGCCGGATACGTCGAGCGGCGCCCTTGTCCCACCGACCGCCGCGTCTCCTACGTGGGCATCACCGCCGCCGGTCACGACATACTCGAGCAAGCGGCGGCTGTTCACGCCCGTAACCTGCGGGAGGCATTCGACGGCTTCAGCTCGCAGGATCTCGCCGCACTGGATGCGGTACTGGACCGCATCCGGGAAGCGGCATCCGGACTGCCCCGGAACGTATGACGTTGGCGTCCGACTCGGGACCGCTGGCCGACTTCGGAGCCGGCCCGCGCCTGGGAGAAAGGGATCCCGCGGAAGAGTGCGACGTACTGCTTCGCCGCCCGGCAGGACGATGATCAAGAACTCCTACGCTGCCAGATCCATGAACGCGCCCGACGACGAGAGGACCCGACCCTGGTGGCGTCGTACCGCAGGGTCGCCGCAGGCGATCGGCGAGTTGCCGCGGGGAAAGCCCGCGGGCAAGTAGCACCCGGTATCCCCTGCAAGCTATGGATTGCCGGTCAGCGAGTCAGGTCGTTCCATCCGTCATGACCGTCATCCCGACCGCAGTCTCCGACAATGCGTACAGCGGGGCGCTGGAGCAGTTTTTCAGGCCGCCCAGTCCCTCGGCTTCGTAGCGTCGGCGCCGGGTGTAGGAGCATTGGCGGCTGATGCTGTAGTAGCGACAGGTCGCGGCAATGTTGCCGCTCACTTCCTCCGCCTGACGCAGTGCAGCGAGCCGGTGCCGGACGCGCCTTGCGAGCTCGCGTTCAGTCATCGGGGTACCGACGACAACCTGCGGGTCCCGGCCTCGGATAGCGGGACGTCAGCCGCGAACGATGTTCTCCGCCTGCGGTCAGCGGGCCGGAGGGCGGTCGTCGTGGGGGAAGAGTCGCATGCGGTGGGCGGTCGCTGCTGCCTCACCACGGTTGCCGACCTCGAGTTTGGCCAAAATGTTGGAGACATGGACGCTGGCCGTCTTCGGCGAGATGAACAGTTCCTCGGCGATCTGACGGTTGGTGCGACCCAGTGTCAGCAACCGCAGCACATCACGCTCCCGAGCCGTAAGGCCCAGCGCCGCCGACGGATCCGGGGCGTCGGTGGACACGGCCGGCGCCTCGGCGAAGGGCGAGAGGTCCAGCGGCAGTCGCGCTCGTTCGGCGAGTGCGGTCACCTCGCGCAGCAGCTCCGTATCGCCGCGTTTGCGGGCCTGTTCTTCGGCCTCCCGCAGCAGCCGTCCGGCTTCCTCCCGCGCCCCGGCCGCCGTGTGCGCCACGGCCGCACCGAACAGTGCTTCGGCCAAAGGATAGGGACGCCCGGTCGGCCGCAAGGCCTCCACCGCCCGCAGCCACACCTCCGGGGTGTTCCGGCCCTCGGCCCGCGCCAGCTCCGCATCCAGCATGTGCGCGCGTCCCTCGTACAGCGGCACAGCGCGGGAGAGTCGTTGTGCCTCCCGTCGGATCAGCTCCAGCACCTCGGCACGGCCTACGTCGGCGTCCGGCAGACCCCGGCAGTCGGCCTCTGCGGTGGCACCATGCACCAACAATGACCAAGCAAAATCATCGAAGCTGGGTGGCAGTCCGTCTCCGATCGCGGAGAGCAGCTCGGCCCGAGCCTCGGCGAACCGTCCCGAACGCGTCGCGACTCGCACCGCCAAGTCGGACCACGGAAGGGTTTTCTGCATCTGCCGGTCAGGCACATCGTCGTTGCTGATCCCAGCCAGATACTCGGCAGCACCTGCCAGGTCACCGCGCAGGAGCGCAAGCTCGGCGTGCAACAGGAACAGATCATCGCTCCACGCCGTACCGGTGGCGTATTCCAGCATGGAGGTGACCGCCTCCTCGGCCTCGCGAAGCCGACCCAGGGCGAGAAGGGAGTCGGCCAGGTTGTTCAGCATCAACGCTGCGTAAGTGGGGATCAGCCCGTAGCGTCGGGCGATCGCAAGACCTTCCCGGGCGGCCTCGACGGCCTCCTCCGACCGGCCCAGCAGCTCGTATTGGGAGCTGAGATTGACGTAGGCCCGGGTCTGGAGATAGGGGTCATCGATCCCGCGTGACTGCATGCAGACTTCGCGCAGCAGGGTCAGGCCCTCCTCGATCTCGCCGACGCGAACGCGCAGCATGCCTACCGTGTTCAGTGTGTGCAATTCGACTGCTCTGGCTCCGACTTCTCGGGCGATCCGAACCGCATGCTCGCCGATGGCTATGTGCTCCTGGGACGCCCCTGTCAGCACGCCGGTCGCCGAGATCCGGCTCAGGACGTCGGCCTGCACCGCCGATGGCGGGCGGCCTTCGACCAGCCGCCGCGCCTGCTTCGACTCCTCCTCACCGGTTTGGCTGTGGAAATGGGCCGCACGCGCGCGCTGCAGCCAGAACCAGGCAGCACACTCCGGCTCCGCAGTGTCGTCAATGACATGAGAAGCCGTCCTGGCAAACCGGACGCTCAGATCCGGATCCCCTGAACGGCTGGCCGCAACCGTGGCGTCGGCCAGCACATCGACAAAGCGCAACCGGTCGGAATCCACTCCAGCCTGCGACCGTCTTGGATAGGCCTCATCGGCGCACTCGTAACACTGAAGGTCACGCAGTACCTCGTCCGGGACCTGCTCCCACAACTCCAGTGCCCGTTCCAGCATCAGCAACTGCTCGGCGAACGCGTTGCCGCGCCGCGCCTGTCGGCCCGCCTCCAAAGCCGCCGGCAACGCCCGTGCCGGATCATGGGCGTGATACCAATAACTGGCCAACCGACCCGCCCGCTGATCCGCAGGAACCAGCCCCGGATCACTCTCCAACGCCATCGCGTAACGACGGTTGATCCAGCTGCGCTCCACCGGCAACAAATCGTCCAGCACCGCTTCACGCATCAGCGCATGGCGAAAGCGATAGCTGTCGCCATCCGCCTCGGGCACCAGCACATGAGCACCCACCGCCGTGCGGAGCGCCTCGAACACATCCTCCTGCGGCAGCCCCAGCACCGCGGCCAGCAGACCATGCTCCACACTGGAGCCACCACCCGCCGCCACTGTGACGACCTGCTGGGCTCGGTCCGGCAACGCCTCCACCCGCACCAGCAGAATGTCACGCAGCGAACTGCTCAACCCGACCCTTCCCACATCCTGATAGGAGTGGGCGAGTTCCTCGACGAAGAACGCATTGCCCTCGGAACGGTCGTAGATCCAGCCGACCAAACCCCGGTCGAGCGCTGCCGTCTCCAGCAGTCCGGCCAGCTGCTGCTCGACCTCGGCACGCGCGAAACACGCCAACTCCAGCCGCTGCACCGCCCGCAGCCGCTCCAATTCGGCAAGATAAGGACGCAGCGGATGCTGGCGGTGCAGATCGTCGCTGCGGTAGGTGGCCACCAGCACCACCCGGCAGCGGTGCAGGGAGCGAATCAGATACGCAAGCAGCTCGCGGGTGGATCGATCGGACCAGTGCAAGTCCTCGATCGCCAGGACCACAGTGCGGTCACCTGCCAGCCTCTCGAAAAGCTTGGCCGTGCACTCAAAAAACCGGGCCCGCCCGTATTCGTCGCCCGGCGTGGGACCCGCACCACCCAACTCTGGCAGCAGGCCCGAAAGCTGCTCCTCGTAACCCTCTGCGGCCCGTTCCAGCTCCACACCCAGCACCCGGTACAGTTGGCGCATCGCGGCGACCAGTGGAGCGTAGGGAAGTCCCTCGGCGCCCACCTCCAGGCAGTTGCCCAGCGCGGTGATCGCGCCGGCTTCCTCCGCCGCAGCCAAGAATTCCTG
>NZ_LMWH01000236.1 GCF_001507435.1 Streptomyces sp. NRRL F-5122
TGCGGCTCACCACCGAACGCACGCCGCAGTCCGCCAGCGAGAGCCTCCAGCTCACCACTTCGGCCGACGAAGGCCGAGCTGATCGATGCATACGCCACAATTGAGAATCCCATAGCGTGTTGAGCCGATCTGCCGCCCCGCACGGAATTCGATCTTCAGTAGATGCTCAGTAGATAACGTCCAGCCGGTCCGACGAACGCGCCTGTCCGGTCACAGAGATGCTCGAGACCGGCGTGCAGGAGATGGAACGGCGCCTGCAGGATCCTGCCGAGGAACACCCGCCGCTGGTCCTCCCCCCGCCACCTCCGAGGGCAGCGGGGACCGTTCTGCTTGCGCAGACCGACATCGAGCAGCCCCGGCCCCCTCGCGGGGGTGAGGTGGGCGGGGGCGTCAGGCGAGCCAGCTGGAGTCGGCCTGCCTCTCTTGCCAACCTCGGCTCTCCCGTGTCAGACCGTCTACCGCCGCACCAGCGGTGCAGCCGAGTGGGCACGAAGAAGCCCCAGCCGGTCCGGGGGAGGTACAGACTGGGGCCTCTCGTGCAGGGCGGCCGCTTCAGCACACCCTTAACCACCCTGCTGCCCTGGATCACGTGCCCACCGACACGCTGAGGACTCACCAGGACTGATCAATAGCGCCGGTCGGCCGGGACGTCTTACCCCCAGACGAAGATCTGCACGATCACGATTGAGCGAACCAGAGGCAAGCGCGTTTCAGTCGCCCAGTGCGTTCCACAACGTCCGCACCAACGCCGGGCCCGCCGGACGCTGCGGGACATCGTCGACACACTGCTCACAGCGCTGTGTGTGCTCCACCAGAGCCCGCATCGCGGCGCCCTGCGGCAGGGCCCGGGCCGGCCCGGTACAAGCCTGTCCCCGCTGTCATCAGATCGTGCGCTTAGCCTCCGCAGTGCAGATCGGCGCTTTGACCTGGGCCGATCTCACGGCAGAGCCTTCGACATTCTGCGGGATCTCGACGGGGAGGCCGGACGTTGCAGGCCGGGCCGCGTCGTCCCGCTCGACGGGGTCCATGTAGCTGCAAACGTAGACCGCCCCGCCTCTGGTCAGGACAGAGGCGGGGCGGGGCGGGAGCGGACGCGTAGACGCTCCCGCCGGATGCCCGTCAGCGGGTGTTGTCACCGCAAACGGGCTGTTTTCGGTGTGAGTTCGCCTGTGAAGAACCCACGCTGGTATGCGCCCGTCTCGATACGCCGCTTACATCGAGGCGTCCACCGCGACGATCACCTACACGAGATCTTCACATGTGGAGTCAGATCACATAGTGCGATAGACATCCCTCCGGGCATTCGGCCAAGCAACGATGGACGTGTGCCGTCCTAGCCTTCACAGCGATGCGCGGATCTTGGCCGTTGGACAGGGTCCGGCGGAAGGTGCGGGGACGAGTTTCCGGCTGGCGGCGTACGCAGTGTGCATCGAGGACGGGCGGGTGCTGCTCGCCCGTCACATACCACGAGAGGGTGAGAGTGACTGGACTCTCCCAGGCGGCAGGGTCGAGCACGGAGAGGATCCGTTCGATGCGGTGATCCGGGAAGTCGCCGAGTAGACCGGCAGTGCCGCGGTGGTCGATCGGCTACTGGGCGTGGACTCGACGGTGATTCCTGCGGCCGCGGCGCGTGCAGGAGTCAAGCATCAGAATGTCGGCATCCTCCACCGGGTCTGCGTCACCGGCGCCAACTCCGGCCCGAGCCGAACGGCAAAACCGCCGAGTCGGCCGGGACTCCGATCCCGTACGTTGCTTGCCTGCGCCGATCATCGCTGGTCGAAACCTGCCTCGCCCTGGCACGGACCCTTCTGGCGACCGGTCACGTCGCCCCCGTCCCCATCGGCGGCCTGATCCAGCACTGAGGCACCACCCACATCCACCTGCCGCCCTTGACCGTCAACGGGCTCCGCACGCAATCGACCGGACAGGATCGCCTCGGATGCGGGCGTGCAGATGCAGAGGATGACGATGGGCGAACAAAGGATCTTGATGCTGCCAGGTCTCAGGCAAGGATGCGGGTGAAGGACCAGTAGCCGACGTGCGAGACCATGCCCAGGCTCTGGTTGGTGCGAATGATCGCGATGTTGGAGTCGTCATTGTTCGTGATCACGGACTCGGTGCGTGCCTGGTGCGCGTGCAGCAGCGAAGCCCTCTTCACCGCCACGGCCACACCACGGCCGCGAAAGTCGGGGTCGGTCCCGGTGAAGCGTACGTACCAGCTCCGGTCCTCGGGAATCAGAATGCTCATCCCCATGCAACGATCTTCCTCGATGGACCGGGCCAGCAAATACACCGTGTTCCGCGGGAACTCCCGCAGTCGTTCCCGTACATCGACCGGCCGGTTACCGAAGGGCAGGGGCAGCCCGATCCGGCAGCGGGTGAAGCACTCTGTGATCAGCTCTTCGTCCAAGGCCATGTCGGCCGTACGGACCTGCACTCCGGCTCGGGCCGCGGCTTCAGCTGCACGGCTTGCCAGCAACTGCTCAGTGTCCGCGTCCGTAAAGACGTACCTGAAGCCCAGACTGTGGTGCGCCACCGTGAAGCCGTACCGCTCGGCGAAAGCCTTGCCGTGCGGCAGGTCGTCTCGGATCATGCAGGTCGCAGTAGCCCCCGTCAGTCGCCCCAGCTCGTCTTCGACCTGTGCGGCCAACGCCGAGCCGACTCCCTTCCCTCGGGCATCCGGGCTCACGGCAACGAGCGTGGTGACGGTTCCGGGGAAGACGGGGTCTTCGGCGATGTACGCCACGCCTGAGACAACGCCGGCATGTCCCGAAACGATGGCGAGTTGGGGGGCCGGGGTAGCGTCCGCCGCCAGGCGCGCACGAAGAACGGGCCGGATGTCGTGTGCGCTTGACGCGGCTAGCAGTTCGACGGCCTGGGGGATATCAGCTGTCTCCATGGCACGTATCTGGTGGTTCATATTCCGCACGACTGGATCGTATCTACAAGCGTTTCGGAGGTAGGCGTTGAGCACTGCAGGTGCCGGTAAGTTGTCCTCGCAGGTCACATCCTTGATCGCCGATCTCCCGCCATGCCAGTTGGCCGCTGCGGAACCTTCATGGGCGCGAGGCATCGGCAAGACGAAGGCAGTCGCGGCATGGGCATGCTCTTGATCGTTACGGTCGCGCTCTGGACCCCGTTCCGGTCTCCCCGGGGCGACACTGCGTTAGCTACTGGAACTCGACCTGCGAGGAAAGGTGCCCGGGCACTTCATAGCCTTCTGCCAGGACCCTAACCGGCTCAACGTGCAGCGTCAGGCTGTCTCGGCGCCTATGAATGAGGGGGACTGACGCAGGGTGGCTCAGGCCTGCTGCTCGAATAACCACTCCGCGAGTGGGCTCTCTTCGCTCGGCCGTCGCCGATGAGCGCTCGTCACGCTAGGTCTGGACTCCACCGAGGGGAGCTTCTCCGGGGACCTTTGGCAGTCGCTGAACGCCGCGGGGTAGCCCGAGTCCCAGGCTTCCCCTGCAGCGTCACCAGACCGTCGGGATGGGCCGCAGCCTGACCGGTGCGTGCTGCTGGCTTCCTGGCATCGATTTTCGTCGCCCTGCCAGGCAGCCGCGGATGGTTGGCGCGGATGTTCGTCAGGCGGCGAAGCCGACGTTGGTGACGTACTCGTACTGCCCCCACTGTGAGCCCAGGTCGATGATCTGGTCCACCCACGCGTCATCCAGGCCGCGGTCGTCGCCGGACGCCCACGCCTGAACGATACGGTCCCAGTGGCGGATGTTGAGCGTGCGGAACTCCACCACGCGCTGGCGCGGCCGGGCGACGTGCGACTGGTTGAGCGGATGGATCTCCACCCGGGTGCCGCGGCCCTCACGGTTCAGGCGAGCCAGAAGGTAGCGGGCTACGTTCTCCCGCCGCACCGTGCGATACGCCCGCTCGATCCGCTGAAGGTTCTGCCTCGAGGGCGACCGCTTGCCCTCCAGCCACACCTTCAGGGTGCGGTCGGTGACGGCCAGGCCCGCCTCGCGCGCGGCCGCACGAGCATGGTCGGTGCGGGTCAGGTAGTGCAAACGGGCCAGCAGACCACGGCGAACGGTGACGGGCGTGGCGATGTAGCCGGCGAGGGCATCCAGTTGACGAGCGACGGCCTCATGGCCCTTGATGCCACGGGCCCCGTAGAGGCCGAAGTGCTTGTTCCGCTCAGGCATCATCTCTTCCAGTCCGTGGAGATTGCGGATCACTCTACGGGCTCGGAACGGCCACCTCGTAACGCCGACACAACCGGCAGCCGACTGAGTGCGCGCGGGGATCCGGCGGTCTTCTCAACCCAGCACTCCCCCGGTTGCAACATGGGCGTCTTGGATCGGCGGGAGGACGCCGGCAGGAGCGAAGGCAGCCGCAGAGTGCTTCCGCGTGCTCCCCCGGTCACAGCAGGCAGGCCATGTTCGCCACCGCTGGATCAGACGGAACACACACCCTCCTGATGGCGACAGGGCCCGGACCCCGGTCGCTCGGTCCGCCTGGCTCAAGGGTCCCCACCGAGCGGGCGGAGATGCTGTAACGCCGCCCGGTACCAGGCCCAGCACGTGCTACAGGTGGCCGCCGCGCTCAAGGCCGGCCTCACTGCCTGACGCACTCCGTACAAACGGCTGCCCCCGCCGTAACCGGCCGGGGCAGCCGATTTCCCTGCTGCGCTCACAGCACCCGGTTGCCGTACATCTCACCGAGTGGATCGGCGATGAGTTCGATCCGGGCGCCGTCGGGATCCCGAAAGTACACCGAGACCCCGCTGTGCACCACGTGCTCCACGCCGGTCTGCTCAAGCCGGGCGACCAGTTCGCGCCAGCGCTCCGGCTCGACCGAGATCGCTACATGATGCAGGCCGCCCAGGACTTCGGCGTACGGGCCCACGTCGAGTCCTGGGAAGTCAAAGAAGGCGAGCAGGTTGCCGTTGCCGAGGTCGAAGAAGAAATGTGAGGACCCGGGATAGTCGCGGTTTTCGATCAGCTCCGTCAGTGGGAAGTCCAACACCCCCTGATAGAACTCGATGGTGCGCTCCACGTCGCTGCTGATCAGCGCCGTGTGATGCAGCCCGCATGCTGACGAGACGGGCCTTTCGCCACTCGGCCGTAGATGCCTCTCTCGGATACGGCGGCGCTCTGCCTCGATGGCCGGAAGGTCCGGCTGCACGCTGTCCTGTGTCTCCGTCATCGTTCTCCTCACCAAAGTGATGGGTGATGTACCCCCGGCGCCAGCATCGCGCCGGTCATCCGGGGGTGTCGCCTTGTTGCACACGACGCGCGACGATGGCTGAAGGGAGCCATCTTCCGAGAGTCGTGGTCCTTCAGCGTTCCGACCAGAACACTGGGATGAGACCCGGATCCCGTTCAGGCAGCTTGATGCGATACCGGGGCCTTGGGGGGTGCCTTGGTCGTGGCACCCCCCTTGGCTGTCGCTCTCATGTCACAGGGCGACGATGCCTTCGCCACCGATGGCACTGGGCACGATCACGGAGCCGACCTTGCTCAGTGAACCGTCGGTGTTCACGCGAAAGGCATCAACGCCGCCGGCCGCTCCGGTCTGGGCATACAGGAACTTGCTGTCGCTGGAGATGGACACGTCGACCGTGCCGGCGCCGGTTGCAGTCGTGCTCACCGAAGTGAGCGAACCATCGCGGCTTATCCGCAGGCCGGTCAGAGAACCGCTGCCAGCGTTCGCGGCATAGACGTGGTTACCCGTGGCGGCAATCCAGCACGTCGCCGCCTGCCCCGTAGCCTGGTTGTCGAGCTTGGTGAGCTGAGCGTTGCGACCGATCTCGTAGGTGGCAACGGAGTTTGGGCCTGCCTCGGTGACCACAAGCCGTCCCGCCTGATCGAACGCGAAACCGAACGGCACGGCTCCGGGGTCGGTAGTGACAACGGGCTTTGCCGCGATGCCCAGCGGCCCGACGGGGAAGACCTCGATGCTGTTACCGCCGGCCTTGGTGGTAACAATCAACTTGCTGCCGTCCGGAGTAAAGCCGACCTGTCCCGGCGTGTGGGTGAACTGCGGTGCCGCGGCAGGATCCAGACCCAGGTTCCGGTGCCAGGACGGCACCTTCACAAGGTGTCCGGCGATGTTCAGATAGCCCTGCACACTACCGCCGTTGAGAGCGTTGAGCACGTAGACAACGTTGCCGTGGACGGCAACGCTTACCGGGAAGTCACCTCCGGAGGAGATGACCTGGCGCCGTACGAGCTGGTCACCACGTACGGAGAAGACGGTGATGGTGTCGCTGCCCGCGTTGACTGCGTAGAGCAGCCGGCGCGTCCGGTCGTAAGTCAGGGAGCCTTGGGAAGCGAGGTTGTCCACCACGGCTCCTTCGAGCTTGCCTCCACGTCCGCCGGTGGCGTAGACACCCCGCTGAGTCAGAGCTCCGCTCGCCGTGCGGTCATACGACACGATCGTGTTGCCGTCTGCCGCGTCCGTTTGAACGAACACAGGCATGACAGCAGCCCCGTGGTCCCGCGGACTCGCCGATGCCGGGGCAACGAACAGCGTCATCGACGCCGCCGTGGCAACTGCCGTGGCGACCAACTTGCCGAGCCTCTTCTTCATTGGTGTGAACTCCTCGTCCTGGACGACCACTGTGCGGTCACCCGATTCCCTACGGGCCACCAACTGGCCTCGCACAGACATAGGTGGCGCCTGGCGAAGGTGTTCTTACTACGCCCTATAGGGCCGTCTCACTTTCGTAAGAAGTTCCGGACGAGTGGTCAACGCTGATGGCCAGGCTGACCTTGAGCACAACGGTCCCCAGCCACGTAGAGGCCATCGTCCGACAATGCCCGCACGACTCAAATCGGCTTCGGCGCGGCACAGGCGCGGCCTCAACAAGAGCACGCTCGTCGTCGCAGACGAGCGCATCAAGAAGGAGCCCGACTATGCCTCCGTCACCACGGATGTACTTCGTCTCCGACAACGACGCCGTGGTTCTCACCGCCGAGCTAAGGCCCGACTTCGCCCCTTGGTCACGGTCCACAAGCTCGATGTCGTCCAGGCTGTAGACCACCTCGCCAACTGGCAGTCATCGTCGGCGACGAGAAGCGTGCCAGCACCACCGAAGTACTGCACCGACTCAAAACCCGCGATGGCCGAGTACGGCGAGGAGCTGGGCACCCATATCCGCCACCCGTCGTTGGGTGGGTACACCGAAGGCTGGCCCTCTGAGGCGCAGGCCGACCACATCGCCGCGCTTGATCGGGTTCGGATACTGCGTGAGATCGACACCAAGCGACACATGCTCTCCATCCACATCTTGGAACCTGATCAAGCCTGCCCTGGATGCTCGGGCGGCATCACCCTCGCGGTCTGCCCTGTCGTCTGTCGATTCGCCCTGCGCTACCCAAACCGGCCGGCCGGGCCAGGTCGGCCTGCCCCTGCCCGGCCGCAGCAAGAAATGGCAGCGGTGGCTGCACGTATCCGACCCCTTGGGCCCTTAGAACTCCTAACGAAATGATCTTTGGGGTGGTTGGATCACTCCGGGACCGTTGATCCGGGGGTGTGAGGTGGCTCGGCCGAAGCCGTGGGAAGTCGACGACGAGTTGTGGGCGGTGATCGAGCCGCTGCTGCCCAAGGTCGAGCGTCGGACCAGGCATCCGGGACGCAAGCGGTATCCGGACCGGCTCGTGTTCCAGGGCATCCTGTTCGTGCTGCACACCGGGATCGCCTGGGAACACCTGCCGCAGGAACTCGGCTTCGGGTCGGGCATGACCTGCTGGCGCCGTCTGGCCGAGTGGACCGAGGCAGGGGTGTGGCCCCGGTTGCATGAAGTCCTCCTCACCAAGCTGCGTGGCGCGAACGCCCTGGACTTCTCCCGGGCAGCGGTCGACGGCTCCCACATCCGCGCGTAAAAGGGGGAGCCAAGACCGGACGAAGTCCTGTCGACCGGGGCAGGACGGGCAGCAAGCACCATCTGATCACCGATGCGACCGGCATCCCGCTCGCCGTCACCCTGACCGGCGGCAACCGCAACGACGTCACCCAGCTGATCCCACTCCTCCAAGCAGTGCCACCGGTGCGGGGCAGGCGCGGCCGGCCCCGGCGCCGCCCCGACGTGGTGCTGGGCGACCGCGGCTACGACCACGACAAGTACCGCCGACTCGTCCGGGACCTCGGCGTGAAGCCGTTGATCGCCCGCCGCGGCACCGAGCACGGCTCCGGCCTGGGCACCCAACGCTGGGTCGTGGAACGCGCGTTCGCCCATCTGCACTGGTTCCGCCGACTGCGGATCCGCTGGGAGATCCGCGACGACATCCATGAAGCCTTCCTCGCCCTCGGATGTGCACTCATCTGCTGGCGGCGACTGTGCGCTCTGGCGAGCGATGCCCTGGGCTAGTCAGCCGCCGCCAGTCGATTGAGAACTTCCAGGGGGGTGAAATCCCAGCCGACCAGGCGCGACCCGCTCCAGTTGATGCCGATCTTGAGTCCATCCCGGGCGTAATCGGGCAGTTCGCGATCGCGCCAGGTCTCCAACGGCATGGATTCAACGCGTAGCCCATGCCCCCAGATCTTCGCTGCCCTCTGGGCGCGGGCCGAGGTCGACCAGAAGGGAAGACTTCGCGTGTCGTCCGCGGAGAGGTGGGTCGGCATTCCGTCGTTATCCCGGACAAGCCAGACCACCCTGCTTTGGCGGACCTCTCGGAAGAATGCTGCCGCTTGCGAACCGCTCTGACTCATGACCACTGAGACTAGCGGTACCCGCCACTCATTTCGTTAGGGGTTCTTAGGAGGCAGGCGCTTCATCGTGCCTGGAGTAGTTCCGCGTGCGGTCGGCCGGACGTCAGGTCACGCTGGGTTTATGTCTGCTCGTGTTGTCGTCTATCCACCGTCCGAGAGCGGCGGCCGGCGAGTGACCGTGGACGGACAACACCTCGGCATTGTGTTCTCCCTGCACGACCTTGCCGTGTTCTTGGAGCGGGCCGGTCTGGAAGGCTGGGATGAGCTGGACGTCGTGGTGCACACGGAGCTGATCGAGTGGCGGGGCGGTGGCCCGGACGTATGGGAACGCTAGCTGTTGTCGACTGAGGTGAGTCGCGGTCGACACGGTTACCGCAAGGAGTGGCATCCGTATGCTCATGGGGCCACGGAGTCGCAGAACGTCCGCTCCGGCTACCTCACCGCCCACCAGACCGCCCGCTTCATTGACATCAGCCTCACTGACCTCCGCACCCTTGTTCATCGCCGCCAGCTGCAGTGGCGCCGGCAGCTCGAGGCGGCTCTGGCACGTCGGCGACGATGTCGACGCGTTCGCTGCCAAGCACGCGATGGTGACAATCGCTTGACGATAGGTTAGACGAAGTGTAACGATCTTGGTGTACAACTGTGCGCTCTACCGGCACGGAACGCAGGTAGCTCACCGGATACAGAGCGACCGAAGTCATTCTTGGTATGGATGCCGGTTCAACTCCGGTTCCGCATCCCCAGACGCACGGCGAAGCCCTAGCTATGTGGACGTGGCCGGGGCTTCGTCGTGTCTTACCGTCCGCTGCTGGCGATAGGCCGGAGAGGCCGCCCGGGAAGGAACGGGCTCACGGGTGTGGACGGCGGCCAGCCGGCGGATCCAGACGTCACAAGTTGGCGGTGTCCTGCGCCGGATCGAAACACCATCTCATCCCCGCTCGAAGTGCTGGCGGGCGCCCGGGTGCGGGGTGTATTTCGGGTCTGTGTCAGCCACTCCGTGGAGATTTCCCGTTCGAGATACCCCCCGGGTCGTTACGCCCGGCTGAGCTGCGAGTGATGACCGACCTGTTCGCCGCGCCCATCTGAGCGAACATTCCTACCCCTACTCGCCGCCTGATGGCGGTTCGTCCATGTCGTCTTTGTCGTCAGCGTGGGCCAGGAGGTGGTCGCGGAGTGCGCGGGCCGTGTCCGAGAGATCGCGGTCGCTAGTGAAGCAGGCGACCAGCCGTCGGTCCGCCCATGGTTCAGCCAGGGGGATAGCGGCCAGGATGCCGCTGGTGAGCCGGCGCCGCACGCTGTACCAGGGCAGGATGGCGATGCCGATTCCCCCGGCCACGGCGTGACAGGCCGCGTCGATGCTAGGCAGCCAGACGCGATACCTCGGCTGGATACCCAGCGGCTGGGCGTGTGTCTCCAGGTGCTCTTGCACGGCTCCCACACAGTCGGTGGAGGACTTGGCGTCGCCGGTCTCATCCGTGACCAGCACCACATCCTGACCTGCGAGTTCACGCATGACGAGACGGGCGATCTCCTCCCTGGCCCGGCCGTGGTCGAACTTCATGCGTGACAGCAAGTGCTGCAGTCGGTGCGGGCCTGGATGCCTCAGCGCCCGGGCCAACGTCCAGCAGTTGCGCGTGTCTACCTCTGCCAGCAGTCCGCTCATCATCTCCGCCGCCGTCGCGCGCGTTTCAGGCCGCGCGAAGCAATCCGCGATCACCTCCAGCGCTGCCCGAACACTCGGCCCCAGACTGCCTGGGCTATCGTGATCTCCACGGCCACCGCTTCTTGAAACGTCGTCACAAACGTTCATGATCTCGGTGGCCGTACCCGTACCCCCATCCGGCCCCGCGAGCTGCTGACCAGCGCAGACGCCGGAACTACAGCTGGCGTGTCGGAGGGGTGAGTCGGGCCGACGCGTGGGAGTTATGACCAGCAAGGACAGAAGCGTTGGTGTACGTCACCCCTGCCGCCAACTGCAGTGCGTACCGAGCCGAGATTTTGTGCTGCCGTCAACATCTTCCGCTGTCCTTTTGCTAGCGTCACAACTGCGGGGGCTCCTGCTCGACACAGCGTGCAGGAGCCTCCGCACCACAAACAGCCGACGGTCCTCTCCCTACGCTCTGGGAGCCGCCGACGCCTGAAGTGCGTCGCGGTCGCCTCCACCGACCGGCCTCAACGAGTGCCGCTCCTCCCAAGCTGGGGTGCCGCGAAGCAAGGAAGGTGCCTGCCATCACCCGCCCCTGAGGGTGCTGAGCAGATCAAGGAATTGCTGCACCCGGCGCCCGTAGAGCAAGGTGAGTACAAAAATCCCACAGGCGCCCATCACGTACGTATCGGCACCCGCAGGCAGATCAACGAAGGTGATGCCGACTGCTGCGCCCGCTATCAACAGCGCAGCGACCACCAACTTGAACGGCTCCCAGTCGCGTACCGGTCGGAGGGTGTCGTCGAGATCTTCTTCGTCGAGCAGGGCGCCTATCCGGCCCACGGCAATACGCTCGGAAACGGTCTGCACCATTGCGGCGAGTTGACCCAGCGCCGCCTCCCCATCACGGTCCACTCGAGCCTCGGCTCCTCGCAGGGCCGCTACCACAAGACCGGCATGCCGTTTGAGTTGGCGCCGCCGGTGCGACCTCACGGTGAGATGACCGGCAGTCCGGTGCAAGGCCAGAATCTCGGGTTCTACACGGCGAAGAGCACGTGCCATACGGCGCAGCGCACGGGGACGGCGGCGCCAACTGGCGCTCTTCGCCGCCAAACAGGCCGATATTGCCTTGGCACACAGGGCAACTGGCTCGCAGCGGCGGAACAACACGGTCTCGCGGACATACGACCACGGGCGCCCGAGTATGGTCGCCACCGTCCAGATAACTGGCCCCAGATAGAACGCGGTGGCCAGCGCGGCAAGGAACATGGCGAAGAAAACCGATACGGCAATCAAGCCAAGCGCATCCTTGAACTGGCCGTGCTGCGCTGCCGGCCACATGTCTGTGATCATGGCAGCAGCGGCGAGGTAGGTAGCCGGCACGTCTCCGTTCCACGTCTCCTGGATCAAAGTCGTCGTCCAATCCAGGAGTGGAATGCCGACGAGCACGACATACACCATCACAACGTTCTCGGTTGCACGTTGTGTCCGCAGTGCGATTCTGACTCTCGGCGAGGCTGCAGGAAGCCCGAGGACCTTCAGGTCACTGGCGAGCCTGGCTATCGCCTTGTCGCCGGCCCTCCGGGCTCTCCTGCGAAGCCGTTGGCGCAGATATCGGATCACAAAGTCAGAGCATGGCAGCCATGTACCCTGACGCGAGGGTCAAGTGCGCAAAGTGCTCGTCCTCCCGATCGCCCTGAAGAAGCACATCCTCATGGCCCGTACCACGATCTGCAGGTGTACCCAAGATCCGCCCGAGCGTCCTGCACGAAATGGTGTCGCAGTTCAACGCGATTCCGTAACTTGGCTTGTGCTTACCGGGCAAGGTCGGTCCAGGGCTTGAACGGGAGGACGCTGTGCGGTGCACGGCATCGGCCTGGAGGGCCTGTTCATGGATGTCAACTACACCCGCCAACGCATCTACGACCGCATCCAACTGGGCGTCAAGTGTGGTCGGTTCAAGAGCATCCGTCCCAGCGTCGACGTCGCCGCTATGGATGGATCACCCTGCTCGGGGTGTATCGCTTCACCCGAGCCGTAGGCAGGGCAATCCCGTGTGCCAGTCGGTGAACGTTGTCGGAAGGCCGTGTGGGAGAGCTGCATACTCGACTTGAAGCGGCGGCGACTGGCAACGGAGCGACAGCCACCGCACCAATCCCCGACTCTACTGAGGTCATACCGGCGCCGCGATCGGGAACGAGGTCGAGGTGTCCCCGATCACCGTGACCCCGGTCCTGGGCGCGGTCTGCCCCGTCTCGGACGCCGGTATGAAGAGTCCTATGCTCCACCGGGGCTCCCGGCCGCCGCAGGGGACCACGAGGGCCACGGCGCACTGTAGTGGCGTGCACCCCGGGTGCGAGGTCAGGCGGAGGTGGCCGTCGGGTAGTCGGTGTAGCCCTCCGCGCCGCCCCCGTAGAAGCTGTTGGGATCGGCCGTGTTGTACGGGCCCTCGGTCTTGATGCGGGCGATGAGGTCCGGGTTGGAAAGGAACGGCCGCGCGAAGGCCACGGCGTCCGCTACCCCGTCGTCGAAGACCTCGGTCACAGCCTTGTGCGGCGCGTCCACGTCGTACATGGGGTTGAGGACGAACGGCCCCGACCAGGCGGCGCGCATCTTGCGCGTCAGGTCACGGTCAGCCTTGGTCTCTCGCATGTGGACGTAGGCAAGCGGCAGGTCGGACAGGGCGTTCAGCAGCGTGGTGTACAGCTCGGCAGGGTTGTTCTCAACGATGTCCTGGTCATTGTTTCCGGGCGAGATGCGCAGGCCGACCCGGTCCGCGCCGATGGCCGCGGCCACGGCCTTGACGACCTCGGCGGGGAAGCGGACGCGGTTCTCGACACTGCCGCCCCAGCGGTCCGTGCGCAGGTTGACGTTGTCGGAGAGGAACTGCTGCAGGAGGTAGCCGTTGGCGCCGTGGATCTCCACGCCGTCGAAGCCGGCCTCGATGGCATTGCGGGCGGCGGTGGCGTGGTCCTCGATGGTCTGGAGTATCTCTTCCTCGGTGAGCTCTCGCGGGGCGATGTTGTCCACGGGGCCCTCTGTGGTGTAGCAGTGGCCGGGGGCCTTGACCGCGGAGGGGGCGACGGGCGTGAGCCCCGTCAGGAGGGAGTGGCCGATTCGGCCCGTGTGCATGAGCTGTGCGAAGATCGTGCCGCCCGCCGCATGGACGGCGTCGGTGATGGGCCGCCACGCGGCAACCTGCTCGGCGCTGTGAAGGCCCGGCGTTGAGATGTAGCCCTGTCCGACCGGGCTCGGCTGGATACCTTCGGTGATGATCAGTCCGGCGTCCGAACGCTGGGTGTAGTACTCGACCATGATGTCGGTGGCCAGCCCGTCCAGAGTGGCCCGGTTGCGCGTCATCGGGGCCATGAACACCCGGTTCGACGCCGTGGTGGCGCCGATAGTGATGGGTTCGAATGCGGTCGTCACGACTCTTCCTCTCGTCTCACCACTGTCCCCCTGTGATCTCGTGGTTTGGGGTACGGCGGCCTTGCAGTCTCCACGCCGGTCGGCGAGGTCACCCCTCTGACCACCAGCGCACCTTTTGCGTCGTCGGAGCCAGGGCTCTTACCAACGGCATCTCGTCCGAGCTGGTGGGTGATGGCGGGGCCGGCGCGGTGGTCTGCTGGAGGGCTGTGTTTCAGGCTGTGGTGGTGCCGGTCGGGGGCCAGTCCGGCGATGTCCCGGTCGGTGATGCGCAGTCCATCGCGTCGATGCGGTCAGCAGGCCAGTTTCTTCCAGCGTTGGTAGTCGGCGACGGCGTGTGCAACGGCGATGTGTCGGGACGAGTGCTGGTGGCAGGCTTGCCGGCAGGCTTCGTGGACTTCGGGTGGGCTGATCTTGTTCGCCTTCCCTGGTGGCGCGACCGGGCGGCCAGGGTGATCACGGCGAAGGCCAAAGAGGGCCGACGTCGAGGAGGACCTCGACGCCGGAGAAGCGCTGGAAGCGGGCGTTGATGACGTCGTTGCGTGCGGCGGTCGCGTCATGCTTCCGGCCATGTCGCCGGGTGTCAGTCCCCATGGCGTGCGTCGTTGATCATCGGCGATGACCGTGGTCGGCCTTCCTCGTGTTCTACTCCTTCTTGCCGACACGAACGCACGCCGCACGCCGCGGCCAGCGGACCTGGATCTCGGTGGTGTCCAGCCAGTGCTCGATCCCTTCGTCCTGGGCGTGGGCCAACACATCCTCCAGCGTCCGCAGCCGCAGGCCGAAACGGTCAGGACCACGCACCGACGCTCGGTCAAAGGGCGCGAATCTCCCCGATGTCCGGTCGGCTGCAATATGGTGCCACCTGGCCGAATATGCTGGATACCGAGCCCCTCGACCGCCTGTAGCGGCTCTTCATGGGGCCCGCTGGGACGCTGATGCGGCATGTCTGGGCATTCCGGGTGTCAAATATGGTCCAGTGCTGTTCTGCGGCGGACATCTCGGAATCTGATGCACTCGGAAGTGCATGGACGAAGTGTCCCCCCTGCAGACTGCTCAGGTGTGGCACTGGGCGGGATCTGCCTCGGCGTCAAGCCGGCCACGCACGGCGGGCCAGTGATGGCATCAGGGAACGCTCGCGCCAACCAGAGCCTGGAACAAGCCGTCTGGCCTAGGTTTATGCAGCCGTCGGCTCCTGGCGCGCACAGGCTGTTTCGGCGGCCAGTTGCTCCGACCAGTCGACAGGGGCTCCTTGCAGGGCGGCCTTGGCAAGGTGGATGCGCTGGAACTCACCGGTTCCGGCGGGTGGATAGGTGTGTTGGATGTCCCGCCACAGCCGCTGAAGGTGGTAATCGGCGTCCAGGGCTTGGGCTCCGTGTAGTTCCATGGCATCGCGTCCGGAGCGCACGGCCCACTGGTGTCCGAGGTATTTGGCGTTGATGAGGTCGGTGTCGCAGGGCAGGCCGTGGTCGAGGAGGTGTGCGGCCTGGTAGGTGAGAGTGCGGGCGGCTCGCAGGCGCGCTTCCATGTCTCCAATCCGGTCGCGGACGACGGCAAGGTCGGACAGGGTGCCGGTGTAGCGGGGACGGTGTTTGAGGTATCGGCTGGTGGTGTGCACGGTCGCCTCGTGTAAGCCGAGGCTGAGGGCGGCCAGGTTGGGTCTGCCATACAGGATGCTGCTGGACTGCGCTACCGCCAGGCCTTGGCCGACGTTGCCGAGCACGTTGCCGGCGGGGACGCGGACCCGGTCGAGGTCGAGTCGGCCGAAGGAGAATCCGTGCAGGCCGAGTCCGGGCCGGTGCGGTCGGACGGTCAATCCTTTGCGGTCGTGTTCGACGAGGAAGGCGGTCAGAGCCTGGGAGGTGCGTGTCTCGCTGGTGGCGGTGCGGGCGACGACGATGTGCAACCGGGCGAGGTGGCTGTTACCGACGTGGGTTTTACTGCCGGTGATCATCCAGGCTTCGCCGTTCCGTTCTGCGAGGGTTTCCATGCCGCCGATGTGGCCGCCCATGTCCGGTTCGGTGACGGCGATCGATGGCAGAACGGTGCCGACGGCGGCCTGGGGCAGCCACAGGTTTTTCTGTTCGTGACTGCCCCAGTGCACGAGCGCACCCACTGGTATGTGGCTGGCCTGGAGAATCGCCGCGACGGCCCCGGATACCGTGGCGATGCGGTGTATCAGGATTGTCTTGGCGACGTGACCGACTCCCAGTCCTCCATGGGCTGACGGAGCGGTGATCGTGAACCAACCGCGGGCGGCCATGAGTTGCGCGATCTTCCGTTCGATCTTCCGAGGTGTGGCCTCCATACGTGGCACGCGTGGTGCGACGTGTTCGGCGGCGAACGTGTCGACTTCCCGCCACAGCTGTTCGTGGACTGCGTTGAGGTAGGGATGGAGTGCGGCGGGCAGGGTGGGCATGATCGACTCCCTGATGGGGTGACCGGGCGGGTGCGGCCGGATGCGGGGCTGGACCTGACGGAGGCGTGGGCTGAGGCGGGTTACTGACATGTGTCTCGGGTGGTGATGGCCTGCATCGCGGTGTCGCGGATGTTGAGGACGATGTCCCTCAATCGGAGGGCGTCGTCGAGGGGTCGGGGGTCGGGGTCGATGACGCATACGGTGCCCACCGCAATGTCGTCGTGGATCAGGGGTGCGCCGAAGTAGGACTGGATGCCGACCGCGTCGACGACGTAGTTGCTGCTGAAGCGGTGGTAGGCGTGGACGTTGTGCAGTGGAAGGGCCTTTTTGCGGTTGACAACTTCGGGACACCAGCCGTGGTCGCGGTTCATGGTCCGGTCGACGGTGAGGTATCCGCTGTCGGCCGGTGGGTTATGCAGGCCGATGAACGTTTGTTCTTCCAGGAACAGGTTGACCATGCCGTACAGGAAGCCGGTGCGGTGGGCCATGTCGGTGGCGAGGTGGTCGAAGTACCGAGTGGGCTGGGTGGGGATACCCAAACGGTGGATCATTTCGATGCGTTGCGCCTGTTCGGCCAGGGCGTGTGCCTGCTCGCCGCTGACGGTGTCGTGGCCGGGGCGGACGACTCCAGACGGAAGAACGATTACGTCGTAATCGGTCCGCGATGGCAGTAATCGGGTGGCCGGGTCGGGTTGAGGCGACAGCGTGGTCGGGTGGGGGGTGTGGGTCATCAGGCGTCCTGGAGTGTGGTGTGGGCGGGGCGGGTTGAGGCTTGAGAGAGGGCCTGGTCGATGAGGGTGAGCAGCACGCCGGCGACGGAGGTGGTGACGCGGGCATCGCAGAACAGCACTGGAATGACCGCAGGGAGGTCGAGGGCGTCGCGGATGTCTGCTTCGGGATAGCGGTGGGCGCCGTCGAACTGGTTGACGGCGACGATGAACGGCAGCCCGATCCGTTCGAAGAAGGAGACGGCGGTAAAGCTGGCCTCGAGGCGACGGGTGTCGGCCAGGACGACCGCACCGATCGCTCCGTGCGACAGGTCGTACCAGAGGTCCACGAACCGGTCCTGGCCTGGTGTTCCGAATAGGAACAGCTCCAGGGGTAGGGGCATGTCCAGGCTGAAGCGGCCGAAGTCGAAGGCGACGGTCGTGGTGTCCTTCGCCTCCACCCCGTGCAGCTTGTCGGTAGGGGCGCTGGCCTGAGTCAGGTACTCCTCGGTGGTCAGCGGTTCGATCTCGCTGACGGCCCGCACCAAGGTGGTCTTGCCGACGCCGAACCCACCCGCGATCACGATCTTGAGGATCGCCGGCTTGTCCGTGTCCGCCTCCCGGCCACGGGAGAAGGGTGCAGGATCAGCCTGCCTGGGCGTAGGAAACGGCATCGGGCCACCGGGCCTTGAGTCCGGCACTGAGTGCCTCCAGCAGTTGTCGGGTCGGGTCAGCCGACGGGGCGGTGGTGGTGGCGGGCACCCGTAAGGCGTGTGCGTCCAGCAGATCGGAGATGAGAATGCGGACCACGCTCACCGGGCGTCCGAGGGTGCCGGCCAGTTCGGTGACCGAGCGGCGCCGCTGCTGGCACAGCGACACAATCCGCACGCATTCCTCGGGCAGTGCAGGCCCTGGCCTGCCCGGCCCCGTCTCGAGCACGCTGTCCAGACTCAGCGTGTAGCGGGGACGGGTGCGGCCGGCGGTCAGCGTGTAGTTGCGCACCACAGAGGATTCGTCACCCGCGGCATCGGCCGCTAAGAAGGCTTGTGGATGGCGGGAGTTCATCGGGCATCGTCGCTGGCGGCGGGATGGCGGACGGGGATCGTCATGTAAGGCGCGAACCGGTTGATCAGGCGTTCCATCTCGAAGCCGACCGTCCCGGCCTCGGCATCGGGCCGGGAGATCACCCCCAGCACGGTGTCAACCTCCTTCGGCCTCATGCCGAGGGTGGCCTCGAACGCGGCGCTTCGGCCGGCGCTCTGGAGGAAGAACAGGGCGTCGTCCCGTTCGAACAGGATCTGTTGTGTGGGCCGCTTCTTTCGGGTGGGGCCGGTGATGTTGTGGGCCAGAGACGCCAGGCCGCAGAAGGCGGCGGCCAGTTCGTCCGCCCAGTTTCGGTCCAGGCCGCTGTCGAGCAGCTTGAGGCCGTCGCGTGAGAGTAGTAGGGCGTGTGTGACGCCGGGAACTGTGGTGGCGAAATCACGCAGCAGCCAGGCCATGTCCGTCGTCGCGTCTTTCACTTGGGGGCCATTCGCGCTTGTGGTGCTGTCGGCCGGACGGTTCAGGTCAGGGGTGGTCATCGTGAATCTGCTCCATGGGTATGAAGGGCCAATCCGGCATCCCACGGCGGGGCCGGCCACATGGGTGCGGGGTCAGGGCTGTGGGGACGGCTGCGGCCCGTCACCTCCGGCTGCCTGCGGTCCGGACGTGCGGGCAGTTGTGGTGTTCTGGGTCCGCGCGGCCTGTCTGCCGCCGAGGAAGGCTGCCGCCAGGCCTGGTCTGGCAGCAGTCGCAGGGGTCTGAACCCGATCAGCACGGACCGCGATCTGGGACGGCGTGCGCCGCGGCAACGGCGGCGGCTCGGCATCCGGTCCGGCTTCGTAGACCGGCGTACTCGCTACGCCCGGCTGCGCCTGGGCATCGGGCGCATTTACAGGTGACGTCATCGGTGGTGGAGGATCGGGCGTGTACTGCACCTCCGTGGAGGTCGACGCTGTGCGGACTGCGGCGGGAGGCCGGATTGCGACCAGCTGGCGTTGCGGCAACACCACCAGCGCGGTCGTACCGCCCATCGGGTTTTCTCTGAGCATCATGCTCATGCCGTGACGCTGGGCGATCTTCGCAGCCGTAAGTAGCCCGATGTGCCCCTCGCGCACCTGAGCACTGACATCGACCGTGTCCGGATCGGTCAGCAGTGCATTCAGCCTGGCCCGCAGTCTGGCCGTCATCGGCATCGCGCGGTCCTCGACTTCGACCGCGAGTCCGGCGGCCACCCTCTCCGCCCGCACCTGCACCCTTGTGTCCGGGCCGGAGAACTCGATTCCGTTCTCGATGAGCTCGGCCAGCAGATGCGACAGGTCGGGGCCCACATGCCCAGGCAGACCGAGTTCGGTGCCGGCGGTGCCTGCCGAGACCCCCACACGTGAGTACTGCATGACCTCCGATACCGCGCCACGCAGCATCGTCGTCACCGTCATGGGCTTACGGCTGCTGCGCAACGACTCCCCGCCCAGTACGGCTTTGCTTTCCACCAGTCGCCGCATCCGGGTCACCAGATGATCGATCTCATAGATCTTGGCCAGCAATTGGGGATCGTCGGTGTGCATCTGCAGCTCGGTCAGCGCATCCAACGCCCGGTCCACCAGGGCGTGCTCCCGCCGGGAGAAATGACGCAGCATGCCCAGCAACACGGCGGCCTGCGACTCCTCGTGCACCCGCACCAGGGAGGCCGCAGCCTGCACCTGCAGTTCTTCCAGCAACCCCACTGCCCTGGCGGCCCCGCCCGCGTCCTGCGTCGGCCCGGGACCGTCAGGAATCGGCGGCCTTTGGCCCCGGCACAGCTCATCCGCCGTCCACAGCAGCAGCTTGTCGACTGCCATCACTGCGTCCGTGATCTTCTGTAACTCGGTGGCCCACTCCGCTTCCCGCTTCCGGTGCACCGCTGTCGCAGCCGCCTGGGCATGCCAGGCACCGACCAGGATCGACACGATCGTCCCGCAGGCCAGCACGCCCAACAGCCGTCCGGTCGAGAGCAACGGCTCGGCCAACGCCCAGGCGACCGCCGCACTCAGCATGACCGCAACTATCACCAGCGGAATGGCCACCGCCAGGCGAATCTGCTCCAGCACGAAGCGATCCGCCAGGATGCGGCGCCGCCTGCCACGGCGGCGCCGTAAGAGGGGATGGGAAGGGGGAACGCGGCCAAACATCAGATTCCTTCGCATAAATGATCAGTCATGGATGAAGCGTGCTCGTCGAATCGGTCTCCAGTGACTCCGCTGCAGGGCTGCATCCCTGGCTGTGCAGCCAGCCATAGACGCCACCACTGGAATCGCTCGCGAATACACCGCGCGTAAGCGGCTCGCCTTCGCGGATCTCCATAGAGCACGCTGCGCACACCCGCCGGCGAACGGCCGCAGCAATCTCGTCCACGTCGACCGGGACACCCAGCGGACCTGCATGCTCGTACAAGGCCAGGAGAGAGCGGGACAGTGCCGCGAGGTCTTGCACGTATGCCCCCTGGGCCTGAGGCGAAGTACCGCCGTTGTAGTTCATGACGTGATGGGCGCGGATGAGAATGTGGACGCCCATACGGCGCCACTCCCCCTGCGTGCGCGCCGTCACGTATTCCACCTCTGGCAGCAGCAGCGTGACGTGCTCTTCCAAGCGGTCACGAAGGCCGAGAACGCTCTCGTGCTCCTCCTCGCCACCCATCCACACCTGAAATCCGGCGGTGTACGCCTGCCGAATCCCCGCAGCATCAATCAACGGCCGCCTGCTAGACATCAGGCTGCTCCTCCTCCAACGCAAGCAAGTGCCGGCCGTGTAGGAGGAACTGCTCCACCGCCACCACCTCACACAGGACACCCGGCTCTCTTACAGGTACGGCCCAGTACGACGCTGTATAACCCGGGTGTTCGGTGAGGTCGAGACTAGGAACTCCGAGGTCGTAGCCTCGACCAAGGCACTCTGTACCCCTCACGTGCCATCGATCAGCTGCACTCGGCTCGACAAGGGCGTAGAAGAACCGGCCGGTGTTGCAGCGAATAACCGGGCCCCCCTCAAGCACCTCAGCGAGGAACGCGTCGACCATCACGGGGACGCTGCGAGGTGAGGCCATGGCCTCCACGAGTAGGACGGGCAGGCGGATCGCGCAAAAGAGCGCACCACATTGGACGACCGTCATGCCATCCATGTCCCACTCTTGAACTGCCCTCAGCGGGTCGCGCGCGGCGGACAGTAGCCAGTTCGTGACGGCCCTCAGTGCCTCCTCGGACCTGGTAACCGTCTGAATCACGCAGCTGTCGTCTCTTCTAGCGCCGCCGAGAACTTCACTGGCGGTGGCCTGGATAACCTCACTGCAGCGTGACTGGGACGTCATCCCCGCAGGACTTTCCATGCGTACCGAGCCGGGAATTCCCCTAACCGGCAGTGCGAACGTGCTAGTTCCGGTCACGATGACTCTGCCCAATCAGGAAAGACATCGGCGAGTGCGGCAAGAAGCGCAGCATCGTCAGTGAGGCTGATGGTTCCTCGCCGTGGCGGCACCAACCAATAAGTGCCAGGCGGGGTCCGGCGTCCGGCCGCCGGAGTCTCAAATTCCTTCGTGACGGTGAGCGCCAAGCAAGTCGGAGGGACAGGCCAGCTGCTGGTGGTTCCTGCCAGCACGAAAAAGTACACACCGGGCAAGGTTGGATCAATGGCTACAGTGCCATGAGCGCGTAGGCGGCCCAGAGCCTGAAGGCCGTAGAACCGGCCAACCTTGATCGCCTCCCAGTCCTGCCGCGCCTCGGTTGGCGTGGGGCAGGAAGAGATACATCGCAGATTCGCCATCACGGTGCGCCTCATTTCGTCGCCGCTGCTGTGCGCCAGACATTAGGACGAGACACACGCACCGACCCGAACTGAGAGTTCGGGTGAACTGGCAGTTCGGGTTACGCGAACCTGAGCCGCTCAGCCAGGCCGACTACCTGGCTGCGGTAGGTGGGGCGAACGCGCTGAAGTAGCCCAGCCACCATTGCAGCGGCGAGACTGCTGCGCACCATGTCTTCCGGGCTGATCCTCTCCAGGTCCAAGAGGTGCACAAGGACCGCAGCGTCGTCACGCCGCAGGTCGTAGCAACGAGCGAGTTCAAGGGTGAACGTAAACTGCCGTTCCCTGCTGGGCAGGCGGAAGACGTCCACTTCATCGGCCAGACGCAGGCCCTCCGCGCTGTCCCCCGCCAACATCTCGATGCTCAGCGCATGCAGATGGACGTTCGTCGGGCCGAATACCGTCCAGCGGGTGTTGGACTCGCCGACTCGTTCTCCAAGGGGGGTAGCCTGCTCAACAAGGCGTTTGCGGGCCTCCCACCAATCCTTACGCTGGGCGGCAGCCACGACTTGGACAAGCTCCAATGCGCCTTGCATCGCCAACTTCTCAGAGCTATCGGGAAGATCTCGTAACTGCTCGGCTGCCTGTCGCCCTACCTCGCTGGCTTCCTGCGCCCCGCCGTCTTGGGAGAGGAGACAGTGCCCCAGGTTCCAGTAGGCTGCTGCCAGGCGGATGGGATCGTCAGCATCCTCTGCAGCGCGTCGGGCTCGGTCAGCAACCATGAGCGAAAGATCGAGGCGACCAGTACGCCGGCAGTAGGAGCGCAGCAGACCGTAGAGGTCAGCGGCTACGCGCAGAACCTCACGGCGAGCTAGTGGATCTTCACTTGTGCGGAACGCCCGGACGGCATGTTCTACATCCACAACGAGAGCTGGGAGCAGTCGCTCAACATCGGTGAACCGTTCCTCGCTTGTCTGCCAGGTACGCCAGGCGTCTTCGACGCGTTCGCGTAGCTCAACAGGCGCCACGACAGGACCGACGCGATCTGAGCCGCACCCCATCAAGGCCCGAGCAATGTCTGGCGCAGTAGCCAGTGAGAAGGCTTCCTTGGTAGATGGTTCTTCGGCCAGAAGGGCAGCGACAGGGACACTCAGCTCGGCAGCAAGTCTCCTCAACAGCTCTGATGAAGGAGTTCGCTTCCCGGTTTCGATCAGCGAGAGGTACCGCTCCGTGATACCGCATAGACCCGCGATGGCAGCCTGCGATCGGTTACCGTGCTTGCGTCGGTAGTACCTGATCCGCGCCCCGATTGGCAGCTTTGGTGATTCGGACATCCACCCTCCCGTGTACGCCAGAGTAAGACGATGCACCAGCAACGCGAGGGCTTCTGCAACGATTGGGGGCCTTACTGCATCTGGATGAACGCTCAGTCTCAGAAGGGCTCGGCATGCCTCACCTCGTACTGTGGGACATCGACCACACGTTGATCGACACTCAGGGGGTCGGACGCAAGCTGTCCGCAGCGGCATTCGAGGAAGTGACCGGACAGCCGATGCAGCAGCAAGCGCAGATCGACGGCATCACGGAGGCTGTGATCTTCCGTGAAACCGCCAAGTTGCACGGCATCAACACCGATCGAACTGACTTCGAACGTTTCGCGGAGGCTCTCACCAGACAGCACGCCGAGCGTGCAGCCGAGCTGAGGAATCGGGGTCATGCGCTTCCTGGTGCAGCTGCGGCGCTCGATGCTCTGTCCACTGCGAACGTACGACAGACCGTCGTCACCGGGAACATCCGCGCCGTCGCAAGGATCAAATTGAGCGTCTTCGGCCTGGACACGCACATTCAATGGGAAGCCGGAGCATACGGTGAGGATGCGGATCTCCGGCCAGCCCTGGTCGAATTGGCTCTTAACCGGTCATCCGTGGCAGCATCAGACGTCGCATTGATCGGCGACACGCCTGCCGACGTTGAAGGCGGCAGGACAGCTGGCGTCCGGGTCATCGCTGTGGCTACAGGTCGGACCTCAGCAGAGGCGCTCCGTGATGCGGGTGCCGACGCCGTAATAGATGACCTCACCGACGTAAACACGCTCACCAAGCTTGTCGTTACAGACCGTCTGTAGACACGTGGTCGCCACCAGGTTCATCACCGCAGTCGGGAAGCCGATGTGCGCGCCCGAACGTTCGCTGCGCTAAACATCGCCTGTCCGCTGGCCTCTATGCCACAAGGGAGGCTCGCGAAGCTTGTCCTTCCGTCTCCCGCACCACGGCCTGGCCGCCAGACGCAGCGCAGCGGTGCCTATTTAGGCCATGATGAAGGCATCTGGGGAAACTGGGCGAGCAGCAATCTGCCGAGTCGCGGAACTTGGCCGGACGTCTGTCTCGGCATCCGTCACGAGAAGTTCGCGGCCCGTCCGGACCGAGTCATCGTCCGGAATATCCCAGGCGGCCAGCCGAGAGGGCATGCAATGCCCGCGAACGAGAGACGGTGCGGCTTAGCGGTCGGCGTGCAGTCGACCGGGGCCGGCGTCGACGGCGTTGACTGACTTAGCCCGCGAGGTGCCGCTGAGGGCGGTATTCCTGGGCAACCTTGACAGACGCGGCATCGCCTGACGTTCGGATTCCGCTGACCGGCGACAAGCCTCTTCCGCGGGCTGAGCTATGACACCACGTCCGCCGTGAAAGTGATGGTCACAGTTCCGCGTACGCACCGCTGAGCGGACTAGCTCTCGTCAGGTACACCCACACAAGCGCTATGTGTTGCGTCAAGCAGGGTTACAAGGCACCAAACATTGCGTACGCGACGGGCGAAGACACAGAACGACAAATCGATATCTGGTTCCGAAAGTGACCAGGTAAGTCCCGAGTTGTGCGAGCGAACTAAGTTATTAGGCTGGGAAGTTGCCCGGCATATGCGTAGTCTTGCGATCACGCAAACGCATTACCGCAGCTGGACCAGGCCGCGGTCGCGGGTCGCCGCATGTCGGAGATCGGATGGCGGTCGACCACGCTAGCCGTACGGGGAGACAACGTGACAGCTACACGACGATGCCCATCAAGGCTCAACACCACCGCTATTCGCAGATGGAATCACGCCAAGGCAATGCTCCTCGCTGGAAGTCTGCTAGTGCTGGCCGGATGTAGTGACGGTGGCTTGGACGGGTCGTCGCCCAAGCCCAGCAGTCCCGCAGCTGCCACGTCGCCGTCCGCCGGTTCCACAGTCACTGCCGAGGACGCCGCTGTTCTCGTGGCTTACACCCGCTCATGGGACGCGAAGACAGAGGCCTACCAGCGGGCCTCTTCTGCGGGCACCGATGTACGGAAGTACACGACTTTCAAGGCCCTGGCGGACATCGAGCGCAACCTTTCAGCCATGAAGAAGGCCGGACAGGTGACAACCGGGAAACCAGTAATCCACCCGAAGGTCGTCAAGGTGACCGACGCCAATATCCCAAAGGCTACGGTCACGGACTGCGTGGACACCACGCACTGGACGCTGATCGACAAGGCCAAGAAGAAGCCGGTCCCGCTGCCTACGGAACGACTCGTCAAATACGTCAGCACCGCAACGCTTGAAAAGTGGGGGACGAAGTGGATGCTCACCGAGTGGACCGCTCAAGATCAAGCCTGCTGAGCTGCCACCTCATCTTGGTTGCGGGTGCCCTGCTCCTGAACACAGCGAGCACTGCGTACGCCGACGCCGATCCCAAGGTCGATGCTGGCAAGTGCCACGTCGTCGAGTTCTGCGTCAGCGTCGGCGTCGGTGACGACACCGCTGGCAGTAACGGACAGGCCGACGTCTCACAAGGCGGAGCCGACGACAATCCCAGCAAGGTGAAGTGCACGTACACCAAGGTCGACCAGGAGCCTCCAGCAGGCCACCCGGTCTGGAAGGGTAAAGACCCGAAGAAGAACGATCTGTACTTCAGGTCCTGCTCAGATGGTGGTCAGGACAACCCGGCCGCCTTTGTCGTCGTCCCGACGGGCCAGCCTCCCGCTCCGGAGATCGACCCGCAGGAGCTGGCGCAGCGCGCGGTCGACTCTATGACGCTGCTGGGGCCAGCCATCTCCAGTCCGCGTGCGGCCGGGAAGTACACCGTGGGTGTCCCGATGTGGATGTGGGTCCATCAGAGTGCCACGACGTACGGTCCGAATACCGCGACGGCATCTGCTGGCGGGGTCACGGTCACCGCGATCGCGAGGGTGTCAAAGATCGTGTGGTCGATGGGTGACGGGACCTCCGTGACCTGCAGTGGCCCAGGCACGCCCTACACGCCATCCGAAGGCATGGCCCAGTCCCCGACCTGCGGACACATGTACTCCAAGACCTCGGCCGGGGCCCAGAACAGCAAGTTCCCAGTGACGGCGACCTCGACGTGGACCATCAACTGGCAGGGCGGCGGACAAGCCGGCCAGCTCACCGAGGTCCGGCAGACCAACGTGCAGGTGGCAGTTGGCGAAGTCCAGGTCGTCAGGTGAATGCCGCCGGAAGGACAGAACGGTGAGCCAGACCCCAGAACGTATAGGCACAGTCCCCAGCGGCGTTCCCTATCAGGGAGGCGTCGCTGCCCCGGTGGCGCCGCCCCGGGTGTCGGTTCGTAGGCGACGGCCAGGTGTCATTGCCCTGTCGCTGGCGCTGATCGCTGCCGGTGGTGCAGGGGTTGCCGTCCTACTGCTCCAGGTCGGGGATCGCACGGACGTGGTGACGGTGGTCCGCGACGTCCAGGTCGGCCAGATCCTCACGGAGGACGACCTTGGTAAGGCGTCCGTCGCCCTGGATCCGGCCGTCAAGGCGGTGCGTATCGACGACTTGAAGTCGGTGGTGGGCAAGCGAGCTGCGGTGGAGCTGAAGTCTGGCTCTATGCTCACTCCCTCGCAGGTGACGGGGGACTCGCTGGTGCGGGCCGGGGAGCAGTTAGTGCCGATCGGTCTGGAGCCGAAGCAGATCCCGGCCACCGCTCTGGTGCCGGGCCAGAAGGTGGAGTTAGTGCAGGTCCCGGCCCAAGGCGCTGTTGACGCGGGCAAGGCGTCGGATGCGGCGCCGCGGACAATTGACGGCCGGGTGGTAAAGGCGTCCGGCGCCGCTCCCGGTACGGGGATCGTGGTCGTCGACGTTGCCACTGCCGCTGCTGATGGTCCCACGGCCGCCGCATGGGAGGCGGCTGGCACTTTGCGTCTGGTCCTTGCTGCCCCGGGCGGTCGCTGATGGCGGTAATCGCGCTTGCAGGCTGTAGCGGTGCGCCGGGTGTGACCACGAGCGCGCTGGCCCTGCTGTTGTCGTGGCCGCTGGAGGCGGGTCGGCGGATGATCCTGGCCGAGTGCGATCCGGACGGCGGAGCCGTGTTGCACGGTCTGTTGCAGGCCTCGCTCGGCGACCGGTACGGGCTGCGAAACCTGTCGGTGGCGGCTCGCAAGGGCGAGTTCAGTGAGGCTTTCTGGCGGCAGCTGATCGACTTGAGCGGTGAGGGCGATGCACGGGAGTCACCGCGCGACCGGCTGCTGCTGCCGGGCATCTCCGACCCCGCGCAGGCCGCGAGCCTTGGCCCGGTATGGAAGGTCATCGCGCAGATGTTCCGTGGCATCGATGCCGAGAGCGGCCACGATGTCCTGATCGACCTCGGCCGCCGTGGGGCTTATGGGCCTTCCGGGGTCCTGGCCGAGCAGGCCGACGCCGTGGTCGTGGTGGTGCGCAATACCTTGCGCTGTCTGCAGGCAGCGGAGAGCCGGGTGCGCGCACTGGAAGAACGGGTTGGCGACATCAGCGTGCTGCTGATCAATGAGGGTCCCTATCCCGCGGGTGAGGTGCAGCGCGTCCTTCAGGTGCCGGTGCTCGCCACTTTGCCGTACGCGCCGGACGATGCCCGCGTGCTGTCTGACGGCGCCGAACAGCCGCGCCGGTTCACCAATTCCCCATTGATGAAGGCCGCCCGCACGAGCAGCGCGCTGCTCCTCCAGCGGGCTGCCCTGCGCCGGGCCCGACTCGGCCCACGCGGCCCGCGCACCGCGGGCGGGGAGGTGACCCATGCACGCTAGGCCCCTGCACCCGGATCCCTCGGTGGCTCCGCCGCCCCAAGAGCGGGCGCCGCGCCAAGCCAACGGCGTTCCCTTACCTGGCGGTGCTGCCTCGAGCACACGGGTGCTCGGTACAGCGGCACCGCAGATCACTGTCGACTACCGGGTGGCGCGGGAGATTGCGTCTCAGGTCGCCAAGCAGCGCGAGGAACTGCTCAAGACCAAGCCCGGCATGGACCGGGCCGGCGAGGAGCAGCGCTGCCTGAACTGGATCGCCGAGGCTGTCGCGCTGTGGTCCGATGCCCAGGCGATGTCGCCGCAGGAAGATGAGGCGCTGCGACGCGCCGTGTACGACTTGCTGTTCCGGGCCGGCCGGTTGCAGCCGTATCTGGACGACGAGCGGGTCGAGGACATCATCATCCAGGGCCCGCACGAGGTGTGGCTGGACTACGGCGACGGCCAGCGGCGCAGGGTCGGTCCGGTCGCGGATTCCGAAGAGGAACTGCTGGAGTTGTTGCGGGAGTTGGCCCGAGGATCTGGGCGCAGCGAGCGCACCATCTCCACCGCGAACCCGACCCTTGCGCTGTCCTTGCAGGACGGCTCCCGTCTTCAGGCCATCACCGGGCTCGGCCCGATGACGTATGCGGTGATCCGCCGGCACCGGGTATCCCACTCCGATCTCGACGACCTGGTACGGCTGGGCACCGTCGACCCGATCCTGCGCGAGTTCCTCGGGGCGTGCGTGCGAGCCGAGAAGAACATCATGATCGCGGGGAAGCAGAAGGCCGGGAAGACCACGCTGATGCGGGCGCTGTTAAAGGAGTTCGACCCGGAGTGCCGCTTCGCCACCATCCAGACCGAGGATGAGCTCTTCGCCCACAACAACGGCTACCACAAGCAGGTCGTATCCCTGGTGGGGCGCGAGTCCAACGGGGAGAAGGACGTCACCGGACGTGGCGCCGGTGAGGTCACACTCCTGGATCTGATGCATCCGGCGCTGCGGATGTCGCTGGAGCGGATCGTGGTCGGCGAGGTCCGCGGCCCCGAAGTCGTCGCCATGATGCAGGCGTTGACGAACGGCTCGGGCGGCAATCTGTGCACCATCCACGCCCGTCGCCCGGACATCGTCTTCGACCGGATCGCCGAGTTGTACGCACTCGCCCAAGAGAACCTGTCCGAGCAGCTCGCCTACCGGCAGACCGCCAACGGCCTGGATTTCGTGGTGTTCGTCGACATGACGGACGAGACCCAGATCGGCGGCCGCCGCCACCGCTACGTCTCCCACGTCCTGGAACTGACCGGGATCGGAGAGAACGGCCGTCCCGCCACGAACTCGGTCTTCACCCCCGGAGCTGAGTGGGGGGAACTACGGGCAGTGCCGCGGATGGATCCTGCCTGCATCGACGACCTGCGCCGCGTCGGCTTCGACTCGGCCCTGCTGCAACAGCATTACGGGGCCTGGCAGGCGCCGCTGCCGCTGAAAGTGGGGGTGAGCCGATGATTGTGCTGTTCGGGCTGCTCAGCGGCATGGTCGTCGTCGGCGGGCTGATCGGCATTGTGGCAGGTGTCGTGGGCACCACGGCGCCCCGCCGGGCCCCGTTGCGCCAGCGCTGGCAAACAGCCCTGCGCGGCGGGAAGCACCCAAGCCAGGACGTCCGGACCCGACGGTGGACCCTCGTGGTCGCAGCCGCAGTCGTCTTCGTGGGCGTGTGGCTGGTCTCGGGAAACTTCGTCGGCGGGGCACTTCTGGGTGCGGCCGTCATCGGTGTGCCCTGGCTGGTCACTCCTTCGCAGATGGCGCAGGAACGCATCGGTCAGCTGGAGGCCCTCAGCGAGTGGACTCAACGGTTGGCCGGCTTGCTGCGACTGGGCATGGGCCTGGAACAGGCGATGATCACCAGCCGTCAGGGGGCACCGGACAAACTCGCCCCGCAGATCATCAACCTGTCCGACCGGCTGCGTCTGGCGTGGCGGCCGGAGGGAGCGCTCCGTGCGTTCGCCGATGAACTGGACGATGTCACCTCGGACAAGGTCTCCGCCGCGCTGATCCTGTCGGTCAACGACCGCGGGCCGGGCCTGGCCCAGGCGTTGGAGGACCTGTCGGGCACCGTCCGCGAGGAGGTCGCCAAGAAGCGGGCCATCGAGGCGGACCGGGCGAAGCCGCGCACCACTGTGCGGTGGATGACGATCATCACCGTGGGTGTCGTGGTGGCCGGGTTCTTCGTGCCGTCCTATACAAGGCCGTACTCGACGCTGCTGGGTCAGCTCGTGCTCGCCTTCCTGACGGCCGGGTTCGTCGGCGTGCTTGCTCTGATGCGGCAGTTCGGCTCCTTCCGTCGCATCCCGCGCTTTCTGGTCACGGATCCTGCCAGCACCGTCCGGCTGCCCACGCCTGCGCCGGAGCCGGACCTGCCGATCACCGCCCGAGAGCCGGAGGGAGTCACCACGTGAACTTGATACCTGTCGTTGTGTCCGGCGCCACGATCGGCGCAGGCCTCGCACTGCTGATTCGCGAACTCCTTCAACCGCAGCCCGCGTTGGGCCCGGCCCTCAAACGCAGCGCACCCGCTTCCTTGACGATGCCCGAACCGGCCTTGGGCCGAGAGGAGGTGTGGGGCCGGTGGCTGCTTGACCGCCTCGAGCGTCTTCCGGGCGTCCGGATCCCCACCACCAATCTGGCCCTGCTCGGGCAGGGGCCTGGCGAGTTCATGCTCAAGAAGACCGCTCTCGCCGCGCTGGGGCTGCTCTGCCCGGTCATCGCAACGATCCCGTGGATCATCGCCGGCGTCAGCCTGCCCTTCTACGTGCCCACCGGCGTCGGGCTTCTCGTCGCGGGTCTGCTGTTCATCACGCCCGATCTCGCTGTGCGGGACCAGGCCAAGCGGGCACGGGAGGAGTTCGCACACGCCCTGTCTGCCTACCTCGACCTGGTCGCGCTCAAGCGGGCCGCCGACGCCGGTCCCGCCGAGGCACTGGAGAAAGCCGCCGAGGTCGGCGAGGGCTGGCCCTTCCTCTATCTGCAAAGTGCCCTGCGGCGCGCCCGGCTGGAGAAGATCCCGCCGTATCAGGCCCTCGCGGAACTGTCCGCCGAGTACGACCTTCCCGTCCTGGACGATGTCGCCGACATCATGCGCGGGTCAGCGACCGACGGCGCCGCCGTCTACAAGGCGCTGCGGGCCCGCACCGCGGCGCTGAACGCAGAACTGCTGGCCGATCAGGCCGCGGAGGCGAACGCGGCCAGCGAAAAGATGACCGCCCCGGGGGCCCTCATGGCGATCTTGGTGATGCTGCTGATGGCCTTCCCCGCCGTGATCCGCATGCTGACCGTCTGAAAACACCGACTCGTTCAACTTTCCAGAGAGGCATGGAACATGAAGCACACCGCAGCCCGCACCTGGGCGCACGCGAATCGTGCCCTCCTGCGGATCACCACCAGAGTTCAGGAGGGCCTTGAAGAGGCCGCTCGCCGGCCGGACCGCGGTGACATCTCCACCACGACCGTCATCATCTGGGTGGCCGCCGTCACCGGTGCCGTCCTGATCGCGGGAACCATCGCCGTCGTGATCTCCAAGTACAACGGCAAGCTCAACGGCCTGTGATGAATCGTCCCGAGCGGCTGAACACCTGGTGGCAGGGTTACAGATGGCGGGACGACCGCGGGGACACCTCCATCCAGATGGCGATCGTCTTCCCGTTCGTACTACTCGCCACGGTGGCCGTCATCCAGGCCTCCATGTGGTACTACGCCCGGCAGATCGCCCTGACCGCTGCCCGCGAAGGCCTCACGGCGGCCCGCGCCTACCAGTCGAGTCCTGCCGCTGGTGCGTCCCAGGCACGTAACGTGCTGGAGCGCACCGCGGGCGACAGCCTGCGCGGCTACAGCGTCTCCGTCAGCAGTAACGGGCAGCAAGTGCGGGTCCAGGTATCCGGCACGGCGCTGTCGATGATCCCCGGCGTGCCGGGGCTGCAGGTCAGCCAGACGGCATCCGGCCCCCAAGAGCGCTGGGTGAATCCGGGGAGTGAATGACGTGCGCGACACGGCCGGTTGGGTTCACAGGCTTCGTAGCGATGAGGGCAGTGCCGCGATCGAGGCGGCCATCATCCTCCCGGCGCTGATCATGTTCTTGTGCATGGCGATCGCCGGGGGCAGGATCGTCACCTCCGGCGCGAAGATCGACTCTGCGGCCGAGGACGCAGCGCGGGAAGCATCCATCCACCGCACGGCGGCGGCCGCCCAGAGTGCCGCCCGGTCGGCGGCGGCCGACTCCCTGAGCGACCAGGGCATCACGTGCGCGTCGGCCAACGTCGACATCGACACCGGTGGTCTCAGTGTGCCGGTGGGGCAGGTCGGCACGGTCACCGTCACTGTGACATGCACGGTCAATCTGTCCGACCTCCTCCTTCCAGGCGTTCCGGGCGCGAAGACCCTCACCTCGACGGCGACCTCGGTAGTGGATCAGTACAGGCAGCGGGGTGAGTGATGATCTTGCATCGGATCCTGCGGACACGGTGCGACGATCGGGGCGGCGTCACCGTGTTCGTCGCCGTGTGTGTGTTCGCGTTGATCGGCATCATCGGCCTCGCCGTGGACGGCGGGAGCAAGATGCGCGCCATCGAACGCGCCGACTACGTCGCCGGCGAGGCCGCCCGGGCCGGCGGACAAGCCATCAACCCCGCCGACGCCATCACCGGCACCGCAATCGTCGTCGATCCGCAAGCGGCGGCCGCTGCCGCGCACGCGTACCTGAGCTCCGCCGGCGCCACCGGCACAGTCAGCGTGTCCGGGGACGGCAGAACCCTGACCGTCACGGTCACCGGCTCGTACGACACGAAGTTCCTGCCCGTGCTCGGGATCAGTGCGCTGCCGGTGACCGGCCATGGCAAGGCCACCCTCCTGCACGGTGTCCCCGCCCCAGAAGGAACTTCCTGATGCACACCACCACCCACTCCCCCGCCGCAGCGGCCCACCGCCCGTTGGCACGGATCCTCAAGGCCGCCCTGAGCCTGGCCATCCTCGCCGTCGCAGTCGCCGGGCTGCCGATCCTTCTCGGCTGGGCCACCCCGATCCTCTGGGCTGCCACCCACGACGACCTCACCCACCTGCTGGACCGGCAGGACACAGGTGGAGCGTTCTTGCTGCTGCTCGTCGCGGTGGGTTGGATAGGATGGGCGCAGTTCACCATCTGCGCCATACGCGAACTGATCGCACAACTGCGAGGCCGGACCTGGCACGCCCCTCGGGGCATGGGCACCTCGCAACGCGCCGCGGCCCTGCTGATCGGCAGCATCCTGGTGCTACTGCCCACAAGCTCAGCCCTGGCCTCCGACGCGCAGGCCGCACCTGCCACCACAGCGGCCCGCACGCCCGGCCAAACGGCCCCCGCCTCACAGCCAGCCCCTGACGCCGACCAGACTTTTCCCGCGAACACAGCGGCCCCGCGTACGTACACCGTGCGTGAGACCCGGCCGGCGGACAACCTGTGGGCCATCGCTGAGCGGGAGTTGGGGGACGGCGAGCGGTGGCGGGAGATCGCCGACCTGAACGAGGGCCTGACCATGGTCAACGGCACGGTCTTCCGCGCCAACAGCTTTCTGCAGCCCGGCTGGCGGCTTCAGATGCCCGACACGACCGCAGCCGAAGCAGGAATCCGCACACAGCTGGGTCCTGGCACGCACGCTGCCGACGAAACGGGTGAGCACGTCGTCACGGTCCACTCCGGCGACTACCTGTCGAAGATCGCGGAGAAAGAGCTTGGCGACGGCGACGCCTGGCCGAAGCTGTTCGAGGCCAGCCGTGACAAGCCACAGCCGGACGGCCTTCCCAAGATCACCGACCCGGACATGATCTTCGCGGGACAGCAGGTCACCGTGCCCGAGGCGCCATCAGTCAAGCCACCCCAAGGCCCCGACCAGGGCGACGAGTCCGATGGCCTGGGGACCACTCCCCCCGGCCCCCAGAGTCCCGACGGCAAGCACAAGGCGGGCAACGGCACGAGAGAAACACAGGCACCCGTGCCCCACCAGACAACGGCGCCGGCACCAGAAACGTCAACTCCCAGCGCACCATCCAATGACCCTGCCAAGCAGCCCGGGCAGGATCCATCCTCCCCGTCCGCGGCAGCGTCCCCGACACCTGAACCCAGCACCACCGCCGCCCCGTCTGCCTCCTCTCCCTCAGTGTCGGAGCCGGCATCGTCCGGCTCTACGCCCCCCTCCCCCGCCAATCCAGTGCTTAAGACCCCGGCAACGACCCCGGCCAACGGCAGCCCGCTGAACTTGCGCATCGTGCTCGGTGCCGGCGCGCTGCTGGCAGCCGCCATCACCGGCGCCCTCGCCCTGCGCAGGACGCTGCAGCGCCGCCGCCGCCAGCCCGGCGAGAAGATCGCCATCGCATCGGAAACCTCCGCAGCCGAAGCCCAGCTGGCGGCGGCCGCCGAGCCCGGCGGCGCTGCCCGCCTCGACGTGGCGCTGCGGACCTTGGCCCACCACGTGGCCCAACACAAGGACAACGCCGTCCTGCCGCCCCTACGAGCCGCCCGAGTCGGCACCCACACGGTCGAGGTGCTTCCCGAGGACCTCGCGCAAGATCCAGTGACGCCTTTCAGCACCGGACAGGGCGGCTGGTGGAACCTGCCCACTGACACAGCCCTCCTGACCGAGGAAGACGCCCGCGAGGTGCCGGCACCGTATCCAGGGCTGGTCACGATCGGCAGTACCGAGACGGGCGACCTTCTCCTGCTCAACCTCGCCCAACTGCCGGCGCTGCTGCTCGACGGCAACCCGGTCCACATCACCGAGGTGTGCACCTCCCTCGCCCTGGAACTCGGGATGAGTCCGTGGGCGGCCGAAGCCGAGATCATCACCGTAGGGTTCGGCGAAGACTTGCCTCAGCTGCTGCCCACCACACGGATCGCCCACATGCGCCAGGCCACGCACGCGCTACGCGATCTGAGCGAACGGCTGCTGGAAGCGCACCAGATGCCCGAGACCCGGCATCAGCCGTATCTGCTGCTGTGCGCGTCCTTGCTGGACGAGGACACGGCCTGGCAGTTTGCCGACGTCATCGACCGAGCTGGGGCGGTGCCCGTCACGCTGATCGCGCCAGCGAGTACGGCAGCCGCTCACTTCCCCGAGGCGGAGGTTCTCAACGCTTCCCTCAGCGAGCTCCAAACCCTCGATTACACCGGCACCGGCATCACAGTGCAGCGCCTGGAGCACGCGGCCTACCGGCAGATCACCACAGCGCTCAAGGTATCCGGGCAGCCGCCCCATCCGGCCGAAGGGCCCTGGCAGGATGTCCCGGACGAGCTCGACACCATCAAGGAACCCGAACAAGCATCACCAGCGGAGTCCATCACGCCTCCGTCCGCTGCTGCCACGGTCCCGGCGGCGCCAACGGATATCAGCAACCAGGTCTTTCCGGCTCTGCTCGCCGCCGGCGCCAATCCGTCCGTACTCCATCTCCTCTCCCCCACCACCTCGCCGACCCACCTCGACGAAGAAAGCAGTCCGGGCACCGAAGCAGCCGGGCCAGCGGATCCGACGTCCCCCGCTGACACGGACCCCAGCGGCACAACAAAAACCGCGGAGGCGGACGACCCGGCCACCGTCGGCGCGAAACCGACGGCACCGAGAGCTGCAGAGTTCGTAGCGCGCGATCTGCGTGCCCCAGAGATCCGGGTCCTGGGGCCGGTTGAGGCAACGGGCGTGGCCACTACGGGCCACGGACCGAGGATGGCCCAGCTCGCCGCTCTTTTGTACTTCCGCCCAGGGCGTAGTGCGGACGTCCTGTGTGCAGACATGGATCCCGTCAGCCCGTGGTCAACGAGCACCCTCAACGCACGATTGCAGGGCTTGCGCAGTTCTCTGGGCAGCGATTCCTCCGGGGAACTCTATGTACCGCGTCGCAAGACGGGCGAGGACCCCTACCGGCTCGCTGTCGGCGTCCGATGCGACTGGAGCCGCTTCCTGCAACTCGTCGAACACGCCCTGCCGCTGGGCCCGTCCGGCTTGAACGATCTAGAGAACGCGCTGACGTTGGTGCGGGGCAAGCCGTTCGGCGGCCGGCCGCTGCCGTGGGCCGAGCCCTACCAGCAGGAAATGATCACTCGGATCATCGACGTCGCGCACATCGTCGCCACCTACCGCATACCGCCGGGCCCCCACCACGACCTCAGCGCCGCACGCCAGGCCGTCGCAACCGGACTCGACGCAGACGAGACGGCAGAGCTGTTGTACAGGGACTGGATGCGACTCGAAGCTGCGCGCGGCAACCGCTCGGGGCTGCACACCGCCATCACCCGCGTGCAGCAGATCAACCGGGCACTGGATGTCTCACTCGAAATCGAAAGCGAGCAACTCATCAACGACCTCCTCGGCAAGCACCCGTACACGCCAGAGGCCGAGGCGCTATGACCCAGTGTGGAGGTGGGTCACGTGGGTGCGTGGTCAAAGGAGCGGCGGCGATCGCCCACCGTCATCGACCAACTCTGTGACGGACGACGTCCCACGACCCCCTCCGAGATCAGGTCTTGAAGGCAGTCTGCTGGCCAACGAGCAGCGCGTCGATCGCCCATCCAAGACTGCATGACGAGCACTAGATGTGTTGTCCCGGGACGTTGGTGACACGCGTGTTGGGTGCTTGAACAAGTGAGGGCCTTCTGGGTTCGGTGTGGATTGCGACATCTACCGCCGACCGCCAGGAGGCCCTCGTGTCCCACCGTAATGCCCCGCTGACGCCGACCGGCAGGCTGCGTCTGGCCCGGTGTGTCGTCGACGATGGCAGGCCTGTGCGGCGGGCCGCGGAACGCTTCCAAGTCAGCCACACCACCGCCGCACGATGGGCCGGCCGCTACCGGCAGCTGGGCTGCGAGGGCATGCACGACCGCTCCAGCCGCCCGCACCACCAGCCACGCCGCACCCCGCCGGACATCGAGGCGCAGGTCGTCCGACTGCGTCGCGAACATCGGATCGGCCCCCTGCGCCTGGCCGCCCGCTGCGACATCGCCGCGTCCACCGCCCACCGCATCCTGGCCCGCCACCAGCTGCCCGTCCTGGCCGCCTGCGACCGGGCCACCGGCGAACCCGTCCGCCGCTACGAACGCGCCCGCCCCGGCGAACTGGTCCACATCGACGTCAAGAAACTCGGCCGAATCCCCGACGGCGGCGGCCACCGCACCCAGGGCCGTGCCGAAGGCCGACGCAACCGGACCGGAACCGGCTACGCCTACCTGCACACCGCCCTGGACGACCACTCCCGCCTCGCCTACACCGAAGACCTCCCCGACGAGACCGCCCCGACCTGCGCCGCCTTCCTCACCCGCGCCACCGCCTGGTTCGCCACCCAAGCCATCACCGTCGAACGCGTCCTGACCGACAACGCCTGGGCCTACACCAAGAACACCTGGCGACAGACCTGCCACCAGCTGGGCATCAGCCCCCGCTGGACCAGGCCCTGGCGACCGCAGACCAATGGCAAGGTCGAACGCTTCCACCGCACCCTGCTCGACGAATGGGCCTACCACCGGCCCTGCACCTCAGACGCCGAACGACAGACAGCGTTCCCCGACTGGCTGGACTGGTACAACTACCACCGACCCCACACCGGAATCGACGGCCAAACACCAGCCAGCCGTGTCACCAACCTGTCCGGACAGCACAACTAGAGCCTGTCGTCAAACGTCAGGCCCACATCAGCAGGGTTGCGAGTGTGACGGCGGCCTGGAAGGACTGGGCGGTCTTGTCATAGCGGGTGGCGATGCCGCGCCATTGCTTGAGGCGGTTGAAGCAGCGTTCCACGACGTTGCGCCGCTTGTAGACCGCCTTGTCGAAGACCGGGGGCCGTCCGCCGCGCCTGCCGCGGCGGAGCCGGTTGCGGATCTGATCGGCCCGCTCCGGAATGGTGCGCGCGATACCCCGCTCACGCAGCCAGGTGCGGATGGCCCGGGAGCTATAGCCCTTGTCCCCGATGGCGTGCGAGGGCAGGATCCGGGGCCGACCTGGTCCGATCCGCGGCACGCGGATGGCCTGCATGACGGCGGTGAACTGGGTGCAGTCGTTGGTGTTGCCGCCGGTGATCGTGAAGCCGAGGGGCCGGCCGAGGCCATCGCAAGCGAGGTGGATTTTGCTGGTCAGGCCGCCCCTCGACCGTCCGAGTTCCGGGCTGCGGAGCCCCCTTTTCGAGCCCCGACGGCATGCTGATGGGCCCGCACGATGGTGGAGTCGACCGACACCATCCACTCGACAGCACCGGCCGCATCCGCCTTCGCCTGAGCCGCCCGCAGCATCCGCTCGAAGGTGCCGTCCGCCGCCCAGCGGCTTTGATTCGCTGTACTTGGGGGCGCGGCATAGCTGGCGGGCACCTCGGGGAGGCGATCGAGCCGCCGCCGCAGTGTCGGAAGGTCGGAGCCGAGGGCACTAGCGGCACCGACCGCGGCGATGGCGTCAGGGAGGGCGCCTTCCTGTGCGCTGCTCTCGTACGCGTCGAGGGCCCGCTCCCCGATGAGCCCTGCACGTGTCCCGAGTGGCAGCTCCCGCTCTTCCCCTCGGAGCCAACGTGCGGTCAACTGCTCGACGACAGCGACGAAATGCTGATGCCCCACCTGTGCCACTGCTGCCCCTCCCCGTACCGCTCCGGCAACGAGGGCATCCTGCTCGCGCCGGAGGCAGTTGCGGGGAACTCCCCCTGTATGCATGGAAAAATATGCGTTCCTCACTGAAGACTCCGGCCAGCCCCCAGCCGCTGCGTGACCCCGCCCAACCCGCGTACATTGACCGTCCGCGCGGGCCTATCGGCGATGCGGGGCACAGGCTGCTGGCCCAGGCCCCTTCGCGGCCAGCGCATCCAGCAGTCCCGCATCCCAGACGGGCCGCCTTGCGAGTCGGAAAACCCTCCCAGCGCAGCGTGCTCAGGGCAGTTGCTTGCCGTGGAAGAACAGCGCGGCCTCTACCTGTCGGACGCCCCGTGGTGGCCCGGACGCGGTCGAAGGGAGCCGGGGTCGTGCGGCAAGACGATCGATCTGGCTCCTTGATGTCGATGCGTAGAAAGCGAGTGCGGAGTCCCCGCGAGCGGTCAGTCAGCTCACAGACACGACGCGTGTGTGAGCTAAGCGGCTCGTCAGCGTCGTTTACCGAGCCCTGGAAGCCCGCCTGGGATTGTCCGCACGCTGGTCGAGGGCCTGTCCGTGAGAGGGCGCGTCGACTCCTGGGCCGGGCTTGACTGTGGCCTGAGCGGTGGGAGCCGAGCCGGCTCTCCGCGTCGGCGCTTTGCCACCAGACTGTCTGATGCCGGACAAACAGCAATCTGACCAGGAAGCTGGTGAGAGTAGTGACGGCCACTCCTCGTGTTGACTTTGGTAACGGCGCCACGGTCGACGCATTCGTACTTGATCGCGTCTGGATTGCGCATGCCACCCCTCCCCCCGGCCACCATGCCCAGGAGGTGGGCCGCGGCATCATGGCAATGCTGCCGTGTCCGTGCACGTTGGGCTAGAAGTTCATCCAGTAGGAATACCTCGGCGGAGATCGCCGAGTCCGCTCCGTCACGCTCCGTAAGAGCTGGCCCGTGGCCGCGCATCCCCGGAGGGAGCTTGGGGCCGACGCCAAGTAACGCCGAGGGCTTCGGATCCGCGTGGCTACGCCTCGCGCATCCGCACCGAGCCGTCGTCAGTGACCTCGTAGACGCTAATTCGGAGCAGGCTCCGCACTGGGGTTGGCACCCGCAGGGCGTGGAACACGGACGAGGACGGCACGACAAGGGCATAGCGGGTGTCTGGGGACGGGCGGGTCATGCGGCGCAGAAGTTGTCCGTAGGCGATGTCTGCGTCGATGCCGGCTTCCGTGGTTCGACCCTTCGCCTCGCCGACCAGCCGCTGAGCGCCTCGTACAGCCTCGATGTCGGTGTGGGGGTCTGTGGGTGCCACTGGGGTCCAACCCTCCACCACCAGCCAACGCCGGAAGGCGTCGACGACCCTGTCCTCGTCGCTCGCCCAACTGGTCTGCGGTGACCCAACCGTTGCCCGTGCTGCGGCGAGAAGGCTACGAACCGCCTTAAGGTCGGCAGTGCGGTCCTTCCGGTGGAGTCGGCCCCGACTGTTGGCGTCCAGGTCGGCGGGCCGGATCACTATCAGGTGCAGACCGTGAGCGGGGATCCCTGCGTCGCGTCGTGCGTCGTATAGCGCCCGCTGCTCGCCTCGCTCTACGCCACTCACCGTCAGGCGTCCAGGCTTGTCAAAGAACGGCGTGGGCTGGTCGTGCTGCATCTCGCGGTACTCCACGACGAGCTTGTGCCCGGGCCAGTAGCTGTCGACTGGCAGCCTGGTCCGCCGGCCCGCGGCACCTGCATCGCCGAGCAGCCAATCGAACCTGTGCTGCCGAAGGCCCTGCTCCTCGAGGACCTCGTCACACAGATCGAGCACGTACGTCTCGTCGCTGGTCTCTCTCCCACCCATACGTCGAGATGCTGCCACAGGCTGCTAACAAAGGCATCAACTCGCACGATAGGGGTGCAATCAATCGGAATCCAAGGAACCTGCTGACCGCTCGCAGGGTGGTCGCGGCCAGGGAGGCTCATTGGGACACACGAGGCCAAGCGAGACGTCAGTCTTCAAAGGCCGACGCGGCACGGGATGCTGCTGCGTGACAACGCCGCCGCCCTCGTCCAGGGAGACCCCGCCGAACTATTCGCCACCGCCATACTCGTTGAAATCCCGCGCCACGACAGCCACGCCACGTTCTTCACTTGCGCCCCCCCACCACGGCACGGCAGCATCGACATCCTCGACACAGATGATCCCGTCCCGCCCCTGAACCTGGGCGGTCTGCGCACCACCCGCTGCCGCCCCCGGCGATTTGCCTTCCAAGTCAGTGACCAACTACTGCTCTACACCGACGACGTCACCGAAACCCGCGACGCAACCGGCGCGTTCTTCCCCCTCACCACCGGCGCAGGAGTAGCTGACCACACCACCCTGAGCCGGCGCCTTGTTACCTTGAGTGAATCACCTCGGCCGGGCAGGCGCCGCCGCATTCGGTACCCGCCGGTTGAAGACCCACACTCCCTGGGAGTGCGTGGCTCCGAGGACCCGTCCCGCATCCCGGAGCCACGGGTTCGCCTTCTGGAACGGCGCGAAGTTGTCGTTGGAGATGATGACTCCGCCAACTTCCTCGGCGATGCTGATCACCAGTGCATCGCCCCGGCCTTCCGTCCCGGCTGGGGGCTGCACGACCTTTCCGCCGGCGATGGCAGCTTCCACCTGGGGGCGCTCGTCGGCGGACACGTCGTGGCGCAGCGTGGCGTCGACTACCACGTGAATGTCGCTGTCGGGATGCTTGAACCGCAGTGACCGGACAGCCGCCTCCAGTGCCGCGAAACTGGGCTTTCCGCCCGCTGTGCGCGGGGGCCGGCCGTTCCAGGCGAGGTTGGAGCCGTCCACGATGAGCGGGGGCGCCGCCGCGTTCGTGTGGGCCGAACGGGCTGAGGAATTCGGCGGGGCGGGCTTGGGTACTCCGTCCCCCTGGACGATGGGGTGAGCTTTCTGTGGATGGGTCGGGCTGGCGGCGGGCCGGGCGGACGGGGCGAGGGAGAGGAGGCGCTCTAGTTCCTTCTTCACCTCCGGCAGGACGTTTCCGTCCCCGAACACCTTCACCTCTCCGTCGAGGACGACCTCTCCGGTCTTCTGAAGGGTCGCCTTGACGGTCAGCAGACCTTCCTTGCTGTAGGTGTACTCCAGATCGAAGACCCCGTCTTCGGCCGTGCAGCGCCGCGGGTACGTCAGGATGAGGTCGGTCAGTTTGACGTTGTCCGGGTGGTCCACATCGCGGTCCCGGTCTCCCTCCCAGACTTCCACGGTCAGCTGGGAGATGTTGTCCCTGGTCGGCTCGTACGACTTGACGCGCTGCTGGGGCAGACGCTGGTTCCGGTCGATGAGGGCGCTGAATCCTCGCCTGCCCTCGCGGTCCGTGGTGATCGTGCCGAGGGCGTGCGTGTTAACCACGCGGATGATGCTCTTCAGCTCGCCGTCCATGGCCGCCGCGCTGATCGCCGCTCCTTCGGCCACTGCGGTCATGGGGTCGCAGAGGGCGGTGTCGACGAGTTCGCAGTCGAGTGCCTCCGAGACCGCGGCGCGTACCGCTGGGATCTGGCTGCTGCCGCCGATCATCAGTACCGCAGTGAGATCCTGCGGGTCGATCCGGGCGTGCTTTAGGCATTTCTCCACGGGCTCGAGCGCACGGCTGATGAGGTCCTGGATGGCCTGGGAGAACTCGTCCTGTCCGATTTCGACGAGGACCCCGTCAGGCGTCTGGACCCGGACCGACTCCTGATGGGAGAGCAGGATCTTGGCCCGCTCGATGTCGAGGGCGAACATCCGCTTCTCCGATTCACTCCAGCGTCCGCGGGCGGGCGCCCGGTCGAGGACCATGCGGCGCAGCCGGGCATCGATCTCCAGGCCGCCAAGGCGGTTTACACCTCGGCTCGCCTTCTCGTCGAAGAAGCCGTCGTCGTGCAGGAGCAGGGTGGCGTCCATCGTGCCGCCGCCCCAGTCGAAGACTAGGAACTCGCCGTCGACCTCCATCTCGTGGGCGTAGGCGATTGCCGCTGCCGTCGGTTCGTTCAGCAGTGTGCGGACCGTGATCCCGGCGGCACGGGCTGCCTCACGCGTTCGGAAGCGGGCCGCGCCGGTCGCGTTGGCGGGCACCGTGACGACGGCCTCGCGGATCTCGGTGGCGGCCTCCTCCTCTGCGGCCTTGGCGATAGCGTGGAAGACGCCGGCCGCGGCGGTGGTCGCGGCGAACCGTTCACCGCCCAGCTTGACGAATGGTTCCTCCCGCAGCATCCGCTTGCACGCCTCGACGGCCTGTTCGGAACGGAGTTTCGCCTCCCAGCCGAACAGCGTGCCTGGCCGTAGGGAACTCGTGCCGACGACCGACGGGTAGAGCAGCTCGAACCCCCTGCGACCCCAGTTGGCGTCCAGGCCCTGCCCGCCGATCTCCAGCACTTCGACGTACTCGCCGTTCCACTGGGCGGCGACGGAGTTAGTGGTTCCGAAGTCGATTCCGGCTGCCGTCATGCTTCCTCCCCCCACTTCATACCTGCGGGGCCGGCAACGCGCCGCAGTTGTCCCGCAAGAATGACCTTCCCTGTCAACTCGTCGACGTATGCCGGACTCAGCAGCTCGAAGGCGTCTCCCTCGCCCTCTGTCACTACGAATCGGTCGCTCTCTTCCGGCTCCGTCACTCGCAGCAGCCGCAGTTCCCGCAGATGTGCCGTCATCGCGCCGTCGACGGCCTCGCGATTGTCCCCGGCCCGGGACCAGAGCAGCGCGTCGATCTCAGCGAGGCGTCCGGCGAACTGGGCGCGCGTACGGAATTCGTCCAGGACCGCCCTACGGACGGCCGTGGCAAGCGTCCCGGACGGGGGCACCGCGTCGGCCCCGGCAGCCTCCAGCGCCTTCGGTACGCGTTCGGTCACTCCCCTGATCACCGTCATCGCGTCGATTGGGTCGGGACGGACGGGAGGATCGGCGATGCCGGTCTTCACCGACTCGGCCGGAGCCGCAGAGCCGCGTTCTCTACGACGCCTCAAGCCTCCGGGTTTGTGTGGAGCCTCCGAGCTCATGGCACCGGGTTGCGTCTGGCCGCAGGCGGGGCACGGACGGTGGGGGCGCTCTCTCTTGGGAATGTTCTTCTTTGGAGGCATCAGGCTCGGCTTCATTCGGTACGGGTGGTGAGTCAGGAAACGGACGTCGAAGTGGTCATCGCGTGGAACTGTGGCGGTCGAGGTGCGGGGCGGTGGTCCGGAAGTCGTCGAGGAGTTCGACGGCGGCACGGGCACGAATGGCCTCCAACTCGCCTCCACTCGTTACTGGGGTCCGGCGCGGCAGGGCCTCCACCGGGGGCACGAGATGCCGCGGCACCTGATAGGGCATGACGTACCGCGACGGGGCGAGTGGCAACCGGTAGAAGACGTCCCAGCCCGCCTCGTCGCGCAGCGCGCCACGGATGCGCTCCTCGGCCAAGTTCAGGGCGGACTGGGCCTTGGCATCTCCCTCGCACTGGCGGAATATTCCCCGGCAACGTTCCTCCCAGCCGTCGGCACCGTGATCCAGGCCGATTTCCAGGAAGGGATTGCTGAACGGGCCCCGGTAGTTCCGCCTCGTCTCCCTCCAGGCCCGCAGGAGCCGGAAGTTGCGTTCGGCGACGGCACCACCCTGCGCGGCAGCCTTCTCGGCGTACTCCTCGGCGGAGTCGAGCAGTCTGTCCCGTCCTGTGGCCGACTCGAGCCTCTCGCCTTCCACGGCCGCGTACGCCGCGATGGCATATCCCTCCTGCACCAGCTCCGCGGGGACCTTCCGTCCGCTGCCGCCGCGGGTTAGGGAATGAGCCTGAAGTGCCGCCGCCTCCATCTCGCCCGCCCTGACCAGGTCGTAGGCCCGGTTCACGGCGACGAGCGCATAAAAGGGACTGCGCCCGGCATCGACAAGCTCCCGTGGTTTCCACAGAGTGGACATCAGGCGCCAGAGCCCACGGTCCTCGCCCATGCTCGGCGGCCACTGCCCGGACACTGCACCCGATTTGAGATCACGCAATTCGATCTGCTGGGCTCGCGGCAGAACCGCATCGAGTGCGTCCCAGGCTGCAACGTCGCCGTCCAGGACGACGTCGTACAGGAGGTCCCACACGTCGTCCGGTTCCTGCCGGGTGAGCGTCTCACCGCGCAGGAAGGACTGCCGACGTAGATAGGCCTGCCAGCCGAGCCGCCTCGCCTCCTCGTCGGTGACCTTCTCCGGTGCGAGACGCGCGCGCAGGTAGAGACTCTCCTCCTGGTCGCGTGCTTTCCAGGGCGCGTCCTCGGCCAGCAGGCCACTGTGGTCGACCAGATCGTCGATGACGGTCAGGGGGGCCCAGGCGAGGAGTCCGTCTAGGAAGCGGTTGGGTATGGGGATCGCGCCACGGGTTGCGGCGGTCGCGAAGAGGGAGAAGGCGGGGCCGCCTGTGACCGCGTGGGAACGCTTGCTGACGAGATCCAGGCCGGGCGCGGTCGAACACAGCAGTCGGCAGCGTTCCAGGCCTGCCTCGTTGAGCCATCGCACTCCGGTGCCCCAGAGGTTGCGCATGTGGCCGAGGACCGACGCTGACGGCAAGTGGCTCAGCCCGGTACGGACCGCGGGCAGCAAGTCCTCGCGGTCCGGATCCCCTGCGAGCGCCCGAGTGAGCACCGCCCTTTCTGCCTCGGGTGTCCCGGCGACGGCCACCGTCTCCGCGAGCATGGCCAGCACGGCTTCGACGGCCTCACTGCCCCCGACGCCGAGCCAACGCCACTTGCGCTGGACGAAACCACTGACCCTTGAGGGCTCCTGGCTCTCCTGGCGTTCACGTGCCCGTGCTAGGCGCTCTCGTTCGGCGACTTTCGCCGCTTGCCGGGCGGCGATCGGGTCCGTCATGTCGTACACGCGCGACAGGTTATCCGCGTGGTCCGACAATCCAAATGGTCTCGTACGTATCGTGACTTTGGACGACGAGCGGTTCCGGACCACCCGCCGGGCGCCGCGGGACGGGCTACTCTCCGTACTCCCTCAGCAGCTTGTTCAGATGCCGGATCTTGTCGACGTCCATCTTCGGCAGGGGATCACTGCTGTTGAAGTGCATGACGTTGTTGCGGATCCGGCGAATCTCCTCCAGCCGCGCGATGAACACCTTGCGGTCGAGCGGCCATCCGAGCTGTTCCCACAGTCCAGGGTTCTCCAGCACCCTCTGGTAGTCGCCGACGGTCATGTCGCCGAAAGAGGCGATGCGTTCCCCTGCCGGATCGCACAGGCCGGTGACCTCGGGCAGGGTGAAGGCCCCTGCGATGACCTGTCGCAGTCGGCGGTCCATTTCGCCGATCAGGAGGAAGTGGCCAGCCAGTTCACCGTAGGCCTGGGCGACGTCGGCGGCGGTGACGATCCCGGCGATCGCGTTGTGCTGGTCCCTGACGAGTACGAAGTCGTGCTCGGCCAGCGTGGAGGACGTCGATCAGGTCGTGGTCGTAGCGGACGTCGCGTGCGTCCACGATCGCCTGGGAAAGGTGGGCACCTGGGTCGGCATGGCGGGCGCGCGCTATGGACTTCCACGAGACGGATCCCCGCAGGTTGTGTGGACCGGCGAGGACGGGCAACAGGGAGAAGTCGTGGAGGACCATCAGCGTGATGACCTCCTCGAACGTGGCCGTCGGCTTGACACTGACGATGCCGGCAAGGGCGGACGGCAGGGTACCGATGGTCAATCCTGTCTCGCGTGAATCCAGCTCTTCGGACACCCCGACCGGCGCCGCAGCCGTCGCTGGCGATCCGGCGAGGGGAATGTCTTGGGTCTGCTCTTCCGCAGCCTTGACCAGTTGGACTGTCGCGGTCAGGGAGACCTTGTCGAATTCGGGCGAGGTGATCAGGCTGTGGTTAGCGAGTTCGGCCTGGATCTGGTCGTTGACGGCGCCTCGGCCCGTCGCGCCCCACCAGGCCAGCAGCTCCTGCACCGAGAGGGACAACGGACGCCCTGTCTCTGCCGATTCACGTGCTTCCTTCAACCGTGCGTGCCGCTCCCTGGGCGACACGGACGTCAGGTGTTGCTCCTTCTCCGGTGCCGTGGGATCGGCCTCCTCAGCCGCCCGGTCGAGCAGTTCCTGACGCAACTGTGTGAGGTATCTGCCGTCGTCGGCCTGCCACGCCTCCCAGCCGTCGAACGTTCCGTTCCCGACGGCGGCCATCGCGGCCTTGGAAGGCGAGCGGAACTCCTCGCCGTCCGAAAGCCGAATCCATCCCCGGCGTGTGACCGCGGCCTCGTGCGACTCGCCAACGCGGGGTCGGACGAACCGCAGCCGCTCCCCCTCTTTGAGTAATCCGCTGCCGAGCAGGTCGGCGATGGTCACTCGCCTACCGTCGAGCAGGTAGCGGGCGCGGGACTGTGCCTCTGCGGGACCGGTGCTGGAATCAGTCATGTCACCTATGCCTTGCCGCTGGAAGGGGAAAGGGAGAGCTGAGGCTGCCAGCCCCAGAGATGCTGGCAGATCTGTGCGATACGGATGGCTTTTCTGCGACCGGCTCGCTGGTTCTGTATCTCCGCGACTGAGGCGTCTTGTATCGGCGCCACGCGGCGTGCGACGCGTACCGGTCTCCAGCCCACGGCGTCCACGATGCTGGATCCGTTCATGGCCATTCCCATCCACGTGCCGTGGTGTCCCGACAGGGTCTTGGAGTCAAGACTCCGGTGCTTCCCGGTGGGTACTGTCCAGGGTCAGGTGGATCCGCGCCAGGGCCTCGGCGATTTCGACGGTGTCCTCGTCGTCGGGGCCGTAGACCACGCACATGTCGTCGTGGAGCGGCTCGAGCATCCGCCGGGCCTCGACGAGGCCCCCCGGACAGCTCCAGAATCCGATGACACGGTGGAGTTCGATCGCCTCGTCGCAGGCGTCGCTGTCCACGGCCCGCACCTGACGGAGGACAACCTCGACCTCCTATAGGCCTAACGTCACCTGGTCCGGTTCTGTGCGGCAGTGCACGGCTTGGGCGCGGCAGGAGCGCGCATTTTCGATGAGTGAACCTCTTCCAACCTCACGGGTGGTTGGGCTGGCAGCCCCGGCGGCGGGCATGAAGAAAGCTCCTGGTAGACGAGTTCACGACCAAGATCACCAGTCCGCCAGGAGCTTTCGCGTGCTTGTCTGCCCGTCCGGCATCGATCTGTCCAGCCGCACTCTGGGGCATCTCTCCGGTCTTCTCGCAGGTCAACGTCGTCGGATCGGTTCACGCTGGCGTCGCCTGACCTGCGGCTGGCAGGCCCTGCTCGTCCTGGCCCACCTGCGCTGCGGCGACACCTACGCTCGCCTTGCCGCGGGCTTCCGCATCGGGATCGCCACGGCCTACCGCTACATACGCGAGGCCGTCGACCTGCTGGCCGCCCTCGCGCCCACGCTGGAGCAGGCCATGACGACCGTCCGGAAGAAGGCGTACGTGATCCTCGACGGCACCGTGCTACCAATAGACCGCATCGCCGCCGACCAGCCGTACTACTCCGGGAAGAAGAAGCACCACGGGATGAACGTGCAAGTCCTCGCCGATCCCGCCGGACGCCTGATCTGGGCCTCGGACGCATTGCCGGGATCCACACACGACCTGACCGCGGCCCGGACCCACGGCATACCCGCCGCCCTCGCCGCAGACGACATCAAGTGCTGGGCCGACAAGGCGTACCAGGGTGCCGGCCCTGCGATCCGTGTCCCGATCCGCGGCAAGCACCTGCGCGGCTGGCGCCGACGCCACAATCGCAATCACGCGAAGATCCGCAACCTCGGCGAACGCGCCATGGCCATCCTCAAGTCTTGGCAGCTCCTGCGGAAACTCCGCTGCAGCACCACCCGGATCACAGCCGCTGTCCGTGCCGTCGTTGCCCTCGAACTCACCACATGATCAAGATGGGAAGGGCTCCCTGCGCCGATGGCTGGCCGGCACGGTGACGGTCCGCTCGCAGGATGCTCGTAGGCTTGCATGGCATGACGACGCGGATAGCGGGGGATCAGGTGCTCAATCCGTGGACCCGCACGACCAGGAACGCACCGTACGCGGTCCCCGAAGACCTGCCGCACTTGCAAGCCCTCGCCGACACCCAAGTCCACCCCTCGCACGCGCCGTACCAGCTCAACCTGACACTCCCGCCGGAACCGTTCATCGGCCTCCACGACGCGCCCTTGGTCATGCTGCTGGCCAACCCAGGCGTGAGCGACGCAGACCCGGCCGCCTACGCCCGGCCCGGCGTGACCGAGCGAACCCTGCAACACATCGCGAACGCTGGCGGGACCCCCAACCACTTCCTGACGCACCCCGACAAGGACCATCCAGGACTCCGTTGGTGGTCCCGGACCCTGAACGGCCTGACGAAGCAGGGGCACAGTCACGACGAACTCGCCCGGCAGATCCTTGCCGTGCAGTTCCACGGCTACCCTTCGCAATCGTGGCGGCCGATCCCGTACACACTGCCCTCCCAGTCCTTCGCCTTCTACCTGGTGCGCCGCGCCATGTCCCGTGACGCGGTGATCGTCCTCGGGCGCATCGGGGCCACCTGGAAGATCGCCGTGCCAGAGCTGGCGTCATATCCGAATGTGGTCACGCCGAAACAAAACCGGAGCGTGCAGATCAGCCGGGGCAACTTCAGCCCTGAGAACTTCGAGCGGATCGAGCAAGCCCTCAAGAGCTGAGCACGCACGGCGATGCGGTGCGCGCCCAGCGGGAAGGGCGGTCAGAGGTTGGCACGCGCTTCGGCCAGCTTCACGTCCGCCGCCCGCATCTCCCCGCATGCCTGTGGGTGCCTCTGATCCATCTCCTCAAGCCGTATCGGCGACTTGGACAGAGCCGTTGTCGCCTTCAGGTCCAGTTCGGCGTCGAACTCGTACGGCTTTTGCGAACCGATCGGCGCCGGTCGCGGCGACGACTTCACATGCGCCATCGCCGCGATCTTTCCTTCGACCCCGCCGAAGTAGATCCACAGCCGGTCGCCGTCCCTCATCCGCTTCAGCGGCTTCCCGAGCCACCACTCGGTCGGACCGGAATCTTCGCGCGCCAGCCTCGCGACCCGCGCTGGGGTGGAGGGGCCGTTCTCGATCGTGTCGCGCTCCGGGTCCAGGCAGTACAGCCAGTCCCGAGGGCTGACGACCTGGTAGACGGCGCGTCCGCCTCGGTTCGGAATCTTTTCCAGCACCTCCTGCTCGGTCAGTGCCCGCAGCAGTGCGCGGGCCCGCTTGTCGTCGGTCTCCCAGCCGTAGCTGTTCATGGTGGCGACGACGCGGGCCGGGTCCCACTCTCCGTCCTCGCCGGTCACCCGGCTCTCCAGCACCTCCACCTGGGTCAGCCGTGTCTGATTGCGTGGCCGGCCGTGCCGTTCCAGCAGGTCGTACAGCTTTGCCGCGCCCATGCTCGCGGCGATGCCGAGGGCGCTCCGGTCCACGGTGCCGCTTTCGTCGACCGCCACGATGGCCCTCTCTCGCCAATCCTCCAGGCCCTCCAGCAGTCTGGTCACAGCTTCGATGTCCCGCCACAGGTCATGAGGCGCGGCCTGCTCCGACAGCAGCACCTTGTCTTGCAGTGCGGCGCGCACCACTCGGGCGAGCTGGTCGGAGGAGATCACGACGCTCTCTTGGCTTCCGTCGTCACCGAAATTAAAGTCAACCCGCGTCACCATGGGGACTCCTCTTCTCTGGATTGGAGAGGAGATTACATTCTGCTTCTGTCGACGCGCCACCGCTGAGACGGCACTGGAGAGTTGGGCATCCCGAAGCGACCGGTCAGGTCGCGGGCGCGGCCCGGCGTGAGGCCATCGAGATCCCGGCCTCCCGCGCCCCGACCCTGGCCCAGGCCATGAAGACCGCCACAGCCAAGGCGTGCGTCATCCTGGACGGCACACTGAGCCTTTTCCGACCTGGTGTTCGTGCTGGCCAGTGACCTGCTGGCAGCTGATTCCTGCGGTCTGCGTCAAACCTCTGAGCAGCAACTCTCCAGAGGGTCAGGGCTTGCGGGCCGCTTCGTCCGGGACGTTCAGCGACATCAACTACCAGGTTGGAAAGGGCTCACTCAGTTAGCCAGTTGACTTCGTTGCCTGTACGTGATTGACCTTTGGTCAGTTCGGTGTGCAGGCTGAGCCGCCCCCTCCACATCTTCCCATTCGCATCTCGAAGATGGACCTACCCCATGCGTAACCTCATCCGCGCCGGCGCGCTGACCGCCGGCGTTTCGACCGCACTGCTCCTCGGGCCGGTCGCGCACGCCACCGCTCCCGGGGACAACGGGACGGTGAAGATCCACGACGCCAAGACCGGCGAAGAGCTGCGCCGTAACGAGCCGCACGTCTGCACGTTCTACCTCGACGCCTTCGGTTTCGACGCGGTTCAGGAGGTCGACTGGCACATCGAAACCTGGGCGCCGACCGCTGCCACCAAGGGCGAGACCGTGAAGTCCGGGGCCATCACCCTGGATGGCAAGGGCCACGGCCGTACGGCGGACCTGTCGCTGCCCAACGGTCACTACAAGCTGTTCTGGAACTTCGACGGCGAGAACGGGGACGCCAAGCAGAAGGTGTTCTGGACCGACTGCAAGGGCTCCGAGGGCGGTGGTGGCGGAACGACACCGACCACCCCGGGGTCGCCCTCCTCGTCGGCGTCATCCTCTCCGTCCGGTTCGACGGGTGCGACCGACGAGCCAAGTGCCTCCTCGAGTGGCGAAGCGGCCCCAACAGCCGCTACCTCTCCGTCCCCGCAGGGCGGCGGTGATCTGGCCGAGACCGGTAGCAGCGCCCCGGTAGGCCTGCTGGCGGGCGTCGCGGCGGCGCTGGTGGCCGCGGGCTGTTACATGGTGCTGCGGCGTCGCAAGGCCGCCCGAAGCTGAGTCACGTCATAGGTGAAGGTGCTGTGACGTGCTGCCGGGACATTCAGCGCGGTCGGCTGAATGTCCCGGCGGTCAGCAGGGTCAGCCGATTCCGGTGACCTGCAGGGCCGTGGTCCAGTTGCTCTTGATGGCGCTGCGGGCGGCGGACAGGGTGATGGTGCCGGCGCAGACGGCGTTCTTCAGCTTCGTCTCCACGCCGTCCTTGGAGTAAGCGGTCTGGGAGCCGGAGTACGGCTCGGGCCACAGGTTCCCGGTGGCCCGGGGCGCGCCGCCGAGTTCCAGGGGGACGAGGTGGTCTTCCTCGTAGTCGGCCATGTTGGTGTCGGAGTAGCCGTAGTCGATGATGCCCTGGGCCTTGAGCGGGTTGGTGTAGGACGTCGGGGGGCGCACGGTGGCGGTCCAGCCGGACACGCAGATGGTGCTGTGGATGTTCGACTGGGTGACGTCCGGGTTGTAGGCGCCGGGCGTGCAGGAGGAGTCGGGCAGCGGCAGACGGGCGTGGGAGCAGGTCGCGGCCTGGGCGGTTCCGGCCGTGGCGGTGATCAGACCGGCGGCTCCGAGAGCCAGGACGCTGATGGTGGCGGTGAAGCGACGCATTTGGGGTTCTCCCGCAGGGTCGGCCCGGACAGTGGGGCGCCGGGCGGCTGACGGCATGACACCACCACCCCGGTCTATGCGAGTAGATCCGGCGGGTGAATAACAGGCGACCTGCGCAATCCTTACCCCAGCCTGACCAAGGCTTGCCGAAGTGCCATGTTTCGTTGGCTTTGTTGATCCCCTCATCTGTATCAACGGACGCCTTGCGGGCGCCATGCTGTTCTGGCCAAAGCGGTAGTGGCCCTTCAAGGCTGTGGCGCGCGTGAACACGACACCTCGCCGAGCCCGGGCTGAGCAGAGGTCCTCAGGCCAGTCTGGTCACCGCACCGGGTCCAAACGACCTGGCGAAATACAACGTGGGAACCGAGCCCGCAGACTATGCACTCGAGCTGAAGTGCTCCAGGATGCGGCGCAGTTCCTACTACGCATCGCTCTTGCGCTGGCGCTGGCGCTGGCGCTTCCAAATGAAGGCATCGTCTTCCACCGCGCGCTAGCTGTCGCGCTGTTCGGCGTTCCTGCCCTGGTCGTGGTCGGCCGTGTACTCGACGGGCGTGGCCGGGTCTTGAGCCGCAGTAGACAGCGGGGCCACGGAGGCGGCGGCAGCCGGGGTGACGTAGTGCGTCCCTGCCGTGTTCATCGCGGCGACGTTGGCGGAGGACAGCAGCTTGGAGCCGCTCAGCAGCAAGAAGCCGGGGCACTCGGCAAACTGCTGCAGGGCAGTGCGTCAGCGAAGCCAACGCCTATCGCCCAAGCCAGCAGCGTCTGGCATGAAGACTACGTGAGCCACGCCCGCAGGCAGCGTGCATTCGCCTCTGCTGAGGCACACAGGGCCTGCCGAGACTACACACGGTGCCCGGTAGTTAGGAGAGTTGCCTGCCGTGGTAGAACAGCGCCGCCTCGACCTGCTCCGGTAGGACTCCTCGTTTCAACGCACAGTCGTGTAGCCCCTCCAGGTACCGCCTGTACTGGTCCGTAGTCCAGCCGTTCTCCGGCCAGTCGGCTTCGACCGATTTATGGTCTTTAAGAGCGCGCGAGACAACGCTGTCCAGGATGGCCGGCCGATACGGCCCAGCAGAGGTCTCGCCCCCCGCGAAGTACAGCACCTTGGTGAAGAACGCCGCCCCCAGGTGCGGGATGTGCTGGTCATTGTTCAAGGCCCAGTACGCTTCCGTAGCTCCTCGCTCTCGGAGCGCCGCGAGTGCCACGCCGAGTCGCGCGTCGATGTCAGCATCTGGAGAGTGGAGAAAGATCTGCGACCGCCGGTGCACTGACTGAGCCTTGGTACCCGTGCCCCAGACCAAGGCCGCGACGAGCAGATGCCGACGTCCCTCCACGGTGTCCGTCTTGCGAGCGATGCTGAACACGGTTCGGCGATCCACCCGCGGCCACTTGCCTACGAGCGGGCATGAGTCGAGTTCGGACGGCCACCAGGAGGGGTCTGGCAGCACGGGTATCCAGCGGGCTCGGTCGAAGGGGATCGCCTGGCCGCGCACCGTGTCGTGGTCGGGCAGATCCATGTCGTACGGCAGGACGATCACTGTTGCTCCTTGATGCGGATGCGGAGGAAGTGAGTACGGAGTCCCCAACACGAGCCGCCAGTCATACGCTCACGGACGTGAGGTCAGCCAGGTCTCTGGCCGCGTACGGCGGCGATGCGGGCGAACTCGGCGAGCAGGCTGTCGGGTAGCTGGTCGGATCGAGGGCGTGCTGGTGGATGCTCGAGATGTGGTGCGCGGCGTGCGGAGCGTTTCCCTTGACGTAGATGAGGTGGCCGGCTGGCGGGTGCAGCGTGGTGCTGTAGGTGAGGAGCTGGTCAAGGTCGGCGTAGGGGAAACCGTCAGGCCGCTCGGCGGATCACCAGCCGGGATAGCGGCCCCACCAGTGCGGGTCCCAGCCGCTGTTATACTCGGTGCCACTGGGCCGGTCGGTGAGCTGAGCGACGAGGTCCCGGGCCAGGGTGTCGAGGACCCAGGCCAGTTCGTGGCGGCTCACCAGGTCTACGGGGAGCGCCTCGGCGCCGTGGACAGCTCCGAGCAGCGCGCCGGCCACGCAGGCGACCGAGTCGCCGTCCGGCGCGCTGGCGGCGAAACTCAGTGCCGCTGCGAGGTCGGTGCGGAGGGGGAAGGAGGCGGCGACGTACAGGCCGCCGAGGAGCGCCGACGGCGCGGTGGCGTCCGGTGCTAGTTGTGCGAGCCGTCGTACGTCCGCGGTTTGGTCCTTGGTCTGCCGAAGTACGGCGGTGAGTCGGTTGTGCTCGTCGTCGGTGAGGTCTTGGTCGAGGGAGGGCAGGGCGCAGAGCCCGGCCTGCAGGGAGTCCAAGACGCGTTCGCCGATCAGGCAGTGCTGCACGAGCGCGGTCGCGTGGGCGGCGGCAGCGTGTGCAGCCCTGTCGCCGTGGGTGAGAGCGGCGACCTCTCGGGCTTGTCGGACCCAGTACTGCGGGTCTCCCCCAGCGGCGGCCACGGCGAGCGGGATGGTGCGTGTGAGCGCGTGGCAGCCGCGGCTAGGGGTCACCCCGGCGCCTAGCTCGATCTTGGACAGGGCCGCCACCGTCGACGGTGCGCTACCCCGCCGTTCGGCCAGCACGGGTACCTGGGCGAGCCAGCCGTCCGGCCACGCCTCGCCGGCGCTGCCCCCGGCCCAGCGGTGTCGCATCCGCACGGCCTCGATCCCCTGCAGGGCCGCCCATCTGCAGTAGGCGTGCCACACCACCCCCGGGGGACTGCTGATGCCCTTGTGATCGCCCCGTACGAACGCGCGGATCGTTCCCTCGGCGGTGAAGCATGCCAGCTGGGTGCTGACGCCGGCCCGCAGCGGCCCGGTGGTCGGCAGCGTGTCCTGGGCGGCGCCCAGTGTGTCGCCCAGCGCCAGGCCCAGCAGCAGTCCACGCACCCGGGATGGCGCTCCTCTCTCGTTCAGCAACTCCTTGCGCCGCTTCTGCTTCTGCGTCGCGTCACGGTCCGGCTCCAGTTCCTTAGGCAATGGTTCGGCAATGGCATCGTTCAGTTGGTTGATGCGCTCCCTCGGCAGCTCTCGACCTTCTTCCTGGCCATCCCGGATGGGTCCGTCGGTCTCCCGGTTCCGCGCTGAGGGACCGCTGGTGGCCCGCTCGGCGGTCAACTCGTGCACCGCGTCCTGCATCTCTGGGTGCTTGTCGAGATGCCAGCCGCCGGTCAGCACCTGGCGCAGGTCGTTCAGCGCGGTTTCGGCGTCGGTTCCGGTGGCCAGGTTGCTGTAGAGGGCTGCAACGGCCGGGGTGCGGCTCTGACCGGCCGCGCAGTGCAGTAGGACCCGCTTGCCGGCGTCGCGCAGCCGCAGTACCTGGCGGGCTGCCTGGTCCATGACGTAGTGGAGGTTGGCGTTGTGTCCCTGACTGTCCACTAGCCAGACGCGAACGTGCTCGATGTCGGCGCCGGGGAGGATCGGGTCCGTCCCGACCCGGCACAGCGAGACCACGGCATCGACGGGGACTGGCTCGGCACGCTGAGTCAGGGCCAGGTTGCCCAGTACCACACCAGGGTCGTGCGGGTGGTGTATCGCGAAGGCCCGGCTGGACTGCGGCGGGATCGGCATGCGCTGTGCCGAGGGCCAGCCTGTGGCGTCGTTGCTCCCGCTGCGGGCGGTGAGCACGGCCAGCCGGACCAGATCGGCCTGTCTGTGGCCGGGCCAGCCGTGGACGGCCTGCTGCCACTGAAGCGGGATGCCGGAGCAGCCCCAGCGTGCGCCGAGCAGGGCGCCGGCGATCGCCGCGACGGTGTCGGTGTCCGTCCCGGCGCGCACCGCCGCCCCCAGGGCGACGTGCAGGTGCTGGGTTGGGAAGCTGCCCTTGGCGGGCAGCAATTCGGGGACGACGGTGCGGGTGATCGCAGACCAGGCGGCCTGGAGCGCATGCACCACCCAGCCGTTGTTGGTGAAGTGGTGCGGCGGGTGGGTCTCCGCCTCGTCCAGCCGCCGTGTCCACACGTCCCGGCGTTCCGCGGGGAGCAGGTCCAGGCCGGCGCGAACGCCGTCGAACGTGCCCTCGAGAACGGCAGTACGGATACCGGAGCACCACAGCACGCAGGCGTCGGCGCAGTCGGGATCGGGGTGGGTGAGCGCGCTGACGGCGGTGGCGGCCTCGGCCATCTCCTCGGCGTCGGCCAGTTGGGCGAGAGCGACGATCCCGGTGCGCATCAGCGAGCCGTTCCCGGCGGCGCGATCGTTGCCGGTGGTGAATTCGCGAGCGGCCTCCGACAGAGCCGCGCCTGGCGCTCCCCCGGCCCGACGGGCGACGTCCAGTACGGTTCGGGTCTGCGAGCCGACGTCAGTGGCGCCGCCGCTCAGCCATTGCTGGAAGTTGGCAGCGATCTGATCGAGGGCCTCGGGGGTGCGTAGATCCGCCCCGGTGGCCGCGACCTCCGCGATGCACACCTGCATCTGGGTGTCGTCGGAGTACTCGCCGGGCTCGTACGGCCCCAGGCCACCGCCGATCATCTGTGGTTGCTGGTCTTCGCGCAGCCTTGCCGCGAATTCGTAGGGCACGCCGAGCGCGTCGCCCACGGCTGCTCCGAGCAGTACGCCGGCGGCCCGGTCGGTGCCCAGGGCGTCCAAGTGGGGCCGGGGTTTACGGGCGTGGGCCATGGGGCCTCCATGTGGTGCGGCGGCGCACGTTTGTGAGCCGAGCAGTGGCGGGCGGGCAGCGATCCCAGGCGTAAGCAGTCGGGGTGGCACAGCCGCAACTGGCAGGCTGAGAAAGTCGGTTCATCGGCGGCTTGATGCTTCGCCAGATTGGCACGACACCCCAGTTATCGTCAAGGAGACGATAGCGAGTGCTTGTCAGGACCGGCAGCAAAGGGGTTCACAGCAGTGCTCGTGTGGCGAACTCGCCCAGTCAAACGGCCAGGGATGCCACGTCCACCGATGGGCAGCCGCTCTCGCCGACCTCATGGCCATGTCGCGGAAGAGGCTCGACCTAGTCCGTACGGGACGCTCGGGCGGATCTCGGGCTGGCGCCGACGTAGCCGCCATCGTGCGGGCAGGTCACTCACTTCCACGGCTGGGCGCGGGGCGCGGATACGCTCGCGGGAGCGGTCGGGGGTCGCCGGTCGCGGAGCTGCGTTGGACGCGGCCTCTCAGGACGCATGCCCGTGCACAGGCCGAAGGCATTGCGGTAGAAGCCGCAGCGTTCGGCTTTGTGGGCGGCGATCGCGCGCGGGAGGACGGGGCGCGAGGTAGGGCCGTCCGCGGCCGGAGGCGGGTCGAACTCGTAAGCGCGCCGGCCCGGGCGGATGGGCAGGGACCACCAGGCCATCCGGGAGTGGGATGGCCGGGTGACAGCGAACCGACCCAGTCCCCGGTGCGGCGAGGCCTCGGGCAGGATGTCCAGTACCGCTAAAGCCCGCTGGGCGCAGGAATTTCGATCTCCAGGCGGACCTGGGCGAACAGAGTCTGTGCGCAGCACCGCGTGAGCGCCCTTCCCATCTCGCGTGTTGTTCAGTGCAGGTGCCGCTCACGTTGCGTCAACTTGTGTACGTTCCATGGTTCGACTTGCGCTGACTACCCGTCATCACGTTAATGGTCCCGACGCGTCGAGATGCCGTCACGGTAGCGTGGTGGGCTGGCGGTTCGGGGGAGCGTGGGTGTGAGCGAGTACGAGTTCGTCAATCCGTACACCTTCGTACAGGTACCGAAGGAGGTACCCAGAGACTGGCGCTCGGCGCCGCCTGGGCATGGTCAACTGCGGCCGGACCGGATCAGTGGTCTGCTGGAGGTGACGCTGACGGCGCGCAGTCCGTTGATGCTGCGGCACGTCTATGACGGTGACGATGCCGCCTTCCCCACGCGTCGCTTGCCTGGCTTCGATGAGCCCGTGCCGTTCGTGCCGGGGTCGTCGCTGGCCGGTGCCGTGCGGTCGCTGCACGAAACCCTCGCCGGTGGCTGCCTGCGGGTGTTCAATTCCGACTTCCGGCCCGGTTACCGCGACGAGGCACGGGTCAGGACGGACTCCTGGCGATTGGCGCTGGTCGAGAAGGTCGACGAGCGAGGGGCTCCCTCGCGGTTGCGGTTATGCGGGGAGACGGTGTGGGTGGAGTACACCGCGCTGCACAAGGCCCTCGGGGGAGCCGCGAAGTTGACGACGGGGGCGCGGGTCACGCTGCTGAGCGGGAGCGTCCAGTCGTCGCTGGGGCGGCTGGAGTTGAGGGAGCCGTTCGAGGTCAAGGAGGGCGGGGAGTCGGTCGTGCTGGTGACCGACTCCGGGGCCCGGCATCGCACGCGGAAGAACCCGGACGGTGGCAGGGAGCTGCCTGGCCGACACTTCTGTGCGACCGGCGAGCTGGAACCCGGCTCGCTTGAGGTCGTTCTGCCCGACGAGGTGTGGCAGGAGTACCTCGACGCCGTGGACGGCACGCGCGACGTCCAGGAGTACCGGCAGACGCCGTCGCCGGGCGACTTGCCCTCGCGGAATGCCGAGCCGGTGCGCGTGTTTCACAAGGACGAGCGGCTCGGTCTGGTCGGATACCGGGATCCGGCACGGCGGGAGCTGCGTCCGGGGCATGTGGTGTGGGTGGATCCGGAGCGCGCGGGGCAGGCGGTGCGGCTGCGCGGGATCTCCCTATCGACGATCTGGCGGCACCCCGGTGGCCGTATCAAGGCGGGTGAGCGTGTCCACCTGCAGGCCCGCGCCTGCCGGGACCCGGAGGACCTGTGCCCGAGCTGCCGGCTCTTTGGCTCGGTGGACGCGGAGGGCGCCGACGACAAGGGGGGCGGTGCCCGCCAGAAGGCGTACCGCGGGCACGTCCGCTTCGGTGACGCCGTACCGGCCGAAGCCTATGGGCTGGACGAGGAGTTCCTGCCGCCGATGGGTGCTCCGAAGCCGGGTGCCGGGCAGTTCTACCTGACCCGGGACGACAGCCTGGAAGGGAAGAGTGCCACGTCCGACCCAGACAGGGCGCTGCGGGAGTGGGGGTCGGAGGCGGATAGCGGCGGTGGTCGTCGGCTTCGGGGCCGCAAGTACTACTGGCTTACCGGGGAAGCTGGCAAGCGGCCGTACTTCCGTGCGCGCAGCGGCAGCCGGGACGTCTTCCACGACCTGTACGGGCCGGAGAACAAGATGGTCTCGAAGGCACAGTCGGTCTCGGAGGGCGCGCAGTTCACGGCAGAGGTCCGGTTCGAGAACCTCGACGCGGTCGCTCTGGGCGGGCTGCTGTGCGCGCTGGACCCGGGTCTCCTGCTGCACCACTTCGACCCGAAGGACGAGGAGCGCCCCCGGTACGGCTGGGCTCTGGGCGGCGGCCGCCCGCTCGGGTTCGGCACGTGCACGTCGGAGGTGAAGATCCGGGAACTGGACTCCGCGGCCAGTCGCTACCTCGGCACCGAGGCGCCCGCCCTGGACGTCGAAAAGGCGGTGGCGGCGTTCCGCAAATCGGCCGGGGATGATCTGCGGGACACCTGGAAGCGCCAGCTGACCAAGGTCCTGCGGCTGGACTGGGCGCCGACCGACCGCGTGTGGTACCCGCCGGCGCAGCCGATTCCCGACCCGGAACGGACACTCAACCCCGAGGCGCTGAAAGCGAGCTTCACATTCTGGAAAGAGACATCCGGCTCACGGACGAATCCCTACGTGCAGTTGCCGTCGCCGGCAGCGCCGCGCCCGAAGATGACGATGAAGGTGATCCCCCAGAAGAAGGGGAAGGGCGGGAAGTGACCGTGACCCACACCGGCACCGCCTATGTGTACGTGGACTTCGGCGCCATCCGGATCCAGTCGTACCTGACACGCACCGCGGGTCTGCGCGGGCACCGCGCCGCCAGCGACAGCCTCGCCCGCGCCACGGCTCCCGGCATCGTCGAGGGCGTGGTGGGGCAGCTCGCGGAGGTGAACGACGAGGCCGGCGAGGCGGATGGGGTCGTCAGTCTCCGCCTCACCCCGGTTGCTGGCGAAGACCTCAAAGCACGAGTTGAGCGCCTTCAGGACCGGGTCTTCGCGCATCTGCGCCAAGCCCTGCCGGGGGCGGAGTTCCACTCGGTCTGGGGCCAGGGCGAGTACTACCTGAACGCATACGACAAGGAGATCCACCCGAAGACCGAGGCGGGCGATGTCCGCTACGACCTGCCAGCGACCGCGGAGTTCCCGCTCGCCGTCCCCTGCGCGATGTGCCACACGGACCCTGCGGCCACCTGGGAGACGGTCACCGGAAAGAGGCAGCGGCTGTGCCCGGACTGCTCGATGCGGAACGTGCCGCGCAGGCGATCGGCGGGTGACGGGCGCAGTCCGGAGGGGCGGCTGGCGGAGAGTCTGCCGGTCACCCACGCCGCTCCAGAGGACTTCGCGGCGCTGGCCGCGCTGGGCCACGCCCGGTCGGGCCGCAACCACCTGGCGACGGTGGCCATCGACGGGAACGCGTTCGGGGAGTTCTTCAAGGCGCTCGCCAAGGAGGGCAGCGAGGACGCCCAGATGCGGGACTGGAAGAAGAGCATCTCCCAGTCCCTGTCAGCGGCCACGCGGGATGCGCTGGCAGAGGCGACAGTGAACCTGCCGCTGACCATCGAACGCGACCAGGTGGTGGTCGTCCCGCACGTCGTCGGCGGTGACGATGTGCTGGTCAGCCTACCCGCCGACCAGGCATGGGAGTTCACGCTCGCTTTCCTGCGTGAATTCGGCCAGGCCGTCCACGCGGCGACCGCCGGCATCCTGGAGGTCCTGAACCGGCGTCGCGCCCAACGCGCGCAGGGGGAAACGTCACTGGAGGCTCCGACGGCGTCGGCGGGAATCGTCTTCGCGCATTCCAGTTATCCGCTGAGCCTGCTCGTGGAGTTGGCCGGCCAGCGTCTGAGCGAGGCCAAGCGAGCCGTGCGTGGCAAGGCAGCCTCAGTACAGTGGCTGGACATCACAGCCGACGGCACCGAGGCCCCCGGACACGATCCGCTCCGTCTGTCCACGCTGCGCACCCCTGCCGGTGATCCCACCCTCGAGGCGCAGGCGCTGTCCGCACTGGCCCGCGTCCCTGCCAGCCATCGCGCCCGCCTCGCGGAGGCGTTGCGCTCCGATGGTGAGATCACTGCCGCTGTGATCGCGCACCGGGTCGGCCATCTCAAGGCGGTGCAGCCCTTCCTCTCTCCCTTCGACCAGCAGAATGCGCCGCCGCCCACCGGGATCGGCCTGGGTGCGGCCCTCGGAATCGCCAGGTGGTGGCCGTGCGCGTGACGATGATTTTCCATGGCCCGTTCCGGGTCGCCACGGGTGTGGCCCGGCCGGGGATCGACGCGGCCGTCGACCGAAACGATCTGCTGCCGGCGTCCTCGCTGAAGGGCCTGATGCGGGACTCTGCCGAAAACCTCCTGCCTGGACTGCCGGGCTTGGTGGAGCACGTGTTCGGCGGGGCACGGAAGCCCACCGTATGGGCCTGGTCCTCAGCCCGCTTCCCCGACCAGCCCGAAGTGAGGATGCGGGTCCGTGTCTCCCTCGACGAAGAGACAGGTGCAGCCAAGCGTGACCATCTCCTGTACGGCGAGGAAGTCTGGGCCCGCACCGCCGAGTTCGAGGTCACGCGGCACGCGCGGCTTCCGGAGTCGCCGCTGAGCGAGGACGACCACCTGACCGTCTTGGCATGTGCGGCAGCCGGGGTGCACAGCGTCGGCTCCGACCGGCGGCGCGGGCTGGGTTGGGTGGAGTGCACGACCGGCGATCCGGTCGTGGACGCGGCCCTCGTCGACCGCTTCCGCGCGCTCGCCGCGAACTGGGGGCAGCAGCATGCTTCTTGACATCCAGGTGACCGCACACCAGCCCCTCGCGCTCGGTGTCCGCCCGGCGGGCACCGCGCCGGTGCAGACCCAGCACCACGTTCCCGGCTCTGTCCTGCGCGGTGCGCTCGCCGCAGCGTGGATCCGGGATCACGGGCTGCCGAACAAGGTCCCGCCGCAGCTGCGGCGGGAGTTCGTCGCCCTCTTCGAATCCGAGACCGTCTACGGGCCGCTGTTCGCCACCGGGTCGGGGATCGTTCCGCTGTCGGTGCGGCGCTGCAAGTACCAGCGATGCGCTGGCGTCCACCCCGACGAGGCGTTCGACGACAGCTCCTCCTTGTACTGCGGAAGTTGCGGAGGGCCACTGACTGCCGGGCGCGGGGAGGTGGAGTTCTTCGGCGGCGCGACGGGCGGTCTCGTCGTCCAGCAAACCCATCTAGAGATCCACAACGAACGGCAGGTCGCCTCCGAAGGCGACCTGTTCACCCGCCGTGCCCTCACCCACCACGACCACAAGGGCGACGAGCGGCAGTTCCACGGCCGCGTCGCTGCCGCCGACGATCTCCCCGAGGCGGCGGCCCGCTGGCTGAGTCAGTGCCGGGGCCTGCGGCTGGGTGGCCGGCGCGGCACGAGCGGCGGCGTCACCTACAGTGCCGCCACCGCCTCCCCGCGCCTTCCGGAGACGGGTGAGCGCGTGGCGCTGAGACTCGCCTCCCCGGCTATCCTCACCGACACCAGCGGTCTCCCTCTCGACCTGGCTGACCGCAACCGGCTGGGCGAGGCACTCGGCGCCGAATTGTCCTCCGTGCTCGCCACGCGCATCGTGCGGGTGGAGCAGGTGTGGGCCCGGCGGGAGCGCGTCGGCGGCTGGCATGCCGCGTCGAACCTGCCCAAGCCCGTCGAGCTGGCGGTGAGCGCCGGGTCGGTGCTGCTCCTGACCTTCGAGGAACCGCCCGCGCCCGAGACCCTGCTGGCGCTCGCGGGGCGCGGGGTCGGGCTGCGCCGCAACGAGGGGTTCGGCGCCCTCGAGACCGCCACAAGCGCCTGGACCCCACCCGGCGGCTTCGTGACCGAGGAAGCGCCGACCGGGCAGGAGGCCATGGATCCGGCGGAGTCCTACGCGCGGATGCTGTACCGGTCGGGCCACAGCGCCTGGTTCATCGACCAGCTCCGCCCGTACGTCGAGGAACGCGCCGCCGGCAACCCACCCCACGACGCCCTCCTCGAACGCTCCCGACTGCGCAACCTGCCCGGTGAACTCCGACGGGACGTCCAGGACCTGCTGCTGCGCGCTACCCCCGGCACCCTGGACCGCACCCTGGCCCGCCTGGCCGCACTGCACCGCCTGAAAACCGATGAGGAGCACTCGTCATGAGCGTGGTGCACATCCTGCGCGCCGAGCTGGAACTGCTCACCGCCGGAGCGGTCACGGCGCCCGAGAGCCTCACCATCGGCTCCGTCCTCCACCCCGATCTGCCCGTGGCCCGCGACGCGTGGGGCCGCCCCTACCTGCCCGGCACCTCCCTCGCCGGCTCCCTGCGCCAGCAAGCACATCGCACCGGACGTGAAGAAGCACTCTTCGGTAACGTCCGCCCAGGCAACGGCACAGACGCCCCGCCGTCCGAGACGATCGTCGTCGCCTCCCCGGTCCGCGTTCTCGGCACACGACTGGAACTCCCCCAGCCGCCCGAGACCCGGCGCCGTACGGCGATCGACCGGCACCGGGCCGCCGCCCGACCGCAGACCCTCCACAGTCGCGAACTCCTGCCGCCGGAAACGAAGATTCTGCTGTGGCTGCGCGTGGACACCCCGGGCCTGGAATCGCCGCTCCTTGACGAGTTCGTCGACCTGCTCGCCGCCTGGCGGCCCGTTGTCGGACGAGGGCGCACGACCGGCCACGGCCAGGCACTCCTCACCCGCGTCCTCAAGCGGTCGATCGACCTCGACAGCGCCGACGGCATGCAGCATTGGCTCATGGGCGGCGGGCCTGCACTCGTCGACGACCACGCCACCGTCGTCTACGACCACGCGAAGAACGGCGGCCCAGGCGCCCTGCCCGAGGTGTTCGAGCAGCCGCTGGAATTCCGTATCACCGACGCCCTCCACATCGGCAGCGGCGACGTCCTCGACCGTCCCGGCCGCCGGACGAGGATCTCCGCCATCCTGCGCGACCACGACGACCTCCCGATCGTGCCGGGCAGCACCTGGAAGGGCGTGCTACGCGCGCGCTGCGAGTTCATCCTGCGATCCGTCGGCCTCGACGCCTGCTCCTCCGTCGGTGACGACTCCGGCCCGTGCGGGACGTGCGTGCTGTGCGCGGCATTCGGCTGGACAGAACGCACCCGCGCCCACGACCAGGCTTCGCCCGACGCCGAACTCCCGCCGAGCATCGGCGCCCGAGGCCGCCTCGTCTTCACCGACACCGTGATCCGCGAAGGCACCGTGCGCATCCGCAACCACGTCGCCCTCGACCGGGTCTTCGGCGGCGCCCGCGACGAAGCACTCTACACCGAGGAAACCATCGAGGACGGCACCCTCACGGTCCGTATCCGCCACGACCGCGACATCCCCGAACTCGCCCGCGCCGCCCTCCTCCTCGCCCTCGACGACCTCGCCGCCGGCCGCCTCGGCATCGGCGCCGGCACCACCCGCGGCCAGGGCACGCTCACCGTCCTCCCCGCCACCGGCCACCTGCTCGCCCGGGAACGTCCGGCAGCCGTCGAAACGCTACGGCGACTCCACGCCGCGCTCACCGAGGAGGCCCCGGCATGACGACAGCAGCGTCACCCAAAACCCGGTATGAGGCGACCACGGCCCCGGCTCGCCTGCACCGCCACGGGCGCATGCCGTGGCCCGAGGCGCGGGCCCTACTGGCGGGGACGCTGTGCGCGTGGTCGGACCTCGACGGCTTCTTCGTGGCCCCAGCCGACGAACTACCACAGGACGTCCCGCAGGCGACGCACCTGTGGGCATGGGACATGCAACGGTGTGTCAGGGTCCGCGTCGACGGCCGGGAGGCCATGGTCGCCGCACTCCACCCCGGCGAGAGCAGCGACGGCGAACTGGTCACGGCCCATATTCGCCACGGAACCCCCTGGGGCCCGGACGACAAGCAAGCCGGCCCGCTACCCGAAGCGGCCCACGCCCTGTCCTTCGAACTCCTCGAACTGCCCGGCCCCACCCCCGCGACGTTCGTACGCGCGACGCCCTGACCAAGCCGACATCCCACCGACAAGAGGACGCGGCGTCATGCAGCAGTCTTGGTACGGCCAGTTCTGGAAACTCCTGCGGAGCCGCGAAGGCGTCGGCGTCATTCTGGTCGCCGGGGGATCCGCGGTCGCCCTGGGTGTCGTCCCCAACCTCCTCCAGAAATGGTGGGACTCGGCCTGGTTCTTTGGCCTGATTCTGATCGGGATGCTTCTGGTCGTCGTCCTCGGCTGGACACTTGTCCGCCAACGAGGCGTCGGCGTCGTCATCCCCCTCTACCCGGACCCGCAGGGCGGCCGGGTCTCCGCGATGATCGAGGCATCGAAGAAGAACCACAGCAGCACCCTCGTCGTCCACTCGAAGCTGCTCAGCCCCGGAAACCGGGAGCTGTCCCCGGACGCGCGCATGGACCTCGTCGCGAACCTCATCGACGCCCGCGTCGAAGAAATCAGGACCAGCGGCGCCGACGGCTCCGTCACGCTCTATCCGCTCGCCCAGATGTACGACGGCTTCCACCTCGGGCGCCGGCTCGCCCATGACACCTACTCCACCCTGTCCGTCATGCACCTGCCCGGCGCCGACCAGCGGACCGTCGTCCCTGGCCTCACGCTCGGCAGCCATCTCAGGAACCCCCTCGCCCCTGGCCAAGAGGCCCTTCTCACCGCTCACCTCAAACAAGCCCCCGGCGCCGGCGCCCCAGCACTTGTCGCGCACCCAGGCTGTCCGGCTCAGCACCGGCACCGGCTCGCGTTCATCGTCCGTCTGTCTCCCGCACTATCCATGATCGCGGACGCGTGCGCAGTCTCCGAGACAGGCCTCGTCCGCCGCCCCGGCGACAGCACCCACACCGGCTACGTCTTCACCCCCAACGACCACGAAGCGCCAGGAAACCCGTGCGGCGCCTACACCGTCCTGGAAGCGGCCCCAGAACGGCTACCGGAGACGAAAGAAGCCTTCGAAGCCATAGCGGCCTACACCTACCGATGCTTCATCGCCGCGAGGCAGGCATGGGCCGAGCAGTCCGGCAGCGCCACCGTCGACGTCCACCTCTTCATCAACGCGCCCCTGCCGATCACCATCGCCGTCGGCTGGCTCATGAAGAACGACCAGGTCACCGTCATCCGCCACGAACTCAGCCTCCTCAACACGACGGCCCCCACGGCCGCGCCCTCTCCGGCCGGACCCGGGGGACAGCACGCGTGAACGCGCCACAGCGGCTCGTGAACCGCACCCCGCATGCCATCAGATTGCTCCATCACCCCGCCGGCCAGATCACCGGCTGTATCCCGCTCACTGCCGGAGCTTCTCTCCGCGTCGACGAGGAGCACTGATGCCTCAACGCTGGCACCTCCTTCTCCGCCCGGACGACGGCACCCGGCCCTCCCGTGTCGCCCCGGCCCACCTGCACGGGCTGGCCTGCGCGCTCCTGGAGGGTCTCGGCGCCGACCACCACGGCCAGACCAAACCGTTCTCCATCACCCCGCTCATGCAGGCCCCGCACGCCCCGGGACGCGCGCTCCTGACCCTGGGCTGGCTCAACGACGGGACCGTGCCGCGGTTGGAGGAATGGGTCGGCGAACAGGTTCGCCTCGGCGGCCAGTTCTTCACCGTCGAGGACGTCGGTGCCGAGGGAGCTTCCTACCCAGCCCTGCTCGCCCTCCCACCTGCCGAGCGCGTGACCATGGACTTTCTGTCCGTCACTCACTTCACACGCAAGGGCCGCTGGATTCCTCTCCCGGACGCCGAACTCGTCTACACGAGCCTCGGCCGCCGCTGGAACGCCTACGCCGAGACCCCGTTTCCGAACCCGTTGATCACCGAACTTCGAGAGACGGTCCTCCTCACCGCCCACGACGTGAAGAGCGCCCCCGTCGACATCAGACAAGGCCACCGCACCGGCTTCCTGGGCCACGCGACCTTTGCCGTGCCGCGTACCGCCTGTCGCGAGGTGGCGTTGGCCTTCACGGCGCTCTCCCGTTTCGCCGAACTCGCCGGTATCGGTGCCCAGACCACCCATGGTTTGGGCTGGACGAGGGTGAGCATGCCGGAACTCCACGGGCGGAAGGCGGGCGGAGAGGCGGCTCGGAGGAGCACGTAACCCCCCTCCTTGCCAAGAGTCCTCGGAGGCCGAGCTCGCGCGAGCCAAACCCCGCAGGTCGCAAATCTTGTGACGGGCGTCACAGCCCAGGCAAGGCGCTGGCGGGGAGCCTCGCGCAACGGGCACAATCGGCGCAGGTCACAGGCCCCCGCCCGTGCCAAAGGGTTTCGCAGGAACGAAAGGCTCACAGGGCATAGAAACAGGTTGCCCAGCGTGCGGATCGTGAAGTAGTCCGGTGTTCCGTAGGAACGAAGGCCCGCAGGGCATAGCAACTGACGTCCAATCAAGTCGAGCATCATGTCTCGACCGAGTTCCGTAGAAACGAAAGCTTGCGAGGCATAGAAACGCCTCTGACGAGATATTCTTCAGGAATCGGAGCAAAGGTTCCGAAGGAACTAAAGGCCCGCAGGGCATAGACACCCCGCCAGTAGTGGCAGTAGTTTTCCTGCTCCGCAGGAAAGAAAGGCCCGCAGGGCATAGAAACAAGGAGCATCAGCGCACCGCCGATGGCGGTGACGACGTGTTCCGCAGGAACGAAAGGCCCGTAGGGCATAGAAACCCGCATGAGGCGCCGCAACTTGTTCAGCAGGAGCCTCGTTCCGCAGGAACGAAATGCCCGCAGGGCATAGAAACGACCCGGCCACCGATGACGATGCCGATGAAGCCGGTGAGTTTCGCAGAAAGGAAAAGCTCGCAGGGCATAGAAACAGTCTCATTATAGGCCGTGTAATTCTTGCGAGTTCCGCAGGAACGAAAGGCCCGTAGGGCGTAGAAACAGGTTGCCCAGCGTGCGGATCGTGAAGTAGTGGGGTCTTCCGCGGGAACTAAAAGCCCGCAGGCATCGAAACCTCCCGCAGGTCACGACCGAGTTCAACCGCGAAGAGGCTGGTTCCGCAGGAACGAAAGGCCCGCAGGGCATAGAAGCTGCTCGCCCACCCGAGCCTTGGCCCAGATGCAGGCGATGAGCGTTCCGTAGGAACTAATGGCCCGCAGGACATAGAAACATCGACAGCTCAACTGGAGCTCAATCCGTTGCCACACCGGGCTCCGTAAACCAAAGGCCCGCAGGGCATAGAAACGCAGAACTCGATTGTCCAGCGACCGGTTCTGAGCCGTTCCGTAGGAACGAAAGGCCCGCAGGGCATAGAAACGAGCTCAACAGTTACGGTCAATTACCGTAACGCCAGAAGTTTCGCAGGAACGAAAGGCCCGCAGGGCTTAGAAACGAACTTCTGCTCCCACCTCTGCGTCTTCTTGTTGAAGGTTCCGCAGGAACTAGAGGCCCGCAGGGCATAGAAACGCCTTGTTCTCGTAGTTAAACAGGTGGATCAAAGACCAGAGTTTTCACAGGAGCCAAAGGACCCGCAGGTCTTAGAAACCGGAACGCCTCCGCCTCGCGCCACATGTGCTCCAGTGTGCCGCGGGAGCGAAAGCCCGCAGGGCATAGAAACCCGTCCACTCGCTTCTTCGGACGGATCACGATGGTGGTGTGTTCCGCAGGAACGAAAGACCGACAGGGCATAGAAACGTGAAACTGTGGATGATCAGCTTGAGTCGAGGCCCGTTGATTACCGAGCTCCGAGAGACGGCCCTGCTCACCGCCAACGACGTGAGGAGCGCCCCGTCGACATCGGACAGGGCCACCGCATCGGCTTCCTGGTCCATGCGACCTTTGCCGTGCCGCGGTACCGCCGGTCGCAAGGTGGCGTCGGCCTTGGCTGGACGACGATCGGCGCACCGGAATCCCACGCACGGAAGACGGACGGCCAGACGGCTCGAAGGAGCCGTAACCGCCTTCCCGGCCAAGAGTCCTCGGAGGCCGATTCTCGCGCGAGCCAACCCCGCGGGTCGCAGCCTCAGAAGCAGATCTTGTGAACGGCATCACAGATCAAGTAGGCCCCTGGCGAGGAGCCTCGCGCAACGGGCACTATGACCGCAGGTCACGAGCGTTGCCCGTACCGAAGGGTTCCGCAAGACGAAAGGCCCGCAGGGCATAGAAACGCGAGGACTCGACCACCACGACTTACGAGGACGAGCTTCGTTCCGCAAGACGAAAGGCCCGCAGGGCATAGAAACTCCCGTCCTCCCGGACCATCAGCGAGATGCAGACCTTGTTCCGCAGGAACGAAAGGCCCGCAGGGCATAGAAACGAAGGCACCGATGACTCCGTCGAAGGAGAACGACGCGTCGTTCCGCAAGAACGAAAAGCCCGCAGGGCATAGAAACGTGTCGGCTCCCTCGGCGAGCTGCTGCAGAGCGTCCAGGGTTCCGCAGGAATGAAAGGCCCGCAGGGCATAGAAGCGCCTGGTTGCCGGCCGTGTCCTTGGAGTCACGAGTGTTGGGCAGGAACGAAAGGCCCGCAGGGCATAGAAACAATGGCACCGTCGAGCTCGGTGACCTTCTGCCACGGGGATTCTGCAGGAACCAAAGACCCGCAGGGCTTACAACGGCTAACACAAAGGGGCGCTGGTCAGCCCATGCAGGCGATGCAGCGGGTGAGGTCTTCCGAGAGGAAGACGGTGAACCGTTGCTGCGTGCCGGTGATCGTCGCCGAGTAGACGCGATCGGTTCCTGCGGAGTAGAGCCCGTCGACAGCTTCGGCCAGCCCGGGACGAGGGGTGACGCCCGTCTCAAGCATGGTCTGGTGCCGATCGGACCAGGTCGTCCAAAGCAGACGGGCTGAGGCGGTCTGGCTTTCGAACAGCTTGAAGTCGGCGCCCGCCTGCAGCTCGGCCCGGGCAGCACACGCAAAGGCACTCTGGTCACTGCCGAGTGCGGCCTCCAGGTCATCACGGTTCATGGGGTCAGTTTGTCGGACCCCGGTTTTCGAGTGGGACGGGTGCTGGTCAGGTGAGGGACAGCAGTTGACGGTGGGTGATGAGGCAGCAGGCGAGTCTGAGGAACGCTTCGTGGATGTCGGCTCGCCTTTCCCATCGGATGCGTAGGCGTCGGAAGCCGTGCAGCCACGCAAAACTCCTCTCCACGACCCAGCGGTAGGTGCCCAGCCCGGTGCCGTGCAGGGTGCCGCGGCGGGCGATCGCTGGCACGATGCCGCGGGCACGGACCTGGTCGCGGTAAACGTCGTGGTCGTAGCCTCGGTCAGTGAACAGCGAGTCCGGTCTGCGGCGGGGCCGGCCGACCCGGCCGCGGACTGACGGGATCGCCTCGAGCAGCGGCAGAAGCTGAGTGAAGTCGTTGCGGTTGCCGCCGGTCAGCAGGACCGCGAGCGGGGTGCCGTGCCCGTCGGTGATCAGGTGATGCTTCGAGCCGGCCCGGCCCCGGTCGACCGGCGAGGGGCCCGTATGGATCCCCCTTGCAACGCCCTGACGTGGGAGGAGTCGACCACGCAGCGGGACCAGTCCAGCCGTGAGGCCGTGTTCAGCTCGGCGAGCAGGACTTCGTGCAGCCGCTGCCACACGCCCGCCTCATTCCAGTCCCGCAGCCGCCGCCAGCAGGTCATGCCGGAGCCGAAACCGAGCTCCTGCGGCAGGTACTCCCACTGGATCCCGGTGTGCAGCACGTACAAGATCCCGCACAACACCTCCCGGTCCGGCAACGGCCTTCGCCCGGGATACCGGAACCTGCGCTCACGCTGCGGCAGCAAGGGCTCCAGGCGGTTCCACAGTTCATCCGACACGTTCCAAGGCGATGTCCCCACGCAGGTCCGAACGTTCAACTTCCGCCCCGGACACGGTCATCAGCGCCGATCCAACTCTTTGTGTTAGCCGTTGTTAGAAACGCAGAACTCGATTGTCCAGCGAACCGTTGTGTCTCGTTCCGTAGGAACGAGAGGCCCGCAGGGCATAGAAACGGAGGCTCCTCCCTTCCAGGGAGCGGGTTGTGAGCCGTCGGGCGGGGCCGTCAGCACGGGCATCTCCCGCGGCCGGATCGGTGCTCATGTCCTCGACACAGGGGTATACGCCTGCCCGGAGTGTGCGGGCGACCACGTGCAGGAGTGGCTATCGCCGACCAGCGGATACGCGCGCGTCAGCGGATGAGAGGTCCTCCCGCGGTCGAACGGGGCGTCAGCCGCACGGCCCCATCAACCGTGTTTGCGTCAAAGGCCCAGCGAGCGCCGTCGGCCACCAGCCACAACACCACCGGTCCCGATGCCGTCATATCCAACAGTGCCGCGTACTTACGCCAATGATTGCCGGTGGCCGCCGCCTGCGGATTCGCGCCCAGCCTCAGCAGGGAGCTCAGCAACTCCAGCAGCCCGTCCGCACCCGCGATTCTGGCTTTGGCCTCCATGGCCAGCACCGGCGAACCGCCGCTCTTCACCACAGCATCGAACTCCCCCTGCTCGAAGCAGATATCCGTCCCCGCCACCCCGTGAACCATCAGCAGCTCCGCCGCTGCGGCCATCTGGATCAGATACTCCAAGTTGACTGCCACGCCCGAGCCGTTACGGCTGAACAAGGCATATCGGCCGCCGGAAGCCTTGAGTCGGAACACCTGCGGCACGACGAATCCGGCAGAGTCCACATGAAAAACCCGCGCGTCAAGCGCCGCCAGAAACCCCGCCGCCTCGTCCGCCCGAAGACCCCGCCGGGACGCAGCCACGCGCGGAGACAGGACATCGGGCCGCACGGCCGCGAACCCGACCGCCCACGCCTGCAGCAGCGCGTCCAGCCGCCCCACGGCATCTGGACCCCGCACTTCCGCCGCCCTGGCCAGCTCCTCGGACTGCCTGACCGTCCCATCCCACCAGGCAGCGCCCAAGACTGCCCGGACCTCCGCACCGGCTCCCATAACCCGCCCCTCCCCGGCGCTGCTTGCTGCAGGAAGGCCGCCTCGTTTTCACAGGGGGGTTGCGCTCTCCGCGGCTGGCCCACGCCGACGCTCCAGCCCCCAGTACGGCTTGTCATGTTCTACGCGCAGGAAATCCTCTCGCCCACAGGGACGGCCCGAGAACCTGGACCGATCATGCAGTCTCGAAGAAGTCTTCATCAGTCTCCACTACCCGAAAGGTCTGCCGCTCCTGTACCCCGATTCCGTGGGTGACCATGAGCCGTCCGAGACGTGGGCCATCGATGAGGATGACGCGTGGGGTGATGGACCGGGCGAAGGCGACAGCGTCAGGCGTGAACCGACTGGTGGTGATGAGGACGCCGCCAGCCGCGCCGGCGTGGTGTAGCGCGCCTAGGAACGCTTGCACGTCCGGCCTGCCGATGACATCCCGCTTTGTAACGCTTGGCCTGAATATAGATGCGGCCGATACCAAGAGGGTCCTGATTGATGACTCCGTCGAACCCGCCGTCCCCGGGACCGCCCAGGTGGACGGCTGCCTCGTCGCTGCCGCCATAACCCATGGCGACTAGCAGGCGCAGGACCGCCTTCTCCAGGAACTCAGGCGGGGCGGCGTGAAGACGCTGCACCAGTTCGGTGGCGACGTCGGCATCAAGCTGTTCGACTGCGGCGCTGATCTGCTCGAAAGGTGTTTGATCACTGGTGTCATCGGCGCCGGTGGGGCCGACGGCCTGCGCCCCTACGGGTCCTTTGGATCGTGCCTGGAAAGCACGGAACTCTTCAAACTGCCGCAGTACATCTAGGCCGAACCCATCCGGATGCACCTGGGCCAACTTGAGTCCGCGTTCCGTGATCTCGAACAGACCACGACGGGGCTTCCGCACGGCCTCGGCGTGGAACAGGTAGCTCAACGCCCACGTCACGCGATTGTCGAGGCGCCGCTGTCCGCTAGGTATGACCTGGTTGCGCTGCTCGGAGGTCAGCCCGAGCCGGTCGGAGACCGCGGCGATGATGTCGCGCGTCTGCATCGTCTCCCCGGCCGCCAGGACGACTAGAGCGGGCGCGAAGAAATCATGAAATCTCGGCAGGCCGTCCACAGCGACGTCCATCGGGGTGTCACGCACTCAAACCCTCCAAGCTAATCCTTGGCCCACCACAGGAGCGCAGAGCAAAATACACGCGCGCACGCGGGGTGCGTCCGCAAGGGCGATGACATCCACATGCGTGGAGTCCAGGCGGCTCGCGTCCGTCAAGTCTCCGGTGTTTCCCGATGGGTACCGCCCAGGGCGAGGCGGATCCGTGTCAGGGCCTCAGCAATTTCGACGGTCTCCTCGTCGTCGGGGCCGTAGACCACGCACATGTCGTCGTGGAGCGGCTCGAGCATCCGCCGGGCCTCGACGAGGCGTCCCTCGGACAGCTCCAGGAATCCGATGGCACGGCGCAGTTCGATCGCCTCGTCGCTGGCGTCGCTGTCCACGGCTCGCACCTGGCGCAGGACGGCCTCGAACTCCTGCAGGGCGACCGTCACCTGGCCCAATTCAGCGCGGCAGTGCGCGGCCTGGGCGTGGCAGGAGCGCGCCTTTTCGCTGGTTGGCCCGGCGGTGCGGGAGAAGGCACTGGCGAGCGCGTCGAACTCGGGCAGTGCCCGGCGGTAGTCGCCGCCGAGGAAGCGGACCGCGGCCCGGTCCATGCGCAGGTCGAGCACCTCGCTGTTGTCGGAGCCGAGCGCCAGTGCGGCCGGCTCGACGACGTCGCTGAGGACCTCGGCGGCCTGGGTGAACCGCTCCTCCTCGAGTAGGGCGTTCGCCTGTGCGCGTGCCACCTTGATGTCTTCGCGGAGCCGGGCCGCGGCTGCCGGCGGTACCGGCGGGGCGGACGGTTCGGCGTGGGTGGCCGGGATGTTGGGCGGCTGAGTCCCGGCGCGGGGGCGGGGCGCGTACGGCTGCCGGTAGATCCCCGTGGGGTCGGGGGTGCCGACGGGACCGACCTCGTCAGGCGCTGCCGCCTGGCCGGGCGGGGGCAGGAACGGTAGCAACCGCTCGTACACCTCCTGAGCGTCGGCGGGCCGACGCTCAGGACGCTTGCGCAGCAAGTGGAGGACAAGCTCTTCCAGTGCATTTGGCACGTCGTACCGCAGCAATCGCAACGGTACAGGCGCGGCCTCGACGTGCTGCCGCATCAACTGGTACTCGCCTACCCCGTTGAACAGGGGTCGCCCGCAGCACAGTTCGTGCAGGATGCAGCCGAGCGCGTACAGGTCGCTCTGTGGCGTGACCCGTCCGCCTTGGACTTGCTCGGGCGCCATGTACTGGCTGGTGCCGACCGGGTTCCCGGTGGCGGTGATCCTGGTGACGTCGGTGCGCAGGACCGCGGCGATGCCGAAGTCGAGGACCTTCACCGTGCCGTCTTCCGCCACGAGGATGTTGGAGGGCTTGAGGTCCCGGTGGACGATGGGCACGGCGTGCGCGTGGGACAGCACAGTGCACACCTGTGCCGCGACCGCGGCCGCCCAGGACATCGGCAGCGGCTGGTCGGGATCGATGTAATCGCCCAGGGGGACCCCGTCGACGAGTTCCATCACCAGGTACAGCTGCTCGTCCGACTCGTCGAGTACGGCGTCGTAGACTTGCGGGACGCCGGGGTGCTGGATGCGCGCGGTGACGCGTGCCTCGCGCTTGAACCGCTTGGTGAACTCCTCGGCCATGGCGGGCGTGGCGATGGCGGCCTGGCGTATGAGTTTGACCGCGACGGGGCGGTCGAGCACTCGGTCGTAGCCGCGCCACACGTCGCCCATGCCGCCGTGGCTGAGCGGTTGCACGAGTTCGTAACGGTCGGAGATGTCCTGTGACGGCACGCCCCCGCCTCCCCCTTCTAGGGCCTCGCCTGTCGTACGCCGGTGCGTCCTCGGTCCGAGACCGGTGGCGTCCGGGTGCACCGCCAGTGTGACGGCCGCGTTGATCGTTCGTCCAGGCGGGGCCGGGCCGGGCAGAATTCCGCGCCCAACCCAGTCCCGCCCAGCGTCACGCCACGTTGTCGTCGATGCCTTCCTCCCGGCGGATCATCCGCCAGGCTGCGCGTCGCGCACTGCGGTTGAGGGAGCTCTTGAAGCTCTTGTCCGGGCCGAAGTACTGGCGGCCCAGGCCCGCGATGGTGTCGATGTGGTCGGCCATCTTGTCTTCGAAGACGTCGTCGAAGACGACCCCGAAGTTCTCCGGGTCGTTGTTGGCGACGGCCGCCAGTCGCACCTTCGGGTCTGCAACGGCTTCCTCGAACGGCTGGATCACGTCCTGCTCGGTGAAGTCCGTGCCGAACTTCTCGTTGAATCGCTCGATCAGCTCGGACAGCAGCGACTTTTCCGCTTCCTTCACGCCGCCCGAGCCGTCGCCGAAGCCCTGCATCGTCGTCGGCCCCTCGGATGTGAGGGAGACGTCGTACTCGCCGGTCTTCTCCACCCGCATGTGGCTGAGGTCGACCTCGCCTATGTCCACGCCGCCGTCCGCGCGGCGCGGCAGTCGGTTGAGGAGGTAGCGGCCGTAGAGGTGCAATCGCTCCAGCTCGGCGTCCCGGTAGGGGACGATCTGGGCGAGGAAGCCGTACTTCCTGACGTAATCGTTGAGGTCGGCGCGGAAGCCCTCCGCCGTCTCTTGGTCGTCCTCGTCGTCGCTTTCGAGCAGAGCGGTGAAGCGGGCGACGGCGGGCGAGAGGAGCCGGTACAGCTCGGCGTGGAGCTTCTCCCACTTGGACTGCGAACCTGCGGCCTTCTCCTTGGCGGCGAAGTACGCGGCGGCGAACTCGTCCATCTCCTGCCCGGACAGGACCGCCGCCTGCATGACCCGGCTCTGCGCGGTGTAGAGCAGGTTGGGGTCGGAGGGGAGGGTGTTTGCCTCCTCGAAGTACGGGCGGAAGGAGTCCTGTATGTCGTTGGCGTCGTTAACGAAGTCCAGGACCGCCAGGTCCGCCTGGGTCTTGCGGTCGGCGGTCCGGTTCAGCCGGGACAGGGTCTGGACGGCGGAGATACCCGTCAGCGACTTGTTGACGTACATCGTCGTCAGCAGCGGCTGGTCGAACCCGGTCTGGTACTTCTCCGCCACGACCAGGATCCTGTATTCGCGCTGTCCCGCCCCGCCGGCTCGGGCGGCCTTGTCGTCGGCACGCGTGTACGCGAACGCCTTCGGCAGCGCGCTCTCCGACAGCCCGCCATTCTCCTTCGGCTCGGTGGTCTCCTCGCCGTCAACGGTGAGCGAGCCGGAGAAGGCGACGAGAACGCCGAGGTCGGGGTACTTGCTGTCGTAGTTCCGGTCCTTGATGTAGCTCTTGATCGCGCGCGCCATCTGTACGGCGGACTGCCGGGATGCGGTCACCACCATCGACTTGGCCCGCCCGCCGAGACGGCCCCGGCTGTGCGCCACGAAATGCTCCACGATCACCTGGGCGTGCTGGGCGACCGTCGAGTCATGGGTCAGCGCGTACCGGGCGAGCAGGGAGTTCGCCTTCGACGGGTCGACCTCCCGCTCGTCGGGGTTCTGGTTCACCAGCTTCCAGTACGTGTTGTACGTGACGTAGTTGCGCAGCGGGTCGAGGATGAAGCCCTCCTCGATCGCCTGCCGCATGGAGTACGTGTGGAAGGGCCGGTAGGTCGCCTTGCCGTCGATGTCCTGGAGCGTGCCGAAGAGTTCGAGGGTCTTGGCCTTCGGCGTGGCGGTGAACGCGAAGTAGGAGAGGTTCGCGGCGCGGGAACGCTGCTCGGCCCTCTTCTTGAGCTGCTCGTCGAGGGTGGCGGCCTCGGCCTTGACCGTGGTCGCGCCCGCGTCGGCCGAGTCGGAGTCCAGGCCGAGGTCGCGCAGGGCGGACCGTACGGCGGTGGCGGCGTCGCCGGACTGTGAGGAGTGCGCCTCGTCCACGATGATCGCGAAGCGGCTGCCCTGAATCTCGGTGGGGTTGCGCTGGAGGTAGTCGAGCAGTGCCGGGAAGGAGTGCAGGGTGACGGTGACGATCTTCCCGGTGTCGCGGGAGAGGGCCTTGGCGAGCTGCTCGCCCTTCGTTCCATGCTTCTCGTCGATCTTCACGACGAGACCCGCGGTCTGCTCGAAACTGCCGACCGTTTCCCGGAGCTGGGCGTCCAGGTTGCGGCGGTCAGTGATGACGATGACCTTGTCGAAGACCGGCACGCCCGGCTTGAGGCCCTTGGCCACGGCCTCGGCATCGAGCTCCGACGGGTCGGTGGAGGTGTGCAGGTCGCTGAGGCGGTGCGCGAGCCAGCCGATGGTGTTCGACTTGCCCGAGCCAGCCGAGGCCATGACCAGGTACTCGTGGCCGGCGCCGTGCGTTGCAGCGTGCGCGGTGAGCTTCTTGACCACGTCCCACTGCTGGAACCGGGGGAAGACCATCGTCTTCGTGGTGCCGCCGCCGGGCATCTTGCTCTTGTGCAGGTGCACGAACCGCTGGAGCAGGTCCAGCCAGTTGTCCGGCTGCCAGACCTGCTCCCAGAGATAGGAGGTCGCGTACGTACCGAAGGCGGTCGGGGCCGGGTTGCCGGCGCCGCCCGGCTGACCGGGGCCGTTGGAACCGGTGTTGAACGGGAGGAAGCGAGTGTCCTTGCCCTTGAGCTGGGTGGCGACGAAGACCAGGTCCGGGTCGACGGCGAAGTTCGCGACGACCCGGCGCGTGAAGATCAGCTCGGTGGGGTCGCGGTCGGTGCGGTACTGCTCCTTGGCCTGCTCCACACCTTGCTTGGTCAGCGGGTTCTTCAACTCGGCCGTGGCAACCGGGATTCCGTTGAGGAACAGGGTGAGGTCGAGCCGGTTGCCCCAGTCAGCCTGCTTCGTCGCGTACCCGAGTTCGCGGACGACGGTGAGCCGGTTGGCCCGGTAGCCGTCGAGCACGGAGTCGTGAGCGACGAGGTTCGGCTTGAAGTACGCGACACGGATCAGGACACCCCGGTCCTTGACGCCGTTACGGAGGACATCGAGGAGCCCGTTCGTGGCTATGGCCTGGTCCAGGCGACTGGCGAACCCGCGCTGCGCCTCGTTCGGGTCGCCGCCGTAGACGGTGAGCAGCTCGCTCCACTCGTCGGGCTGGGTCGCCCCGATGAAAGTGAACAACTCGTTGGTGTCCAGACCGAGATCGGCTTGATAGTCCTGCGGGCGCGCCTCGCGCCAGCCGCGCTCGACCATAGCGGCGACGATGGCATCACCGAAGGCGGACTCCGTGTGGATGGGGCTCATGGCTACGCGCTCACTCCGTCCGTTACAGTGCGTCCACTGGCAGTGGAGACGTCGAACTGGCCGGTTACTGCGGCGGCGATTAGGGCCTGGCGGCGCTCGGCAAGCACCCGCCGCTGGGCTTCGAGGACCCGGGTGAGCTCTCTTTGGTGCCGACGAATTGTTGAGGTGATGAGCAAGAGCTCGTCTCGGCCCCGCTCATCGACCGGCCACGACAACCTGAAGTTGGAAAGGTCCTCCATACCCAACGTCGGCTGCGCGGTGTCCGATCCGGTTACGTCCGATGCCTGTCGCAGAAAAGAGGGCGTGGTCAGCCATGTGGCAAGGAGCTCAGGTGAGACTCCTTGGCGTGTCCGCAAGGATGCTACGGCCCGAGCCACATTCGCCCCAGCTAGCTGGGGAGGCACAACCGCGGACCGCCCCATCGTCCCGACGACGCTGAGCAGAACGTCCCCGGGCCGCGTTACCGTCCGCGCGTATTGGGATGAAAGTTCATCCGGGATCTTTGCCAGCGAGTCGGCCCTACCAGCCAGGTCCAGAAGATCATTGACCCGGATGAATCGCACGCCCGAATCACTGAACTGAGGGACCAGAACACCATACCGAGGCTTCACCGCCAAGAGATGCTTCAGCCTAGTGGGCTCATATGCGACATTCTCGAAAGCGTTGTCGAGTGCGAGTCCGAGTCGTTCTTCGAGGAGTTTCGCCTGGCGGCTGCGCAGGTGAGTCAACCTGTCGATGCGGGCGGTCTCGGCGTCGAGGAAATCGGCGATGCGGCGCTGCTCCTCCAGTGGAGGCAGCGGAATTCGGATGGACTCGAGATCTGGCATGTAGATCGTGAGGTGAGTCGATCCATAGGCCAACTTCCGCCACTCCTGCTTCATGGCCCTGAGGACGAGAAGCAGATAGCGTGGATCGAGATCCGGTCCGGCGTGCCACGTCACGAACGCCTGAGTGGTGGCCATGGGCCGACCGATTCGGACGCTGTAACCCACCGAGGCCGTTCGAGACAGCATGACCGTATCAGTGGGGTGCAGCACGGCAGCGCTGTTGGCCATGCCGAGTTCACTAATTTGCTGCTCTGTCTCCATCAGAGGAGCCAGAGAGTCAGCTCGACGCGTGACATCTGGGGTCGTAACCCACGGGATAGTGCAGCTTTCCCAGTACTCCGTCTTATTCCGGTCGGGAGTGTGCCCCGTACCCATCTTTGCAACGAAGTTGAGAGGAACAACCTTCCAACTGCTTGGGATGACAGGTGTCCATCCGAGCGACGTAGCTTGCATACCGCTCATTCCGTCACCTCACCCAGGAGCGCCTGAATCTCCGCCTCCAGCGACTTCAGCTCCGCGTCGATCTCCGCCAGCGGCCTCGGCGGCTTATACACGTAGAAGTGCCGCGTGAACGGGATCTCGTAGCCGATCTTCGTCTTTGTGTGGTCGATCCACGCGTCCGCCACGTGTGGCAGCACCTCGCGCTTGAGGTAGTCCTCGACGTCCTCGCCCAGCGGAACGTTCTCATAGCCCCGCAGGTCCGTGTCCGGCTCCGGTGCACCCTTGACCTTCTGGACCTCGCCCTCCGGGTCCCGGACACCGATCGTCTCCCGTGCCGCCTTCGCGAACGGTGCTCCCGACGGCCAGGTCAGGCCGGCCGCGACCACCGCATCCTTGAGCGCGACGAACGCCTGGGACTTCGTCGTCCACGTCGAGCCGAGCAACGTACGCACCGCCGCGACGAACTCCTCGCTCCGCTCCAGCTTCGCCACCGGCTTGGCCTCCGCCAGCGCCGCCAACGTCGCCTCCGTCACCTCGAAGCGCAGCTTCAGCGGGCGTTCGACGGTGATGCGCTGGTAGCCGAAGTCCTCATTGGCGAAGACCTTGACCTTGCCGTGCAGCGGGTGCTCGGGGTCCTCGGCGACCTGGAGGGCCTCCGCGTACAGCCGGGTGATGTCGCCGATGTGGTCGGGGCGGCCGTTCGTCCCGTCGCCGAGCTCCTTGCGCTTGTCGCCGAGCGACTTGCGCATCTTCTGCCACTGGTCGCGCGCGTCGAGCAGGACGACCCTGCCCTTGTGGTCGGCGTCCTTGCGGTTGGTGAGGATCCAGAAGTACGTGGAGATGCCAGTGTTGTAGAAGAGCTGGTCCGGGAGGGCGACGATCGCCTCCAGCCAGTCGTTCTCCAGGATCCAGCGACGGATGTTGGACTCGCCGGACTCGGCCGCGCCCGTGAACAGCGGGGAGCCGTTGAAGACGATGGCAATGCGGGAGCCGCCCCCGCCGTTCACATCCACCGGCTTCATCTTCGAGATCATGTGCTGGAGGAAGAGCAGCGAGCCGTCGTTGATGCGCGGCAGGCCCGCGCCGAAGCGGCTGGCGTCGCCGAGCGACTTGTTCTCGTACTCGACCTCCTCCTTGACCTTCTTCCACTCCACACCGAACGGCGGGTTGGCGAGGATGTAGTCGAACTTCCGGCGGGCGTGGCCGTCGTCGGAGAAGGAGTTGCCGAAGGCGATGTTGTCCGGGTCCTGGCCCTTGATCATGAGGTCAGACCTGCAGATCGCCCAGGACTCGGGGTTGAGTTCCTGCCCGTACACCTCGACCGTCGCGTCCGGGTTGAGGGCCTTGATTCGGTCGTCGGCCGCGCTGAGCATCCCGCCCGTGCCGCAGGCCGGGTCCATGACCGTACGCACGATACCCGGAAGGCTGAGGGCATCCGCGTCGGGCGCCACCAGCAGGTTGACCATCAGCTTGATGACCTCGCGCGGCGTGAAGTGCTCACCCGCAGTCTCGTTCGACTGCTCGGCGAAGCGGCGGATCAGCTCTTCGAAGATGTAGCCCATGTTGTGGTTGGGCACGACATCGGGGTGCAGGTCGAGGTCGGTGAACTTGCCGATGACCTGGTAGAGCAGGTTCGCGCCGTCGAGCTTCCTGACCTGCTGGTTGAACTCGTACTTGTCGAGGACCTCGCGGGCGTTGTCGGAGAAGGCGCCGACGTAAATCTGCAGGTTCTTCGCCGCGTTCTGAGGGTCGGCCGCGATCTTCCGCAGCGTGAGCTCGCTCTTGTTGTAGAAGGCATGGCCCGAGGCCTTCCGCAGGAAGCGGTCGGTGTCGATGTCCTGGCCGGCGAACCGGGCCACCGTCTCGACGACCTTGTCCCGTGTGGGCTCCAGGACGCACTCCAGGCGCCGCAGCACGGTGAAAGGCAGGATCACCTTGCCGTAGTCGTGCTGCCGGTAGTCGCCGCGCAGAAGGTCGGCGACGGACCAGGCGTGGTTCGCCAACTCCGTGTGCTTGCTGCTGTTCAAGGTTCCCCGAGTTCCTTCCGAGCCGTCCCGCCAGACGAGGGGGCGGGTACGGCCGAGTGTGATGGATAAGTGAAGAAGTGCGCCAGTGCGTCAGGCCGATGCAGTTTCGGGTGGGAGCAGCACCCCCGCCGTCAGGCCCGTGGTCAGGAGGTCCGCGTACTCGTGGGCCAGTTCGGTGGCCTGGCGGGCCGCGGTGTGTAGTTCGTAGACACGGCGGAAGGCCTCGCCGTAGCGGCGCTGCTCCTGCAGAGGCACCAGCGGTACGCGCAGCCGGCCGGGTTGGAGGTGGATGGTGGTGCTGCCGGTGGATGCCCCGGTGATGTTGTCGTGCGCGCCGACGAATCCCGCAAGGAACCAGGGGTCCAATCGTGTCGGGTCGGGACGCAGAAGGTACAGGTCATGACCGAGTAGCACGCCGACGTCCTGCTCGTCGGCCAGTCTGGCCATGCTTCCGCCGTCCCCTGTGAACACGCGTACCAGAATGTCCCCTTCGGCGATGACCGGTGACGCCTTCAAGGGCATGCTGTCCAGGAATGTGCCGGAGGCGGGTACACCGTCCGCGATGTCGGTGCCGTAGAGGACCGGCCGTCCGGCGTTCTCGGCCCTCCATTGCGCGCCCTCGGTCTTCTCCCGGGTTTCGGTCGCTGCCCGCAGGATCTCCAGGGCGCCGCCGCGGGCGAGGTCGGAGAGGGTGGCCGTGCGCCACTGCCGTGGGGAGTCGCCGGTGGGCTGCCACGTGCCCTGAGCGGCCTCGGCGAGGAGGTCGGCGTGCTCGGTCAGCTGCTTGCGGTGGTCTTCGGTTTGCCGTGCCACCTGGGCTGGGTCGATGTCGGCGGGCAGGGCGCGGACCTGGCGGGCCGGGGTGAGGTCGACGACCTCGTCGAGGAGGTCCAATACGGAAACGGCGCGGGCGACGCCGGGCTCGTCTGAGAAGGACTCTGGGCTGGAGCGGAAGGCCGTCCAGTGGTCCAGCACGGTGTCGGTCAACTCGTCCCAGTCGAGGGCGTCGCGGCGTCGGGGCGTTCCAAGCGAGCCCAGCGTGCTTTCGGCCCGGTTGCGTGGCCTTTCCTGTTGCCGCTCGGCGCCGGCGTCCACGAACAGCACCGAGGCGCGGTCGGGGCCGTTCGGCTCGGGGGTCTGGAGGATCCACAGCTGGAGCCCGATGTGCAGGGGCGTGGCCGTGCCTGGCGGCAGGGCTGCGACGGCGCGCAGGGCGCCGCTGCGTACCAGTTCGGCGCGCACGCGGCGGCCCGAGGCGCGGGCGGCGGTGGCGGGGGGTAGCAGCAGCACCGCGTACCCGCCGGGGTGCAGGTGGGCCAGGGCGTGCTGGGTCCAGGCGAGTTCGGATTCCATGCGTGGTGGGACGCCGTAGGCCCAGCGGGGGTCGTAGGCCAACTCGTCGTGGCCCCAGTCGCGGTCGCCGTAGGGCGGGTTGCACAGCACCGCGTCGACTGGAGGCTGCGGGAAGGCGTCGTGGCGCAGGCTGTCGCCGGCCTGCACGGACACCGCCGCGTCGGGTGTGGCCAGCAGCAGGCGTACCGCGCTGCGTTGGGCCTGGACCGGAAGGGCGTCCTGGCCGTACAGCTCGCGGGCGCCGTGGCGTGCGGCGGCGGCCAGCAGGGTGCCGCTGCCGCACGCCGGGTCCAGGACTCGGGCCGTGTCCGCAGGAAGCAGGCGGGCCATGAGGTCGGCCAGGCGGTTGGGGGTTTGGTAGGTGCCGGTCGAGGCGCTGTCGTCCAGCTCCCGCTCTGCGAGCACATCGAGGGCGGCCTGGGCGCTCTCCTCTCGCACACAGTGGATCAGCGCCCGCACGATGCCAGCGTCAGCTGCCGTGAAGGGGGCGGCCTCGGTCTGCGGAACTGTGTCGGCGAGATCGGCGACGGCGGCGTCCGCCCGTGCGGCGAGGTCGGCATCCGGCAGGTCGGCCAGCGCGGTCAGCTCCTCCGGTGTGCGGCGGGAGGTGGCAAGGACGAGAGGGAGCAGCGGTACGGCTGAGCCAGCACCCGTGGGACGCAGTCGCAGCAGGGTGCGTAGCTCCTCGGCGGGGGCGGCGGCGGCGGTCTGGCCGCGGGAGCTCAGCCATGCGCGCACGGTTTCCAGGTCGTAGAGCGGGCTGGTCTCGGTGCCGCCGGCTGGTGCTGGGAAGTCCTCGTGCCGGCGGCGCCAGTTGCTGACGGTGGCGCGCGTGACCCCCGCGATGCGGGAGATCTCCGCGGCTGTCACCTGGGCTGACGGCTGGGGCATGACGTGTTCTTACCTCTCGTCGGGGACAGCGCCTACTCTACACCAGCGATTAAGTTCGTGAACACGTTTGACAGTGCTTTCACCATGATGCTTATCTGTAGACGCTTCCGGCGGGCAGTGTCGGCGGAAGCGCCCCCGGGGCCGTTTCTCGGCCACTTCGGCCTGCCCCAGGACAGCAAACGAAGCCTCACGAGTGGAGAAACCTGCTTGACCGAGACGGGGGAGCCCGAACTGACCGTGTACCACCGCCACCTGGCACAGGTGCCGAAACGCGACGCCGGGGAGAACTTCCGGGCCCTGCTGATCCAGGCCCGGCACATCACCGGCACGTCCTACGAGACCACCCTCTACGACCACCAGCAGGCATTCCGCCTCCTGTGGCGCCACCTGGAAGGCATCGGCTACCTACGCCGCGCCCACCGCGATGCCCGCGCCCGCCTCACCTCCGGTCACGCCGCGCCCGAAGAACGCGCCGACCTGGAGCTGTTCCTCACCGTCTACGGCCAGGTCCACCCGCCGAACGTCGCAGGCGCCTGACCTGCATGCCCCACCCGGTGGACGTCACGCGCTGCCCGCCCTGTCTCCGTGCCCTCCGAGGGCTACCTGCTCGGAAAGGAAGTCATCCATGACCATCACTGTCGACTCGTCGCGCCTCTCCCTGGTGCGTGAGGAGTCCACTTACCTGGCGATCCGCACCAGCCAGGGCGGCCGGACCGTCTACACAACGCGTATCCCGCTCTCCGACCTCTCGGTCATCCTCACCATCCCCGACCCGGCCAAGCCGGACCCTGACAACCGAAAGGTGGACATCACCCACGCCAAGGGCTTCGGCCAGTACCTTGCCGACAACCCCGGCTGGGTGGCTCCGGCGCTCCTCATCCGCGACACCGGCGGCTGTCGCTTCGAGCCGATCAGCGAAGACGGCTCGGTCGGCTACCTCACCGTCCCGTGGTCCATCGGCGGCATCGGACGCCTGATCACGATCGACGGCCAGCACCGCATCCTCGGCGTTCACCTGGAGAAGAAGCGCATTACTGACGAGGTCTCCCGCATCGACCGGGAGATCCACCGTGCCAACGAGGCCAAGAAGGCGAAGCTGGAGCAGGACCGTGAGGTTCTGATCGGCCGGATGCAGCGGCTCAAGGACGAGTTTGTCGGCATCGATATCTACGTGGAGCCCGACGGAGTCAAGGGTCAGCAGATGTTCGTTGACGTCGCGGACAACGCCAAGGGCATCTCCGGTGCCGTCCGGGCCCGATTCGACACCTCGCGCATCGCCAACCGGACGCTCAGCGACATCGTCACCCACCCCCTCTTCCTGGGCAAGATCGACATCGAGCGGGACCGGATGACGCTGGCCAACCGCAACCTGATGGGCGCCAAGCACGTCGCCGACATCACGCGGGCTGTCATCGCCGGCCCCGGTGGCCGCGTCAGCAAAAAGGTCGAGTCGCTGACCGACAACGAGGTCATCGAGAGCGTCCGCGGTTTCCTGGACGTCATCTCCATCGCGTTCACCGCGCTCGCCGAGATCACCGAGGAGGACGTGGACAACTACGACCCCGCGCTCTCCGACAAGAAGAAGAACGAGCCGCCGGCGCCCCCTACCAAGGCCATGAGGCTGCGCGAGTCCTCGCTCCTGGGGTCGGTGGGCATGCTCCGCGTCCTGGGCGGCGTCTACCGCAACCTGCGGGAGGCCGGAGCCGAGGACGGCGACATCCAGGAGTTCTTCAAGCGGCTCGACCGGCACATGACTGCCCCGGTCACCGAGGACAGCATCTGGCGTACCACGGACGCGAACGAGGACTTCGAGCCGAACGCCTCCGCCCCGATCATGCGGCAGCAGAACGTCGTGCACCTGACCAAGGTGATCACCGATTGGTACAGGAAGGCCCCGGCTGCCATCTGACCCACCAGCTACGAGCCCGTCCACATCTGGCGGATTTCAGGGGTCATCGCGACACCGTGATGACGCCTGACCCACACGGCCAAGTTCGGCGGGCGCCACGCGCCGCTCGCCCTCTCTCCCGCTGCTCTGTTGCGAAGACAAGGAGGCAACAACAGTCATGGGTCGTCGTTCTCCTCTCGCCCACGCACCCCGCCGCCCCGCCACATCCACTCACCGCCATGTGTGCGTGAACGACAAGGTCAAGGCCGTCGCCGGGCCGATCGTGCTCGCCACGGACGCCTCCGTCGGCCCGGACCGGGTGGCCTCCGGCTACCTCGCCACCACCGGCCACACCGGCCTGCGCGCCCACCTCTACCCGAAGTACCTCGTACGCCCCCGCTCCCGCGTGGTCGTCACCGAACTGCGCGCCGTGTACTGGGGTCTCAAGGCGGTCCTCCACACGCACCCCGGCCAGCCCATCGAGGTCCGCGTGGACAATCTGCAGGCGCTGCGGCACCTGCACAGCTGGCAGCAGGGCGGGACGGACATGCCCGAGGGCTACGACACTCACCTGCGCTCCCAGGGCCGCCGCCCCAGCCTGGTCAAGCTGCAGCTGCTCGCCGAGTACACCCCGCACCTGACCTTCGTCCATGAGAAGGCCCACGCCGGTCACCCCCTCAATGAGGCCGCCGACTCCCTCGCCAAGCTCGGCCTGCGCTGCGCGCGCGGCGCCGTCCCGCGCACCGAACTCCCGCGCCTGGTCCCGCTGTGGGCCTCCGGCGCCCTGGCCGACTACCGGCGCTCCCGGGCCGCCTGACGCACATTCCATCTCCACAAGTCACACGCACCCGCAAGGTGCATCTACATCCCCTGGGGGGACCATGAGCCAGCAGCAGTACCCGCAGCAGCCCCAGCCCGGTTGGGGCGGCCCGCAGCAGCAGGGCTACGGCACTTTGCCGTTCCAGCCGCAGCCGCCGAAGAAGTCGAAGGCAGGGAAGATCGTCGGCTTCGGCTGCCTCGGCGTCGTCGCCCTCTTCGTTCTGATCGGCATCGCCGCCGCGGCCGGCGGCGGAAACGGCGACTCCACCGACACCGGCGCCAAGGACAAGGCCGTCGCCGTCGGCCGCACGCCGGAGTCCGACAAGGCCGAGGCGACGCCCACGCAGAAGACGAAGACGCAGGCGGAGCAGTTCAAGGCCTGCGTCGCCAAGTCCGGTACGGCCACGGAGAAGAAGGCCGTCCAGCACGTGACGAAGGTGACCGGCGCGGATAAGCGGAACGACATCCTGGACTCGGCTGAGGTCTACACCGACTTCACTGGGGGGCTTATGAGCGACAACCAGGGTGACGCGAAGCTCATCGCCTCTGCGTTCACGTCCTGCTACGAGTCCAAGAACGGGCTCGTCAGCGTCTACGGCCGGGATGGCGACCTCATCGCCAACGCCAACTACTGATCTCTTCGGCCAAGGCCGTGACGGTGGCGCGGTGGCAGCTCATTCTTCAGCGGCAAGTGGATTGACACCGACGTCGGCTGACTGGCTGCCCGTGCGGGTCAGTACGCCTTCGAGTGCGGCGGCGAGGCGATGATCCGCCGCCTCCGCGCCGCCCCCGGCCACGACCTGCTGCGTGGTTTTCACCCTCCGATTCCTTACCTGAAGGACAACCGTGAAACGAGCCAACGTCATTGCCATTGCAGCCTGCGGGTTGACCGCCCTGTCCGTCACCGCGGCCACGGTGGACCACGTCAGTACCCACTCTGCGCTCGCCGCCGCCCGCCGCAAGGCGGCTGCGGCCGACCACCGCGCTCATCAGGCCGAGTCTCGCCCGGCCAAGGTCGTCACCCATACGGTCACCAAGACTGTGGACAAGCCTGTCTTTGGCCGCTCAATACTTCTCGGCGCCTATGCGTCCGGGGTGATATCGGGGGGTGTGTACGCCGACGACGGCAGCATGACCTATACCCCGAGCGACAGCACCTGCTCGCAGGAGTACGCCCAGGTCTCCCAGGAGTCCAACGGCGGTACCGTCGACCGCGACGACTTCATGAAGGCCTGCTTGACCAACGTCAACGACACCGCCAAGGCCGATCCCGCGCCCTGACCGGCGGCGCTCTGCGCCGATCTGCAGGTCATCAACGTGGGCGCGTTGGGCGCCGTTCCTGTCTACGAGGCCGTCGACTCCCTCGCCAGGCTCAGTCTGTGCTGAGTGCGCGGCACCCGGAGTACCGGCACCTTTGCGTAACTTGCCCGGCAGTGGTGAGTCGGTGTCCTGCACGGTCTGGTTCCCTTCGTCGGCTTCGCCACCGTCGCGGCCCCACGGCGCTGGCGCGCTTTCGCCTACGCGGGGGTGATGCGCGGCTGGGATCACAGGCGCATCGGAAATCTCTGCCACCGAAACGAATACGTCCGGCATACGCCGCATACCTGGAGAGGATCGCACGTGACCAGTCGTAAGCTGCTCGCCGCTATAGCCCTGACAGCTTTGCCCTTTGGTACGGCCTGCAGCGCCGCCCCGCATGCCGCTGCTCCGACTCCGTCCACCTCGGCGGCAACCGTCTCCCCGGAGCCGGTGTCGGACCCTGCCACGGAGACCCCGGCGTACGCCGACCCGAGACCCTCCGACTTCACGATGAAACTCACGATCAAGCGGAAGCACTGCTTCGGCTCGGCCGGGTGCAACGTGGACGTCGAACCGGACCTGTCTTACGAGGGCATCTTGCCCATCGACCCGGACAAGACGTACGAGATCACCTACCAGATCAGCGGTGACGAGAGCGGGCCGGTCATCGAGACGATCAGTTTGACCGACGGAACGTCGATGGAGTACTACCCCTCGTCACTGTCCACCGCGGGTTCCGGGACCAAGATCACCGGAAAGGTAACGGACGTGGCAGAGACGAACTGACGCCTCTGCTCCCCGCCGGCACGGGGCGGGTGACCTTCACTTGGACGGTGGTGCGATGCGCCATGACTTGCGGTGCTCGGCGCCGGCCTGCGGGTCAGGCGGCGTGGGCCGCAAACACTACGTGACCCGCAAGTGGCCGGTGCAGTCGACTTCGGGCGCCGGAGAGTTCAGCCCCGGCGTACGGGCAGGTCGTCCGCCAATCTGCTCCGTCGTGTCTGGCGGGGCGGTGGTTACGAAACACACCACCCCATCGCCTCTGAAAGGCCCCTGATGCAGTGGTGGGACCCGATGTCGATCAACAGTCGTTGCAGGACGCTCAGTAGAGTCAGCGATCTATGGGGGTGCTTGTGGGCGGCGGAAGGCCCATCCGCACATGCTTGAAGTGCCGCAGCTCCATCGAAGTCGACCAGGACGGTCGCGTGGTCGCCCATGACAGGCTGCTAAGCCGTCTCCCCTGCCATGCCTCCGGTCAGCTCGCCGCACACGTGTCGGTCGAGTGGGGGCCCGGGCCTCGACGGAGCCAGCAGATTGCGGGCAAGAGACGCGGGCATGATCGGCGCAAGCAGCCCGTATACCTCAAGCCCCCTGAGTGGATCCCGAATTATGAGGGTGAGCACCTGCCGACAATCGGCTTGCCCGCCAATGGGTGGTTCGGTGTCTGGTTTCCGGCTCACACGATGTGGGAGCACGAGCGGAAACTCAGGGACTGGCTCGGAAGTGATCGTTCGTTTCGGTGGAACGGCCACGAGGGGTGTTGGACGGTTGCCAGCGCACACTTCCCCCGCATAAGCCGGGAGCTGCTCCGCAGGTACCCGAGCATCCTCATCGGCCGTGAGTACAACCCGCGTGAAAGGTGCAACTCATCCTGCCAGAACGCCCAGGGCTTTCTGTGTACCTGCTCCTGCCGTGCCAAGTACCACGGCCGGGGGAAATGGCGAAGCGGGTGGCGGACCCTGGGCGAGTTCAGCGGTCGGCGCGCGGGGAGGCCTTGGCACTGGATGGCCGTTGCCGTTGCTAGCTGATCGCCCGGCACCGCGCGCGGAGTAAGCCTGCGCAGGGGCCGAGCCCCCGCGGCCCGCTCCAGCTGGCGGAGCTGAGGGCGACCGCTCGCCGTCGAGGGCCGCTCATGTCGTGCGGTTGCCGTCCTGACGCAGGGCGCACGTCCACACGCTGTTGGGCAAGCGGGCGAGGGCCTACTCGTCGGCTTCTGAGTTTCCCTCGCTTCGCGGCGCCCTTGATTTGGACAACCCAGATCGCCGCAGGTGAGGGACACCCTCCCGCAGCCCGATCGTCACTTCACCGGCGCACGGTGCCCGTAGTTGAATACACAAGGTTCATGCTGTTCTGTCGAACGTCAGCCGCAGGCTGACGATGGAAAACAAGGGGGAGACGATGACTGACGACCGCAAGACGACCGTGCCCGTGTGGACGCTCGCGACCGCTGACGTCCGAGTGCCAGGGTTGACCGCAGGCGAGTCGATGACGGCCGAGCGCCTGACGGAACTGCGCGGAGTGCTGGCCGTCCTGGCCGACGAGCCGATCGTCACCCTTGAGGCACATCCGCTGCCCGCCAAAATCGACCGCGCCAAGGGCCTCTCGCTCGACGCCGCGAGTCCCCTGGCGCAGCACCTGTCACAGTTCATCACGCAATCGACGCGAAGTTCCCTTACGGCGGCCAGAGCGACCGCTTCCGGCGAGATTCTGTACCGCATGGTGGTCCCGGCGAAGGTAGCCGCCCAGTTCGAGCAGGGCCTCGTTTGCTCGATGGCGTCGAAGGCGGCGACCGGCGGCATCCACAGTGCACTCATGAACTCGACGGGCATCGCCGCCAATGCGACGTTCGTGCCGGTCGGTAGAGCGGCGGCAGCGGGCGCGGTCGGTGGAGCCGGTGCGACCGCCGGCGTCGCGGCCGCCGGCGGTACGGTGCTCACCGTGGCCGCTCCGCTCGTGCTCATGGCTGTGGCGGTCGGGGTGAGCGCGCACGCCGACCACAAGCGCCAGCAGGCCATCGAACACATCACGGAACTGCTGGAGCAACTTCAGCAGGACAAGCTCGACGACGAGCACAGCGCACTCAACGGCAGCCGTGCCGCCATCGACAAGGCCACGGCCATCCTGCTCGACGAGGGCAAGCTCGGTGTCTCGCTGGGACTCGACTCGGCGGTGCACACCATCGACACGGCGCTGGGCAAAGCCGACCTCCGCCTCGCCCGATGGCAGAGCGCGCTCGACAACCTGCCCGAGGGTAAGGCCGTCGAACTCGACACGCTGACCAAGTCGTTCCCCGGCGTCGACGACCATGGCGGCACGTTCCGCGCCCACCTCGAACTCGCCTCGCTGGCCATCGCGCTGATGCGGCGGGTCGTCATCCTCCAGGCAGTCGAAAGCGCCCAGAGCGACCCCGGCAATCCGTTCAAGAACTTCACCCGCGCACTCAAGCGCGACCAGCAGCGCCTCGACGAACTGGAGTCGAGCATCGCCGGTGTCCTGGTGCGCCTGTCGGCGCTGGAGCTGGCAGGCCCGAGCGGTTTGCTCCCCGTCATCACGACCGGTGAAGTCGATCGCCTGATGCGTGCGGCACACCGGATTCGCAAGCTGGGCGACGGCGTCGTGGTCAACAGCCGCACGACAGACGTGGCGATTGAGATTGCCCGCAACAAGGACGGCTCGGTGGTCGTGTTCCCTGCGCTGCCCGCGTAGGCGTAGGCGTGCTCGCACTCACTTGGTGAGTGGTGCGGGGACGCAGCCTGACGTGCCTCAACGGAATTGACAGGCTCCGCCGTCCGGCTCCGCCTGGCCCCAGACAGGACCCGTCGGCGAGCTCGTCGGCCAAAGGCGGGCATCCTGCCAGCTCGGCGCCGGGAGTCGAAAACGCCTCCAGCGCACCGACCTTGCGTCGCGAAGAGGCCCAACCCCGCCGGAGTGGGCCTCTGGACGTCTTACCGGCCCTGTCTGGGCGCTGCGCGTCGCACACAGCGATCCAGAACCGTTGCGGATCACTCTCCCCCCGCTGGACGAGACAAACGCGGCACGCTCCGCCAGGCCTGTCTCGCGGATCCAGGACCGCAGCACGACTGTCTTCCCGCTGTCTGCCGGCGCCGATAGCGTGGTGACGCGTGCGGCGGACCTTGCGGAGCGGATGCCTGGGATCTCCTCGTCTACGAGACCTCGAACAAGAGCGGCACCGTCTTCGCGGTGTGTTTCGTGGCGGTCCGGTGGCCGTCGGGACGACTCCGAACCCTCTTCGGCACGACGATGCCTCAGACTGTCAGGTGCGGTCATCGTGCTGATCTCCTTCGGGCTTCGACACCTCGAAGATCAGCCGGTGGCCGTTCATCTATGCGGGCCTCATCCCAACGCCGGAGCAAACCCCCGGATCAGGTCGAACCCGTACACCACTTCCCTGGACGCAACCGGTTGAGAGAATGAAAAGAATCGCCCCCAGCCTTACGGCTGGGGGCTTTTCTTCGTTTTCATGGGGGCCAGACTCACCCAGATGGGTCCGCTGCGTGCCTCCCAGCGTCGCCCTGCCGCCAAAGCGGCTCGTCCCTCTGTATCCATACGGGACTGCAGCTCACGACATGATCGCTTCATGATGCAGCCTCGCCAGGCAGGGGACAGCCAACGCAGGGCGCGCCGCACAGAGCCACGGAGGGCCACGCAGCACGCGTCAACGTCTGGCAGCATCGCCCCAGCCTGCCCGGCCCAGTCCGAACCCCAGGCCATTGATACGCCCACCCTCCAAGCGTGTCACCGAGCGACCCGCCGTGCGAGCGGTGATCGGGTACGGTGGCAAGAGAACGGCCCCGGATACTTACTCGATCCGGGGCCGTTCGTTGTATGAGAGATCCGGCCGCCTAGAAGACTCATGAAGATCTTGGGGTTCTGGCCCCACCGTGTGAGCGGCGGGGCCAGAACCCCAAGATCTTCATGAGTCTTCTAGTGCCGCATCAGGCAACGTTTGCCCTGTTGTGATGTGACGCGCCGTCCGGATGCTGTGTTGGACGGCGCGTGGGCGTCATTCTGTCCGGGTGGCGG
>NZ_LMWH01000237.1 GCF_001507435.1 Streptomyces sp. NRRL F-5122
CCGCCCCACCATCCCCCCCTACGGCCACACCCCCACCCTCCAAGGCCGTGTCATTCCGCTTCGTGTCCCCTACGAGGTCCGGGCCGAAGTCGTTGCCGACAGTCTGGTGCGGATCATCGCCACCCAGGGCGGGCGGGCCGAAGTCGATCATGTGCGGCCCGGGGAGCGGGTGGATCTGCGGCCGGTGCCGGCCCCGGAGGATCCCGCCCCGCTCGGTCCCGACGCCGCTCGCTGGGCCCTGTTGTATCCGGCGCCGCACGACCGGCCCCGGATCACCGCCGATCATCTGCTGCAGCGTGAGAGCAACCCTCTCTTCCGCGTCCGGTACGCCCATGCCCGGGCCCGTGCGCTCGGTCGCAACGCCGTGCGGCTCGGGTTCGACGCCGTTCCCGGTGACCTGGCGGACGTGACCGCCGCCGACCCGCTCGTGCGGGCCCTCGCCGAGTATCCGAACGCCCTCACCCAGGCGGCCGCCCACCGTGCGCCCGACCGGCTCGCCCGGCATCTCGTGGCCGTCGCCGATGCCCTGCTCGCCTTTCAGCACACCGTGCTCCCGCTCGGCGACGAGAAACCCTCGGCCGCCCACCGGGCCCGGCTGGCTCTCGCCGTAGCCGCCGGGACGGTGCTGGCCGGCGGCCTGTCCCTGCTCGGCATCAGCGCACCCGACTATCTCTGAGAGAGCCCAGACCTGTCATGAGCCGTTCCGCACATCCCGCCGGGCCCCGCCACGCCGACGTCCTGCCCGAGGGCCACTACTCCGCACCGCCCACCGACCTCAACGCCCTCGACCCCAAGGTGTGGGCGCAGACCGTCGGACGCACCACCGACGGCGTGGTCGAGGTCGGGGGGATCGACGTCAAGGCGCTCGCCGAACGGTTCGGGACCCCCGCCTACTTCATCGACGAGGCGGACTTCCGCGCCCGGGCCCGGGCCTGGCGCACCGCCTTCGGGCCCGACGCCGACGTCTTCTACGCGGGGAAGGCGTTCCTGTCCCGGGCCGTCGTGCGCTGGCTGTACGAGGAAGGGCTGAACCTCGACGTCTGCTCGGGCGGGGAGCTCGCCACGGCCCTGTCGGGCGGGATGCCTGCCGACCGCATCGCCTTCCACGGCAACAACAAGTCCACCGAGGAGATCACCAGGGCCGTCGAGGCCGGTGTCGGGCGGATCGTGCTCGACTCCTTCCAGGAGATCGTGCGGGTGGCGCACATCGCCTCGTCGCTCGGCAGGCGGCAGCGCGTCCAGATCCGGGTCACCGTGGGCGTCGAGGCGCACACCCACGAGTTCATCGCCACCGCGCACGAGGACCAGAAGTTCGGCGTCCCGCTCGCCGGCGGGCAGGCGGCGGAGGCCGTGCGCCGTGCTCTCCAGCTCGACGGGCTCGAGGTCATCGGCATCCACAGTCACATCGGGTCGCAGATCTTCGACATGTCGGGCTTCGAGGTCGCCGCCCACCGTGTGGTGGGGCTGCTGAAGGACATCCGGGACGAGCACGGCATCGAGCTGCCCGAGATCGACCTCGGCGGCGGGCTCGGGATCGCGTACACGAGTGACGACGATCCGCGTGAGCCGCACGAGATCGCCAAGGCACTCACCGAGATCGTCTCGCGCGAGTGCGAGTCCGCCCGTCTGCGGACCCCCCGTATCTCCGTGGAGCCGGGGCGCGCCATCGTCGGGCCCACCGCGTTCACGCTGTACGAGGTCGGCACCATCAAGCCCCTCGACGGGCTGCGCACCTATGTCTCCGTCGACGGCGGCATGTCGGACAACATCCGCACCGCGCTGTACGACGCCGAGTACAGCGTCGCCCTCGTCTCGCGCACCTCCGACGCCGAGCCGATGCTGGTGCGTGTGGTCGGCAAGCACTGCGAGAGCGGGGACATCGTGGTGCGGGACGCCTTCCTGCCCGCCGATCTCGCGCCCGGCGACCTCATCGCCGTGCCCGCCACCGGGGCGTACTGCCGGTCGATGGCCAGCAACTACAACCACGTGCTCCGCCCGCCCGTCGTCGCCGTGGGCGACGGCGAGGCCCGTGTGATCGTCCGCCGTGAGACGGAGGAGGACCTGCTGCGTCTCGACGTCGGGTGACCGCCCGGACACCCTCCCGGGGGCCGCAGCTCCGGCGGAAGATCTTCCGGTCGTCCGCCGCCGACAAATGAAATAGACGTCTCACGATTCGGACAAAGGGCTGAAAGCGCCGTCCGGTGAGTGAGACTGGGTCAACCGTAGACCGCATGAGGAAACGAGGTCGCATGATGCGTACGCGTCCGCTGAAGGTGGCGCTGCTGGGCTGTGGGGTTGTCGGCTCAGAGGTTGCGCGCATCATGACGACGCACGCCGACGATCTCGCCGCGAGGATCGGGGCCCCCGTGGAGCTGGCGGGGGTCGCCGTCCGCCGGCCGTCCAAAGTGCGGCAGGGCATTCCCGCCGAACTCGTCACCACCGATGCCACCGCCCTGGTCAAACGCGGGGACATCGACGTGGTGGTGGAGGTCATCGGGGGGATCGAGCCCGCCCGCACGCTGATCACCACGGCCTTCGAGCACGGCGCGTCGGTCGTCTCGGCCAACAAGGCGCTCGTCGCCCAGGATGGTGCCGCTCTGCACGCCGCGGCGGAGGAGCACGGACGCGACCTGTACTACGAGGCCGCCGTCGCCGGTGCCATCCCGTTGATCCGCCCGCTGCGCGAGTCGCTCGCCGGTGACAAGGTCAACCGGGTGCTGGGGATCGTCAACGGGACGACGAACTTCATCCTCGACAAGATGGACTCGACGGGGGCCGGATATCAGGAGGCCCTCGACGAGGCCACCGCCCTCGGATACGCGGAGGCCGACCCGACCGCCGACGTCGAGGGGTTCGACGCGGCCGCCAAGGCCGCCATTCTCGCCGGGATCGCCTTCCACACGCGCGTGCGCCTCGACGACGTCTACCGCGAGGGAATGACGGAGGTCACGGCCGCGGACTTCGCCTCGGCGAAGAAGATGGGCTGCACCATCAAGCTGCTCGCCATCTGCGAGCGCGCCGCCGACGGGGGATCGGTCACCGCGCGTGTGCACCCCGCGATGATTCCGCTGGCCCATCCGCTCGCGTCGGTGCGCGGCGCCTACAACGCCGTGTTCGTCGAGTCGGACGCCGCGGGCCGGCTGATGTTCTACGGCCCCGGTGCCGGCGGTGCGCCGACGGCCTCCGCCGTACTCGGCGACCTCGTCGCCGTGTGCCGCAACCGGCTCAGCGGGGCCACCGGGCCCGGCGAGTCCGCCTACGCGGCTCTGCCCGTGTCCCCGATGGGCGATGTCGTCACGCGCTATCACATCAGCCTCGACGTCGCCGACAAACCGGGTGTTCTCGCTCAGGTCGCGACCGTTTTCGCCGAGCACGACGTCTCGATCGACACGGTTCGCCAGCAGAGCAGGAGCCAGGGCGGCGGCGACGCGGCCGCCGCCGAGCAGGGCGGATCCGGGCGACGGGAGGGCGGGGAGGCCTCGCTCGTCGTCGTCACCCATCGTGCGTCCGACGCGTCCCTGGCCGGGACCGTCGAGGCGCTGCGCAGCCTCGACACCGTGCGGGGTGTCGCCAGCATCATGCGGGTTGAAGGAGAGTAGTCAGCAATGACCCACCAGTGGCGCGGAATCATCGAGGAGTACCGGGACAGGCTGCCGGTGTCCGACAGTACGCCCGTCGTGACGCTCCGTGAGGGCGGCACCCCGCTCGTGCCCGCGCAGGTGCTCTCCGAGCGCACCGGCTGCGAGGTCCACCTCAAGGTGGAGGGTGCGAACCCCACCGGGTCCTTCAAGGACCGCGGTATGACGATGGCCATCAGCAAGGCCAAGGAGGAGGGCGCCAAGGCGGTCATCTGCGCCTCCACCGGGAACACCTCCGCCTCGGCCGCCGCCTACGCCGTGCGCGCCCAGATGGTGTCGGCCGTGCTCGTGCCCCGGGGCAAGATCGCGCTGGGCAAGATGGGCCAGGCCCTGGTGCACGGCGCGAAGATCCTCCAAGTGGACGGCAACTTCGACGACTGCCTCACCCTCGCCCGGGCGCTGTCCGACAACTATCCGGTCGCGCTGGTCAATTCCGTCAACCCGGTGCGTATCGAGGGCCAGAAGACGGCGGCCTTCGAGATCGTCGACATGCTCGGCGACGCACCCGACATCCACGTCCTGCCGGTCGGCAACGCGGGCAACATCACGGCCTACTGGAAGGGCTACAAGGAGTACGCCGCGGACGGCGTCGCCCGGCGGACCCCGCGCATGTGGGGTTTCCAGGCCTCCGGCTCGGCCCCGATCGTGCGCGGCGAGGTCGTGAAGGACCCCTCGACCATCGCCACCGCGATCCGCATCGGCAACCCGGCGTCCTGGAAGTACGCCCTGGCGGCGAGGGACGAATCGGGCGGGTTCATCGATGAGGTGACGGACCGTGAGATTCTGCGCGCCTACCGTCTGTTGGCCGCGCAGGAGGGCGTCTTCGTGGAGCCCGCCTCCGCCGCGTCCGTCGCCGGTCTGCTGAAGGCCGTCGAGCGGGGTGAGGTCGACCCCGGCCAGCGGATCGTGTGCACCGTCACCGGAAACGGCCTCAAGGACCCCGACTGGGCCGTCGCGGGCGCCCCGCAGCCGGTCACGGTCCCGGTCGACGCGGCGGCGGCGGCCGAACGGCTCGGGCTTGCTTAACGCGGGCGCCGCCGGGGGATAACCCTGATGGCATCCGGCAGAGGGGGCACAGGGGGCTTGCGACACGCATCGTGCGCCTCCCGTGCGCCCTATGTCGCCACAGAACCTTCCTTCGATAGGCTGTACCGAACCCGCCCGCCGCATATGCCGCGGTACCGCGTCGTCCCTGCGGCCCGGCCCCCGGGTTTCCCGTACGCCTCGAAAGTCACTCGACCATCACGCAGCTCAAGGAGAGTCATCGAGCGATGGCCGGTCCAGCGTTCCGCGCCGCCGCCGTCCGGGTGCGCGTCCCCGCCACCAGCGCCAACCTCGGCCCGGGCTTCGACGCCCTTGGCCTGGCGCTGGGGCTGTACGACGACGTCGTCGTCCGAGTGGCCGACTCCGGGCTGCACATCGACATCGCGGGCGAGGGCAGCGAGACGCTTCCGCGCGACGAGGGCCATCTCCTCGTACGGTCCCTGCGCGCCGCCTTCGACGCCCTAGGCGGACAGCCGCGCGGCCTGGAGATCGTCTGCGCCAACCGCATTCCGCACGGTCGTGGCCTCGGCTCCTCCTCCGCCGCCATCTGCGCCGGCATCGTCGCCGCCCGCGCCGTGACCATAGGCGCGGACAGCCGGCTCGACGACGTCGCACTGCTGGAGCTCGCCACCGAGATCGAGGGTCATCCGGACAACGTCGCGGCCTGTCTCCTCGGCGGATTCACACTTTCCTGGATGGAGCGCGGCTCCGCCCGTGCGATCCGCATGGACCCCGTCGATTCCGTCGTTCCGGTGGTTTTCGTGCCCGGAAAGCCGGTGCTGACTCAGACGGCGCGCGGACTGCTCCCGCGCACCGTGCCGCACGTCGACGCAGCGGCGAACGCGGGCCGCGCCGCACTGCTCGTCGAGGCGCTGACCAGGCGTCCCGAGCTGCTGCTGCCCGCCACGGAAGACCGTCTCCACCAGGAGTACCGCGCCCCGGCGATGCCGGAGAGCGCGGCGCTGGTGGAACGGCTGCGGGCGGACGGGATCCCCGCGGTGATCTCCGGCGCGGGACCCACCGTCCTCGCGCTGGCCGACGGCGCGAGCGCCGACAAGGTGGCCGATCTGGCGGGCGAGGGCTGGGCCGCCAATCGGCTGGAGCTGGACAGCCAGGGAGCGAGCGTGCTGCCGCTTGCGTCCTGACACACGGTTGCCGGATTTCGAGAGGGGGAATGTTTGTTGGATCCGGTAGTGTTAACCTCAAGTCTGCACCCCACCCCGCCATGGCAAGGTGCATCGTGTCCCCGTCCGGGACAACCATTCTTCCGGGAGCCTCCCAAGCCGCACTGTGTTCCGTACCGCGTACGTGAGCAGTACGTCGTACGCGGACACTGAGCGGGTTGCCGAGCACGCTCCGGAATCGGCGTCACCGAGCCGAGTGACACAAATCCGAGTGCCACGCCTTCGGGAAGCGCCAATCATCAGATATCTCTTCCGCCGTTTTGGCGGACCACCGCCCCGGCACGGTCCACACAGACGGGATCGAAGCCGGACAGCACAACCGGTCGCCGAGCCAGACAGGCCGACGTCCGCTCCAGGGAAGGACCCTTCGTGAGCGACACCACCGATCTGATGGGCGCACGTGTCGACGAGACCGCTGCCGCGCCCGCCACGGACGCCTCTGCGCCTGCCACCGGTGCCGGCTCCCGGCGGCGCCGCGGTACCGGCCTCGAGGGCATGGTGCTGGCCGAGCTGCAGCAGGTCGCATCCGGCCTCGGCATCAGGGGCACGGCGCGCATGCGCAAGAGCCAGCTGATCGAGGTCATCAAGGAGGCGCAGGCCGGAGGCGCCCCGGCCAAGGCCGAGGCGGCCACCGAGGCCAAGCCCAAGCGCCGGGCCACCTCCAGGACCCGCACCGGCGACGAGGCCGCGGCCGAACCGCAGGCGGAGAAGGCCTCCGAGCAGTCCGCCGCGCAGCAGATCGAGATTCCCGGCCAGGGAGCCGGTGACGAGGCCCAGGGCGAGCGCCGTCGGCGTCGCGCCACCGCCGAGGCGGGCAGCCCCGAGACGGTCGCCGCCGAGGCGAAGAGCGAGTCGAAGGTCGAGACGTCGGCGCAGGGCGACGGCAGGGCCGACGGCGGCGATGGCGAGGGCCGCCGCCGTGACCGCCGCGAGCGCGGGCGTGACCGCGACCGTGACCGCCGCGGCAAGGGCGACGACCAGCAGCAGGGCCAGGGCGGCCAGCAGCGTCAGCAGCAGAGCCAGCAGCAGCAGGGCGGCGGCCGTCAGGACCGGACGCAGCAGCAGGACGACGACGACTTCGAGGGCGGCCGCCGTGGCCGTCGTGGTCGCTACCGCGACCGCCGTGGCCGTCGCGGCCGCGACGACATCGCCGCCGAGCCGCAGTTGGCCGAGGACGACGTCCTGATCCCCGTTGCCGGCATCCTGGACATCCTCGACAACTACGCCTTCATCCGTACCTCGGGCTATCTGCCGGGTCCGAACGACGTGTACGTCTCCCTCGCCCAGGTCCGCAAGAACGGTCTGCGCAAGGGCGACCACATCACCGGCGCGGTCCGGCAGCCGAAGGAGGGCGAGCGGCGCGAGAAGTTCAACGCGCTCGTCCGGCTGGACTCCGTCAACGGCATGGCGCCCGAACACGGCCGTGGCCGCCCGGAGTTCAACAAGCTCACCCCGCTGTACCCGCAGGACAGGCTCCGCCTGGAGACCGACCCGGGCGTGCTGACCACCCGGATCATCGACCTGGTGTCGCCGATCGGCAAGGGCCAGCGCGGTCTGATCGTGGCCCCGCCGAAGACCGGCAAGACCATGATCATGCAGGCGATCGCCAACGCGATCACCCACAACAACCCCGAGTGCCACCTGATGGTCGTCCTTGTCGACGAGCGTCCGGAAGAGGTCACCGACATGCAGCGGTCGGTCAAGGGCGAGGTCATCTCCTCGACCTTCGACCGTCCGGCCGAGGACCACACCACGGTCGCCGAGCTCGCCATCGAGCGGGCCAAGCGCCTGGTGGAGCTGGGCCACGACGTCGTCGTGCTGCTCGACTCGATCACCCGTCTGGGCCGTGCGTACAACCTGGCGGCTCCGGCCTCCGGCCGCATCCTGTCCGGTGGTGTCGACTCCACGGCCCTCTACCCGCCGAAGCGCTTCTTCGGCGCGGCCCGGAACATCGAGGACGGCGGTTCGCTGACCATCCTCGCCACCGCCCTGGTGGACACCGGGTCCCGCATGGACGAGGTGATCTTCGAGGAGTTCAAGGGCACCGGCAACATGGAGCTCAAGCTCGACCGGAAGCTCGCCGACAAGCGCATCTTCCCGGCGGTGGACGTCGACGCGTCCGGCACCCGCAAGGAGGAGATCCTGCTCGGCAACGAGGAGCTCGCCATCGTGTGGAAGCTGCGCCGGGTGCTGCACGCGCTCGACCAACAGCAGGCGATCGAACTGCTCCTCGACAAGATGAAGCAGACGAAGTCGAACATCGAGTTCCTGATGCAGATCCAGAAGACGACGCCCACGCCGAACGGCGACTGAGCCCGTCCGAAGGCCCGAGGGCCGCCCCGTCGCACGGCGACGGGGCGGCCCTCTGCGTTGTCCGGACCCGGGTGCCTCCATGTGCTCTCGAACGAGACGTTCGCCACAAGAATCAGTGTCGGTACCGTTTTCCGGTACTACGCCCTCACCGGGTGAAACCGCAGGTGAGCGCCGTTCGACACCATGATCGGATAACAGTCTGTGATCGTACGTCCACGATATGGCCACGGTGCGTCGTGCAACCCTGGCTCCGGTTCCTCCGTCTGACCGGACGGAGCGACCGTCGGAGTGACGGGGATCCCGCACGGTCCCCCCGGCTCGACGCAGCCGAACGCTCCGGGGAGGTTCGCCACTGACCAGGCGTGACCCTGAATACAAGGGGTACCCGACCGGGACGAGAACTGAGGAGCACATGCCTGCCGAGAGCACGCCGGACGCCGGCATAGCCGACGAGACCGTGACGCCCGGGCCGCGACGCCGGGCCAAGGGCCGCCGCCGCAAGCCCCGGGGCAAGGGACGCCGGGCTCTCGTCGTCATGGCCTGGACCGCCGCGGGCATCGTCGTCCTCGGCGGCACCGGTGTCGGGTACCTGTACTTCAAGCTCAACGGCAACATCAAGAGTGTCGACATCAACCAGGCACTCGGCACCGACCGGCCCGCGAAGGTCGACAACGGCTCCGAGAACATCCTGGTCCTGGGCTCGGACACCCGTTCCGGCAGCAACAGGACGCTGGGCGGGGGGACCGACGACGGCAGCGCCCGCTCCGACACGGCGATGATCGTGCACGTCTACAAGGGCCACAAGAAGGCCAGCGTGGTCTCCGTCCCGCGCGACACGCTCGTGGACCGACCGGAGTGCACCGACAGCAAGGGGAACGCGCAGCCCGCGGCCCGGAGCGTCATGTTCAACTCGGCGTACTCCACCGGAGGCGCCACGTGCGCCGTGAAGACCGTCGAGTCGATCACCGGTATCCGCATGGACCACTACGTCGAGGTGGACTTCGCCGGATTCCAGAAGCTGATAGACGACCTCGGCGGCGTCCAGGTGACCACCACCAAGGCCATCGACGACCGGGAGAGCCACCTCGCGCTCCCGGCCGGCACACACACCCTCGACGGCCGGCAGGCGCTCGGCCTGGTCCGTACCCGGCACGGCGTGGGCGACGGCTCCGACCTGGGCCGCATCCAGCTCCAGCAGGCCTTCGTCAAGGCGCTGGTCGACCAGGTCAAGCAGATCGGCATCCTGTCCAGCCCGACGAAGCTGGTGGACCTGGCCGACACCGCGACCAAGGCGGTCACCACCGACTCCGACCTGGCCTCGGTCAAGGCCCTGGCGTCCTTCGCCAACGGGCTGAAGGGCATCAGCTCCTCCCACATGAACATGGTGACGATGCCGGTCCAGTACGACCCGGCGAACCCCAACCGGGTCCTGACCGACAAGTCCAAGGCCCGCCTGATCTGGAGTGCGCTGGAGAACGACAAGCCGATCCCGGCGAAGGCGACGCAGGGCACGGCGACGGGCGAGGCCAAGGGCGTCGTGGCGTCGTCCTGAGCCCGGCGGCCACCACCGCGGACCCCCCCCCCGGCACGGGCGGCGGCAGCGGCGCGCCGACGCCGCATGGACCCTTCCCGGGCCCCGGTCACGGGCGGGGAATAGATCACTTGTGCCCCCGGTTTTGGGGGATGCGGCCAGTCCTGGCAGACTGGTACGTCGGCTCCGGTTCACGCTCCCGCATCCCGCGTCTGCGACCCGGCGCCCTCCCGAAACCTAGGAGACACCTTGAAGCGCGACATCCACCCCGAGTACGTCGAGACGCAGGTCAGCTGCACCTGTGGCGCGTCGTTCACCACCCGCAGCACGATCGGGTCCGGCACCATCCGGGCCGAGGTCTGCTCCGAGTGCCACCCGTTCTACACGGGCAAGCAGAAGATCCTCGACACCGGTGGCCGTGTGGCCCGCTTCGAGGCCCGCTTCGGCAAGGCTGCCGCTGCCAAGAAGTAGCGAGCCCACAGCGCCGGTCTCCGGTGTTCCCGTCTTCACGTGTGGAAGCGGGGGCCCGGGACCGGCGCTTTGCGGTGCAGCCACAGTTCGTCGTACGTACGTCCCCATGCCCGGCCCGGCTGGGGACAATCCAGGGAGTCGGAGATGTTCGAGGCGGTCGAGGAGCTGGTCGGTGAACACGCCGACCTGGAGAAGAAGCTGGCGGATCCGTCGGTCCACGCCGACCAGGCCAACGCACGCACGCTCAACAAGCGTTATGCCGAGCTGAGTCCCATCGTCGCCACGTACCGCTCCTGGAAGCAGACCGGTGACGACATCGAGACCGCCCGCGAACTGGCCGCCGACGACCCGGACTTCGCGGCCGAGGTCAAGGACCTGGAGGGGCAGCGCGAGGAGCTGACCGAGAAACTGCGCCTCCTCCTCGTCCCGCGCGACCCCAGCGACGACAAGGACGTCATCCTCGAGGTCAAGGCGGGCGCGGGCGGCGACGAGTCCGCCCTGTTCGCCGGAGACCTGCTCCGTATGTACCTGCGCTACGCCGAGCGCGTCGGCTGGAAGACCGAGATCATCGACTCCACCGAGTCCGAGCTCGGCGGCTACAAGGACGTGCAGGTCGCCGTGAAGGCCCGCGGCACCCAGGAGCCCGGCCAGGGCGTGTGGGCCCGTCTGAAGTACGAGGGCGGGGTGCACCGTGTGCAGCGCGTGCCCGCGACGGAGTCCCAGGGCCGTATCCACACCTCCGCGGCCGGTGTGCTGGTCACGCCGGAGGCGGAGGAGGTCGACGTCGAGATCAACGCGAACGACCTTCGGATCGACGTCTACCGCTCCTCGGGCCCCGGTGGCCAGTCCGTCAACACGACCGACTCCGCCGTGCGCATCACGCACCTGCCGACCGGAGTCGTCGCCTCCTGCCAGAACGAGAAGAGCCAGCTGCAGAACAAGCAGCAGGCGATGCGTATCCTGCGCTCCAGGCTGCTCGCCATGGCGCAGGAGGAGGCGGAGAAGGAGGCCGCCGACGCCCGCCGCAGCCAGGTCCGCACCGTCGACCGCTCCGAGAAGATCCGTACGTACAACTTCCCGGAGAACCGCATCTCGGACCACCGCGTCGGCTTCAAGGCCTACAACCTGGACCAGGTCCTGGACGGCGACCTCGACGCGGTGATCCAGGCCTGCGTCGACGCGGACTCGGCCGCCAAGCTCGCAGCCGCGTAAGGCACGTAGACAACCGGAGGACCAGCGTGAACCTGCTGCTCGCGGAGGTGGCCCAGGCCACCCAGCGGCTGGCCGACGCCGGCGTGCCCTCGCCGCGCAACGACGCGGAGGAGCTTGCCGCCTTCGTGCACGGCGTCAAGCGGGGCGCGCTGCACTCCGTGAAGGACTCGGACTTCGACGCCCGGTACTGGGAGGTCATCGCCCGCCGCGAGGCCCGCGAACCGCTCCAGCACATCACGGGACGCGCCTACTTCAGGTACCTGGAACTCCAGGTGGGGCCCGGGGTGTTCGTGCCCCGCCCGGAGACCGAGTCGGTGGTCGGCTGGGCCATAGACGCCGTGCGGGCGATGGACGTGGTCGAGCCGCTGATCGTGGACCTGTGCACGGGTTCGGGTGCCATCGCGCTCGCCCTGGCCCAGGAGGTGCCGCGCTCCCGTGTGCACGCCGTGGAGCTGTCCGACGAGGCGCTCCAGTGGACCCGCAAGAACATGGAGGGCTCCAGGGTCGACCTGCGCCAGGGCGACGCCCTGGACGCCTTCCACGACCTCGACGGCCAGGTCGACCTCGTGATCTCCAACCCGCCGTACATCCCGCTCACCGAATGGGAGTACGTCGCGCCGGAGGCCCGGGACTACGATCCGGAACTCGCCCTGTTCTCCGGCGAGGACGGCCTCGAGCTCATCCGCGGCCTGGAGCGCACGGCGCACCGGCTGCTGCGCCCCGGCGGCGTCGTCGTCATCGAGCACGCCGACACCCAGGGCGGCCAGGTGCCGTGGATCTTCACCGAGGAACGGGGCTGGGCCGACGCGGCCGATCACCCCGACCTCAACAACCGCCCCCGCTTCGCGACCGCCCGCAGGGCGCTGCCGTGAGCGGCCCGAAGACTCTCTTTCCGCAGCAGTACGTGTACGAGGAGGCCAGCTGAAGATGGCACGGCGATACGACACCAACGACGCGACCGACCGCACGACCGGTCTGCGCGAAGCCGCGTCCGCCGTCCGCCGTGGCGAACTCGTGGTGCTGCCGACCGACACCGTGTACGGCATCGGCGCCGACGCGTTCTCCTCGGAGGCCGTGGCCGACCTGCTCCAGGCCAAGGGCCGGGGCCGCAATATGCCCACGCCCGTCCTCATCGGCTCCCCGAACACCCTGCACGGCCTCGTCACGGACTTCTCCGAGATGGCCTGGGAACTGGTCGACGCGTTCTGGCCGGGCGCCCTCACGCTCGTCGCGCGGCATCAGCCGTCGTTGCAGTGGGACCTCGGGGACACGCGTGGGACCGTTGCCGTGCGTATGCCGCTGCACCCGGTCGCCATCGAACTGCTGACCGAAGTCGGCCCGATGGCCGTCTCCTCCGCCAACCTGACCGGCCACCCGGCGCCGGAGAACTGCGACGACGCCCAGGAAATGCTCGGCGACTCCGTCTCCGTCTACCTGGACGGCGGTCCCACCCCCGGGAACATCCCCTCCTCGATCGTCGACGTCACCGGCAAGGTGCCCGTCCTGCTGCGGGCCGGTGCCCTGTCCGCGGACGAGCTGCGAAAGGTCGTACCCGACCTCGAGGTGGCGAATTGACAGCCCCTGACGCGGGGCGTGGCATAGGCAACGGGGACGAGACGGGGACCTTCGGGCTTCCCCGCGACACTTTCCGCATCCTCCACGTCAGCACCGGCAACGTGTGCCGCTCGCCGATCACCGAGCGGCTGACCCGGCATTTCCTCGCGGACCGGCTCGGCGACCCCCTGTGGGGCGGGCTGATCGTGGAGAGTGCCGGCACCTGGGGTCACGAGGGCGCGCCCATGGAGGCGAACGCGGCGGCGGTCCTCGCCGACTTCGGCGCTGACGCCTCCGGCTTCGTCGGCCGGGAACTCCTGGACGAACACGTCATCCGGGCCGACCTGGTGCTGACCGCGACGCGCGACCACCGGGCCCAGGTGATCTCCATGGGCCACTCGGCGGGACTGCGCACCTTCACGCTGAAGGAGTTCACCCGCCTCGTGCGGGCGATAGACCCGGCCACGCTGCCCCCGCTGGAGGACGGTGTGGTCGCCCGCGCCCGTGCCCTGGTCCGGGCCGCGGCGGCCCTGCGCGGCTGGCTCCTCGCCCCCACGGCGGGTGCGGACGAGGTCTACGACCCGTACGGGGCCCCGCTCACCTTCTTCCGGTCGGTCGGGGACGAGATCCACCAAGCACTGGAACCGGTCGTGACGGCGCTGACGGGAGTGCCCACCCGGGCCTGACCGGGTGACGCAGGCAGGTTCCGAACGAGCGCGTTGCACCTGCACGGCGGTAACCATCCGGCGCCCCGGCGAACCCGGGCCTACATTGGACGTACGTTTCCGATGCCCGGAGCCCCGGAGCCCACCATGGCGGTCACGCACACCCTCGAGGCCGACGTCCTGCGTCGGCAGGACCCCGAACTCGCCGACATCATCCTCGGAGAGCTCACCCGTCAGTCGACGACGCTGCAGCTCATCGCCGCCGAGAACTTCACCTCGCCGGCCGTGCTCGCCGCCCTCGGCTCTCCGCTCGCCAACAAGTACGCCGAGGGCTATCCCGGCGCCCGCTACCACGGGGGCTGCGAGATCGTCGACGTCGCCGAGCGGATCGCGGTCGACCGGGCGAAGGCGCTCTTCGGGGCCGAGCACGCCAATGTGCAGTCGCACTCGGGATCGTCGGCGGTGCTGGCCGCGTACGCCGCGCTGCTCAGACCCGGTGACACCGTGCTCGCCCTGGGGCTGCCGTACGGCGGGCATCTCACGCACGGGTCGCCCGCCAACTTCTCCGGCCGCTGGTTCGACTTCGTCGGCTACGGGGTCGAGGCGGACTCGGGACTCATCGACCACGACCAGGTGCGCTCCCTGGCCCGTACGCACCGGCCCAAGGCCATCGTGTGCGGGTCCATCGCCTATCCGCGCCACATCGACTACGCCTTCTTCCGGCAGGTCGCCGACGAGGTGGGCGCGTATCTCATCGCGGACGCCGCCCATCCGATCGGGCTGGTCGCCGGGGGAGCGGCGCCCAATCCGGTGCCGTACGCCGATGTCGTCTGCGCCACCACGCACAAGGTGCTGCGTGGTCCACGAGGCGGCATGATCCTGTGCGGGAGCGAATTGGCGGAGCGTGTGGACCGGGCGGTCTTCCCGTTCACCCAGGGCGGCGCGCAGATGCACAGCATCGCGGCCAAGGCGGTCGCCTTCGGGGAGGCCTCGACGGAGGACTTCGCCGCATACGCCCGCCAGGTGGTGGCCAACGCCCGGCGGCTCGCCGCGGACCTGGGCGCCGCGGGGCTGGCGATCACCACCGGAGGCACCGACACCCATCTGCTGACCGTGGACCCGGCCCCGCTCGGGGTGGACGGCCGCACCGCTCGGGGGCGGCTCACGGCGGCCGGCATGATCCTGGACACGTGCGCGCTGCCTCACGGCGACGCACGCGGACTGCGCCTCGGCACCGCCGCGCTGACCACGCAGGGCATGGGCGAGGCCGAGATGTCGTACATCGCCGCGCTCCTCGTGTCCGTGCTGCGCGACGAGGTGGACGGGAGGAAGGCACGTGAAGAAGTGCGGGAGCTGGCCGGCGGATTTCCGCCGTATCCCGGCTGGTAGGGGGTAGGCGCAGCGGAGTGCACAGCCGAACGTGCAACCATCGTCGCTACCCGATTGTCCTCAACCATATGCACGCGAAGCTAGGGTGTGGTGCTGAGGACGTTCAGCGAGACCTGTGGGGAAGCCAGTGCGTGAATACCTGCTGACGCTCTGCATCACGGCCGCGGTGACGTATCTGCTGACTGGGCCGGTACGCAAATTCGCGATCGTGGCCGGAGCCATGCCGGAGATCCGGGCCCGTGACGTGCATCGGGAACCGACCCCCCGGCTCGGCGGTATCGCCATGTTCTTCGGCCTGTGCGCGGGCCTGCTGGTCGCCGACCACCTGGAGAACCTCAACGAGGTCTTCGCCAAGTCGAACGAGCCACGGGCACTGCTGTCGGGGGCCGCGCTGATCTGGCTGATCGGCGTGCTGGACGACAAGTTCGAGATCGACGCCCTGATCAAGCTCGGCGCCCAGATGATCGCCGCGGGCGTGATGGTCATGCAGGGTCTGACGATCCTGTGGTTGCCCGTCCCCGGCGTCGGCACGGTCTCGCTCACCCCGTGGCAGGGCACTCTGCTGACCGTGGCGCTGGTCGTCATCACGATCAACGCGGTGAACTTCGTCGACGGCCTCGACGGCCTCGCCGCGGGCGTCGTGTGCATCGCGTCCGCCGCGTTCTTCATGTACGCGTACCGGATCTGGTACGGCTACGGCCTGGAGGCGGCGGCCCCGGCGACCCTGTTCGCGGCGATCCTGATGGGCATGTGCCTGGGCTTCCTGCCGCACAACATGCACCCGGCGCGGATCTTCATGGGCGACTCGGGCTCGATGCTGATCGGACTCGTGCTCGCCGCGGGCGCCATCTCGATCACCGGGCAGGTGGACCCGGACGCGATGAACCTCTTCTCCGGTTCCGAGCGCGAGACGGTCCACCAGACCGTCCCGGTCTACATCCCGCTGCTGCTGCCGCTGACGATCATCGCCATCCCGGCCGCCGACCTCGTGCTCGCGATCGTGCGCCGCACCTGGCGCGGCCAGTCGCCGTTCGCCGCCGACCGCGGTCATCTGCACCACCGGCTCCTGGAGATCGGCCACTCGCACAGCCGGGCCGTGCTGATCATGTACTTCTGGTCGGCGCTGATCGCCTTCGGCGCCCTGGCGTACTCCGTGAACTCGGCGTCCCTGTGGATCGTGCTCGGCATCGTCGCACTGAGCGCGGTCGGCCTCGTGCTCCTCCTGCTGCCGAGGTTCACACCGCGTGCCCCGCGCTGGGCCGAGAGCTTCGTCCCGCCGCGCTACCGGCGCCGCCGCGACGGCGAACCCGAGGAAGCGGAGGCACCCGCCGCGTGCGAGGCGGAGGAGGAACCGGAGCCGGAGCACGAGCACCTGGCCCCGATCACCGCGGGTGTCAACGGGGCCACGGCCGTCAGCAGCCGGATCCGGCCGACCCGGCACAAGGCCGAGTCGTCGCGTTGACCTACAAGGTAAGAATCTGACTAACGCATTGCCGACCCGTGAGGGTGCAAAGGGTTTCAATACCAGACAAGTCGCCCCGCCGCCTGCGCAGACGCGCAGGTTCACCCTCATGTGTGACGGCGGGCACACCGTCTAGGTAAAGACCGCATCAAATAGTTTGTGATACGGTTCACGAGAACCCCGGGAAAGAGCCGATGGGCCCAGTGAGAGGGACCCTCGGTGTGAGGACCCCACTCGGCCCGGGACTACGCTCGTCCATGACGACACCCTGCCCCCTGTGAAAGCGGAGTTGCCGCCATGCCGTCCAATGACGCCCGGAACCTACTGCAGACCGCTGTGCCCACAGCGGCCGTCGGCGTGCTCGCCGTGGCCGCCGGCGGTGTTGTCGCGGGTGGCAAGGGGGCGCTCGGCGCGGCTGTCGGTGCGGTGCTGGCCATCGTCTTCATGGGGATCGGCCTGTACGTCCTGCAGTGGACCGCAAAAACGCTCCCGCATCTGTTCCAGGCCATGGGCCTGATGCTCTATGTCGCACAGCTGCTGCTGCTTCTGATCTTCGTGGGCCTCTTCAAGGACACGTCCCTCTTCAACGCGAAGGCGTTCGCCCTCTCGCTCGTCGTCGCGACCGTCGTGTGGATGGCCGCGCAGGCTCGTGCGCACATGAAGGCCAAGCTGTTCTACGTCGACCCGGACTCCCAGGAGCGCGAGAAGTCCCAGAAGGCGGGCTCCGCGACGTGAGGGGTAGGGCCGGGATAAAGACGTGTGAGAGATCCTGCTATCGTCCGGTGCCAACTGCGGCATCGCGGGCGCGGGCACTTGAGCTGACGCCTGCTCAATCGCGAGGCTCGAGGGCCCGAAGCCGCCCCCACATCCGTAACACCAGTCCGGTGCCGATCCGCGGCTGCGCGCCGCGCCGACACAACGAGGTTGCCGTACCCATGCGTCACGCCGAAGGAGCCCGCGGTGAGTGCTGACCAGACCCAGCTCGCCTTTGACTGGAGTTGTCGGGTCCTGTCCGACAACGGGTGCGGTTTCCCGGCCCCGGGCCTGCAGTCCTTCATGTTCAAGCCGCTCGCCACGGTGGGGGGCTTCGAGTTCAACAAGGTGATGCTGCTCGCCCTCCTTGCCACCCTCGTCATCGTCGCCTTCTTCTGGGCCGCCTTCGGCAAGGCCAAGGTCGTCCCGGGCAAGGTGCAGATGATCGGCGAGGCCGGCTACGACTTCGTGCGCCGCGGCATCGTGTACGAGACGTTGGGCAAGCGCGAGGGCGAGAAGTACGTCCCGCTCATGGTCTCGCTGTTCTTCTTCATCTGGATCATGAACGTCTGGTCCGTGATTCCGCTGGCCCAGTTCCCGGTGTCGTCGGTCATCGCCTACCCGGCAGTGCTCGCCGCGATCGTCTACCTCACGTGGGTGGTGCTGACCTTCAAGAAGCACGGCTTCGTCGGCTTCTTCAAGAACGTCACCGGCTACGACAAGTCGCTCGGCGCGGTGCTGCCGCTCGTGATGGTCATCGAGTTCTTCTCGAACCTGCTGGTCCGCCCGTTCACGCACGCGGTTCGACTCTTCGCCAACATGTTCGCCGGTCACCTGATGCTGGTCATGTTCACCGTGGCCTCCTGGTACCTGCTGAACAGCTGGCTGGTCGTGGGCGCCGGCGTCTCCTTCGTGATGACGATGGCCATGATCTGCTTCGAGCTCTTCGTCCAGGCCGTCCAGGCGTACGTCTTCGTGCTCCTCGCCTGCTCCTACGTTCAGGGCGCTCTCTCCGAGCACCACTGATCCGTACCACCTCCGCCCACCCCGAGACGTCCGGTGGCCAACCCCCACCGGTCCATGAAAGAGAAGGAAGAACCGGCATGTCCGCTCTTGAGACCCTCGCCGCCACCGCTGGTGTCCACGGCTCCGTCGGCTCGATCGGCTACGGCCTCGCTGCGATCGGCCCCGGCATCGGCGTCGGCATCATCTTCGGTAACGGCACGCAGGCCCTGGCCCGCCAGCCCGAGGCCGCCGGTCTGATCCGTGCCAACCAGATCCTGGGCTTCGCCTTCTGTGAGGCGCTCGCCCTCATCGGCATCGTTATGCCGTTCGTGTTCGGTAAGTAATCAGCTCTTACCCGACACGAATCGACGAAAGGCACTGATGTGATCGCCAACCTGGTACAGCTGGCGGCCGAGGAGACGGAGCAGAACCCGCTCGTCCCCCCGGGCCCGGAGCTGCTCGTCGGCACCATCGCCTTCGCCATCGTGTTCTTCTTCTTCTGGAAGAAGCTGCTTCCGAACATCAACAAGGTTCTGGAGGAGCGTCGCGCGGCGATCGAAGGCGGTATCGAAGAGGCCGACGCCATGAAGGTCGAGGCCCAGAGCGTCCTTGAGCAGTACAAGGCCCAGCTCGCCGAGGCCCGGCACGAGGCCGCGCGTCTGCGCCAGGAGGCGCAGGAGCAGGGTGCCACCCTCATCGCCGAGATGCGGGCGGAAGGCCAGCGGCAGCGCGAGGAGATCGTCGCCGCCGGTCACGCGCAGATCGAGGCCGACCGCAAGGCCGCCGCTCAGGCGCTGCGACAGGACGTCGGCACGCTGGCCACCGAGCTGGCCGGCAAGCTCGTCGGTGAGTCCCTCGAGGACCACGCCCGGCAGAGCCGCGTCATCGACCGCTTCCTCGACGAGCTCGAGGAGAAGGCCGAGGCCGCGCGATGAACGGAGCGAGCCGCGAGGCCCTGGCTGCCGCACGCGAGCGTCTCGACGCGCTGACGGACTCGACGTCCGTGGACGCGGCGCAGCTCGCCGACGAGCTGGCCGCCGTCACCGCGCTGCTCGACCGCGAGGCGTCGCTGCGTCGGGTCCTCACCGACCCGGCGCAGCCCGGCGAGGCCAAGGCCGAACTGGTGCAGCGCCTGCTCGGCGCACAGGTCAGCGGGCCGACCGCGGACCTGGTGTCCGGCATGGTGCGTACCCGGTGGTCGCAGTCGCGTGACCTGGTGGACGCGCTCGAGGAGCTGGCGAACCTCGCCGACCTCACCGCCGCCGAGAAGGCGGACGCGCTCGACGACGTGGAGGACGAGCTGTTCCGGTTCAGCCGGATCGTCTCCTCGGACACCGGGCTGCGTGCCGCGCTGACCGACCGGGCCGCGAGTGTCTCCGCCAAGAGCGAGCTGCTGCGGCGGCTGATCGGTGGTCGCGCCAACGTGACGACCGAGCGTCTGGTGACGCGCCTTGTGACCGCGCCGCGGGGACGTAGCCTGGAAGCGGGACTCGAGTCCCTGTCCAAGCTCGCGGCCGCGCGCCGTGACCGCATGGTCGCCGTCGTCACCTCGGCGGCGCCGCTGAGCGACACCCAGAAGCAGCGCCTCGGTGCCGCGCTGGCCAAGCTCTACGGCCGCCAGATGCACCTCAACCTGGACGTGGACCCCGAGGTCCTCGGCGGGATCCGGGTGCAGGTCGGCGACGAGGTCATCAACGGTTCGATCGAGGACCGGCTCGAGGACGCCCGCCGCCGCATGGCGAGCTAGCAGCAACTCCATACGCAGTACAACGGCCCGAGTTGGGCCGTGCAGAGGATTCCTGGGGGTCGCCCCCAGACCCCCACAGAAACTTCGGGCCCAACAAGGAGAGCAGGGAACCCAGATGGCGGAGCTCACGATCCGGCCGGAGGAGATCCGGGACGCGCTGGAGAACTTTGTCCAGTCGTACAAGCCGGACGCGGCCTCGCGCGAGGAGGTCGGTACGGTCACCCTTGCCGGCGACGGCATCGCGAAGGTCGAGGGTCTGCCCTCGGCCATGGCCAACGAACTGCTGAAGTTCGAGGACGGCACCCTCGGCCTCGCCCTCAACCTCGAGGAGCGCGAGATCGGTGCCATCGTCCTCGGTGAGTTCAGCGGCATCGAGGAGGGCCAGCCGGTGCAGCGCACCGGTGAGGTGCTCTCGGTCGCGGTGGGCGAGGGATACCTCGGCCGCGTCGTCGACCCGCTCGGCAACCCCATCGACGGTCTCGGCGAGATCGAGACCGAGGGCCGTCGCGCCCTCGAGCTGCAGGCCCCCACGGTCATGCAGCGCAAGTCGGTGCACGAGCCGATGGAGACCGGCTACAAGGCCGTCGACGCCATGACCCCGATCGGCCGCGGCCAGCGCCAGCTGATCATCGGTGACCGGCAGACCGGCAAGACCGCCCTGGCCGTCGACACGATCATCAACCAGCGTGACAACTGGCGTTCCGGCGACCCGAAGAAGCAGGTCCGCTGCATCTACGTCGCCATCGGCCAGAAGGGCTCGACCATCGCGTCGGTCCGCCGCGCGCTGGAGGAGAACGGCGCGCTGGAGTACACGACCATCGTCGCCGCCCCGGCGTCCGACCCGGCCGGCTTCAAGTACCTGGCGCCGTACACCGGATCGGCCATCGGCCAGCACTGGATGTACGCGGGCAAGCACGTCCTCATCATCTTCGACGACCTCTCGAAGCAGGCCGACGCCTACCGCGCCGTGTCCCTGCTGCTGCGCCGCCCGCCGGGCCGTGAGGCCTACCCGGGTGACGTCTTCTACCTGCACTCCCGTCTGCTGGAGCGCTGCGCCAAGCTCTCCGACGACATGGGCGCCGGTTCGATGACCGGTCTGCCGATCGTCGAGACCAAGGCCAACGACGTCTCGGCGTTCATCCCGACCAACGTCATCTCCATCACCGACGGCCAGTGCTTCCTGGAGTCCGACCTGTTCAACGCCGGCCAGCGTCCGGCCCTGAACGTCGGTATCTCGGTCTCCCGCGTCGGTGGTTCCGCCCAGCACAAGGCCATGCGCCAGGTGTCCGGCCGTCTGCGCGTGGACCTCGCCCAGTTCCGTGAGCTGGAGGCGTTCGCCGCCTTCGGTTCCGACCTGGACGCCGCGTCGAAGGCGCAGCTGGAGCGCGGTCAGCGCATGGTCGAGCTGCTGAAGCAGAACCAGTACGAGCCGATGGCCACCGAGGACCAGGTCGTTTCCGTCTGGGCCGGCACCAACGGCCGTATGGACGACGTTCCGGTCAACGACATCCGTCGCTTCGAGCGTGAGCTCCTGGACTTCCTGCACCGCAAGCACCAGGGCCTCATGACCTCCATCAAGGAGGGCGCCAAGATGTCGGACGACACGATCCAGGCGATCGACGACGCCGTCGCGGAGTTCAAGAAGCAGTTCGAGACCTCGGACGGCAAGCTGCTCGGCGAGGACACCCCGGCTGCAGCCGCCAAGTGACGTAAGGAAGGGACCTGACTCATGGGAGCCCAGCTCCGGGTCTACAAGCGTCGCATCCGATCCGTCAGCGCGACCAAGAAGATCACGAAGGCGATGGAGATGATCGCCGCCTCGCGCGTCGTCAAGGCGCAGCGCAAGGTGGCGGCCTCCACGCCCTACGCGACCGAGCTCACTCGCGCGGTCACGGCGGTCGGCACCGGCTCGAACACCAAGCACCCGCTGACCACGCAGGCCGAGACGGTGACGCGGTCCGCGGTGCTGCTCCTGACGAGCGACCGCGGTCTGGCCGGCGCCTTCAACTCCAACGCGATCAAGGCGGCGGAGCAGCTGACCGCACGGCTGGAGCGCGAGGGCAAGCAGGTCGACACGTACATCGTCGGCCGTCGTGGTGTCGCGCACTACAACTTCCGTGAGCGCAAGATCACGGAGTCGTGGACGGGCTTCACCGACGACCCGACGTACGCGGACGCCAAGAATGTCGCGGCTCCGTTGATCGAGGCCATCGAGAAGGAGACGGCGGACGGCGGCGTGGACGAACTCCACATCGTCTACACCGAGTTCGTCTCGATGATGACGCAGTCGGCGCTCGACGCCCGGCTGCTGCCGCTCAGCCTCGAGGAGGTGGCGGAGGAGTCGCACGGCAAGGGCGAGATCCTTCCGCTGTACGACTTCGAGCCCTCGGCGGAGGACGTCCTCGACGCCCTGCTGCCGCGCTACGTGGAGAGCCGTATCTACAACGCGCTGCTCCAGTCGGCCGCTTCGAAGCACGCCGCAACGCGGCGCGCGATGAAGTCGGCCACCGACAACGCCGGCGAGCTCATCGAGAGCCTCACCCGGCTTGCCAACGCGGCCCGCCAGGCCGAAATCACCCAGGAAATCAGCGAGATCGTCGGAGGCGCTAGCGCCCTGGCCGACGCGACCGCGGGGAGTGACTACTAATGACCACCACTGTTGAGACGGCCACGGCGACGGGCCGCGTCGCGCGGGTCATCGGCCCGGTCGTCGACGTGGAGTTCCCCGTCGACGCGATCCCGGACATCTACAACGCCCTCCACGTCGAGGTCCAGGACCCGGCGAAGGAGGGGGAGAAGCGGACGCTGACCCTCGAGGTCGCGCAGCACCTGGGCGACGGCCTGGTCCGCACCATCTCCATGCAGCCCACCGACGGTCTGGTCCGCCAGGCCCCGGTGGTCGACACCGGCGACGGCATCACCGTCCCGGTCGGCGACTTCACCAAGGGCAAGGTGTTCAACACCCTCGGTGAGGTGCTGAACGTCGACGAGACGTACGAGGGCGAGCGCTGGTCCATCCACCGCAAGGCCCCGAACTTCGACGAGCTCGAGTCGAAGACCGAGATGTTCGAGACCGGCGTCAAGGTCATCGACCTGCTGACCCCGTACGTCAAGGGCGGCAAGATCGGCCTGTTCGGTGGCGCCGGCGTCGGCAAGACGGTGCTCATCCAGGAGATGATCTACCGTGTCGCCAACAACCACGACGGTGTCTCCGTGTTCGCCGGTGTCGGTGAGCGCACCCGTGAGGGCAACGACCTCATCGAGGAAATGAGCGACTCGGGCGTCATCGACAAGACCGCGCTGGTCTTCGGTCAGATGGACGAGCCGCCGGGCACCCGTCTGCGTGTGGCCCTCGCGGGTCTGACGATGGCGGAGTACTTCCGCGACGTGCAGAAGCAGGACGTGCTGTTCTTCATCGACAACATCTTCCGCTTCACGCAGGCCGGTTCCGAGGTCTCCACCCTGCTCGGCCGTATGCCGTCCGCGGTGGGTTACCAGCCGAACCTGGCCGACGAGATGGGCCTCCTCCAGGAGCGCATCACCTCGACCCGCGGTCACTCGATCACCTCGATGCAGGCGATCTACGTCCCCGCCGACGACCTGACCGACCCGGCCCCGGCCACCACGTTCGCCCACCTCGACGCGACGACGGTTCTGTCCCGTCCGATCTCCGAGAAGGGCATCTACCCGGCCGTGGACCCGCTGGACTCCACGTCCCGCATCCTGGACCCGCGTTACATCGCGCAGGATCACTACAACGCCGCCATGCGCGTCAAGACGATCCTGCAGAAGTACAAGGACCTCCAGGACATCATCGCGATCCTCGGTATCGACGAGCTCGGCGAGGAGGACAAGCTCGTCGTCCACCGGGCCCGCCGTGTGGAGCGCTTCCTGTCCCAGAACACCCACGTCGCCAAGCAGTTCACCGGCGTCGACGGTTCGGACGTCCCGCTGGAGGAGTCGATCGCGGCCTTCAACGCGATCATCGACGGCGAGTACGACCACTTCCCGGAGCAGGCGTTCTTCATGTGCGGTGGCATCGAGGACCTGAAGAAGAACGCGAAGGAGCTGGGCGTCTCCTGACGGCCCCCTGTCGCGGGCCCTCCCGGGTCCGCGACAGGACTGCCTCTTGGTGAGAGGGGTGGAGAAGCACCCCGTGGGCGCGTTCCCGCGGGGTGCGGTCCGCCCCTCTCCCCACGCCTACTAGAATTCAGACCAACACCCGGCAACCGCCGGGTGGTGACCCGAGGAGCCACCCTTGGCTGCTGAGCTGCACGTCGAGCTGGTCGCGGCCGACCGCAAGGTCTGGTCCGGCGAGGCCACCCTGGTCGTCGCGCGCACCACGTCCGGCGACATCGGCGTCATGCCCGGTCACCAGCCGCTGCTCGGTGTGCTGGAGTCGGGCCCGGTGACCATCCGTACGAGTGATGGTGGAACGGTCGTCGCCGCGGTGCACGGCGGTTTCATCTCGTTCGCGGACAACAAACTGTCGCTGCTGGCCGAGATCGCCGAACTGTCGGACGAGATCGACGTCCAGCGCGCGGAGCGGGCGCTCGAGCGCGCGAAGTCGGAGGCCGACGCCTCCGCGGAACGCCGAGCGGACGTCCGACTGCGTGCGGCGGCGTCGAGCTGACCACAGCGCGTACGCAATGACGTGACACTCAGCCGCGGCTGGGACCGGAGCAATCCGGTCCCAGCCGCGGCTGAGGCAAATCGGGGTGTTTTTTCCGTTCCGTTACCTAGGAGACGAGGAGGTCGGTGCCGATGGTCCTCGCTCTGACTGTGTGCGGAATTGTCGTCGCTCTCGTGGTGGTGGGGCTGTTCGTCTTCGGTCTGCGCCGCAGGCTCATCCAGCGGTCGGGGGGCACCTTCGACTGCAGCCTGCGCTGGGACGTCCCGGAAAAACCCGACACCAACGGCAAGGGCTGGAGCTACGGCGTCGCCCGCTACAACGGCGACCGCGTCGAGTGGTACCGCGTCTTCTCCTATGCCCCGCGCCCGCGCCGCGTCCTCGAACGCTCGGCCATCGAGGTGGCGGGCCGGCGCAGCCCGGAGGGCGAGGAGGAACTGGCCCTGCTCTCCGACGCCGTGATCCTCGCCTGTCAGCACCGGGGCACCCGCCTGGAACTCGCGATGAGCGACGACGCGCTGACCGGCTTCCTCGCCTGGCTGGAGGCGGCCCCGCCCGGGCAGCGGGTGAACGTGGCGTAGCCGCGGCCGCTTCCCCCGGACGAAGCCGGGAGGAGCGACCGCGGCCCCTGGTGGGGAAGCCGTCCTACGACAGACTGCTGTTGATGGCGCTCACCAGTTCACCGTTGCTGGTGTCACCACTGAACTCCCAGAAGAACGCGCCGCCCAGACCCTGGGTCTTGGCCCAGGCCATCTTGGTGCCGATGGTGGCCGGGGTGTCGTACGACCACCAGTTGCTGCCGCAGTGCGCGTACGCCGTGCCCGCGATGGTGCCGGTGACCGGGCAGGACGTCTTGAGCACCTTGTAGTCCTCGATGCCCGGCTCGTAGGTGCCGGGCGCCGCGCCGGTGGCCGTGCCGCCGGGGGCGTCCTGGGTGACGCCGGTCCAGCCGCGGCCGTAGAAGCCGATGCCGATCAGCAGTTTGCCGGCGGGGACGCCCGCCGCCTTGTACTTTGCGATCGCGTCGGCCGTGGTGTAACCGGCCCGCGGGATACCGCTGTACGAGGTCAGCGGCGAGTGCGGGGCGGTGGGGCCCTGTGCGTCGAAGGCGCCGAAGAAGTCGTACGTCATCACGTTGTACCAGTTGACGTAGCTCGCGGCGCCCGCGTAGTCGGCCGCGTCGATCTTGCCGCCGGAGGAGCCGTCGGCCGTCACGGCCGCGGTGACCAGGGCGGAGGAGCCGAACTTGGCGCGCATCGCGGCCATCACGTTCTTCAGGGCCGCGGGCCCGCTGGTGTCGCAGGACAGACCGCAGGCGTTCGGGTACTCCCAGTCGAGGTCGATGCCGTCGAAGACATCGGCCCAGCGGGGGTCCTTCACCAGGTCGTAGCAGGACTGGGCGAAGGCGGCCGGGTTCTTCGCCGCCTCGCCGAAGCCGCCGGACCAGGTCCATCCGCCGAACGACCACAGCACCTTGATGTTCGGGTACTTGGCCTTCAGCTGGCGCAGCTGGTTGAAGTTGCCGCGCAGCGGCTGGTCCCAGGTGTCGGCGACACCGCTGACGGACTGGTCGGCGGTGAACGCCTTGTCGTAGTCGGCATAGGAGTCGCCGATCGCGCACTTGCCGCCGGTCACGTTGCCGAAGGCGTAGTTGATGTGCGTGATCTTCGCGGCGGAGCCGGACGTCACCAGGTTCTTCACGTTGTAGTTGCGGCCGTAGATGCCCCACTCGGTGAAGTAGCCGAGCTTGACCTTGTCCCCGGTGGTCGGCGGGGTCGTGGTGCCGCCCGTGGTGTGCACCGCGACCGCGCCGCTGACCGGGCCGGTCTGGTCGGCGGTGTCGCGGGCCTGGATCGTGTACGAGTAGTCGGTGCCGGCGCTCAGACCTGTGTCCGTGTACGACGACGTCGTCACGGTGGCGACCTTGGTGCCGCCGCGCAGCACGTCGTAGTTCTTGACGCCCTTGTCGTCGGTCGCCGCGCTCCAGGACAGCTTCACCGAGGTGTCCGTGATGGCGGAGGCGGTCGGTGTGCCCGGTGCGGAGGGCGGGTTGTCGCCGGGAACGGTGGTGCCGCCGTCACAACCCGCGCCGTTGAGGGAACAGTTGCTCGGCGCCCCCGAACCGGCGCCGTTGAAGCCGAAGGAGACGGAGGCGCCGGGGGCGAGGGTGCCGTTGTAGGACTTGTTCTTGGCGGTCCAGTGGGTGCCGGAGTTCGTCACGTCCGCGTCCCACGCCGAGGTGACGGACGTACCGGAGGGGAAGTCCCAGGTGATCGTCCAGGAACTGATGCTGGTGGTACCGGTGTTCTTCACGGTCCACTTGCCTTCGAAGCCGCTGCCCCAGTCCTGGGTCTTGGCGTAGGTGGCGGTGGCCGATGTGGCGGCGTGGGCGGGACCGGCGAGTCCCACCAGGCCGGCGAGCGGAAGCAGCAGGGTGGCGAGTCCTGCCGCGGCTCTGTGTCTGAAGCGCATTCCGCGCCTCCTTCGGTCGTTGTGCGCCGGGGGGTGTCAGGGGCATGACTGAGCCTTCACGCCCAAGTGCCGCGAGAATAGAAAGGTCTGGACCATCGGTCAATAGGTCTGGACCATCGGGCAGTTGGCGAGCGGGAACCCCGGTTTCCCCGCCCGCGCCCGGCTGCCGCCCGCTCGGAGCAGGGCCGTACGCTGACCGGACTGCAAGCGGATCCGGGAGGGGCGGATGAGTCAGGGCATACGCCCCGGAGCCGTGCTCGTCGTGGACGACGACGCGGCCATCCGCCGTTCGCTGGAGCGCGGACTTCGACTCGGCGGCTTCCGGGTCCGCACCGCGGGCAGCGGTCCCGAGGCGCTCGCGGCGATCCGGGAGACACCGCCGGACGTGCTGGTCCTCGACGTGTCGATGCCCGGTATGAGCGGCATCGAGGTGTGCACCCGGCTCCGCGGCGACGGCCAGGACCTGCCCGTGCTCATGCTCTCCGCGCTCGACGAGACCGCCGACCGTATCGCCGGCCTCCAGGCGGGCGGCGACGACTACCTCGTCAAACCGTTCGCCCTGCAGGAGCTCGTGCTGCGGCTGCACGCCCTGCTGCGCCGCAGGCCGCCGGTGGACCGCGACACGCTCCGGTTGGCGGACCTCGTGATCGACCCGGCGGCCCGTACCGCGCACCGGGGCGGCCGGCCGCTGGAGCTGACCCGGAGGGAGTTCGAACTCCTCGAAGTCCTCGCCCGCAACGCCGGTCTTGTCCTCACCCGCGACCAGCTCCTGGACCGGGTGTGGGGATACGACTTCGATGTGCGCACCGACGCGGTCGACACCTTCGTCAGCTATCTGCGACGCAAGCTCGAGGCGCACGGCGGCAGGCGGCTCGTGCACACGGTGCGCGGAGTGGGCTTCGTGCTCCGGGAGGAACCATGACGGACCGGGGTGCCCGGCGCACGCCTGCGGGGGAGTCGGTATGAGGCTGTCCACCCGCATCGGAATCGCCGTCGGACTCACCGTCCCGCTGCTCGTGCTCGCCTCCGGCTGGCTGCTGCTCCGCCTGGTCGCCCAGGATCTGCACCGGGAGGAGGACCGCCGGCTGCGCGAGCGGGCCGCGGCCGTGCTCCCGGACGCCCGCGCCCTGCTGCGTGCCACGGCGGCGGGCCGTTCCCAGGCGGCCGACACCAGGGAACGGCGGCTCTACAGCGCGGCACTCGACGTCGGCATACGCGTCGTGGGACCCGCCGCGACCTTCACCGGTGGACCGCAGCCCGCTGCCTCGGTGGCGCTGCCGGCGCGGGCCGCCGCACCGGTGACCGTGCGCCAGGGCGGGAACAGCTGGCGGGCGCTGTCCGTGCCGGTCGAGATCACCCGCGCCCACGGCACCCTCTGGGTGTTCCAGTCCGACACCGCCGAGCGGACCCAGCTCCGGCTCGTACGACGACGCGTGGTCATGACGGCCCTGCTCGCCGCCCCCCTGTCCGGTCTGCTCGCCTGGGGCGTCGCCACCGGAGCCACCGGTCCGCTGCGCCGGCTCGGCCGCCGCACCGCGGGCCTCGACCCCCGCACGAGCACCACCCGGCTCCATCACGAGCACACCGGCGTGACAGAGGTGGACGACCTCGCGGACACCCTCCGGACGGTCCTGGCACGCTACGACGAACAGGCCGCCCGCACCGGTGAGGCCCTGGAGACGGCGCGCTCCTTCTCCGCCGCGGCCTCGCACGAACTGCGCACGCCGCTGATGAGCATGGGCACCAACCTCGACATCCTCACGGGCCACCCGGACCTGCCGGAACCGGACCGTACGGAGGTCCTCGGCGATCTGCGCAACGAGCACGCCCGCCTCCTGGGTCTGCTGGTGATGCTGCGGGATCTGGGGCGCGGCGATCTGGTGGAGGCGGAGGCGTTCCGCACGGTGGACGTCGCGGAGAGCGCGGACGCGGCGGTCGCCGAGGCCGGGCGGCGTGATCCGCACGCCCGGATCACGCTGCGGGCCGAACCCGGGCTGACGGTGCACGGCTGGGAGCCCGGACTGCGGCTGCTGCTGGACAACCTGCTCGCCAACGCACTGGCGCACGGACGGGACGCGCGGGGCGACGCACGGGTGGCGGTCGGCGTGCGGGGCACCGGCACCGAGGTCGTGATCACGGTGGACGACCGCGGTCCCGGCGTGCCGCCCGAGGCGCGCGAGCGGATCTTCGGGCGGTTCCTGCGCGGGCCGGAGAGCGCCGGGTCGGGTCTCGGACTGACCCTGGTCGCCCAGCAGACGGCGCTGCACCGGGGGAGTGTCACGGTCGGGGACGGTCCGGACGGTGCCGGGGCGCGCTTCGCGGTGCGGCTGCCCCGGGTCGGCGGCGAGCTGCCCGACCGGCGGGACTGGCTGATCGCAGCAGCCGGGGCGAACCGGTCACAGAGTTCCCACAAAGTCGGTTCCTAGCCTCCGCGGCGGAGGACGGACGACGGGCCGTCCGGAACGGAGGCGGAGATGGACGCACGACGAGGGCGCCGCACACTGCTCGCAGGACTGGCCGCGGCGGCGCTGCTGGCGACCGGAACCGGGGCGGCCGCGGCCGACAGCTCACCCGCGCCCGGGCCCACGGGTGACGGAGCGCACGCGTTGTGCAAGCGGGTGCCGAAGATCGACCGGCGACTCGAGCGGGCGCTGAAGCGGCTCGACGGCGGAGTGGGCGCGCGCGGATCCGTCGCACGGCTCCAGCGGCGTCTGGACAACGCGAAGAAGGCGGACCACGACGAGATCGCCACGCTCCTCCAGGACCGGCTCACCTTCCGCAAGTCCCTGGTGCCGACGCTTCAGCAGCGTCAGAGGGACCTGGAGGGCGTCAAGAGCTGGTGCGCCGCCCACAACAACGGCAAGGCGGCGAGGTGATGCGGGCGCGCCGGGCGCTGCGCCGGGCGGCGCCCGCGGTGGTCCTCCTGGTGGGGCTCACCGCGGGCTGCGCCGGGAACCGTGGCGCGGCGGCCACGCCGTCCTCGTCCGCGGCCCCCTCGGCGGAACCCTCCGGTCTCGCCGACGCGCAGAAGGCGGTGTCCGCCGCCGAGTCCGCGCTCGCGCGGGCCGACCAGGACGCCGCGCAGGACGACAGCGACCGCTGACGGGCCGGGGAGCGCCGTTCAGCGCTCCCCGCCCGGCACCCACAGCACGTCGCCGGTCTCCTTGTTCGCGTACCGGGCGAGGATGAACAGCAGATCGGAGAGCCGGTTGAGATAGGTCGCGGTCAGCGGGTTCATCACCTCGCCGTGGACCTCCAGAGCGGCCCAGGTGGAGCGCTCGGCCCGCCGTACGACCGTGCAGGCCTGGTGCAGCAGGGCGGCTCCCGGCGTGCCGCCGGGCAGGATGAACGAGCGCAGTTTCTCCAACTGCTCGAGGAACCGGTCGCAGTCCGCCTCCAGCCGGTCGACATAGAACTGCTCGACCCGCAGCGGCGGGAACTCGGGGTTCTCGACCACGGGCGTCGACAGGTCCGCACCCACGTCGAACAGATCGTTCTGTACGCGGGTGAGGACCTTGACGACCGCCTCGTCGAGTCCGCCCAGCGCGATCGCGGTGCCGATGACCGCGTTCGCCTCGTTGGCGTCCGCGTACGCGGCGATCCGCAGGTCGGTCTTCGGCACCCGGCTCATGTCGCCGAGGTGCGTCGTCCCGCTGTCGCCGGTCCGCGTGTAGATGCGCGTCAGATTGACCATGTGACCAGCGTAGTTACGCTCCGGCGGTCCGGAACACCCGTGTGCCCACCGTCACGGCGGGTGTCGCGAGGCCGGTGGCGACCGGCGCCCCGCACGGTTCGACCGCCGTCGCGCGGTAGCCGGGGAACGCGTCCCGGACCGCGTCCACCGGACAGCGGAACGGCATCGGGTGGGACAGCCCGCCCGGCAGGGTCCAGGAGCCGTCGGCAGAAGCGGCCCGGACGGCGCCATGAGCGGCATCGTCGTCGCGTTGACGACGGGTGCGTACTCCTGCGGGATGCCCTCCTTCATGGCGGTGCGTACGACAGGGAGGCGAGCGGGACGGCCGGCGGCGCCACGAGGACGAAGCCGATCACCATCCCCGCGAGCGATGCCCGGGCTCTTCTCGAAGACGATCGAGAATCCGGCGAACGCGGCATCGAAGAGGACGAGTTGGAGCAGCGGACCCGGTACCGGCGCCTGCCAGGAGCTGCTCCCCGACGCCGGCGCGGCAGGCCGGTGAGCGGCAGGCCGCATCAACCGGGTGCACCGGACGGTGACGGCCGTCATCGACCGGGAGACGACGGCCGGCCGCAATCCGGACGCAGGGTCCCGCGAGGTCCTTGTGCTTCTCGACCGCATCGAGGAGCTGTTGAGCGACAAGGTGCCCAACTACGCCGTCCGGGCCCAGGAATGACCCGTGCCGGTGTGATGTCCGTCATGTGAGACGTGACGCGCATTACTAACTGCTCACACAGCCCCCCACGAGCGCTAGGGTCCGGCCGAGAGGCATACGTAGCGCGTCAGGGGAGTCGCACAGTGGCACGGAAGCTTGCCGTCATCGGAGCCGGACTCATGGGTTCCGGTATCGCCCAGGTATCGGCTCAGGCCGGTTGGGACGTCGTCCTGCGTGATGTCACCCAGGAGGCGCTGACGCGTGGCACGGACGCCATCAAGGCCTCGTACGACAAGTTCGTGAGCAAGGGCAGGCTGGAGGCGCACGACGCCGACGCGGCGCTCGCCCGCATCACTTCGACCACCGACCTCGACGCCGCGGCCGACGCGGACGTCGTCATCGAAGCGGTCTTCGAGAAGCTCGAGGTCAAGCACGAGATCTTCCGGACTCTGGACAAGCTCGTCCGTGAGGACGCCGTGCTCGCCTCCAACACCTCCGCCATCCCGATCACCAAGATCGCGGCGGCCACCGAGCACCCGGAGCGGGTCGTCGGTGTGCACTTCTTCTCGCCGGTGCCGATGATGCAGCTCGTCGAGCTGGTCCGGGGGTACAAGACGAGCGACGCGACCCTCGCCACCGCCCGGGAGTTCGCCGAGTCCGTGGGCAAGACCTGCATCGTCGTCAACCGCGACGTGGCCGGGTTCGTGACGACCCGTCTCATCTCGGCGCTCGTCGTCGAGGCGACCAAGCTCTACGAGTCGGGCGTGGCCACCGCCGAGGACATCGACCTCGCCTGCAAGCTGGGGTTCGGCCACGCCATGGGTCCGCTGGCCACCGCCGACCTCACGGGCGTCGACATCCTGCTGCACGCCACCAGCAACATCTACACCGAGTCCCAGGACGAGAAGTTCGCTCCGCCGGAGCTGATGCGCCGGATGGTTGACGCCGGTGACTTCGGCCGCAAGAGCGGGCAGGGGTTCTACACGTACTGAATCCGCACGCACCTCTGGGGCCTCACCCCGTGGGGTGAATTCGGTATCGGTTCGCTTACAGACGGCAACCAGATCGTCCTTGGGGCAGTCAGAAGTTGCACAACCACAACGCGGAGTAAGAACGACGCACTCTCGGGGAGCGCATATGCACATCAGGGGCGACCACGCCGGGGTGGTCGTCGGGGGCCGCCTCGACGTCCACAGCGCGGCGGACGCCCGTACGGTCCTGCATGCGGCCGTCGACGACGGAGTCGGCGACCTGATCCTCGACCTGTCCGAACTGGACTCCTGGGACGCCACCGGACTCGGGGTGATCATGGGAGTCCATCGGAGGGCCGGACGGTGCGGACGGCGGCTGGTGCTGCGCGGCGTGCCGGCCCAGATGCAGCGTCTGCTGGTGGCCACCCGGCTGCACCGGATCCTGGCCATCGAGGGCGGCATCGGGGTGGAGTCCCTCCCCCGGGTGTGAGCGAGGAGTGCGGCGCGTCACGGGAGTGAACGCTGACGAAACGCACGTCGCGCGCAATCCTCACGAGACTGTGATGTCTCGGACGGCGCGGTACCCCGGCTTGTCAGAGATACTGTGCGAAGGTTTAGGGTTCGGCTGCCCGCCGCCCGACACCCTAGAGCGGGCACCGGACCAGAAGCGACAGCGCAGTGTGCGGCGAGGCCGGGAGGGGCTCAGGCACACGACGCTTTTGGGGGGCTAGGACCTATGGACCCGAACAACACGGGACCCGAGGAGTACGGCCACGACGGCGCCGGAGACACGCCGCGTCAGCGCCCGCCGCGGGATCCCATGACCCCGGACTTCGGACAGCCGGTACCCGCGCTCGTGCGAACCGTCGGGCTGGTGTCCGGCGATCTGCTGCTGACCGTCAACCCTGTCGACGGCAGCGAGATAGAGGTCCGGCCGCCGGAGGGAACCTCGGGGTCCGAGCGGCCGGTGAAGTACACCACGGCGGAACGGGCCACGCGCGCCGCCGCCGCCCGGCCGCCGGTGCCCGCGGGATCCGTCCAGCGGCCGCCGACGCTGCTGGAGCGCCAGGACGAACGTGAGCGACTGGTGAGGCTCCTCGCCCGTGGACGCTCGGTCCGTCTCACCGGACCCGCCGGCTCCGGGCGCAGCGCCCTGCTGGACGTCGTCGCCGAGGACTGCTCGGACCTCGCGCCCGACGGCGTGGTGCGCCTGTCCGGCAACCGCCGCACCGCGAGCGACCTCCTGTACGACCTGTTCGCCGCCGTCTACCGGGCACCCCTGTACCGCCCGGGGCTCCAGGAGCTGCTCCAGTACGTCCACGAGATCGGCGCCGTCGTCGTCCTGGACGACCTGGAGATCGGCGGCAGCGCGCTCGACGAGCTGCTCGACGCGACGCCCGAGTGCGCGTTCCTGCTGTCCGCCACGCCCGACGTGCCCGCACCCTCGACCGACTCGCATGTGGAGGAGGTCTTCCTCGGCGGTCTCGACCGCGCGGGCGGTGTGGAACTGCTCGAGCAGGCCGTCGGCCGCGAGCTCAGCGAGGAGGAGTCCAACTGGGCGGGCGATCTGTGGTTCGAGTCCGAAGGGCTGCCGCTGCGCTTCGTGCAGGCGGGGGCCCTGCTGCGGCAGCGTGACAGGCAGCAGGCCGACGAGAGCGCCGTGGACGAGTTCGGTGTCTTCGAGGACGTCCCGGTGGACGCGCCCTTCGACGCCGGGGACGGCAACGACGTCCCGCTGCCCTCGCTCGCCGAGGCCGCCGCGGCCGCCCCGCTGCTCGCCTCCCGGCTGAGCGCGTCGGCGCGCGAGACCCTGAAGTTCGCGGTTGCACTCGGCGGCGAGGTGCCCCACCAGACGCATCTGCCGGCCCTCGTCGACGACACCCACGCGGACGCGGCGCTCGCCGAACTCGTGGGCTGCGCGCTGGTCTCCCCGGTCGGCTCCCACTACCGGCTCGCGGCCGGGGTGCTCACCCAGCTGGAGGCCGCCGGGTACACCACCGGCGCCGAGGAGTACGCGCTCAAGGCCGGCCGGCACTACGCCTGGTGGGCCGGACACCCCTCCGTCACGCCGGAGAGGGTCTCGGCGGAGGCCGACGCCGTGCTGGCCGCACTGACCGCCCTGGTGCCGAACACCACGCCACCGGAGGGCGACGAGGAGGCCCCCGCCGTCGAGCTGGCCCGGCAGGCCGCCCCCGCGTTCGCCGCGGGGCTGCAGTGGGGCGCCTGGGAGCGGGCGCTGCGGGCCGGGGCCGAGGCGTCCCAGCTCTCCGGAGAGGTCGGCGAACAGGCCTACTTCCACCATGAGTTGGGCATACTCGCGCTCTGCGGCGGACAGCTGGACCGGGCCCGCGCCGAGCTGGAGGCCTCCATCGGGCTGCGCGGCGCCCTCTCCGACAAGCGGGGCGCGGTCGCCGGACGGCGTGCCCTCGCGCTGGTGGCCGACCGTTCCGGGACGACGCCGGCCGGCGGGCGGACCGCGGCGGGCGAGGAGGTGTCGGACGCACGGCACGAGGAGTCGGCGTCGCCGCCCGGCGGCGTACCGGCCGGCTTCATGCTGACCGCCCCGACCGGGGACACGGCCACGCTCGTCACGCACCGGGCCGTGAACGAGCCTGAGGGCGGCACCGCGGGCGGAACCGCGCCCAAGGGCCTGCGGGGCGTGGTGAAGGGCACCCGGCGCAACCTCGTGGCCGCGGGCGCCGGCGCGGCGCTGGCCGCCCTGCTCGGTACGGTCGTGACGCTCGGCATGACATCGAACAACGACCCGAACGCCCCCTCCGACAACGTCCGTGTGGGCCCCTCGGCGAGCCAGGGCGCGGACGACGACGGCCTCGGAGCGGCCAAGGTGGACAAGGGTGACGACGGAGACGCCTCCGGCACCGCCAAACCGCCGACGCCGACGGATCCCGGCCCGGACGGAACATACGGCACATCCGACGACCCGACGCCGACCAGCACGAGCGGGTTCCCGGTCGACGAACCCACGGGGACGAAGGGGTCGAAGCCTACGAAGTCGCCGTCCAAGTCGCCCACCTCGAAGCCGACGAAGACGACCAAGCCGCCAACCACGCCGTCGGACCCCTCGGATCCGTCGGACCCGCCGACCTCGCCGTCGGACCCCGTGACTCCGTCGGATCCGCCGACCGAGACCACCACCCCGCCCGCCTCCAACTCGGCAAGCGGTCCCGCCTCCTCCAGCGCCCCCGCCACCGTGACCAGCTCGGCGAGCGTCCCGGAGGGCGCCGACCCGGGTGCGCCGTCGGACACGGGCACGGTGATCTGAGGCCACCGTCCACACGGCGAAGGCCGGGTCCGCAGCGCGGGCCCGGCCTTCGCCGTCGTCGTACCGCCCTCAGAACAGCCGCAGCTTGTCGTCCTCGATGCCCCGCAGCGCGTCGTAGTCCAGGACCGCGCAGCCGATGCCGCGGTCCGTGGCGAGCACACGGGCCTGCGGCTTGATCTCCTGGGCCGCGAAGATGCCGCGGACCGGGGCGAGATGGGGGTCCCGGTTCAGCAGTTCCAGGTAGCGGGTGAGCTGTTCCACACCGTCGATCTCGCCCCGCCGCTTGATCTCCACGGCGACGGTCCCGCCCTGGGCGTCCCGGCACAGGATGTCCACCGGCCCGATCGCCGTCATGTACTCGCGCCGGATGAGCGTGTAGCCGTCGCCGAGTGTCTCGATGCGGTCCGCGAGCAGCTCCTGCAGGTGTGCTTCCACACCGTCCTTGATCAGGCCCGGATCCACGCCCAGTTCGTGCGAGGAGTCGTGGAGGACCTCCTCCATCGTGATGATCAGTTTCTCGCCCGCCTTGTTGACGACGGTCCAGACGCCCGCCTCGTCGCCCTTGCCCTCCTTCAGGGTGCAGGGCGGCGACATCCAGTTGAGGGGCTTGTAGGCCCGGTCGTCCGCGTGGATGGAGACGCTGCCGTCCGCCTTCACGAGGATCAGACGGGGTGCGGCCGGAAGGTGAGCGGTGAGACGGCCCGCGTAGTCGACGGAACACCGGGCAATGACGAGACGCATGGTCGTCAACGCTACTCGACGCCGTGGCCCCGGCGCGATTCGCCCTCGTGAGCCGCCGGCACCGTCCGCGCCGCCCGTCCGTTCCCCCGTGATCTCTCGGCCGTTTCCCGTGCGTTGCGTCGGGGTGGCACAGCCATGCCTCCGCGCCCGGCTCATGGGCCTCTCACACGGGCTTCGGGGGCTCCTGGGCGCGGTCCCGGGGGCCCCTCCCTTTCTTCCGGGATGCCCCTGTTCGTCAGTGGCTGGTTGTGTGCCTGGTGGGAGTTCGCGGTATGTGCATTCTCCTGGTGCCGTCACGGTCCGTTGCTTACCGTAGTAAACGGGAGGTCGCGCGGTGTGTACTCAGCGTGTTCGGCACCACGGGCCTCCCTTCCCTGTCCGTCAACCCCTGTTGTCTTGGGGTGCGAGAGGAGTACCCATGTCGCTCGACGTCTCACCGGCCCTACTCGAACAGGCCGAGCGAGGCGAGGTCGACGAAGCCGATTTCGTCGACTGCGTCCGGACCTCCCTGCCCTATGCGTGGGAGATGATCAGCTCCCTGGTGGCCCAGCTGAAGGTGGACGGCGGAGAGTTCGCCGACAACCAGACGCCCCCGCCGGACGAGCAGGCACGTGGACAGCTGCTGCGTGCGCTCGCGAGTGACGCGATACGCGGCGCCCTGCAGCGGCACTTCGGAGTGCGCCTGGCCTTCCAGAACTGCCACCGGGTGGCGGTGTTCCCGCTGGACTCCTCGGTGGACGACACACTGGCGCGCTTCACCTCGGTCCGCAATCAGCTCCTCAACCAGTCGCCGGAACTTCGCGACTGCTGACGCGCGCGAGGCCGCCACGCTTGCCGCTCCGTACACGGGAGGTGCATCTGTACCGGAGCGGCAAGCTCCCGCCAGGCGGGATGACGGGCCCGGTCCGGCGGTTCACCGGAGCCGGGGGAGTACCTCGGCACCCAGCCTGCGCACGTTCTCCTCCGTTGCCGCGAGGTCGCCCGAGCCCTCGACGAGCAGGGCGAAGCGCGCGATGCCGGTTCGCTCCGCGGTCGCCGTCAGCCGGTCGACGCACAACCGCGGGGTGCCCACCGGATGCAGCGCGCTCAGCAGTTCGGTGTAGGCCAGCGGGTCCCGCATCGAGCGGGCCCGGCCGTCCACCGTCACATGGGCGTCGAGCCCCTGTTTCAGCCAACCCGGCATCGCCTTCGTCAGCGCCTCCACCGCGTCGGTGCGCCGGTCGGCGATCTGGCAGACGCCGGCCGAGACATGGCCCGCGCCGGCGATCACATCGCCGTCGACCCCGGCCGTGCGCGCGAACTGCCGCCACAGCGCGACCATTTCCGACTTCTCCTCGTCCCCGACGTGCATACCGAGCAGCATCGGCAGTCCCCGCTCGGCGGCCAGCCGTACGCTCGAGGGAGAGGTGCAGGCGACCACGACCTCGGGGCCCTGGGCCTCGCTGAGCGACTCCGACGGACGCGGGACCACGGGGACCGCGCGGAAGCTGAATCGTTCACCCGTGGCGGCGACGGACGGTTCGCGCAGCCAGCGCACCAGCAGATCGAGTGATTCCGGGAACCCGGTCTCATAGGCCCCGAGGCCCGAGCCGAAGACCTCCAGGTCCACCCAGGGCCCGCCGCGCCCGACCCCGAGCGAGAGCCGTCCGCCCGAGACCACGTGCAGCAGCGCCGCCTGCTCGCCGAGCGCCACCGGGTGGGCGGTGGGCAGGACGCTCACCGCCGTGCCGACCCTGATCCGGCTGGTGCGGCCCAGGAGGTGGGCCGCCAGTGTGATCGCCGACGGGCAGGTCCCGTAGGGCACGAAGTGGTGCTCGGCCAGCCACACCGTGTCCAGGCCCGCTTCCTCGGCGGCCTCGGCCGACCGCACCGCGCGGTGCAGCGCCTCCCCCTGGCCCTGTCCCGGAAACTGGGCGGCCAGTACAAAACTTCCTACGCGCATCGCACTTCCTGCTTTCCTGGCTCCGACGCGGAGCTCCCCCGCCCGGCATAACTGCCTGACATGTGCCCAAGTCACGGCTGGACGGCAAGATTTGCGGATTGTCTGCAGAATGTGCTGTTGGGTGGGTTCCGTCGAAGACGGTGACGCACGCGTACCCCTTCTCGCGCCGCGTAGGCTGGACAGTGCCCGAGCCCCCGTACAGCCCCCGTGAGGTGTCCTGTGTCGCCGCGTCGCAACCGACCGAAGGGACCCGGCTCGTCCGGCGGGAACGGGGACGACGACGACAGGTCCCGCTACGGAGGCTGGCAGTCCACCGAGAGCTGGCAGGGCGAGGACTGGAGCGTGCGCCATGTGGCGGGCGCCGGTGCCGAGGGCAAGACCTACCGCTGCCCGGGCTGCGACCAGATGATCCCCTCCGGCGTCCCGCACGTGGTGGCGTGGCCCCAGCACGCGGGCGTGGACGACCGCCGGCACTGGCACAAGGCCTGCTGGAACGCCAAGGACCGCCGCACCTCGCGGGTGCAGCGGTCCCGTAACGCGCCCAGACACTGAGTCCGGGCTACACGTCCCGCTTCTCCAGCAGCACGAAGGCGCCCGCGAAGGCGACGGCCGTCACGCCGAGCGCGATCCACAGCGGGTCCCAGCCCGTCGGGCCCGAAGAGGTCAGCGAGTTGGAGTAGAAGACGCTGAGCTGGTTGGGGATCGAGTACTCCAGCAGCCCCGTGCGCACCTTCGAGAGCGACTCCGCGAACATGAAGAGCGCGATGACCAGCGGGGCGAGCAGCAGCCCGATCATGATCGTGATGGCGCCCGCGGAGTGACGGACGATCGACCCGATGACCAGCGAGAGCAGCCCGAGCAGGGCGATGAAGAGGGAGACGCCGACCGTTCCCTTGAACCACTCGCTGCCGGTGGGGACCCGGGCTCCGTGATTCTCCAGCATGGACGCCTGGGCGAGGGCGACGACGGAGGCCGCGACCAGGGTGACCACGAAGGCGACGAGGAAGAAGACGATCGCCTTCGCCGCCAGCACCCGCCCGCGGCTGGGGCACGCGGTCATGGTGGTGCGGATCATGCCGGTGCCGTACTCCGACGCGGTGGTCAGCACGCCGAGCGTTATCACGCACATGCTGCCGAGGAGCAGCCCGAAGAAGCCGAGGGCGAGCGGGCTCTCGCCCCCGAGGTCCGAGGAGGAGCTCGCGACCAGCGCGCCGGTGCCCAGGCCGATGCCGATCACCAGCAGGACGAACACCCCGAGCGTCCACATCGTGGAGCGCACCGACCTGATCTTCGTCCACTCCGAGGCGATGGCGTGTCCGAGATGGGTGCGCACCACCGGGATCGGCGAGGTGTAACCGGGGGTCCGGGAATCGGGCGTGGCCGGCCAGGCGGGCGGGGCCTGCGGGGGCTGGGGCGTGCTCATCGGGCGTCCTCGGGCTTGGTCAGGTCGGCGGCGGGAGCGGGGGAGGCGGGCGGCTGCGCGGGTGCGGCGGGCCCGGCCGGTGCCCGGTCCTCGGAGGCCGGCTGGGCGTACGGGTTCGGGCCGCCCGCGCCAGGGGCGGCGGGGGCCGCAGGAGCGCCGTACGGGCCCGCGGGGACCTGCCCGGGCTGTCCCGGCATCACGAAGGGCTGCCCGCCCGGCTGGGGCGGCGGCGGGGCGTACCAGCCCGGCTGGCCCTGACCCGGCACCGGTATCGGCGGCTGGTAGCCCGGCGGCAGCGGCTGCATCAGCCCCGCCCGCTGGTCGATGGTGGAGCGGTAGTCGACCGCGCCCTGTGTCATCCGCATGTACGCCTCCTCCAGCGAGGCCTGGTGCGGAGACAGCTCCCACAGCCGTACGTCGGACGCGTGCGCGATGTCGCTGATGCGCGGCAGCGGCAGCCCGGTGACGCGCAGGGCGCCGTCCTGCTCGGGCAGCACGTGGCCGCCCGCCTCGGTGAGCGCCGAGGACAGCTTCTCCCGCTGCTGGGGCTCGGTGTCGGGGGTGCGGACACGCGCGAAGTCCGCGGAGTTGGCGGAGATGAAGTCCCGGACGCTCATGTCCGCGAGCAGCTGACCGCGCCCGATCACGATCAAGTGATCGGCGGTGAGTGCCATTTCGCTCATGAGGTGGGAGGAGACGAAGACGGTGCGGCCCTCCGCCGCGAGCGACTTCATCAGATTGCGCACCCAGAGGATGCCCTCGGGGTCGAGACCGTTGACCGGCTCGTCGAAGAGCAGCACCTGGGGGTCGCCGAGCAGCGCGGCAGCGATGCCGAGCCGCTGGCCCATGCCGAGCGAGAAGCCCTTGGAACGCCTCCTGGCCACGTCCTGCAGGCCGACGACGCCGAGTACCTCGTCGACCCGGCGGGCCGGGATCCCGGACAGCTGGGCGAGGCAGAGCAGGTGATTGCGGGCCGCCCGGCCGCCGTGCACGGCCTTGGCGTCGAGCAGGGCACCGACCTGGCGGGGGGCGTTGGGCAGCTTGCGGTACGGGAAGCCGCCGATCGTCACCTGCCCCGACGTGGGGTTGTCCAGGCCGAGGATCATCCGCATGGTCGTCGACTTACCGGAGCCGTTGGGCCCGAGGAAGCCGGTGACGGTACCCGGTCGCACCTGGAAGGAAAGGTTGTACACGGCCGTCTTGTCGCCATAGCGCTTCGTCAGGCCGACTGCCTCGATCATGCTCCGCACCCATCGAAAGGTTCAGGACGTCGGGGCGCCCAGACTGCCCCCGTAAGGCTTAGGAGGATATCCGGGCGCTGACGGTTCCACTCAAGAGAATGTAAAAGCCCGCAGGTCACCGGCGTCAACGGGCCCTGACCGGACTCCCTGCGGGTCCTGCCTGGTCAGGCGCGTTCAGGCGTCGCGCTGCTTGAGCAGGGCGTATCCCCCGATCAGGGCGGCCGCCACCCACAGGACCATGATCCCCAGGCCGCCCCAGGGACCGTAAGGTGTGTCGTCGGCCGCGCCGGGCACGACCTGGAGGATCCTGCTGCCGGCCTGGTCGGGCAGGAAACGGCCGATCTTCTTCGTTGCCGAGACGTTGCCCAGGATGTTGGAGATCAGGAAGAAGAACGGCATCAGGACGCCGAGGGAGAGCATCGGCGAGCGCAGCATCGCGGCGATGCCCATCGAGAACATCGCGATCAGCGTCATGTAGAGCCCGCCGCCGACGACCGCGCGCAGTACGCCGGGGTCGCCGAGCCGTGCGCCGTGCGGTCCGAGGACCGCCTGTCCGAGGAAGAAGGCCAGGAAGCTGGTGGCCATGCCGACGACGAGGGCGAGCGCGGTCGCAACCGTGATCTTCCCGAACAGGAAGGTGGCGCGACGGGGGACCGCGGCGAGCGAGGTCCGGATCATGCCGGTGCTGTACTCGTTCGACACGACGAGCACCCCGAACACGATCATCGCGAGCTGGCCGAGACTCATTCCGGCGAAGCTGATGAAGGTGGGGTCGAGGGTGAGCCGGTCACGCGGGCTCATGCTGTCGAACTCCCGCCTGGTCAGGGCCGAGATCAGCATGCCGAGGGCCACGGTGACGACCAGCGCGGCGGACAGCGTCCACACCGTGGACGCCACCGACCGGATCTTGGTCCACTCGGACCTGATGACATGGGCCATCGCCATGGCTCAGGCTCCCTTCTTCCAGTCCGCGCCCCATTCCCCGCGCGGAACGGGCTGCGCCCAGGTGCCGCCGGGGGCTTCGGAGTGCGCGTGGTATTCCACCGACTGTGCCGTCAGCCGCATGAACGCCTCCTCCAAGGAGGCCTGTTGCAGGCTGAGCTCGTGCAGCACGATCTGGTGGCGGGCGGCCAGCTCGCCGATCGGTTCGGCCTTGCCGCCGTCCACCTCCAGTGCTCCGCCGCCGGTCTCGACGACGGTGATGCCCGCCTCGTGCAGCACGTCGAGCAGCCGTTCGCGCTGCGGGGAGCGGACACGGACGTACGACCTGGAGTTCTTCGCGATGAAGTCGGCCATGGAGGTGTCCGCGAGCAGCCGGCCCTGGCCGATGACCACAAGATGGTCCGCGGTGAGCGCCATCTCGCTCATGAGGTGGCTGGAGACGAACACGGTCCTGCCCTGCGCCGCGAGGGACTTCATCAGGGTGCGGATCCAGTGGATGCCCTCCGGGTCGAGCCCGTTGACCGGTTCGTCGAACATCAGGATCCGCGGGTCGCCGAGCAGGGCCGCGGCGATGCCGAGGCGCTGGCCCATGCCGAGCGAGAACCCCTTGGCCTTCTTCCGTGCGACGCCGGTCAGACCGACCGTGTCCAGGACCTCGTGGACACGGGCTGCGGGGATGCCGTTGCTCTGCGCCAGGCACAGCAGATGGTTGAAGGCGCTGCGGCCGCCGTGCACGGCCTTGGCGTCGAGAAGGGCGCCGATGTACCTGAGCGGGTCCTCGATCTGGTCGTAGCGCTTGCCGTCGATACGGACGTCACCGGAGGTGGGGTGGTCGAGCCCGAGCACCATGCGCATCGTGGTGGACTTGCCGGCCCCGTTCGGCCCGAGGAAACCGGTGACGACACCCGGTCTCACGGTGAAGGTGAGGTTGTTGACCGCCAGCTTCTCGTCGTACCGCTTGGTCAGCCCCTCGAGCTCGATCATGCGGACACGCTAGAACGCCGAGAAGCCCCCCGCCACTGCAGTGGCGGAGGGCTTCTCGGATGTTCGGATGCCGTACGCCCCGTGTTACCGGGACTGCTGCGCGGGGACTCCGCGGGAGATCGGCTCGTCCTCGGCCGGCGAGCCCGCGGCGGCGACAGCGGCGCCCGTGAGCGTCGCGAGCATCTCGCGGACGTTCGTGAGCTGGGCGTTGATGGAGTCGCGACGGTTCGTCAGCGCCGCCAGCTCGCGCTCGGATTCCGAGCGGATGCGGTCGGCCTTGGCGTTGGCGTCGGCCACGATGTCCTCGGCCTGACGCTGGGCCGTCTCCACCGTCTGGCGGGCACGGCGCTCGGCGTCCGTGCGCAGCTTCTCGGCCTCCAGGCGGAGCTGCTCGGCACGGTGCTCGATCTCGGCGAGGCGCTTCTCGGCCTTGGCCTGGCGGGAGGCGAGGTCGCGCTCGGACTGCTCGCGCCGCTTGGCGAGGTTCGTCTCGAAGTCGGCGGCGGCCTGCGCGGCCTTGGCGCGGGTCTCCTCGAAGAGGGCGTCCGCCTCCTCGCGCTTGGACTGCGCGTCCTTCTGGGCGTCGGCGCGCAGCTGCGAGGCGTCGCTCTTGGCCTTCTCGACGATCCGGACGCCTTCGTCCTCGGCCTTGGACTTGCGCTCCGCGGCGAACGACTCCGCGTCGTTGCGCACCTGCTGAGCGGCCGACTCGGCCAGCTCGCGGTGCTGCTCGGCGGCGCGACGGGCCTCCTCGCGCAGGTCCTTGGCCTCTTCCTCGGCGAGGCGGAGGATCTTCTCGACGCGCGCGCCGAGACCCGCGTACGACGGCTCCGCGTCGGTGACGGCTGCCTGGGCGTTCTGCGTCTCGAGGTGGAGTTCCTCGATGCGCTTCTCCAGGGCGGTGATACGGCCGAGAGCACTGTCACGGTCGGAGACGAGCTTGGAGATCCGTTCGTCCACCTGAGCGCGGTCGTACCCACGCCGCACAAGCTCGAAGCCGTAGGGGGAAGTGTCGCTCATGGGGTTCCTGTCGAATGAGACCGGTGAGGTGATAGGGGAATCCTAGGGGTCAAAGCGGCGTGTCATCGAGCGGATGCGTGTTTGATCTGGAGAATGACCCTCCTTTTGGGTGGCTGGCTGTCCGAAGCCTTGCCAGAAGCTGTGTGAAACGTCACGGCGAGCACAGAATCCGCTCTCCTGACTAGCCTTCTGACGCCTTGCCACCCGAACGGGGCGCACCCACGGTGGCTCCCGCCTTGACGCCTCCGTCCTTGCCGCCGCTCGACGGGGCCTCGAAGGACTCCAACGCCTCCAGGACGTCCTGGACACGGGAGATCTCCGCATTGATGTCCTCCCGGCGGCGCACCAGGATCTCCAGCTCCCGCTTGCCCTCCTCGACGGCCGTACGGGCCTCGTGGATCGCCTCGGCCTTGATCTTCTCCGCCTCGGCGACCAGGCTGGCCTTCTTCTGCTCGGCCTCCTTCAGCAGCCCCTCGGCCTTCTTGACCGCGGCGATACGGACCTTGCCCGCCTCGGAGTTGGCCTCCGAGACGATCTCCTTCGCCTGTCCCTTGGCCTTCTCCAGCTGCTCCTCGGCCGCCTTGATCAGCGCGTCGCACCGCTCGCCCGCCGACTTCATGGCCTCGGCCGACTCCCGCCGCGCCCGCTCGTGCAGCTCCTCGATCTCGCTCGTGATGCGGTCGCGCAGCTCCTCTGCCCGCTCCCGGATCGCGGTCGCGTCCCGGCGCGCGCCGACCAGCAGCTCGTCCGCGTCGGACCGGGACCGCTCCACCAGCGAGTTGCCCTCGACCGTGGCCTCGGAGACGAGGCGCTCGGCCTCCTGGCGGGCGACGCCCACCATGGTGTCGGCCTGCGACTCGGCGTCCGCGGTCGTCCTGCGCGCGGTCTGCTGGGCCTCCGTGAGCAGCTTGTCGGCCTCGGAGGTGGTCTCCGTGATGAGCGTGTCGACCTGCTCGGCCGCCTCGGAGCGCCGCTTGTTGGCGTCCTTGCGGGCCTCGTCCAGGGTCCGCTCGGCCTCCTCGCGGGCGGCCGAGGTGATCCGCTCGGCCTCGGCGGCCGCCTCGGCCCTGACGCGCTCCGACTCGGAGCGGATGCGCTCGGCGTGCGCTTGCGCGGAGCCGACCGTCTCGGCTGCCTCGGCACGCAGCCGCTCCGCCTCGGCGGCGGTCTCCGCGGTGAGCCGCTCGGCCTCCGCCGTCGCCTCGGTGATGAGGGTGTCCACCTGGGCGGCGGCGTCCGACCGCATCCGGTTCGCGTCCTCGCGCGCCTCCGCACGGGTGCGCGCCGCGTCCTGGTCGGCCGTGGCGATCGCGTCCGACACCTCCGCCCGCACACGCTGGGCATGCTCGGCGGCGTCCGAACGGATCCGGTCGGCCTCGGCGATCGCCTCCGAAACCGTCCGCTCCGCGAGGGACTTGGCGGCCTCCGTCTCGTCGGCGGCCTCCTGCCGCAGGCGTGCCGCGTCTGCGCCGGCCCGCTCGCGCTCCGCGTAGGCGTCGGCGCGGACCCGGTCGGCCTCCTCCTGCGCCTCGGTGCGCGTGCGCGCCGCCGCGTGCTCGGCGGCCGAGCGCAGGCCGGTGATCTCCTCCTGCGCCTGTTCGTGCAGCCCGGTCACGGAGTCCCGCACCTGCTGGGCGTGCTGCTCGGCGGCCGAGACCATCTCGGTGGCCCGCCGGTCGGCCTCCTCGACCAGCCGTACGGCCTCGGTCTGGGCCTCCTCGACCCGGGCGCGCGCCACGGCGAGCAGTTCCTCGCTCTGCTCGCGGGCCCGCTCGCGCTCCTGGTCGGCATCCTGGCGCGCCGAACCGAGGAGTTCCTCGGCCTCGCGGCGGCGCCGGGTCGCCTCCTCCTGCGCGGCGGCGAGCGTCTCCGTGGCCTCGGTGGCCAGCCGCTCGGCGGCGGCCTGCGCCTCGGCGCGTACCCGGTCGGCGGTGTCCTGCGCCTCCGTCTTGAGCCGCTCGGCCTCGGCCGCGGCGTCCGTGCGCAGACGCACGGCGACGGCCTCGCCCTCGGCACGGGAGGCGGACGCGTCGGCGGCGGCCTCCGTGCGCAGCCGGTCCGCCTCCGTCTCGGCCTGCGCCTGGAGCGTACGGATGCGCTCGGCTGCCTCGGAGCGCAGCCGCTCGCCCTCCTCGACGGCCTCGCGGCGGATCCGCTCGGCCTCCACGCGGGCGTCGGTGAGGGCCTCCTCTGCGGAGGTGAACCGCTGTTCGGCCTCGGTCTGCAGACGGGTCAGCTCCGCGGCCGCGTCCGCCCGGCGCGCCTCGACCCCACGCTCGGTCTCCTCGCGCAGCTCACGGGCGGCCCGCTCGGCCTCCTCCTTGATCGCGTCCGACAGCTCGACGGCCTCGGCGCGCTGCGTCTCGGCCTCGCTGCGGGTGCGCTCGAGGGTCTCCTCGGCCTGGCGGCGCAGCGTCGAGGCGCGTTCGATGGCCTCGGTGCGCACCTTCTCGCTGTCGGTGGTCGCGGTCGCACGCATCTCGTCCGCGTCGGCCTTCGCCTTGGCGAGCAGCTCCTCGGCGGTCTTGGCCGCCTCCTCGATCTGCTGGACGGCCTCGCGACGGGCCTCCGCCCGGATCCCCTCGCCCTCGGCCACCGCCTCGGCACGCAGCTGCTCGGCCTCGCCGCGCAGCCTGCGCGCCTCCTCCTGCAGCTCGACCGTCTTGGCGCGGTACTCCTTGGTGTCGTCCTTCGCCGCGCCCTTGAGCTGCTCGGCGATGTCGTGCGCCTCGGCGCGCAGCCGGTCCGCCTCGGTCTCGGCCTCGCGGCGGATCCGCTCGGCCTCCTCGCCCGCGGCCTTGGTGGTCGCCTTGGCGTCGTCGGCCGCCTTGGTCAGGACGTCCTCGGCGGTGCGGGCCGTCTTGGCGAGCTGGGAGGCGGTCTCCTCGGCCGTGATGCTGCGGGCCTTCTCCGAGGCCTCCGCGAGGATCTTCTCGGCCTCCGTCTTGGCGTCGGCGACGACCTGCTCGGCCTCGGCCTTGGTGCTCTCGGCCTCCTTGGTGGCCTCGCTGACGAGCCGGGCGACCTGCTCCTTGGCGGTGCGGGTGCGCTGCTCGTTGGTCGACTCGGCGCCCGCCAGGGCCTTGGCCGCGGCCTCCTTCGCCTCGGCGACCACCTTGTCCGCCTCGGCACGCGCCTCGCGCAGCGCCGTCTCGGCCTCGGCCATCCGCTGCTCGGCGGCACGGCTCAGCTCGGCGGACTGCCGGCGGGCGGCGTCCGACTCGGTGGCCGAGGAGGAGCGCAGCTGCTCGGCGTGGTCGGTCGCCTCCTGGGCCTGGGAGGACGCGGCGTTCAGCAGGCGCTCGGCGTCCGTGCGGGCCCGGCGCAGGATCTGGTCGGCCTCGGCGCGGGCGGCCTCCGCGTCGCTCTGCAGCCGCTGCCGGGCCTCGGCGGTGACCCGCTCGGCCTCGGCGCGGGCGGCGGCGAGCGCCTGCTCGGCCTCGGCGCGCGACTCCTCGACCAGACGGCGCGCCTGGGACTCGGAGCGGGCGCGCAGCTGCTCGGCCCACGCCACGTTCTCGTTGACGTGCGACTCGACGGTCTGCCGGCGCTCGGCCAGCTCCTGGTCGAGCTGCTGCCGACGGGTGACGGCCTCCGCGTGCAGTTCCGCCTGGAGGCGCGCGACCTGCTCCGCGTGCTCCTGGAGGATGTGCTGCGTCTGCGCGCGGACCTGGCTCAGCTCGCGCTCGGCGTCGGCCCGCAGCTGGTCCGCCTGCATCTGGGCAGTACGGAGCATCTGCTCGGCCTGATAGCCGATGTCGGTCCCGTCGTAGGCAGGACGGGTCATCAGGGTGCGGCGCGCCTCGTGCAGCTTGGCGCGCAGCACCTCGACCTGGTAGCCGAGGTCCTCGGCGTGCTGGATCGCCTTTTCCCGCTCGGTCTTCAGCCGCTCCATCTCGGCCTCGAACCGAGAGAGGTGATCGACGTCAGCCGCCGGCTCTCGCTCCTGGCGTTCGTAGCCCCGCACTGCGCGGTCCCATCCGTCCCCTGGTCGCAAGTCTCTCCAAACGAGCTCCGTCCATCCGCCGAACGGTGCCCCCGGGGAATGGTGTCAGATCAACGACGGAGCATGGGCTGCTGCCCCGACGCTCGTCCCCCGAAACCCGGACCCCGGCCTCGTGTCCCACCGGTCGGGCGGGACCCGGTCGCCCTGGTGGAGCGGCGACCGCCCCCAACCCTACCGGCCCATATGTACGGGAGTCAGTGCTCAGGTGACTCAACAGCCGCGGATGTGACCAGTTCTGTCAGAACTCCGTGGCAATCCTTCGGGTGCAGGAAGGTGATCCGCGACCCCATGGAACCGACTCGTGGCTCCTCGTACAGAACGCGTACGCCCTTGTCGCGGATGTCGGCGGAGTCCCCGTCGACATCCGCGGTACCGAAGGCGATGTGGTGCACACCCTCGCCGTTCTTCGCCAGCCACTTGGCGACGGTGGAGTCCTCGCGGACGGGTTCGAGAAGCTGGAGGTAGGAGGCACCGCCGTCGTCGGTGTCGTTGATCTTCAACATGGCCTCGCGCACGCCCTGTTCTTCGTTGACCTCGGTGTGGAACACGGAGAAGCCGTACGTCGAGGTGTAGAACTCGACGGTCTTCTCGAGGTCGAAACAGGCGATCCCGATGTGGTCGATTCGCGTCAGCATGCTGTTAGTGCAGCGCTCCTGAAGTGGTTACGCAACGTGCGCGCGATCACACCGACGGCTTGATGACGGGGCGGACTACCGCTCAGTACATTCGAAGTAAACCCTCGTTCACTCCTCGGCTGTGCAGGCCGGAAGGGGATCGCAGCTCATGTCTGGAACGAACAGCACGACCTCCGTCATCGTGGCGGGTGCCCGCACCCCGATGGGACGGCTGCTCGGCTCGCTGAAATCCTTCTCCGGAGCCGACCTCGGCGGCTTCGCGATCAAGGCCGCCCTGGACCGTGCGGGGATCGGCGGCGACCAGGTGCAGTACGTGATCATGGGGCAGGTGCTGCAGGCCGGTGCCGGGCAGATCCCCGCACGTCAGGCCGCGGTCAAGGCCGGCATTCCGATGAACGTCCCGGCGTTGACGATCAACAAGGTGTGCCTGTCGGGGCTCGACGCGATCGCGCTCGCCGACCAGCTGATCCGTGCGGGTGAATTCGACGTGATCGTCGCGGGCGGCCAGGAGTCCATGACCAACGCCCCGCACCTGCTGCCGAAGTCCCGCGAGGGCTTCAAGTACGGCGCGGTGCAGATGCTCGACGCGATGGCGCACGACGGTCTGACCGACTCCTTCGAGGGCATCGCCATGGGCGAGTCGACCGAGAAGCACAACGTCCGCCTGGGCCTCGGCCGGGCGGAGCAGGACGAGATCGCCGCGCTGTCCCACCAGCGCGCCGCCGCCGCCCAGAAGAACGGCGTCTTCGAGGCCGAGATCGCTCCGGTGGAGGTCCCGCAGCGCAAGGGCGAGCCGGTCCTCGTCAGCCAGGACGAGGGCATCCGCGGCGAGACGACGGTGGAGACGCTCGCGAAGCTGCGTCCGGCCTTCAGCAAGGACGGCACGATCACGGCCGGCTCCTCCTCGCAGATCTCCGACGGTGCGGCGGCCGTGGTCGTGATGAGCAAGGCCAAGGCGCAGGAGCTGGGCCTGGAGTGGATCGCCGAGATCGGCGCCCACGGCAACGTGGCGGGCCCGGACAACTCCCTGCAGTCGCAGCCGTCGAACGCGATCCGGCACGCGCTGAAGAAGGAGGGCCTCGAGGTCTCGGACCTCGACCTGATCGAGATCAACGAGGCGTTCGCGGCGGTTGCCGTGCAGTCAATGAAGGATCTCGGGGTTTCCTCCGAAATGGTGAATGTCCATGGCGGCGCCATTGCCCTGGGGCACCCGATCGGGATGTCCGGGGCGCGGCTGGTCCTCCACCTCGCCCTGGAGCTGAAGCGGCGCGGCGGAGGGGTGGGCGCGGCCGCCCTGTGCGGCGGCGGCGGTCAGGGCGACGCCCTGATCGTGCGGGTGCCCAAGGCCTGACCATCCCGTACCTCGCCACGTCGTCACGAATCGGAACGGAGCTGTGATGCAGGACGTCTCCTCGCTGGTCGCCCAGGCCAGGGAAGGCCGGCCGCGGGCCGTGGCCCGGCTGATCTCCTTGGTCGAGGGGGCGTCCCCGCAGCTCAGGGAGGTCATGGCGGCCCTCGCCCCCCTCACGGGCGGGGCCTATGTGGTGGGCCTGACCGGCTCGCCCGGGGTGGGGAAGTCCACCTCCACCTCGGCGCTCGTGACGGCGTACCGCAAGCAGGGCAAGCGGGTCGGCGTCCTGGCCGTCGACCCGTCCTCGCCCTTCTCGGGCGGTGCGCTGCTGGGCGACCGCGTCCGGATGTCGGAGCATGCCTCGGACCCCGGCGTGTACATCCGTTCGATGGCTACGCGCGGGCATCTGGGCGGCCTCGCCTGGGCTGCTCCGCAGGCGATCCGGGTGCTGGACGCGGCGGGCTGCGACGTGATCCTGGTGGAGACCGTCGGCGTGGGCCAGTCGGAGGTGGAGATCGCCTCGCAGGCCGACACCTCGGTCGTGCTGCTGGCGCCCGGGATGGGCGACGGCATCCAGGCCGCGAAGGCGGGCATCCTGGAGATCGGCGACGTGTACGTCGTCAACAAGGCCGACCGCGACGGCGCGGACGCGACCGCGCGCGAGCTGAACCACATGCTGGGGCTCGGTGAGTCGCGCGCCCCGGGCGACTGGCGTCCGCCGATCGTGAAGACCGTCGCGGCGCGCGGCGAGGGCGTCGACGAGGTCGTCGAGGCGCTGGAGAAGCACCGGGCGTGGATGGAGGAGCGCGGGGTGCTCGCTGAGCGCCGGCGCAAGCGCGCCGGCCACGAGGTCGAGACGATCGCGGTGACGGCGCTGCGGGAGCGGATCGGCGATCTGCACGGCGACCGCCGTCTGGGCGCGCTGGCGGAGCGGATCGTGGCGGGGGAGCTTGATCCCTACCGGGCGGCGGACGAACTCGTGGCGGGTCTCACGAACGGCTGAACGGCCATCGGTGCCGGGTGCCGGGAAAGCCCGTGACGGGCCCCGGCACCCGCTGCTACGTTGATCCGCATGTTCCTCCTCTTGGCATAGGGCCTGCCCAGGTCCGCGATCGGCACACGGCGTCCGGCCGTGGTCGTCGCGGCACTCAGGCGTCCCCCTTCCATGCCTCCCGTCGAGGAACCTCCACATGCCCACGCCTGCTTTCGGGCGGCCTTCGTATGCCGCCGTTCTGCGTGTCCCCCACGCCCGCCGCACCTTCGCCGCCGCGCTGGTCGGCCGGCTGTCGTACGGGACGGTGTCCATCGCCGTCCTGCTGTCCGTGACCAGGGCCACCGGGTCCTACGCCGTGGCCGGTACGGTCATGGCGCTCTTCGGTGCCACCACGGTCCTCCTCTCGCCGCTGCGGGCGGCTTTCGTCGACCGGTACGGGCCCGGACGGGCGCTGACACCCATGGCACTGATCCACGCCGGGCTGCTCGCGGCGCTCGCAGTGGCGAGCTGGCGGCCCGGTGCGCCGGCACCGCTGCTCGCAGGCCTCGCCCTGGCCGCGGGTGCCTTCCCGCCCCCTCTGGGGCCCACGATGCGGGCCGTGTGGAGCGGGCTGATCGACGATCCCCGACTGCTGCAGCGCGCCTTCGGGCTCGACGGAGTGGTCGAGGAACTGCTGTTCGTGTCCGGGCCGCTGCTGGTGGGCGCACTTGTGCGGTGGGCGCCGCCTGCGGCGGGAGTGGCCCTCAGCGCGCTGCTGGTGGCCGTCGGCACCGCCGTCTTCGTCGCGTGCCCGCCGGTGGCCCGTACCCGGCCCGGCACGGCGCGGCGGGGCCGGTCCACGGGGCGCCCGCGGCTCGCGCCGGGGCTCGCCCAGCCGGTGACGGTGGCCGCCGGGGTCGGGCTGGGGATCGGCGCGCTGGATCTGCTGGTCCTGGCCTTCGCCGAGCAGCGGCACTACGGCGACGGCGTCGCGGCGTGGGTGCTGGCGGCGCTGTCCGCGGGCAGCGCCGTCGGCGGGCTGCTGAACGGCGCGGTCGACTGGCGCACGAGCGCCCGGGTCAGGCTGCCGGTGCCGGCGGCGGCGCTCGGGCTGACGCTGGCCGTGGCGGGCATCGCTCCCGGCGTCGCGGTTCTGACGGCGGCCGTGGCCTGTGCGGGCCTGTTCATCGCCCCCGCCCTGACGACGTCGTACCTGATCGCGGACGAGTCGGCACCACCGGGCCTGCGCACACAGGCCGGAGCCTGGGTGAACACGGCGGTCAACGCGGGCAGCTCGGCGGGCTCGGCGGCGGTGGGCGTGCTGCTGGGCCGGCTGCCGCTGGGCGTCTGCTTCGCCGTGTCCGGCGCGGCCACGCTGACCGCGGCCGTCGCCGCTCTCGCCGGCCGGCCGGGCGCTGTGCTCGGGGCGCGGCGGTGCCGGCCCGGACCACCGGCGACGGACCGGGAGCGGTCCGTCGGCGCCGTGCCCGTGGATGTCGCGCCGGAGGCCGGGGGCGGGTTCCCGGCCGTTCCGTCCGCCCGCGGCGCGCGGCAGGGGCGCCGGGGCGGTCGGCGGCGCTGACGGTCACCGTCGTGCGGTGCCCGTCGGGGCGGTCGGCGGTGCCGGCGCATCCGCCGGCCGCCCACGACTCCGGGTGACCCCGGGGTACCGCTAGGGCTTGCCCCGCTGCCCCCGCAGGTGTTCCGCGATCGGGCGCAGGGACTTGTGGAGCTGCTCCAGGTCGTCCGGGGAGAGCAGGTCCATGAAGTGCCGCCGCACGGACGCCACGTGGTGCGGTGCGACTTTCTGCATCGTCTCCAGGCCTTGGTCCGTGAGGACCGCGAACAGGCCCCGACGGTCCGACTCGCAGTTCTCGCGCCGTACCAGATTCGCGTTCTCCATGCGGGTGATCTGGTGCGACAGGCGACTCTTGGACTGGAGGGTGGCGGCCGCGAGGTCGCTCATCCGCATCCGCATGCCCTCCGACTCCGAGAGATTCACGAGGATCTCGTAGTCGTTCATCGTCAGGCCGAACGGCTGCAAGTCCCGCTCGAGCTGGTACGTCAACAGCCTGTTGACCTCCAGGTGGGTGCGCCAGGCGCACTGCTCCGCATCGGTCAGCCAGCGCGTGGCCGTCTCGGTCTCCATGAATCAAGTCTACCTAAAAGGTTGAAAGGCGAACTAGTGAGGGTGGTGTGACGGTGCGCACGCGTTCGATGTCACACTCCGCAGACTACCGCTCACAGCCCGAAGCGACGCTGGAGGTCCCCCAGCTGTCCGGGAAGGCGCGGTGCCCCCGGCGGCCCCTGGTGACCGGGTACCCCGCCGCCGCCAGGTACTCCGGGCTCGTTCGGGACCGCTCCCGTGGCCTGCTCCGCCATCAGTGTCTCCGTGGACTGGAGCAGGACGGTACCCGCTCCGACGAACTCGAACTGGTGCTCCTCCCCGGAGGCGCCCCCGAGCCCCGTCATCGCACGTAGACCGCCCCATACACCGGTCAGGTACCCGTGGTCGTAGTGATGGCAGGGCGACGGGCAGTCGGCCCAGCCGACCAGGGCCTGCGGGTCCACCCGGATCGGGGGTTCCATGAACACCACCGGACCGTTTGACGCGGCGACGAACTTGCCGGTTCCGATCAGGGTCAGGAAGCCCGGAATGATCGACTGCTTGAGGGAGAGACTTGGCTGAAAAGCGAGGAGGTTGCCCGAGCGAATGGTCAGATTGCCGTCGTCCAGGTCATATGAATTCACGTCGAAGGCCCGGTCGGCGAGGAGCATCTTGCCCGAGCCGTCGGCCACCACCCAGTCGCCCGCGTGCAGTGGCGAATGAAAGGACGTGCGGACGACGCGGTCGAGCCGCCCGTGCCCCACGCCGTTGAACTCGATCGAGCCGTAGTAGGCGATCATCTTGCCCTTCTGCAGGAACCACTGGCTCCCCTTGAGCTCCACGCAGAAGGTGTACTTGTTGACGTTCTCGTCGACCGGGAGGGTCATCGGGTCGTGCACGACGGGGCCGGCGCCCGGGTAGGTGGTCACAGCTTCTCCTCCGACGCCTGTACGTACACCGCACCGCTGCCGCTCAGCTCAAGCTGGAACGCCTCGCCCGAGCCGCGGCCGACCATGTCGCGCCAGCCGAGTGCCGTCGAGAGCTTGTTGCGCACGTCGCCGTGGTGGGCGACGTACGCCTGGGGATCGACGTGGACCGGGCGCTGCGGGGTGATCGGCACCTCGAAGACCCCGCCGTGCGCCATCACGGCGACCGCGCCGCGCCCGGTGAGCGTCGTGGTGAACAACCCCTGGCCCGTGACCTGGCCGCGCACCAGGCCCATGACCCCGCCCTGCGAGCCCATGAACATCGTGCCCTGCTGGAGGGTCCCCTCGAAGGCGAGCAGCCGGTCCGCCTCGACGTACAGGGTGTCGCCCGTGAGGTGGATCACCTGGATGTGGTGGCCGCCGTGCCCGAACAGCACCGTGCCACTGCCCTCGACCGTCATCAGCGGGGTCGCCTCGTTCGCGACGCGGCGGCCGATCATCGACATGACCCCGCCCTGACCGCCCTGGATGTCGGGCGTGAAGGAGACGTCGCCCTTGTAGGCGAGCATCGCTCCCCGCTGACTGAACAGCCGCTGCCCCGGGACGACCGTCGCCTCGATCATCTTCGCGTTGACTTCGCGGAAGGCCATGTCAGACGTCCCCCGCGATCGTGTTGCGCTCGCTGGGCTGGACGTAGACCAGTCCGTCCCCCTCGAAGCGGATCTGGAAGGCCTCGCCGCCGCCCTCGCCGAGGAACGTGCGGAAGGTCACCCCGGACTGGAACGACTGCCGCAGATTGCCCCGGTGTGCCACGTACGCGCCGGGGTCGACGGTCAGCGGATACTGCGCGCTCACCCGCAGCACCACCGCCGGACCGTCCGACATGATCGCCGCCTGGCCGTGGCCCTCGACGGTCGTCGTGAACAGGCCGTTGCCCTGCGAGGTGCCGCGCAGCCCGGTGAACGTCGTCCCCGTGCGCAGTCCGGCGTCGGTCGCGAGGAGGTTGCTCGACTCGACGTACAGCTTGTCCCCCTGGAGATCGACGAGGTTGATCTCGGAGGCCCGGTCCGCGAACCAGCACGTACCGTGCCCCCGCACCTCCATCACGGTCATCTGTTCGCCGGTGAGCCGCCGGGTCACCATTCCCCGGAGCCCCTCACCGCCGCCGGTGAGCTTCTTGAAGGCCATCTGCCCGTCGTAGGCGACCATGGAGCCGTTCTTCGCCTTCACGGCGTCCCCGGTCATGTCGACGGCCAGCACCTTGCTGCCTTGGAGTCGGAACATCGCCACGTGGCGACGGTAGCGGCCGGGCGGGGGGAGCGGACAGAGCCGTGTGGTGGATCCGGTCCCTGACCCGTCCCTGAGAGAACAGGCGTACCAGTGGTCCCGTCGGCGACCAGCGGCGGGTGGGCGGCCCGACACCCCGCACCCCGTTCCGGGCCCGCCGGGTCCCTGATGTCACAATGGGGCCGACGCTTGTGCGTACGTTCACAAAGCGACTGCGTCGTCAGCGAATCTCCCACCGAAGGTGACCCGTGGACATAAAGACCGCCACCGCCCTCCGCCGGCTCCGCCTTGTCTCGGCCCCCGAAGCAGTCTCCTTCCTTCTGCTGCTGCTCTGCTCGGTGCTGAAGCGCACCACGGACTTCAACGCGGTGCCCGTCATGGGCTCGATCCACGGGATCCTCTTCATCCTGTACGTGATCTTCTGGGCGGACGCCTGGAACCGCACCAAGTGGCCGCTGCGGACCGCCGCCCTCTACTTCGTGCTGTCCGTGCTGCCGACCGGCGGCTTCTTCGCCGAGCGCATGCTGCGCCGTGAGGCCGAGAACGCCGTGATCGCCGCGCGCGCCCGCAAGGAAGGGATCGTGAACGCGTGATCGTCGCCTTCTCCGTGACACCGCTCGGGGTCGGCGAGGACGTGGGGGAGTACGTCGCCGACGCCGTCCGGGTCGTACGGGAATCGGGTCTGCCGAACCGCACCGACGCCATGTTCACCTCGATCGAGGGCGACTGGGACGAGGTCATGGACGTCGTGAAGCGCGCCGTCGCCTCGGTCGAGGAGCGTGCGCCACGGGTGTCCTTGGTGCTGAAGGCGGACATCCGCCCGAGTGTGACCGACGGCCTCACCTCGAAGGTGGAGACGGTGGAGCGCTATCTGTCCGGCAGGTGAGCCCTCATGGACCACGGAGAACCCCGGCCCCGAGGGCCGGGGTTCTCTTGTGCCCGGTGATTGAGCGTTCGCTCAAATCCGTTGTACTGTCGGGCCGGTCGCTTGAGCAGTCGCTCAAAAGGGTGCCGTGGCAGGGGGATTGGCATTGGGGCTCTACGCGGAGGCGTGCATACGCGGTGACCTCGACGACCTGTGGGCGAGGACGCGGGACCCCCGGCACCACCCACGCTGGGATCTGCGCTTCACCGAGATCGAGCCCCTTCCCGGCACCGAGGGGGGACCGCGGCGCTTCGGCTACGCGATACGCGTCCTGCCTTTTCTGACGTTCTCCGGGACCGGGGTGTCGGCGGGGGAGAAGACGCGGCCGGACGGTACACGCGCCTGCGCGCTGCGGTTCTCCTCACCGCATCCGCTGTCGCTGATCGCGGAGGGCGGCGGCTACTGGCAGTACGTGCCCGACGGCGACGGCGTCCGCTTCCTGACGGGGTACGACTACCGGCCGCGCTGGGGCGCGTTCGGTGCGCTCGCAGACCGCCTGGTCCTGCGCCGGCTCATGGGCTGGGCGACGGCCTGGTCCTTGGACCGGCTCCGGCTCTGGCTGGAGCGCGGCGTCGCGCCGGAGCGCGCGCTGGCGAACTGGCTCGTGGAACTGGCCGTCCGCGCCCTGGTCGTCACCGCCGCCTGTACCGGGCTCTTCCTGGGCCCCTTCCTGCGCCTCTCCGGCCCGGTGGCGGCCTCGATGGCCTATGTGTGCCCGTTGCTGCTGGCCGTCGTGATCGCCTTCGCCCTGTTCACCTCGCCCCTTCCCGGCACGCCCGCCGCCCGCCGCTGTCTGCGCACCCCGCCCACATGGGCGCGTGCGCCGCGACTCCTCGCGACCCTGGAGCACCCGTCATGACCTCGGTCCTTTGTGCCCGGCACCCGACGTCCGCCCCGGCGCCGTGCGCAGCGCCGCGGGGCGCGGGCGGGCGGCGTCCGTGTGCGGCGCCGGGGTACGGGCGGGTGTGCGGGGCGTACCCGGGTCGGCGGCCGGCCCGGCGACAGGCGCGGGCATGAGCGGGACGACCAAGGTCAGGCTGCTGGAGGGGGCGCTGCGGACGCTCACCGAGCAGGGCATCGCCGGGACCTCGGCCCGGACCGTCGCGGCGACCGCGGGCGTCAACCAGGCGCTGGTCTTCTACCACTTCGGCTCGGTGGAGGAGCTGCTCGCGGCGGCGTGCCGGTACGGCGCGGAACAGCGGGTGGCCCGCTACCGGGATCGGCTCGACGGGATCGGCTCGCTCGGTGAACTCCTCGCCTTCGGGCGGGAGATGCACGAGGAGGAGAAGGCGGCGGGGCATGTCGCCGTGCTCGGCCAACTGCTGGCCGGGGCCCAGAACCGTCCGCGTCTGGCGCCCGCCACGGCGGCGGGGCTCGATCTGTGGATCGTGGAGATCGAGCGGGTGCTCACCCGGGTGCTGGCGGTGACACCGCTCGGGGAGTTCGCCGATGCCGGCGGGCTCGCGCGCGCCGTGGCCGCCTCCTTCGTGGGGATCGAGCTCTACGAAGGTGTGGACGCCGATGGGGCGGGCACGGCGCTGGCCGCCCTGGACCAGCTGGCGCACCTGCTGGCCGCGCTGGACGACCTGGGACCGGTGGCCCAGCGGGCGGTCCGGCACGCGCTGCGCAGGGCGTCGCGCCCGTAACCGGCGCACACCGGGGACCGCCGGCCTCGGCGGGCGCGTGGCCGGGTGCCGACGGGCCGTGCCGATTGCGGCGGCCTCAGGGCGCCGCGCTCACCGTTCGTGTTCCAGGTACTCCTTGAACTGCTCCAGATCGCTGCGGACGAGCCGCTCGATCGCGTTCGCCTGGGCGAACCCCTTCGGCCCGCCGAACGCCTCCCTGACGGTCGCGGGGTCGTACTCGAGGCGCAGCTGCACCCGGGTGCGGTCGCGGCCGATGGGGTGCAGCGAGAAGGAGCCCGTCAGCTCGGGGCCACCCGTGGTGCGCCACTCCAACACGTGGCCCCCGCCGCGGTCGGACATCTCGGCGTCGAATCCCGTCGTACCGCCGCCCGCGTCGATGTCCACATGTGCCCGGCCGCCCTCCTCCGTCCGGGCGCCGCGTATCCCGTCCACGAAGCGCGGATAGTTCTCCACGCGATGCAGGCTGTTCCAGGCCGTGTCGACGGGGACGCTCACGTCGACGTGTTCTTCGAGGGTGCTCATGGCCCACCTCCGCATTCGGTTCATGACGCATGGCTTCCGCTTCCAGTGTGCGCCCGGGGGTGGGCCGCCGACCGAAAGGCGAGACAGGGCTGACCACCATGTGACCGGCCGGTAAGGTCGAGGACGTGCCGAAGCCGCTCAGCCTCACCTTCGACCCCATCGCCCGTGCCGACGAGCACTGGAAGCAGCGATGGGGCAGTGTGCCGTCCATGGCCGCGATCACCTCGATCATGCGGGCCCAGCAGATCCTGCTGGCCGAGGTGGACGCGATCGTGAAGCCGTACGGGCTGACCTTCGCGCGCTACGAGGCACTCGTGCTGCTCACCTTCTCCAAGGCGGGCGAACTGCCCATGTCGAAGATCGGGGAGCGCCTGATGGTGCACCCCACGTCGGTCACCAACACCGTCGACCGCCTGGTGAGGTCCGGACTCGTCGCCCGGCGGCCCAACCCCAACGACGGACGCGGCACCCTCGCCTCCATCACCGACAAGGGCCGTGAGGTCTGCGACGCTGCCACCCGCGACCTGATGGCGATGGACTTCGGGCTCGGGACCTACGACGCGGAGGAGTGCGCCGAGATCTTCGCGATGCTGCGCCCGCTGCGCGTCGCCGCGGGGGACTTCGAGTCCGAGTAGCGCGCGCCCCGACGGCACGGGGGCGCCCGAAGATCGCCCGAATCCGGCCGTTACGCTCGTCTCCATGAAAAAGAGCGTGCTGACCCGCTACCGCGTGATGGCCTACGTCACGGGCGTGCTGCTGGTCCTGCTGACCCTCGGTGTGATCGCCAAGTACGTGCTGGACGTCGACGGCGCCGCGGACTTCACCCGCGTCGTCGGTATCGCGCACGGCTGGCTGTACGTCGTCTACCTGATCTTCGCCTTCGACCTCGGTGCCAAGGCGAAGTGGCCGGTCGGCAAGCAGCTGTGGGTCCTGCTGGCGGGAACGATCCCGACGGCCGCCTTCTTCGTCGAGCGCAAGGTCACCCGTGAGCTGGAGACGAGGCTCACGGACGAGGCGCCCGCGGTCGTCGAGGCCTGAGGCCCCAGCGCCGCACGACGGCCGCGTACGGCGGTCCGCCGCCGCTGTACGCGTCTTTGTCGCGGATCACCTCCGTGAGCGGTCGACATTTACTTGGACGTCCTAGTAAATTCGATGGTATGGACGCTGACGCCATCGAGGACGGCCGCCGACGCTGGCAGGCCCGCTACGACGCCGCACGCAAGCGTGAGGCCGACTTCACCACGCTCTCCGGCGATCCCGTGGAGCCCGCGTACGGTCCGCGCCCGGGCGACACGTACGAAGGATTCGAACGGATCGGCTGGCCCGGCGAGTACCCCTTCACGCGCGGTCTGTACCCGACCGGCTACCGGGGGCGGACGTGGACCATCCGGCAGTTCGCCGGCTTCGGCAACGCCGAGCAGACCAACGAGCGCTACAAGATGATCCTGGAGGCCGGCGGCGGAGGGCTGAGCGTCGCATTCGACATGCCGACCCTCATGGGCCGTGACTCCGACGATCCGCGCTCCCTGGGCGAGGTCGGCCACTGCGGGGTGGCGATCGACTCGGCGGCGGACATGGAGGTCCTCTTCAAGGACATTCCGCTCGGTGACGTCACGACCTCGATGACGATCAGCGGTCCCGCCGTCCCCGTCTTCTGCATGTACCTGGTCGCGGCCGAACGGCAGGGCGTCGACCCCGGCGTGCTCAACGGGACGCTGCAGACCGACATCTTCAAGGAGTACATCGCCCAGAAGGAGTGGCTCTTCCAGCCCGAGCCGCATCTCCGTCTGATCGGCGACCTGATGGAGTACTGCGCCTCGGGCATCCCCGCGTACAAGCCGCTCTCCGTCTCCGGCTACCACATCCGGGAGGCGGGTTCGACGGCCGCGCAGGAGCTGGCCTACACGCTGGCCGACGGGTTCGGATACGTGGAGCTCGGCCTGAGCCGGGGACTGGACGTGGACGTCTTCGCCCCAGGACTGTCCTTCTTCTTCGACGCGCACGTCGACTTCTTCGAGGAGATCGCCAAGTTCCGGGCGGCACGCCGCATCTGGGCCCGGTGGATGCGCGACGTGTACGGGGCGAGGAGCGAGAAGGCGCAGTGGCTGCGCTTCCACACCCAGACCGCCGGTGTCTCGCTGACCGCGCAGCAGCCGTACAACAACGTGGTGCGTACGGCGGTGGAGGCGCTCGCGGCCGTGCTGGGCGGGACCAACTCGCTGCACACCAACGCCCTCGACGAGACCCTGGCACTGCCGAGCGAGCAGGCCGCGGAGATCGCGCTGCGCACCCAGCAGGTGCTCATGGAGGAGACCGGGGTCGCCAACGTGGCGGACCCGCTGGGCGGTTCGTGGTACGTCGAGCAGCTGACGGACCGGATCGAGGCGGACGCCGAGCGGATCTTCGAGCAGATCAAGGAGCGCGGTCTGCTGGCGCATCCCGACGGCCGCCATCCGATCGGGCCGATGACCTCCGGAATCCTGCGGGGCATCGAGGACGGCTGGTTCACGGGCGAGATCGCGGAGTCCGCGTTCCGTTACCAGCAGGCGCTGGAGAAGGGCGACAAGAACGTCGTCGGTGTGAACGTCAACACCGGGTCGGTCACCGGGGATCTGGAGATCCTGCGGGTCAGCCACGAGGTCGAGCGGGAGCAGGTGCGGGTGCTCGGCGAGCGCAGGACCGGGCGGGACGACGCCATGGTGCGTTCGGCGCTGGACCGCATGCTGGCCGCCGCACGGTCCGGGGCCAACATGATCGAGCCGATGCTCGAGGCCGTGCGCGCGGAGGCGACGCTCGGGGAGATCTGCGGGGTGCTGCGCGACGAGTGGGGCGTCTACACCGAGCCCGTGCAATTCTGAGACCGGACACGCGAAGGGGCCGGCGGGAACGATGTTCCCGCCGGCCCCTTGCGTGCGGCCGTCGGCCCCTGCCTCAGAACTCCTGCACGAAGTAGGGCTCCACGGTCATCCAGCCGTTGCCCCGGGCGCCGTAGCGGGTGCCGTTGTCGCTCTGGGCCAGCGTGTACCAGGAGTCGACGTAGTCGGGGTCGTCCGTCCACCAGTCGTCCGGGATGGCGTCCAGGACCGCGTTCACCAGGGGGATGTAGGTGCCCTGGTCGGCGATGGTGAGCAGCACCGTGGCGATCGCCTTGGCGAGGTCGCGGTAGTTGGTGCTGCCGTCGTCCTCCATCATCACGGCGTCGGCCAGGTTGTACTTGTAGAGCGACCAGTTCACCAGGATCTGGTCGGGCCGGTAGACCGTGCCGTCGTTGTCCAGGTACGGCATGTCGACGGGATCCACCCGGGCCGTGCCGTCCTGGCCGAAGCCGGTGACGAGCGTGTAGATCTCGGCGTCGCCCTTGATCCAGGGCTCCTCGTCGTCCGAGAGCTCGACCGAGGTGATGCGGGTGGTCCAGAAGCCCCCGGCGGCCGCCGACGCCTGCGAGAGGCCCTCAGCAGCCTTCTGGGAGGCCGGCGCGGCGGAGTCCACGCCGTACCGGGCCAGTTCGTCGTTCAGGACGCCCAGGCCGGCGGCCAGCGCCTTGGAGCCGTCGATGTCCACGACGTAGACCGGGTGCGACGGCGCCGTACGGGCGTCGAGCGTGTGGGCCCGGCCCCTGCTGTCGTAGGCGGTCACCGTGGCGGCGTCGTCGTCCGAGGTGGCCGCGGCCACCCAGGGCGTGGTCCCGGCCGCGAGCGCGGCGCGCATGGACCCGTCGCCCAGCCGCAGCCGGAGCAGCGGGCCGACCCCGGCGTCCAGGCCCTTGGCGGCGGCGATCCGGCGGTCGGCGCCGGCCAGGTCGGACTTGAGGGTGCCGCCGGCCTTGCCGGCGAGGGCGGTGACGGCCACCTCGTCGGAGGTGAGCGCCGCCTCCTTGACGCGGTCGCGCCAGGCGGAGTCGGTGAGCGAGCCGGCGATGGCACGGGCGGCTCGGTCCTCCGCCGTGCTGACGGCGGACGAGGTGGTGGGGGGCTTCGGTGCCGCCGTGGCCGGCAGGGCGACCAGGCTCTGGGCGGCACACAGGGCGACCAGGGACGCCGCGACGGCGCTGAGGCCGCGCCGACGGGGGTGACGAGGTCTCACGTGGATCGGTCCTCCGGGAAGCGAGTGGGTGATGTCTCACTGTCGGGTGGAGCACGTGACGCGGATCTATGCGGGTAGATTCCCGCCGCGGACAAGCATGGCGGTGACATGACACGTGCGGCAAGAGGCCCGTGCCGCGTACTGAATGAACTTCCGGGGGGCGCGGGCCGGAGCCCGCCGTACGGTCCCGGGGCCGCCCGTCCCGCGGCGTCAGGCGCCGTACGCCGTGAGCCCGCCGAGCAGTACCGCGGTGAAGCGCGCGGCCCAGTCGGCGTCGACGGCCTCGCAAGAGACGAGGGTGCGGTGCACGACGGCGCCCGCGATCACGTCGAAGATCAGGTCGACCTGCGGGGCGGGGTCGCCCTGGTCGTCGGGGATCTCACCGCGCCGTTGGGCCCGCCGCCGCCCCTCGACCACCAGTCGCTTCTGCCGGTCGACGATCGCGTCCCGGATCCGCCGGCGCAGTGGCTCGTCGTGGGTGGCCTCGGCCACCACCGCCATCAGCGCGGTCTTGGTGGCCGGCTGCTCCAGCAGGGCGGCGAACTCCAGCACCACGCTCTCCACATCGGCCCGGAGACTGCCGCGGTCGGGGAGTTCGAGCTCGTCGAAGAGTTCCGCCACCGCGTCCACCACGAGTTCGCTCTTGCCGGCCCAGCGGCGGTAGAGCGTGGTCTTCGCGACACCCGCCCGGGTCGCCACGTCCCCCAGCGTGAGTCCCGACCAGCCGAGGTCGACGAGCGCCTCCCGGGTGGCCGCCAGGATCGCAGCGTCCGCGGCGGCGCTGCGCGGACGTCCCGTACGGGCGGCGGAAGTGCTGCTCTCCATGTCAGTGACCATATCCGGCCGTGCCGCAGTCCACTTCCGGACGTCGTGTGGAGTGGTGAGGGAGATCACCGGTGGACTGGTCACAAAGGGCCCCGGGTGCAGTTACGCTACGACTCGTAGCGAAAGCGGGCGTGCGCATTCCGGCGCGGCGCCCGCCCGAGCGACGACCATCGGCGCCGAGTGGGGACCCGGCGCGCCCGCCACCGGCGGGGCACGTCTTTCACAGCGCTTTTCACAGCGGCGTACGGAAGGGGGAGGATGTACTCATGCAGCCACGGAACATGTCCATGAGCGGAGTCGTCGACCTCGCCGCGGTGAAGGCGGCCCAGGAGGCCAAGGCGAAGGCGGAGCAGGCGCGCGCCGAAGCGGCCCGGCAGGGCGGGGGAGGGGCGGTCTCCCCGGCCGACCTCGTTGTCGACGTAGACGAGGCGGGGTTCGAGACCGACGTCCTGCAGCGGTCGACCGAGGTGCCGGTCGTCATCGACTTCTGGGCCGAGTGGTGTCAGCCCTGCAAGCAGCTGAGCCCGATCCTCGAGCGGCTGGCCCTGGAGTACAACGGCCGGTTCGTGCTCGCCAAGATCGACGTCGACGCCAACCAGATGCTGATGCAGCAGTTCGGCGTCCAGGGGATCCCGGCCGTCTTCGCCGTCGTCGCCGGTCAGGCGCTGCCCCTCTTCCAGGGCGCCGCCCCCGAGCAGCAGATCCGCGACACCCTCGACCAGCTCGTGCAGGTGGCCGAGCAGCGCTTCGGGCTGACCGGCCTGACCGTCGACCCCGACGCGGAGCCGGGTGCCGTCCCGACGGCCGCGCCGGCCCCCGTGGGCCCCTACGACGCCACGCTCGAGGCGGCCGTGCAGGCGCTGGACGCGGGCGACTTGGGCGGGGCGATCCAGGCGTACAAGAACGTGCTGGCCGAGGATCCGGGCAACACCGAGGCCAAGCTGGGCCTCGTACAGGCCGAGTTGCTGCAGCGGGTGCAGGACCTCGACCCGCAGAAGGTGCGCACGGAAGCGGCGGACAGGCCCGCCGACGTGGCGGCGCAGATCGCGGCCGCGGACCTGGATCTGGTCGGCGGGCACGTGGAGGACGCGTTCGGGCGGCTCGTCGAGACCGTGCGGCGCACGGTGGGCGAGGACCGGGACGCCGCGCGGCTGCGGCTGCTGGAACTCTTCGAAGTCGTCGGCGCCGAGGATCCGCGTGTCACCGCGGCGCGCAGAGCGCTTGCGAGGGCCTTGTTCTGACCAGTCGCTAAACGCCAGGGCCTGTGATGCCCAGGTGAAAGATTTGCCGACAGAGGTGCACGGCGGCCGCGCTTTACCAAATCTTGGTAATCGCGGTCGCTGTTACTTGGAGTAAGTCGAGGCCGCTGTTCTGTCGGGTTCTGTCCGTTCTTCGGATGTTTCGTCATCTCCCTTTGCGCCACGAAGAGTTGCCAGGCGGTGCCCGCCCGTCGTGGTTCGGTTATCCGGCCGTTACTGCCGAGTAACGAACCCCCTTGCGGGGGAGGCGAGAATGCACCACGATCGGCGACGCTCGGTCCATCGCCGTACCCGACAACCAGCCGGGGATACGGGTGTCCGTGGGTCCCCACCGAGCAGGAGCCGGCGGCAGTGGCGTCGGCTCCTGGACAGGGGGGTCTCCGCTGAAGCGGAGCCTGTCCGGCAGGTTGTGCGTGATGCGTGTCAGGCGCGACCAGTGGTTGTCGCTCGGGGGTGATCGCCAGTGATTGGGGCGCGATTCGCGCCTCCGAGCTCGGGCGCTCTCCTTCCCGAGGACGTAGCACTTCTCCCATCCCTGCCCGGCAGAGCCGCCGACCAGTGGCGATTCGGGGTCAGGAGATGTACGTCCGAGAAGGAGGAAATATGGAGTCCCAGGTGCGTGGCGGGACCAGATGGAAGCGGTTCGCTGTGGTCATGGTGCCCAGCGTCGCCGCGACGGCAGCGATAGGCGTGGCCCTGGCGCAGGGCGCACTGGCCGCGTCGTTCAGCGTGTCGGGACAGTCGTTCAAGGTTTCGGCTGACGAGCTTCACGGCAACGGCTTCGCGCAGTACGGAGCGATCGACTCCGGCTACACGCTCTCCGGTGAGAAGACGATTCACCCGGTGGCGGTCTCGTCCTTCAAGGACGCGACGATCAAGAACCTGTGCCAGTCGGTCGTGACCCCGAACATCCCGATTCTGGGATCCGTCAGCCTGACGCTGACGGCGGGTAACAGCGACGACAAGAAGAACCAGGTCTCCGCCGACAATCTGTACATCGATGTCGCGGACCTGGAAGCCAAGGGCGGCGCCGTCTTCCATGGCATCGACATCGGTGTTGCCGCGGGCGACACGGGTGCCGACAAGGGCGGCAAGGGCCCCGGCATGAAGGGCGGCAAGGAGCAGGCCAACCCCTACGGCTTCGCTCAGCAGGCCACCGGGGCGGACCTGTACGGCGTGCAGCAGACGGCGTGGGCGACCACGGCCGGCACCTTCACCCTCCCCGGGCTGAAGATGAAGCTGCAGACGGGCACGCACGAGTGCTACTAGGCGCTCGGTGACGGGCGGGGGGAGCCGACGGCGCCTCCCGCCCGTACCAATCTCCGGTCGCGATTCACACACCCCCCACATCTCCATCGCACCACACCCTCACCACAGCAACGCTGCACCTGGGAGCTGTTTTCCATGAGCGCCGAGACTCCTGCCGTATCCGGCCAGTTCACCCGCCGGAGGCTGCAGTTCCGCGCCTGGCGGGGCACCCGGCCGTTCTGGGCCGGCCTGTTCGTCATGCTCGGTGGCTTTCCGATCATGTACTTCCCGTATGCGCACTTGCAGGTCGGACACCTGACCCTGGCGATGGCCACCACCGCCGGCGCCGGCTCCCTGATCATCGGTGTGCTGCTCGTCGTCCTGGGCATCAGCCTCTGGTTCCAGAAGCACATCCGCACTTTCGCCGGTGTCGCGGCGATTCTGCTGGGACTGGTGTCCCTTCCCGTCTCCAACTTCGGCGGATTCATCGTCGGCTTCCTGTTCGCCCTCATCGGTGGGGCGATGGCCGTGTCGTGGGCGCCGGGGAAGTCGCCGGAGCCGCAGACGGCCGAGGAGGCCGGCGGGGCACAGGGCGGCGTCCCGGAGACCGGGCACGGCAAGACGGTGGACGGAATGGTCGCGCCGAACGATCTGTCAGGAACGAGCCCGGCCAACGGGGCGAACGGGAGGCACAGTGCCGGCTGACGAGGTGACCGACGGGACTGACGTGGACGCGTCCCGTGCGAGAACCGGGCCGCGCCACGCGGCCCCCAGGAAGCCGCTGTTCACCAGGTTCCACATGCCGGCGGGCAAGGCGATAGCCCTGGCGGCGATGCCGACAGCGGTCTTCATGGGGGTGGGGATCAACACGGCGTTCGCCCGTGCCGACGACCACTCGCCGTCCAAGAGCATGTCCGTGGACGAGTACCAGAAGTGCGTGGAGGCCCTGGACCCCCAGGACTCCAAGGACGCTTCGGCCTCGCCGTCGCCGTCCGCCTCGGCGAGTGCGTCCGAGTCGGCGGACACGCCGGATCCGACGTCGTCGGCCTCCGCGGACAAGCCGTCGGACGGTACGCCGGGCAAGACCTCTTCGTCGGATTCAGGTTCCGACGACAAGGGCACGCCCAAGCCGTCCGCGTCCTCCACGGGCGCGTCCGGTGGCGGTACGTCCACGCCGGCCCCGTCGGCCTCCGAGGGCGGCGACCTGCTGGGCACCATCGGGGACACCCTCTCGGGCATCCTCGGCGGCTCCCACACCGGTTCGAGCCCGTCGTCGAGCACGAGCCCCGCGCCGTCCGCCTCGGCATCGGAGACGAAGGACTCGTCCTTGTCCGGTGCCGTGAAGGACACCACCAAGAAGGTGACCGACACCGTCAACGACACGGTGAAGGACACGACGGACACGGCGGGCAAGGCGGTCTCGGAGGTCACCAAGTCGGCCGACGACGCGGTGAAGTCCGTGGCGTCCGCGGCCGGCACCCCGTCCCCGGGCTCCACCGAGCTCCCGGACGACTGCGTCGCGGCCACCGACGACGAGGGCGGAGTCGAGAAGATCACCGCCCTGCCGGACGCCCCGTGGCACCTGCAGGCCAGCTCGCTGCTGCTCAAGGGTGCCGACTACCAGGGCGTCGTGAAGGTGCGCACGGCCAACGGCACCGTCAAGAAGGTCCTGAAGTACGTCATCTCCAACGGCACCGACATCGGCGACCTGCACCAGCTCGTCGACGGTCAGAAGGGCGAGACGTACCACGTCCAGGCCGCCAAGGGATCGACCTCGACGATCCGCGACGGCAAGACGGTGATGTACACCGAGAGCATCTCCGGCAACCTGCTGGGGCTGATCCCGGTGACGTTCAGCCCGGACAGCCCGCCGCCGCTGAACATCCCGATCATCTACTTCACCAACGTGAAGGTCACGCAGGCCGGCCAGTTCGGCGGCACGCTGACGGTGCCCGGCATGCACCAGTACGTCACCGGTGGCTGAGCACTCCCCAAGACCTGTCCGGGAGCCGCACAAAGAGCCGTGGCCCGGTCCCCCCTTCGCGAGGGGGGACCGGGCCACGGCTCTTTGTGCGGGACGGCGTGCGCAGCGTCAGCCGCGGTGCTCCCGGCCCAGGTGGTGCACCCGGACCATGTTCGTGGTGCCGGGGACGCCGGGCGGGGAGCCGGCGGTGATGACCACGATGTCTCCGTCGTCGAACCGCTTGAGCCGCGTCAGCTCCCGGTCGACCAGCTCGACCATCTCGTCGGTACTGTTCACGAACGGCACGACGTGCGACTCCACGCCCCAGCTCAGCGCCAGCTGATTGCGGGTGGACTCGTCCGTGGTGAACGCCAGGATCGGCTGGCAGGCCCGGTAGCGGGACAGCCGGCGGGCGGTGTCTCCGGACTGGGTGAAGGCCACCAGGCCCTTGCCGCCGAGGAAGTCGGCGATCTCGGCGGCGGCGCGCGCCACCGAACCGCCCTGTGTGCGCGGCTTCTTGCCCGGCACGAGCGGCTGCAGACCCTTGGAGAGCAGTTCCTCCTCGGCCGCCTGCACGATCTTCGACATCGTCTTGACGGTCTCGACCGGGTACGCGCCCACGCTCGACTCGGCGGACAGCATGACCGCGTCGGTGCCGTCCAGGATGGCGTTGGCGACGTCGGAGGCCTCGGCGCGGGTCGGGCGGGAGTTGGTGATCATCGACTCCATCATCTGAGTCGCCACGATCACCGGCTTGGCGTTGCGACGGCACAGCTCGATGAGCCGCTTCTGCACCATCGGGACCTTCTCGAGGGGGTACTCGACGGCCAGGTCGCCGCGGGCGACCATCACGCCGTCGAACGCCATCACGACGTCCTCCATGTTGGCCACCGCCTGCGGCTTCTCCACCTTGGCGATGACCGGGACGCGGCGGCCCTCCTCGTCCATGATCCGGTGGACGTCCTTGACGTCGTTGGCGTCGCGCACGAACGACAGCGCGACCATGTCGCAGCCCATGCGCAGCGCGAACCGAAGGTCGTCTATGTCCTTCTCGGACAGCGCCGGGACGTTCACCGCAGCACCGGGCAGGTTGATGCCCTTGTGGTCGGAGATGACGCCGCCCTCGATGACCATCGTCTTCACCCGCGGGCCCTCGACGTCCAGGACCTTCAGCTCGACGTTGCCGTCGTTGATCAGGATCGGGTCGCCCTTGGAGACGTCGCCCGGCAGGCCCTTGTACGTCGTACCGCAGATGTGCTTGTCGCCCGGGACGTCCTCGACGGTGATGGTGAACTCGTCACCGCGCACCAGCTCGACGGGACCCTCCGCGAAGGTCTCCAGGCGGATCTTCGGGCCCTGCAGATCGGCGAGGACACCGATGGCCTTGCCGGCTTCGGCGGCCGCGGAGCGGACACGGACGTACCGCGCCTCGTGCTCTTCGTGCGTGCCGTGGCTGAAGTTGAAGCGGGCCACGTTCATGCCGGCCTCGATCAGCGCTACGAGCATTTCATGGGAGTCGACCGCGGGGCCGAGCGTGCAGACGATTTTCGAACGGCGCATGGGGGCGATCCTATCGGTTTGTTTCGCTACGGAATATTCCGTCTGGCGGAAGATACAAATGGGCGGGTTCGCGCTCAGGCGAGAGCCGTCGAATAGGTTCAGCCGCCCTTTCCGACCAATGCGTAGGTCTGTGTGGCGATCTCCAGTTCCTCGTCGGTGGGCACGACGGCGACCGCCACCCGCGCGCCGGCGGGCGAGATCAGCCGCGGCCCGTCGCCGCGTACCGCGTTCAGGTCGCCGTCCACCGCGAGACCCAGCCCTTCGAGGCCCGCGACGGCAGCCTCGCGCACCGGGGCGGCGTTCTCGCCCACCCCCGCCGTGAAGGCGATCGCGTCCACCCTGCCGAGTACCGCGTAGTAGGCGCCGATGTACTTCTTCAGCCGGTGGATGTAGATGTCGAAAGCGAGCCGCGCCTGAGCGTCGCCCTCGTCGATCCGGCGCTGAATTTCCCGCATGTCGTTGTCGCCGCACAGACCGAACAAACCGCTCCTCTTGTTGAGGAGAGTGTCGATCTCGTCCATGGACATTCCGCCAACACGCTCCAAATGGAAGATGACGGCAGGATCCAGGTCACCGGAACGCGTCCCCATCACGAGTCCCTCCAGGGGTGTGAGCCCCATGGAGGTGTCCACGCACCGTCCGCCCCGGACCGCCGAGGCGGACGCACCGTTGCCCAGATGCAGCACGATGACGTTGACGTCCTCCGGCGCCCTGCCCAGCAGCCTTGCGGTCTCCCGGGACACGTACGCGTGCGAGGTTCCGTGGAACCCGTACCGGCGGATCCGGTGCCGGTCCGCGATCTTCGTGTCGATCGCATAGCGTGCGGCCTGCTCCGGCATGGTGGTGTGGAACGCCGTGTCGAACACGGCGACCTGCGGCAGGTCCGGACGGAGTGCCATCGCCGTGCGGATGCCGGTGAGGTTGGCCGGGTTGTGCAGCGGTGCCACGGGGATCAGCCGCTCGATCTCGGTGAGCACGGCGTCGTCGATGACGGTGGGCTCGCTGAAGAACATGCCGCCGTGCACCACACGGTGGCCGATGGCGGCCAGCTCGGGCGAGTCGAGCCCCAGCCCGTCCTTGGCCAGTTCCTCGGCGACCGCCTTGAGCGCCGCCTGGTGGTCCGCGATGGGGCCGTTCTGCTCACGGGTGTCGCCGGTGGCGGCCGCCGTGTGCTTGATCCGCGACGTCTGCTCGCCGATGCGCTCGACGAGGCCCGTGGCCAGCCGGCTGCTGTCGCGCATGTCCAGCAACTGGTACTTCACCGACGAGGAGCCGGAGTTGAGGACGAGTACGTGGGTCGGGCTCACCGTTCTGCCTTCTCGACGGGGGTCTGGGCCTGGATCGCCGTGATGGCGACGGTGTTGACGATGTCCTGGACGAGAGCGCCCCGGGACAGGTCGTTGACGGGCTTGCGCAGCCCCTGCAGCACGGGGCCGACGGCGATCGCACCGGCCGAGCGCTGCACGGCCTTGTAGGTGTTGTTGCCGGTGTTGAGGTCGGGGAAGATCAGCACGGACGCCTGTCCTGCGACGTCCGAGCCCGGGAGCTTGGTCGCCGCCACGCTGGGCTCGACCGCGGCGTCGTACTGGATCGGGCCCTCGATCATCAGGTCGCCGCCGCGCAGCCGCACCAGCTCGGTGGCCTCACGCACCTTGTCGACGTCGACGCCCGAGCCGGAGGTCCCGGTGGAGTACGACAGCATCGCGATCCTCGGTTCCACCCCGAACTGCCTTGCCGTGGCGGCCGACTGGACGGCGATGTCGGCGAGCTGCTCGGCGTTCGGGTCGGGGTTCACGGCGCAGTCGCCGTAGACGAGCACCTTGTCCGCGAGGCACATGAAGAAGACGGAGCTGACGATCTTCGCGTCCGGCTTGGTCTTGATGATCTCGAAGGCGGGCCGGATGGTGGCGGCCGTGGAGTGCACCGCCCCGGACACCATGCCGTCGGCGAGCCCTTCCTCGACCATGAGCGTGCCGAAGTAGTTCACGTCGGCGACGACGTCGTATGCCAGCTCGACCGTGACACCCCGATGCGCGCGCAGCCGGGCGTACGTCTCGGCGAAGGTGTCGCGCATCGCGGAGGTGGCGGGGTCGATCAGCTGGGCGTCGCCGAGGTCGATGCCGAGGTCGGCGGCCTTCTTGCGGATCCGGTCGATCGGCCCGAGCAGCGTCAGGTCGCAGACGCCCCGGCGCAGCAGCACCTCGGCGGCGTGCAGCACGCGCTCCTCGGTGCCCTCGGGGAGCACCACCCGGCGCTTGTCGGCCCGCGCCCGCTCCAGCAGCTTGTGCTCGAACATCATCGGCGTGAGCCGGTCGCTGCTCGGGGCGGACACCCGCTGGAGCAGGTCGGCGGTGTCGACGTACCGCTCGAACAGGCCGAGCGCGCGCTCGGCCTTGCGCGGGGTCGCCGCGTTCAGCTTCCCCTCCAGGGAGAAGAGCCGGGCGGCCGTGGGGAAGCTGTTGCCGGACACGGAGAGCACCGGCGTGCCCGGGGCGAGTCGGTCGGCGAGGGAGAGGATCCCTTCGCCCGGCACCTCGTCCAGAGTGAGCAGCAGTCCGGCGATCGGCGGATTGCCCGCGCTGTGGGCGGCGAGCGAGCCGACGACCAGATCGGCCCGGTCGCCCGGCGTCACCACCAGGCAGCCCGGCGTCAGGGCGCTCAGGAGGTTGGGCAGCATGGCGCCGCCGAAGACGAAGTCGAGGACGTCGCGCGCCAGGCCCGCGTCGTCGCCGAGGACCACCCGCGCATCGAGCGCCTGGGTGATCTGTGCGACCGTCGGCGCGGAGAGAGCGGGGTCGTCGGGAAGCACGTAACAGGGGACGGGGAGCCGGGAGTCGAGCCGCTCGGCGATCTCGTCCCGGTCCTCGCCGGCCACCCGGTTGGCGACCATGGTGAGGACGTCGCAGCCCAGTCCGTCGTACGCCCGGTAGGCGTTGCGCACCTCGGCCCGTATCGACTCGGTGGTCTGGCTGCGCCCACCCACCACCGGGATCACGGACGCCCCGAACTCGTTGGCGAGCCGGGCGTTGAGGGACAGCTCGTCGGGGAGCTGGGTGTCCGCGAAGTCGGTGCCGAGGACGAGGACCACGTCGTAGTCGCGGGCCACCAGGTGGAAGCGGTCGACGAGGGTGGACACCAGCTCGTCCGTCCCCTGCTCGGCCTGGAGCGCGGACGCCTCGTGGTAGTCCATGCCGTACACCGTCGTCGGGTCCTGCGACAGCCGATAGCGGGCGCGCAGCAGCTCGAAGAGGCGGTCGGGGCCGTCGTGGACGAGCGGGCGGAACACGCCCACCCGGTCGACCTGCCGGGTCAGGAGCTCCATGACTCCCAGTTCGACGACCTGGCGGCCGTCGCCGCGGTCGATCCCGGTCACGTACACGCTGCGCGTCACGCGTGCTCTCCGTTTCGTCTCTCGTGCGGGGTGGCGGGCAGGGGCGCGGGCGGCCCTCCGGTCGCTCCGCGCCCTCCCCTGCGGCCGGGGCCGAGGCGGGCGTCACTGACCGGCTCTGCATGATTTTGTGAGGTTCTGCGGCACGCGACTGTCGTCCATGGGGGGTCGGCAGAACCCTCTTGACAATACCCCTGAGGCTGGATAAGGCGCCCGTCAGCATCCCGGGATCAAGGGTTCGGCGCAAGACGGGGTGCGGGCGCGGCACCCGTCTGTGTGCCGTGAAACAATCGGATTGGCTCACCGGAATCAACAGCGAGCAGGAGACACAGCACGATGCGCATCGGAGTACTCACCGCAGGCGGCGACTGCCCGGGCCTGAACGCAGTGATCCGGTCGATCGTGCACCGGGCGGTGGCGCAGTACGGCGACGAGGTGATCGGCTTCGACGACGGCTACCGCGGTCTGCTCGACGGTCACTACCGCACCCTGGACCTCGACGCGGTCAGCGGCATCCTGGCGCTCGGCGGCACCATCCTCGGCTCCTCGCGCCTGCAGCGCGACCGCCTGCGCGAGGCCTGCGAGAACGCGTCGGACATGATCCGCGACTTCGGTATCGACGCCCTGATCCCGATCGGCGGCGAAGGCACGCTGACGGCGGCGCGCATGCTCTCGGACGCGGGCCTGCCGGTCGTCGGCGTGCCCAAGACGATCGACAACGACATCTCCTCGACGGACCGCACCTTCGGTTTCGACACGGCGGTGACCGTGGCCACCGAGGCGATGGACCGCCTGAAGACCACGGCCGAGTCCCACCAGCGCGTTATGGTCGTGGAGGTCATGGGCCGCCACGCCGGCTGGATCGCGCTGGAGTCGGGCATGGCGGCCGGCGCCCACGGCATCTGCCTCCCCGAGCGCCCCTTCGACCCCGCCGACCTGGTCAAGATGGTCGAGGAGCGTTTCGCCCGCGGCAAGAAGTTCGCGGTGGTCTGCGTCGCCGAGGGCGCGCACCCCGCCGAGGGCACCATGGACTACGGCAAGGGCGAGATCGACCAGTACGGACACGAGCGCTTCCAGGGCATCGGCACGGCCCTCGCGTACGAGCTGGAGAGGCGGCTCGGCAAGGAGGCCAAGCCGGTCATCCTCGGCCATGTCCAGCGCGGTGGTACGCCGACCGCGTACGACCGGGTGCTCGCGACCCGCTTCGGCTGGCACGCGGTCGAGGCGGCGCACCGCGGGGAGTTCGGCAGGATGACGGCGCTGCGGGGCACGGACGTGGTGATGGTGCCGCTCGCGGAGGCGGTCACCGAGCTGAAGACGGTGCCGAAGGACCGGATGGACGAGGCGGAGTCGGTCTTCTAGGAGTCGGTCTTCGGGTTCTCCCATGATCGCCGCGCCCGTTGATCACCGGCGGCGGGACCGTCTCGCCATCCGCTTGCGGCGGTTCCCGGTGCCGGGGACCGCGTGTATCGCGGGCGTATCAGAAATCGCATACGCCACCGCAACGGCCCTGCGTCTGCGATGGGGGCATGAACCACAACGCATCCACGTCGGCGCCGCCCCGTCGGATCGTGCTCCTCGGCCTTGCGATCCTCGGTATCGGGAGCGCCGTGTTCGTCGTGCGGCGGCCGCTCATGATGTCCGCCCCGATGTGCATGGCCGGGCGGTGGCACGGCTGCTTCGGCACGTTCAACGGTGTGGTGCTCATGACGCTGGTCGCACTGCCGCTGGCGGCGCTGGTGGTGTGGGCTCTGGCGCACGTACGGCGCGCCGCCGGCGTCCCGTCGGCGAGGGCGTGGCGCACGTCACTGGCCGAGGTGGGCATGGTCCACGGGACGGTGCCGCTCGTGTGGCTGACGATGATGCCGGGCGCCGGTCCCGGCGTCGCTCCCCGTCGGGTGAGCCTGGTACCCCTGCGGGACCTGGTCACGATGGGGCCGCTCGGGATCGTCGGCAATCTGCTGGTCTTCGCGGCGCTGGGGTTCTTCGCCCCGATGCGGTTCGCGGCCCTGGCGTCCGTGCCGAGGGTCCTGGCGCTCGGGGCCGGCTGCTCGGTCCTGGTCGAGACCGCGCAATACGTCCTGTGGCTGGACCGGGTGTCCTCCGTGGACGACGTACTGGTCAACGCCGCGGGCGCCGTGCTGGCCGCGCTGGCGTCGCGCCGCTGGTGGCCCACGGCGGCGCAAGCGGCGTCGGACCAGGCTCGGCCCACGTCGGCTGCGGCCGTCTGACCTCGCGTGCCCGGTGTGCACACGTCTTCGCATACGGCGGCGATATGTGCGAGTGCCTAGGCTTCGGACATGCGCGTACTGATCGTGGAGGACGAGCCCTACCTGGCCGAAGCGGTCCGTGACGGTCTGCGTCTGGAGGCGATCGCCGCCGACATCGCCGGCGACGGCGACTCCGCCCTGGAACTCCTCAGCGTCAACTGCTACGACCTCGCGGTCCTCGACCGAGACATCCCCGGCCCCTCCGGTGACGAGGTCGCCCGGCGCATCGTCGCCTCCGGCAGCGGCATCCCGATCCTCATGCTCACCGCCGCCGACCGGATCGACGACAAGGCCTCCGGGTTCGAGCTCGGCGCCGACGACTACCTCACCAAACCGTTCGAGCTGCGGGAGCTCGTCCTGCGGCTGAGGGCGCTCGACCGAAGACGCGGGTACGCCCGGCCCCCGGTCCGCGAGATCGCGGGCCTGCGGCTTGATCCCTTCCGCCGGGAGGTCTTCCGCGACGGACGCCATGTCGCGCTCACCCGCAAACAGTTCGCCGTGCTCGAGGTCCTGGTCGCCGCCGAGGGCGGGGTCATCAGCGCCGAAGAGCTGCTGAGACGGGCCTGGGACGAGAACGCCAACCCCTTCACCAACGCCGTCCGCATCACCGTCTCCGCACTGCGCAAACGACTCGGCGAACCATGGATCATCACCACGGTGCCGGGCGTCGGCTACCGCATCGAGACCGGCCCCGGCACCACCCGCCCCGGCAGTACGCATGCCTAGGCGCCGAGGGCTCAGCGTCCGGCTGAAACTCACCCTCAGCTACGCCGGGTTCCTCGCTGTCGCCGGTGCCCTGCTGATGGGCGTCGTGTGGGCGTTCCTGCTGCGTTATGTCCCCGACACGTCCAGGGGTCTTCTGGGGATCTCGCCCAACCGCTATCTCCTTGTGCACACCTTCGCCCCCGCCGCGGCCGTGGCGATGGCGTTCCTGCTGCTGTTCGGCCTGGTCGGGGGATGGATCCTCGCCGGCCGGATGCTCGCACCGCTCACACAGATCACGGATGCGGCACGGACGGCCGGGAACGGATCGCTGTCCCACCGGATCCGGATGAAGGGCCGTCAGGACGAATTCCGCGAACTCTCCGACGCGTTCGACTCGATGCTCGAACAACTGGAGTCGCACGTCGACGAGCAGCGGAGATTCGCCGCGAACGCCTCCCACGAACTGCGCACCCCGCTGGCCATCTCGCAGACGCTGCTCGACGTCGCCCGCAAGGACCCCACACGGGACCGGGGCGAACTCATCAACCGCCTCCAGGCTGTCAACACGCGCGCGATCGACCTCACCGAGGCCCTGCTGCTGCTCAGCCGCAGCGACCGCGGGAACTTCGTCCGCGAGAGCGTCGACCTCTCCCTGGTCGTCGAAGAGGCTGCCGAAACCCTGCTCCACCTCGCCGAACAGCGAGGGATCACGCTCGACGTCACCGGCATGGCGACACGGACCAGCGGCTCGGCGGAGCTCCTGCTGCGGATGGTGACGAACCTCGTCCAGAACGCCATCGTCCACAACCTCCCCGTCGGCGGCACGGTGACGGTCCACCCGGAGGCGCACGGCGGCACGAGCGTGCTGCGGGTGGAGAACACGGGCCGTCGGCTCCCACCGGAACTGGTGTCGACCCTCGTCGAACCCTTTCAGCGCGGAACGGAACGCGTACGCACCGACGAGCACCCCGGCGTGGGCCTCGGCCTGGCCATCGTGCACAGCATCGTCCGCGCCCACGACGGGACCCTCGAGCTCGCCGCGCGTCCCGCCGGCGGTCTTCTCGTCACGGTCCGGCTGCCCGGTACGCCGTAGGCATCGTCCTCGAGCGGGCCCCCTGCGTTTCGCCGGACCGTACGGCCACGCATCACGCCGCCCTGCTCCTTCGGCGCCGGGAGGTGAACCGGGCCTCGACGCGGTTGAGTCAGGAGCCGCTCGTCTGGGCGTGGGTGATGTCTTGACGCGTCGAGCGCGGACGCCTTCCTCGTGGAACGGGATCTGCGGGCCCGGGCGGGCGTCGCCTCAGGCCAGGACTTCCCGCAGCCAGGAGCGTTCCGCGCGGCTGGTGGCCCGGGCGACCATGAGCATGCCGCGGCGATAGGGGTCGTCGGTGTCCGCAGCGGTCAGTGGGCGGTCACCGTCGTGGAAGAAGCTCGCGGGCTGTTCCAGGAAGTCCAGGCGGCGGCGCAGGACCGCGTGCTGGTCGGCGGTGTCGGGCAACTGGGAGAGGAAGGCCAGCACCGTGAAGTACCGGGTGCCGTCGCTGATGTCCAGGCCGTCGGCGTCCCGCAGGCGGTGCAGCAGTTCGCGCCGGCCGGCGTCGGTCAGGCTCAGGGTGTGCCGGTGGGCGGCCGAGGCGCCCGGTTCGGCGCGGCGCTCCAGCAGCCCGGCGCCGACCAGCCGGTTGATCGCGGGGTAGAGGCTGCCGTCGCTGACCGGCCGGGTGTGGCCGGACAAGTGCGCGATTCGATGGCGCAGTTGATAGCCGTGCAGCGGCCCCTCGGCCAAAAATCCCAGGATCGCGAGTTCGAGCATGCTGCTACTCTCGCACATCGAACCGAGGTACCTCGAATCGATGTAGGAGGCGAGAATGACGTACTCCGAGGAATGGGTGACCGCCCGGGCACGGGACGCCTACCGGCACGGCCGGGCGTCGTTCGGCATACGGCCCGAGCGGGCGGCGCTGCTGGTCATCGACATGCAGGACGAATTCGTCCGGGCCGGCTGGAGCCCCTACTGGGTGCCTGCGGCGACCCGGATGGCACCCCGGCTGCGGCAGTTGGTGCAGGTGTGCCGGGCCGCGGCCGTCCCGGTGATCTGGACCATCTTCGACGACACGCATCTCGGGCTCGACCGGCCCCACGCCCTGCGCTTCCTCCCGCACGCCGACACCGACTGGCACCGGCCGGGCCCCGCCGAGGTATGGGCCCCGATGGGCCGCAGACCCGACGAGGCTCTGATCCGCAAGCCCTCCTACGGCGCGTTCTACGACACCCCGCTCGACACGATGCTGCGCAACCTCGGCCGGGACACCGTCATCGTCACAGGAACGCTCACCAACTACTGCTGCGGCACCACAGCCCGGCAGGCATACGAACGCGGCTACCGAGTCGTCTTCGGGTCCGACGTCACGGCCACCGACGACGAGTCCCGGCAGGAGCCGGAACTCGCCGTCCTGCGCAAGGGGTTCGCGCTCGTGCTGACCGCCGGGGAGATCACGGACCGACTGACCGCACCCCAGGCCGCGTCAGTCGGCGAGGGCGGGGCCGACAGCGCCTGAAGCAGTCCTCGGAGCCCCCTCCGGCGAACGGTCCTCCTGACCGCGCCCCGAGGTCCTCGACGATGCGGGCGGGGTCGGCGCGGGCGTCCTCGCCCGCGCCGGCCCCGCCCGGCGTGGACCGGTGGCGAGGGCGGCCGCCCGCCCCCTCGCGCTCACCCCTTGACGGCCCCGCCCAACGCGAATCCGCTGCCGAGGCGCCGTGCGACGAGCACGTACAACAGGATCACCGGCGTCGAGTAGATGACGGAGAACGCTGCCAGTTGGCCGTACGCCACCATTCCCCGGTTGCCGAAGAACTCGTTGATGCTCACCGACGCCGGCATCTGGTCCGGGGTCAGCAGCAGCATGAAGGGCACGAAGAAGTTGCCCCACATCATCACGAACGAGAACACCGTCACCACCGCCACCCCCGGACCCATCAGCGGCAGTACGACCCGCACGAGCGACTGCATCGGCGACGCGCCGTCCGTCCACGCCGCCTCCTCCAACTCCTTCGGCACTCCGTCCATGAAGTTCTTCATCAGCCAGATGGCGAACGGCAGTTGTGAGGCGGCGAAGAACAGGATCGTGCCCTGCATCGTGTCGATCAGATCGACCTGCACGAACAACGCGTAGACCGGCACCATGATCGCCGTGATCGGCAGGCTGGTCGCGAACAGGATCGTCAGCAGGAACGGCCGGTTCAGCCGGGACCTGAAGCGCGACAGCGGGTACGCGGCGAGGGCCGCGCACACCACGGTCAGCAGCGTCCCCCCGCCGCACAGGATCAGGCTGTTGAGCAGCGGTGTGAAGGTGATGTCGGGTTTGAGGACGGCGTCGAAGTTGTCCAGGGTGAGGCCGTCCGGGGCCTTCACCCGCAGGTCCGCCTGCGGGTCCACCGAGGAGAGGATCACCCAAACGAGGGGCAGCGCGAACGCGGTGGCCGCCACCAGCAGACCGGTGTCGGCCGCCAGACGGCGCCCCGTACGGCGGGACGCGAGCGTGGACGCCACCTCACACCTCCGTTCGCAGCAGTCGCATGTACATGACCGAGAACACCGAACCGACGAGCAGCAGCAGCAGCGCCACCGCCGTTCCGTACCCGATCATGCTGTTCTGGAAGGCCTGTTCGTACATGAAAAGGGGGAGGGTCTGGCTCTTGTTGCCGGGCCCGCCCCTCGTCATCACCCAGATCAGCCCGAAGACCGAGAGCGTCTGGAGCGTGTTCAGCATCAGGTTCGTGCCGATGGACCGGCGGATCATCGGCAGCGTGATGTGCCACAGCCGGCTGGGTCCGCCCGCGCCGTCCACCTCGGCCGCCTCCGTGATCTCCTTCGGGATCTCGTTCAGGGCCGCCGAGTAGACCAGCATGGAGAACGCCGTCCCCCGCCAGACGTTCGCGAACGAGACGGCCAGGATCGGCAGGGTGTAGAGCCAGTTCTGGGACGGGAGGTGCAGCGCGTCGAGGATCGCGTTCAGGGTGCCCTCCTTGCGGAAGAAGGCGTAGAGCAGAAAGCCCGCCACCACCTCCGGAAGCACCCAGGCCGTGATCACGACCCCGCCCGTCAGAGTGCGCACCGGCTTCGAGGCCCGTTGCATAAGCGCCGCCAGGGCGAGCCCCAGTGTGTTCTGGCCGACCAGTGAGGACACCACGGTGAAGACGAGCGTCAGCCAGACGGCGTTGAGGAAGGCCTCGTCCCCGAACGCCGTACGGAAGTTGGCGAAGCCGACGAAGGACGAGTGCGCCTGGCCCGTGAGTTGCAGGTCCGTGAAGGCGATGTACGCGCAGTAGGCGATCGGGCCCGCCAGGAAGAGCAGCAGCAGGACCACGGCGGGGGCCACCGGCAGCGCACGGGCCAGGGAACGGCGCGGATCGCTCACTTCTGTACCACTTGGTTGTCGGTCGCCGCCTTGAGCGCCTCGTCGTAGTCGCTCGCCGCCTTGTCCACCGAGGCGTCACCCGTCGTCACGCTCTCCATGGCCTCCTGGATCGCGGTGGACACCTTCGGGTACGCCGGATAGGCCGGGCGGTAGTGGGTGCTGCTCACCAGGTCCGTGAAGAACTTGATCCCGGGCTGCGCCTTCACGTACGCGGGGTCGGACGCCACGTCCCTGCGGACCGCGATGCCGGAGTTGGCGATGTACCACTTCTGCGCGTTGGCCTTGGTCTGCATCGTCTGGATGAACTTGAAGGCCAGGTCCGGGTTGCCCGCCTTGGCGGGGATCGACCAGGTCCAGCCGCCGGACATGCTCACCTTGCCGGGGGCCTGGCCGTGCTGGGTGGGCATGTACGCAAGGCCCAGCTCCTTCGACCACTCGGGCCATTCGTGGCCGCTGCCCTGCAGCCAGTCCTGGGGGAGCCAGGAGCCGTCGAGGTCGATGGCGAGCTTGCCCTTGGGAAGCAGCTCACCGCGCACGATCGTCTGGATGTTGGGGTCGAGGGCCTGGGAGACGTCCGTGCCCAGTTTCTCCTGGTAGACGGTGTGGACGAATCCGAGGGCGTCCTTGAAGCCCTGGCCGCCGGCGACCCACTTCTTGCTCGCCTTGTCGTACAGGGGATCCGACGTGCCGTCGCCCGTCCCGTACAGGAGCATCTCGAAGCCCTGCATCGTGGCGGCCTCACCGGCGGGCTTGCCGGTGTAGACGTTGAGGGGGGTGACGCCGGGGACCTTCTCCTTGACCGTGCGGGCGGCGGCGAGGACGTCGTCCCAGGTCTTCGGCTGCCAGTCGGTGGGCAGTCCGGCCTTCTCGAAGATGCCCTTGTCGAACCAGAGCCCACGGGTGTCGGTGCCGTCCGGGACTCCGTACGTCTTCCCGTCCTCGGCCTTGGCCGCGGCCTTGGCCGTGTCGATGAACTGGTCCCAGTCCTTCCACTTGGCGAGGTAGGGGTCGAGGGGTTTGAGGTAGCCGCTGGTGATGTCCGAGTTGATGAGGAAGGTGTCCTCGTAGACGAGATCGGGAGCCGTCTTCGGGGAGCGCAGCATCTGCTGGAGCTTGGTGTAGTACTCCGAGTCGGGGGCCTTGATGGGGACGAGCTCGACCTTCTTGCCGGGGTTCTCCTTCTCGAACTGCTTCTTGATGCCGGCGAGATAGTCGTCCATCACATGGATCGAGTTGTCCGTCGACTGTTTGAAGGAGATCTTCACCGTGTCCGGGTCGCTGCCGGACCCGCCGCCGCACGCCGTGAGCGTGGGAGCGGCGAGGGAGACGGCGAGGAGTGCAGTGAGTACGGAAGTGGAACGGAAGCGGGCGGCGGTGGGGCGCACGGGCACGACCTCCTACTGGCCTACATCGTTGTCGGCCGGGACGACTGCCGTGTGAAGGTAAGAGGAGTGGTCTAGTCAGGTCAATGAGTGTGCGAGGGATACTTCGCCCATGACCTGCGCTCCGGTTGCGGCGGCACCCCGCGGCGCCCGTGCCGCACTTCGAACTCCCCTTCCCCTAACGGGACTTCTCGGCCTCCCGCACCCATCGGTAGACCAACTCGGGCCGCCCCACCTGACCGTAGAGCGGACTGCGTCCGGCGCGCCCCGCCTCCACGAGGTGTTCGAGATACCGGCGGGCCGTGATCCGTGAGATCCCCACGCTCTCGGCGACCCCCGCGGCGGTGAGTCCCTCCTCACGCTCCCGCAACACGCTCGTCACCCGCTCCAGCGTCGGAGCGCTCAGCCCCTTGGGCAGCGCCGCCGGCCCCGGCGCCCGCAGCGTCGCCAGGGCCCGGTCCACCTCGTCCTGCCCGCTCGCCTCGCCCGCCGCCTCACGGAACTCCGCGTAGCGCACAAGACGGTCCCGCAGCGTTGCGAAAGTGAACGGCTTCAGCACGTACTGGACCACCCCCAGCGAGACCCCTTCACGCACCACGGCCAGATCGCGTGCCGACGTGACGGCTATGACGTCCGCCTGGTATCCGGCGGCCCGCAGCGAGCGCGCCAGCTGCAGTCCGTGCACATCCGGCAGATGCAGGTCGAGCAGCAGCAGATCCACCCGCGTACGGTCGAGCAGTCGCCGTGCCTCCGCGCCCGTGTGCGCGGTGCCGACCGTCGTGAAGCCCGGGACCCGGCCGACGTACATGATGTGCGCGTCGGCGGCCACCGGGTCGTCCTCGACGACCAGGACGCGGATCGGCTCGGTCATACGACACCTCCTGACAGGGCGGCTCCGGCCTCCGGCACCGCCGGAGCGTGCACCCTCACCGTGGGCAGGGGCACCCGCACCGCGAACTCGGCCCCGCCTGCGTCCGCCTGCGACACGGTCAGTGTGCCCTCGTGCCGGCGGACGGTCTGACGGACCAGGGCAAGGCCCAGCCCACGGCCGCCGGAGGCGGTCGCGGGCTTGGTCGACCAGCCGCGCTCGAACACCGCCTCCGTGTGCGACGGATCCACGCCTGCTCCCGTGTCGCAGACGCGCAGGACCAGGCCGGAGTCGTCGGTGCACGCCGTCACGGTGACCCGGGCGCCCGTCGTGCCCTGAGCGGCGTCCATGGCGTTGTCGATCAGGTTGCCGAGGATCGTCACCAGATCCCGGGCGGGGAGGGACGGCGGCAGCAGACCGTCGTCGATCCGGCTGTCGTCCGACACCACCAGTTCCACACCCCGCTCGTTGGCCTGCGCCGCCTTGCCCAGCAGCAGGGCCGCGAGGACCGGTTCGTTCACGGCTGCGACGACCTGGTCCGTCAGGGCCTGGGCCAGTTCCAGCTCGGCCGTGGCGAAGTCGACGGCCTCGTCGGCGCGGCCCAGCTCGATCAGCGAGACGACGGCGTGCAGCCGGTTCGCCGCCTCGTGCGCCTGGGAGCGCAGCGCCTGGGTGAAGCCGCGCTCCGAGTCCAGTTCGCCCGTCAGGGACTGGAGTTCGGTGACATCGCGCAGGGTGACCACCGTGCCGCGCCGCTCGCCGCCGGAGACCGGGGAGGTGTTCACGACCAGGACACGGGTGGCGGTCAGATGGACCTCGTCCACCCGGGGCTCGGAGGACAGCAGCGCCCCCGTCAGCTGGGCCGGCAGACCCAGCTCCGCCACCGAGCGGCCCACCACCTCGCCGCTCACCCCGAGCAGTTCCCGGCCGCCGTCGTTGATCAGCGCCACCCGGAACCGGCCGTCCAGCATCAGCAGGCCCTCGCGCACGGCGTGCAGTGCCGCCTGGTGGTAGTCGTGCATCCGGCTCAACTCGGTCGCGTTCATGCCGTGGGTGGAGCGGCGCAGCCGCGCGTTGATCACATAGGTGCCGATCGCGCCCAGCGCGAGGGCGCCGCCCGCGACACCGAGCAGGGTCGTCACCTGTTCCTGGACCCGTGCCGTGACCGTGTCGACCTTGATCCCGGCGCTCACCAGGCCGACGATCCGGCCGTCGTCGTGGACGGGCGTGACGGCGCGCACCGAAGGCCCCAGCGTGCCGGTGTAGGTCTCGGTGAACGACTCGCCCGCCAGCGCGCGGGCCGTGTGGCCGAGGAAGTGCTCGCCGATCCTCGCGGGATCCCGGTGCGTCCAGCGGATCCCGCGCGGGTTCATGATCGTGACGAAGTCGACGCCGGTGTGCTGCTGAACCTCGGTCGCGAACGGCTGGAGCGTGCTCGTCGGGTCGGGGGTGCGGATCGCCGCGCGGACGGACGGGGCGTCCGCGACCGAGCGGGCCACGGCCATCGCCTGGCGGCCGGCCGCGTCCTGGGCCTGGCCGCGGTCGCTGAGGTAGGTGAAGGTGGCGTACCCCGCGACGAGGACCGCGATCAGCACGGCCTGCATCGCGAAGAGCTGGCCGGCGAGGCTGCGGGGGCTCGGGAGGGTGGGGACGCGCATGCGTTCAGTCTGCCTTGCGGCTTCGGCTCTCCATATAAGCGTGAACTAAATGAACGGAAGGATGACCGTCCTCACAGGGCGGGAGATAGTCACCGCATCGCCGGGGAGCACGCCGCCTCCCGGTCAGCGGGAGCACATCTCCCGTTTCCCCCGGACGTGAGCCGCACGCCGGAAGATCCGACGACGTCGTCGAGGAGGGCAGCCGTGGCCAGCACACCCCCAACGGCATCCGCCGCGCCCAAGGTCAAGCGGGACCGCACCCACTATCTCTACATCGCGGTGATCGTCGCGGTGGCACTGGGCATAGCCGTGGGCCTCATCTGGCCCGATGCCGCGGTCGAGCTCAAGCCCCTCGGTACGGGCTTCGTGAACCTGATCAAGATGATGATCTCGCCGATCATCTTCTGCACGATCGTGCTGGGCATCGGCTCGGTGCGCAAGGCCGCCAAGGTCGGCGCCGTAGGCGGTTTCGCGCTCGGCTACTTCCTGGTGATGTCCCTGGTCGCACTCGCCATCGGCCTGGTCGTCGGCAACATCCTGCACCCCGGTGAGGGTCTGCACCTGACGAACGCGATCAAGGACGCGGGTCACGCCCAGGTGTCGGCGGACGCACTGCCGCCGGTCGACTTCGTGCTCTCGATCATCCCCGTCACCTTCGTCTCCGCCTTCACCGAGGGCCAGGTCCTGCAGACCCTCCTCATCGCGCTCCTCACCGGATTCGCCCTTCAGGCGATGGGACAGGTCGGCGTTCCGGTGCTGCGCGGCATCGAGCACATCCAGCGGCTCGTCTTCCGCATCCTCGCCATGGTCATGTGGGCCGCCCCGATCGGTGCGTTCGGCGCGATCGCCGCGGTCGTCGGTTCGGCCGGTCTGGACGCGCTCAAGAGCCTCGCCGTGCTGATGCTCGGCTTCTACATCACCTGTGTGCTGTTCGTCTTCGTCGTGCTCGGCGCGCTGCTGCGCATCGTCGCGGGCCTGAACGTGTTCACGCTCCTGAAGTACCTGGGCCGTGAGTTCCTGCTGATCCTGTCCACGTCCTCCTCCGAGTCCGCGCTGCCGCGGCTCATCGCGAAGATGGAGCACCTGGGCGTCAGCAAGCCGGTCGTCGGCATCACCGTCCCGACCGGCTACTCCTTCAACCTCGACGGCACCATGATCTACATGACCATGGCGTCGCTCTACATCGCCGACGCCCTGGGCACACCGCTGTCGGTCGGCGAGCAGATCCCGCTGCTGCTCTTCCTGCTCCTCGCCTCCAAGGGCGCGGCGGGCGTCAGCGGCGCCGGCCTCGCCACCCTGGCCGGAGGCCTGCAGTCCCACAAGCCCGCGCTGGTCGACGGCGTCGGCCTGGTCGTCGGCATCGACCGCTTCATGAGCGAGGCCCGCGCCCTGACGAACTTCGCGGGCAACGCCGTGGCCACCGTTCTGATCGGCACCTGGACGAAGGAGATCGACAAGGAGCGCGTCCAGGAGGTGCTGGCCGGCCGGCTGCCCTTCGACGAGCGGACGCTGCTCGACGAGAACGAGTCGGCCACTCCCGCCGAGCCCTCCGGGGACGGCGGCGAGAGGGAGCTGGCCAAGGCGTAGGCCGCTCCGCCGGGGCGGCGGGGCCACGCGGCCCCACGCCCTCCGGCGGTGCGATGCGCACCTGATCGCCGGGCGCCCGGCCCTGCCTGAACCCGGGCCGGGCGCCCGGGACCACAGAAAGACCGCCGAGCGGCCGTGCCTCCCCCCGTGGGTCCGGCCGCTCGGTCCTGCCCGGGTCCGCCCGCCCGGTGCTCCGGCGGGCGTCACCCTCGACGCCCCGCGAGCGCTGCCGAACGGAACCCGCTGACCTGCCGCGGAACCTCGTGCCCCGCTCCTACGTCTCGTAGGGCATGCACTACCGTGCCGTGCCGTACAGACCCGGCACGGCACCATCCGCGGGAGGCACGGGGGTATGAAGATCGACTGGGACCGGCGGACCTGCGCACGCCGGGGGCATGTGACCTACGCGCCGGAGGACCCCCGGCTTCGGGTGCGGCTGCGCGCCGACAGCGCGCTGGGCGAGGTGTGGCGATGCCTGCGCTGCGGCGACTTCGTCCTCGGTGAGCCGCACGGCTCGGGGCCCGCGGCCGAGGCGCCGCTCGTGCCGCGCGGCAAGGTGCTGCGCGACCTGTTCATCCTGCGCTTCCTCGCCGCCGAACGGGCCGTGCGCGGTGTGTTCATCGTCCTGGTGGCGGTCGCCGTGTGGAGGTTCAGCAACAGCCAGGACGCGGTACGGCGACTCTTCAACGAGTACCTGGACGTCCTCCGCCCCGTCTTCCGGCACTTCCACCACGACCTCGACCACTCGCCCGTGGTCGGCACCATCCAGAAGACCTTCGGCTACCGGCACTCCACGCTCCTCCTGGTCGCCGCGCTGCTGCTGGCGTACGCGCTGGTGGAGCTCGTCGAGGCGGTCGGGCTCTGGTACGCCAAGCGCTGGGCGGAGTATCTGACGGTCGTCGCCACGGCGGCGTTCCTTCCGCTGGAGATCTACGAGCTCACGGAGCACGTCAGCGCGTTGAAGATCGCCACCCTGGTGCTGAACATCCTCGCGGTCCTCTACATCGCCATCGCCAAGCGGCTGTTCGGGCTGCGCGGCGGACGCAGGGCGTTCGACGAGGAGCGGCGGAGCGCATCGCTGCTGGAGGTCGAGGAGTCGGCGGGGCTGGCGGGCGCACGGTAGGTCCCCGGACCTCGCGAACTCCTCACGAGGCCTCGGCCGCGTACCGCCAGAAGTCGCGCATCAGGGCAGTGGGGCTCGGGTTCTCCATCGCGCGCTGGGTGAGCAGGATCGCGACCGTGCCGGTGGCCGGGACGATGTGGGCGGTGGTGCCGGTGCCGCCGACCCAGCCGTAGCGACCAGGCACGGTCCACGGGTCGGTGGTCGCGACGTCGACCGAGCCGCCGTACCCCCAGCCCTGTCCCTCCAGGAACAGCGTGCTCGAGGCGCGTTGCTCCGGGGTGAGATGGTCGGTGGTCATCCGGCGCACCGACTCGGCGGTCAGTACCTGACGTCCGCCCGGCGCGGTCCCGCCGTTCAGCAGCATGCGGCCGAAGGCCAGCCAGTCGGCGGCCGTTCCGGCCAGTCCGCCACCTCCGGAGGGGAACGCGGGCAGGCTGCTCCAGGCGCCGTCCGGGGTGTCCGTCGGCTCCAGGCCACCCTTGCCGTCCGGTTGGTAGGCGGTGGTGAACCGGTGCCGCCTGGCGGCCGGGACCTCGAATCCGGTGTCGGCCATGCCGAGCGGTGCGAGGATCCGCTCGGTCAGGACCTCGGGAAGCGGGCGGCCGGTGGCGCGGGAGATCAGGATCCCCTGGAGGTCCGAGCAGGTGTTGTAGAGCCAGGCGGTGCCCGGCTGGTGCAGCAGCGGCAGACGGGCCAGTCCGGCGAGCCAGGTGTCCGGGTCGGGGAGACCGGCCGGGGTGCGGCCGTCCTTGTGCACGGCGAGCAGGGCCTTGACCTGCGGAAGGGAGAAGTCGGCGGGGAAGCCGTATCCGGCGCGGAAGGTCAGCAGGTCGTCGACCGTGATCGGGCGGGTGGCGGGCACCACGTCCTGGAGCGGACCGGCAGGCGTACGGACGACCGCGGGCTCGGCCAGCTCGGGCAGCCACGCCGAGATCGGGGCGTCGAGGGTGAGGGTGCCGTCGTCGACGAGGGTCATGACGGCGGCGGCGACGACTGGCTTGGTGATCGAGGCCAGCCGGAAGACGGCGTCCGGAGGCATCGGGGCCGATGCGGTGGCGTCGAGGAAACCGACCGCCGCGGTCTCCGTGCTGCCGTGACGGTCGATCAGCGCCACCGCGCCCGGGGCCCAGCCCTTGTCGACATACGTCTGGAGGAGGTGGTGCAACGTGGTCATCGATCCGTCCGCCTTCGTCGGGGCTTTGGGAGACGAGACCGCCGGGGCGGGCGGAAATCATCGGTGCGCCCGAATGTGGTGCATGAACTCGACCCGGGCGACTCGATCGAAGTCGACGAACCCGTTCCGTGCGTCTTCGCCGACACCAGCGATGCCGAGCGCCGCCATGCGGTCGTCCTCGCCCGCGTCGAAAGGCCGTGATCCTTCCGTGCATCCGGCAATTCCCACGGCGTCCGTGCCCGGCCCCACGACGACGTCGATCGTCCCGTCGCCCCCGGTGGGGCGCGAGTGGGCGGGCCGCCCGGCCCGAGTGCTTCCCCTGACCCCGGCGAAAAGGATTACGGTCGAACGCATGCGAATCGGCGAGCTGGCGGCGCGGGCCGGTACCACCACACGGGCCCTGCGGTACTACGAGTCTCGGGGGCTGCTGCCCGCGCGACGAACCGGCAACGGGTACCGCACCTATGACGAGCGGGATCTGAAGCTGCTGCGGCAGATCCGCACGCTGCAGGACTTCGGGTTCGACCTGGAGGAGACGCGGCCCTTCGTGGAGTGTCTGCGGGCCGGGCACCCGGAGGGCGACTCGTGCCCGGCGTCGCTCGCGGTCTATCGGCGCAAGCTGGACGAACTCGACACGCTCATCGGTGAGTTGCAGGCGGTGCGGGCGCAGGTGGGCGAGCAGTTGGGGAGGGCCGAGCGGGCGCGTGCGGCGCTGGCCGCCGATGCGGCGGTTCCGGGTGGTCCGGAACCGGAGTGCGAGCTGGGAGGACTCAAGCAGTGATCAGAGCGGCAGGCGTGACCGAGGTGACGGACGCGGACTTCGAGACCGAGGTGATCGGGGCGGACCTTCCCGTGCTGGTGGAATTCACCGCGGACTGGTGTCCCCCGTGCCGGCAGATGGGGCCGGTGCTCACCGACCTCGCGGCCGAGGAGAAGGGCCGGCTCAAGGTGGTGCAGCTGGATGTGGACACCAATCCGGCGACGACGAACGCCTACAAGGTGCTGTCGATGCCCACGTTCATGGTGTTCCGTGGCGGTGAGCCGGTGAAGGCGATGGTGGGGGCGCGGCCCAAGCGGCGGCTGCGGGAGGAACTGACCGACGTGCTCTGAGCCGTCTGCACGAAGAAATCCCCCGAGCAATTGCGCTCGGGGGATTTCTCTGCGTATATTCAATGATTCGCGACTTCAATGATTTGGTCGCGAAGAAGTTCAATGCGCACAGTATATCCGGGCGGGAGCGGAATTGTCAAACACCGAATTGCCAGACGACGACTTGCGCCGGGAACAGGAATTCATCGACGCGTTGCACGCGCGCGTGGACGTGCTGCGCGGCGACACCGAGTCCTCCGTCGAGGACGCGCTGGCGCAGGGCGACAAGCCCATGCAGGCCCGGCTGGAGCGGGACATCCTCGTCGCCGAACGCTCGGGACTGCTCGCGGCGCTCAACGCCGTGGACGGGGCGCTCTGCTTCGGCCGTATCGACCTCTCCTCCGGGCAGAGCCACCACATCGGCCGCATCGGGCTGCGCACCGACGACGCGGACCGGACACCGGTCCTGATCGACTGGCGGGCCGAGGTCGCCCGGCCCTTCTATCTGGCCACCGGTCACACCCCGATGGGGCTGCGCCGGAGGCGGCACATCGCCACCGAGGGGCGCCGGGTGACGTCCCTGCACGACGAGATCCTCGATCTGAGCGACCGCGAGCGCACCGGGCACGAGGACCCGACGGGCGACGCCGTGCTGCTCGCCGCGCTGAACTCGGCGCGCACCGGCCGTATGAGCGACATCGTGCAGACCATCCAGGCCGACCAGGACCGCATCATCCGCGCGCCGTACCGGGGCGTGCTCGTGGTGGAAGGCGGTCCCGGCACCGGCAAGACCGCCGTCGCCCTGCACCGGGCGGCCTACCTCCTCTACGAGTACCGGGAGTTGCTCGCCCGCCGCGCGGTCCTCGTCGTCGGCCCGAACCCGGCGTTCCTCGGGTACATCGGCCAGGTGCTGCCCTCGCTCGGTGAGACCGGCGTCCTGCTGGCCACGGTGGGGGAGTTGTTCCCCGGCGTGAAGGCGAGGGCGGCCGACACCCCCGAGGCGGCCGCCGTGAAGGGGCGCGCCGACATGGCCGACGTCCTCGCCGCCGTCGTACGCGACCGGCAGTCGCTGCCCGACCCGGTGATCGCCATCGCTCACGACCGGGAGGTCCTGATGCTCGACGACGGCCTGGTCAACGTGGCCCGCGAGCGCACCCGTGCCGCTCGGCTGCCGCACAACGAGGCCCGCGAGCACTTCGAGGGCCACATCCTCAACACGCTCACCGACATGGTCGCCGAACGCATCGGCACGGACCCGTACGACGGGTCCAGCCTCCTCGACCCGAGCGACCTCACCCAGATCCGCGACGAACTCGCCGAGAACCCCGAGGTGTGGTCCGCGATCGACTCCCTGTGGCCGCGGCTGACGCCGCAGCGGCTGGTCGCCGACTTCCTCGCCGACCCGGAGGGCTATCTGTCCGACGAGGACGCGGCCGCCGTCCGCCGCCCGGTCACCCGCGCCTGGACCACCGCCGACGTGCCGCTGCTCGACGAGGCGGCCGAACTGCTCGGCGAGGACGACCGGGTGGCGAAGGCGCACGCGGAGCGCGAGCGGGAGACGCAGGTGGCGTACGCGCAGGGCGTGCTGGACGTGTCCTACGCCTCCCGGACGTACGAGTTCGAGGACAAGGAGGAGGGCGACCCCGAGGGCTCGGAGGTGCTGTCCGCGCACGACATCATCGACGCCGAGCGGTTCGCCGAGCGGCAGGAGGAGGCGGACCACCGCAGCGCCGCCGAGCGCGCGGCGGCCGACCGCACCTGGGCGTTCGGGCACATCATCGTCGACGAGGCGCAGGAGCTCTCGCCGATGGCGTGGCGCCTGCTGATGCGGCGCAGTCCGACGCGCTCGATGACTCTGGTCGGGGACCCGGCCCAGACGGCCGAGGCGGGCGGTGTCGGATCGTGGTCGGAGATCCTCGAGCCGTATGTCGGGGACCGCTGGGAGCACACGCGACTCGGGGTCAACTACCGCACACCGTCCGAGATCATGGAGGTGGCGGCTGCGGTGGTCCGCGCGGAGAACCCCCGCTTCGAGCCGCCGAGTTCGGTGCGGTCCACGCGGGTACGGCCCTGGGTGCGCGCCACCGACGACCTGCCCTCCGCGGTGGAGAAGGCGGTCGAGGAGCTGACCGCGTCCCTCACGGGCCCGGAGCCGGAACGGGATGAACCGCAGGAGCGGGAGGGCACCCCCGCTGGCAGGCTCGCCGTGATCGCCCCGCGCGATCTGCACCGGGCGCTGGCCGTACGCCTCGAAGGGGTGACGGCAGGCGAGGAACCGGATCTGACCCGGACCGTCGTCCTGCTCGACCCCCGCCAGGCCAAGGGGCTCGAGTTCGACACGGTCCTGGTGGTCGAACCCGGACGCTACGGCACGAGTGATCTGTACGTGGCGCTGACCCGGGCGACGCAGCGGCTGGGTGTGCTGCACACCGGCAAGCTGCCGAAGGCGCTGGAGGCCGGGCTGTCCGAGCGGCCCGGCTCCTCCGCCTGAACGGCCTGCTCCCGGGTGTCCGGAAGCCGGGATCCGGCTTCCGGACACCCGGGAGTGACAACGTCACGCCGGACGGAGCCAGAGTGTCGCCAGCGGGGGCAGGACCAGACGCAGGCTCGCCGGGCGGCCGTGCCAGGGCGTGGGCTCCGGCTTCAGCGGGTCGGGGTTGTGGATGTCGCTGCCGCCGTACTTGGCCAGGTCGGTGTTGAGCAGTTCGTGCCAGGCGGGGATGTCGTCGGGGACGCCCAGGCGGTA
>NZ_LMWH01000238.1 GCF_001507435.1 Streptomyces sp. NRRL F-5122
ACGGTCGGCAGACCACTGAAAGCCACACCTCACACCCCCGGATGCCCCAACCCTACGAATGGCTGGACCAAACCGATGACCAAGGTAAGGACCACTGACCACGACCGCCCCCGTCACCCGGGGAGCGCCGGGCCCGCCGCGTGGGGGCCGCCGGCCGCGCCCGGCCCGACGGACGCGCCCGCTCCCGGCTCCGGGGTCGGCGAGCCGAAGGGGCCCCTGGTCCGCAGGCTCTGGCGCGGCCGGCCCGAGGACCCGCGCTGGGCGCGCCCCGCGCTCCTCGGCCTGCTGCTCGCCACCGCGCTGCTGTACCTGTACAACCTGAGCGCCTCGGGCTACGCCAACTCCTTCTACTCGGCGGCGGCCCAGGCAGGCAGCACGTCTTGGAAGGCGTTCTTCTTCGGCTCGTTGGACGCGGGCAACGCGATCACCGTCGACAAGCCTCCGGCGGCGCTGTGGCCGATGGCCCTGTCGGTGCGGATCTTCGGCCTCCACTCGTGGGCGATCCTCGCTCCCGAGGTCGTCATGGGCGTCCTGACCGTGGCCGTCGTGTACGCGGCCGTCCGGCGCAGGTTCAGCCCTGCGGCCGGGCTGATCTCGGGCGCCGTGCTCGTGCTCACCCCCGTCGGGGCGCTGATGTTCCGCTTCAACAACCCGGACGCGCTGCTCGCACTGCTGATGGCGCTGACGGTCCACTTCGTCATCCGCGCTCTGGAGGACGGCCGCACCAAGTGGCTGGTGTGGGCGGGCGTGGCGGTCGGCTTCGCCTTCCTGACGAAGACCCTGCAGGCCTTCCTGATCCTGCCCGCGCTGGCCCTCGTGTACGGCGTCTGCGCGCCCGTGCGGCTGAGGAAACGGCTCGTGCAGCTGGCTCTCGCGACCGTCGCGCTGGTCGTCTCGGGCGGTTGGTGGGTCGCGATCGTCGAGCTGTGGCCGGCGGCCTCACGCCCGTACATCGGCGGCTCGCAGAACAACTCCTTCCTGGAGCTGACTTTCGGCTACAACGGATTCGGCCGCATCAACGGCGACGAGACCGGCAGTGTCGGGGGCATGGGTGGCGGCAGCGGCGGGCAGTGGGGGACCACGGGCTGGGACCGGATGTTCAACTCCGAGATCGGCGGCCAGATCTCCTGGCTGCTGCCGGCCGCGCTGATCCTGTTCGTCGCGGGCCTGGTGCTCACCAGGAAGGCCGGGCGGACGGACCTGGCTCGCGGTTCGTTCCTCGCCTGGGGCGGCTCGCTGCTCATGACGGTGGTCGTCTTCAGCTACATGGCGGGCATCTTCCACCAGTACTACACCGTTGCACTGGCTCCCTACGTGGCCGCTCTCGTGGGCATGGGCGTCACGGTCCTGTGGGAGGAGCGGTCGAGGACGTGGGCGTCGCTCACACTCGCCGCGGCCGCCACCGCCACCGCCGCCTGGGGGTATGTGCTCCTCGACCGCACGCCCGACTACCTGCCGTGGATGAAGTGGTTCGTCCTCGTCGGAGGTCTGACCGGCGCCCTCGGTCTGATCTTTGTGACCCGGCTCGGGCGGCAACTCGCCCTCGCGGCCGTGGGCCTGAGCTTCGTGACCTCGATCGCGGGGCCGACGGCGTACACCCTCAGCACGGTGAACCAGGGCCACACCGGTTCGATCGTCACGGCCGGTCCGGCGGGCGCGAGCAGGGTGGGCGGCCCGGGCGGTGGTGGTTTGCGCGGTGGCTTCGGCGGACTCCCCGGCCAGAGCCGGCAGAACGGCAACGGCGAGGCCCAGGGCCGGAACGGCGGGCGCGGCTTCGGGCAGGGCGGCGGCTTCGGCGGGTTGCCCGGCGCAGGCATGCCGGGCGGGAACGGCCAGAACGGCCCGACCCCGCAGGGCAATCAGCAGGGCGGCTTCCCCGGCGGTGGCACGGGCGAGGGCGGTATGCGCGGCGGCCGCGGTCCCGGCGGTCTGCTCGACGGGGCGAACGTCGGTTCCGAGGCGAAGAAGCTGCTGGAGAACGATGCCGGGAACTACACCTGGGTGGCCGCGTCCATCGGCTCCCAGAACGCCGCGAGCTACCAGCTCGCCACCGGTCACGCGGTGATGGCGATCGGCGGCTTCAACGGCAGTGACCCGGCTCCGACTTTGGCCCAGTTCCAGAAGTACGTGGCCCAGGGCCGGATCCACTACTTCATCGCCGGAGGGGGGTTCGGCGGCGGTGACCGGACCGGCGGGTCCGACGCCGGCTCGCAGATCAGCTCATGGGTGGAGAAGAACTTCAAGAAGGTGACGGTGGGTTCGTCAACCTTCTACGACCTCACCCGGAAGTCCGCAGGCTGACGGAGGTGTCCCAAAGCGGTGGCCCGGGCATGCGTGCCCGGGTCACCGCTCCTGTGTGCGGGCACACCACCCGTGCCGATCGGGCGCCGGTGGCACGGGATTTGTCGCGTGGGCCGCGACGGGAAGGCTCGCTGGGGCTGCCCGGGATCCCGGCCGCGGGACGGGAAGCGGCGAGGTGTCATGGTCCCGCGCGGCCGCCGGGCGCCTAGCATCGTGAGCAGGTCGAAGTGTCGAGAAAGGTACGCCATGGTGAAGGCAGCCCAGCGGGCGGAGCGTCCGGCGCGTACCAGCGTCTGGCTGGAGGGCAAGGCGCCGCGGGGCGGAGGCTCGCGCGGCGGTCACCCCTCGGGCCTGGACCGCGACCGGATCACGGAGGTGACCGTACGCCTGCTGGACGCTGAGGGGCTGCCGAAGTTCTCCATGCGCCGTCTGGCCGCCGAACTGAACGTGACGGCGATGTCGGTCTACTGGTACGTGGACACCAAGGACGACCTGCTGGAGCTGGCCCTGGACGCGGCCTACGGCGAGATGCGGCTGCCCGCGGGCGACTCGGGCGAGGACTGGCGCGACCAACTGCGGGCGCTCGCCGCCGAGTACCGGGCTCTGCTGGTGCGCCACCCCTGGCTGTCGCCGCTGGCCGGCACCTTCCTCAACATCGGCCCGCACGCGGTCGCCTTCTCGCTCGCCGTGCAGCGGGTGATCCGGCTGACCGGGCTGCCCGCACACGGTCAGATGGGCGCGATCGCGGCCGTCTTCCAGTTCGTGTACGGCTTCGGCACGATCGAGGGCCGCTTCATCGAACGCTGCGCGGTGGCCGGGCTGAGCCAGGACGACTACTTCCGCCACGCCATGAGCGCGGTGACGGAGAGCCCCGACCTGACCGAGGTCGTGCACCACGCCGCGGACCTCATGGAGGCCCGCGGCGGCGACACGGTGGAGGAGATGCGCGAACGGGACTTCACGTTCGCGCTGGAGACGCTGATCGCGGGGATCGAGGCGATGATCGTACGAGGCTGATCCCCGCCGGGCGCCCGGGGAGCGGTCAGTCCTCCGACGGCACCAGGCGCGCCGGGAAGCCGCCCGTCGCCACCGGACCCCAGCGCACCGGGGTGACCCGGATGATCGACTTGCCCTGCTTGACCATGGCCTCGCGATACTCGTCCCAGTCCGGGTGCTCGCCCGCGATGTTGCGGTAGTACTCGACGAGCGGTTCGACGGAGTCCGGCGTGTCGATGACCTCGGCCGTGCCGTCGATCTGGACCCACGGCCCGCTCCAGTCGTCACTGAGCACGATCAGGCTGACGCGCTCGTCCCGCTTGGCGTTGCGGGTCTTTGCGCGCTCCGGGTACGTGGAGACCACGATCCGCCCGGAGTCGTCGACCCCGCAGGTCAGCGGCGAGCCCTGGGGGCTGCCGTCGGCGCGCCGCGTCAGCAGGATGGCGTGGTGGCGGGGCCGTACGAAGTCCAGCAGCTCGTCCAGGGTCACGCCGGTGTTCGTCGCGATGTTCGGTGCCATGGGGGCAGCCTAGGGGCAGACCTGCCGGATCAGGGTGACCCTGCTGTGCCTACGCCTGCGGCAGCGAGTCGCCCCGCACCGCCTGGATGTCCAGTTCGACCTTGAGCGTCGTACCGACCAGGGCGACGCCCGCCTGGACCACCTGGTTGAAGTTCATCGCGAAGTCCTCCCTGCGCAGTTCCGTCGTCGCGCGGAAGGCCGCTCGGGTCCCGCCCCACGGGTCGGAGCCGGTGCTGAGATAGACCAGGTCCAGGTCGACCGGGCGTACGACACCGCGCAGGGCCAGCTCGCCGTGGACCGTCCAGCGGTCGGAGCCCGCGTCGGTCAGGCCGGTCGAGCGATACACGATCTCCGGGTACGTGTCGGTGTCGAGGAAGTCGTCCGACCGCAGATGGGCGTCGCGCATGCCGTTGCCGGTGGTGATGGACGCGGAGCGGATGACCGCCTCGACCCGGGACTTCGCCACGTCGTCCGGGGCGATCTCGATACGCCCGGCGAACTCGGTGAAGCGGCCGTGCACGCTGGAGATCCCCAGGTGCTGGGCGACCGCGGCCACGGAAGAGTGCGCCGGGTCGATGGTCCACGGTCCCGGCGGCGGCAGCTCGGTGCCGCCCTGACGGGCCAGCGTCACCGTGCCGACCTCGGCCCGGCCGCTCGCCGTGACGATCGCGCTGGACGCCGCGGGCGCGTACCCGACCGCGGTGACGATCACCGTGTAGGCACCGGGGGCCAGCGCGGTCGCGTCCCGTACGACCCCGTCCGTGTCCGCCTCGGCGCGCACGACCTGGGTACCGGTCATGTCGGTCACGGTGACGACCGCGTGCGAGACGGCCCATCCGTCCCGCGTACGGATCCGTGCGGTCAGTCCCATCGTGTGGTCTCCCTCTAAATCCTTGAATATCCCCGTAGAACGCTCAAAAAAATCCGGCTCGTGGGGCGCACCTCGTGCTCACGGTGCGCCCCACGAGCCGGTGCCGACTACTCGCCCGGGTGGGCCAGTTCGATGTCGTGGTCGTCGACGCCGCGGCCGTGCACCGTGACCGCCGTCGCCTGCGGCGGGTAGCCCGTCGCGATGACCGTGTACTCGCCGCTGTTCAGGTCGGTGAAGGCGTACGCCCCGTCCGCGCCGGTCATGGACGTGCCGACCACGTTGCCCGCCGCGTCCACCAGCGTCACGCGGGCGTCGGCGAGGGGTCCGTGCGGGGCCCGTACGACACCCTGCACCTGGGCGCCGGAGTCGAGGTCGATCTCGATCCTGGTGACCCCGGTGGCGCCGACCTCCACGGGCAGTGCCCGCGGCCGGTGCCCCGCGGCGTTCACCGCGAGGGTCACGGAGCCGGGCACGAGCTCGGCGAAGGAGAACTCGCCCTGTTCGCCGGTGGCGGCGGTGGCCAGCAGGTCACCGCGGACGTCCGTGACGATGACCATCGCGTCCTTGACCGGCAGCCCGGTCTCGGCGGCCCGCACGACACCGCTCAGGCCGCTGGTACCGCTGAGCAGGATGTCGAACGACACCGGCTCCTCGTGTACGACGACCGTCGAGGCCTGCGGCTGGAAGCCGTCGGCGGAGGCGATCAGGACATAGCTGCCGGAGCCCGGCGCGTCCACGGCGTAGGAACCGTCGGCACCCGCGACCGACCGGCCGAGCTGCCGGCCCCCGAGGGAGATCAGCGTGACGGCGGCCCGCGCGACCGGGGCGCTCTCGGCTCCGCGGACGAAGCCGCGGACCGGTACGCCACCGACCTCGCCGGCGGACGTGGGCGGGGCCAGTGTGGCGACCGCGGACAGCCTCTGTGCGCCGTCGGGAGCGGCCTCCGTGCTCGACACCGCCCAGCTCGGGACCGCCTCCTCGACGGGAGCGGCAGCCGCGGCCGCGGCCACGGGGGCCTCCTCGGCCTCGGCCTCGGCCGCGGCGGCCGCCGCCTGCGCCAGACCGCCCCTGGTCCGCAGCGGGACCTCCTTGATGAACAGGGTGATCACAAGGGCGAGGAACGCCAGGCAGGCGGCGATCAGGAAGACGTCAGCGATGGCGTGGCCGTACGCGCTCTCGATGACCGTGCGCAGCGGCTTGGGCAGCCTCCCCAGGTCCGGGATGGCGCCGTCGGAGCCCGCCTTGGCAGCGAGTCGTGCGTACTTGGGGCTCAGGTCGTCCAGGCCGTCCCGGACGTAGTCGGTGATCCGGTGGGCCATGATCGCGCCGAGCGCGGAGACGCCCATCGCACCGCCGAGGGAGCGGAAGAAGGTGACCGTGGAACTGGCCGAACCGAGGTCCTGGGGCTCCACCTGGTTCTGGGTGGACAGCACCAGGTTCTGCATCATCATGCCGATGCCGAGGCCCATCAGCGCCATGAACACGGCCATCTTCCAGTACGCCGTGTCGTAGCGGATGGTGCCCAGCAGACCGAGGCCGGCCGTGACGAGCACACCACCGCTGACCAGCCAGGCCTTCCACTTGCCCGTCTTGGTGATGACCTGACCGGAGACGGTGGAGGAGACGAACAGGCCGCCGATCATCGGGATGGTGAGCACGCCGGACATGGTCGGGGACTTGTCCCGTGCCAGCTGGAAGTACTGGGCGAAGAACACCGTTCCGGTGAACATCGCGACGCCGACGAAGAGCGAGGCGAGCGACGACAGGGTGATGGTGCGGTTGCGGAACAGGCGCAGCGGAATGATCGGCTCCGCGGCCCGGGACTCGACGAGGATGAAGATCAGTCCGAGGACGATCGCGCCGGCCACCATGGTGTAGGTCTGCCACGACACCCAGTCGTACTTGTCACCGGCGAAGGTGACCCAGACCAGCAGCAGGCAGACGGCGGCGGAGATGAAGAACGCGCCGGCCCAGTCGACCTTGACGTCCCGCTTGACCACGGGCAGGTGAAGGGTCTTTTGGAGCACGATCAGTGCGATGACGGCGAAGGGGACGCCGACGTAGAAGCACCAGCGCCAGCCGAGCCACGAGGTGTCGGTGATGACACCGCCGATCAGCGGGCCGCCGACGGTCGCGACGGCGAAGGTCGCTCCGAGGTAGCCGGAGTAGCGACCGCGCTCGCGCGGGGAGATCATCGCGGCCATGACGATCTGCGCCAGTGCGGACAGACCGCCGACGCCGACGCCCTGGACGACTCGGCAGGCGATGAGCATGCCGGGGTTCTGCGACAGACCCGCGGCCATCGAGCCGAGTACGTAGACGATCAGGGCTATCTGGACGAGCGCCTTCTTGCTGAACAGGTCCGCGAGCTTGCCCCACAGCGGGGTGGTCGCGGTCATGGCCAGCAGGGAGGCCGTGATGACCCAGGTGTAGGCCGACTGGCCTCCGCCGAGGTCGCCGATGATGTGCGGCAGCGCGTTGGAGACGATCGTGGACGACAGGATCGCCACGAACATGCCGAGCAGCAGCCCGGACAGGGCCTCCATGATCTGCCGGTGCGTCATCGGAGTGCCGTCCGGGAGGCCTCCCCCGTGCTTGGCGTGGGCCCGCACACCGGCTGGTGTGGTCGTTGCCATGGGCTTCCTTTTCTTCCGTTCTTTATGCGGGTGTACGGGTGGTCTGGTCTGCAACCGATCGCGTCGCCGGCGCGAGCTGCACCAGCCGGGGGGCTGAGCGACAGTCGCCGAAGCTGGCCCGCAGCCGCGCCATCAGCTGGATGAGCAGGTCGACGTCGTCCTGCGACCAGTCGCTCAGCCGTTCGGCGAGCAGTTCGGTGGTCCGCCGGGACAACTCGTCGAGCTGGATCCGGCCGGGGACCGTCAGGCGCAGGATGCGGGAGCGCTTGTCCGCGGGATCGGGGGAGCGCTCGATCCAGCCGCGGTCCGCGACCTGCGCGACATGGCGGCTCGTGACGGAGATGTCGACGGCGAGCAACTCCGCGAGCTTGCTCATGCGCATGTCCCCGTAGCGGCCGAGCAGTGTCAGTACGGCGGCGGAGCCGCCCGGGCAGTCGGGCGGCAGGATCCGCCCCATGTCCCTCGTCACGGCACCGATGGCGCCGAGCTGACGCGCCAGCTCTTCGTATTGCGCTCGCTCGGCCATCACCCCTCCCAGTATCGTTGCTTAGGGCAACCATAAATCGGTTGGTTGCCGCAGGCAAACTAAATCGGAGCTCCTGGGCTAAAAACTTGGCAAAGGCAAGTATTGGCGATCGTAAACCCCCAGGTGGACCGCGTGGGCCCGGCCGGCCCTGACAGTGGTCGCACAGTGAGGTCACAGTCCCCTCACCGGGCCGACGAGTGGCAGAAGGGCACCCGCACTTGGGCAGCCTCCGCGTTTTCGCTAGGGTCTCGGGCCATGGCTAACACCCAGGGCCCCCAGGGCAACTACGACCCCTCCGGCAACACGCAGATGTTCCGTGCGTTCGTCGACGAGGCCCCGCAGGACCGGCACCAGGCGGCCGTCTCGTCAGGGCCGCGCGTCGGTCTGATCGTGGGCGTCATCGCCGTCGTGGTGATCGTCGCCGCGGTTGCCTGGCTGGCGCTTAAGTAGCACGAGCAGGGCGAAGCCCTGCTCCGCTTCCACCTTCACTTCCACTGGCTTCACTTCCACTGGACGGACACGTCCCGCGTCTCGATGTGCATGCCCAGCGGCACACGCCACGCGTCGACGCAGACCGTCCAGGTCTTCTTCGTCGACGCCCCGGCGGCGATCGGCGACGGCAGCGTGCCCGTGGACTCCACCGTCGCCCAGTCGATCCCGAGCGCGCCGACGATGTGCGTGCCGAAGGCGACCGTGCCCGAACGCACCGCGCTGCCCCCGGTGTTGCGCAGCGAGAGGGTGACCTTCTCGCACCAGCGACGGTCCGTGGGCTCCCGTACGGGTGCACCCACGCTCAGCGCCGTCGGTCCACCGGGCGTAGCAGGCGCGGCGGTTGCCGTCGGTGTCGGCGAACCCGCCTTCGCGGGTGGGGAGTCGGGGGTTCGGGACGCGGGTGCGGTGCTGTCGGGGGCGTCCTCCGGAGCACGGGTGGCCGCGGGAGACGGCTGTGGCGCGACCGAGGCGCCGGCCTCGGCGGGCGGGTGCCGCCGTCCTCTCTCCTGGCGGTTCTCCGCCGCCTCCAGCGGCACCAGCGTCACATCTCCCGTCGGCGCCACCGCGGCACCGGAGACGACCGGGGTACCGCCCGCGGGCCCGACCGCGACGAATCCGCCGCCGGCCGGGCCGCCCGCGCACGCGGCCGGAATGCCGACCAGACACACGACGGTCGCCGAGGCACCGAGCAGAGCCCCTCGACGACCCCGCCACCACGTCGCTCGAAGCATCGCGCCAGTGTGGCTGACGGCCCGTCAATTAGGAACCCTCGGGCGGACGGGCCGTCCCCGGGCACTGGCCCGGGGCTCCCCGCGGCTCAGTCCGAGATGAGGCCCTCCCGCAGCTGCGCGAGCGTGCGGGTCAGCAGCCGCGAGACGTGCATCTGCGAGATCCCGACCTCCTCGCCGATCTGCGACTGCGTCATGTTCGCAAAGAAGCGCAGCATGATGATCCGCCGCTCACGGGGCGGAAGCTTGGCCAGCAGCGGCTTGAGGGACTCGCGGTACTCCACGCCCTCCAGGGCCGAGTCCTCGTAGCCGAGGCGGTCCGCGAGGGAGCCCTCGCCGCCGTCGTCCTCGGGGGCCGGGGAGTCCAGCGAGGACGCCGTGTAGGCGTTGCCCACGGCGAGGCCGTCGACCACGTCCTCCTCCGACACGCCCAGCACGGCGGCGAGTTCGGTGACCGTCGGGGAGCGGTCCAGCTTCTGCGAGAGCTCGTCGCTGGCCTTGGTGAGGGCCAGGCGCAGCTCCTGGAGGCGGCGCGGCACACGCACCGACCAGGACGTGTCCCGGAAGAAGCGCTTGATCTCGCCCACGACCGTCGGCATCGCGAAGGTCGGGAACTCCACGCCGCGCTCGCAGTCGAAGCGGTCGATCGCCTTGATCAGCCCGATCGTGCCGACCTGGACGATGTCCTCCATCGGCTCGTTGCGGCTGCGGAAGCGGGCGGCCGCGTACCGCACGAGCGGGAGGTTCAGCTCGATGAGCGTGTCCCGGACGTAGGCGCGCTCCGGGCTGTGCTCGTCGAGGGTGGCGAGTCGCAGGAAGAGGGAGCGGGACAGGGTGCGGGTGTCGATGGCCTCGTGGGCGGAGGGGACGTCCTGGGCCTCGGGGACCGGAACGGTCTCGGCGCTCGGGAGGTCCTGAGGGGCCTGAAGGTCCTGAAGCACATCGGGCGCGGAGTCGCTCTGCATGAGCGTGAGCACCTTCGAGCTGCCCTGGTCTGCGGACATGCCACCCCCTTTGGGTCGCGGGACGGTCGCGGCGGACGCTCCCGTCGTCGGGAACGCAGCCTCCACCTGAATACCGGCCACGAGGCTGCGGCAAACGCGCTTGGGGAAGAATGTCACATGTCGGCAACGCGCTGTAGTGACATGTCGACATGCAAGATGCGAAAGCGCCCTGGTTGAAGGTCTTCTGATGGCCTTTCAGCGGGGATCGACGGGGAAGAGGCCTTGCGGGAGGATTCGCTCTCGCGGATTAGGCATCGATCCTGTTTGCGGATCTGAGTCGTGCAAAACTCCTGGCGAGGAGTCTTGACACATGCATCTGGGAGACCCCCAGCTCCGCGCTGATCTGTGACTGGGTCAGATTGCTGTAGTAGCGCAGCAGCAGGATCCGCTGCTCCCGCTCGGGCAGCTGTACGAGCAGATGCCGGACGAGGTCGCGATGCTCGACCCCGTCGAGAGCGGGGTCCTCGTAGCCGAGCCGGTCGAGAAGTCCCGGCAGTCCGTCACCCTCCTGGGCGGCCTCCAGTGAGGTCGCGTGGTAGGAGCGTCCGGCCTCGATGCAGGACGTCACCTCCTCCTCCGTGATGCGCAGCCGCTCGGCGATCTCCGCGGTGGTGGGGGAGCGACCGAACGTCGTCGTCAGGTCCTCGGTCGCGCTGTTGACCTGCACCCACAGCTCGTGCAGCCGGCGCGGGACGTGGACCGTGCGGACGTTGTCGCGGAAGTAGCGCTTGATCTCGCCCACGACGGTGGGCATCGCGAAGGTCGGGAACTGCACGCCCCGCTCGGGGTCGAAGCGGTCGATGGCGTTGATCAGGCCGATGGTGCCGACCTGGACCACGTCCTCCATCGGCTCGTTGCGGGAGCGGAAGCGCGCGGCGGCGTAGCGCACGAGCGGGAGGTTCGCCTCGATGAGCGCCCCGCGCACACGATGGTGTTCCGGCGTGCCCGGTTCCAGGTCCTTGAGCTCGGCGAAGAGCATCTGGGTGAGGGCCCGGGTGTCGGCCCCGCGGCGCTTCTGCTCCGTGGCGGGCGGTGTGGATTCCTCCGGTGTGGTGTCGTCGGTCGTGGTGGATTCCTGGGGCGGGCCGGCAGCAGGGGCCGGAGCCTCGTCCTGGGGTGGCGCGGTACTGGCCGACACGGTCAACGCCACCTCTTCATCCATCCACGCATCCGTCAATTCGCCGTCAAAAGCGGTCATAGCATCACAAGAAATGGACACTGTGTGCAAGCACCGCATAACTCCGTGTTGAGGGAGAGTTGGGGCACATCACGCAGAAAAGCCCCCCGCCGTTTCCGGTGGGGGGCTCTGCGGTGGTGTCGCCCTGAATCAGTGGGCGGTATCGCTCAGATTTCGTAGTCGGCCATCACCCAAGTGGCGAACTCGCGCCAGAGCGCGACGCCCTCCTGGTGTGCCGGGTGCTCAAGATAGCGGCGCAGCGCGTCCGTGTCGTCGACCGCCGAGTTGATCGCGAAGTCGTAGGCGATGGGCCGGTCGGTGATGTTCCAGGCGCACTCCCAGAAGCGCAGTTCGTCGATCACGTCGCCGAGGCTTTCGAAGGCGCGTACGCCCTCCACGACGCGCGGGTCGTCCCGCCGGACGCCTTCGTTGAGCTTGAAGAGGACCAGATGCCGGATCACGGGCGCTCCCAGGGTGGCGACGGTGGCCGCCCGGGCCCCGGAAGCCTCACTGGGCCCCGTTGGCGATCCACGTCATGAAGTGGCCGATGGCCCTGGCGGCATTCGAAATGCCCTCGAACCCTATCTGGACGTAGTCGGCGGCCCTGGCCGGATCGGTGATGATCACGTAGAGCACGAAGACCACGACCGCGTACAGCGCGATCTTCTTTCCCGGTACCGCCACCGAGGCCTCCCCCGTCTCCTCCGCCCCGCGGGGCCCGTTCGCCGGCGGCGAGTCTAACGCGGCCAGGTGTTCGGGTCTCGCAAAAGATCACGCATCCACCAGGTCCTCACGCGGTTCCTCCCCGCCCGGTGCTCCGCGGCGCGGTCGCCGGTCTCAGGTGGCGGGCGGTCCGTCGTCGGCCGCCGTGATCCCAGGAGTCCGGTGCGCGGACGAACAGGACTGGTAGCGGGCCAGTGCGCGCCGCAGTTCGTGCAGTTCGGCGTCCGGCAGGGTGCCGCCCTGGGCGAACTTCAACACGTCCTCCGCGACGACGCGCAGTTTCGTGTTGGTGCGCTGCGAGACGTCCCGCAGGGCGCGCCACGCCTCCTCGGGAGGGACCTGCCCCAGGACCACCAGGACGCCGATGGCCTGGTCGATGACGGCACGCGAGGACAGGGCGCGCTGGAGCTGTTCGTTCTCCGCCTGGAGTCGTTCGTGCTCCATGGCGAGGTCGGTGACGGACAGCAGCTCCAGAGGGCGGTGCCTGGAGACCGCGAAGAACGCCATGGGATCACCTGGTCGACGGGGGCAAGGTCTTCCTACTGCTACCCGCCCCGCATGGAAATAGTTGTCATGAGACAACGTTCACTGTGCGGTCGTCGACGGGCTCACGTCGAAGGGGCCGGCAGCCGGGCACGGCAAGGAGGGCGGCCCTGCGGTGATGCGGCGAAGAAGGTCTGAGTCGGCCGAGCAGGCAGTACAGGGCTGCCGTGGTGATGGAGTGCTCGATCGGTCGGCCGGGACGGAAACCGGGACCGGGGATGCACGAAGGGTCCGGCTCGTCGAGCCGGACCCTTCGTCCATCTGCGGTAGCGGAGGGATTTGAACCCTCGGTGACTTGCGCCACACTCGCTTTCGAGGCGAGCTCCTTCGGCCGCTCGGACACGCTACCGAGGGAGACCTTACCCCAAGGTGGGCTGTGGTCAGAAATCCATATCCGGGGGCATCCGGCGCGGGACTCAGCGGCTTCTGAAGAAGTCCGTGAGCATGCGGGCGCACTCGTCCGCGAGCACGCCGTCGATGACCTCGGGGCGGTGGTTGAGACGCCGGTCGCGCACCAGGTCCCACAGCGACCCGGCGGCGCCGGCCTTCTCGTCGCGTGCGCCGTAGACCAGGCGGTCCACCCGGGACTGCTGCACCGCGCCGGCGCACATCGTGCAGGGCTCCAGCGTCACGACCAGCGTGCAGCCGGGCAGCCGCCACTCGCCGAGCACCGCGGCGGCCCGGCGGAGCGCGAGTATCTCCGCGTGAGCCGACGGATCGCCCGTCGCCTCGCGCTCGTTGTGGCCGCGGCCGATCACCGAGCCGTCCGCGGACAGCACGACGGCGCCGACCGGCACGTCACCGCCCGCGACGGCCAGGCCGGCCTGGTCCAGGGCGAGCCGCATCGCGGCCCGCCAGCGGTCGCGCACCGGATCGGGGGCCGGCGTCCCGTCCTCGGTCACTCGGTGCGCCTAGCGGACGGTCTCCAGGACGTCCGAGGCGCCGAGGGCGTCGGCGATCGAGCTCAGCGCGTCCTCGGCGTCCAGGATGCGCAGCTCCTTCTCGTCGACGCCGAGGTCGTCGAGGATCTCGCTGTCACCCACGGGGCCGTGCGGCACAGCGAGGTCCGCGACCGCCGTTTCCTCGTCGTCGGCGTCCTCGGGCTCACCGTCCTCCGTACCGTCGAGGTCGAGGGAGTCCAGGTCGGCGACGTCGTCACCGGGCTCCCTTCCGAGCAGCTCGTCGGTGAGCAGGATCTCGCCGTACGAGCTGCGGGCCGCGGCCGCGGCGTCCGAAACGTAGATACGAGGGTCGTCCTCGCCGTCCACGCGGACTACGCCGAACCACGCGTCCTCCTGCTCGATGAGTACGAGCACCGTGTCCTCGTCGACCGAGGCTTCGCGGGCCAGGTCGGTCAGATCCGACAGGGTTTCCACATCGTCGAGCTCTGTGTCGCTCGCTTCCCACCCGTCTTCGGTGCGCGCGAGCAGTGCGGCGAAGTACACCGTGACTCTCCCACTGGTCATAGGCGTGCCGGTTGGGGTTCCCCCCGGCGGAGGTTGCGGGCGGGGAGTGCTGCTCCGAGCCCCGCCCACTCGGAATCGTGGCAGAAACAAGGCGCTCAGGGGACGTCTTCGGCTCCCTGTGTCTGGCCGTTTTGATCGCGGAGCGCTTGTTGAAAGCAGTCCACTCACCAGCGCACTCATTGCCGCCACCTGCGGATCGTACGCGGCTCGGGGCCGTGTGGTCGCACGGCCACCCCCGTGGCGGCCGCGTCACTACCAGCGGAAGGTGCGCATGCGCACGGCGTGACGCAGGCGCGCGACCTTGGCGCGGCGGGGCTGGACGCGGTCGCGCAGCTCGCGTGCCTCGGCGAGTTCTCGCAGGAACCGGGCGCGGCGCCGCATGCGTTCGGCATCCGTCCGCCGCGCTTCGCGCACTTCTTCGGACTTCCGGTCGGACATAAACACACCACCCCAGTTGTGTCCCTCTCACTTTCCCTCCGATGGCGGGTTCGATGCCGACGCGGAAGGGGGGAAGGATCCGAGGTGAGCGGTCCGCCGCCACCGGCGTCGTACAGGGGCGCGGTGGGGATGGGAGGCCCGGCTACTGTTGGGGACATGCGTCTCCACGTCGTCGACCACCCCCTGGTCGCCCACAAGCTCACCACGCTGCGCGACCAGCGCACCGACTCCGCGACCTTCCGTCGGCTCGCCGACGAGCTCGTCACCCTGCTCGCCTACGAGGCGACCCGTGACGTGCGTACCGAACAGGTCGACATCGAGACCCCGGTCGCCCGGACCACGGGTGTCAAGCTCGCCCGTCCGCGCCCCCTTGTCGTGCCGATCCTGCGCGCCGGCCTCGGCATGCTCGACGGCATGGTGCGGCTGCTGCCGACCGCCGAGGTGGGCTTCCTGGGCATGATCCGGAACGAGGAGACGCTCCAGGCCTCCACGTACGCCTCGCGCATGCCGGAGGATCTGTCGGGGCGCCAGGTGTACGTCCTTGACCCGATGCTGGCCACCGGTGGCACGCTCGTGGCGGCGATCCAGGAGCTGATCAAGCGCGGCGCGGACGACGTGACGGCGGTGGTGCTGCTCGCCGCCCCGGAGGGCGTCGCCGTCATGGAGCGCGAACTGGCGGGCACGCCGGTGACGGTGGTGACGGCCGCGGTCGACGAGCGGCTCAACGAGCTCGGTTACATCGTGCCGGGGCTGGGCGACGCGGGAGACCGCCTCTACGGGGCGGCCGAGTAGACGGCGTTCGGGCCGGTGGCGATTTCCGCACGGAAGCCGCCGACGGCCCGGTACGGCGGCCGCACGGCCGTCTGAGCATTCCCCGCCGTGCGGGTGCGGGAAGCTTCAGCAGCCCTTCTTGGTGCCGCCCGTGGGCGACGCCGTCGGACTGGTCAGCGCGGTCAGCGCCTTGTCCGCGTCCGGCTTGCTCGTCAGCGCCTTGAACCCGTCGCCCAGGATCAGATCGACGGCAGGGCCGGTGCGGGACGCGTCCGTGCGGCGTTCGGCGGCCGGGAGTTGCACGCCGAGGACGGTCAGCGAGGTGTCGACAGCCGTCTTGGGGCCGAGCAGCAGCGCGACGCCCTTGACCTTCTTGTCGAACTCCTCGGTGGCGTTGCCCACGTCGCCGATGCGGAAGCCGCGCTTCTTCAACTCGTCCGCGGTCTGCTTGGCGAGACCGCTGCGGGGTGTGGCGTTGAGGACGTTCACCGTGATCTGGGCGGGCGCGGGCAGGGCCTTGAGGGCCGCGGGCGTGGCATCCGCCTTCGCGCAGTGCGCCTTCGCGCCGGACGCCGACGCATTGCCGCCGTTGCCGCTGAAGACGTTGATGAGCTGCAGGGTCCCCCAGCCGATCAGCCCGACGGCGGCCACGGAGGCGACGACGGCGAACACGATCCTGCCGCGGCGCCGGGGACGGCGCATCCGCGGGTACTTGTCCCCCGTGATCCGGTACTGGCCGCCCATGCCAGGGGGAGTCAGCATGCTCATGAGGCGCAGCGTAGTGCGCCCGGACGGCAATGCCTACTAGATGATCATTCAACGCCGTGCACTCCAACCCGAAAGGGTCAAAGGGAACACACGGACGGCCGGACGCCGCGGAGACGAGCGGGTGTCACAACGGCCGGCGGTACACGGACGAGGCGAAGACGACGGGACGTCAGTCGAGTTCGAGCACTCTCGCATGCAGGACCTGGCGCTGCTGCAACGCCGCGCGGACCGCGCGGTGCAGGCCGTCCTCCAGGTACAGGTCGCCCTGCCACTTCACGACGTGCGCGAAGAGGTCGCCGTAGAACGTCGAGTCCTCGGCGAGGAGGGTCTCCAGGTCGAGCTGCTGCTTCGTCGTCACGAGCTGATCGAGGCGGACCGGGCGCGGCGCGACGTCCGCCCACTGCCGGGTGCTTTCCCGGCCGTGGTCGGGGTACGGCCGGCCGTTTCCGATGCGCTTGAAGATCACACGGAAAGCCTACCGGTCGAGACGTTCCGGGCGCAGCCATGGCGACGGAGTACGGCACGGGAAAAGACACGGTAAACAAGGGCAAAACGGGAGTGAGGTGAGGGGGAGCCATGGCCGGAGCCTGCCTGGGAGCCACCGCTTCCACGGTGCGGGTGAGTCCTTCCGGGCTCCGGGGCGCGACGTGTGTGTTCCTGGGGTCACGGCTGGTGGGGGCCACGGGGCGGCTTCGGCCGCATCCGTCGCGCGGCTCCCGCCGGTGGTGATCGCCCGCATGTACAGCGGGCTCCCGAGCTCCGGCCGCCGGTCGGGGTCCGGTGGGGAGGGGGAGCGGCCGCCCGGCCCCGGGGCGGCCGCCGTGCGTGCTACTCGCGGTCCTTCTCGGGCGGGGTGGTGGCCGGGGGCGGCTGCTCCCCGGTCTCGGCTTCCGGTTCGGTCGTGGTCCGGGGTTTCGTGCTGCGCGCCGCCTCGGCACGCAGCAGGGCGTGCAGGACCGCGTACGGGTCGATGAGCATGTCGGTGTCCTTGCGTTGCTGGCAGGTATGACGGTTCCGGAGGACGGGACCTGTCAGCAGCGCAGGACGACCGTGCGCAGGGCGTGCAGCGTGGGTGAGTGCGACGCCCCGGGGAGGACGGGCACGGAGCCCTCGGGGCCGGACGGCCTGGCGCCGCCCGGCGGGCCCGGCCGCGAGGAGGCGAGGGCGCGGTGGCCCTGGGGGTTGGCCGGCGCCGGGGTCGCGGCGAGCTGCTCGTACTCCGCGTCGCAGGTCTGAGCCGTGGACGTCGGGAGTGAGTCGGCCGTCACCGCCCCGGTGTGCGCGCCGGCCGTCAGCAGCGCGACCAGCACCACGAGCGCCCGCAGCCAGGCGTACCGGCGGGCGGTGCGCGGGGCGTACGGGGTGCGGCTCACGAGAGGTCATCTGCCCGCTTGGCGAGCATCGTTCATCGTGTCGTCCTCGAAACCGCCCGCTCGGCGTACGTTCCGTGCGTGATGTTGACGCCAATCAGACGGTACGAGGAATGTGCTGCGCGCGGCTCCGGATCCGGATCGCCGTGACGATCTCGACGACACCGACCACGAGCAGCCACCAGCCCGCCACCAGAGTGAGCACGGCGATCGAGGCGAACGGCGAGACGATCAGCACGATCCCGGCGACGAAGGTCACGACACCGAGGAAGATCTGCCAGCCGCGCGCCGGTACCGCGGGGTCGTGGGCGGCCGCCATGGTCTGGGTGATCCCGCGGATCAGCCAGCTGATGCCGATCCACAGCGCGAGCAGCAGAACCGATTCCATGGGGCCACGGAAGCAGAAGAGGCCCAGCAGGATCGAAAGCGCACCGCTGATGAAGGCCAGGACACGCAGCGAGGTGGCTTTGTGCGTGCCGAAGGCGGAGGCCAGCTGGAGCACACCGCTGATGATCAGGTAGAGGCCGAAGAGAACTCCCGCGGCGAGCAGGGACGGTCCCGGCCAGACCAGGACCAGGATCCCCAGGATCAGGGACGCGACGCCGGTGGCCAGGACGACCTGCCAGGCCGTGCGGGACAAGTAGTGCAGGACTCCCTCGAAGGGTGGTTCGACATCATGCGACGCGGGCCTCGGTGTGTGCGGGTCACGCGTGGCGTGGACGCGGCGGTCGTCGTATTCGGATTCCCGGGGGGAGCCGCTCGGTGCCTCGGTCATGGTCCATGCTGGGACCGGGCTCGAACACTCCGCCAGCCGGGTGGGCCAACCGGCTGACGCTAGCGGCCCGCCGTCTTGGCGGCCTTCGCCGCCGCCTTCAGTTCCTGCTTGTACGCACGGACCTTCGCCAGTGACGAAGGACCGGTGATGTCGGCGACGGAACGGAACGACTTGTCCTCGCCGTAGGGCCCCGCGGACTCCCGCCACCCCTCCGGCCGCACGCCCAGCTGCTTGCCGAGCAGGGCGAGGAAGATCTGCGCCTTCTGCTTTCCGTAACCGGGCAGTTCCTCGAGCCGCTTCAGCAACTCCCGCCCGCTGCCGACGCCTTTCCAGACGGCCTCGGGGTCACCGTCGTAGTGCTCGACGAGGTACTGGCACAACTGCTGGACGCGCTTGGCCATGGAGCCGGGGTAGCGGTGCACCGCCGGCTTCTGCGACAACAGGGCGGCAAAGGCCTCCGGGTCCCGCGCCGCGATCTCGTGCGCGTCGAGTTCGTCCGTGCCGAGCCGCTGTGCGATGGTCCACGGCCCCTTGAACGCCCACTCCATCGGAACCTGCTGGTCCAGCAGCATCCCGATCAGCGCGGCGAGCGGATTGCGTCCGAGGAGCGCGTCGGCCTCGGGATCCTGGGCGAGATGCAGGGTGACGTCCATGCCCCGATGATCCCGCGTGCCGGCTCAGGTCGCGCGCCAGTACCCCAGAGCGTGCAGCCGCCGTGCCGGGACGCCCAGTTCCTTGCGCGCGTACGCACTCAGCGTGCGTGTCGTCGCCGTGTCGCAGGCGATCCACACATAGGGCTGCGGGGCGGCCTCCAGCAGGCCCGGCAGGGCCGATTTCACCTCGGCGACCAGTTGGGCGCCGTCGTCCCCGCGGGGGACGGCGCGCAGCTCGTGGCGAGCGGGATCGATGCGCAGCGGGAGACCGTCCGGTGCCCCCTCGAACCACACCGTCGCCGGGGTGGGGGCCAGCGCCGAGAGGAGGGAGTTCAGCGCGGGCAGCGAGGCAGGGTCGGCCATCGCGAAGACGTGCGAGGGCTCCGGTTCGGGTCGGTGGAAGGCGGTGCCCTGGACCGTGGCCTCCACGGTGTCGCCGGGCTTCGCGGCCCGTGCCCAGTCGGCGGCGCGCCCGTCGTGGAGGGCGAACTCCAGGGTCAGGGTGCCGGACGTCGGGTCCGGGTCGACCAGGGTGTAGGCCCGTTGGTGCGGACGGCCCGGGCCCGGGAACCACAGCCGCACCCACATCGTGGGATGCACACCGGTCGCCGCGAGCATTCCGCCGTCGGTCAGGCGCAGCCGCCGGTAGTGCGGGGTGACGTCCTCCGTGTCGGTCACGGTGAACACGAAGTCCTTTGCACGCAGCAGCCTGAGGACCGTGCCCTCCCAGCCGCGCCCCTGCCCCTGACCCATCGCGCCCCCACTCGTCGTTTACGATTCCATCCCAGTAACTTAGGTAAGCCTAACCTAAAGAATTGAGGGGTCACAGGTGCCCACCGAGATCTACCGCGATGCCTGGGGCATCCCGCATCTGCGTGCCGACGACACAACGGCCCTCGCCCGGCTCCAGGGCCGGGTCACGGCCCTGGACCGGGCCTGGCAGCTGGAGGTCGAGCGGCACCGGGCGCAGGGCACCTCCGCCTCCTTCCTCGGCACACCCGCCCTGGCCTGGGACACGCTCGCCAGACGCGCCCGGCTCGACGACACGGCCAGACGCTGCTTCGCCGCGCTGGAGCGGCACGACCCCGAGACCGCGCGATGGGTGCGCGCGTACACCGACGGAGTGAACGAGGGGCTGGCCGAAGGGGCCCGTCGTACCCCCGAGTTCGGCACGACGGGACTTGTCCCGGGGCGGTGGGAGCCCTGGCATCCCCTCGGCGTGTGGCTCGGCACCCACATCCTGTTCGCCGGCTTCCCGGCCAAGCTCTGGCGCGAGGAGGCCGCGCGGTGCCTCGGCGACGAGGCGATCGGCCTCTTCGCCACCGACGGGCCGGGCACGTCGGGCAGCAACGGCTGGCTCGTGACCGGCGAGCACACGGTCACCGGGCGGGCCATCGTCGCCGGAGACCCCCATCGCTTCATCGAGGACCCCGGCGTCTACCAGCAGATCCACCTCGCCTGCCCCGAGTTCGACGTCGTCGGCCTCGCCGTCCCCGGCATCCCCGGCATCGCGCACTTCGGTCACACGGGCCCCGTCGCCTGGGCGATCACCAACGCGATGGCCGACTACCAGGACCTCTACCGCGAGCGTCTGCGGCGCACGGCGGACGGCGGCGTGGAGGCGCTGGACCCGGACGGCACATGGCGTGCTGCGGTCAGGCTGGTGCAGACGGTCGAGGTGGCCGGAGGCGATCCGGTCGAGGTCGAGGTGATCGAGACCGGGCGGGGCCCGGTCGTCGTCGGCGGCCCGGAGTCCGCGGGCACCGGCACGCGCCCGCAGGCTGCCGTCTCCCTGCGCCATCCGCCCCGGGTCACCGAGCGCCTCGGTTTCGGCGCCCTGCTCCCCCTGCTGCGCGCCCGGCGCGTCGCCGATGTGGACCGCGCGCTCGATCTGTGGGCCGAGCCCGTCAACGTCGTGCTGGCGGCGGACGTCGACGGCGGTGTGCTCCACCGGGTGGCCGGAGTGGTGCCCTGGCGCGGCGGGAAGGGCCGGTCGCGGCTCGTTCCCGCCTGGGAGCCCGGGCACGAGTGGCGGGGGTGGCACGACATGCCCCGGGGGGACGTCGAGAACGGCATCGCCGTGATGGCCAACCAGCGTGGACCGGCCGCCCCCCTCGGCGTCGAGTTCGCCCCCGGCCACCGGGCCGACCGTATCCGCGAGCTGCTGGAGCGGAAGCCGCGGTGGTCCGCGGGGGAGATGCCGGCCGTCCACATGGACACCCGTCTCGCGTCCGCCGCTCCGCTGCTCGACCGCCTCCGCGCCCTCGACGGCCTCACTCCCGGGGCGGGTGCGCTGCGCGACGTCCTGCTGGCCTGGGACCGGCACATGGACGCGGACAGCGGTGCCGCGGCGGTCTACGCGGCGGTGCGCGGCGCGGTCGTACGGCGGCTCGCCGCGCACCCCGCCTTCGCCGAACTGGCCGCCGCCCCGTCCCCGTATCCGGAGGTCTTCCTGCCCTGGCTCGCCCTTCTGCCCCGGATCGGCTTCGCCCTCGAACACCTGCTGGCCGCCGAGGACCTCTACGGCGTCGACCGCGCCGCGATCGTGCGGGAGGCGGTGGAGGAGGTCGCCGTGAACCCGCCGCGGGGAACCTGGGGCGACACCCACCGGCTCGCCCCCTGGCGGGCGACGCCCGGGACGCCGTACGAGGAACCGGGTCTGTCCGGGGACCACGACTGCGTCCTGTGCACGTCCTGCGTCCCCGGCCTGACCGATCTGAGCGCACGCGGCCCGGCCGCCCGCTATGTCTGGGACCTCGCCCGCCGCGACGACAGCCTCTGGGTGGTCCCCCTCGGCGCCCTGGGCGTCCCGGGCTCGCCCCATCACCGCGACCAACTGCCCCTGTGGCTCGAGGGGGAGCTGGTCCCGGTCGTCACCGACTGGGACCGTCTGACGAAGGAGGCACCGACGGCCGCCGAGCCGTACGCCGCCCACCGCGAGGCCGTCCACGAGGAGCTGGTCGAGGGCTTCGGCGCGGTCCGCATCGTGCCCCTGGACCCCCGGGCCGACCTGGATGTCGTCCATGGCTGGGTGAGCGAGGAACGCGCCTCCTTCTGGGACATGACCGGGCTGACGAAGGAGCAGGTGGGCGAGATCTACGCCCATATGGCCACGCTGGACACCCATCACGCCTTCCTCGCCGTCAAGGACGGCGAGCCGGTCGCGCTCCTGCAGACCTACGAGCCGGAGGCCGACCGGGTCGGCGCGTGCTACGCGGTCGAACCAGGCGACATCGGTGCCCACCTCCTCCTCGCGCCCCCCGGCTCCACCGGCGCGCGGGCAGGCTGGACTTCGGCCCTGCTGACCGCCTTCACCTCGTACATCCTGGACGGCCTCGGCCGGCGACGGGTGGTGGTCGACCCCGACGAGCGCAACGAGAAGGCGATAGCCCGCTTCCTGCGTCAGGGCTTCGTCCCCGGCCCGGCCGTCGTCCTGCCCGAGGTCGACCTGCCGGACGTCCACCTCCCCGAGAAGCGGGCGCGGCTCGCGTTCCTCACCCGTCCGGTGAGGCCCTAGCCTGCGTGCCGTGACCCCTGACGACCTCGTCGCCCACTACGGCCTGGAACCGATCCCGCGTGAGGGCGGGAGGTTCCGGCGCACCTGGGCGGGACCCCCGCTGCCCGACGGACGCCCGGCGGGCACCGCCATCGTCGCCCTGCTGACCGCCGAGCCGGACGACTACTCGGCGCTGCACCGCCTTCCGGCGGACGAGGTCTGGCACTTCTACCTCGGCGATCCACTGGAGCTGCTGCTCCTCGGCGCCGACGCGAGCGTGCGGACGGTTGTCCTGGGACCGGACGTCCTCGGGGGCCAGAGCGTCCAGTTCACCGTGCCGGCGGGCACCTGGATGGGCGGCCGGGTCGCCGCGGGCGGGTCGTGGACGCTCTTCGGGTGCACCATGGCGCCGGGCTTCACCTACGAGGGCTACGAACACGGTGACGCGGCCGGGCTGACGGCGCGCTATCCGGCCGCAGCGGCCCGGATCGCGGGACTGTGCCGGTCATGAGCGGATTGCTGAGGGGACAGGTTGCCCTGGTGACCGGCGCGGGCGCAGGCGTCGGACGCGGGATCGCGCTGCGGTTCGCCGAGGAGGGCGCGGCCGTCGCGGTCCACTGCCGCACATCGGTTTCCGGGGCGCACGACGTGGCCGCGCGCATCCGTGACATGGGTTCCCGTGCCGTCGTCCTCCAGGCCGACCTCACCGTCGAGGACGCCTGCGCGCGGCTGGTCCAGGACGCGGCCGACTGGGGCGGCGGAAGGCTGACGGCACTGGTCAACAACGCGGGCGTGCAGCCCACGCAGGACCTGTTCGGGATGACGGCCGCCGACTGGCGGGCCGTTTTCGACGCCAACCTCTCGAGCGTGTTCGCCTGCACGCAGGCGGCGGTGGAGGTGATGCGCGCGACGGGCGGCGGCAGCGTCACGCACATCGCCTCCATCGAGGCCACGCATCCGGCGCCCCTGCACGCCCATTACTGCGCGTCCAAGGCGGCTGTGGTCATGCATGCGAGGTCGGCCGCCCTCGAGTACGGCCCTCAGGGGATCCGCGTCAACACGGTCTCGCCCGGACTCATCGACCGCGAAGGGCTGGCGGAGGACTGGCCCGAGGGGGTGCGCCGCTGGCGCGGTGCCGTGCCCACCGGCCGGCTGGGGCGCCCCGAGGACGTCGGTGACGCCTGTGTGTTCCTGGCCTCGCCGCTCGCCTCCTGGATCACCGGTCACGACCTGGTGGTGGACGGCGGTGTGTCGGCCCGGCCCACGTGGTGACGGGGCCTGCGGCCATGATGACCTCACGCATGTACGGGTGGGGGGATCGCCGCCGCGCTGAGCGCTGCGGACGCACCGTCCGTACGTAACCGGGACCCGGGACGGCGGATACGGGAGACAAGACGTGGGCGCAGGACTGGTGGGTGACGGGAGATCGGTGGCGGTGGCGGGCGGGCGACGGCCGTGGCACCTCGTGTTCGTGCTGCTCGTCGTTCCCCTGCTGCTCCTCGCGGGGGGTGGTTCCGCTTCCGCGCACGCCGTCCTGAAGGACGTCGACCCGGTGGACGGCAGTGTGCTGAAGACGTCGCCCGAGGCGGTCACCCTCACCTTCTCCGAATCCGTCGGACTGCTGGATGACTCCATTCGCGTGTTCGACCCGGGCAACCGCCGGGTCCACACGGGCGAACAGGAGCACGCGGACGGCCGCGCGGACACCGCGCGCGTCACGCTCCCCCGACTGCCGCAGGGCAGTTACATCGTGGCCTGGCGCGTGGTGTCGGCGGACAGCCATCCGGTGTCCGGGGCGCTCACGTTCTCCGTCGGCAAGCCCTCCGCGACGACCGCGGTGCTGCCGTCCGACGAGGCCCAGGACGCCGCCACCACGACGCTCTACGACATCGCCCGCTACGTCGCCTACGGCGGCCTGGCCCTGCTGCTCGGCGTCCTTGTGTTCGCGATGGCGACCGGTGCGGGAGTGGCCCGCGGTCTGCTCGTGGGCGGTTGGTGGACCCTGCTGACGGCCACGGTGGCACTGCTGCTGCTCCGGGGACCGTACGAGCGCGGCAGCGGCCCCACGACGGTCTTCGAACTTCCGGTGCTGCGCGAAACGGCGACGAGCCGGCTGGGGATCGCGCTGCTCGTGCGGCTCGTGCTCCTCGGTGTCGCGGCCGCGCTCGCGGGGCGCGCGGGGCTGACGCCGGCGCACGGCCGGGGGCCGGATACCGACGGCGAGCGGGCCGCCGGCGCGGTGGAGACGGTGGGTGGTCCGGCCGTCGGCGCACGGCTGCGGTTCGCGGTCGTGACGCTGCTGTCGCTCGCACTGGCGCTCACCTGGGCGGTGGCGGAGCACGCCTCCGCGGGCATCCAGGTCCCGCTCGCGATGACCTCGGCGGTGCTGCATCTACTGGCGATGGCGGTATGGCTCGGAGGCCTGGCCGCGCTGCTCACGGCGCTGTACCGGACGCCCGACGAGCTTCCCGCGGCCGCGGTGGCCCGCTTCTCGCGCCTGGCCCTGGCAAGCGTCGCCGTGCTGGTGGCCACCGGCGTCTACCAGTCCTGGCGCGGCCTCGGTTCCCTCGACGCGCTCACCTCCACCCAGTACGGCAGGCTGCTGGCCGCGAAACTGGTGGCGGTCGTGCTGCTGCTGGCGGCGGCCGCGTACTCGCGGCGCTGGATCGCACGGCTCGCGATGCCGGCCGCGGTGGCGGTGCCGCGGCGGGTGCCCGAGATGGTGGGGGCGGCGGGGCGCGCGGAGACCGCCGCGCGGGCCGCGCTCGTGGAGGAGCCGCGCACGGCCGAGGGCCCCGACGGCCCCACCGTGAACGCCGGCGCGGACCCCGAACCGGGAGGGCCGAGCGGCGAGGACCCGTCGCCGTACCGGAGTGCGTTGCGCCGCTCGGTGCTCGCGGAGATCACCATCGGGGTCGTGGTGCTCGTGATCACGACCCTGCTGACGGGCGCACAGCCGGGCCGGGCGGTGTCCGAGGAGCAGGCGGCCCGGACCGCGTCCGAACAGACCCTCGGCTCCACCACGTTGATCCCCTTCGACGTGGGGACGCCGGGCGGGCGGGGCAAGGTGCAGGTCGAACTGACGCCGAGTCGGGTGGGCGAGAACCAGGTCCAGATGGTGGTCTACGGACCCGACGGCGGCATCGCGACCGTGCCCGAACTGCGGCTGAGTTTCACGCTCGACGGACGGAAGATCGGCCCGCTGGACGCCAAGGTCGAGAACCGGGGCGGCTATTGGGCCGCCGACGCGCTCAACCTCCCGCTGCCCGGCACCTGGACGATGAAGGTGACGGTCCGTACGAGCGCCATCGATCAGGTGACCGTGTCGAAGACCGTCCGGATCGGCTAGCCGGCACTCGCGAACCACGTCCGCTCGCAACGGGTTTCGGAACGGTGCGGTGGTGACATGGTTCCGCTTGTGCACATCTGGTGGAGACGCGGCCGACGGGCGATCCGCCGGTCGTCGCCGTCGCGCCCGTATACCGCCTGGGGGTCGCGCGCTCGCCGGCGTCCCGCGCCTGGGCGGTCAAACACGCTGTGTTCAAACGGCCTTGGGAAGCGCTCTCCACTGTTCGTTCGTCAACGGAGTCGATCAAGGCGATGTCGATTACGTTTCAAAAACGGGCCACGACAGCTCTTGACGTATGACCGGACATGCGAGTCTTATGACGGCCACGATGTTCGGTCGAGTTGGTTTCTGGTGGATTCTGACCCAAGTCCTCAGAGATCCGCCCGTGACCGACCCTGCCCCCAGGAGCCGTCATGCATCACACCCCGTCCGGCCTCACCGTCCCCGGCCCGAGCCGTCGTTCACTGCTGCGTGGCGTCGGCGGCGCAGCCGTTCTCGCCGGTGCCGGCATACCCCTGCTGAGCGCCTGCGGCGGCAGCGGCGCGGCATCCGACCCGAAGACCGTGAGCCTCGGCTCCAACGCCTCGGACGCGGTGCCGAAGAAGGCGTTCGAGGAGGTCTACGCGGCCTTCAAGAAGCAGTCCGGCATCACGGTCGATGTGAACACGAAGGACCACAACACCTTCCAGGAGCAGATCAACTCCTACCTCCAGGGCACACCGGACGACGTCTTCAACTGGTTCGCCGGCTTCCGGATGCAGTTCTTCGCCGCCAAGAAGCTCGCGTCCCCGATCGACGACGTGTGGCAGAAGATCGGGGACAACTTCCCCGACGCGATGAAGAAGCTCAGCAAGGGCGAGGACGGCAAGTACTACTTCGTCCCGCTGACCACGTACCCGTGGGCGGTCTTCTACCGCAAGAGCGTGTTCCAGCAGCACGGCTACCAGGTCCCCACCACCTGGGACCAGCTCGTCGCGCTCTGCAAGCAGATGAAGAAGGACGGCCTGGTCCCGATCGCGTTCGGCGACAAGGACCAGTGGCCGGCGATGGGCACCTTCGACCAGATCAACTTCCGCCTCAACGGCTACGACTTCCACGTGGAGCTGATGGCGGGCAAGGCGTCCTGGACCGACGCCAAGGTCAAGGCGGTCTTCGACCACTGGACCGAGCTCCTGCCCTATCACCAGGACGGAGCCCTGGGCCGCACCTGGCAGGACGCCGCTCAGTCGCTGGTCGCGAAGAAGGCCGGCATGTACCTCCTGGGCAGCTTCGTGGCGCAGCAGTTCACCAACAAGGCCGATCTGGACGACCTCGACTTCTTCCCCTTCCCGGAGATCAACTCCGCGTACGGCCAGGACACCGTCGAGGCGCCGACCGACGGATTCATGGTCAGCAAGGCCCCGAAGAACCACGACGGCGTCGTGAAGCTGCTGGAGTACCTGGGCAGCCCGGAGGCGGAGGAGACGTACCTCAAGACCGACCCCAGCGTGGTGGCCGCCTCCAGCAAGGCGGACACGTCCTCGTACAGCGCCCTGCAGAAGAAGGCGTTCACGATGATCAGCGGCGCCAAGAACCTCACCCAGTTCATGGACCGTGACAGCCGCCCCGACTTCACCTCCACGGTGATGCAGCCCTCGCTGCAGAAGTTCGTCCAGAACCCCAAGGGCGTCGACAGTCTGCTGTCCTCGATCGAGCGCCAGAAGAAGACGATCTTCGCCTCCGCATGACCATGGAGACGACGACGAAGAATCCGGAGGCGGCCTCCGTGCCGCCTCCGGGCCCCGCGCCCGCGAAGAGGCGGGTCACGCAGGGCCATCGGCGCCTGCTGACCCGCCGTGACCGGATCACGCTCGCCGTCATGGCGGGCGTGCCGACGATCCTGCACCTGGCCCTCGTCTGGGTCACCGCCCTCGCCTCCATCGCACTCGCCTTCACCACCTGGGACGGCATCGGCTTCGACTCGATCAAGTGGGTCGGCCTGGAGAACTTCAAGCAGCTCTTCTCCGACAACCCGCAGTTCTGGCCCGCCGTCGAGCACAACGTCATCTGGTTCGTGGTGCTCATCCTCGTCCCGACGCCGCTCGGCCTCTTCCTCGCCGTCCAGCTGGACAAGAGGATCCGCTTCAGCCGCGTCTACCAGACGGCGTTCTTCCTGCCGGTCGTGATCTCGATGGCGTGCATCGGGTTCGTCTGGCAGCTCGTCTACAACCCGGACACGGGCCTGATCAACAGCCTGATCGGCGCCAACAAGCCCGGCCACTACATCGACTGGATCGGCGACCCGAAGCTCAACCTCTGGGCCGTGCTCGTGGCCGCCTCCTGGCGGCACACCGGCTACATGATGATCCTCTACCTGGCCGGTCTGAAGAGTGTGGACCCGTCCCTGCGCGAGGCCTCGGCCCTGGACGGCGCAAACGAGTGGCAGACGTTCAAGAGCGTCATCTTCCCGACGCTGCGGCCCACCAACACGGTCGTTCTGGTCGTCACCATCATCGAGGCCCTGCGCGCCTTCGACCTGGTGTTCGTCTTCAACAAGGGGGCCCAGGGCACCGAGCTGCTGTCGATCCTGGTGACCAACAACATCATCGGTGAGTCCAGCCGCATCGGTTACGGGTCGGCCATCGCGGTCGTCCTGCTGGTCATCTCGCTCGCCGTGATCATCCCCTATCTGGTGGCCACCTTCCGGAAGGAGCGGCGATCGTGAGCGCCCCCACCCTCGCGGCCGGCGCGCTCAAGAAACGCGCACCCCTCCGCCCCGCCCGCGTCCTGCTGCACGTCTTCCTCGCCGGGACGGCACTGGCGTGGCTCGCGCCGCTGCTGTGGGCGGTCTTCTCCGCCCTGCGCCCCTACAGCGAGACCAGCGCCAAGGGGTATGTGTCCTGGCCGGACAAGCTCAGCCTGGACAACTTCACGAACGCGTTCGAGCAGTCGGACATGATGCACTACTTCGGCAACACGCTGCTGATCGCGGTGCCGGCCGTGCTGCTCACGCTGTTCCTGTCGTCGATGGTCGCCTTCTACGTCAGCCGCTTCGACTTCCGCCTCAACCTCGCGTTGCTGCTGGTCTTCACGGCGGGCAATCTGCTCCCGCAGCAGGTCATCATCACCCCGCTGTACCGGCTGTACCTGCTCACGAACCTGCCCGGGATCACGGCGAGCGGCAAGCTGTACGACTCCGCACTCGGCCTGGTCCTCATCCATGTGGCGTTCCAGTCCGGTTTCTGCGCCTTCGTGCTGAGCAACTACATGCGCTCGCTGCCGCACGAACTGACCGAGGCCGCGCTCGTCGACGGCGCCTCGGTGTGGCGCATGTACTGGCAGATCACTCTGCCGCTGTGCAAGCCGGCGATGGCGGCCCTGGCGACGCTGCTCTCGATCTGGATCTACAACGACTTCTTCTGGGCCCTCGTACTGATCTCGACCGGCGAGAACATGCCGATCACCTCGGCGCTGAACAACCTCTCCGGCCAGTACTTCACGGACCCCAACCTGGTCGCCGCGGGCGCCCTGCTCACCGCGATCCCCACCCTGGTCGTGTACTTCGTGCTCCAGCGCCAGTTCGTCAGCGGTCTGACCCTGGGCTCCAACAAGGGCTGACCGGGCTCCGCTCGACGGAGAACTCCGGCCACCACCCGTTCCGCCCGGCGGACTTCTCCCTCGTGGACCTGCGCACCGCGCGCGTCCACGAGGGACGGCCGGCCGTGCCCGGGTGCCCGGTCCGTTCACCGCTCGCCGTGTCGGCCCTCTTGATGACCGGCAGGACGGCTCTTACCCTGCTGCCCTTCCGGCATCTGTCGACGAGGGGGCGGCGATGGCGAGGAAACCGTCCGCGGAGGAGCTGCTCCAGGCCGTCGGGGAGCACGTGGCCCGGCACGGGATCAGCGTGCTGCTCACCTCTCCCGGCGCCGCGCACCTGTCCTGGCAGTCGTTGCTCGACTGCCGGATCGTCCGCAGCGTCGAGGAGCGCAGCGAGCGCGAGATGAGGACCACGGGCCGTCGCCGTGACATCGCCGATCGCCCTGCCTACACCGACCTGGCCTCCCATCCGGTCGAGACGCCCGCCGACCCGGTGACCCCACTGAGGCTGGAGCTGGTGCGCGAGGGCTCGCTCGGGGAAGTGGCGTGCGAGGGCTGCGAGGGGGGCCGCAGGACCTGCGGGCGCTGTACGGGCAACGGCCGCCTCATCTGCGAGAAGTTCGTGTCGTGCGACGGATGCGGAGGCGGCATCGACGCATGCTGGGAATGTGACGGCACCGGCCGTCCCCGGCGCCGCGGCAACCGGACCGAATCCCGTCCCGTCGACGGCCCGCAACGCGCCCGCTGCTCCCGCTGCCACCGCCCGGACGCCGCGTGCCCGAAGTGCCTCGGCAAGGGCCGCGTGGACTGCCCGGTGTGCCGGGCGAGCGGTTTCGTGGAGTGCTCGGCCTGCCGGGGTGAGGGCCGGGTGAAACACACGGAGTGCGCCGGCACAGGCCTGTTCACGACCTGGACCGGCGCCGTGATCAGTCGCACTCCCGAGCAGCGGAAGGTGGAGGAGGCGGCGCCGCTGCACATCCGCTCGGCGACGGACGGAGCGGGCGCCTGGCGCAGGTCGGTGCTGACCGGCGTGACGGACAAGCTTCCGGACGACCTGGAGCCGGCCCACCGGACGCTGATCGAGGGCCACTTGGCCCTCGCGAAGAACGAGGTGGGCCGGCGTGTGACCATCCGGTATCTCCCCCTCGCGCGCGTCACGGTCCACGCCGACCCGGACCGCGTCTACTTCGCCTTCCCGTCCTCCACCGGCATCAAGGTCGTCGAACGCCCCTCGAAGCAGCGCGTCGTCCGCTTCTCGGCGATCGCCTCGACCGCGGTCGCCGTGGCCGTGCTCCTGCTGCTCCTGGTCGTCGTGGTGCTGAACTGAGCCGTCGCCGGCATCGACGAGGACGGGCCGCCGGCGCCCGGGCGGGCGCGCGATTCCCGGCCCGGCGGGGATCCCGACTTCGGGGCGGGACGGATGAGTGACCGCAGGGCAACAACCCTCCTCGGCGCTTCCCACTGTCCCGAAGACCGGAATCCGCGGGCGACTGGCCACGGCGGATCACCCCCGGGCGCACGTGGCCCCGCTCGCCGGGCCTGCGAACGCCGACGGGGTGCCCGATACCGCTCGGGCACCCCGCCGTGGATCAGGCGTCAGATCACTGGACGACGACCTGGGCGCTGCCCGTGACTCCGCCGGAGGTCACCGAGACGGTGACGGTGCCGGAGCGGTGGGCGGTCAGGGCGCCGGTGGCCGGGTCCACCGAGGCGACCTTGGGGTTGTTCGAGGTCCACACGTGGGACGCGGGGTCCGCGATCGGGATCGTGAGCGGTGCGATGTTGTCACCGGCGATCTGGTCGCCGGTTGCGGTCAGGGTGACGCGGTCGCCGCGGGCGATCGGGTCCTTGGGGCCCGTGACCTTGATCGTGGCGAGCGCCGGCTCGACGGTGTACTGCAGGTCGCCGTCGTCACCGATGCGGACCAGACCGAAGTGGTAGATGCCACCCTGGTCGGCCGGCGCGTAGGCCGGCATGCCGAGGTCCGCGAAGGTGAACTGCGGGATGCCGCCGTCCTCCGTGCTGACGCTCTGGCCCTCGGGGTTGAGGATCTGCTCCGCGAAACCGCGGGCGTGACCGTACATCATGATCACGTGCTGCTTCGGGTGCGTCTCCTGGTAGCGCTGCACCAGCCGCAGGTACATCCGCGCCTCCCAGCGGTCCGTGAACTGGCTGTTCGCGGCCGGGTGCGGGTCGTACGCGGGCATGTGGGTGATGACCATCACGTCCTTGGCGGTGGTGTCCGTCAGCTGCTGGACCAGCCACGGGTACTGCACGCCCTCGGGGTTCTGGAACGGGTCCGAGGACTGCAGGCTGCCGTGCGAGTTGTCGGTGACGATCATCCGCGCCGCGCCCTGGCTGTAGGCGTAGTGGGTGTCACCGAAGGTGTCGCTGTAGTTGCCGTCCTCGGAGTCCGCGCCCTGGGTGATCTCGTGGTTGCCCACGATGTCGCGCTCGGGGACGCCGAGGGCGTCCATCTTGGACTTGGCGTACTGCAGGTCCGCCAGTTTGCCGTCGTCGGACATGTCGCCGAGGAACTGGGCGGAGTCCGGCCGTGCCTGCGGCGTGAGGGTGGGCAGCCGCTTGGCGATGGAGTCCATCACGTTGCTGCTGACGGAGCCCGGGTCGCTCGCGAGCATGTGCGCGTCGTCACCGGTGAGGACCGTGGTGCCGCGCTTGGCGAAGTCGGCCGAGTCCTCCTCGAAGGACAGCCACTCGGGGTTCTGCGGGATCGCGTGGTACTCGGGCACCGTGACCGGACGCGGCGAGTACAGCGCCTGCAGGCCCGCGACGTTGAGCGAACCGCTGTAGGCGGTGCTCGGGCTGATGGCCAGGAAGTCGATGAAGCTGATGGTCAGCGGGAACTGCATGCCCGCCGGCAGCTGCGCGACCGCCAGGTGCCAGTCCTTCCACGTCACGTAGGTCGGGTAGAGCGTCGTGGAGGTGCCGTTGACGCCGATGTACTTCTCGGCGAGCTCGATGCCGTTGCCGTCGCCCTTGATCCACACGCCGATGCCCGTGGGGACCTGGCCGTTGTTGGTGTCGGTCTTCAGGGTGGTGCGCGGCGAGAGCACGAGCTGCTTGACGCCGGCGCCGGCCGGCATCGAGTAGTCGAGCCGCAGCGACCCGGACTCGGTGGAGCCCGGCGGGACGACACCGGGGTCGGTGGCCAGGGTGGCGGGCTTACCGGTGGTGTTGTTGCTGAGCCGCCAGACGTCGAGGCTCGTCATCGGGTCGATGACCTTGCTGACGCTGCCCACGGCGATGGACGTGGTGCCGGTGGCGCCCGCGACCTTGGCGCTCACCTCGGCGAGGCCGCCGTTGTCGGCGTCCGCCGTGAACAGGCCGTGTGTGTCGACGGTGCCCAGGTTGTCCGGGGTGACCTTCCAGTTCGCCGCCTCAGCGGGGATCTGCACCTCGCCGCCGCCCTTGACGGTGCCGGAGAGGGCGAGCTGCTGGGTGGCGCCGTTGTCGAGGTCGGCCTTGTCGGGCGAGACCGTGAGGGACTCGAGCTTGCTGACGACCTCGAGCTTCTCGGAGGTGAAGGCCTTGCCGTTGAAGGCGATGATGCGGCCCGTACCGGAGCGGCGCGGGGTGAGCTTGCCGTCCTCGTACGTGGCGAGGCTCGACGGCACGATCCGGACGTGGTCCTGGCCGGCCGCCGGATTGGCGAACCGGTCGACGGAGTGCACCGGGAGCGGGATGGAGCCGCCGGCGACGGTGGTGACCGTCTTGCCGCCGTTCACCACGACCTTGACGGCCGGTCCGGCCTCCTTGGCGGTGGAGTAGAAGAAGATGCCGTTGGCGACCGGGCGCTCGGTGTTCCCGGGCAGGTCGGAAGGCGTGTTGACGACCTCGGCCTGGTCGGCGCCGGGTGCGCGGCTCACCATGCCGGTGGAGCCGCCGCCGTCGAACAGCATCGCGGTGTAGGCGCCGTGGGCCACCATGTAGCCGGCGGCCTGCTCGGCCGTCACACCGAAGGCCGTGGAGGCGCCGCCGTGGCCGTCGATGGCGACGACGATGGCGTGCCTGCCGTCCTTGGTGATGCCGACGGCGGTCTCCGGGTTGGCGCCGCTCGGCGGGGTGCCGGTCGGGTCCTTGTAGACCTTGCCGTCCTTCACCAGCGTGTCGACGCCGCTGATCAGCTGGGTGACATCGTTGTCGGGCGCCAAGTGGGTCGTGATGCCCACCGTGTCGCCGCTGTGCAGGTTGTCGGACAGCCACTGCCCGCCGTCGCCGGCGCCGAGCAGACCGAGCCGGCCGGCGGAGAGCCGCGGCACGGTGGCGACGCCGGACTGCACCTCGTCGACGACGAAGCCGCCGTCGGTGCTGTGGCCGAGCACCAGGGTGGACGCCTTGGACAGGCCCGGGGTCTCGCCGAGGTCGGGGGTGACCTCCGTGATACCGCCGGATGCCACGTCGTTCACGGTGTTCACCGAGGTGAGCGCGTGGTTCGCGGACCCGGCCGTGATCGTGCCGGAGAAGGTCTCCTGACCCATCACCATGGTGCCGTCGGGCTTGACGCCCAGCTGGGAGGCGAAGCCCGGCTTGGGGCTCTTCAGCAGCCGCCCGTCGGTCATGATGCCGCCGAGCGGGCGTCCGCTGGCGTGGATCTCGAAGTAGTCGCCGTTGACGCCGGCCACCGCGTGCGTGCGGTGGGCCATCGAAGAGGGCGTTTCGTCTGCCGGGTTGGTGATGGTGTCACCGGCCTCGACCATGGCCACCCGGAGGTTCGGGTCGTCGAGGTCGGCCGAGAGCACCTGGATGTGCTGGCGGCCGCCGACGGTGTCGTAGGTCTCGCTGTAGTGTTGCAGACCATGGGTGACGGTCTCCGCCGGCGTGCGGGTGTAGTCCACCACCAGCGGCCAGTTCTCGGGCGTGTCCGGGAGCCAGTTCCCGTTCACGGCATGGCTGTCCGCGGCCGTGGCATCGGCGGAACCGAAGGCGGTTCCCGCTCCCGTCACAGAGCCGGCGAATGCCAGCGCCACCGCGACCGCGATCGCGGTACGGCGTGTGCCGGCCCCCGCGGGTCTCTTTGCGCGAATTGTCATTGCGTATTTCCTTCAGGACGTGCGCTCCGGTGGTCACCGGAGCGCACCGACCAGCGCACACCGGCCCGGCGGATCACAGGTATCGGCGCGAGGTGACGCAGATGACTTTCCGGAATACTTGCTCACTACATTGGGTCAAGTGGAGTTAACCTCCGACTTGATTGGGTCCGCACTCGCCCTTGTCGGGTGCGGCGTCGGACCCGGACCGGCCACGGTGGCCACGGTGTTCTTCGTTCGGCGGTTCAATTCCGGTGCTGCGTGGGCTCATCAGCCCAACATTGATCAGATCGGTCACATCGGGCAGGTTCCGACCTGCGGGTGCATTTCGTTCGTACGGGGAGCACGGGAAGCCGCTTGTGCGGAAAATCTCGGCGGCCTCGATGACCAGGGGTTCCGAGGCCGCGGCACGGACGCGGTGCGGCCGGCGCCGGAAGGCGTCGCCCCGGGGTGGTTCTTCGTGACCCGGCGCGCCCCGGCCGATCACCATGGACCACTGCACGGCCGGGTGCGCTTCGACGGAGATGCCGCCACCGTGATCGGCTCGGCCCCGGTCACGGCCACCCGGTCGTACGGGGTGCGCACCGCGTCGGTGTGCACTCGAGCGGGAACGGGAGGTGAACCGGTCGTGCGGCAGGATCGATCCCGGCCGTGCCGCGGCCGGTCCGAAGCCCCACACCCGGCACAGGGGACTGCCGCGACTCAACGTCGGCTCGAGCAAAGGGCGTACGGTGTGCTGTTGCGACCGGCACGGTCCGGGGACCCGCCCCGTGTCGGTGCTCTCCCCTAGAGTCGCCGACATGATCGAGCCCGACTACCTTGCCGCGGTCCGGGAGTCGTACGACACCGTTGCCGCCGCCTATGCGGAGCGCGTCAAGTCGCCGGCGGAGCTGGACCCGCTGTCCCGCGCGATGCTGGCCGCGTTCGCCGAGGTCGTGCGGACGGCCGATCGCGGGCCGGTTGCGGACCTGGGCTGCGGGCCGGGCAAGGTCACGGCGCATCTGGCGGCGCTGGGCGTGTCCGTCTTCGGCGTCGACCTGTCCCCGAAGATGATCGAGCTGGCCAGGCAGGCCCATCCGGCGCTGCGGTTCACGGTGGGTTCGATGACCGGGCTGGCGCTCCCGGACGGCGAACTCGGCGGCATCCTGGCCTACTACTCCACCCATCACACGCCACCCGAGCTGCTGCCCGTCGTGTTCGCCGAGTTCCATCGCACGCTCGCACCCGGCGGCCACCTGATGATGGCCGGGTACGTCGGAGACGACGTGCGTCTGCGTCCGGCACAGGCCTATGGAGGCCATCCCGTCTCCTACGAGTCCCATCTGCAACCGCCGGACCGGCTCGCCGCGTTGCTGGCCGAGGCCGGATTCGTGCTCACCGCACGGCTGTTGCAGGAGCCCGCCGGGGAAGTGAGGAGAACGATCGCCACCTTCCTGGCCCGGAAGCCCGAACACCCATGAGATGACGATCGGTTGCCCCGTCTGCACCCGTCCGACCCGCGGCGGCCTGCCCGAACCGGCACCCTGCCGCTCGTCCTCTCCACAAGCGGCGGAGCGCCGTCGTCCGGGCTGCGTCACCGGTCGAGATCTCCGAATCCCTCCGGCGGCACTCCCACCTCCGAGAAGACCTCCAGCGCCTGCTGCCGCGCGAGTTCGGCGGCGTCGTCGTCCGTCCCGCGAAGGGCACGGGCCAGTGCGAGGAGGGCGCGGGCCTCGCCGAGCCGATGACCGGTGCGGCGATGAACGGCCAGCGCCTCGCGACCCAGGCCGACGGCCGCGGCGCGCGCCGACTCGGCCTGCGCGGCGCGGCACAGAACGGTCAGCGCCTGTCCCTCCACCACTCGGAAGCCGTACTCGCGTGCCATGCGCAGCGCCTCCTCGGCATGGCGACGGGCGTCATCGTGCTGGCCGAGCCGCTGGTGGGTGAGGGAGAGGCCCAGGATGCTGTCCGCCTCCGGTCGTTTGAATCTGGCCTTCCGGGCCAGAGCGAGAGCTTGTGCGTCGGTCCGCAGGGATTGCTCGAAGCGGCCCAGATGCCGGTCGGCGGCCGCGAGCGTGTTGAGGATGCCGGACTGTATCCAGGCGCGACCAGGGGCCCTGACCATGGAGAAGGCTCGCTCGGCCTGAGCCAGGGCCTCCTGGTGGCGACCCAGCTCGATATTGATCTTGGCGACGGTGTCGAGCATCATGGCGCGGCCGTTGCGGTATCCGCCCCTGTCGTCGGCGGCCACCTTGGGACCGAGGACGTCCAGGCCGTCGGTCAGACGTCCGAGCTCCCAGTAGACCCCGCCCAGTATCTGCAGTGCCAGGCTGTCGTCCCACCAACTCATCTCCGCATTGCGGCTGATGACCAGTTCGAGATGCCCCGCAGCCTCCCGGAGCCGGCCCAGATCCCGGCAGGTCATACCAAGGCCGAGCAGCCCGAACGTCCCGAGATACCGGTTCCCGGTTTCATGGACGATCCGCATGCCGGCGGTGAGGCGCTCGAGCGCACTGTCGAGGCGTGCCAGACTCCACTCCACGCAACCACCGACGCCGAGAGCCGCAGCCTCTCCCAGCGGCCAGCCGAGCTCCCGGCTGATGTCCAGTACGCGCGTGTGGTGACGCGTCGCCTCCCAGGGATGCCCCCAGTCCCACTCGATCACTCCAAGGCTCACGTGCATGGCCGCCTGGCCGAACAGGTCTCCCTCGGCCTCCGCCGCACGCAGCGCCGTCTGTGCGCCGGCCTGCCACGTCGTCCGTGGCAGATGGAGCCAGAAATGACCGAACAGCACGGAGTTCAGATGCCAGGCGACGGGCCGGGGACCGTGGCGGCCCGCGTGATGGACCACCGCGAGCAGATTCGCCCGCTCCGCCTGCAGCCAGCGTCCGGCTTCGGCGGCCGTCGGCAGGCCCTGCTGCTCGCCGGGGTCGAGGGCGGCGGGCAGCTCCGGGAACAGCCAGGTCCCCGCGGCCTGGCGTGCGGCGTGCAAGTACCAGATCACCACGCGGCGCAACGCGGTGTCGCGATCAGGTGCCGGATCCTCCGCCCGCGCACGCTCCTGGCCGTACTCGCGAAGCAGATCGTGGAACCGGTATCGACCGACCGTCACCGGTTCGACCAGATGGGCGGCGGTCAACGCACCGAGCAGACGCCGGGCCTGAGGCAACGGCGCGTCCAGGAGGGCGGCCGCGGCCTCGGCGGTGAACTCCGGCCCGGGAAACAGACTGAGCGATCGGAAAAGCCTGCGCGCCGCGGGTACGAGCACCCGGTACGAGACGGAAAAGGCCGCACGCAAAGGGGAGTTCTCGTCGCCGTCGGGCTCCAGCGCCTCCAGCCGATTGCCCTCGGACATCTCGGCGACCAGGTCGGCCAGGCGCAGGCCCGGATCGCCCGCCAGCCGGGCGGCGGCCACCCGCAGCGCCAGCGGAAGGCCGCAGCACAGCCGGATCAGTTCGTCGACGGCCTGCGGTTCGGCGAAGAGCCGCTCCGCACCGAGTGCCTCGCCCAGCAGCGCGCGGGCCTCGTCCGGCAGGAGGAGGTCCAGCGGCAGGGCGTGCGCGCCGTCGCGGACCACCAGGTCACCGAGCCGATTGCGGCTGGTGACGACGACACGGCAGGACGGGCTGCCCGGAAGCAGCGGACGGACCTGCTCCGCCGAGGCCGCGTTGTCCAGCAGCACCAGCAGGCGCCGGCCGGCGAGCACCGTCCGGTACAGGCGCGACTGCTCCTCCTCGTCCGCGGGGATCTCCGACGCAGCCAGCCCCAGGCTGCGCAGCAGGAGCCCCAGGGCCTCGCCGGCCTCGAGCGGCTCGCGGTCGCGGTCGAATCCATGCAGGTTCACATACAGCTGGCCGTCGGGGAAACGATCCCGCACCTGGTGCGCCCAGTGCACCGCGAGAGCGGTCTTGCCGATGCCGGCGGCTCCCCCGATGGCGGAGATGACCACGGTGTTCGCCGAACCCTGGTTCTGCTCCGTCGGAAGCAGCGCGTGGAGCCTGGCGAGTTCCTCGGCCCGGCCGGCGAACCCCGCCGCGTCGTGCGGCAGTTCGGCGGGTGCGGGTGCGGGTGCGGGTGCGGGTGCGGGTGCGGGTGCGGGCGCAGGCCCGGGCGCAGCGCTGTCGCGTGGCGGGCGAACCGGCTGCTCCGGCGGCCCTGCCTGCGGGGCGGCGCGGACGACGGGCCGGGTCGACGACGGTGGCGTCGCAAAAGCCGCCGGTGCGAGCAGGCAGGCGTCGTCCTGGCGCAGCACCGCCTCGTGCACCCGGCGGAGGTCCTCCCCGGGATCGACCCCGAGTTCGTCACGCAGGCGCATACGCATGTCGTGATAGGCGTTCAGCGCCTCCGCCTGACGCTCGCAGCCGTACAGGGCGCGCATGCGCAACGCCAGCAGCGATTCGTCGTAGCGCTCGAACGTGGACAGAACCGCCAGGTCGTCCAGGGCGTCGCCGAACCGGCCGAGCAGAATCAGGCAGTCGAGCCGTTCCAGCCGGATCGTCCGGCGCCGCTCCAGCAACCGTTCCCGCTCGGCCTGCGCGAACGGCCCCGGCAGGTTGGCCAGCGGCTCGCCCCGGAACAGAGCGAGCGCGGCCGACAACTCGTCCGCAGCGGTGGCCAGGTCGCCGGACGCCTTGGTGCGCAGCGCCTTGTCGCCGCGCTCGGACAGATCCGACAGATCGAGCCGCACGCCGTCGACGAAGCGGTACCAGCCCTTGCCGCTGCGGATCACAGACGCCGTGTGCGGAGTGCCCGCGGGGTCCAACGTCCTGCGCAGGGGATTGATGTGACTGGCCAGCACTTTGCTTCCGGAGAGGGGTGGCTCCGCACCCCAGACCCCGTCGAGAAGGTGCTCGTGGCTCACCACGATTCCCCGTCGGAGCAGCAGCCCGGCCAGCACGGCCTGCCGCTTGACGGGCCCGGGATCCAGGGGTGCTCCGCCCCGCCAGGCCCGTAACGGCCCGAGCACCTCGATCCGAAGCAGTTGAGGATCTCCCCCGTCCACCGCGAAGCCTCCGCTCACGTGCATCACCGGTAAATCGACTGCATTGCAGCACTCCCGGCCCCCGTGGGGACCAGGACATCGCACAACCCCCACAACCGGGGGCCCTGCGGCTTCGCCGGACGGCCGTCCGTATCGCGTCCGTCGCCGGGTGCTCGCGCCGCGGGAGACGTGCCTCAGCGCGTGGCGCGTCCGAGGTAGGTGAGCGGCCCGGGGGACCGTACCGGCAGGACGGAGAAACCGAGGCGGTCGTAGAAGGCGCGGGCGGCGGTGTTGGCGGTGACCATGCCGAGGTGGACCCGCTCGACCCCCTGCGCGGACAGCGCGCCCAGGAAGGTGTCCATCAACGCGCGTCCGTGGCCGAGCCGCTGGTGGCTCGGGAGCAGGTCGATGTGCAGGTGGGCCGGATGGTCGGCGATCTCGGGCACGAGCATCCGCTCGGGGGTGTGCATCAGGTGCAGCATCACGCCGGTCGGTGTGCTCGGCTCGCCGGTGGGGGCGGGGTAGCGGTCGACCAGCCCGGGCAGCCACTCCTCCCGGAAGAGCCGCACGAAGGCAGAGGTGTTCGCGGTGCCGACGATGTATCCCACCGCCCGCTCGCCGTCGTCCACGACGAACGCCAGCTCCGGTTCCAGCTCCGCGTAGGGAGCGGCGAATATGTTGGGCAGCAACTCCGGGTCGGGGTAGATCTGCCGGGAGTCACCGCCGTTCTCCGCCGTGCGCACGCAGATGTCGAAGAGTGCGTCGCGATCGGTGGGGCGGTAGGGCCGGATGAGCGCTCGAGAGGTCGTCATGCGTGCCATGCTGCCTGGCGCGGGAGCGCTCCCACAATGCGGGCGTCCGGGCGTCGGCGCGTCCGCGACCGACGGGGCCGAGGCGATGACAGCCGTCGCCGCCCGACCGGTCGACACGGCGCCGACGGAGCTGCGCATGCCCATGAGGCTCGCCCCGCGCTCCCGGTCCGCTCGTCGTCCCGGAAAAACAAGAGCCACTCGTACAACTGCCCGCCCTCTTCGCAGGTCCGACCGGTCGGCACGCACGGATGTGCGTACAGCCCGGCTCATCAGGAAGGACTTCCTTGGCTTCCATACGCACCACCCGACGCCGTCTCGGCGCCTCCGTCGCCACCGTTCTCGCCGTGACGATCGGTGCCGGCGTCCTGGTCTCGCCCGGGGCCGTGGCCGCTCCCGCTGCCAGGACCGCCGCCCCCGCCACCATCGGCGAGGCGAAGCTGCCCCTCGGTGCCGAGATCGTCAGCACCGGTGACACCGGATACCTCACGTCCCGGTCGGACGACTCCGGTGACAAGGTCCTGGAGTGGCACAGGTACGCAGACGGCTCGGTGCTGCCGATCACGGGCACCATGGGCTACGACAGCAACTCCGACATTGTCGTGACCGGCGACGGCGGCAGCACGGTCTTCCTGCGCGACATGACGGAAGGCGCCGGCCGGTCCGCGTCCTACGACCTCGCGTCCGAGTTCAAGCCCGGCGCGAAACTCGTCGGCGTGGTTGGCGACAACCTTTTCGTGAAGGTTCCGACAGGCAGCGGGGACTACCACGAGCTGTGGCAGCTCGCCCAGGTGGACGGGGTCGCCAAGAAGACGAAGCGCTCGTCCAACCCCTACAGCATGGACTTCAAGGTCGTGGCCGCCACGAGCGACGTCCTGCTCGTCCTGAGCAGCAACCGGGTCTTCCCGAGCCCGGCGACCTTCCGGACCGAGTACTGGAAGACGCGCACGACCGTCGACGGCGACGCGCCGATCGAGTCGGGCAGCAGGGGGAACACCGCCCCGTGGACCCAGGCCTCGACGGGCGCCTACACCGCCGACTACGAGGCGTCGGTCGAGTACCGAGGAGGCGTCACCGAACTCGTCGTGGACGGGACCGGCGTCCACCAGAGGTTCGCCATGGACAGCCCCATGAGCGGTGCCGTCATCGCCGGCGTCACCAGGGACACGCTGCTCTACGGGGTCCCGGGCAAGGCGACCGACGAGACGCTGAGCCCGCTGTACGCCCGGAGCGTCAAGAACTCCACCGCCGCGCCGTACAAACTCCTGGAGCACTTCTCCAGCGTGGCCCACGCGCCGGACGGCGGTCTGCTCGTGCGCGGCGCCACGGCCGACGCCGACGGGCTGTTCCGGATCTGGGAGGGGAACGACGGCCTGCCGAGCGCCACGCTCGTGGCGGACACGGGCCGGGTCCTGGCCGTCAAGGTGACCGGGTCGAAGGCCCCCACCACCGTGAGCCTGGAGAAGCCGGGCACCACGGTCCCGATGGAGTGGACCCTGTCCCGCGCGAACGCCACCGTGGACCTCACGCTCACGCACACGGCCACCGGCAAGAAGCTCACCAAGCGCCTGCCCCAGCCGGTCTCCGACAGCCGCTTCGCCATTGTCTGGGACGGCCTCCTGGAGGGCATCAGCGCCCCGAACGGCGCCTACACCTGGCAGATCACCGCCACCCCGACCGACGGCGTCGGCGGCCCGGCGACCGCCCACGGGAACTTCCAGGTCTCGCGCCAGGCCAACCCGCACGACTTCAACAACAACGGCTCGACGGACGTCCTCGCGCGGGACGCCTCGGGTGCGCTGTGGCGGGACGACCTCTTCGACTGGCCGTCGGGCAGCAAGGTGACCACGGCCAAGCGGACGAGGATCGGTACCGGATGGCAGGTCTACAACCAGATCGTGGCCGCGGGGAACCTCGCCGGCACCTCGACGGGCGACCTCGTCGCCCGTGACACCTCGGGCGTCCTCTGGATGTACCTGGGCAAGGGCGACGGCACCTTCGCGACCCGCGTCAAGGTCGGCACCGGCTGGCAGACCTACAAGAAGATCACCGCCGGCAGCGACCTCACCGGAGACGGCCGGCCCGACCTCCTCGCCACCGATGCCTCCGGCGTCCTGTGGCTCTACAAGGGCACCGGCAGCTCGTCCGCCCCCTTCGCCGGCCGCGCCCGGGTCGGCAGCGGCTGGAAGATCTACAACCAGATCACCGCCGTCGGCAACATCGCGGGCACCACGGCCGGCGACCTCGTCGCCCGCGACACCTCGGGCGTCCTCTGGCTCTACCAGGGCAACGGCAAAGGCAACTTCAGCACCCGCGTCAGGATCGGTTCCGGCTGGAACGCCTTCTCCCACCTCGCCGGTGCCGGCGACGTCACCGCCGACGGCCGCCCCGACCTGATCGCCTACGGCCGGAACGGCACGTACGTCTACCGCTCGACCGGTTCGACGACGGCCCCGTTCAGCCGGCTGACGACCACCCTCTACGCGGGCGAAGGCACCAAGTTCAACAGCATCGCCTAGAAGGCTCGTGAAGATCCTGGGGTTCTGGCCCCGCCGCGTGAGCGGCGGGGCCAGACGCGTTTTGTGGTGACGGGGGAATCACGGGGTGGGAGCCAGGCACCTCCGCAAGCGTGCGGGCGCGGTACCTCCACGTGCCCGGTGCCATGCTCGAGGACGGCGCCCGGTAGATCGCAGAGACACCCGCTGTGGACAAGAACCAGGCCGGGACAACGAGGTCCGAGGACAACGTCGAAGGGCCCCACCGTGAGGTGGGGCCCTTCGACGTATTGCCCGGTGAGAGCAATGGCGGAGGATACGAGATTCGAACTCGTGAGGGGTTGCCCCCAACACGCTTTCCAAGCGTGCGCCCTAGGCCTCTAGGCGAATCCTCCGCCGGAAACATTACATGACGCCGGGGAGTGCTAGCGAACTCGTTCGGGCCCCCTGCGATCAGGTACGCTGGGGTCCAGCCCCTCACGCGGCGCTATCTGACTGAACTCCCCCAGGGCCGGAAGGCAGCAAGGGTAGGTTGGCTCTGGCGGGTGCGTGAGGGGTCTTCTGCGTTGCGGGTGAGGGTCGCGGGCGCAGGGGTCCGGGAGTGGGCCTCGGGCCGGTCACTTTGTCAGTGGACGCCTATAACCTCGTATGCGTGTCGTCTCTCGCGCTGTACCGCCGCTATCGCCCGGAGTCGTTCGCCGAGGTCATCGGGCAGGAGCATGTCACCGACCCGCTGCAGCAGGCGCTGCGGAACAACCGGGTCAATCACGCGTACCTGTTCAGCGGGCCCCGAGGCTGCGGCAAGACGACCAGCGCGCGCATTCTGGCCCGTTGCCTGAACTGCGAGAAGGGCCCGACGCCGACGCCGTGCGGCGAGTGCCAGTCCTGCCGGGACCTCGCCAGGAACGGGCCGGGGTCCATCGACGTCATCGAGATCGACGCCGCGTCGCACGGTGGTGTCGACGACGCCCGTGACCTGCGGGAAAAGGCATTCTTCGGGCCCGCGAGCAGCCGGTACAAGATCTACATCATCGACGAGGCCCACATGGTCACGTCGGCGGGATTCAACGCGCTGCTGAAGGTGGTCGAGGAGCCGCCCGAGCACCTCAAGTTCATCTTCGCGACCACCGAACCGGAGAAGGTCATCGGGACCATCCGGTCGCGCACCCATCACTACCCCTTCCGGCTCGTGCCGCCGGGCACCCTTCGGGACTACCTCGCCGAGGTGTGCCAGAAGGAGAACAACCCCGTCGAGGACGGGGTCCTGCCGCTCGTCGTGCGCGCCGGTGCCGGATCCGTGCGTGACTCCATGTCCGTCATGGACCAGTTGCTCGCGGGCGCGGGTGCTGACGGTGTGACGTACGCCATGGCCACCTCGCTGCTCGGCTACACGGACGGGTCGCTCCTCGACTCCGTTGTCGAGGCCTTCGCGTCCGGGGACGGGGCCGCCGCCTTCGAGGTCGTGGACCGGGTCATCGAGGGGGGCAACGACCCGCGGCGGTTCGTCGCCGATCTGCTGGAGCGGCTGCGTGATCTGGTGATCGTCGCCGCCGTGCCCGACGCGGTCGAGAAGGGGCTCATCGACGCCCCGGCAGACGTACTCGAGCGCATGCAGGCGCAGGCGGGCGTCTTCGGCCCGGCCGAGCTCAGCCGCGCCGCCGACCTGGTCAACGAGGGGCTCACCGAGATGCGCGGAGCCACCTCGCCCCGGCTGCAGCTGGAGTTGATCTGCGCCCGGGTGCTGTTGCCCGCGGCGTACGGGGACGAGCGGTCGGTCATGGCCCGCCTGGACCGTCTGGAGCGGGGCGTCAGCCATTCCGGGGGCGGCGCTCCCGCCATGGGATATGTGCCGGGTCCCGAGGTGCACGGCGGTATGACCGGGGGACCGGCTCCACAGGATGCGGCACCCGTGCCGCCAGGTGGAGGCGCGGCGGCCGCTCGTGCCGCCGTGCGCTCCGGTGGTGCCGGACCGGCCGGGGCCCCCGCTGCCCACGAGGTTGCCGCGCCCCCGGTGTCGGCACCGTCGCCTGCGGCACAGGAGGCCGCCCCGGCCGCCCCCGCACCGACCACCCCGCCACCGGCCGCCCCCGCGCCGGCTCAACCGCAGGCGCCGGCCGCCGGCGCGCCCGGTGCGTGGCCCGCCGCCGCCTCCGCGGGGGGCGGCCGCCGTCCCGGCGGCTGGCCCACCGCGGCGCCCGCCGGCGGTGTCCGGGCACCCGCCGCCCAGGGCCGGCCGACCGCACCGACCTCTCCGGACACCCCGGCAGCTCCGGCACCCGCGGCGTCCACGCCGGGCTCCGGCGGTCTCGACCCGCGCACGCTCTGGCCGAACGTTCTCGAGTCGGTGAAGAACCGCCGCCGCTTCACCTGGATCCTGCTGAGCCAGAACGCGCAGGTGGTGGGCTTCGACGGCACCACGCTGCAGATCGGCTTCGTGAACGCGGGCGCCCGCGACAACTTCCTCAGCAGCGGCAGCGAGGACGTGCTGCGGCAGGCGCTGGCCGAACAGTTCAATGTGCAGTGGAAGGTGGAGGCCATCGTCGACCCGTCGGGTGGCTCGGCACCGCCGGCCACCGGGAGCTCGGGATTCGGTGGCGGCTTCCAGCCAGGAGGCGGCGGCGCCTCGCCCGCGCCCCGTCCCGCCCCCGCGGAGCAGCCTGCCTCATCGGCGGCGCGTCCGGCCACGCCGGTGTCCCCTGCTCCGGCGCCCCCGGCCCCTGCCCAGGCCGCGCCTCCCGCCGAACGGCACGTGGTCGCTCCCGAGGACGACATGCCGGAGGACGACGACCCCGACCTGGACGAGTCGGCCCTGTCCGGCCACGACCTGATCGTCCGGGAGCTCGGCGCCACGGTCGTGGAGGAGTTCACGAACGAGTAGGCGGGTGCGAGCCGGGTCACCGGGCGGCACTCCTCATTTTGGGAGGAACCCACAAACGGCCGCCCCCGCTCCGTTCGGCGGCCCCCACAAGGCCATCCCGCCCCGGCGGTTAGGCTGACCCCGTGAAGGTCCTCGTCATCGGTAGCGGCGCCCGCGAACACGCCCTGTGCCGCTCCCTCTCCCTCGACCCCGATGTCACCGAACTGCACTGCGCCCCCGGAAACGCGGGTGTGGCAGAGGTGGCCCAGTTGCACCAGGTCGACGCCCTCGACGGAAAGGCCGTGGCCGCGCTGGCCACCGAGCTCGGGGTCGGGCTGGTCGTCGTGGGCCCGGAGGCGCCGCTCGTCGCAGGCGTCGCCGATGTGGTGCGCGAGGCGGGGATCCCCGTCTTCGGGCCCTCCCGGGAGGCCGCCCAGCTGGAGGGTTCCAAGGCCTTCGCCAAGGATGTGATGGCGGCCGCGGGCGTCCCCACCGCACGTTCGTACGTCTGCACGACCGCCGACGAGGTCGAGGAGGCGCTCGACGCCTTCGGAGCCCCCTACGTGGTGAAGGACGACGGTCTCGCCGCGGGCAAGGGCGTCGTCGTCACCGATGACCTGGAGGCCGCGAAGGCGCACGCCGCCGACTGCGAGCGCGTGGTGATCGAGGAGTACCTCGACGGACCCGAGGTCTCCCTGTTCGCCGTCACCGACGGCGAGACGGTCCTGCCGCTCCAGCCGGCACAGGACTTCAAGCGCGCGCTGGACGGCGACGAGGGGCCGAACACCGGTGGCATGGGGGCGTACTCGCCGCTGCCGTGGGCCCAGCCGAAGCTGGTCGAGGACGTCCTGGAGAGCGTTCTCCAGCCGACAGTCGACGAGATGCGCCGCCGCGGCACCCCCTTCTCCGGTCTGCTGTACGCGGGCCTGGCGATCACTTCGCGCGGTGTCCGGGTCATCGAGTTCAACGCCCGGTTCGGTGATCCCGAGACGCAGGTGGTCCTCGCCCGGCTGAGGACACCGCTCGCGGGCGTGCTGCTGGCCGCGGCGAACGGCACCCTCGCGGATCTGGAGCCCCTGCGCTGGAGCGAGGACGCAGCGGTCACCGTGGTCGTGGCCTCGCACAACTACCCGAGCACCCCGCGCACGGGCGACCCGATCACCGGTCTCGCCGAGGTGGCGTCCGAGGACGCCCCGCACGCCTACGTCCTGCACGCGGGCACCCGGCAGGAGGGCGACGCCGTGGTGAGCGCGGGCGGCCGGGTGCTGTCCGTCACGGCTACCGGAGCCGACCTCGCCGAGGCGCGCCGGCGGGCGTACACGGCGGTGGGCCGTATCGGGCTCGAGGGCTCCCGGCACCGTACGGACATCGCGGCGCGGGCCGCCGGGGCCGACGGCGCCTGAGCAGCCGTGGCGCCGCCCGGCGATGAACCCCTCGGGCCCCGGATCCGTCTCAGGATCCGGGGCCCGCGTCGTGAGAAGGGGCCCGGAATCCGGGTCTCTGTCGAACGCGTTTCGGTGGGCGATCCCGGGCCTGGCCGTCGCCCTACGTCATCCACCTTTCCCCAAAGCCATTCCATCGAGTGAGCGGTGACCCATCCGGCTGACGAGTGCGGGGGCCCCAACTAGGGTGCGGCGCAAGCGTTCCGGCACTTGGCCCACCGGCATTGCGATGTCGGTGGCGGGTGCCACAGTGGGGGAGTGAGCAACGCACGGACGTCCGACGACGGCCTCCGTGACGAGGACCGTCACGGCGCAGGTCGCGTGGGACAGAGGCGGATCAGAGGGGGTGACGTCCGGTCGTGACCGGAATCGGTGTGGAGGTCGGCGCGCAGGCCGCGCGTTCCCGGGCTCTCGCCGTGCTGCGGATCCGCAGCAGGGCGCTGGCCGTGGCTCTGCTGCCTGCCGCCGTTGCGGTCGTGCTGCTCGTCGGCCGCTCCACCGGTCACATCAGTGGTGGGCACTGGGGAGTGGTCGCGCGCTGGGGCGTGAGCTGCCTCGCCGTGGCCGTCCTGCTCGCCGCCGCCGGTATCGCCCTCGTGGTCGCGGGCGCCCGTCCGGCCGTCAGCCCGACGGTCCCGATCGCGGAGGACGCGGCCCCCGATCTGTACCGGATGGTCCGGGACCTGGCCGATCGCCTCGATGTCCCCGCCCCGTCCGCCATAGCGCTCACGCCGGACTGCGACAGCTGGCTGGAGGACCGAACCCATCCCGCCCATGGCCCGCCGCTGCGGTCGCTGGACGAGATATCCGGCCCCCGGGGCATACGCGGCCTGCAGTCCTCCCGGCACCACCGGGCCCCGACGGCGCCCGTGCTCGTGATCGGCTCCCCGTTCCTGTGGTGGATGCGGGTGGGCGAACTGCGTGCGGTGCTCGCCCCGGTCGTCGCCGGTACGGGGCCGTCCGCGCACCCCGACATAGCAGCGGCACGACGCTTCGTCCGAGGACTGGACGCCGCCGTGGCCGTGAGTGCGGCACCCGGGCGCGGAGTCCTGATCCGTGCGGTGCTGAGCGGCGTCGGCCGGGTGGCCCGGCTGCTGCTGCGGAGCTGCCGGGTTCATGCGGAAGAGATGGAACGAGGGGTGGCGGCCGCCGCGGCCGAGCGTGCACAGGCTGTGGACTACGGTCTGCGGATCGTCGCACAGGAGCAGGTGGGTCTGGCGTACGCCGGCTGGGACCGGCTGCTGACCCGGGTCGCGCTGCCCGCCTGGCGGATGGGGCGCTGGCCGTCGCGCCTGGACGCCGGCGTGGTTGCGGCCCTCACGGAGCTCTCCCGCCGGGACCGTCTGGCCGAGGGATTCGCCTCCCGTCTGGGTGAGCGGCCGGCCTGCGACCTGCTGGAGGAGCCCGGAGCGGTGGACGAGGCCGCGTCGCTGCTGGCAGCGCGTCTCTTCCACGGAGGTCCGGCGGCACCCGGCCCGAACTGGGCGCCGGTCAACTGGCAGGACTATCCGGACGAGGTCGTGGACCGTAAGTGGCGGTCGGACGCCGCCCGGCTCCACCGGGTCCTCGACGCCCTGGGCGTTCACCACACCACCCGCTCGGGCACGTCCGACGCGGGTGGGCCGACGCTGGACCGGGTCCTGAAATACCTGACGGTCCGGGCGGACACCGACGAGAGGGACGCGGCGGCCGGGAGCGAGCGCCCCGGGGCATCCACCCCTCGGCGCGACGGCCCGCCCGGCCCGCACCTCCGCGAGCACGGCGCGGAAGGTACGGGCGACGGCGGGAGCGCGCCGGACGCACCGGACGGGGCCGCCGTCCCCGAAGCCCCCGACGTGGAAGGGGATCCCGGCGCGGAGACGGCGCACGCCGAGGCCGTCGGCGCATCCGCTGCCGACATGCTCGCCGCCGGTGCCGTGCCGGCCTCCGACGAGGACGGTGCGGTCGCCGGTGCGCGGACGGCCGCCCTGGTCGCCGGACTCAGTGCCGAAGTCGCCTGGGAGGAGTCGGCCCTCGCGGCGGTACCGGGCGGGAGCGCCGGCCGGCCGTCGGGGCCGGACCGCACGGTGTGGGACGACGTGTTGCTCCCGCTGTTCCCGCTCCAGCCGCCCCGCAGCGGTCGCGAACTGCTCGTCGACCATGTCGCCGCGATGGTGTGCTGCGCCGCGATGGACACGGCCGGAGCGGTACCCGGCCTCGACTGGCTGGACGGTCCGTCCCTGCTGGTCCGGGACGAACGTGCGACCGATCTGACCCCCCGCGTGCTCACGCTCGTCGAGGACGGCGACCCGGAACCGCTCCGCGCCTGGCTCCTCCATCTCGGCATACGGGCCGAGAAGCCGGTCCGGTTGGTCTGACGACTTTCGGCCGGCCGAGCCGTTCCGTCACCCGCTCCCCGCTCCTCACGGGGGACTCTCCCGCCCCACCGGGCGGCCGTCACCCCGAGGATCGAGACCACCGCGCCCGGTTGTGTTCCCACCCCGTCCCACCTGCGGATACGCCGCTTCGGTCGGTGTCGGGGCCGCGACCCATGGCCGGAGAATCCCATTCCGTCCACGTCAATTCACGACGAACGGTGACGGAGTGCGTGCGTAATGTGATGTGCTGGGACCGTTCGGGTACGACGCAAGGGCTACGACGGCTCACGGGGTCGAGGGAGGGGACATCGCATGGGGTCGGAGCACATCCGCCGCTGGGAGTCGGGCGCTCTCGCACACGCTGTGACGGATCCTTTCGGCCAGGGCCCGGTTCCCTGGCTCCGGGGCAGTGAGACCTACTTCGACGACACGGGCCAAGTGGTCCCCTGGTACGTGGATCCGGCCCCGGCCCACGTCCCGTCCCAGGGCCACAAGGGAGCGCGGATCCCGGCGCCCCGCACCGGCGGCCCGCGCTCCGCCGACGACGTCCACCGCCAGATCAAGGGCTTCACCTCCACCGGCGGGGTCGCGCCCGGCGAGGCCATCGACTTCCGCATCACCGTGGACCCGCCGCAGGAGTTCGCCGTCGACGTCTACCGGATCGGCCACTACGGCGGCGACGGGGCTTCCAAGATCACCACGAGCCCCCGTCTCTCCGGCATCGTGCAGCCGCCTCCGCTGACGGCGGACCGCACGGTCTCCTGCCATCACTGGTGGCTGTCCTGGCGGCTGCAGATCCCGTCCTACTGGAGCATCGGCGCGTATGTGGCCGTCCTCACCACCGCCGACGGCTACCGCTCCCATGTCCCCTTCACCGTCCGCGACAGCCGCCCGGCGGACCTCCTCCTGCTGCTCCCGGACATCACGTGGCAGGCGTACAACCTCTATCCGGAGGACGGCCACACCGGCGCCAGCCTCTACCACGCCTGGGACGAGAACGGCCGCCTGCTCGGCGAGGCGGACGCCGCCACCACGGTCTCCTTCGACCGCCCGTACGCGGGCGCGGGCCTCCCGCTGCACGTGGGCCACGCCTACGACTTCATCCGCTGGGCCGAGCGCTACCACTACGACCTCGCCTACGCCGATGCCCGCGATCTGCACGCCGGCCGCATCGACCCCACCCGCTACCGCGGTCTGGTCTTCCCGGGTCATGACGAGTACTGGTCGCCCCAGATGCGCCGCACCGTGGAACTCGCCCGGGAGAACGGCACCTCGCTCGTCTTCCTCTCCGCCAACACGATGTACTGGCAGGTGGAGTTGGGGCCGTCCCCGTCCGGTGTCCCCGACCGCCTGCTCACCTGCCGCAAGCGCCGCGGCCCGGGAAAGGCCACGCTGTGGCGGGAGATCGACCGTCCCGAGCAGGAGACGATCGGCATCCAGTACGCGGGCCGGGTGCCCGAACCCCACCCCCTCGTCGTCCGCAACGCCGACCACTGGCTGTGGGAGGCGACCGGCGCTGAGGAGCGCGACGAACTGGCGGGGATGGTCGCCGGCGAGGCGGACCGTTACTTCCCGCGCGCGCCACTGCCCGAGCATCAGGGCCGCATCCTCCTGGCCCACTCTCCCTACCGGGACGGCGAGGGAGTGCTGCGGCACCAGGAGACGTCCCTGTACCGGGCCCCGTCGGGCGCCCTGGTCTTCGCGTCCGGGACCTTCGCCTGGTCGCCCGCGCTGGACCGTCCCGGCCATGTGGACGCCCGTATCCAGCAGGCGACAGCGAACCTCCTGGACCGCATCTGCAAACGGGACTGAATCCGTTCCGACCCGCCCCGCGGACCGGCCCGCTCCTGGCATACGGGAGAATCGAGCCAATTGGAGAGAACCACGGGGAGGAACCGTGTCCGGATTCGTCGAAAAGCCCGAGCCCGTCGAGGTACCGGGTCTGGTGCATCTGCACACCGGAAAGGTGCGGGAGCTGTACCAGAACGAGGCGGGCGACCTCGTGATGGTCGCCAGCGACCGCACGTCCGCGTTCGACTGGGTGCTGCCGACCGAGATCCCGGACAAGGGCCGGATCCTCACGCAGTTGTCGCTCTGGTGGTTCGACCAGCTCGCCGATCTGGTCCCGAGCCACGTCCTGAGCACGGAGCTGCCGGCCGGGGCCCCGGCCGACTGGGCCGGCCGCACCCTCGTCTGCAAGTCCCTGCGGATGGTTCCGGTGGAGTGCGTGGCGCGCGGTTACCTCACCGGCTCGGGCCTCCTCGAGTACAACGAGTCCCGTACCGTCTGCGGCCTCGCGCTGCCCGAGGGCCTGGTGGACGGCTCGGAACTGCCCGCGCCGATCTTCACCCCCGCCACCAAGGCCGCGGTCGGCGAGCACGACGAGAACGTCTCGTACGAGGAGGTCGCCCGCCAGGTCGGTGCGGAGACCGCGGCCCAGCTGCGGCAGGCGACCCTCGCCGTCTACGGCCGTGCCCGGGACATCGCCCGTGATCGCGGGATCATCCTGGCGGACACCAAGTTCGAGTTCGGCCACGACGGCGACACCCTCGTCCTCGCCGACGAGGTGCTCACTCCGGACTCGTCCCGCTTCTGGCCGGCCGACCGCTGGGAGCCGGGCCGCTCCCAGCAGTCGTTCGACAAGCAGTTCGTGCGGGACTGGCTCGTCTCCCCCGCTTCCGGCTGGGACCGTGCGAGCGAGCAGCCTCCGCCTCCGCTGCCCCCGGAGATCGTGGAGGCGACCCGGGCGAAGTACGTGGAGGCGTACGAGCGACTGACCGGCGTGCGCTGGTCGTAGCGGCCATGGGCCCGGCGATCCCGCCGGGCCGCGGCTTCACCCCGCGCACAGCAAAAAGCCCCCCGGCCTGGGCCGGGGGGCTTCTCTACGGAGCGGACGACGAGGCTCGAACTCGCGACCTCAACCTTGGCAAGGTTGCGCTCTACCAACTGAGCTACGTCCGCACTGCGCTGTTGCGCGAGAGCAACTATACCCAACGTCGCTCGTGTGCGAGACGCACCGCCCCATCACGGTGCACGGCCATGAGTTCGAGAGCGGCCCTTGGCAATGGGCTCCGCCCCCTCTCCTTCTCCGGCGCGGCCCGCCCGGGGATTTCCGGCGTCGGCGCGGGCGCCCTCCGACCCCGGTCTCCCGGGCCGTCGGCGGCGCGTGCACGGTGACGCCGACGACAACACCCAACTCGTGCTCCACGTGCCGGTTTTCCGTACGGACGGTCCGGACGACCGCGGTACGCCGTCGGCCCGGGGCGGCGCATCCGCACACTCCGGCCGTGGGCGCCCGCTTCGAATGCCCGGCATCGTGCCCGTTCCCGATCGCCACCCGGCGCCGCGGCAGTTCGGAGGCTCGGCGATGTGGCGACCCTCACACCGGCGTGTCCCGGGCCCGATGCCTGCCGGGACCGCCGGGCGGGCACGTGCGGCTCGTCCACCACGGCGGCCACGTCGGCACCACCGGTCACTTCCACCACACTGGCCATGTCCCGTCTGAAGGTGGTGGTCGATCGGAGGCCGGCCTCTGCAGGGGTCCGTTGGGTGCAGGGCAGACGGGATCCCAGCCCTCGGGCAGGCGTCCGCCTGATCGAAGTTACGCCTCGGCCGGCGCGCGCAATCCGTCCGCGCGGGCTGCGGGTAAGACGAAGGCCCCGGTCGATCGACCGGGGCCTTCCTCTTTGGAGCGGACGACGAGGCTCGAACTCGCGACCTCAACCTTGGCAAGGTTGCGCTCTACCAACTGAGCTACGTCCGCATTGCTCCCGACCGGCTCTCACCGATCGGTGCGAGCACCAGCCTACCTGATCCTCACCCCTGCTCTCGACAAGCTCGAGCAGAGGTGCTTCCTGAATCGGTGGAACCGATGCCTTGGAGCGGGTGACAGGGATTGCACACTGCGCCTCCCCCTTGGAAAGGGGGTGTTCTGCTACTGAACTACACCCGCATGGCTCTTGGGGTTTCGGCATTTCGCCCTCGCCCCTCGGCATGCTCCAGACTTTAGCTGATCACCAGGGGGGCAGTGCAAGTCGGTTGCCCGCAGGGTCCGATGGGGCCGCCACAGGGCGGGCCGATCACCGACCCGGCTCCCGGCGACGGAGAGCGCGCGGCGTCCACCGGACGGGGGGAGCGGCGCGTGGAGGGAACCGGGCTCGCCGGGGCCGGATGCCGGCCCCGGCGAGCGGGTCGCGTCAGTTCGCCTCGGCGAACGCCTCGTACACCTTCTTCGGGATGCGGCCCCGCGGCGGTACGTCCATCTTGTTGGAGCGTGCCCAGGCCCGTACGGCAGCCGGGTCCGGCGTCAACGCCGTGTGCGTGTACGCCTTGCCCGACTTCGCCTTCTTGCGGCCGGCCTCGACGTAGGGTGCCAGCACCTTACGCAGTTTCTTGGCATTGGCTTGATTGAGGTCGATCTCGTACGACTTGCCGTCCAGTCCGAAGGCGATCGTTTCCGCCGCTTCTGAGCCGTCGATGTCGTCAAAGAGAGTGACCACGACACGCTGCGCCACGAATATCGGTCCCTTCGTGCGGCACCTCTGCGATCAGACACCATGACGTGCACAGACGTCCGGCGGATGTCGGGGAGATGTCGACTGTCCGGCTGTTATTGGGCAAAGTATCGGCTATTGCCATTTCCTTTGTACAGTGCCCGGCATTGCATTGTGAAGACCGACTGAATACCTCCGCGTGTCCGCCTGCAATGACCTGCCATCGCTCTTCTGTGATTTTTCCCAGGATTTTCCGTGTAACGGGCCGCCGCCGCCGGTGTGCCGTGACGGCCGTCACGTAGGATGCTACGAATCTACGCGGGTAGAAATTCTGTGCGGGTAGTCTGAAGGAACCTGCTCAGCACCACACACCGGGAGTGCCAGTGGCACGCGTCGTAGTCGACGTCATGCTCAAGCCGGAGATCCTCGACCCCCAGGGCCAGGCGGTCCATCGCGCACTGCCGCGGCTCGGTTTCGAGGGCATCTCCGATGTACGTCAGGGAAAGCGATTCGAACTCGAAGTGGACGGTCCGGTCGACGAGGCCGCGCTCGCCCGCATCCACGATCTTGCGGAATCCTTCCTCGCGAACACCGTGATCGAGGACTTCACCGTCAAGGTCGAGGAAGTCGCGGAGGCCGCGAAGTGACCGCTCGTATCGGCGTCGTCACTTTCCCGGGGAGCCTCGACGACCGGGACACGCAGCGCGCGATCCGCCTCGCGGGCGCCGAGCCGGTCGCTCTCTGGCACAAGGACAAGGACCTGAAGCAGGTCGACGCCGTGGTGCTCCCCGGCGGTTTCTCGTACGGCGACTATCTGCGCGCCGGTGCCATCTCCCGTTTTTCGCCGGTGATGGGGACGGTCATCGAGCAGGCGAAGTCCGGTCTTCCGGTCCTCGGCATCTGCAACGGTTTCCAGGTCCTGACCGAGGCCCATCTCCTTCCGGGCGCGATGCTGGGCAACGACCACCTCCACTTCATCTGCCGCGACCAGAAGTTGCGGGTGGAGAACGCGGAGACCTCCTGGACCGGTGACTACGCCGTGGGCCAGGAGATCCACATTCCGCTGAAGAACATGGACGGCCGGTACGTCGCCGACGAGTACACGCTCGACAAGCTGGAGGCCGAAGGCCGCGTGGCGTTCCGCTACGTGGACTTCAACCCCAACGGCTCGCTCCGCGACATCGCCGGCATCACCAATGAGGCGGGCAACGTGGTGGGCCTGATGCCGCATCCCGAGCACGCCGTCGAGCCGCTGATCGGTTCCGGTCGCACCGACGGTCTCCCGTTCTTCACGTCGATCCTCAAGAAGCTGGTGGGCGCATGAGCCGGACGCCTCTGGACACGGTCGAACATGCGGCCGCGACCCCCGACGTCGAGCTGCCCTGGGCCGAACTCGGCCTGAAGAAGGACGAGTACGAGCGGATCGTCGAGATCCTGGGCCGTCGCCCCACCGGCGCCGAGCTCGCCATGTACTCGGTCATGTGGTCCGAGCACTGCTCGTACAAGAGCAGCAAGGTGCACCTGCGCCAGTTCGGCGAGAAGGCCCCCCAGTCGGACGCGCTGCTCGTGGGCATCGGTGAGAACGCCGGTGTCGTCGACGTCGGCCAGGGCTACGCGGTCACCTTCAAGGTCGAGTCGCACAACCACCCCTCGTACGTCGAGCCCTACCAGGGCGCCGCGACCGGCGTCGGCGGCATCGTGCGCGACATCATCGCGATGGGCGCGCGGCCGGTCGCCGTCGTGGACCCGCTGCGATTCGGCGCGGCCGACCACCCGGACACCAAGCGAGTGCTGCCCGGTGTCGTGGCCGGCATCGGCGGCTACGGCAACTGCCTCGGACTGCCCAACATCGGCGGAGAGGTCGTCTTCGACGCGTGTTACCAGGGCAACCCCTTGGTCAACGCCGGTGCCATCGGCGTCATGCGGCACGAGGACATTCATCTGGCGAAGGCGTCCGGCGCGGGGAACAAGGTCGTCCTGTACGGCGCCCGCACGGGTGGTGACGGCATCGGCGGCGCCTCGATCCTCGCCTCCGAGACCTTCGACGACGCCAAGCCGTCGAAGCGCCCGGCCGTCCAGGTCGGTGACCCCTTCCAGGAGAAGCTCCTCATCGAGTGCACCCTGGAGGCCTTCAAGGAGAAGCTGGTCGTCGGTATCCAGGACCTCGGTGCGGCCGGTCTGTCCTGCGCCACCTCCGAGCTGGCCTCCAACGGCTCCGGCGGCATGCGCGTGACGCTGGACGACGTACCGCTGCGCGACTCGACGCTCTCGCCCGAGGAGATCCTCATGAGCGAGTCGCAGGAACGCATGTGCGCGGTGGTCGAGCCGGAGAAGGTCGACCGCTTCCTGGAGATCTGCGAGAAGTGGGACGTCATCGCCACCGTCATCGGTGAGGTGACCGACGGCGACCGCCTGGAGATCTACTGGCACGGCGGGAAGATCGTCGACGTCGACCCGCGGACCGTCGCGCACGAGGGGCCGGTGTACGAACGCCCGTACGCCCGTCCGGAGTGGCAGGACGCCCTGCAGGCGGACGACGCGAACAAGCTGCCGCGGCCGGAGACCTCCGAGGAGCTGAAGGACCAGGTCCTGAAGCTGGTGTCCTCGCCCAACCAGGCCTCCAAGAAGTGGATCACCTCCCAGTACGACCACTTCGTGCAGGGCAACACGGTCCTCGCCCAGCCCGAGGACTCCGGCATGATCCGTGTCGACGAGGAGTCCGGGCTCGGCGTCGCCATCGCGACCGACGGCAACGGCCGGTACGCGAAGCTCGACCCGTACGCGGGCGCGCAGCTCGCCCTCGCCGAGGCGTACCGCAACGTGGCGACCACCGGTGCCAAGCCGCTGGCCGTCTCCGACTGCCTGAACTTCGGTTCGCCCGAGGACCCGGCCGTCATGTGGCAGTTCGCGGAGGCCGTCCGCGGACTCGCCGACGCCTGCCTGCAGCTGGGCACCCCGGTGACCGGCGGCAACGTCTCGCTCTACAACCAGACGGGCGAGGCGGCCATCCACCCCACCCCGGTGGTGGCGGTGCTGGGTGTCATCGACGACGTCGCCCGCCGTACGCCCGTCGCCTTCCAGGAGGAGGGCCAGCTGCTCTACCTCCTCGGCGACACCCGTGAGGAGTTCGGCGGCTCGGCCTGGTCGCAGCTCGTCCACGACCATCTCGGCGGTCTGCCCCCGCAGGTCGACCTCGAGCGCGAGCGGCTGCTCGGCGAGATCCTCATCTCGGCCTCCCGCGACGGCATGATCGACTCCGCGCACGACCTGTCCGACGGCGGCCTGATCCAGGCGGTCGTGGAGTCCTCCCTGCTGGGCGGAAAGGGCGCGCGGCTGGTCGTGCCGGACGGGTTCGACGCGTTCACCTTCCTCTTCTCCGAGTCGGCGGGGCGCGCGCTCGTCGCCGTGCCGCGCTCGGAGGAAGTCCGCTTCAACGACATGTGCGGGGCGCGTGGTCTGCCCGTCGCCCGCATCGGTGTCGTGGACGGTGACGCGATCGAGCTCCAGGGCGAGTTCGCGCTGTCCCTGGAGGAGCTGCGGAAGGCCCACGAGGAGACCATTCCGGCGCTGCTCGCGTAAACGGTCCGCATGACGGCGAAGGCCCCGCCCGGTTCGCCGGGCGGGGCCTTCGCGTGCCGGCGTCAGACCGTGGCGGGCTCGCTCGCCGGTTCCCCGGCGCTCTGCGCGGGACGGGACACGGGCAGCCGTGTCGCCACCACCAGACAAACCGCCATCAGCGCGGCCCCGCAGAAGAACACGCCGTCCAGCGCGTCGACGTAGGCGTGCACCTCCGTCGTGCGCGCCGTGCCCGGCACGAAGGCGAGGGGAACGGGCCCGTCGTACAACCGGGAGACGAGAGTGCCGAAGAGGGCGGCGCCCAGGGCCGTGCCCAGGGTCTGGAAGAGGCGGATGCCGGTCGTCGCCACCCCGAGTTGATGGCGGGGGGCCGCGTCCTGGACCAGTTGGATCAGCTGGCCGATGAGCTGGCCGAACCCGACGCCGACGAGGAGGAGTTCGGCGCGGAGCCACCACAGGGAGGTGTCGCTGCCGGTGGTGGCCAGCAGCAGAAAGGCCACCGCGGTGACCGCGGACCCGCTGATGGCGAACGCCCGCTCGGGCCGGCCGCGTTCCGCGAGTTTTCCGGTGACGACCCCGGCGGCGGTCATGCCGACGGCCATGAAGACGAGGTACAGCCCCGCCGACGAACTGGACACGCCACGGGCGACCTGCAGGTAGACCATGACGTAGTACAGCGCGCCCACCAGGGCCGCGCCCACCAGAGCCTGGATGGCGAAGCCCCATCGCAGTTCCCGGACACGGAACATGGACAACGGCAGGATCGGTTCGGCGGCCGTGACCTGGCGCCACAGGAAGAGACCGAGGGCGGCCGCCGAGGCCAGAGCCAGAAAGACGATCTGCGGTGAGGACCAGGCGTACTCCTTGCCGCCCCACTCGGTGACCAGCAGCAGTGCCGTGGAGAAGGCGGCCGCGACACCCGCGCCGAGGAAGTCGATCGAGCGGTCGGCGGTGTGGCGGGGGAGCTTCAGGACACATGCGGCGAGGACCAGGACCGCGAGGCCGAGCGGCAGATTGATGTAGAAGATCCAGCGCCAGCTCGCATGGTCGGAGAGGAGACCGCCGATCCAGGGGCCGAGCGCCATGCCGCCGCCGGAGACGATCCCGCCCATGCCCGCGCCCTTGGAGTCACGTTCGCCGGGTCCCCTCAACTGGGCGATCACGACCATCGTGACGCTCATCAGCCCGCCGGCCCCGACGCCCTGAACGGCCCGCGCGGCGACGAGCTGCCCGATCGACCGGGCTGCTCCGCACAGCGCCGAGCCGAGGAGGAACGTGCCCACGGCCCCCAGGAACACCCGCTTGGCGCCCAGGACGTCGCACAGCTTTCCGTACAGCGGGAGCACCGCGGCCGACGCCAGCGAAAAGGCGCTGACCAGCCAGGGGATCTTGTCGATGCCGTGATCCGGGTCGAGGTCGCGCACGATCGGGACGGTGGCCGCGGACACGATCTGCATGTCCAGGACGGCCAGGACGATCGTGACGAGGCAGACGAGGAAGGCGATCTTGCGCTGGGTCTCGGTCATGGGCGTCACCATGCCCAGCATTTGTGTACCAAGTCAATGTTTTATCTCGGAGTAAATTTCTGTCAGGATCAAATTTCATCTTGGTACAATGGCGTCATGGCTGCTGAGGCGATGGGGCTGCGTGAGCGCAAGAAGCGGCAGACGGCGCTGCGGATCTACCGCACCGCGATCGCCCTGTTCGCCGAGAAGGGCTTCGATGCCGTCTCGGTACAGGAGATCGCCGACGACGCCGAGGTCTCCAAGATGACCGTCTTCAACTACTTCGGCTCCAAGGAGGACTTGGTCTTCAAGCCCATGGTCGAGCACTTCTCGGACGCGGCGCGTGCCGTGCGCGACCGCGCGTCCGGCGAGTCGGCGGTGGACGCCGTTCGCCGGCAGTTCCTGGAGATGGTCGAAGGGCGCGACCCGTCGGTCGGTCTGCACGGCGAGCCGTTCGCCCGCCGGATCCGGGAGGTCATCATGAAGACGCCGGAGCTGATGGAACGCGCCTACGTCGAGTCGGAGAAGGGCGCGCGCCAACTGGCGGACCAGCTCGCGCAGGAGACCGGCGACGCGACGCTCGCCCTGATCGCCGCCGCCACCCTGACCGCCGCCCGTAACGCCCTCGTCGAGGAGCACCACCGCCGCCTCGACGGCGGCGAGGCCGTCGACGAGGTCGCAGCCGACGCGGCCGAGCGCGCCCATCGCGCCTTCGACCTGATCGCAGCCGGCCTGAACGGGTACGCGGTGAAGGCATAGGCTCACCGCCATGCCCCCGGCCAGGAAACGCGCACGGACGTACGACTCCGCCAAGATCCGTGCAGCGGTGCACGCGCAGTTCGGGAACGTGCGGGAGGCCGTGCGCACCCTCACCCCCGAGCAACTGGCGCTGCCGACGCGGCTCGGCGGCTGGACGGTGCGGGATCTCGTGGCGCACACCGGGACGGCGCTCGGCGCGGTCAGCCGCTTCGTCAACCTGCCGGAACCCGCCGGGAAGGACGTCACGCTCCTCGACTGGCCCTTCACGACCGCCGTCGACGCGGACACGATCGCGGACATGGGCCGTCGGCTCGCCGAGCAGAATCCGGACCTCGACGCCCATCTCGGCGACATCGAGCGCCGCTTCACCGAAGACCTGGCACGCCACCCCGGCACACGACTGCTCGCCACCGTCATCGGCCCGCTGCCGCTCGCCGACTATCTCGTCACCCGCACGGTGGAACTCGTCGTCCACAGCGACGATCTGAACGCCGCCGTACCCGGACTCGACATCCCGTACGACCGCCACGCTCTCGCCGCCGCGACCCGGCTGCTCGCCGACGCGCTCGCGGTGAAGGCGCCCGGCGCCTCGACCGAGGTGCGCATCCCGCCGTTCGCCGTGGTGCAGTGCGTCGAGGGCCCCCGCCACACCCGAGGCACCCCGCCGAACGTCGTCGAGACCGATCCGCTGACCTGGATCCGGCTGGCGACGGGCCGGGTGCAGTGGGCCGTCGCTCTCGCCGACGCCAAGGTGAGCGCCAGCGGCGAACGAGCCGACCTCGACGGCCTGCTGCCCCTCATGACCTGAAGCCGCGGGGGCTCCGGGTGCCGTCCGGGGACCGCGTGACCGAAGGACGCCGGCTGTGGAACCAGCCTCCCGCCCCACCCGTCCCACCTCCATGGACAAGCACCGACTGACCCTCACCGTCCTGACCCTGCTCCCGCTCGCGGTGGCGTGCGGTACCGACACCGGTTCGGGCAGCGGCAGCAGTTCCGTCGGATCCGACGGCGGCTCGCAGGTCACGGGCGTGCACTGGCGCGTGGACAGCCTCACGACGAACGGCACCACAAGGAGCGCCCCGGCCGGTGCGTACCTCCTGATCGAAGACGGCCGGGTCCAGGGCAACTACGGCTGCAACGGCTTCGGCGCGTCCGCCACCGTCCGGGGCGACCGTGTCGACCTCGGACCCGCCCGGTCCACCGACATGGCCTGTGCGAAGGGCCCGATGGCGTTCGAGGCGTCCATCTCCCGCACGCTCGCGCACGGGCCGCTCACCGCGGCCGGCGACCGGAACCGGCTGACGCTCACCGGCGGGGAAGGCGACCGCATCCACCTCACCAAGGAGGACGACGCGTCCCTGTACGGCACGAAGTGGCAGGTCACGTCCATGATGAACGGCGACGTGGCCTCCTCGCTGCCCGAGGCGGCCACCGGCAAAGCCTGGTTCACGTTCGACAGGACCGCAGGCACGGTGTCCGGGAGCCTCGGCTGCAACCGGTTTCACCGCCAGGGCGACCGTGCGCGACGGCCGGGTCACCCTGGGTACTCCCAGGGCCACGCGCATGATGTGCGACGGCTCACTCATGACGACCGAACGGGCGTTGAGCACCCTCCTTGACGGGACGCTCGGCTACCGCATCGATCATCGCGACATCACGCTGACCAGCGAAAACGGCAAGGGTCTCACCGCGACCGCCAAGCCGTGACCCCCCCTGCCCCGGGAGGGGGCGCATCCGGCGGGGCAGATGACCGGATTCGGACCAGTGCACGATCTCGCCTACACTCGGAGCCGTGCCACGTGGTGACGGTCGACTCAATCACGACCTGCTTCCCGGTGAGAAGGGCCCTCAAGACGCGTGTGGCGTCTTCGGTGTCTGGGCTCCTGGGGAAGAGGTCGCAAAGCTCACGTACTTCGGGCTGTACGCCCTCCAGCATCGGGGCCAGGAATCCGCGGGTATCGCGGTCAGCAACGGTTCCCAGATCCTCGTCTTCAAGGACATGGGCCTGGTCTCCCAGGTCTTCGACGAGACCTCGCTCGGTTCGCTCCAAGGTCACATCGCGGTCGGACACGCCCGCTACTCGACCACCGGTGCCTCCGTCTGGGAGAACGCCCAGCCGACGTTCCGGGCCACGGCCAACGGCTCCATCGCCCTCGGCCACAACGGCAACCTGGTCAACACGGCGCAGCTGGCCGAGATGGTCGCCGCGCTCCCCAAGGAGAACGGCCGCGCCACCCAGGTGGCCGCGACCAACGACACCGACCTGGTCACGGCGCTGCTGGCCGGACAGGTCGACGACGACGGCAAGCCGCTGACCCTCGAGGACGCGGCCGCCAAGGTCCTGCCTCGGGTCAAGGGCGCCTTCTCGCTGGTCTTCATGGACGAGCAGACCCTGTACGCGGCCCGTGACCCGCAGGGCATCCGCCCGCTGGTCCTCGGCCGTCTGGAGCGCGGCTGGGTGGTCGCCTCCGAGACCGCCGCGCTCGACATCACCGGCGCCACCTTCATCCGCGAGATCGAGCCGGGCGAGTTCGTCGCGATAGACGAGAACGGCCTGCGCACCTCTCGATTCGCGGAAGCGAAGCCTCGCGGCTGTGTCTTCGAGTATGTGTACCTGGCCCGTCCGGACACCGATATCGCCGGCCGGAACGTGTACCTCTCCCGGGTCGAGATGGGCCGCCGCCTTGCCAAGGAGGCGCCCGTCGAGGCCGATCTGGTGATAGCGACGCCCGAGTCCGGCACGCCCGCCGCGATCGGCTACGCGGAGGCCTCCGGCATCCCGTTCGGTGCGGGTCTGGTGAAGAACGCCTATGTGGGCCGCACCTTCATCCAGCCGTCGCAGACGATCCGCCAGCTGGGCATCCGGCTGAAGCTGAACCCCCTCAAGGAAGTCATCAGGGGCAAGCGCCTGGTCGTCGTCGACGACTCGATCGTGCGCGGCAACACCCAGCGCGCCCTGGTGCGGATGCTCCGTGAGGCGGGTGCCGCCGAGGTGCACATCCGCATCTCGTCCCCGCCGGTGAAGTGGCCCTGTTTCTTCGGCATCGACTTCGCCACCCGCGCCGAGCTGATCGCCAACGGCATGTCGGTGGACGAGATCGGGCGCTCCCTCGGCGCGGACTCCCTGTCGTACATCTCCATCGACGCCATGATCGAGGCGACCACCATCGCCAAGCCCAATCTGTGTCGCGCCTGCTTCGACGGCGAGTACCCGATGGAGCTGCCCGACCCGGAGCTGCTGGGCAAGCAGCTGCTGGAGACCGAGCTGGCGGCCGGTCCCGCCGCCACGGCCGCGGCCGACGCCATCCGTCGTCCCTGAGCCGCACCATCAACCCCGAAAGATCCCAGGCAATGTCTGCTGTGTTCGATCAGTCGACTTCGTCGACGGGCAATCCCGAGGGCGCTTCCTACGCGGCCGCGGGCGTCGACATCGAGGCGGGTGACCGCGCCGTCGAGCTCATGAAGAAGTGGGTGAAGAAGACGCAGCGCCCCGAGGTTCTCGGCGGCCTCGGCGGGTTCGCCGGCCTCTTCGACGCCTCTGCCCTCAAGCACTACGAGCGTCCGCTGCTCGCCTCCGCCACCGACGGCGTCGGCACCAAGGTCGACATCGCACGCCGAATGGGCGTCTACGACACCATCGGCCACGACCTCGTGGCGATGGTCATGGACGACATCGTGGTGTGCGGTGCCGAGCCGCTGTTCATGACCGACTACATCTGCGTCGGCAAGGTCCACCCGGAGCGCGTCGCCGCGATGGTGAAGGGCATCGCCGAGGGCTGCGTGCTGGCCGGTTGCGCCCTGGTGGGCGGCGAGACGGCCGAACACCCGGGTCTGCTCGGTCCGGACGACTTCGATGTCGCGGGCGCCGGTACGGGCGTTGTGGAGGCCGACCGGCTGCTCGGTGCCGAACGCATCCAGGAGGGCGACGCGGTGATCGCGCTGGCCGCCTCCGGACTTCACTCCAACGGGTACTCCCTTGTCCGGCATGTTCTCCTCGACCGGGCGAAGCTCGGCCTCGACCGGCACATCGACGAACTCGGGCGCACCCTCGGCGAGGAACTGCTCGAGCCCACCAAGATCTACTCGCTGGACTGCCTGGCGCTGATCCGCACCGCCGAGGTGCACGCGTTCAGCCACATCACCGGCGGTGGACTCGCGGCCAACCTGGCCCGTGTGATCCCGGACGGTCTGCACGCCGTGGTCGACCGCTCCACCTGGACCCCTGCACCGGTGTTCGATCTCGTCGGGAAGACCGGCGACGTCGAACGCCTGGAGTTGGAGAAGACCCTGAACATGGGCGTCGGCATGATCGCGATCGTCCCCGAGCACTCGGTGGACGTCGCGCTCGCCGCCCTGGCCGACCGCGATGTGGAGGCATGGGTCGCCGGCGAGATCACCGACCGGGGCGGCCACGAGACGGGCGCGGCCCTGGTGGGTGACTACGCGGGCTGAAACCCGGCGGACAGCACAGCACCCGGTCCGTGGCTGGTGCCACGGACCGGGTGAGAGCTCAGTGCAAGGTCAAGCGCCGCGACGATGCTGCGAGGAATCGCCGTCCTCGTCGTCGTCATCCTCCGAGTAAAGATCGGCGTACCGTGCGTACACGTCGTCGTCTTGCTCATCGTCCTCGAACCGGTCGCCGTTAGGCGACGTATTCGACGTCGATGCGCCCAGCTCCTCGGCCAGGCGTGAGAGATCCGTCCCACCGCTGTTGTACTTCAGCTGGCGGGCGACCTTCGTCTGCTTGGCCTTGGCCCGGCCGCGCCCCATGGCTCGACCCCCTCAACGACGGGGCTCGACGGCCCCAGAGTCTTGACACGCGTTCATGATCCGGAACGGGCTCTCCGTGGAGAGACCGGTCCGTAGGGCTTCCACGGTACCTGAGCCCACGCCCATACGGTACGTCGCCCGCAGGACGGGCGTGTGCCCAGGACCTGCGAGGCGCCCCGTCCTCGCTGGTCACGGCCGATTTTAACCACTTATTGGCGGACGACCCGCCGATAAGAGTGAGAGTTCTCTCCAACCTCCCATCGGCGGGTACCGCTCACAGCTGCGAGGCCTCCCCCGGGAGGGCCGGCGTGCGGGCCTCCGCCATGCGCTGCTCGGCGATCCGGTCGGCGGCGGCCGCGGGCGGAATGCCGTCGTCCTTCGCACGTGCGAATATCGCCAGCGTGGTGTCGAAGATCTTCGACGCCTTCGCCTTGCAGCGGTCGAAGTCGAAGCCGTGGAGTTCGTCGGCGACTTGGATGACACCGCCGGCGTTCACGACGTAGTCCGGGGCGTAGAGGATCCCGCGGTCGGCGAGGTCCTTCTCCACACCCGGGTGCGCGAGCTGGTTGTTGGCGGCGCCGCACACCACCGTGGCCGTCAGTACCGGCACGGACCGGTCGTTCAGCGCCCCGCCCAGGGCGCAGGGTGCGTAGATGTCGAGACCCTCGGTGCGAATGAGGGCGTCGGTGTCGGCGGCCACGGTGACCTCGGGGTGCTCGTCGGTGACCCGGCGCACGGCGTCCGGCCGCACATCGGTGATCACGACGTCGGCACCGTCCTCGAGCAGGTGACCGACCAGGTAGTGGCCGACCTTGCCGACCCCCGCGACGCCGACCTTGCGGCCGCGCAGGGTGGGGTCGCCCCACAGGTGCTGGGCGGAGGCCCGCATGCCCTGGAACACGCCGTAGGCGGTCAGGACCGAGGAGTCGCCGGCGCCGCCGTTCTCCGGGGAGCGCCCGGTGGTCCAGGGGCACGCCCGGGCGACGACGTCCATGTCGGCGACGTAGGTTCCGACGTCGCAGGCGGTGACGTAACGCCCGCCGAGCGAGGCCACGAAGCGGCCGTACGCAAGCAGCAGCTCCTCGGTCTTGATCCGCTCGGGGTCACCGATGATCACGGCCTTGCCGCCGCCGTGGTCGAGGCCGGCCATGGCGTTCTTGTACGACATGCCGCGCGCGAGGTTCAGCGCGTCGGCGACGGCCGCCTCCTCGCTCGCGTACGGGTAGAAGCGGGTGCCGCCGAGGGCGGGGCCCAGGGCGGTGGAGTGGATCGCGATGACGGCCTTGAGGCCCGTGGCCCGGTCCTGACAGAGCACGACCTGTTCGTGCCCCCCTTGATCCGACCGGAACAGGGTGTGCAGGACGCCGTCGGTTACGTCGGTCACGGTGGTGACTCCCGATTGAGTAGCGCCGGTTGAGGGAGGGTCCCGTGCGGGTGGCGGGGCCCGTGGGCATGAGCGTAGAGCGTCCGGGCGGCCCTGAACCGCCCAGTGCCCGGGATCACCCTCCCCCGGAGTACGCCGGGACGGGTTCGTGGGACGATTTGCAATGGTTTTCCACCCCGGCCGGGTATTGACCTGCCGGGTTTCGGGTCATGACCGATGGGGAGGGAGCAGGCGTGCCCAAGGTGTCCTCGGTGATCGTCCCGTACGCGTGCTACTTGCGCGTGTACGAGCCGCTGGCCGCCTTCCGGGAGCCGGAGCGCAGCCACTGGGAGCGCTACGCCCGGCGCCCCGACCGCCCCTCGTACCAGGACGAACTGCGCCGCTCCCTGGCCGACTTGCTGCCCACCCCGCCCGTCCCGGTGCCGGTGCACGAGAGCGGCGACGCCTTCGTGGCCCTGGTCGACGAGGCGCTGTGCGTCTGCCCGTGGCGCACCCGGCTGCGCGGCTGGCAGGCGCTGGAGGACCTGGCCGAGGAGCTGCCCGCCCCGGTCCTGGACGCGGTGCTGCCGCGCGTCGTGCGGGATCAGGCCGCCCGGGACTACGAGCGCTGGCGCGAGCGCAACCCCGACGCCCGGCCGTGGATCCGCACCGCGACCTGGCAGGTGCCGCTGAACTGGTTCGTGCTGGTCTCGGACGAGGAGCGCAGGTACGAGAAGGGGTCCGGAGAGGTGCCTCCGATGCTGCGCTACCGCACCCCCATGGTGCAGGCCAGGCGCCGCACCGCGCGGGCGCTGCGGACCCTCAAGGAGACGATCGACGAGGGGCCGCTCATCGACGGTCTGGTGGACGTGGGGCGGTGGTTGGAGGAGTTCCACCCGCGGTCCCTGGTCGAACTGGACTACGGCGGGCTCGTCCACGTCCTGCCGGCCGCGGAGCTGGACGGTGATCACTCGGCCGCGGACGTCGCCGAGGGCATCGAGGCCCTGCGCGTGGGCGACGGGGCCGCCGCCGGAGAGGCGTACGGGCGGCTGGTGGAGCGGTGGCGTGGCGTACGGGAGCGCCGCTCGGCGAACTGAGGGTCCGTCCGACCCCTTCGGGGCTCCAGCGAACCGATGCTCGAATTGTGACCCGCGAGACATGGTGAAGTGGCAACCATTGGCCCATGGTTGACGTACCGCAGTTCGACACACGGGACGTAGACGCCGATCCGGGCTTATCGCGTCAAGCGTGACGGAGCGCACTTACGCGGACCTTGCATCTTACGGCCCTCCTCATGCCAAAATAGGACAAGGAGCCCGGGGGAGGCTCTATCTGCCCGATTTTGGGCGGAAGCTCTGCATTGCAAGCTTTGGGGGGTCTGGTGCCTCCTGATCGCCCTGTGACTGATCGTCACAGAGGCGTGACTGTCCGCTATGGCATGGTCCATCGGCTTCCGTCGCTGATGAACACCTGGGAGGGCAATTCCATCGGTTTGGCCGACGCGGCTGGACAGATGGTGTAGTTGTAGTGCCGAGGACAAGCCGTTCGTCCTATAACCGACTCGACTCGCGTCCGCCATTTCGGGCAACGCGGGTCAAGGTGCAGAATTTAGAGGAAAGAACCGAGAAGGTTCGGTTCTCCCGAGGAGGCCGCTCATGACCGCTCGCACCCCTGATGCCGAGCCGCTGCTGACCCCGGCTGAGGTCGCCACCATGTTCCGTGTCGACCCCAAGACCGTCACGCGGTGGGCCAAGGCCGGCAAGCTCACATCCATCCGCACGCTCGGCGGGCACCGCCGCTACCGCGAGGCCGAGGTCCGCGCTCTGCTCGCGGGCATCCCGCAGCAGCGCAGCGAGGCCTGACGTCGCATATAGCCGGACATACGGGCAGATTCCCCCATCTGCCTCCGTGTTCGACGGACAGCTCCAAGCGGCGCGGGTTCTGCCCCAACAGGACCCTGTCCCAAGGTCATAGAGGCATGACAAGGGTGCGTCGTCGATCGCGCTGGACTCCGCCGAGTCCAGCGCGATCTTTTTTGTGCCCGGACCGTGGTCTGCGGGGCCCGCCTGTGAGCGACCTTGTCGGACTCTGGGGAGGGGTGTCGGATCTGCCGGACAGGACCTCCGGGAGTAGTGCAATTGCACATATTAAATTGACCCTATGTAGGAGAGGGGTAAATTCCTCATCTCCCAAAACTCATACGGTGACTCCCGTCACATGCCAGAGTCCTTGTCGCGGTCATGGTGTCCTTGCTAAAGGAACACGCCCGCGTGGGACGGGCGTTGGGCGGACCGCACGTCCAGAAGTGCCCACGCCGAGGGGGTCCCAACCTCCGGAGCGGGGGGGGGCGGTGCGGGCCCGCACGTCCGTCGCGCCCGCCGGTTCGCTCACGCCCTGGAGGGGCTGTCGTCCTCGGCCGCCGTCTCCGGGCCCTCCTCGACCTGCTGGGCCGGCTCCATGGCCAGGCGCAGCAGGTGACGGCAGACCGGGCAGTGGTGCGTCAGATGGCGATACCCGGAAGCGGCCGACAGATGGGCGCGAAGCAGCGCACGGGTCTCGTGCCGAGCGGACGCCGCCATACGCCACCTCCCCCGAGGGCCCGAATCGTCGGGATCCCTGCTGTCCGGGGTACCGGCGGAAAGTGACGCCGTCAAGAGGCACCGGAACGCATGGGAGGCGGGCCCGCCACTTCGGACGCAGGCCGCAGAGGCGTCCGGAGAGGGCCGGACGGCCGCCGGGCCGCCGGTGCTCCTGACGGAGGCTCACACGGTCGCGGAGGACGCGGAGCGGGGCCCTGCGCGGCCGGTGCGGCGGTGCCCGGTCTCCGGCCCGGCGGGGTCGTCGCCGCCGGTCGAGGGGGTGCCTCGGTCGGACAGGGTGGTGCGGCGGGACTCCTGGGCTCTCGGCGGGTGCCGCGGACCGGGTCGGACGACGGTGACACGGCACTGCGCCTCGGAGGGCGGCCGTAGCGCACAGGGACACGAAGAAGCCCCGCATCTCAAGGGATACGGGGCTCTTCCTGGTGCGGTCCTGACGGGATTTGAACCCGCGGCCTCCACCTTGACAGGGTGGCGAGCACTCCAAACTGCTCCACAGGACCAGGCTTCGCAGCACTCACTCAGCCGGACCGGATCTACGGCTCCGTGTGCGGTGCGCTGCGAGAAGAGACTGTACAGGAGGGTGAGCCCTTGGTCGAACTCACCCACCGTGAAGGGGCCGTCACGGCGCCGCGGCGTCGATCGCCTTCACGATGCGCTTGTCCGAGACCGGATAGGCGGTGCCCAACGCGTGCGCGAAGTAGCTCACGCGCAGCTCCTCGAGCATCCAGCGGATGTCGCGTACCGAGGACGGGACGGGGCGGCCCTGCGGCAGCTGCTCGAGCAGCCATGCGTACTCGTCCCGCATCTCGTGGACCTTGGCCATGCGCGTCGTGTCCCGCTGGACGTTGGTCGGCATCTGCTGCAGCCGGCGGTCGGCGGCGACCAGGTATCGCATCAGGTCAGGCAGCCGCCGAATGCCCACCTCCGTGACGAAGCCGGGTTTCACGAGGGCGTCCAGCTGGGTCCTGACGTCCGTCAGGTTCGGCAGCAGCGCGGGGCTGCGCACCGCCTTCAGCCGGCGCTCACAGGCCTGCCAGGCGGCGAGTACCTGCTGCACCTGCCCGACGGTGCGGACCGTGGTGTCGACGATCTCGGCGCGCACCTTGTCGAACAGCTTCCGGTACGACTCCTCGTCCCACGCCGGTCCCCCGAAGTCCCCGATCAGCTTGTCCGCCGCCGCTGTCGCGCAGTCGTCGAACAGCGCCTGGACGGAGCCGTGCGGGTTCGCGGACAGGCCGAGTTTCTGCGCGTTCGTCAGCTGCTCGGACGCGAACTTCGCCGGGCTCACGGGGATGTTCCGCACGATCAGGCGGCGGGTGCCCTTCCACATGGCCTCGGCCTGCTCCTCCTCGGTGTCGAAGAGGCGTACCGAGACTGTGTCTCCGTCGTCGACCAGCGCCGGGTAGGCCTTCACCGGCTGGCCGGCGCGGCGGGTCTCGAAGAGCCGGGTGAGCGCGCCGATCGTCCAGTCCGTGAGGCCGGAGCGCTCCAGGGACTCCCCGCCCTCCCGCTCGGCGGTGGCCGCCGCGGCCTGGGAGAGGGCCTTGCGCGCCTTCGGCTTCAGCCGGAGCTTCAGGGCCTCGAGGTCCTTGTCCTCCGCCAGCTTGCGGCGCCGCTCGTCGACGATCCGGAAGGTGATCTTGAGATGGTCGGGAACCTTGGCCCAGTCGAAGTCGTCGGCCTCGAAGGGCACCCCGACCATGCGCTTCAGCTCGCGCGCCATCGTCACGGTCAGCGGTTCCTGCAGCGGGACCGCGCGGTCGAGGAACGCCGTCGCGTAATTCGGTGCGGGCACGTAGTTGCGGCGGATCGGCTTGGGCAGGGACCGGATCAGCTCCGTGACCACGTCCTCCCGCAGCCCCGGGATCTGCCAGTCGAAGCCCTCGTCGGTGACCTGGTTGAGGACCTGGAGCGGGATGTGCACCGTCACACCGTCGGCGTCCGCGCCCGGCTCGAACTGGTAGGTGACCCTGAACTTCAGCGGGCCCTGGCGCCAGGAGTCGGGGTAGTCGTCCTTGGTGACCGCGCCCGCCTTCTCGTTGATGAGCATCTCGCGCTCGAAGTCGAGGAAGTCGGGCTGCTCGTGCCGCTTGTGCTTCCACCAGGAGTCGAAGTGGGCCCCCGAGACCACGTGTTCGGGCACCCGCTGGTCGTAGAAGTCGAACAGCGTCTCGTCGTCGACCAGGATGTCCCTGCGGCGGGCGCGGTGCTCCAGCTCCTCGACCTCGGTGAGCAGCTTGCGGTTGTCGGCGAAGAACTTGTGGTGGGTGCGCCAGTCGCCCTCGACCAGGGCGTTGCGGATGAACAGCTCGCGGCTCGCCTCCGCGTCGATCCGGCCGTAGTTCACCTTCCGCTGGGCGACGATCGGGACGCCGTACAGCGTGACCGTCTCGTAGGCCATCACCGCGGCCTGGTCCTTCTCCCAGTGCGGTTCGCCGTACGTCCGCTTCAGGAGGTGCTCGGCGAGCGGCTCGACCCACTCCGGCTCGATCTTGGCGTTGACGCGCGCCCAGAGCCGGGAGGTCTCCACGAGCTCGGCGGACATCACGAAACGCGGGGGCTTCTTGAACAGGGACGAGCCCGGGAAGATCGCGAACTTGGCGTTGCGGGCGCCGATGTACTCGTTGCGCCCGCCGTCCCTTCGGGTGCCGGGGCCGGAGTCCTTGGACTCCTTCACGTCCTTGAGCCCGATGTGCGAGAGGAGGCCGGCGAGCAGCGAGACGTGAATGCGGTCGGCCGGGGCGTCCTGCTCGTCGAGATGGATGTCCATCTGCTTGGCGACCGTGCGCAGCTGTGTGTAGATGTCCTGCCATTCGCGGATGCGCAGGAAGTTCAGGTACTCCTGTTTGCACATCCGGCGGAACGACGACGAGCCCCGCTCCTTCTGCTGCTCACGGATGTACCGCCAGAGGTTGAGGTAGGCGAGGAAGTCGCTCGTCTCGTCCCGGAATCGGGCGTGCTGCTGGTCGGCCTGGGTCTGCTTGTCGGCGGGCCGCTCCCGCGGGTCCTGGATGGACAGGGCGGCGGCGATCACCATGACCTCGCGCACGCAGCCGTTCTTGTCCGCCTCCAGGACCATCCGCGCCAGCCGCGGGTCGACAGGCAGCTGGGCGAGCTTGCGGCCGGTGTCGGTCAGGCGCTTGCGCGGGTCCTTCTGGGCGGGGTCCAGCGCGCTCAGTTCCTGCAGCAGCTGGACGCCGTCGCGGATGTTGCGGTGGTCCGGCGGATCGATGAAGGGGAACTTCTCGATGTCACCGAGGCCGGCGGCGGTCATCTGGAGGATGACGGAGGCGAGGTTCGTACGCAGGATCTCGGCGTCGGTGAACTCGGGCCGGGTAAGGAAGTCCTCTTCGCTGTACAGACGGATGCAGATGCCGTCCGATGTACGGCCGCAGCGGCCCTTGCGCTGGTTGGCGCTCGCCTGCGAGATCGGCTCGATGGGCAGGCGCTGGACCTTGGTGCGGTGGCTGTAGCGCGAGATGCGTGCGAAGCCGGGGTCGATGACGTACTTGATGCCGGGGACGGTGAGGGACGTCTCGGCGACGTTGGTGGCCAGGACGATCCTGCGGCCCGTGTGCGGCTGGAAGACGCGGTGCTGCTCGGCGTGCGAGAGCCGGGCGTACAGGGGCAGGATCTCGGTGAACCGGTACTGCTTCCTGGTCAGCGCGTCCGCGGTGTCACGGATCTCGCGTTCACCGGAGAGGAAGACCAGGATGTCGCCCTGGCCCTCGGTCATCAGCTCCTCGACGGCGTCCGTGATCGCCGTGATCTGGTCGCGGTCCGCGTCCTCGGAGTCCTCCTCGAGGAGCGGCCGGTAGCGCACCTCGACGGGATACGTGCGTCCGCTGACCTCGATGATCGGGGCGTCGCCGAAGTGCCGTGAGAACCGCTCGGGGTCGATCGTGGCGGAGGTGATGACGACCTTGAGGTCCGGTCGCCTCGGCAGGAGCTGGGCGAGGTAGCCGAGCAGGAAGTCGATGTTGAGGGACCGCTCGTGGGCCTCGTCGATGATGATCGTGTCGTAGCCGCGCAGCTCGCGGTCCGTCTGGATCTCGGCGAGCAGGATGCCGTCCGTCATCAGCTTGACGAAGGTGCCGTCCGGGTTCACCTGGTCGGTGAACCGCACCTTCCAGCCGACGCCCTCGCCGAGCGGGGTGCGGAGCTCGTCGGCGACCCGCTCCGCGACGGTCCGGGCGGCGATACGGCGCGGCTGGGTGTGGCCGATCATGCCCCGTACCCCACGGCCGAGTTCGAGGCAGATCTTGGGGATCTGGGTGGTCTTGCCGGAGCCGGTCTCGCCGGCCACGATCACGACCTGGTGCTCACGTATGGCGTCGGCGATCGCGTCCCTCTTCTGGCTGACCGGCAGCTCTTCGGGATACGTGACGGCGGGGACGCGGGCGCCGCGCTCGGCGATCCTGGCCTCGGCCTTGGCGACCTCCGCCTCGATCTCGGCGAGTACGGCGGCCCGGGCCTCGGGCTTGCGGATCTTGCGCGCGCCTTCGAGCCTGCGGCCGAGCCGGTGGGCGTCGCGCAGGGACAGCTCGGTCAGGCGGGGGGCGAGAGCGCCGAGGGCGGGGGCAGGATGCGTAGACATACGCGGTCCAGGATCTCACCTCGGAGAAATTCGTGGCTAACGATTTGTCTCCGGCGGGTTGGCGTGAGGCCACGTGCGGACCGCGCCGGCGCTACGGGCCGTGCCGCTGCCCGGCGATCGCTGCTCAGCGCCCGGTGACCACTGCTCAGTGATCGCTCGGCTGCGGGGGCACCGAAGCGGCGGGCTTGGCGGGAGCGACCCGCTCCCGGGCCATCGACTTCGCCGTGTTGGAGACGGCCTTGATGCCCAGGTACGCGGTGGTCATGCTGCTCACGGAGGTGAAGGCCGCGGTGAGCACGCCCACCATCACGGACCGGTCGCCGTCCAGGCGCCACACTCCGAAGATCGCGACACCGGCGATCGCGAGATTGCTGATGATCACCGCGAGGAGTCCGTAGCGGGCCCGGTCCCGCTCCAACTCGACGTCCCCCATGGCCTTCGCCCCGCCCACGCCCATGATCGCCCCGCCCGCACGATTGACCTCGACCGCCAGAACCTAGCGTTCGCGCGAGGGCATGCCAAGCCGGGTCGGCCCCGTGGGGGACAAAGGCCCCGTCCGTCTGCGGCGGGGCCTTCCGCCGGGCGGTCGGCGCGCCATCCGCGACGATGTGCGCCGTCGGCCCGACGCGGGGACGCCGGCCCGATGCGGGGCGTCAGAGCAGTACGGACTCGCCCGAGCGGACGGCGCCCAGGGCGCGCTCGACCGTCTCCCGGTTCTCACCGACGGGAGCCACGTAGTCGAGGACGCCGCGCGCGGCGTCCTCCCCGAGTGTGCGGGTCATCACCCATGTGGCCAGGTACTGGGACGCCAGGCAACCGCCCGCCGTGGCGATGTTCCCCTCGGCGTGGAACGGAGTGTCCAGCACGGTGACACCGCGGGCCTCGACGAAGGGCCGCGTCTTCACGTCCGTGCACGCGGGCATGTCCTCCAGCAGACCCAGCCGGGCGAGCACCAGGGCACCGGAGCACTGGGCCCCGATCAGCTGGCGCGAAGGGTCGAGTCGGAGCCGGGCGATCAACCGGTCGTCCTCGACCACGTCTCGGGCCTTCACACCGCTGCCGATCAGCACGACCTCGGCCTCGGTCACGAACTCCATCGGACGCTGGCCGGTCACCTCGACGCCGTTCATCGACGTGACCACCGGCGTCGGTGTCGTGATGAAGGCCTCCAGGCCGTCCTTGCGGCACCGGTTGATCAGGGCGGAGGCGATGAAGCTGTCGAGCTCGTTGAACCCGTCGAAGGTGACCACGGCGACCTGCATCACAACTCCTTAAGTACGGCGTCGAAGGGCAGTATCACCCGGCACGCCGTTCCGGGACGAGGGCCAGTCCGGGGCCGGTGGCATGCGCACACCCAGGCCGCGTGGGGTTCGGCGTCCGAGTGCCGTGTCGGTCGAAGCCCCGCGTCCTGCCGTTGCCCGGCCCGGTCCCGCGTCCGTACGCCGGGGAGCCGATGAACTGCCGTGGGCCGCGGGCCACTTGCCGCCGTCCGCCCGCCACGCCACCGCCCTCCGGCCAACCGGTGATGTCGCCGGCTCCCATCGGGCGCGCGCCGTGAAACATGGGATGTTAGCCTGGCCGAAACGTGGGATGTTAGGAGGTGTGGGATGCCTATCCAGCCTACGGAGCGGGCGAGCCTGGTGGCGCAGGTCATCGGGCAGTTGCAGAACCTGATCGAGTCGGGCGAGTGGCCCGTGGGGACGAGGATCCCCGCCGAACCGGTCCTGACCGAGACGTTGGGGGTGGGCCGGAACACCGTGCGGGAGGCGGTGCGCGCGCTTGTGCACACCGGCATGCTCCAGACGCGGCAGGGTGACGGGACCTACGTCCGGGCCTCCGACTCCCTCGGCGCGGCACTTCGACGGCGGCTGCACCGGGCGGGGCTGATGGAGACTCAGGAGGTCAGATCCGCCCTCGAGCGCGACGCGGCACGGCTCGCCGCCCGGCGGCGCACCGACGCGGATCTCGAGGTGCTGCGCTCGGCGCTGGCGGGCCGGACGACGGCGTGGGAGGCGGGGGACGTCGAGGCGTTCGTGCAGGCGGACGTGGCCTTCCACCGCGCGGTGGTCGCCGCCGCGTACAACGGCATGCTCTCCGACATCTACAGCCATCTCACCGACGGCCTGTACGCCCTCATCTCCTCCATGACCGACTCCTCGCTCCCGGACCGCGACCGCACGCACTTCGAATCGCACGCCGACCTCCTCGCCGCGATCGAGGCCTCCGACCCCTATGCGGCGGGCCGCGCGGTGGCCCGGTACATCGACGACGGCACGAGCGCGCTGCGCCTCCTGCAGGACGCGGACCCGCTCCCGTCGGCGCCCCCGTCGGCACCGGCTCCACCGCCCGGGACCGGCACCCTGACGGGAGACGAGTAGGTGGGTCCCGCCTTCCGCCGCGACCGCGCCGCTGCCTCGGACGACGTCGATGCCGGCACCCGGCCGGAGGAGACCCCGACCGTGCGGGGGAGAGCGGGACTGCGGACAGGGTTCCTGCTGGGCGCGGGCGTCATCGCCCTGGCGCTGAACCTGCGCCCCGCGATCGTCGCCGCCTCGCCGATCCTGGACACCATCCGGCAGGACACCGGTATGACCGCCATCGCTGCCGGCCTCCTGACGACGCTGCCGCTGCTGTGCTTCGGGCTCATCGCGCCGCTCGCGCCCGGGCTGGGCCGCCGGCTGGGGATGGAACCGGCGCTGCTGTGGACGATGGCGGCCGTCTGCTGCGGCAGCGCACTGCGGCTGACACCGTCGACGGTGGCGCTGATGGCCGGCACGGTCGTGGTCGGCGCGGGGGTGGCCGTGGCCAATGTGCTGCTGCCCGGGGTCATCAAACGCGACTTCCCCGGCCGCATCAGCCTGATGACCGGCCTGTACTCGATGTCCCTCTACGCCGGTGCGGCCCTGGCCGCCGGCCTGACCGTGCCGATCGGCACGGCGCTGGGCCTGCACTGGCGACCCGGGCTGGCCATGTGGGGACTGCCGGCGCTGGTGGCGTTGGTGTTGTGGGCCCCGCAGTCCCGTCGGCACTCGCGCCCTTCCGCCGCACAGGCCGCGGCCGCGCAACACCCCGTTCGCGGGATGTGGAGCCATCCGATCGCATGGCTGGTCACCGGCTACATGGGCATGCAGTCGCTGTCGTACTACGCGGCGGCCGCCTATCTGCCCAGCATGCTCACCAACGCCGGCATGAGCGCGGGAACCGCCGGCTGGATGCTGTCCTTCAGCAGTCTCGTCGGTGTCGCCGGCGCCTTCGCCTCCCCCGTTCTCGCCCGGCACGTCCGCCCCGGACTGCTGGCCGTCACCGGCGCGGTGGTCACGGGCGCCGGATTCGCGGGCCTGGCCGCGGCCCCCACGAGCCTCCCCTATCTGTGGATGGTCCTTCTCGGCCTCGGGCAGGGCGCCGCGATCTCGCTGGCCATGCTCTTCGTCGTGCTGCGCTCCCCCGACGCCCGGCACACCGCACAGCTGTCGAGCATGGCGCAGTTCGTCGGCTATCTGCTGGCAGCGGCGGGCCCCCTGGTGCTGGGAGCGGTCCACCAGTCGACCGGCGGCTGGACCGTCCCCCTGATCATCCTGATCGTGCTGCTCGTCCCCCAGGCGGCACTCGGCCTGGGCGCATCCGTTAATCGGCACGCCGCACCACGCCGGTCGACGGACGAGGGGCGCGGAGTGGTCTCCTGATCCAGGGGACCGGTGCTGCATCGAGTACCAGGTTGCGGCGTCGTCACCGTACGGACGGGCCGGCCGTTCGCCGACGAGAGCCCGACGGTCCGACTCCCCACCCGAACAGCGCGACGCGCACGGGCTACTGAGCCCGTAGGTACCTAGGCGTGGGCATCTTCGACCCCAAGGCGCGCCCCAACGAGAGACCGCGCCGGCGTCGCCCTGCCGGTCGCCCGCCCTGTCGCACGGCGGCCCTCCCGGAACCACACTGGTCACAGGGGCGCCCCGGCCGGGGCGCGTGCTCACGGCGGAAAGGACCGAGTCATGCCCACGGACACATCTCCCGGCCCGCTTCGGGTGCTGGTCTTCGGCGGGGCACTGCGTGCCGATTCGGCCAACGCCCGCCTCGCCGCCCTCGTCGCCCGGCTCATCTCCGCCACCGGTGCGGCGGTCGACCTCGCCTCCATGCGCGACTTCGACATGCCCTTGTACGACGGCGACATGGAGGCCGCGGAGGGACTGCCCCCCGGCGCCCTCGCCCTGCGGGACCGACTCGAACGGAGTGACGCCTTCGTCATCGCCTCGCCGGAGTACAACGCCTCCGTTCCGGGTGTGCTGAAGAACGCGATCGACTGGGTCTCCCGTGTCCGGCCGCAGCCGTTCAAGACCAAGCACGCGATGCTCGTCTCCGCCTCGCCGTCACTGGTCGGCGGCAACCGCGGACTGTGGGCCCTGAGGGTGCCCCTGGAACACCTGGGCACCCGGGTCTACCCGGACATGTTCAGCGTGGCCGACAGCTACCAGGCCTTCGCCGAGGACGGAGCGCTGGCCGACTCGGGGCTGCAGCAGCGTCTCACCGAGACCGTGGCGGGTTTCCTCAGCCTCGTCGAGGCGGACGTGCGCTACGTCTGCCTGGAACGCCGGTGGTACGAGTTCCTGGGGGACCGCACCGACGCGGCCATCACCCAACGGGCCGAGGCGTGACGCGCGGGTGACACGTACGGACTTCGGGCCGAAGGGCGGTCCGGGTCCTGCCGCGCCCGTGCGGTGCGGCGGTTCGGGGAACGGCGGGCGGCGGGTTTTCTTCGCCGTCCTGATTTGCCCGGCCATCACACTTTCGACAACTGCTTCAGCGGCTCGAGGACCCCTGCGGCATTTGCATCGGATACGAGAAGACGAGAAGACCGCCACTTCCTGTGAAGTGGCGGTCTTCCTCGCGTCATTCCTGCATCAGGCAGGTTCCGTCAGAAGACGGGATTCAACTCGTGGCCAGCTCACGGCAGAGGCAGTCCGCGATGCTGCTGGCGTCGTCCTCCGGGGCGACGGTGCCCACGGTGTCGTCTTCGGTGGCGGCCGGGGTGGTGGCCGCGGTCTCGGTCGGCGTGATGTCGGCACCGTTGGCGCAGGTGTTGCCGGCCGCCGGGTTCAGCAGCCCGATCACGTTCACGGTGTTGCCGCAGACGTTCACCGGGATGTCGATGGGCACCTGGATGACGTTGCCGCTCAGGATGCCAGGGGAGCCCGTGGCGCTGCCCTGGGCACCGGAGTCAGCCATGGCCGGAGCAGCGGCCCCGAGAGCAACGACCATACCTGCGGCCACAGCCGCCATTTTCCTGAGCTTCATGCGTTCCTCTCCCTGCAATCATGTCGACGTGCCGCAAGACCGAGTGCTTCTGAGCACTCTTGATCCCGAGCAACAGCATGGAAACGACAACAGCACCAATAAGGCCACTACACACGGGGCAGTTTTCGATATATGCACTCGGATGGCTCATTCGGAGAGGATTCGCCGGGCCGCCGACGGGGCATCACGGGCGGCGAAGTCCTGATGCCCGGGTCGACCATTCGGAGCGCCGGGGCAAGGGTCACCGGTGGCGGACCGGCGCACGCCCGCTGTGCGTGCGGGCGCCCGCCCGACCACCCGATCGTCCTGCGCCTTTGCGGAGTCATGGCCCGATCTTGATCGGATGCCGAAGTCCCGTCCGTACGCTCTCCTGCATCCCCCCACGCGCACCGGCACGGCGCGCACGCGTGCCCTCGGAACACCGCAAGGACAATCATGAACAACCGGCGCAGACAGCAGCTGCTTCAGTCCGTCGCCCCCCTGCTCACCGAGGGAGAGCAGGTCGAGATCACTTCCGTCGCCAAGGTCGGGTCCGTCTCCGCCAAGCGCCGGGTGCTCACCACCGCGCTGGTCGGCGCCCTCACCGCCGGGACGGTGATCGCCACCGTCCAGCCGCGTCCGATGTACTGGGCGCTCACGGACCGGCGGCTGATGTTCTTCGACGCCTCGACGATGTCGGGACGCCCCGGCAAGCTGCTGATGTCCCTGCCGCGCCAGCTGATGTCCGCGGCACCCGTGAAGAAGGCGCTGCTCGGTCTGGGACTGCAGACCGTGCTCACTGTTCAGGGCCAGGAACAGAGTCTGAAGCTCACCTTCCCTCCCGCGTACAAGGCCGCGGGCAGGGACCTCGCCTCCCGCATCGCCGTCGCCGCCTGAGAGGTCACCGACGGGCGCATTCTGCCGGTGCGCCTTGGCCGGCGAATGAACCGTGCACCCCGCCCCAGGACCGGGCTGTGACGGCGACGGTGGTGAGCAGGCGCCGCCCGCCGACTTGGCTTACCCGAGCGTCAGTTCCGTGTCACGGAGGGGAACCGGCGAACCGCCTCGGCCGTGGTGACGGAATGCGAAGGGCCGGTCGCGGTCCGGACGGCACGGTCATCAAGGCCGACGAAGTCGAGGCGCGGGCGCGGAAGGGCGACGGTGCGTCGTATGCGCCGCCGCCCTTGCCTTTTCCGGCCCTGGTCAGTTGGTGAAGCAGAGGGGGAAGTACGGCTCAGCCCCATCCGAACCACGACAGCACGTTTGTGATGCCCAGGACTGCGTGCATGAGGCGCCAGGCGAAACGCAAGCCGATCCGCTCGACCGCGAAGACGAAGAGCAACGCCGCGAACGCTGCCTGCGCTGCGTGCCGCGGCGAGCAGAACAAGCGCGGTATTCGCCGTGCCGGCAGCGGGTTGTCGCATCTCAGGCACGTGCGGCTTTTGGCTTCGGTGGCGCCCTGCGCCTGGATCTCCCCACCCATGCGCGCGACCTTAACGGGCCCGCAGACCGCCGCTCCGCCCGCCCACACCCGACAACTCCCCTTGAAGGAAACAACCATGGCGCCGCCCGGCACGCGTCGCCTGAGCCCGGACGGCATGGACATCCTCCCGTTCGACGCATGGGACTCCGGCCGGTGCATGACCTGGCCGACTAAACGCCGTCCAGGAACCGCACGACCGCTGAAAGAATCCCGTATCGCCGGCGATGCTCCCGGCTGCAGAACCGCCGTCGACGCCAACGACTCCGTGGCTGCTGCACCGGTGCGTCGCACCACCTGCGCGCCGCGTCTCGCGCTCTGGTTCCCCACCCACGCGCTCACCGTATCGGGCCGTTGCCCGGGGCCCAATCGTGTCGGTTGCGTCTGTGCAGTGGCAGAGCGGCAAGCGCAAGCAGAGTGGCAAGTCCAAGCAGCAGGATCGCCTCGGGCACGGGCCGCTTGGCGCGCCAGAGCTGGACTGGCAGCCCGATCGAGGGCACGCGCAACCGTGCTACGCCTTCGAGTGCCGTGGGCCGGATGGGGGTGGAGTCCGGTGTGGAGTTGGCGTCACCTTTCGTGATCAGGTCTTTGTTGGGGAGTACCTGGTAGACCCTATGGGTGAGCAGATGGCCGGGTCGGGTGGGGTCCTGGGCCAGCACGATTTGGCCAACCGCTGGTGTGCGGTCGCGCGGTGGTGGCTGATAGAGAACTACGTCGCCCGGCACGAGGGCGGGACGCATGGAGCCGGACTGCACCACGCACGCCGTCCAGCCCAGCGCCGCCACGGGCAATTGCGCCCACACGAGCAGCCCAATCAGCGAGCCGAGTACGGTACGTGCGGTGACCGAGGTGACCACGCGGATCGGGTCCCGGGCACCTCTGGTCGTGGGTTGGCAGGGCGCGGTGGCGGCTAGGCCACTTGAGGGAGTCACTTGTGTTCCCGCGCTTCCCAGGTGAAGGTCACCTCGTTAGTGACCACGCTTTGCGCGCTGTTGGGTGCGCTCCGGCTGAACTTCCACGCGAAGCGGAAGCTCAGCGAGTTGGGTGGCTTGCCGGGCAGGGTCCAGGGACCCAATCCGGTGCGGAAGTCGGTGTACAGGGCGACGAACTGGTCCAGGGTGCCGTCGAACGCAGTCCTCTGTGGACTGAAGCCCTTGCAGTTGCCGAAGGTGCCGCCGCTGCCTACCTCGATTTTGAGGTTGATGAAGGATTGGTAGTTGCTGGGCCAGTTCGGTGAGCTGCTGTACAGCTTGAGCGCGGTGGGGAAGTCGGCGTTCGACTCGATTCTGATGCAGTTGGAGCCTGTGTCGCCGGGTCGCATGTTGTCGACGCGGAACATGGGCACCTTGCTGTTGTTGGCCAGCCCCAGCGAGCCGGACTCCCACGTGTTGCCGCTGTTGCTGGTGGTCCCACTCCAGTCGGCGTTGGTGGCGCCCCAGACCAGTGCACCGCTGAGCAGCAACCCGAGCGGAACGGGGACCACCTGTGCCAGCACGTGCAGCCAGGGACGCCCCATCGGCCACTCCGTTCAATTGCGACATTCCCTAATATCTTGGTGCATTCTGTCTCATCTGTGTCGGTGCCGCTCCGGTGACAGCGGGAGGCAGAGGGGCGGGGTGTCTGAGGTGCCGAGTAGCCGGAGTCCGGCCATGTCTTTACGACGGCTGCGGGCTCGCCGATCGACCCGAGGAACCTGAATCGCCACTGGTACGCCACGCGGAAACGGGTCAGCCCGTATGAGCACCGTTTCCATGGTCTTCGGCACTCGTTCGTCTCGCTACTCCCGCGTTGAGCGGCGGTGACGGCCGCGCAGGTACGCGCTTGGATGCTGCTGTCTGCGGACGTTGATGTCAGCGTTGATGTCAGACGGCGGGCAAACGACGGGGCCCCGCTGTCCTCAGCGGGGCCCGTCGTTTCGCCTGCCCAGGCGGCCAGTGCAACCGAGACTGCAACCGCGCATGCGAAAGGGCCGGACCGTCTCACGGTCCGGCCCTTTCGCCGCTTCGGTGGCGGCGTCAGCTCCCGGGCTGCAGGATCGTCCAGGCGGCCCCCGGGGCCGACTCGGTCCCGTCGGCGTACACGGCGGTTACCCAGTAGAAGTGGGTGGTACCCGTGGCGGCTGTGGTGTCCGTGTAGGAGAGATCGGTGACCGGCTCCGCCGTCAGCGGCTCGTACGCCGCGGCGTCGGGGTTCCAGCGGTGGACGCGGTAACCGGTCGCTTCCCCGATCGCGTCCCAGCGCAGCTCCACCGTGTGGCCCGAATCAGCGGCCGTGGCCGTGAGATCGAGCGGCGCGCCCGCCGGCGTGTCGACGGACGGAGTCAGATCCAGCTCCGTCACGTCGGCGAACGTCATGCCCTCGTCTTCCGGGTTCAGGTACAGCGTGTAGAGGGAGTTCCCCGAGGTGTCCACGGCATCCACGGAGTAGGTCAGGGTCTCGCCGTCCGGCAGCTCCGCGTCCACGAAGTGGGTGGTGGCGGCGTCGACTTCGGCCAGATTGCACCAGCAGGGAAGCTTCTCTTCCGGCTCCCTGCGAATGATGAACTTGGCGATGTCGGGCGCCGTGCTGGGATCCCAGTCCAGCACCACACCGTAGGGCGTGGCCTTGGCCGTCACCCCGGTGACCGCGGGCGGGGGCGTCCTGTCCACGCGCGTGATCGAATACGGGACGGACCGCTCCGACTCCCGCCCCTTGGCGTCGACGGACGTCACCGTGTACTGGTACGCGGTCCTGGCGACCGCGCTCCGGTCGGTGCAGTAGTGGACCTGCACGTATGGGGTCGAGCCGCCCTGCCCGAAGTCCTCGCACGTGACGGCATGCCAGGAGGGGTCGGCCGAGCCGGGCTCGGCGCGGTAGACGCGGAACCCCGTCGTGCCGGCGTTCAGGCGCGCTTCCCAGAGCAGACGGATACCGGTGTCCGCCTCGTTATTCTCGGCGTGGTAGAGCCAGGGGACGGCCGTGGGCCGGGTGTAGGACAGCACGGCGGACGCCGCCGAGGTGTTGCCCGAGACGTCGGTGGCAGTCACCTTGTAGTGGCGGGGCGTGCTGTAAGGGGCGTCGGTGAGGGTCAGCCACGTCGACTTCGTCGTACCGACGAGGGAGTACGGCCCGGTGGTCGAGTCAGCCCGGTACACCCTGAAGGTGGAGCCCGCCTCGCTCGCCGTCCAGCTCAGAGTGACGTCCCACTGGCTGTCAGCCGCCGTCAGTCCGATGGGTGCCTGCGGAGCCGTCCGGTCAGCGGTCGTGACGGGCAGATCGATGCCGGAGGACGACGTGTTCCCCGCCCTGTCCACGGCGTCGACGCCGAATCGGTAGACCGCACCCGTGGCGGGCAGCGTCGTCGTGTAGGACGTGGCGGTCGTCCGCACCACCAGGGTGCTGGTGCCCGGTCTGCGCAGGTACACCTTGTACCCGGCGAGATCCATCTCCTTGTTCTTGGACCAGGTGAACGTGGCCTTGCTGGAGGCCTGGTCGTACGAGACCCTCGCGCCGGTCGGGGCGAGCGGGGCGGTCTTGTCGACGGTGGCCGAGGTTTTGGGCGCGTAGCCGAACTTGACGTTCGCGCTTCCGGTGAAGGCGGCGAAGTCGACGCGAATGGTGTGCGTGCCCTTGGGGACGGTGACGTTGACCGTCTTGCTGCGGGTCGACGAGACGTTGGACCACAGGTTGATCTTGCGGGTGCCGTCGAGGTAGACGCGGACGGCGTCCTGGACGGCCACGCTGAAGGTGAAGGGCCCGCCGGAACCGAAGTTGCGCGTCATCGTCCAGCGGACCCCGAAGTTGTCGCGTGGGAGCGTGACGCCTGCGGGGTCTCGGGTGCCGTAGCTCTCGCTGATCGCTGTGTCGCACACGGTCAGCTTCGACGTCCCGGCGAACGTGGTGTTCGCGTAGTACGACGCTTTCCACACTCCGGCGGCGCAGGTGGTTGCCGCCTGAGCGCCGGAGGCGGGTAGCGCGAGGCACGCGACGGCCCCCACGAGGGCAGTGCCGACCGCTCTGCGGGTGCCACGGCGGCTCCGCATGCGGCGGCTCCCTGTGAATGTGTCGTTCATGATCCCCTCCCCGGAGAGGGGAGCATCGCACATGGCCGGCAGTCTGCGAAACCGCTTCACATGGCAGCTGATGTAGGCGTTCCGAGGTGCCTCTCACTATCGGGCGCCCCTCAACGCCTTCAGCCGGGGACGTGGCCCGGAACTCGTGCAAACCTCAATCAGTCCGACGATGTCAGAGACCGGCGGGGCCTCGGACCCTCTGTCTACTTGGATCACCTACGCTCCTGCCGTCTCACTGTGCACACGGAGGGGATATCAGGGTGGGGAAGAGAAGAAGAGACAGCATCGCGGCGGCAGTTACGGTGACGGCGGCCGCCGTGACAGGCGTGGTCGCCATACCCGGTGAGGCCGTGGCAAAGCCGATCGCCGCCCCCGCGGACTTCAACGGCGACGGATACCGGGACCTGGTCGTCCCGGCGCCCACAGCCAAGGTCGGGGGCAAGGACGGGGCCGGCGCGGTCGTCGTGCTCTACGGCGCCAAGACCGGCGTGTCCGCCTCGCGCAGGGCCGTCATCACGCAGAACACCGCCGGTGTGCCCGACAGCGCCGAGACTGAGGACCTGTTCGGGTCCTCGACCGCTTACGCCGATCTGGACAAGGACGGCTACAGCGACCTGATCGTCGGGGCGCCCTGGGAGGACCTGGGCACCACCAAGGACGTCGGCACCGTCACCGTCTTGTGGGGCGGCAAGAACGGCCTGTCCGCGGCGAGCACGCTGCCGTCGCCGCGGGTCTCGTACGGCCAGTACGGCTTGGACGTCGCCGCCGTACGCGACAGCCAGGGGCCCCGCGTCCTGGTGGGCGGGTACGACGGATCGATCGAGTTCAGCGGCACCTTCAAGCGCACCGGATCGGTCAGCGCGAAGACGTCGTACGTCGGGTTGACGGGGTCCGTGGGCGTCGTCGACCTCGGGGACCTCAACCACGACGGCCGAGCGGAGCGCATCGTCACTACGCTCCGGGCCGGCGGTTACAGCGGCGGGCGCGTGTATGTGGATCCCTCGAACGGGAATCGCGCCCCGCTGCCCACCGACGGCACCACGACCGCTGTCGGGGACGTCAACGGCGACGGCTATAACGACTTGGTCGTCGGCGACCCCGACGAGCCGACGACCGGCACAAGCGGTCACAGGGGCGGCGAGCTCACTCTCTGGTACGGCGGTCCGCTGGGCCTCGCCGACGCCAAGCCTGTACACATCAGCCAGGACAGCCCCGGCGTCTACGGCACGTCGGACACGCACAACAGGTTCGGCACCGCCATCGCCGTCACCGACCTGAACAAGGACGGCCTTGGCGACATCGTCGTCGGCGTCCCCGGCCAGACACAGAGCAACCAGGCTGGTGCTGGGGTCGTCGTCGTCATCCCCGGCAAGAAGACCGGGACGCCCGGCACCGGCTCGTACCCGCTGTCCCAGGAGACCGTGTCCGTGCCCGGGACGTCGGCCCAGGGTGACGCCTTCGGCACCACGCTCACGGTCGGGGACCTCGACAAGGACGGCCACCCCGATGTGATCGTCGGCGGCGGGGGTGAGGACCACTACCGCGGCGCGGTCTGGATCCTGCGCGGCACGTCCACACGGCCGACCGGAACGGGCGGTGTGGAGCTGACCGCGTCGAAGCTCGGAGCGGGCGGCGAATCCCCCCAAATCGGAGGCTTCCAGCCGTCGTAGGCCTCGGTCACGCCCCGCCTCCTCGATGTCAGCGGGTGATGTCACGGGCACGAAAAGGCCCCCTCCGAAGATCCTCGGAGGGGGCTTTGCCCTGATAGGGCGGCGGTGGCTGGGGCCGGGGTCGAACCGGCGACCTTCCGCTTTTCAGGCGGACGCTCGTACCAACTGAGCTACCCAGCCGCAAGGTTTCACGTGAAACCTTAGCGGTCCTGACGGGATTTGAACCCGCGGCCTCCACCTTGACAGGGTGGCGAGCACTCCAAACTGCTCCACAGGACCAAGCGTGCGTACGACAGTGTCGCACATGGTGGTGCGTGCCCCCAACGGGATTCGAACCCGTGCTACCGCCTTGAAAGGGCGGCGTCCTAGGCCGCTAGACGATGAGGGCTATCGGCCCGCCTGCGCGCTTCTCAGCGCGTCGGGGACGTGAGAAGCATATGGGATGCGGGGAGCGTTCGCCAAAACAGTTCAGGGGGCGCTCGACGCAGGGGGCGCGCCGGGACGGGACGGGGTCGAGGTGGAGCTGCCGGGTGGCGTGGAGGTCGGGGGTGACGTGTCGGGGGAAGGCCCGGTGTCCGGCTGGTTCTCCTCGGCCAGATGGCGGGACACCTCGGCCGTGGTCTGGCCCAGGCCGCCGAGTTTGATCTCGTCCCAGGCCTGCAGACGTCGGGTGTCCCGGTCCAGATAGAGGACCGAGGCCTCGATGGGTGCCGGGTACTTGTGCTCGACCGCACGCAGCCCGCTGCCGCCCGTCGAGCCCTCGATGCGCAGCCGGGTGCCGTACTTCATGATCTCCGTTCCCTCGTGGTGCAGATGCCCGGCGAGCACCAGGGGCACCGCGCCGTCCGTTCCGCGTGCGGCTGTGGGCTCATGGGCGATGGCGATGTCGACGGGGGTGCCGGCGGCCTTCTGGTCGGTCAAGGCCGCGGCCAGGCGGGCGCCCGCGAGCTCCTCGGCCCGTTCGCCGCCCGGCTCGACCGAGCGGTCGGGGGTGAACTGGGGGTCGCCGATCCCGGCGAACCGCAGGCCTGCGACGGACACCGCCTTGCCGTCGTCCAGCACGTGGACGTTCTTCAAGCCCTCCAGATAGCGCTGGGTGGCGCGGGAGTCGTGGTTGCCGCGGACCCAGACGTACGGGGCGCCGAGGTCGGAGATCGGGTCGAGGAAGCCGTTCTCCGCGGCCGTGCCGTGGTCCATGGTGTCGCCCGAGTCGACGATCACGTTGATCTTGTACTGCTCCACCAGTGACGCGATGATCTTCCAGCTCGCCGGGTTGAGGTGGATGTCGGAGACGTGCAGGACCCGGATGGTCGTCGGGTCGGGGTCGTAGGCCGGGAGTGTGGACGTGACGTCGTAGAGCTTGGTCACGTTCGTCACCAGGCGTGCCAACTCCTCCTGGTAGACATTGAATTCCGTGACGATGCTGCGCGCGTTGCCGACCACGGACGGGGCGGAGGACAGCAGTCCGGAGAACCTCGGTTCCAGGACCGACTTGGGGTTCCAGGTGGCCCAGGCCGTCGCCCCGGAGGCGGCGAGGAGGGTCAGTGCCAGACCGCCGGCGGCGAGGGCGCGGCGCGGACGGCGGTAGACGGCCAGCCCGAGCGCGGTGGCGCCGGCGACCACGGCCACGCCGGAGCGCACGGCGAGGTCAACCGTGCCGTGTTCGACGTCGTGGGCGATCTCCTCCTGGAGCCCGGAGATCCGCTCCGGGTGGTCGACCAGGGCCTGGGCGCGGTCCGGGTCGAGCTGGTCGACGTTCACGTCGAGGCGGACGGGTGCCTTGTGGCTGTCCAGCTCCAGGGCGCCGAGCGGCGAGACGTTGATCTTCGTACCGCCGGCGAGCGAGGGACGCAGCGTCATGGTGGTGTTCATGGGCCCCACCGGGACGCGTACGTTGCCCACGATCAGCAGGCCGAGCCAGGCGCCCAGGAGGACGACGGCGACCATGCCGAGCGCCCGGAGCCAGGGATGGGGCTGTGGGACCAGTTCGGCGGACGGATGGGGTCGGAGCGAGCGGTAGTACCGGGCGAGCGTGCCTGACGCCCTTCGTATTCCAAGCTGAGCTGCGGCGGGGACGCGGGCCATTGGTCCCGTATGCCCAAGTTCCCCGGCTGATATGCGGAACGGTTCACGGCTCTCCTCGGACGGGGTTCGTACCGGACAATGGCCCTGTGCTGGAGATGACGCGCGAGGAGTTCGAGGAACTGGTCGCCGAGGCGCTCGACCGGATCCCGCCGGAGCTGACGCGGCTGATGGACAACGTGGCGGTGTTCGTCGAGGACGAGCCGTCCGCCGACGACCCCGAGCTGCTCGGACTGTACGAGGGGACTCCGCTGACGGACCGCGGGGAGTGGTACGCGGGGGTGCTGCCGGACCGGATCACCGTCTACCGGGGGCCGACCCTGCGGATCTGCGAGACGCGTGCGGACGTGGTGGCGGAGACCGAGGTCACGGTGGTCCACGAGATCGCCCATCACTTCGGGATCGACGACGCCCGGCTGCACGCGCTCGGGTACGGATGACGGCGCCGGACGGCGTGTGTGCGCGGGCGCCGGGCCCTGTGGACCGGGGACGCGACTCGCCGGACGCGTGACGTTCTCCCCCGGGTGCGTGTCCTCCCGTGGGTACGGGGAGTTGGGCAGGGGGACTCCTCGCACCTTCCCCGCGCTCTCGGCCGCTCCCCAGGTTCTCGGTTCCACCGGACCGGGGGACCCTCACGGGCAGGGGAGACCCCTATCGGAGGTGGCTGCCCGTGCGCGCCTGTTACGTACTCGTCCGTCTGGCCGCCGCGGTCATGGTCGTGGCCGCGGTCGCCGGCTGCATGAGCGTGGGGGACGACGAGGGCAGTCCCTCCCCGTCGCACTCGGCGGGACACCACGGAGGGGGTGCACCCGGCGGCGGGTCGGCGGTGGGCCAGGGTGTGGGTGGCGGCCGCGGCGGGGCCGCGGTCAAGGGCGGTTCGACCGACCCGGACGAGTCCTCCGGGACCTCCGCGTCCCCTTCCTCCTCCGAGTCCGAGCACGGTGGCAAGGGCAAGGACGGCAAGCCGACCGCCGGGCACACCGAGGGCAAGGGGGGTGACGGAGGGGTGCCTCCCGCTCCGACGGACGGGAATCCGACCCCGACGGACAGCACGGCGGATCCGACACCGCCGAGCGAGCCGGACCCCGCCTCGTCCACGCCGACGACCGCCGAGCCCTCGTCCTCGGCGCATGAGCAGACCACCCAGCTGATGCAGCGGGAGCCCGCGCCCCGTGCGGGCGTTCCGGCGATGTAGCCGTCCGCCCGCCCGGGGAGGCCCACGGCGGGGCGAAGCGGCCGTGTGGTGAGGGTCACCCGTGGCGGGCGGGACTCGGTTTGCACTCGACGGGGCCGGGTGCGTATGGTGGTAGATCGTTTGATCCCATTTGCCCGGCGCCACAAAGACGCGCCGCGTGTGGCGCGTACTCTCCCTTGCCGTGGCCGGACCGCATTGAGGCGGTCGAATGCGACTTCACGGATGTTTGGGCGCGTGCCGTGAACTCCGGAAGGTTCGCATTTCGCATGTCTGCTGTCAGTACTGAGCACGTCGTCCTGTCCGAGGACACCGAGGGCGGGGAAACCGCCCCCGAGGTGACTTTCGCCGATCTAGGGCTCCCCGAGGGCATCGTCCGCAAGCTCGCCCAGAACGGCGTCACCGTCCCCTTCCCGATCCAGGCCGCGACCATCCCGGACGCCCTGGTCGGCAAGGACATCCTCGGCCGCGGCCGCACGGGTTCCGGCAAGACGCTCTCCTTCGGTCTGCCGACCCTCGCCACCCTGGCGGGCGGCCGCACCGAGAAGAAGAAGCCGCGGGCCGTGATCCTCACGCCGACCCGTGAGCTCGCCATGCAGGTCGCGGACGCGCTGCAGCCGTACGGCGACGTGCTCGGCCTGAAGATGAAGGTCGTCTGCGGCGGCACGTCCATGGCGAACCAGATCTACGCCCTCGAGCGCGGTGTGGACGTTCTGGTCGCCACGCCCGGCCGTCTGCGCGACATCATCAACCGCGGTGCCTGCTCCCTCGAGAACGTGCAGATCGCGGTGCTCGACGAGGCCGACCAGATGTCGGACCTGGGCTTTCTTCCCGAGGTCACCGAGCTGCTCGACCAGGTGCCGGCCGACGGCCAGCGCATGCTCTTCTCCGCGACCATGGAGAACGAGATCCAGACCCTCGTCGACCGGTACCTGAACGAGCCGGTGAGCCACGAGGTCGACGCCGCCCAGGGCGCCGTGACGACCATGTCGCACCACATCCTCATCGTTAAGCCCAAGGACAAGGCCCCGGTCACCGCGGCGATCGCCTCCCGCAAGGGGCGGACCATCGTCTTCGTCCGCACCCAGCTCGGTGCCGACCGGGTCGCCGAGCAGATGCGCGACGCCGGTGTGAAGGCGGATGCGCTGCACGGCGGCATGACGCAGGGCGCGCGCACCCGGACGCTGGCCGACTTCAAGGACGGCTACGTGAACGTGCTCGTCGCCACGGACGTCGCGGCCCGCGGCATCCACGTCGACGGGATCGACCTCGTCCTGAACGTGGACCCGGCCGGCGACCACAAGGACTACCTGCACCGCGCCGGACGCACGGCCCGCGCCGGCCGTACCGGCACGGTCGTCTCCCTCGCCCTGCCGCACCAGCGGCGCCAGATCTTCCGGCTGATGGAGGACGCGGGCGTCGACGCCTCGCGCCACATCATCCAGGGCGGGGCCGCGTTCGACCCCGAGGTCGCCGACATCACCGGCGCCCGGTCCATGACCGAGGTCCAGGCCGAGTCCGCCGGCAACGCCGCGCAGCAGGCCGAGCGCGAGGTCGCCCACCTCACCAAGCAGCTGGAGCACGCCACCCGGCGTGCGACCGAACTGCGCGAGGAGGCGGACCGGTTGGTCGCCCGTGCCGCGCGGGAGCGGGGCGAGGACCCGGAGTCGGCGGTCCAGGCGGCCACCGACGCGTCCACGGCGGCCGCCGAGGCGCCGGAGGCGGGGATCTCCGTGCCCGAGCAGCCGACCGCCCAGGACGTCGAGCGTGCCGAGCGCGAGGAGCGGCCGGCCGGTTCGTCGTACGAGCGCCGTGAACAGCGCGACGATCGGGGCGGTTCCCACCGCGACCGCGAGTTCGACCGGGGCCGTGACCGCCGGGACGACCGCGGAGGCTTCAACCGCGACCGGGACCGTGGTTTCGACCGTCGGGACGGCGAGCGTGGTGAGCGTGGCGGCCGTTCCGCCGGGACGACCGCGGAGGCTTCAACCGCGACCGGGACCGTGGTTTCGACCGTCGGGACGGCGAGCGTGGTGAGCGTGGCGGCCGTTCCTTCGAGCGTCGTGACGACCGTGGCGGTTTCCGCCGGGACAACGACCGGCGTCCGTTCGAGCGCCGTGACGACCGCGGTGGGCACCGTGGCAGCGACCGGCCCTTCAACCGCGACCGCCAGGGCGACCGCCCCGGCTTCCGCGCCGGCGGTCACGAGCGCCCGTTCGGCCGCCGTGACGACCACCGCGGCTCGGGCGGGTTCGGCCGCCGCGAGGACAAGCCCCGCTGGAAGCGCAACGGCTGACGCCGGGCGCGCCCCCGCGCGCAGTGAACGCCGTGGCCCCCCACCGATTCCGGTGGGGGGCCACGGCGTTCGTGGTGCCGAAGCCGCCGCACGAGGCGCGGTAATCGCGTTCCGGCATGCTGTGAACTTCTTATACGATCAGCGGGCTTTGAGGGGGATGTGGCGGCTGGGGGCCGGGGGAATCCGATGCGTGCACCGCACGCACACGCATCCCCTCTCATGTTTTCGGGGAGGGATTTCCTTGTCGCGTCATGCCTTCACATGCCTGAGGCTGATCGCCGCGTCCGCCGTTCTCGCCGCCGGGCTGGGACCTATGCTGCCATCGGCTGCATTCGCGGACGGGCCGCACGAGACGGTGGTTCCGGCGACGTTGCGCAGCACCTACACCTCCGCCCGGCTCTTCCAGGGGTCGACCTACACGGGCCACGACGGCGCCGGGACCCAGGGCGTCTTCCACTCGCTGGAGGGGTACACCGGTCAAGTCTGGACGCGTTATGCGGACGGGCGGACCGTGCCCGTGGTCAAGCCCGCCGGGGCGACCTCCGCCCTGGCGACCGGCGGCGACGTGATCGCCTACCAGTACGGCGGGGGACGGGTCGATCTGTGGAACGCGGTGGACGGGACCACCCGCAGCGTGCAGACGCCCGCGGGGCTCCAACTGCTCACCGAGTACAGCGACCTGGCGGTCGGCTGGCGCAGTGTGCAGGCCCCCGACGGGACCACCGTGCGGGAGATGCACCTCCTGATCCCGGACGCCGACGGGACCACACGCGACGTGCCCGTCGGAGGACTGCCCGAGGGTGTGAACCTCGGGGCGCCCGTGGGCGGGGACGCCACGGGTCTGCTGTTCAACGCCTCCGAGGACGGGCGTTATCTGTCGATCATGGTCGACCGGAGGACGGGGCAGATCCAGAGCCTGACCCCGCTGCGCTCCAAGGTCTATCTCAAGGCGCAGGTCACCGCCGATCACGTGGTGCTGTTCAACCCCGACGAGGCCACCGTCCAGGTGCTTTCCCGTTCCGATCTGTCGGCCGCCCCGGTCGGGGTCACGCTGGACGGCACGGGGAGCGTGAACCCCGCAGACGGTCTCGCCGTGGTCGGTGACTGGCTGGTCCACCGGCCCAGCGCCGGTACGGCCGTGACGGCGGTGCCCATCGCCGGCGGTGCCGCGGTGACCGTGCTCACCTCGTCGGACTCCCCCGTCTCCGCCGTCTCCGACGGCACGGCCGTGGTCGTCGGGCGCACCACCGCCGACGACTGGGGCATCCAGCGCATCCGCACGGGCGCGGACGGCCGGCCCGCCGTCACCCAGGTCAAGGCGCTGCCGAAACCGCCGTACAGGATCGAGGGCCTTGCCCTGGAGCAGGGGCGGCTGATCGTCGCGGAAGAGCGCGATCAGGGGTACCGGCAGGCCTACGGCCGGACCGTCGCGGCGACCGGAACGCCCGAGTTCGGTGAGCGTTCCCTGTACAGCGACGATCTGTTCGGCTGCCCGTCGGCGGAGGGCGCCTGCCGGCTGTTCGCCACGCCGGACAACCGCGCGGTATGGCTGACGCGGGACACGGGGAGCATCGACCGCCTCCGGGCCGACGGGCCCGACGAGGGCGGCTGGCGAGAGTTGAGCCTTCCTGCGGGAGGGCAGATCACCGACGCCTCGGGCCGGTACGTGATCCACACGACCGCGACCCAGCAGCGGGTCGTCCAGGTCGACAACGAGGTCGCGAGCGTCGTCCGCGCACCCGGCGCCGCCGCTCTGTCGGGCGACGTGCTGTGGACGGCGGGGACCACCCCCGGCACGGTCACGGCCTACGACCTGACGACGAAGAAGACCACCGAGACCCTCACGATCGACGCCGGGTGCACGCCCACCGAACTCCAGGCGTTCGGCCGCTGGATCTACTGGACCTGCGACGGGAAGGCCGGGGTCTACGACCGCGACACGCACAGGTCCGTGCCCGTTCCGGCGGACGAGGCGAAGCTGGGCGACGGTTTTGTCGTCACGCACGACCGGCGGGCCGGGAAGCTGACGCTCACGACGGTCACGGACGGAACGCCCGTGAGCCGGGTCATCGGCGATCTGCCGGACACCGGGGTCTCGCAGCGGGACGTGCGCTGGACGGTCGACGAGTCCGGCCCGAACGCCGCCTACGTCGACGAGCAGGAGCGTGTGCATCTCGTACCGTCCGGAGTGCCGCAGCAGGCGCTGAGTCCGTTGGACCCGGCGGAGTCCAGCGACAGCGTCTTCGCGGACCAGGGCGACACCGGTCCCGCCCTGACCAGGGTCGAGCTGTCGAAGCCCGCGGCGAACTGGCGTCTGACGGTGCGCAGCAAGGCGACCGGCAAGGTCGTCGACACCCGCGACGGCGGGGAGGCGCGCGGTGAGCTGGCGGTGAAGTGGCACGGGACGACCAGTACGGGCTATCTCCCCAACGGGCTCTACTACTGGACGCTCTCGGTCGCGCCGGCGGACGGCGTGGGCGGACCGCTGGAGACGAAGGGCACGGTCCGGCTGCTGCACGGCGGCGCGGCGCGCCATGACTTCGCGGGCAGCGTTTCGCAGGACCCGGACGGCGTCGGCGATCTGCTCACCCTCGACTCCTCGGGCGGTCTGACGATCCACGACGGGACGGGGACCGGGAAGTTCTCCGCGCAGACGACCGCTACGGGCTGGTCCACGTCGATCAAGGCGGTCCCGTTCGGGGACCTGAGCGGGGACCGCTGCAACGACGTGCTGGTGAAGCTGAGCAGCGGTGCCGTGCGGTTGTACAAGCCGGGTTGTGGTGCGGCGCTGAAGCCGACCACGTCGTACACGACGCTCGTGACCAGTGGCTGGAACGCGTACGACGTGCTGACCTCGCCGGGGGACATCAGCGGTGACGGGCGGGCCGACCTGCTCGCCCGCAACGCCGCGACCGGTGCGGTCTACCTGTACAAGGGCACCAGCACCGGAAAACTCTCCACACGCGTCAAGCTGTACGACAACTGGAAGACGTACAAGAAGGTCGTGGGTGTGGGTGACCTCAACGGTGACGGCATCGGGGACCTGATCGCCCAGGACAAGGCCAATACCCTCTATCGCTACTACGGCACCGGGAAGGGCTCCTTCGCCTCCCGGGTGCGGTTGTTCACGGGTTGGGGGAACTCGTACAACGTGGTGGTCGGGGCGGGTGACATCACGGGGGACGGCAAGGCGGACATCGTTGCGCGGGACACCGCGGGCAACCTGTTCCGGCAGACCGGTTACGGCAACGGGTCCTTCGCGCCGCGGGTGAAGATCGGCACCGGCTGGCAGAAGTACAAGGGGATCTTCTAGCGGTTCCCGGGGCGGCCACCCGTACGACAACTTTTGGCCATAACAACCACTGTGTGGCGCATGTCACGTCCTCGGCGAGGGAATCGCTGGGGACATGACATCTCCCTCACCCTCCGGCGCCCGCGGCCCTTCGGGGACCGCGGGCGCCGCCGTGTCCGACGAGGAACGGCTCGCCCAGCTCGGCTACACCCAGGTCCTCGCCCGCCGGATGTCGGCGTTCTCCAACTACGCGGTGTCCTTCACGATCATCTCGGTTCTCTCGGGCTGCCTGACGCTCTATCTGTTCGGCATGAACACGGGCGGCCCGGCCGTGATGACCTGGGGCTGGGTCGTCGTCGGCCTGATGACCCTGTTCGTCGGACTGTCCATGGCCGAGATCTGCTCGGCGTATCCGACCTCGGCGGGCCTGTACTTCTGGGCCCACCGCCTCGCGCCCCCGCGGACCGCCGCGGCCTGGGCCTGGTTCACGGGCTGGTTCAACGTGCTGGGCCAGGTGGCGGTGACGGCGGGGATCGACTTCGGTGCCGCGTCCTTCCTGGGCGCCTACCTCAACCTCCAGTTCGACTTCGAGGTGACACCGGGCCGCACGGTGCTGCTGTTCGCGGCGATCCTGGTGCTGCACGGGCTGCTGAACACCTTCGGCGTCCGGATCGTCGCCTTCCTCAACGGCGTCAGCGTCTGGTGGCACGTGGTGGGGGTCGGGGTGATCGTCGGAGCGCTGGCCTTCGTGCCGGACCACCACCAGTCGGCGTCCTTCGTGTTCTCGAAGTTCGTGAACAACACGGGTTGGGGCAGCGGGGTCTACGTGGTGCTGTTGGGGCTGCTGATGGCCCAGTACACCTTCACCGGCTACGACGCCTCCGCCCATATGACGGAGGAGACGCACGACGCGTCGACGGCCGGCCCCAGGGGGATCGTCCGGTCGATCTGGACGTCGTGGGTGGCCGGGTTCGTGCTGCTGCTCGGCTTCACCTTCGCCATCCAGTCCTACGACAAGGAGCTCGCGTCCCCGACGGGCGCACCACCCGCCCAGATCCTGCTGGACGCCCTCGGCGCGACCGCGGGCAAGCTGCTGCTCCTCGTGGTGATCGGCGCCCAGCTGTTCTGCGGGATGGCGTCGGTGACGGCCAACAGCCGGATGATCTACGCCTTTTCACGCGACGGCGCCCTGCCCTTCTCGCATGTCTGGCACACGGTCGATCCGCGTACGCGCACACCCGTGGCCGCCGTCTGGCTCGCCGCGCTCGGCGCTCTGGCCCTCGGTCTGCCGTACTTGATCAACTACACGGCCTACGCGGCCGTCACCTCGATCGCCGTCATCGGGCTGTACGTCGCCTATGTGATCCCGACCCTGCTGCGGGTGCGCAAGGGCGAGGCGTTCGAACGCGGACCCTGGCACCTGGGCCGCTGGTCGCACATCGTCGGGGTGGTGTCGGTCGGGTGGGTCGGGGTCATCACGGTCCTCTTCATGCTGCCGCAGGTCTCCCCCGTCACCTGGGAGACCTTCAACTACGCCCCGGTGGCGGTCCTTGCGGTGCTCGGCTTCGCGGCGACCTGGTGGCTGGTGTCGGCCCGGCACTGGTTCCTGAACCCCGAGCACGCGCGCACACGCGCACGGGAGGCGGCTCGGGCCGGGGCGCCGACGGTGGAGGATCCGTAGGACCGGGCGGGGCGGTGGGGCCATCCGCAGGATCTCGGCCGTCGGTGTGGCCGGGTCACCGATACCCGATCGGAGTCCCGGCCTCCTCCGGCTATGCTCGGGGAGGCAACATCGCCTGGGCCCTTAGCTCAATTGGCAGAGCAGTGGACTTTTAATCCATTGGTTGTGGGTTCGAGTCCCACAGGGCCTACCAGGACCCCTCGGGGTCGAAACCCTCGTCGACCTGCGTCGGCGGGGGTTTCGCCGTCGGCAGATCGGCCGCCGTGCGGTGCGCGGTCCGCGAGGATGGCGGCATGGGAAGAGACATCGCGGTGCGTCGGCTCGACCTCGGTTACTTCGTCCGGCCCGCCTCGGAGACGGAGAGCGGGCAGCCACGGGTGGAGCCGGTGCTCGCCTATCTGGTGCGACACGAGCGCGGCCTGCTCCTCTTCGACACCGGCATCGGCGCCGCGGACCCCGAGACCGAGGCGCACTACCGGCCCCGGCGCCGTGCGCTGCAGGAAGCCCTGTCCGCGGCGGGGGCAGTCCTCGACGACATCTCCCTCGTCGTGAACTGCCATCTGCACTTCGACCACTGCGGCGGGAATCCCCTTCTGGGGGGCAGGCCCGTCCTCGTGCAGGACGTGGAGCTGGCCACCGCCCGGCGGGGCAACCACACCTTCGACGAGCTGGTCGACTTCCCCGGTGTCGCCTACGAGGAGCTCGCCGGGGAGACCGAGATCTGGCCGGGGGTCCGGGTCGTTCCCACACCGGGGCACACCGAGGGACATCAGTCCCTGGTCCTGCGGAAGGACGACGGCACCGTGGTCCTCGCCGGCCAGGCCCATGACTTCGCATCCGGGTTCGCGTCGGACCATCTGGCCCGCCACGCCGCCCGCCAGGGTGTGGAGCAGCCGCTCCCGCCCTACCCGTCCTGGCTGGACCGGCTTGCCGATCTCGACCCCCGGCGTGTGCTCTTCGCACACGACTGCTCGGTCTGGGAACCGGCGCACGGCGGCCTCTGACACGGCTGGGAGGCGGCACCGCGAAGGGTGTACGCCACGGACGCGGGCCGGGGGCGGGCCGCGGCGCCTGACATGCGGTCAGGTCGCCCCGGCCGTCCTGGACCGGCGTCGCCGGCCGCGTCAGCCGGCCGTCAGCTCCGTGAGGGGCAGGGTGTGGTGGGTGTGGACCACCTTCGCGCGGAGGTAGCGGACGTTGTGCGCCGTGGTGAAGACGCCCGTGGGGACGTGGTGGGTGACCGCGAGACCCAGGTCGCGGAGCTGCGCGGCCTTGTCCGGGTTGTTGGACAGCAGGTCCAGGCTGTTGATGCCGAGGGCGCGGAGCATCTGCGCGGCCGCCGTGTAGTCGCGGGCGTCCTCCGGCAGACCGAGCGCGGCGTTCGCCTCGTAGGTGTCCAGACCCTGGTCCTGCAGGGCGTAGGCGTCCAGCTTGTTGTAGAGGCCGATACCGCGGCCCTCCTGGCGGAGGTAGAGCAGAACGCCGCCCTGGTCGGCGATGCGTTCCACCGCCTCACGCAGCTGCGGACCGCAGTCGCAACGGGCCGAGCCGAAGACGTCGCCGGTCAGGCATTCGGAGTGCAGGCGCACCAGAGGGGGCCGGTCGGCGGACATCTCGCCGAGGACCACGGCGAGGTGCTCCTGGCCGTCGGCCAGGCCGTGGAAGGTGACGAGGTCGGCGGTGACCGTGTAGCCGTCGCCGAAGCGCAGCGGGACCGTCACGCGGGTGCGGACCGTGGCGGTGGGCAGGCGGGTCGGGTCGCCGCCGTCGCCGGATGTGGTGGCGTCGCGTGGGTCGGTCATGTCTGTCGTCCTCCTCCAGGCTGGCTGCGGGTGCGGAGTGACCCGCTGCTTCAGATTTGAAGCACAGCCTCGGTCGGAGACTCTAGCCCGTGCTTTAAAGTTCAAGCAACCTTTTTGGGGCTACGGGGCCTCCGGGGGCTCACGCCGAGGACGAACGCCGCCGCCAGGGCAGGCCGCCGCACGTGGACTGCTCCTCGCCTGCCTGGAGCGCCTCCGTGATCCGGTCGCAGATCGCCTCGAGCTGGCTCACCTGCTCGGGCGTGAGATGGTCGAATACGGCGGCCCGGACCGTCTCGACATGGCCCGGTGCGGCGCGCTCCAGCAGCGCCGTCCCCGCGTCCGTGAGGACCGCCATGCTGCCGCGCCGGTCCGTCGGGCACCCCTCCCTGCGGACGGTGCCGTCCTTCTCCAGGCGGGTGACGACATACGTCAGCCGACTGCGGGTGATCTTCGTGGCCTCGGCCAGATCGGTCATCCGCATCCGGCGGTCGGGTGCGTCGGAGAGGTGGGCCAGCACGGAGTAGTACAGGTGCGGCATGCCGGCCTCCTGCTGGAGCTGCCGGTCGATCGTGTCCTCCAGAAGCCAGGACGCGGCGATGTAGGAGCGCCAGGCGCGCTCTTGCTCCGGGGTGAGCCAGCGGGTCGTCATACTGGCAGTGTAGTTATTGTTTAAAACTTGAACCAAGCGTCAGCAGCGCGGCCTTCCTGGCTGTCGACCGAAGTCCCACTGGAGCGCACCCCATGGCCCACCCCTATGTCCTGCTGTCCGCCGCCGTCTCCCTCGACGGCTTCCTGGACGACACCGGGCCCTCACGGCTGCTGCTGTCCGGACCGGAGGACTTCGACCGGGTCGACGAGGTGCGGGCGGGCAGCGACGCGATACTCGTCGGCGCCGGCACGCTGCGCATCGACAACCCGCGGCTGCTGGTCAACTCGCCCGAGCGGCGCGCGGCCCGGGTCGCCGCCGGGCTGCCGGAATACCCGCTCAAGGTCACCGTCAGCGCGTCCGGCGACCTCGACCCGGACGCCCAGTTCTGGCACACCGGCGGGGCGAAGGCCGTCTATACGACGGACAAGGGCGCCGAGCGGCTGCGCGGGCTGCTGCCGGAGAGCGTGGACGTGGTCGCGCTCGGCCCCGACGTGGAGTGGCGGACGGTGCTCGACCACCTCGGGGACGTCAAGGGCGTACGGCGGCTGATGGTCGAGGGCGGCGGGCGTGTGCACACCCAGCTGCTGCGGCAGGGGCTCGCGGACGAGCTTCAGCTCGCGGTCGCACCGCTGTTCGTGGGGCAGGCGCAGGCGCCGCGGATGTTCGGGCCCGGCGACTACCCGCCAGGGCGGATGCGGCTGCTGGAGGCGCGGACGGTCGGGGACGTGGTGCTGCTGCGGTACGTGCCCACAGCGCCCGGAACCGGGACGCTCGCCTCGGCCGCGGACCGGCGATGGCTGGAGACGGCCTGCGAGCTCGCGGCGCAGTGCCCGCCCTCCCGCACGGCCTTCAGCGTGGGAGCGGTGGTCGTCGCGGCCGACGGCACCGAGCTGGCACGCGGGCACTCCCGTGAGGAGGGCGATCCCGTGGTCCACGCGGAGGAGGCCGCCCTGGCCAAGCTGGACCCGGAGGATCCGCGTCTGCCCGGCGCCACGGTGTACAGCAGTCTGGAACCCTGCGCGCGCCGCTCGTCCCGGCCCGCGCCGTGCGCCCGGCTGATCCTGGACGCCGGGATACGGCGGGTGGTGACGGCCTGGCGTGAACCGGACACGTTCGTGCGGGCCGCCGACGGGAACGCGCTGCTGATGGCCGCCGGGGCGGAGGTGGTGCTCCTGCCGGAGTACGAGGAGCGGGCGAAGGCCCCGAACGCCCACCTGCTGCCCCCGCCGGCCCGTCCCTGAGGCGTCGCGCACCCCCTTGACGGCTGCAAAGAGCCGGTGAGGGCCCGTGGCTGCAAGACCCGTGTCATTCGTGTCGCGCTCATGGCGTACACTTGAATCACCGACGCGGGGTGGAGCAGCTCGGTAGCTCGCTGGGCTCATAACCCAGAGGTCGCAGGTTCAAATCCTGTCCCCGCTACTGATGGCCGAGAGCCGGAGTCCATGAGGACTCCGGCTCTCGGTGTTTCCCCGGTCCCCGTTCCCTCGCCCCCGCCCGGGCGGGTCCCGCCGGTCCGTACTCCGGCCGGCCCACAGCGGTCGCCTCCCGCTGTCCTTGCGGGAAGCCTGGACGGGTGATTCAGCAAGCAGGTGCGCGGTGGCTGCAGGAGTCGTACGACGACGAGGACCGCCTCGACGCCTTACTCACCGGAGAACCCGTCTGCGCCCCCGGTGCCGGGGACGTCCGGCGGCCGGGCCGGGCCGAGCGTGAGACCCGCCGCCTCGTGCGCGCGCGGGCGGTCCTGTCTGCCCTGCCCGTGCTGCTCGTCGTGGTCGGCACCTGCTACGACTGCCTCACCCCGTCCGACGTCACGGCCGGTCCCCTCTTCACCGCGGCGCCCCTCGTCGCCGCGCCCCTGTACTCGCTGCGCGGCACGGTTCTCACCGGCCTGGCGGCGATCGTCGCCGTCCTCGCCGTCCACGTCGGGCTCGGCCTGCTCGGCGGGGCCGGTGCGATCACCGAGTCGGTCACCATCGTCACCGTCGCGGTGCTCGCCGTCCTCATCAACGTGCTCGTCCGCCGCAAGAACGAGCGGCTCGCCTCCGCGCGGGGGATCGCCGAGGCCGCCCAGCGCGCCGTGCTGCCCGAGCCCGCCGCACGGATCGGCGGGCTCGACATCGCCGCCCGGTACGAGGCGGCCCAGGCCGGCGCCTTCATCGGCGGCGACCTGTACGCCGTGCAGGACACCCCGCACGGCGTACGGCTGGTCGTGGGCGACGTGCGGGGGAAGGGGATGGGCGCGGTGGCCGTGGTCGCGGTGGTGATCGGCGCCTTCCGGGAGGCCGCGGAACAGGAGTCGACACCGGAAGCCGTCGCCCAGCGGCTGGAGCGGGCCCTGTCACGCGAGGGCACCCGGCGCGACGGCCCCGACATGGTCGAGGGGTTCACCACCGCGGTCCTCGCGGAGATCCCGCACGGCGGCGACCTGGTCCGCATCCTCAACCGCGGTCACCCCGCCCCGCTGATGCTGCTCCCGGACGGCAGCCTGCGCGTGCTGGAGGCCCGCGAGACCGCGATGCCCCTCGGTCTGGGCGCCCTCGAGGCCCGGCCCGACCGCGCTGAGGAGTGGGACTTCCCGCCCGGGGCCACACTGCTGCTCTACACGGACGGCGTCTCCGAGGCGCGTGATCGGCACGGGGAGTTCTACGACCTCGCCGCGGGCCTCACCGGCCGGGTCTTCGCCGGCCCGGGCGGACTGCTGGCCGCGCTGACCGAAGCGGTCGCCTGCCACACCGGCGGCCGTGCCACGGACGACATGGCCCTGCTGGCGGTGCGCAGACCCGAGCGTCCATGACCGCGGTCACCAAGGGTGAGTGACCGACCCCCCTCCGCATAACAACTGACTTACCGTCAATACGCCTGAGGTTTAAGAGGCGCGGTCAACTCGCCCCTTTTCCGCCGATCATGGTGGGAAAGTCCAGGCCAGAAGCGTTAATGATCTGTCCGAACAGCTTGGAATCAAGGCCCCGGGTCTATTAACGTTCGATAACGCAGCGCGGTCGTCCCAGCCGTCACAAGAGGCGGCTCCGTGCGCGTGTGCCGAATCCCGCAAGGGAGCCGGGGAACCACCACCTTGGGGTGAATCGGGCGGAGACCGCCGTGGAAGCACGGTCGGTATACGCGCGTAGGAGACCTTCCTCTCCGAACCCGTCAGCTAACCCGGTAGGCGAGACGGAAGGAAAGGAGTGCGCCCACGTGGCGTCCAACCGGCCTGCCCAGAGCACCTCGTTCGCTCCGAACGACACTCAGACGTTCGGCTTCGCACCTGGCAACGACGAGGGCCCCTGGGAGGAGTGGAACCCCACCGAGGAGTCCCTCCGTCCCGTCCGCGGCCGGCACCGCGTCGCCAAGCAGCGCGGGGGCGGACTTGCGCGCAGCTCCACGGTGTTGGGCGTCGGCGTGATGGCCGCCGTCGGTGCGGGCGGCATGGCCACCGCGCAGAGCGGCAAGCCTCCGGTCTCCATATCCATGCCCGACCTCTCCTCGGTCACCCACTCGGCCAAGGAGTTCATCGGCGCGGACACGAGCAGTGCCCCCAAGGGCTCCGCCACCGCGCTCAGCGGTGCCGGCCTGACCACCGAGGACGCCGCCGCCGGCTCCTCGGACGCGGGGGAGGCGCTGCGCGCCCGGATCATGCAGCAGGCCGAGTCCCAGCAGGACCGGATCGCCGCCGCGGCCGCGCAGGCGGCGGAGGACGCCGCCGCGAAGAAGGCCGCCGCGGCCGCCGCCAAGGCGCAGGACGACGCCAAGGCCAAGGCCGCCGCCGCGAAGAAGAAGGCCGAGGAAGAGGCCAAGAAGAAGGCCGAGGCGGAGCGGCTCGCCGCACTCGCCAAGCAGTACGCGCTGCCGACCTCCTCCTACACCCTGACCTCCCGCTTCGGTGACGCCGGTGCCATGTGGTCCTCCGGCTACCACACCGGACTCGACTTCGCCGCGCCCACGGGCACGCTCATCAAGGCGATACACAGCGCCACCGTCACGGAGGCCGGCTGGGCCGGCTCGTACGGCTACCGCACGATCCTGACCCTCGACGACGGTACGGAACTCTGGTTCTGCCACCAGTCGTCCATCAGCGTGACCGTGGGGCAGAAGGTGGCCACCGGCGACGTCATCGGCCGCGTGGGTGCCACCGGCAACGTGACCGGGCCGCACCTGCACCTGGAGGTGCACCCGGGCGGCGGTGACGCGATCGACCCGATGGCGTGGCTGCAGAGCAAGGGCCTCACCCCCTGACCGCGGACCTCTCCCGGCCCCGGTGGCCCTGACGGCATCCCCCCGACGTCAGGGCCACCGGCCGTGGTGCGCAGAGGGCGGAATGGGTGGATCCGATGGTTTGCAAGGTCTTTGCAGCTGTCACGGAAGGCGCCGGTCCGGTCGGCGCGTTCTCATGAACCATGACTTCCCTTCGCAAACTCGGCTCCTCCGACCTCGAGGTCTTCCCGCTCTCCCTCGGCGGCAACGTCTTCGGCTGGACCGCCGACGAGGCGCAGTCCTTCGCCGTACTCGACGCCTACGCGGCCGCGGGCGGCAACTTCGTCGACACAGCGGACTCCTACTCGGCCTTCGCCCCGGGCAACAAGGGGGGTGAGTCCGAGACCATCATCGGCAAGTGGGTCAAGGCGCGCGGCAACCGCGCGGATGTCGTCATCGCGACCAAGGTCAGCCAGCACCCGGACTACCCGGGCCTGAGCGGTGCCAACATCAAGGCCGCCGCGGACGCGTCCCTGCGCCGTCTGGACACCGACTACATCGACCTCTACTACACGCACTTCGACCGGCCGGAGGTGCCGGTCGAGGAGATCGTCGGCGCGCTCGACGAACTCGTGAAAGCGGGCAAGGTCCGGTCCATCGGGGCGTCCAACATCTCCGCCGAGCGCCTCCAGGAGTCCCTCGACGTCTCCGACCGCGAGAACCTGGCGCGGTACGTGGCGCTGCAGCCGCACTACAACCTGGTCTCGCGCGACACGTATGAGGGCGCGCTGCAGGACGTCGCCTCCCGAGCGGGTCTCGCGGCCGTTCCTTACTTCTCGCTGGCGGCCGGCTTCCTCACGGGCAAGTACCGTCCGGGGACCACGGTGGACTCGGCGCGGGCCGGGCGGGCCGGCCAATACCTGAAGTCGGAGCGGGGGGTACGCGTCCTGGCGGCCCTGGACGAGATCGCGCAGGCGCGGGGAGCGGAGATCGCCACGGTGGCCCTCGCATGGCTGGCGGACCGGCCGACGGTGGCGGCCCCGATCGCCTCCGCGCGCGCCCTGGAGCAGCTGCCGGCCCTGCTGGCGGTGGCGGATCTGTCGCTGACGGACGAGGAGTCGGCGAAGCTGACGGCCGCGTCGGCGTAGGGGGTCGGACCGGTCCGTCCCGCCGCCTCGCCGAGCGGTCAACACCGTTCGGTCCGGCAGGCGCCGGACCCTTGCGGCGACTCCTAGGAGCGGTACGGGTTGTACGCGGGAGGTGGCGCCGTCGAGCCGTAGGGCGGTGACCAGTACGCCGGGGCGGCTCCGTACATCGGGCGGACCGGTGGCGCCGTCACCGGTGGCATGGCCGGTGTCATGGACCGCGCGGCCTCCGCCAGCGCCGGCCGTGCCACCGCACGGCGTGCCCACAGCTCGCAGAGCAGTTCCCGCTCCCGGGGGACAAAATCGGCGCCTGCCCGGCCGAGGCGCCCCCGGCGGCGCAGGAACGCCAGCGATGTCGCGTAGGCCTCGTACTCCGCGACGGAGCGCGCCCCCGCTCGGCCGAAGTGGTGCCCCGCGTACTCCCGGGCCAGTCGTCGCGCCCGCATCGAGCCGAGCACGAGCGGCTCCACGGGCCCCAGCCAGCCGGCGATCGTGTAGGCCGGCAGCTCCTCGCGCACGGTGCGCAGCTCCCGCTGGCGGGTCCAGACGACCAGCCAGGTCAGCAGGGCGAACGCGGGTGCCATGAACGACGCGTAGACCGCGAAGAACCCGTAGTCGCCGAATGTCGACGACCCGTTCCACATGGCGTGCATGCCCATCGCGAGCAGCAGCCCGCCCAGGGGGATCAGCACACGGCGTACGCGTTGGCGCTCCGACGAGAGCGCGGCGACACCGAAGCCGATACCGGTGAGCACGGTGAACAGCGGGTGCGCGAAGGGGGACATCACCACGCGCACGAAGAAGGTCGCGGCCGTCACGGAGGTGAGCCCGTGCCCGCCGCTCAACCGGTCCGTGCCGAAGGCCGTGCCGAGATAGAGGATGTTCTCGGTGAAGGCGAAGCCGGTCGCGGTGACCCCCGCAATCACCACGCCGTCGAGAATTCCCGTGAAGTCGCGTCTGCGGAAGAGGAAGACCAGCAGTACGGCCGCGGCCTTCGCGGACTCCTCCACGACGGGTGCTATGACGGTCGCGCCGAGTGTGTCGGCGCTGTGGGGGTCGGCGATCGCGGTCGCTATCCACCGGGTCGCGAAACTGTTCGCGACGATCGCGATCAGTGCGGCCGCGCACGCACCCCAGGCGAACGCGAAGATCAGATTTCGCCAGGGTCCCGGCTCGACCCGGTCCAGCCAGCGGAAGGCGGCGACGAGCAGCGGCACGGGCAGCACGGCGAGGCCGAGGCCGACCAGAAAGCCCTCGGTGCCGGTCTGTTGGCGTACGAGGGCGAGGATGACGAGACCCGAGAGCGTGAGCAGGGTGGTCAGCCCGCAGTAGCGCACCCACCGCTTCTGCCACCAGTGCGCGTGCCCGGCACGGCCCCGGCCGGCGTCGCCGCCCGGTGGCATCGGATGCGGGGGGAAGGTGGCCACGGCATCGACCCTAACGAGGAGGGGAACCGCTCGCGACGGCGCGCGACATGCGCTCAGTCGTCGGCGGAGGGCTGGTCTCGGTGCTCTGCGCGGCGGAACAGCAGATCGTTCACGACATGACCCTTGTCCAGTCCCTGGCCTTCGAAACGGGTCAGCGGCCTGAAGTCGGGACGTGGCGCGTAACCGCCGTCGGGCTGCGTGTTCTCGAAATCCGGGTGCGCGGACAGTACCTCGAGCATCTGCTGGGCGTACGGCTCCCAGTCCGTCGCGCAGTGCACCAGCGCGCCGGGCCTCAGGCGGGCGGCGGCGAGCGTGAGGAACTCGGGCTGGATGAGCCGGCGCTTGTGGTGGCGCTTCTTGGGCCAGGGGTCGGGGAAATAGACCCGCAGTCCGTTGAGGGAGTCCGGCCGGAGCATCTCGCGGAGCAGGATGATCGCGTCGCCGTTCCCGACCCGGACATTGGTCAGTCCGCTCCGGTCGGCGAGATTGAGCAGGTTGCCCTGCCCGGGCGTGTGCACGTCGACCGCGAGGATGTTGGTGCCGGGGTCCTGCGCCGCCATCCGTGCGGTGGCCTCGCCCATGCCGAACCCGATCTCGAGGACGACCGGACGGGCGTTCCCGAACAGCTCGGCCAGGTCGACGATCCGCTGCCCGTCGATGTCCAGCCCCCAATGGGGCCACAGCCGCTGCAGGGCGTCGGCCTGCCCGGCCGTCACCCGGCTGCGCCGCGGTTGGAAGCTCCGGATCCGGCGCTCGAAGTGCGAGCCGGCGGGATCGGCCTTCGGCCCGTCGGGGAACCGGGGCTCCCCCTTGGCGCGGCGGTGACGCACGGACACGCCGGGGGCATGGCCGCCGCCCGGACCGCCGACGGCGATCTGGTGATCTTCGGGAGCGAAGTTGAGGGAGTCAGACACAGTGGCACCAATTTTAGGGCCTGCACGGCCGGGGCCGGCCGCTGTACCGAGGTGACGTGGGCCTTTCAGTCCCGGGCCAGTACCGCCACTGCCCTCCGCGCCACCTCCCTGCCGATCGGCAGCGAAGCCGTGGCGGCGGGTGACGGCGCGTTCAGCACATGGACCGCGCGTGCGCCCTCGTGGATCAGGAAGTCGTCCACCAGCGTCCCGTCCCGCAGCACGGCCTGCGCCCGCACCCCGGGCAGGGTCCGCACCAGGTCGTCCTCGTCGATCTCCGGCAGCAACCGGCGCACCGCCCGGGTGAACGCCCGCTTCGACACCGACCGCAGCAGCTCCCCGGTTCCGTACCGCCAGTGCTGCCGCGCCATCCGCCACGCACCCGGCCATGCCACCGTCCCACCCAGCTCGCGCGGCCGTACGATCCCCCAGCCGTATCCCTCGCGGGCCAGCGCGGGCACCGCGTTCGGCCCGACGTGGACCTCCGCGTCGATCCCCCGCGTCAGATGGACCCCGAGGAACGGGAACGCCGGGTCCGGCACCGGATACACCAACCCCCGCACCAGTTCGGGCCGAGCCAGTGCGTAGTACTCGCCACGGAAGGGCACGATCCGCATCCCCGGGTCGTCGCCGGTCAGCAGGGCCACCTCGTCGCAGTGCAGCCCGGCGCAGTTCACCAGCACACGGGCGCGCAGGATCGTGCCGTCGTCGGTGCGCACGGCTGCGCCCAGGGACGGACGCCGATCGATCCGGACCACTTTCGCGCCGTACCGGATCTGCGCACCGGAGGCCTCACCCAGCCGCCGGGCGACCGACACGAAGTCGCAGATCCCGGTCGTGCCCACATGGATGGCCGCCAGTCCCCGCACCTGCGGCTCGTACTCCGCGATCTGGGCCGGGCCGAGCTCGCGCACGGGAATGCCGTTCTCCCTGCCGCGCTGGACGAGCGCGTGCAGGCGCGGGAGCTCGTCCCGCTCGGTCGCGACGATCAGCTTGCCCGTGACGGCATGGGCGATGCCGTACTCCGAGCAGAACTCGACCATCTCCGCGGCGCCCCGCACCGCGTACCGGGCCTTGAGGGAGCCGGGACGGTAGTAGATCCCGCTGTGGACGACCCCGCTGTTGCGCCCCGTCTGGTGGCGGGCAGGGCCGGGCTCCTTCTCGAGGACCGTCACCCGTGTGCCCGGAGAGGCACGGGTGATCGCATACGCCGTCGACAAGCCGACGATCCCGCCCCCGATCACCAGCACGTCGCAGTCGTAGGCGCTCTCCCGCACCTGCTTCACCTCCCGGCTTCGATAGTGCACTGCGCCACCGACAATGCCTTCAAACCGGGCCGCGCCCCGTGACGGCGCGGTGCTGTGCCGATATGCGGTTCCTTGCGTGGTCCGGAGCGCCACGGACGGCCAGCGGTCCGGAAGCGCGGCGGCCGGGCGGGTGCTCGCAAGCCCCGCCGGGCGGAGCGCCTACGCGGGAGCCATCAGCAGCGGCCGTGCCCGCTCCCGCAGCTCCACCACACGCGGCTCGTCGCCGTACGGCTCCAGACGGTGCAGAAGGTCCCGCACGTATTCGGTGGTGCGGGCCGACGATATGCGTCCGGCGACCTCCACGGCCCGCACGCCCTGCTCGCACGCCGCGTCCAGATTGCCGGACTCCAGCTCGGCGACCGCCGATACGACCAGGCGCAGCCCGTGGGAACGGACGAACTCCTCCGTCGGCCGCGACAGGGCCTGCTCGGTGAAGCGGCGGACCTGGCGGGGTGCCTTGAGGTCGCGGTAGCACTCGGCGGCGTCGGCCGCGAAGCGGTCGTAGGAGTAGAAGCCGAGCCAGGACGGGTCGTTGTCGCCGTCGCGAGCCCGCTCCAGCCAGCCTTCGGCGGCCTTCAGTGCCGCGCCGGCCGCCTGGGCGTCGCCCGCGCGTGCGTGTGCGCGTGCCTCGACGAGACGGAAGAAGCTCATGGTGCGGGCCGTGGCCAGGCCGCGGTTGCGCTCCAGGGCGGCCTGGGCGAGGTCGACGCCCTCGTCGCCGAAGCCGCGGTACGTCGCCTGCAGCGACATGGAGGCGAGGACATAGCCTCCGAGAGGCACGTCGGCGGCCGCGCGCGCCAGGCGCAGGGCCTGGATGTAGTAGCGCTGGGCGGCCTCCTGCTGTCCCGTGTCGAACGCCATCCAGCCGGCCAGGCGCGTCAGTTCGGCACTGGCTCCGAACAACGCCCTGCCCACCTCGTCCGAGTACGAACCGAGCAGCAGCGGCGCCGCCTCCACGCGCAGGCATTCGGGCACCATCGACGAACGCCAGTCGCCACCACCGTACTTGGAGTCCCAGCGCCGGGCGTCCTCCGCGGCCTCGCGGAGCTTCTGGACATCGCTGTGGCCGACTTTCAGCGGCGCTCCCGCCCCTTCGCCGGGGCTCGGGTCACGTGCCACCGAGCTGTCGGCCGGTGTGATCAGCCAGCGGGAAGCAGGGGTCGCATAGGCACTCACCGCGAACGATCCGGCCAGCGACTGCCAGATGCCGCCGCCGGTCCGGCGCCCGGCGAGGTCGAGGCGGTAGAGCTCCGTCGCCGACCTCACCGCCTGTCCTACGTCCCGGGGGAAGGCGAGGCCCACTTCCGGTGCGGGATCCGCGTCCGCCAGACCGATCTCGTGGAGCGGTACGGGGCGGCCGAGCTTCTGGCCGATGGCCGCGGCGATGAGGTGGGGAGCGGCGCCCTGCGGCACCATCCCCTTCGACACCCAGCGCGCCACCGACGTCTTGTCGTAGCGAAGAGTCAACCCGCGCTGGGCGCCAAGGTCGTTGACGCGCCGGGCGAGTCCTGCGTTGCTGATTCCCGCGAGGGCGAGAACGGCGCCGAGCTTTTCGTTCGGCCCGCGTTGCTCCCTGGACATGCGTCACCCCTCGACACAGACGGCTGCCGCAGCGGTGGCATAACCGCGCGGCATTCGTAAACCCAGCGTAGTTCGCCGCATCCCAAGCGTTAAGGGGCTTAAATCCGGATGGCGGGATTGTGGTCCGTGCCTCGGCCCGGACGGTTGCGGCGTGCTACCGGTGTGTGGCCGTGCGCCCGTCCGTGCGCTCTTCTCCGGCCACCGGGGGAGCGGTTCCATGGGCCTTGCGTGGGTCGGCCCGCTGTACTGGATCCAGTGGGCTGGGGGACACCGCCGCCTTCATCCCCGCGGGCGGCGGACCGGTCCGGGAGGTGAACTCCACCTCCCGGACTGTGCGTTGCGCGAGGGCCTGTACGGAGCGTGCCCAATCCTGCCCGCTCACCACCGATTTGGCCGAAATCCGACGGTGGTTCTCAGCGGCGATCAAGGCTCCTACCACCACTCTTCAGGGCGCGAAGGGCGTTTTCGGGGAGCATTTCGGGGGCGCATTCACGTCGCTGTTCGCTCATGACTTCCGCCCGGCGGCCGTTCCCCGAACGGGAGTCCACCGGCTCGTGACGGTTCGTGTACGGGCGCATTCCACGGCGCGCAAGCAGTGGCACACACCCTCCCACGGGCACTCTTCGTGGCAGCATGGGAGCCGTTCGTACGGTGCACTGGTTGTCCCCAGCCTGTGGAGGCGTCGATGCGGTGGTTGGTGGGTTGGAGCAGCACCGCCGCTGGAGCCGCAGCGCCCGGATCGGCCGGGGCCACCGGATACGACGGCGAGACCGTGCACCCGGTGGGCTCCCAACTCCTGTGGGGCGACCCGGACCCCCTGTGGGCGGTGGGCGACTGGCGCCCCGACGAGGTGCGCGTGGTGAAGGCCGACGCCCAGAACCGGATCGCGGTCCTCGGCATGTGCGGAGCGTCCGACGAGGAACTGCGCGTCGGCCTGTTCGCCGCCCGGGGAGGGGCACTTCGCCATCTGACCGCCTGGCCCGGCAGCTATACCGCCGTCGTCCAGGTCGGACGCAGGGTCACGGTGTGCGGCGATCTCGCGGGCGCGCGGCCGGTGTTCTACACGCCCTGGGCGGGCGGCACGGCCTACGCGACCGCCGCTCTCCCCCTCGCCGACCTCATCGAGGCCAATCTGGACTTCGGGCACCTGGCGGCCCTCCTCGCCGCACCCGACGTACCGGCCGCGGTGCACGACTCGACCCCGTACGACGGCGTGCGGCGCATCCCGCCGGGCCACGCGCTCATCCTGCGGGCGGGATCGCGCGAGATCGCCGGATACGAGCCGGTCGCCTCGCTCGCGGTCGCGGCACCCCCGGCGGACCCGGGAGCGGCGGTGGACGCGGTGCGCGACGCCCTCGTCGACGCCGTGCGCGCACGTCTGGCGGCGCCCCGGCACGTCCCGGGCACCGACATCGACCCCGGGCCCGTTCCCGGGATGGGGCCGGCCGAACGCCGCGCCGCGCGCGGGATGCCCGTGCCCGGCATCGGCTCCGACCTCTCCGGCGGGCCGGCCTCCGGCACGCTGGCGTTGCTCGCGGCGGGTCTGCCAGGGATGCCCGGGACGGTGCTCGGGCACGGCACCGGAGCAGGTGAGCGTCTGCTGGCCGTCACGTTCAACGACCTGGCCGTCAGGGGGCGCGAGGCGGAGCTGGAGCGGGCGGGCACGCTGGCGGCGAACCCCCGTCTGCACCACGTGGTGGTGGCCGGCGGCGAAGAGGTGCTGCCGTATGCCGACCTGGAGGGCCCGCTGACCGACGAACCGGGCCCGTCCCTGGTGACGGCGGCCCGGCATCGCGCACGACTGGCCGCGGGCAGCGCCGACCACTTCACGGGCTACGGCGCGCGCCAGGTCCTCGACGCGCACCCGGCCCGTCTCGCGGACCTGCTGATGGACCGCAAGCGGCGCCATCTGGTGCGCCCGGTGGCCGCGCTCGCGAAGGCGGACGGCTCGGTGATGGTCCCCGCGCGGGTGTACAGCGCGGCGCGCCGGCTGGCCCGTACGCCGTACCGTGCCGGGGTCGACGCGCTCTCCGACCGGCTGATGCAGCGGCGGTTCGAGGAGCCCGGAGGCGCCGTGGGCGCGTCGCTCGCGGCGCTCACCTGGGCCAGACCGGGGCCCGCGGCGCGCTGGCTCACCGGTGAGGCACTCGCTGAAGTATCGGTTCGCCTCCAAGGAGCCGCCGGCCGGACGGGAGTGGGTCCTGGACAGCGGCCGGGCGACTTCCGCGCCCGGGCGGCGCTGGCGAGACACGCGGCGGATCTGCGGGTGCTCGAACAGGCCGCCGAGATCCGCTCCCAGCGCCTGCACGCTCCCTTCCTGGACAACCAGGTCGTCCGCGCGTGCCGGGCCCTCCCCGAGGCGCTCCGTGTGCAGCCGGGAGCGCGGGCGGCGATCCTGCGCACCGTGCTGGAGGGCGCGGGGGTGGGCGGCCTGCCCCCCGGCTGGGGCGCACCCACGCACGCGTCCTCCGCCGTGGCCGCCCGCACCGGTCTGCGGGTCGCGGCGGACTCCCTGACGGCCCTGTTCGACACACCGCTCCTCGCCGAGGCGGGCCTGGTCGAGGCCCGGGTGGTCCGCGAGGCGGTACGGGACGCGGCGGACGGCGCCGCGCTCCCGCTGGACGGGATCGCGGACCTCGTCGCCCTGGAACTGTGGCTGCGGCGCCTGCTGGCCCGACGGGGCACCTGCTGGACGGGCACCCCGGCCCGGGCGCGCGCCGTGCCAGCGGGCATCGCCCCCCAGGGACGCGCCCTCGGCGCGGGCGCGTAGGCATCCCCCGGTGCATCGGGGCTCCACCACGCCGAACCACGTGGCCGCACCGCACCTCCCCGGCCAGAATGGCCCGATGCGGTACAGGATCCTGGGCGTCGCCCAAGCAGAGGACGACCGGGGAACCCCACTCCCCCTGGGCGGCCCCCGCGTGCGCGGCCTGCTCACCGCGCTCGCCCTGCGCGCCGGCCGTACCGCCACGCTCTCGGACCTGATCGACGAGGTGTGGGCCGACGATCCGCCGCTGGACGCCCCGGCCGCGCTCCAGGCCCTGGTCGGACGGCTCCGCAGGGTCGTCGGACGCGACGCCGTCACCTCGGAGCCCGGCGGCTACCGCCTCGTGGCCCCCCGCGACGCCGTCGACCTCTTCCTCTTCGAGGACCTCGTGCAGCGCGGCACCGCGGCCCTCGCAGAGGGCGACGCCCTGACGGCCGCCGGTGATCTGCGCGAGGCCCTGGCCCTGTGGCGCGGTCCCGCCCTCGCCGACCTCCCGGACCGCGGTGCCGCCGCACGCCTCGAGGCCCTGCACCTCGCGGCGAACCGGACCCGCATCGAGGCCGATCTGCGCCTGGGCCGCGCCGACGACGTCGTACCCGAGCTGACGGAACTGACCTCGGCCCGCCCCTACGACGAGCCGCTGCACGCCCTCCTCATCCGCGCCCTGCGCGCCACGGGGCGTGCAGCCAACGCGCTCGCCGCGTACGAGGTCGTGCGTCGTGCGCTGGCGGACGGGCTGGGCGCCGACCCGGGTGCGGAACTGCAGTCGCTGCACGCCGAGCTGCTCTCCCCCGAGCCCTCCGCGCCCGTACCGTCGCCGCCCGTACGCCCCACCCTCGCCCCGGCGGCCTCCCGCGCCGCCCGCACGGGCAACCTCCGCCCGCGCCTGAACTCCTTCGTGGGCCGGGAGCCCGAACTCGACGCCATCCGCTCCGACTTGCGCAGGTCGCGCCTGGTCACCCTCACCGGTCCGGGAGGCTCGGGCAAGACCCGGCTCGCCGAGGAGGCCGCCGCCGGGCTGCCGCAGGCGTGGCTTGCCGAACTTGCCCCGCTGGACCGCCCCGAGGCGGTGCCGGCCGCGGTGGTGAGCGCGCTCGGTCTGCGCGAGACCGCACTGATCACCAACGAGATGGCGGTCCCCCACGACGATCCGATCGCCCTGCTGATCGAGTACTGCGCGCCTCGCAGCGAACTCCTCGTCCTCGACAACTGCGAACATGTGATCGGCGCCGCCGCGGAGCTCGCGGAGACCCTTCTGACCCACTGCCCCGGGCTCACGATCCTCGCCACCAGCCGCGAGCCTCTCGGAGTGCCCGGCGAGTCGGTCCGCCCGGTCGAACCCCTGCCGCCCGACCCCGCGCACCGGCTCTTCATGGAGCGCGCGGCCGCCGTGCGCCCCGACGCCCCCGCGGCCCGCGACCCGGAGGCCGTCGACGAGATCTGCCGCCGCCTGGACGGTCTGCCCCTCGCCATCGAACTGGCCGCGGCCCGGCTCCGGTTGCTGACCCCACGGCAGATCGCCGACCGCCTCGACGACCGATTCCGGCTTCTCACCTCCGGCAGCCGTACGGTGCTGCCCCGCCAGCAGACCCTGCGCGCGGTCGTCGACTGGTCCTGGGATCTGCTCGACGAGCGTGAGCGCACGGTGCTGCGCGAGGTCTCCGTCTTCGCCGGCGGCTGGGACCTGGCCGCCGCGGAGGCCGTGTGCACCGGACCCGCCGCCGACCTGGTCGGGGCGCTCGTGGACAAGTCCCTGATCGTCGCGGCCCCGTACGACGCGGACGGCGGCGGTATGCGCTACCGCATGCTGGAGACGATCCACGAGTACGCCGCCGAGCGTGCCGCCGAGGTCCCCGAACTGCGTGCAGCGGCGGAGCGCCGGCACCGCCGATGGGTGCGGGCGCTCGTCGAGGAGGCCGAGCCGAAGCTGCGCTCCGCCGACCAACTCCCTTGGATCCAGAGGCTGGAGAACGAGCTCGACAACATCAGGACCGGGCTGTACCGGGCGATCGTCGCGGGCGCCGAGGAGGAGGCGGGGGCCGTCGCCCTCGCGACGGGCTGGTTCTGGTGGCTGCGCAACTTCCGCCGTGAGGGCGCCGAGTGGGTGGACCGCCTGCTGCGCCTCGGAGCGGTCCTGGACGCCCGCGCCGGCCATGACCCGGTCGCTCCCGCGCCGACGGCGGTCCCGCCCCGGGTCGGGACCGGGAAAGCGGAGTCCTGCACCGCCTCCGCGGGGCGCCCCGCCGTCGACGCCTTCGAGGAGCTCGAGGCGGTCGACCCCGTCGACACGTTCCTCGCCCACGAGGACGCCGAGCGGGGGCACCCCCTCCATGCGCTGCGGATGAAACTGCGGGTCCTGCACATGTTTCTGCTCGCCGAGTCGCGGCCGGCGGAATCGATGCGGAACGAGCGATCGCAGCGGTACGTCGCCCTGGTGCACGAGCACTTCGCTCGGGGAGGCCGGGACGCGGCGCGGCTGCCCGGCATCATCTGGCCGATGACCGCCTACTACCTGGGTGAACCGCACGACGTCCGGCTCGCCATGGACGCGGCACTCGCCAACTGCCGCAGCCACGGCGACGACTGGGAGATCGGCGTCACCCTCATGCTCCGCACGCATGTCCTCGTCGACTCGCAGGGCGGTCTGCACGACGTGGACGGCGACCTCGCCGAACTCCGCCTGATCAGCCGCCGGGTGGGCGACCGCTGGATGCGTGCGCAGGTGTGCAGCGCGGCGGGCGAGGCGGCGATGGGGCGGGGCGACTTCCCCGAGGCGCAGGGCGAGTACGAGGAGGCGCTGCGACTCGCCCACGAGGTGGGGGCATACGCGGAGACCCCGTTCCTCATCGCACGGCTCGGCGAGATCACGTACCGCGAGGGGAAGCGGGAGGACGCGCGGGCGGCGCTGGACGAGGCGAGCGATGCCGCCGATCGGTACGGAGTGCAGGACGCCCGCGCGTACGTGTCGCTGTTGCGCGCCCGCATGGCGCTGGACGACGGGGAGACCGCCGTGGCGCGGGAGTGGTGGGAACGGGCGCGGGTGGAGATGTGGAGCGGCACACCGCCCCCGCAGTTCGTCGCCGCGCTGAACGGTGTCGACGCGCTCGTCACCGTCGCCGAGGCGGGACCGGAGTCCGGTCTGCCCAAGGTGTCCGAGGCACTGAGCCAGGCGGTGTCGGGCCAGTGCGCGGAGGCGGTGACGGCGGGACTCGTGGACACCGCGGCCAACGTCCTGGGCAGCCTGGGCGCGCACGCCGACGCGGTCCGGCTGCTCGCCGCCGCGGACAGCTGGCGCGGTCCGGCGGTGCGGCCCGCACCGGAGTCCACGGAGGTCGAGCGGACACGGGACGCGGCCCGGGACGCCCTCGGCCCGGCACGCTTCGACGCCGAACAGGCCAAGGGCTCCGCGTTCACGGCGGAGGACGTACTGGCGGACCTGGCGGAGGCGTCCGCGCGCCATCCCGTCCGATGAGCGGGGCCCCGTCGTCCACGTGCGGGTGAACCGGGTCGTGGGAGCCCGGGACGACCCCTGCCGGTGATTTCGTTCGTGGAGCACCGTCCCGGTTCGTAGGACGGCTCACCGGGACGGGTGATACGCGGTAGGTGTCCCGGGCGCGGACCGCACAGGATCCGCGCCCGGGGAGAGCCGACGAGCAGGAGCCCGGGCGGGGCGCCGACCGGCTCAAGCCGGGCGGGAGCGCAGGCCCTCCAGCAGAATGTCGAGCAACCGGGTCGAGGCCGCCGCCTGCTGGGCGGGGTCCGGCAGCGACGGCGCCGCCGTCGCGATCACCAGCAGCACGTCGGAGACGGTGACGTCGGGCCGCAGTTCACCCGCGCCACGAGCCCGCTCGACGAGCTGACCGACGACCTCGAGCAGTCTGGCCGCACCGGCGTCGTCCTGCTCCGCGGCGGTCCGCTGCTCGACGAGCCGGAGCTCGGTGGCGGACGGGTAGCGCTGCTGCGGCACCCGCGCCTCGTCCACCAGCAGGGAGTCCGGCCCCTGCGGACCGTCCTCGGCCACTCCCACCCGCAGCACATGCGGTGGCAGCAGCCGACCCGCGCCCGACGCCACCGACGTCCGCAGGAAGCGCGAGAGCGCCGACCACGGCTCGTCCTCCTGGCCGAGCGCCGCCCTGGCCTGATCGGTCAGCCGGGAGGTCTCCTCCTCGGCTATCCGCCGCACCAGGACGTCCTTGCTCGGGAAGCGCCGGTACACCGTGCCGACGCCGACCCTGGCACGGCGCGCCACGTCCTCCATCGGCGCGCCGTAGCCCAGCTCGCCGAAGACCTCGCGCGCCGCCCGCAGTACATGTTCCAGGTTGCGCTGTGCGTCCACGCGCAGCGGTGTCGACCGAGCACCGTCCCCGCGTCCGTTCCCCGTGGCCGCGCTCATCGCGCCCGCCGGTCCGACGGCAGACGTGGACGGCCAATGAGAGTCCTGAATGTGCATAAGCGATCCCCCGGTAATGACGTCTCCCCCCGGAGACTTCCCGCCATTGGAAGCCGGTGTGCACGGAACCAGCGCCGTATGCGACCAGGTCCGCCCGTCGCGGGCCGGTCGAGCGCAACCCCTTACACCCCGTCGACACACGAACATAGTTGAGCAGGGGTCAATTCAGAAGGGGCAGGTTCCGCACAGAGCGCCCCCCGATCGGAGTACGGGGCGGTTACGTCCCGATTAATCCCTCGAACGCCACCTCGCATGCACCGGCTGACCTGCGGTCCTTTCACACAGTCCGGCAATTCGGCCAACTCTGCCTCGTGCCGTTGGCCGGTCACACAATTTGCCGGGGCTGTGGACAAACTCCAGAGTCCGAGGCGTCATGGGATGGTGACGGCTGCAACCCATCGGGGCACGCCCCCCGACCCCCCGAAGTGTGTGCGCATCCTCATCGTCGGCGGTGGCTACGTCGGCCTGTACACGGCCCTGCGTCTGCAACGCAGACTCAAGGCGGAACTCGCGCGCGGCGAGGCCGAGATCGTGGTGGTGTCGCCCGATCCGTACATGACGTACCAGCCCTTCCTGCCGGAGGCGGCGGCCGGCGCCATCTCGCCGCGCCATGTGGTCGTCCCGCTCCGGCGGGTCCTGGACGGCTGCCGGGTCGTCGTCGGCGAGGTCACCTCCATCGACCACGCCAAGCGCACCGCCACGCTCGACACGCTCGCCACCGAGGAGACCGGGCAGACGGAGCAGCTGTCGTACGACGAACTCGTCCTCGCTCCGGGCTCCATCTCGCGCACGCTGCCGATTCCCGGTCTGGCCGAGCACGGCATCGGCTTCAAGACGGTCGAGGAGGCCATCGGACTGCGCAACCACGTCATCGAGCAGATGGACATCGCCTCCTCAACGCGCGATCCCGAGATCCGCGACGCGGCCCTCACCTTCGTCTTCGTGGGGGGCGGATTCGCCGGCGTGGAGGCGCTCGGCGAACTCGAGGACATGGCCCGTTACGCCGCGCGCTACTACCACAACGTCAAGCCCGAGGACATGAAGTGGATCCTCGTGGAGGCCTCCGACCGCATCCTTCCGGAGGTCGGCGAGGAAATGGGCCGCTACACGGTCAGCGAACTGCGCCGCCGCAACATCGACGTACGCCTGAAGACCCGGCTGGAGTCCTGCGTCGACCGGGTCGCCGTCCTCTCCGACGGCGCGCGCTTCCCCGCGCGTACGGTCGTGTGGACCGCCGGAGTGAAACCGCACCCCGTGCTGGCCGCCACGGACCTTCCGCTGAACGGCCGCGGTCGCCTGAAGTGCACCCCCGAACTCACCCTGGACGGCGTCCGGCACGCCTGGGCCGCGGGCGACGCGGCGGCCGTCCCGGACGTCACCGCCGCCGAACCGGGCCAGGAGACCGCGCCCAACGCCCAGCACGCGGTGCGCCAGGCACGGGTGCTCGGCGACAACATCGTGCGCTCGCTGCGCGACCAGGCGCTGGAGACGTACGCGCACAAATACGTGGGCTCGGTCGCCTCCCTGGGACTGCACAAGGGTGTCGCCCACGTCTACGGGCGCAAGCTGAAGGGGTACCCTGCGTGGTTCATGCATCGCGTGTACCACCTCAGCAGGGTGCCCACCTTCAACCGCAAGGCGCGTGTGCTGGCCGAATGGACCCTGGCCGGGCTCTTCAAGAGGGAGATCGTCTCTCTCGGTTCACTCGAACACCCCCGCGCGGAGTTCGAACTTGCGGCCGGTGGAAAGCCTCCTGGGTACCCGAAGGGGTCGTCCTGACCGGATCCAGGAACTCCGCCGAAAGGGCCGACGTCTGACGGATGTCGGCCCGGTCGGGGAGACTGGTCCACGACCGTGGGCGGGCCGACCCTCGCCCGGGCGCATCCACCAGGCTTCCCCCAACTGGGCCGTACCCCCGGGGCGGGCCTCCGGACCGGACCCCGACCGGAACCGGAGCCGGCCGGAGACGACAACGACGAGGCAAGGAATCGGTGAACTTCACGCGCTGGAGCGCCCGGCTCCCCGGAACGCAGCGCCGCGCCGCAGCGCGGACCGAGCACACGGTCTCCCCGGATCGGCTGGGTGACGGCTCCGTGCCCGTGGCCCGCGCCGAGCGGCTCACCGACGACCCGGCGGGCGTGCCCGCCGTCGACGAGCTGCCGGCCCGAGAGGTCCTCGACCGCATTCCCGCCCTCGTCGCCCTCGTGCACGGCCCCGAGCACCGCATCGCCTATGTGAACGACGCCTATGTGGCGGCCTTCGGCGTGCGCCCCGTCGGTGAACCGGCGCGCGAGGCGCTGCCCGAGCTGGACGAGCTCGGCCTGCTCCCGCTGCTCGACCAGGTCCTGCGCAGCTCCAAGCCGCGCACGGTCAAGTCCCGCAAGGCGCCTAGCGGCCGTTCGTACACGTTCACGTGCACTCCGGTGGACGTGCCCGGTGACAGGGCCAGGGGCGTGCTCGTCTTCGCCGCCGACGTCACCGACCACGCCGAGGCCGCCGAACGGCTGCGGGCCAGCGAGCGCGAGCAGCGCAGGACCGCGGTGACCCTTCAGCGCTCCCTGCTGCCGCAGGAACTGGAAGAGCCCGACGACCTGCGCATCGCCGCCACCTACCAGCCGGGCGGCACGGAGGCGGCGGTCGGCGGCGACTGGTACGACGTGATCACGCTCGGCGGCGGTCGCACCGCACTGGTGATCGGCGACGTGATGGGCAGGGGAGTCCGTGCGGCCGCGGTGATGGGCCAACTGCGCACGGCCGTACGGGCGTACGCCCGTCTGGACCTCCCTCCGCACGAGGTGCTCCAGCTCCTCGACGGTCTGGCCCAGGAGATCGACCCCAACCAGATCGCGACCTGTGTGTACGCCATCCATGACCCGAACGAGGGACGTCTGGTCTACGCGTCGGCGGGTCACCTGCCGATCCTCGTCCGGGACGAGAGCGGCGTGGTGCTGCGCGCCGACGAGCCGACCGGCCCGCCGCTCGGCACCGGCGGCTGGATGCACGCGTCCGGCTCGGTACCGCTGGGACCCGGCGCCACGGCCGTCCTGTACACGGACGGCCTGGTGGAGCGCAGGGACGCGGACCTCGACGAGGGCATCGCGGCGCTGGAGAGCGCACTCGCGGGGGCCACGGGCACGCCGCAGGTGATCTGCGACCGCCTGCTGCGCTCGGCGGGCGTCACCGCGGGACACGACGACGACGTGGCGCTCCTGGTCCTCCAGCACCCGGCGAGACCGGGGCCGGACGGCGATCTGTTCCGCAACGCCGCCCTGGACCTGCTCGGGGGCGTCGAGGCGGCCCCCCGCGCGCGTGCGTTCGCCTCGGGTGTGCTGACGAGCTGGCGGTTCCCGACGGATCTTCACGACCTCGGCGTACTGGCCGCGAGCGAACTCGTCGCGAACTCCCTTCAGCACGGAGTCCCGCCGATGAGGCTGCGCCTCCGGCGCACGGACCGTCGGCTGATCATCGAGGTGACGGACGGTGACGACCAGCTGCCCCGCCGTCGTCGCGCGGAGCCGGCGGACGAGGCGGGACGGGGCATCGCGATCGTGGCGACGATCGCCTCGAACTGGGGCTCGCGCCGGACGCCGGGCGGTGGCAAGGCGGTGTGGTGCGAGTTCGCGCTGCCCCGGGGAGCCGGCTGACGGCTGAGCGGGGCCGTCCAGGGGTGCGAAGCACCGTGCTGTCGTGCGCTCGCACCCCGGCCGGCTTCAGCGACCCGTCCCTCACGCGCAGGACGGGCTGACCTCCAGACCGTCCGTGCGACCCGGTGCCCCCTGGGCAACCACCCGGCTCCTCGAGGGGTGGTTCTGGGCAGGTGTGAGGCTGCGCCCGAGCCGGACCGCCAGGAACGTGATGCCCAGCGAGAACAGCAGGAACGTCACGACGTACGGTGCCGGCAGCGACGCGGCCAGCGGACCTCCGACCGCCGGGCCCACTGCCAGAGCAAGTTGCTTGACCAGGGCGAACGCCGAGTTGTACTGGCCTGCCATGCCCGACGGCGCAAGATCCGCGACCAGCGGGGCGAGCGTCGGCGACAGCATGGCCTCACCCAGCCCGAAGAGCGCGTACGTCGAGACGAAGGCGGCGGTCGCCATGGTCTGGCTGCCGTGTCCGAGACCCGCGTAGCCCGCGATGGCCCAGGCGACGGCCCAGAGGAGCCCGACGGCCGCGATCACCCGCGACCGTCGCCGCCGCTCGACGAACTTCAGCACGGCGAACTGCGCCACGACGATCACCATCGTGTTCGCCGCCAGCGCCGTGCCCAGCGCGGACGTGGAGACTCCGGCCGCCTCGACGCCGTACGCACTCAGTCCGGACTCGAACTGGCCGTAGCAGGCGAAGAACAGCACGAAGCCGAGTACACACAGCTGCACCATGGCGCGGTTGCCCAGCAACTGTTTCCAGCTCGACCGGCCGCCTCGCGGCGCGTCCGCCTCCGCCTGTGGCAGATGCGGGATCCGGACCGTCGCGATGATGACCACGAGCAACAGGAAGATCGCGGCCTCGACGGCGAACAGCAGGGTGAAGGACGCGGCACGCGTGGTGTCGACGAGGTGCCCCCCGATCAGACCACCGACACCGAGCCCGAGGTTCTGCAGAAAGAACTGCATGGCGAAGGCGCGCGACCGCGTCTGCGTGGTCGAGGAGTCCACGATCATCGTGGCCAGCGCGGGCTGCATCACCGCCTGCCCTGCTCCGAGCAGCGCCGCCGAGACCAGTACGCGCACGGCGGTAGCGGCGAGGCCCAGGCTCAGGGCGCCGACCGCGGCGACGACCAGGGCGGTGAGCAGCACCGGAAGGGGACCCCGCCGGACGATGGCCCGCCCAGCGAAGGGCAGGACGACAAGGGCGGCCACGGCGAACACGGCGAGCACAAGGCCCGCCGTCGCGGCACCGAGGTCGCGCACCTGGGCCACGTACACGTACAGATACGGGACGGTGAAGCCGAGGCCGAACGCGCTGAGTGCGTTGCCTACATGGATCCGGCGCATCGCTGCGCCCATCGCTCTGGTCACGTTCACCTGCCTTGGGAAGGAGGGTCCGCCCGGAGTGCACGACCAGAAGGTCTCACCTCTGAAACAGTTAACCCTGAAGACTTAGAAGCTAAAGTTGACTGATTCAACATTACACTGTGAAGGACTTCAACGCCAAGCGAGTGCGTGCCATACTGCGGCCATGGGTGACACCCCCGGCGGCAGTGAGCCGACGCTCGACGAACAGATCGCCGCCTACCAGCGCGAATTCCAGGGTCTGGACCCGCAGGTGGAGAAGATCGTCTCCGCACTGTCCCGGCTCAACCGCCGTATGAACGTCGCCTACGGCCGGCAGACCGCGGAGCTCGGGATCAGCAACGCCGAGTGGGAGGTACTGAAGGCGCTGGTGCTGTCCGGCTCCCCGTACCGCATGGGTCCGAGCGACCTGGCCAAGCGGCTCGGCCTGACGCCGGCCGCCATGACCCACCGCATCGACCGCATGGTGAGCGAAGGGCTCGTAACCCGTGAGCGCGACGAGGCCAACCGCGTCCGGGTGATCGTGGAGCTGACGTCCGAGGGACGCGAGAAGTGGCTCGAGGCGATGCGCCTGGCCTCCCGCTTCGAGGAGGACCTCCTCCAGGACCTCTCCACCGAGGACCGTTCGGTCCTCGGTGAGGTGCTGACCCGCCTGTTGCGCCGGGTGGAGGACGCTCAGCCGGACGCCGGCGGACGCCTCAGCGACCTCGATTGACGCAGGCGGAGGTTTGGCGCCGCGTCGCCCTGGGCACGCTTGACAGTCCAACCCCAGATCCGTAAAGTTCTCCGAGTTGCCACGAGGCCGTAACGGTTCTCCGGCAGCAACTCCCGCCGCGACAGCGGCAGTCAAACCATTCAGCAAGATCTCCTGATGGGATCGATTTCGGCACGCCCGAATTCGATTTCTTCGGCGTGTGTCGACGCAGAACCACTCGAGATCCACTCGATTGGGAATCGCCGGAGAGATCCGCTAGGGTTTGGGAAGTCCGAACGGCCCAACAGCCGCAAGGGCAAACCCGGTTGACTGGGAGTCAGGCCCCGAAGGGAACTGAGGGATCTGATAGAGTCGACAACGCCGGAAAGGGAAACGCGAGAGCGTAAACCTGGAAAGCGCCGAGGAAATCGGATCGTGAAATGGTCTGATAGAGTCGGAAACACCGAAGGGAAGCGCC
>NZ_LMWH01000239.1 GCF_001507435.1 Streptomyces sp. NRRL F-5122
TCGGTGGGCTGCTGCTGTGCGGAGCCCTTGCCCATGTCGGACAGCCCCTCCAGCATCCACGCCCGCAGCCGGCTCGCGGGTGGTGGGTGTTCGGTGGTGTCCATCGGCGCGCTCTCCTGGCGTACGGTTCCGGCCGACGAAGAGACCGAATTCCAGCGTAGGCAGAGACCGATCAGGGGGCCTGCGGACAGCGCCCGGATGGCGTCATCCAAGGTGCGGTGCGCTGGGACCGGCAGTCGGCGGCAAGTGCCCCGCCGGCCGACGGGACCCGGAGCGCGTCTCGTGGCGGGGACAACCACCCTCGGGTGCGGCCGAGTTGGCCTCCGTAGCGGGCGAGCACCGGCGCCGACCTGCGGCGCACGGATCCGTCGAGGTGCCGAAGGCGGTCCGCACGCTCGCGCCGAGGGCGTCGACGGCCGGTGTGAAGTGAAGCCGACGTAAGAAAGTCGGGCGTCATGATTACCCGAACGACCTGGTGAAATCACTTAAAGTGGCGATCTTCGGGCCCGTCTCGTTACTGCAATCCAGTGACAGACAGGTCGCCGCCCGCTCGGCTCCGTGGAAGCCTCAGTGGTGCGCGCAAGGTGGGGGAATCCGTCAGTGGGGGATCCGTCACAGTACAGGAGACAACAGTGAAGTCCTCACTTCGCACCCGTTCCGCCCGTCTGCTCCCCGTTGGTGCGCTGTCCGTCGCGCTGCTGGCCACCGGCGCTGCCGGCGCCTTCGCCGCCCCGGCGACACAGCACAGCGCGACCACGGTGAAGACCGCGACGATGGTCTCGATCAGTGTCAACGCCTCCAGGACCGAACTCCAGTCCGGTGAGTCGGTGACGTTCACGGGCGCCGCGACGGGTCTGAGGATAGGTGACGCCCTGTCGCTCCAGCGGTTCGACGGCACCAAGTGGGTGACCGTGAAGACCGTCAAGGTCGACCAGGCCAACAACTACACCTTCATGGCCACGAAGCTCACCACCAGGGGCTCGGAGAGGTTCCGGGTGAGCCATGGCGCGACGGTTTCGCCGACGGTGATCGTCAGCGTGAAGTGACGCCACACGTCACGGTGTTCGTCACCGTGAAGTGACGCCACGAGGTCGAGGGGCGTCCCGTCTTCGGGGCGCCCCTCCTCCGTGGACCGGCAGCGTCATGGCCCGGCTCGGGGCAGCGCGGTCAGGAGCTCCGGATCAGGGCCACACCAGGCAGTACGGCTGATGCCCGGCCTCGTGCAGGCGATGGCTGAAATCCTGCCACTCGTGCAGCAGCTGGTAGACGTTGAACGCGTCCCGGGGTCCGCCCCGGTCGGGAACCGTCGACCAGATGAACGCCGCCGCGCCCACCGCCTCCTCGCCTATGCCGCGTATGGGGTCCACGACCGTCATGGGGAGCTTGACCACCGCGTAATCGGGGTGCAGGACCACCAGTTCCAGCGGCGGGACCTTGTGCAGCGGGACGCCCTCGATGCCCGTGAGGACCATCGCCGCCATGGTCTCCGGCTTGATCTTGGTGAACATGCCGCCCATGCCGAGCTCGTCACCGCCGAGCTCCTCGGGACGCATCGAGATCGGGACCCGGGCCGCGGTGGCGCCGTCCGGCGCACCGAAGTATTTGTACGTCACCCCCACCCGGCCACCATTCCCGCTCCCAGACCCGAGTCGATCAACCCTACGGTTCGCATGGTCCATGCCATCCATACGTGACAGCCGGTCGATCCGCTCAGCTCCGCCCTGCGCGCTCTGCGCCTGGCGTCTCTCGCTCGTCTCTTCCGCGTCGCGCCGGTGCCTTCCCCGCCGGGCACGCCGAGGACCGAGGTCATCGGTCCCCTCGCCCAGTCCGCCACCGCGATGCATATCTCCACCCGAGTGCTTTTCTAGGACGCGTGGCCCCCGCCGCGCAACCCGATCATCGTGTCAGTGACCTCCCCCACGGCCGCCCGCCGAAACGTGCGTTCAAACACCTCTCCGCGGGATCTTTGCGGGCTCTGACACCATGGCTTGTGTGAGCTATCCGTACGAAGCCCCAGTTTCGCAGACTCTTTTCGAGCGCGCGTCGGCCGTCACGCCGGGCGGCGTGAACTCTCCGGTGCGCGCCTTCCGCGCCGTGGGCGGTACGCCCCGGTTCATGGTGTCCGGTGACGGTCCCTATCTGACCGATGCCGACGGGCGCGAATATGTTGATCTTGTTTGTTCCTGGGGGCCCATGATTCTCGGGCATTCCCACCCCGAGGTGACCGCCGCCGTACAGGAGGCGGTCTCGCGCGGTACCTCCTTCGGCACGCCCGGTGAGGGCGAGGTCGCGCTCGCCGAGGAGATCGTCGCCCGGGTCGCGCCCGTGGCGCAGGTGCGGCTCGTCTCCAGCGGGACGGAAGCCACGATGTCAGCGATCCGGCTGGCCCGCGGATTCACCCGCAGGGCCAAGGTGATCAAATTCGCCGGCTGCTATCACGGGCACGTCGATTCGCTGCTGGCGGCCGCCGGGTCCGGAGTGGCCACGTTCGCCCTGCCCGACACCCCCGGAGTCACCGGCGCCCAGGCCGGGGACACCGTTGTTCTCCCGTACAACGACCTCGAGGCCGTCCGCGCCGCCTTCTCCGCTCATCCCGGAGAGATCGCCTGCGTGATCACCGAGGCCTCTCCCGGGAACATGGGCGTCGTGCCGCCGCTGCCCGGGTTCAACCAGGGCCTGAAGGACCTCTGCCGGGAGAACGGCGCCCTGTACATCTCCGACGAGGTCATGACCGGATTCCGGACCAGCAGGGCCGGCTGGTACGGAATCGACGGGGTCGAGCCCGACCTCATGACCTTCGGCAAGGTCATGGGCGGAGGCTTCCCCGCCGCGGCCTTCGGCGGACGCGCGGACGTCATGGCGCACCTCGCCCCGGCCGGACCCGTGTACCAGGCGGGCACCCTCTCCGGGAATCCGGTCGCCACCGCCGCCGGCCTCGCCCAACTGCGGCTGCTCGACGACGCCGCGTACGCCAAGGTCGACGCGGTCTCCGCTGAGATCCGTACGCTCGTCACCGACGCGCTGACCAAGGAAGGCGTGGAGCACCGGCTCCAGAGCGCGTCCAACATGTTCTCCGTGTTCTTCACCGATCGCCCCGTGCACAACTACGAGGACGCCAAGAGCCAGGAGTCCTTCCGGTTCACGGCCTTCTTCCACTCCCTTCTCTCCCAGGGTGTCTATCTGCCACCCTCGTCCTTCGAATCCTGGTTCGTCTCCACCGCCCACGACGAGCGCGCGATCCAGCGGATCGCCGACGCCCTTCCCGCGGCGGCCCGTGCAGCAGCGGAGGCCACGGCAGCATGAGTGACATCACCGTCGTCCACCTGATGCGTCACGGGGAGGTCGCCAACCCGGACGGCGTTCTGTACGGGCGGCTCCCCGGCTACCACCTGTCCGAACTGGGGCGGCAGATGGCCGAGCGGGTCGCCGAGCACCTGTCCTCCCGTGACATCACCCATGTCGTCGCCTCCCCGCTGGAGCGGGCGCAGGAGACGGCCACCCCGATCGCCAAGGCGCACGGGCTCGACCTCGCCGCCGACGAGCGGCTCATCGAGGCCGAGAACGTCTTCCAGGGCAAGACCTTCGGGGTCGGGGACGGCGCGCTGCGGCGGCCGGAGAACTGGAAGCACCTGGTCAACCCGTTCAAGCCGTCCTGGGGCGAGCCCTATGTGGACCAGGTCGTGCGGATGATCGGGGCGCTGGACGCCGCCAAGGACGCGGCGCGCGGGCACGAGGCCGTCTGTGTCAGCCATCAGCTGCCGATCTGGATCGTGCGCAGTTTCGTGGAGAAGCGGCGCCTGTGGCACGATCCGCGCAAGCGGCAGTGCACGCTCGCCTCGCTGACGACGTTCACGTACCAGGGCGACAAGATCGTGTCGGTCGGCTACACCGAGCCGGCCCGGGACCTGGTTCCGGCCCATCTGCTGGCCGGGGCCAAGCCCGTGAAGGGCAAGGACAAGGCCTTCGGGGCCTGAGCCGTACGGGCGGTCCCGACCGACCGGGGCCGGGTGGTGGAGGCGTGCGCCGTTGGGCGCACGCCCTGCACCAGGACGTACGTTTCGTCACAAGTCGTACGCAAGTCCGTCATCCAGCCGTATCTTCGTAAAATCCGCGACACATCAGCGGCTTGAGCGGAACCTTTGTCTCCGACGCGCCCTCTCACTGTGTGACCGCTGAGAGCGCGCTATGAGACGAGGACGGGATGCGGGAGATCAGCCGCCGAGGATTGATGGGACTCGGTGCCGGTGCGGCGGCCGCCATGGGACTGGCCGCGTGCGGCTCCCAGTCGCATGACGGCGCGAGCCCGGGACGCGGTTCCGGCAAGGGGGGCTCCGCTGATGCCGGGAGCTCCCGCCCCAGCCCCAGGCCCACCGCCACCGCGCACCTCCTCGGTGACGGTTCCACCTCCGACACCGGCAAGCAGCCCAACCAGCCGGACAAGCCGCGGCCCCTGGAACCGGGTGAGATGCCGCCGCAGTTCGTCGTCTTCTCCTGGGACGGCGCCGGCGAGGTCGGCAACGGTCTCTTCCCGCGCTTCCTCGACCTCGCCAAGGAGCACGGCGCCCACATGACCTTCTTCCTCTCCGGGCTCTATCTGCTGCCCGAGTCGAAGAAGCGTCTGTACCTGCCTCCGAACAACGCGCCGGGCGCCTCCGACATCGGTTATCTGACGGACGCGCACGTGCGCGCCACCCTGGAGAACGTCCACCGGGCCTGGCTCGAGGGCCATGAGATAGGCACCCACTTCAACGGCCACTTCTGCTCCGGCTTCGGCACGGTCGGTAACTGGACGCCCAAGCAGTGGCGCAGCGAGATCGCCCAGGCCAAGTCCTTCGTCAAGGAGTGGCGCACCAACACCGGCTTCACGGATCTGCCGGCCCTGCCCTTCGACTACGACAAGGAACTGATCGGCGGTCGCACGCCCTGCCTCCTCGGCCAGGACAACCTGCTGCCGACGGCCCGCGAGCTGGGCTGGCGCTACGACGCCTCCTCGCCCGGCGGCCGGCAGCGCTGGCCGGTGAAGCGGCAGGGACTGTGGGACTTCCCGCTCCAGTTGATCCCGTTCCCCGGGCACACCTTCGAAGTCCTGTCGATGGACTACAACATGCTCGCCAACCAGTCGATCAGGACGACACAGGCGCCCTCGTACAACTACCCGGGCTGGCGCACTCAGGCGGCGAACGCCTACATATCCGGATTCAAGCGGGCATATGAGACAAATCGCGCGCCCTACTTCATAGGCAACCACTTCGAGCACTGGAACGGCGGCATATACATGGACGCCGTCGAAGAGGCGTTCAAGCACATCGCGCGTGAGAAGGAGAAGGGCGGCGACGTACGGCTCGTGTCCTTCCGGCAGTTCACGGACTGGCTCGACGTCCAGAAGCCCGAGACCGTGCGCAAGCTGCAGACCCTGGACGTGGGACAGCAGCCGGCGGGTGGCTGGAAGGCGTTCCTCCCGGGCGCAGGGGTGGATGCCTCGAGCACCCCGTCAAACGCCGCCTGAAATGCGCTTTTCCACCCGCAAGGGGGGTGCGCAAGATCCCCGGATCGGACATGCGAAACTTTTCACATGAGTGCCGCCCGCCGCACCCCCCAGCGCCTGAACCGCACCCGTGACCGCAGCCGCCGACGCGCCGCCCTGGCCACCGCCGGAGCCGCCGTCGCCGCGTTCGTCCTGTCGGCCTGCGGATCCGGTGGCACGTCCGGGGGTTCCGGCAACACCAACTTCATCACCGGCAAGGACGGCATCGCGACCGTCAAGCAGGGTGAGCGGTCCGCCGCCCCGGACCTGTCCGGCAGCACGATCGACGGCAAGCAGCTCGACGTCGCCGACTACAAGGGCAAGGTCGTCGTCATCAACGTCTGGGGCTCCTGGTGCCCGCCGTGCCGCGCCGAGGCGTCGAACTTCGTCAAGGTCGCCAAGGACATGGAGGGCAAGGGCGTCCAGTTCGTCGGCATCAACACCCGTGACACCAGCACACAGCCGGCCCGTGCCTTCGAGAAGCAGTACGGGGTCACCTATCCGAGCCTGTACGACCCGACCGGCAAGTTGATGCTCCGCTTCGCGAAGGGCACGCTCAACCCGCAGGCGATCCCCTCCACACTGGTCATCGACCGGGAGGGGAAGGTCGCCGCGCGCACGCTCCAGGCCCTCAGCGAGGACAAGCTGCGCGAGATGCTCGCCCCGGTCGTCGCGGAGAAGTGACGTGAGCGCAGTGTCCACGCTCGCCGCGGCCACCGACCCGAACCAGACCGTTCTCAACGGGGCGCTGCTGGTCGCGCTGCCCGTCGCCCTCCTCGGCGGCCTCGTCTCGTTCTTCTCCCCGTGCGTCCTGCCGCTCGTACCCGGTTACCTCTCCTATGTGACCGGCGTCACGGGCACCGACCTCGCCGAGGCCCGGCGCGGCCGGATGGTCGCGGGTGCCTCCTTGTTCGTGCTCGGCTTCACGGCCGTGTTCGTCTCCAGCGGCGCGCTGTTCGGCTACTTCGGCCAGACGCTGCAGGAGCACAACGCCACCCTGTCCAAGGTGCTCGGCGCCCTGATGATCGTGCTGGGCGTGTTCTTCATGGGGCTGATGCCCTGGCTCACCCAGCGCGAGTTCCGCTTCCACAAGCGGCCGGCCACCGGCCTGGTGGGCGCACCCCTTCTCGGCGCGTTGTTCGGCATCGGCTGGACTCCGTGCATCGGGCCCACGCTCGCCTCCGTACTGGCGCTCTCCTCCGACCAGGCGAGCGCCGGACGCGGGGCCGTACTGACCGTCGCCTACTGCCTCGGTCTGGGAGTGCCCTTCGTCCTCGCCGCCGTCGCCTTCCGCAAGGCGCTCGGCGCCTTCGGATGGGTCAAGCGCCACTATGTCTGGGTGATGCGTATCGGCGGCACCATGATGATCGTGACCGGCCTGCTGCTGCTGACGGGCGCCTGGGACGGCATCGTCCAGCAGATGCAGAGCTGGTCCAACGGCTTCACGGTGGGGATCTGATCCATGAGCGACACACGGAGCACCGACGTGCACAGCGACGAGAGCCCCGCCAACGGCTCCGAGGCCGACCTCGGCGAGGCCGGCTCGCAACTGTCCACCGCGCCCACCGAGACGGCCATGCCCGGTTCGTTCGGCGGCTCCCGCGCCCCCGGACTCCAGGGCTGGGTCACCTGGACAGCGCGCGAGATCATCGGCTGGGGCCGGTGGTTCTGGCGGCAGTTGACCTCCATGCGGGTCGCGCTGCTCCTGCTGTTCCTGCTCTCGCTCGGGGCGATCCCCGGTTCGCTGATCCCGCAGTCCGGCACCGACGCGCTCAAGGTGCAGGACTTCCTGGACGCCCACACGACGCTGGGGCCGATCTACGAGAAGCTCGGGCTGTTCCACGTGTACAGCTCGGTGTGGTTCTCGGCGATCTACATCCTGCTGTTCATCTCGCTCATCGGCTGCATCGTGCCGCGCACCTGGCAGTTCGTGGGCCAGCTGAGGGGCCGCCCGCCGGGCGCGCCCAAGCGGCTGACCCGGCTGCCCGCCTATGCGACCTGGCGCACCGACGCCGATCCCGAGCAGGTCCGCGAGGCCGCGCTGAAGGTGCTCAAGCGGCGCCGCTTCCGCGCGCACGTCACCGGTGACGCGGTCGCAGCCGAGAAGGGCTATCTGCGCGAGGCCGGAAATCTCGCCTTCCATGTCGCCCTCATCGTGATGCTGATCGCCTTCGCCTGGGGACAGCTCTACAAGTCCGAGGGCAACAAGCTTGTCGTCGAGGGCGACGGGTTCTCCAACACCCTCACCCAGTACGACGACTTCAAGTCCGGCAGCCTGTTCACCGACGACGATCTGGTGCCGTTCAGCTTCAAGCTGGACCGGTTCACCGGCACCTACGAGCGCAACGGCCCGAACAAGGGCACCCCGCGTACGTACGAGGCGGCCATCACCTACAGCGTGGGTGCCTACGGCAAGGACAAGAAGACCACCGTCAGGGTCAACGAGCCGCTGAACATCGGCGATGCGAAGGTCTACCTCGTCAGCCACGGGTACGCCCCCACCGTCACCGTCCGCGACGGCAAGGGCGACGTCGTCTTCCAGGGCGCGGTGCCGCTGCTGCCCATCGACTCGAACGCGACCTCGCAGGGCGCCGTCAAGGTCTACGACGGCTACCGGAACGCCCAGGGGGTGCACGACCAGCTCGGCTTCGCCGCGTTCTTCGTGCCGACCTTCGCGGGTGCCGGCAAGGGCACGATGTACTCCCAGTTCCCGGGGCTCGACTTCCCGGTGCTCGCGGTGACCGCGTACCACGGGGACCTGGGCGTCAACGCGGGCATCCCGCAGAACGTGTACCAGCTGAACACCAAGAACCTGAAGCAGTTCAAGGACGCCAAGGGCAACAAGCTGACGGCACGTCTGCTGCCCGGCGAGAGCATGACGCTGCCCGGGGGCAACGGCTCGATCACGTTCGACAAGGACATCAAGGAGTGGGCCGGCTTCCAGGTCGTGCAGCAGCCGGGCAACGGCTGGGCGCTCGGCGCCGCGCTCGCCGCGATCTTCGGACTGGCCGGCTCCCTGTTCATCCAGCGCCGCCGCGTCTGGGTGCGCGCCACCACGGGGGCCGACGGCGTGACCGTCGTCGAGATGGCTGGCCTCGGCCGCAGCGAGTCCGCGAAGCTGCCCGAGGAACTGGGCGACCTGGCCGCGCTCGTGCACGACCGGGCACCCACGAAGACCGACGAGAAAGACGCCGACCCCGATCAGGAGCCGGGCGCCACAACCCCCGTACCTGCCGCTGAAGGGGCCCAGAAGAAGTGACCTTCGCCACCGCCACCAACGAACACCTCGCGCATCTCAGCAATACGCTGATCTACTCCGCGATGGCCGTCTACACCCTGGCCTTCTTCGCGTACATCGCCGAATGGCTCTTCGGCAGCCGCAGCAAGGTCGCCCGTACGGCGAACGCGCTCACCACCGACGGTGCCAGGAGCGCGCAGGCGCCCGCCGTCACGGTCAGGAGGGCCGGGGGCACGGCGGTGCTCGAGCGGCCCAAGGTCGTCACCCGCGCCGCGGCCGGTGCCCGTGACGTACCGGACGGCCCCGGAGCCCACGGAGGCGACGAGCAGGGCGACCTCTACGGCCGCGTCGCCGTGTCGCTCACCGTGCTGGCCTTCGCCGTCGAGCTCGCCGGCGTCGTCGCCCGCGCGGCCTCCGTGCAGCGGGCGCCGTGGGGCAACATGTACGAGTTCAACATCACCTTCTCCACGGTCGCCGTGGGTGTGTACCTCGTGCTGCTGGCCCTGAGGAAGAACGTGCGGTGGCTCGGCCTCTTCCTGATCACCACCGTCCTGCTCGACCTCGGTCTCGCCGTCACCGTCCTGTACACCGCCAGTGACCAGCTCGTCCCGGCCCTGCACTCGTACTGGCTGTACATCCACGTGTCCACCGCGATCCTCTGCGGCGCGGTCTTCTACGTCGGCGCGGTCGGCACGATCCTCTACCTGTTCAAGGACTCCTACGAGAGCAAGCTCGCCGCGGGCGGCAAGCCCGGCACCTTCGCCACCTCGGTGCTGGAGCGGCTGCCCGCCTCGGCGTCCCTCGACAAGTTCGCCTACCGCGTGAACGCGGCGGTCTTCCCCCTGTGGACGTTCACGATCATCGCGGGTGCCATCTGGGCCGAATCCGCCTGGGGCCGCTACTGGGGCTGGGACCCGAAGGAGACCTGGGCCTTCATCACCTGGGTCGCGTACGCCTGTTACCTGCACGCCCGTTCCACGGCCGGCTGGAAGGGCCGCAAGGCGGCCTACATCGCGCTCATCGCCTTCGGGTGCTGGCTGTTCAACTACTACGGCGTGAACATCTTCGTGGGCGGCAAGCACTCGTACGCGGGCGTGTAAGCCCCTGCCACTGAGGCCGGTTCCGGTGACCCACGTCACCGGAACCGGCCTTTGTCGTACGGACAGGTGAGAGACGTGGACACGCACCTGAGGACACGCATCCGTGCGGGCGAACACGGCGCGTTCGGAGAGCTCTTCGACGCGTACGCACGGTCCGTCTACAACCATGCCTTCCGGCTCACCGGGGACTGGGCGCAGGCCGAGGACGTCGTGTCGCTGACGTTCCTGGACGCCTGGCGGCTGCGCGGCAGGGTCGACGAGGACGGTGGTTCCCTGCGGCCCTGGCTGCTGGGCATCGCGACCAATGTGACGCGCAACGCCCGCCGCACGGCCCGAAGACACGCGGCCGCCGTGGCCCGGCTGCCGCGTGACGAGGTGGAGCGGGACTTCGCCGACGAACTCGCGGGGCGGCTCGACGACGCGGCGGAACTGGAACTCGTCCGGGCCGCCCTCGCCTCGCTGCGCCGGCCCGAGCGCGAGGTGCTGGCGCTGTGCGTGTGGTCAGGGCTGGACTACCGGGCCGCGGCAGAGGCGCTCGGGGTGCCCGTGGGCACCGTACGGTCACGGCTCTCCCGCGCCAGAACAAAGCTTGCGAAACATATCGAAGGCCAGGAACTCCCCGTGTCGATCGGACAGATGAGAGGTGACCGCACCACCGCGGTCAGGCCCCTGAGGGAGGGAAACCGATGAACCAGCTTCCCGAGAGAGACCTTCCACCGGGCCGTCACCACCTGCTCAAGGAGCATCTGATGACCGAGATCCGGCGAGAGACCGGAACACCCGCGCGCGTCCGCACCACATGGCTGCGCCCCGCCCTCGCGGCGGCGGCCGTCGCGACTGCCGCCGCCGTCACCTTGGTGGTGCTGCCCGCCTCGTCCGGTGGCGGTGCGAGCGGCCGGCAGACGGACGAGGCGGCCACGGCCCTGCTGGAGAACATCGCGCTGGCGGCCGAGCACGCCGGGGTGCCGAGCGGAATCCGCGACGACCAGTTCGTCTACATCAAGAGCAGGGACGCCTACGCGACGCCCCGGGCCGGCGGGCCCGCCGAGCTCGGCCCCGTGCACGACCGTGAGATCTGGCTGTCGGTGGACGGCCGCCACCGGGGGCTGCTGGAGGAGGACCGGCCGGGGAACGAGCACGTGACGCTGGAGCCCACCTCCCCGGGGAGCAGGAGAGCCGCCGATTACCGTGCGCTGTCGAAGCTGCCGACCGACCCCGACGAGATGCGTGACTGGCTCTACGAGATCAGCGCGGGCGAGGTGGACACGGAGCGCCCGGACAAGGACTACGCCGCCTTCGTCCTGCTCGGTGATCTGATCCGTGAGTCCCTGATGCCGCCGAAGGTGAGCGCCGCGCTGTACCGGGCCGCGGCCGGGATCCCCGGCGTCACGCTGGTCCGGCACGTCGAGGACTCGACGGGCCGGGAGGGCGTCGCGGTCACCCGGGGGAGCGGCGACGGGAGCGACCAGCTGATCTTCGATCCGAAGACCTACGCCTTCCTCGGGGAACGGCAGCTGGATGCGAAGGGCCAGGTCACGGGCGTCAGCGCCGTTCTGGAGCGGACGGTCGTCGACAAGGCGGGCGAGCGCCCGTAACACGTGCGGATCCCCCGGTCGCGCGCCAGGCTGGTGTCATGACCGATCCCATCGAAGAGGGCACCGCCGAGCATCGGGGGGACATGCACGTACGGCACTACGTGCTGCACCTGCCCCGGCCCGTGGAGGAGGTCTGGCGCGCTCTGGCCACCGCCGCGGGCCTGCGGCAGTGGCTGGCCGCCGCCGAGCCGTTCGAACCGCGGCTGGGCGGCGCGGTGGGACTCCGGCTGCCCGGCGGCACGGCCCGGGGCCGCATCACGGCATGGGACGTGGAACGGGTCGCCGAATACACGGTGGAGGGACGCGGCCGCATCCGCTTCCATCTGGAACCGGGCAGGCCGCAGGGCACGACGGTGCGATTCACCCACGAGAGCGGCGACGACCGGGACCCGGGCTGGCGGCAGCGCTTCGAGCGCCTGCTCGCCCAGGTGGCCGGCGACGGGGCCGATCGACCGCCGGATCACCGACGTTGACGCGGAGCGCCGTCAGGTCGAACGGCGCGTCCTGCCGGGGTGCATTTGTCCATGGGGACGGGGAACCCCCTTTCCCGCGCGTCGGCCGAGGACGGTGACGGTGCCGAAGCCCGGAGCCGGGCCGATGTTCAACCGGTCCGGCTCCGCCCGCACCGACGTCCCGGGTGCCGGTGCGGGCGTCGCGGTCGCTTCCGGCACGGACGCGGTCCGGCGGTGGCGGTACGGGACTCAGCCGCGTCCGATGTCCTCGTTCCACAGCGCGGGGTTCCTGGCGATGAACGCGTGCATCAACGCCCTGCACTCGGGGTCGTCGAGGAGGACCACCTCCACACCGTGTTCCGCCAGCCAGTCGTGGCCGCCGACGAACGTGGTCGCCTCGCCGACGACGACGCGGGAGATGCCGAACTGGCGGACCAGGCCGCTGCAGTACCAGCAGGGGGAGAGAGTGGTCACCATCGTCGTGCCCCGGTAGGAGGGCCGGCGGCCCGCCGCGCGGAAGGCGGACGTCTCCGCGTGCAGGGACGGGTCGCCGTCCTGGACGCGGCGGTTGCGGCCGCGGCCGAGGAGCGCGCCGTCCGCGCCGTACAGCGCGGCGCCGATGGGGATGCCGCCCTCGGCCAGGCCGGTGCGGGCCTCCGCTACGGCGGTGGCGAGCCATTCGTGTGCCTGCGCCCGGTCCATGCCTTCACTCTCCGCCCGCCGTATCGTCCGGGCAACGTGGTGAAGACGGGTGTCCGCCGCTTCGGCTTCACCGGGCCCGTCGGACGCCGTACGTCACCTGCGCGTGGGGGAGTTGCCGCCGCCGGTCTCCGGAGCCCGGTCCCCGGGGCTCAGTCCTTGGAGTCCTCGCCCTGCTCACGGCGCCGCAGATCCTCCTCGCGGCGGCGCAGGTCGGCCTCCCAGTCCTTGAGGAGCGCCTCGTCCTTCTTGTTCTCCTCCTTCAAGGAGGTGAGGAACGCCGGGTTGTCGTCGGGCGCGACCCAGTCCATGCGGTGGTTGCGGTGCCACTCGGAGGGGGTGGAGCCGTTCACCGGGGCGCGGCGCACCTTGCCCGCGACGAGCCAGGCGATCGGGCCCACCAGCACTTCGCCGAAGAGCAGGATGATGATGACCCAGACCACCTTGGGCAGCCCCCGGATCTCTTCCTCGGGTGTGTTCAGGCAGTCGATGAAGGCGTATATCCACAGCGCCAGGACCAGCAGGTAGGGCAGATACCTGAACATGGTGGTGCGATCCCCCAGGATTCGGCGACGGAGCGTGAGAGGGCCCCGGTGACGGGGCAAGGCTAGCGGGTGCCGGATACTGGAACGCATGGCTTACGACGATCTTCGGTCCCTGCTCCGGGCGCTGGAGCGCGAGGGAGACCTCAAGCGCATCAAAGCCGAGGTGGACCCGTATCTGGAGGTCGGGGAGATCGTCGACCGGGTGCAGAAGTCCGGTGGGCCCGCGCTCCTCTTCGAGAACGTGCGCGGCTCGAGCATGCCGCTCGCCATGAACGTGTTCGGCACCGACCGGCGTCTGTTGAAGGCCCTCGGCCTGAAGTCGTACGGCGACATCTCCGACAGGATCGGCGGACTGCTCAAGCCCGAACTGCCGCACGGGTTCGTCGGCGTGCGCGAGGCCTTCGGCAAGCTCGGGGCGATGGCGCACGTACCGCCCAAGAAGGTCAAATCCGACAACGCGCCGGTGCAGGAGGTCGTCCTGCGTGGCGACGACGTCGACCTCGACGCCCTGCCGGCCCTGTTCACCTGGCCCGACGACGGCGGCTCCTTCTTCAACCTCGGGCTGACCCACACCAAGGACCCGGAGACCGGGGTCCGCAACCTCGGTCTGTACCGCCTCCAGCGCCACGACCGGCGCACCATCGGGATGCACTGGCAGATCCACAAGGACAGCCGCAACCACTACCAGGTGGCCGCGAGGCGCGGTGAGAGGCTGCCGGTCGCGATCGCCTTCGGGTGCCCGCCCGCCGTGACGTACGCCTCAACCGCGCCGCTCCCCGGGGACATCGACGAGTACCTCTTCGCCGGGTTCATCGCGGGCAAGCGGATCGAGATGGTGGACTGCAAGACGGTCCCGCTCCAGGTGCCGGCGAACGCCGAGGTCGTCCTGGAGGGCTGGCTGGAGCCCGGAGAGATGCTCCCCGAGGGCCCGTTCGGCGACCACACCGGCTTCTACACGCCGCAGGAGCCCTTCCCCGCCCTGCGGATCGACTGCGTGACCATGCGCCGCCGGCCGCTGCTCCAGTCGATCGTGGTGGGTCGCCCCCCGACGGAGGACGGACCTCTCGGTCGCGCCACCGAACGGTTCTTCCTGCCCCTGCTCAAGATCATCGTGCCGGACATCGTGGACTACCACCTGCCGGAGGCGGGCGGTTTCCACAACTGTGCGATCGTCTCGATCGACAAGAAGTACCCGAAGCACGCCCAGAAGGTGATGCACGCCGTATGGGGGGCGCACATGATGTCCCTGACCAAGCTGATCGTCGTCGTGGACTCCGACTGTGACGTGCACGATCTGCACGAGGTCGCCTGGCGGGCCCTCGGCAACACCGACTACTCCCGCGACCTCACGGTCGTCGAAGGCCCGGTCGACCATCTCGACCATGCCTCCTACCAGCAGTTCTGGGGCGGCAAGGCGGGCATCGACGCAACGAGGAAATGGCCCGAGGAGGGCTACACGAGGGACGGCGGCTGGCCCGAGATGGTCCTGTCCGACCCGGAGACGGCGGCGAAGGTGACGAGCCGCTGGAAGGAGTACGGCCTGTGAGCAGCGCCTCCGCCGCGATCCCGCAGCCGGGACGCACCAAGGCGTTCCTGCGCCTGGTGATGATCGAACACTCCGTGTTCGCCCTGCCCTTCGCGTACATCGCCGCGCTGACCGCGATGTTCCAGTGGGACAGGAACATCCACTGGGGACGGTTGTTCCTCGTCACCGTGGCCATGGTGGGGCTGCGCACCTTCGCCATGGCGGCGAACCGGATCATCGACCGCGAGATCGACGCCCGCAATCCGCGCACGGCCCGCCGCGAGTTGGTCACCGGTGCGATGTCGGTGCGGCACGCCTGGACGGGCGCGCTGGTCGCGTTGGTCTTCTTCCTGGGTGCCGCGGCCCTGCTCAACCCCCTGTGCCTGGCGCTCGCCCCCATCGCGGTGATCCCGATGGTGGTGTACCCCTACGGCAAGAGGTTCACCAACTTCCCCCAGGCCATCCTGGGTCTGGCCCAGGCGATGGGCCCGGTCGGCGGCTGGCTGGCGATCAGCGGCACCTGGGACTGGGACGCGGTGATCCTCGGCCTCGCCGTCGGCGTCTGGATCGGCGGCTTCGACCTGATCTACGCCTGCCAGGACGTGGAGACGGACCGGGAGATCGGCGTCATGTCGGTGCCGGCCCGCTTCGGCGTCCCTGCTGCGATCTGGGGCGCCCGCGCCTGCCACACGGTGACCACGGCGCTGTTCGTCTGGTACGCCGTCGTCACCGGCGCCGGTGCCTTCTTCTGGCTCGGCCTGGTGATCGTGGCGGGTGCCTTCGTCTACGAGCACACGATCGTCCGGCCGCACGACCTGAGCCGTGTGAACCGCGCCTTCTTCAGCGTCAACGGGTTCATCGGGATCGCCCTGTTCGTGTGCGCGCTGCTCGATCTCCTGGTGCGCGGCCTGAGCGTGTGACGACGGTGCGGGCTGCCCGGGCGGCCCGCACCCCGCCGCGCTACGGCGTCGTCGTACGGGGGCGGAACAGGAACGCCGCCGCGACGCCCGCCGCCAGCCCGATGAGATGGCCCTGCCAGCTGATGTGAGTCTGCGCGGGGGACAGACCCAGAAGGATCGAGCCTCCCCAGATCGCGGCGACCAGCAGACCGACCAGGGCGCCCAGCGGGCGGCGCTCGACGATGCCCGCGGCCACCAGGAAGCCGAACAGTCCGAAGACCAGGCCGGAGGCGCCCGCAGTGTTGGTGTGCGCCGGGGACACGAGCCAGACACCCAGACCGTCCGCCACGATGATCAGCGCGCAGATCGCGACGAACCGGCGCAGACCGCCGAGGGCCGCGAGGAAGCCGAGGACCAGCAGCGGCACGCTGTTCGACGCGACATGGGCGAAGCCGAAATGGACGAAGGCGGCCGGAACGACGTCGACCAGTTCGGAGGCCCTGCGCGGAACGATGCCGAAGTCGTCCAGGGCATGGCCCGTCGTCACGTCGATCACTTCGAGCAGCCACAGCAGCGCCACCCAGCCCACCATCAGCTTGGCCGCCGCCTTCGCACGGTCGGCCTGCGACCACTCCGGCTCCGTACCCGACATGGCACCCCACCCTTCGTCCGCCCCTCGGGATCGGCCTCGGCCCCCTTGGCCGGATCCCGCCCCGCGGCGCCGGATAGGCTCGGTGTCGTGAACCCAGTCAAGCCAGGAGAGACGCCGCGTACGCCTTGGATCGTAGGGGTCTCCGGCGCCTCCGGCACCCCGTATGCCGCCGCCGTGCTGCGCGCTCTCCTCGCCGCGGGCGAGAGCGTCGATCTGGTCGTCTCCCGCGCCTCGCGGCTCACGCTGCTCGACGAGACGGGCATCGCCTTCCGGGACACGCACTGGCGGGACGACCTGCGGGAGTGGCTGGGCCGGGGCGCCGACGGCAAGCCTGGGACGTTCGCGGTGGGCGTCGAGGGCGACCGTGTGCGGTACTGGAGCGCCGGTGATCTGGCCGCCGGGCCGTCCTCGGGCTCGTACCCCGCGAAGGGGATGCTGATCGTGCCCGCGTCCACGGCCTGTGTGGCGGGCGTGGCACTCGGGCTCTCCAAGGACCTTCTGCAGCGGTCCGCGAGCGTCACGCTCAAGGAACGGCGGCCGCTGGTCGTCGCCGTGCGGGAGACCCCGCTCAGCGGACAGACCCTCAGGCAACTCGTGGCGCTGGACGAGGCGGGCGCGGTCGTGGTGCCCGCGTCGCCAGCCTTCTACGCGGGCGCCACGCACATCCAGGACCTCGTCGACTTCGTCGCGGGGCGGGCGCTGGACGCGGCGGGGGTGCCGCACCGGCTGTACCGCCGCTGGCAGGGTGAGCTCGGGGGTGGCTCCCGCCCCGACGAGTAGGCGACCGAGCGGTGGGGGTGCGTTTCCCGGTGGCGCGCCGGGAGGTCGGCCCGTCGCGCATCCGGTGAGAGATTCTCAGGGGTCGGATCCTGCGCGCCTTGGTTCCATACGTAAACTTGCGGTAACGCCGAACAATGAAAGGCTACGGATCTATGGATGCCGTTGACAGGCAGCTCATCCAGGCCCTGCGCGAGAACGGCAGGGCCTCCTATGCCGAGCTCGGCCGACTCGTGGGCCTCTCCGGGCCCAGTGTCACCGACCGGATCAACCGCCTGGAGGCGGCCGGCGTCATCACCGGCTACCGCGCCACGGTCGACGCCGCCTCCCTCGGCCTCGGCGTCACCGCCCTGATCGGCATCTCGCTCTCCGACGCCGCCGACCACGAGGACGTGGCGCACCGGCTGAAGGACCTTCAGGAGATCGAGGACTGCTGGTTCATCGCCGGCGACGACTCGTTCATGCTCAAGGTGCGCGCGTCGGACGTGGACGGCCTGGAGAAGACGATCCGCCGGCTGTCCGGCACCAAGGGCGTCTCCCGCACGCGTACGACCATCGTGCTGTCCACCAAGTGGGAGAACCGGGTCGGCGAGCTGCCCGAACAGCAGTAGGCGCGCGGTACCGGACGGGGGCACCGGCCGTCCGAGGGCCGGGGGTACCGTTGGGGGGTTCGTCGAGGGAGAGGTAGAAGCATGGATGTCGGGCTGAAGCGGGAGCTGGAGGACAAGGTCCGGGCCGGTGAGCGGCTGACCCGCGAGGACGGCATCGCGCTGTACGAGTCGGACGACCTGGCCTGGCTCGGCGGTCTCGCGCACGAGGTGCGGACCCGCAAGAACGGCGACGTGGTCCACTTCAACGTCAATCGTCATCTCAACATGACGAACGTGTGCACCGCGTCCTGCGCGTACTGCTCCTTCCAGCGCAAGCCCGGTGAGAAGGACGCGTACACGATGCGCATCGAGGAGGCCGTCCGCCTCGCCAAGGCGATGGAGTCGGACAACCTCACCGAACTGCACATCGTCAACGGCCTGCACCCGAACCTGCCGTGGCGCTACTACCCGCGCTCGCTGCGCGAGCTGAAGGCCGCGCTGCCGGACGTCTCGCTGAAGGCGTTCACGGCGACGGAGATCCACCACTTCGAGACGATCTCCGGTCTCTCGGCCTCCGAGATCCTGGACGAGTTGATCGACGCCGGCCTCGAGTCGCTGACCGGCGGCGGCGCCGAGATCTTCGACTGGGAGGTCCGGCAGCACATCGTCGACCACAGGACCCACTGGGAGGACTGGTCGCGCATCCACCGCCTGGCGCACGAGAAGGGTCTGAAGACCCCGTGCACGATGCTGTACGGCCACATCGAGGAGCCGCGCCACCGCGTGGACCACGTCCTGCGGCTGCGTGAACTCCAGGACGAGACCGGCGGGTTCCAGGTCTTCATCCCGCTGCGCTACCAGCACGACTTCGTGGACATGAAGGACGGCAAGATCCGCAACCGGCTCCAGGCGCGGACGCAGATGGCGACGGGCGCGGAGGCGCTCAAGACGTTCGCCGTCTCGCGCCTGCTGTTCGACAACGTCCCGCATGTGAAGGTGTTCTGGGTCATGCACGGCGTCCAGACCGCGCAGCTGGCCCTCCAGCACGGCGCGGACGACATGGACGGCTCGGTCGTCGAGTACAAGATCACGCACGACGCCGACAACTACGGCACACCGAACAAGCTGACCCGCGAGGACCTGCTCGATCTGATCCGCGACGCCGGCTTCCGGCCGGTCGAGCGGAACACCCGCTACGAGATCATCCGCGAGTACGACGGCCCGGATCCGGCCCGGCGTGACGAGCCGCAGCCCATGCGCGTCTGACGCGCCCCCACGAACCCGACCGAGCCCCGGCCACGGCCGGGGCTCGCCGGTGTGGCGCAGAGGACATCAAAAGGCCTTGAGTCCTGCCGACGGTAATAACTACTCTCCACCTATGCCCCTTACGTTCGCGCTCGATCCGGCCATGACCCCCGCTCTTCGCGACGGCGTCCTCGACCTGTGGACGGACGTGTCCAACGCCGGCGGATCCGTGGGTTTCGTGCCGCCGGTCACACGCGAGGACATACGCCCGGAGCTGGTGAAGCACCTTGCGGCGATGACGGAGGGGCGCACCCGGCTGCTGGTGGGGCACGACGAGGACGGGCAGGTGGCGGCGACCGCGTTCGTCGCCTTCAACACGCACCGGCTGATGAAGCACTGGGTGTGGCTCTACACGGTGATGGTGCACCCGCGTCACCAGGGCAAGGGGTACGGCCGTGATCTGCTGGCCGCCGCCGCGGACGCGGTCCGCGGCCTCGAGGGGATCGAGGCCATACGGCTGACCTGCCGGGGCGGTCACGGTCTTGAGCACTTCTACGGCTCGTGCGGATACAAGGAGGTCGGCCGCGTACCCGGGGCGATCCGGGTGGCGCCCGATGACGACCGCGACGACATCATCATGCTGCTGCCCCTGGGCTGATTCGCTGCCGCACCCCCGTGCAAGATCGGGTGCCCGGCGTGCTTCACTGGAGGATGCCCTTGGTGAGGTCCCGTGGCGGCGCCGGCATCGCCCGGACAGCGGGACCTTCATGGAACGGAAGAGTGGATTGAGATGTTCCGCTACACACTGATGCGCCTCGGTATCTTCGCGGGCTGCCTCGTGGTCGTCTGGGGCCTCGTCTACTCCGGTCTCGTCCCGCGCGGCCTCGGCGACTCCAACGGCATCTGGATCGTGCTGCTCGCCCTGGTGGTCTCGGCGCCGATCAGCTTCGTCCTGCTGCGGGGGGAGCGCGACCGGGCCTCCGTGCAGATCGTCGGACGGGTGGACCGCATGAAGGCCAACCTCGACGCCAACCGTGCGCAGGAGGACGTGGCCGACGACGTCGCCAGGAAGCAGAGCCAGGCGTCCTGAAGGCCGGACCCGGGCGCCGCGGGCTGAACGTACCCTTGCCCATATGGGTTCCGTGAAGACCAAGCGGATGCCGCGGGCGGTCCGTGAACGGCAGATGCTGGACGCCGCCGTGCAGACCTTCGGCCAGCGTGGCTACGCGGCCGCGTCCATGGACGAGATCGCCGAACTGGCGGGTGTGTCCAAGCCGTTGGTGTATCTCTACCTGAACTCCAAGGACGAGCTCTTCACCGCCTGTATCCGCCGTGAGGCCGCGGCGCTCACCGAGGCCGTGCGCGCGGGAGTCCGACCGGGGCTCGGCGCGGACCGCCAACTCTGGGAAGGGCTGCGTGCGTTCTTCACGCACACGGCACAGAACCCGGACGGCTGGTCGATCCTGCATCTTCAGGCGCGTACGCACGGCGAGACGTTCGCGGCCGAGGTCTCGGCGATGCGGAAGGAGATCGTCGCGCTGGTGACCCGGCTGATCGCGGTCGCCGCACGCGACGGAGGCAGCCCCTGCTCGAACGAAGGGGGCGAGCCGGGTGACCACCCGGACTCCGACCTGCCCGAGCGCGAGGCCGCCGGACTCGCGGAGGCCCTGGTCGGTGCCGCCGAGTCGCTCGCGGCCTGGGCCAACGCCACCCCCGGTGTCTCCGCCCGCCAGGCCGCCACGACGTTGATGAACTTCGCGTGGGCGGGTCTCGGCGACCTCATGGAGGGCCGCTCCTGGTCGCCCCCGGAGCCCGACCGGCCCTAGGCCCGGCCGGAGTCCGCGGCGACCGCCTCGGCGGTGAGACGTCCCGCGGGGGGTGCCTACGGCGCGTTCAGCGGTCGAGTGGGCGTGTCTCACCCGTCAGATGCAGCCGTTCCCCACCGCGCAGTTCGAACAGTCCGCCCTCGGCCCCGTACGTCACGGTATCCGGCAGCAGGACCGGCGCCCTGAACTGCGCGCGCACCCGAACCGCGGTGGAGGCCGGTTGTTCGGCCAGGCACCGGGCGACGGTCCACATGCCGTGCGCTATGGCACGCGGGAAGCCGAAGGCGCGTGCGGTCAGGGCGTGCAGGTGAATGGGATTGCGGTCCCCGGAGACCGCCGCGTACCGCCGCCCGACGTCCCCGGCCAGCCGCCACTCGGCCGTCACGGGGAGGGGACCGGGGTCCGAGGGCCGTGCCCCGGCGGGTGCGTCGGTGCGGTGCCGGGCGAGATAGGTGCTGGTGGACTCCCACACGGTCCGGTCGCCGGCACGGACCTCGGTGACCACGACGGCCTCGGTGCCGCGCCGATGGGGCACGAGCTCCCTGGTCGACACGCCGATGTCGTAGGTGCCGTCCGGGGCGAGGGCCTCTCGCTGGGTGATCTCGATGGAGGTGTGCACCAGCCCGAGCAGGGGGAGGGGGAACTTCCGGCTCGCCATGATCCGTATGGCGAGCGGAAAGCCGAGGACATGGGGATAGCTGACCGGCAACGCGCCGGTGCCGGCGGGGAATCCGCAGACGCGCTCGTACGCGGCGAGACGGCCGGGGTCGACCCGGAACCCGGGCAGCGCGAGTCGGCCGCGGGTGAAGCCGGCGTCGGGGCCTGGGCGCTTGAAGGGGGACATGAGGGCGCCGCGCAGGAGGACGGGAAGCAGCATGGGTGGTCTCCGGAACCTGGGAAGGAGGGGGCGCGGGTGCTCGGGGCGGAGGATCACGCGCCGAGCAGGCTCTGTCCGCAGATCCGTACGACCTGCCCGTTCACCGTGCCCGACCCCGGACCGGACAGCCATGCCACCGTCTCGGCCACGTCCACCGGCAGGCCTCCCTGTCCGAGCGAGTTCATCCGGCGCCCCGCCTCCCGGACGAACAGCGGGACCGCCGCGGTCATCCGCGTCTCGATGAACCCGGGTGCCACCGCGTTCACCGTCACCCCGTGCTCGGCCTGCGCGCGGGGTGCCAGCGCCCGTACGAGCCCGATCACACCCGCCTTGCTCGCGGCGTAGTTCGTCTGCCCGACGTTCCCGGCGATCCCGGCGATCGACGAGGTGACCACGATCCGCCCCCCGCCGCCCCGCCCCTCCTCGGGCGAACCGTGTCCGCGCAGCACCCCGCGCGCCAGCAGGACGTCGGTCGTGCGCAGCACACTGGCGAGGTTCACGTCGAGCACCGAACCCCAGCGCTCCGCCGTCATGTTGGCCAGTGTGCGGTCACGGGTGATCCCCGCGTTGTGGACGAGGACGTCCAGCCCCTCGGGCAGTGCGTCGGCGATGCGCGCGCCCGCGTCGTCCGCGGTGACGTCGAGCGTCAGCGCGGTGCCACCGATCGACTCGGCCACCCGTCGCGCATCCGCCTCGGCGGCCGGCACGTCCAGGCACACCACGTGTGCGCCGTCCCGCGCCAGCGTCCGGGCGACCGCCTCGCCGATCCCGCGCGCCGCCCCGGTGACCAGCGCGATCCGCCCTGCGAGCGGCCGCGCCCAGTCCTCGGGAGCGACGACGTCCCCGCTTCCCACCTCGACGACCTGCCCGCTCACATACGCGGACTTCGGTGAGAGCAGGAAGCGCAGTGTCGACTCGGCGGACTCGGCGGACTCGGCGTCGGCCAGCCGGACGAGCGTGACGGTCCGCCCCCGCCCCATTTCCTTGCCGAGCGACCGGGTGAACCCCTCCAGGGCCTGCTGCACCGCCGCGTGGTGGTGGTCGGTGGGGTCCGGCGGTGAGCCCAGCACCACCACGCGGCCGCTCTCGGCGACCGACCGTACGACGGGGTGGAGCGCCGCATGCACCTCGGCGAGCGCGTCGACGTCCCGTACGCCGGTGGCGTCGAGGACGATCGCGGCGGGCCGCTCGGCACCGGCGGCAAGCCCGGTGCGGGCCAGCACCGGTGGCAGGTCCAGCGTGGACCTGCCCGCCGTGAGGTGCAGCAACGGGCCGCCCAGGGTGGGGCGTTCGGCGGACCAGCGATGCAGCGCCACCGGTTGCGGAAGCCCCAGCCGCCGGGTGAGGAAGCGACCGGGCGCGGTCCTCGTGAAGCGCAGATAGCGGTCGGCCATGGTCCAGCTCCCAGCTCGCTCGTCCGTTTCCTGTCTCTTACTCTGGAGTAAGGTTACCCGGGGTAAGTCTCCGTCGGCCGTGAGGAGCAGATCGAGATGAGCAGTTCCCCCATCAGCACGCAGGTGCGGCGCGTAGCCGTCGTGGGCGGCAGCCGCATCCCCTTCGCGCGCTCGGACGGCCCTTATGCCACCGCCTCCGACCAGGAGATGCTGACGGCGGCGGTGGACGGGCTCGTCGCGCGGTACGGACTGGACGGTCCAGGCGCGGTCGGCGAGTTGGTCGCCGGGGCCGTGCTCAAACACAGCCGTGACTTCAACCTCGCCCGGGAGACGGTGCTGGGCTCCGGGCTGGACGCCCGTACGCCCGCGTACGACGTCCAGCAGGCCTGCGGCACCGGTCTGCAGGCGGTGATCGCGGCCGCCAACAAGATCGCTCTGGGGCAGACGGAGTCCGCGATCGCGGGCGGCGCGGACACGGCGAGCGATGTGCCCCTCGGCGTGAACGACGCGCTGCGCCGCATACTGCTGGAGGTCCGCCGGGCCACCTCGACCGTCGCCAGGCTCAGGGCGCTGGCGAGGATCCGTCCGGGCCACCTGGTCCCCGACATCCCGCGCAACGCCGAGCCGCGCACCGGCCTGTCCATGGGTGAGCACGCGGCGGTGACCGCCCGTGCCTGGGGCGTGACGCGCGAGGCGCAGGACGAGTTGGCGGCCACGAGCCACCGGCGGTTGGCGGCGGCGTACGAGCGCGGACTCCTCGCCGATCTGGTGGTCCCCTTCCGTGGCCTGGAACGCGACCAGAACCTGCGCCCCGACTCGACGCCGGAGAAACTGGCCCGCCTGAGGCCGGTGTTCGGCACCGACGGACCCGACCCGACGATGACCGCGGGCAATTCGACTCCGCTCACGGACGGGGCCGCCGTGGTGCTGCTCGCGAGCGAGGACTGGGCACGCCGGCGCGGACTCGAACCCCTCGCGTATCTGACGGCGTACGAGACCGCGGCCGTCGACTTCGTCGGCGGGGACGTGGCGGGAGGGGGGGACGGACTGCTGATGGCCCCCGTGTACGCCGTTCCGCGCATGCTGGAGAAGACGGGACACGGCATGGAGGACTTCGACTTCGTCGAGATCCACGAGGCGTTCGCCTCCCAGGTGCTGGCGACGCTGTCCGCCTGGGAGAAGCGGGGACTCGCCCCGGTGGACCGCGCACGGCTGAACGTCGCGGGATCGTCCCTGGCCACCGGTCACCCCTTCGCCGCGACGGGCGCCCGGATCGTGGCGACGCTCGCGGCACTTCTCGCCGAACGCGACGCCCCGGGCCGCGGCCTGATCTCGATCTGCGCGGCCGGGGGACAGGGGGTCACCGCCATCCTCGAACGCGCCTGACGGCCGTGGGGAGGAGGCTGCACAGCCCCGGCTCCGTACCATCCCGGAACCCGCACAGACTCCCCACGAGGGGGACGTACGATCGCGGTTCAAACCGGCGGTAACAGCGAGTCGCACCGACCGCTGAACGTCTCCCCGCGCATGTTGCGTACTCATGCAGCAGAGCAGTGCACAGCTGCGGTCCACAGGAGCTGCCCCATGCCCATCTCGTACTCGACCACGCCCGTTCCCGCCGCCCCGGCCGATCTCGACCACGACGGCGGGCCCGTGCTCGTGGCGCCGGAGACACGGCGGCTGAACGGCGAGGTACGGGAGGCATACGTACCCCCGCTGGTGCCGCCGGTCACGCACGGCTCGCTCGCCGACGTGCCGTTCGAGAACGCGAGCGCGGTTCCCGGTCACCCGGTGCTCAGCCGCCGCGACCCGGACGGCGGCTGGACGGACGTGACGGCGGTTCAGTTCGCCGACCAGGTGCTGGCCCTGGCCAAGGGCCTGATCGCCGAAGGCCTGATGCCGGGCGACCGGATCGCGGTCATGGCCCGCACCACGTACGAGTGGACGCTGCTCGACTTCGCGGCCTGGGCGGCCGGCCTGGTCACGGTCCCCGTCTACCCCACCTCCTCCGTCTTCCAGACCCGCTGGATCCTCCAGGACTCCGGCGCGGTGGCCCTGGTGACGGAGACGGCCGGACAGGCGGCGTCCATCGGCCCGGAACGCAGCCTGCTGCCCGATCTGCGTCACCTGTGGGTGATGGAGAAGGGTCATGTCGAGCGCCTGGCCGAAATGGGTGACGCGGTACCGGACCAGGAGGTCTCTGTACGCCGGGGCATGCTCGGCCCGGACACGCTGGCCACGCTCATCTACACCTCGGGCACCACGGGGCGGCCCAAGGGCTGCACCCTGTCGCACGGCAACTTCCTCGCGGAGGTCGACAACGCGATCGAACTGCTCCACCCGGTGTTCAAGGCGAAGATCAACGGTGATCCGTCCACGCTGCTGTTCCTGCCGTTGTCGCACGTCTTCGGCCGTATGGTGGCGGTCGCCTGCATCCGTGCGCGGGTGCGTCTGGGCCATGCGCCGAGCCTGCAGGCGCAGGATCTGATCGCCGACATGGCGAGCTTCAAGCCGACCTTCCTGCTGGCCATCCCGTACATGCTGGAGAAGGTCTTCAACAACGCGCGGGCGACGGCCGAACGGGGCGGCCGCGCGTCGCTGTTCGACCGCGCGGCAAGCGTGGCCCGTCGCTACGGCGAGGCGCAGGAGGCCCGGCAGCACGGCACGGGACGCGGCCCGAGCGGGGCCCTGAAGGCGGCCCGTGCCTTCTACGACCCGCTCGTCTACCGCCGCATCCGCAACGCCCTCGGCGGCCGGGTCCGCCATGTCATCTGCGGCGGCTCCCCGTTGGGCCGGGATCTGGCGGCGTTCTACGCGGGCGCGGGCATAGAGATCTACGAGGGGTACGGCCTGACGGAGACGACCGGCGCGGCCACGGTCACCCCTCCGCTCAAACCCCGCCTGGGCACGGTCGGCTGGCCACTGCCCGGCACAAAGGTGCGTATCGCGGCGGACGGTGAGGTGCTGGTCCTCGGCGGCCAGGTGTTCCGGGGCTACTGGGATCCCCATGCGGGTGGGGTGGTTCCTTCCACACCGGACGGCTGGCTCCCCACGGGCGACATCGGGCGCCTGGACGACGAGGGCTATCTGACCATCACCGGGCGGAAGAAGGAGATCCTGATCACCGCCGGGGGGAAGAACGTCGCCCCGGCCCCCCTGGAGAACTGGCTGCGGTCCCACCCGCTCATCTCCCAGTGCCTGGTCCTCGGCGACCGCCGCCCCTTCGTCAGCGCCCTGATCACCCTGGACCCGGAGGGCATCGTCCACTGGCGCCAGATGAACGGCAAGCATCCGGTACCGGCGGAACTCCTGAAGGACGACCCGGAGTTGCTCGCGGTACTGCAGCGGGCGGTGGACGAGGCCAACAAGATGGTCTCCCGCCCCGAGTCCATCCGCCGCTTCGCGGTCCTCCCCGTGGACTTCACGGAACAGGCCGGCCATCTGACCCCGTCGATGAAACTGCGCCGCGCAGTGATCATGCGGGACTTCGCAGCTCAGGTGGACGAGCTGTACAGGTAGCGGTTCCGGGCGCACGGCCCGGGTCGCGCGGTGGTGCCGGCCGATCGCCGACGGCGGATTCACCCGCTCGGCCGTGGTCCCGGCGGTCCGTTGTGTCCGTGTCCGGCCGGGAGGTCGTACGACGGCGGACGACCGGCTTCCGCGGTCCCCCGAGTGACGTCGATCCTGCGCCGCGGGCGAGGCGGTCGCACTCGCGCGGGGCCCGCACGTCGCCGTGAACGGCATCCGAGCCGGGCCGTGTCCGGCGCCCTCGACCGGCCCTCCCGCCCCGTCGCCTCCGGTGCCGGGCGCGGCAGGACCGGATCGCACATGTGGGGGTATCCCGACGGCCGCGTCGCACGAAAGGGCGTATGCATGGAATAGCGGCGAAAGCGGCTGGAAAGGGAGTACTGCGCCATGACCTCAAGCGGCGAAGCAATCACCTGTCCGTTCGACTTCAGCAAGGCGCTGGAGTTCGATCCCACGCTCGCGGCGCTCATGGCTCGCGAATCCATCACCCGCATCCGGCTGCCGTACGGCGACGCCGACGCCTGGCTGGTCACCGGATTCGAGGGAGTGCGGCAGGTGACCACCGACCAGCGCTTCAGCCGCGCGGGGATCATGGGGTTCGACTATCCGCGGCTGACGCCGGAGCCCATCGTCTCCCCGGAGTCGATCAACGTGATGGACCCGCCGCACAGCACCCGGCTGCGCCGCCTGGCGTCGCAGGCCTTCGCCAAGCGGCATGTGGAGCTGATGCGCCGGAAGATCGTCCGGCTCGCGGACACGCTGCTCGACGAGATGGCCGAACAAGGGCCGCCGGCGGATCTGGTCCAGCACCTGTCGAACCGGCTTCCCCAGCAGACGATCTACGACGTCCTCGGCATCCCCCGGGAGGACTGGCCCCGGATGCAGGAGTACGCCCACCAGCTGCTCGCCACGGGGCAGGACGGGCGCGAGACGGCCGCGAACGCCAAGGCCCGGTTGCGGGAGTACTTCGGGGAACTGATCCAGGAGCGCCGGCGCACTCCGGGCAAGGACCTGATCAGCGCGCTGGCCGCGGCCAAGGACGGCGAGGACGCGTTCGACGACCAGGAGCTGGCGGTCATGGCGCTGACACTGGTGCTCAGCGGTCAGGACACCGCCACCTGCCAGATCAGCAACATCTCCTACCTCCTGCTGACCCGGCCCGAGTTGATGAAGCACCTCAGAAGCCGGCCCGAGACCCTGACGGACGTCCTGAACGAGATGCTCCGCATCATCCCGTTCCGCAAGGGGGTCGGCATTCCGCGGGTGGCCCTCGAGGACGTGGAGTTCGACGGCGTGCTCATCCGGGCGGGTGACTTCGTCCATGTGTCGTACCTGACCGCGAACCGGGACGCCGAGCGCTACCAGGACCCGGGCACGATCGATCCGGAGCGTCCGTCCGCGCCGCACATGACCTTCGGCTGGGGCGGGCACCGGTGCATCGCCGTCCCGCTCGCCATGGCGGAGCTGGAGGTGGCCGTCGGGCGGCTGGTGGAGCGGTTCCCGAACCTCGGGCTCGCGGTGCCGCCGGAGGACGTGCACTGGGACACGGAGACGATCCGCCGCTTCCCGCTCGAGCTGCCCGTGACCTGGTGACCGCACGGCGCCTCGCGATCACGTACCGCGCAGGGACGCCGACCGAAAAGCAGGAGCCCCTTGCGCCGGGTGGCGCACGGGGCTCCTTGGGTACTGCTGTCCGTTCCGGATCGAAGCGATCGGACTCGATGAGCCGAAGGCCTGGAACCGAAGACCGAATCTCCGAGACCGGTGACTCAGATGGCGGTGACGTTCTCCGCCTGCGGACCCTTCGGGCCCTGGGTCACGTCGAAGCTCACCTGCTGGTTCTCCTCAAGCGAGCGGAAGCCGTTCGCGTTGATCGCGGAGTAGTGGACGAAGACGTCGGGGCCGCCGCCTTCCTGGGCGATGAAGCCAAAGCCCTTTTCGGCGTTGAACCACTTCACGGTTCCGGTAGCCATAAGCCCTCCTTGGGCCCAAAGGGTTGCCCTGCTCCAGAACCTGCAAGTGTGAAAACTAAGCGCCGCACAACTGCACGTCTCTGAAAACGACGAGAGCCCGCGGTCACATGCTCCGCAGGCTCTGTACTGCAAGGAAACCAAACTGCAACTTGCGGCGAGCCTAGCACGGGGGCAGCCGAAAGCAACAGAGGTCAAGATCCCTTCACCCGAACGTTCCAGTGGGTGGTGGGCGGGATTGACGTCGCCGCATCACATGGTAGTCCCAAAGGTGGACAAGAGTGGTCCAGGAGGTTTACCAGGCCCTTCGGGGACCCTGGGGCCGCCACGGTACCGCACGGGGTCTAGTCTCGCGATGTGGACAATTCTCGCACCCGGCCGCGCGTCGGCCACATCCAGTTCCTTAACTGCCTGCCCCTGTACTGGGGGCTCGCGAGAACCGGCACCCTCCTGGACTTCGAGCTGACCAAGGACACCCCCGAGAAGCTCAGCGAGCAGCTGGTGCGGGGTGACCTCGACATCGGGCCCGTCACCCTCGTCGAGTTCCTCAAGAACGCCGACGACCTGGTCGCCTTCCCCGACATCGCGGTCGGCTGCGACGGACCGGTGATGTCCTGCGTGATCGTCTCCCAGGTGCCCCTGGAGCAGCTGGACGGCGCCAGGGTCGCCCTCGGCTCCACCTCGCGGACCTCTGTACGCCTCGCCCAGCTGCTGCTCGCCGAGCGGTACGGGGTGACGCCGGACTACTACACCTGCCCGCCCGACCTCAGCCTGATGATGCAGGAGGCCGAAGCGGCGGTGCTGATCGGCGACGCCGCCCTGCGCGCGAACCTCCACGACGGGCCGCGCTACGGCCTCGCCGTGCACGACCTCGGCACGCTGTGGAAGGAGTGGACGGGGCTGCCGTTCGTCTTCGCTGTGTGGGCCGCACGGCGTGACTACCTGGACCGGGAGCCTGTCATCACCCGCAAGGTCCACGAGGCCTTCCTCGCCTCCCGCAACCTCTCCCTGGACGAGGTCGGCAAGGTCGCGGAGCAGGCGGCCCGCTGGGAGTCCTTCGACGAGCAGGTCCTGGAGCGGTACTTCACGACGCTCGACTTCCGATTCGGCGACGCCCAGCTGGCGGCCGTCGCCGAGTTCGCGCGGCGGGTCGGGCCGACGACCGGCTTCCCGTCGGACGTCGAGGTGAAGCTCCTCCAGCCGTAGCGAAGTTGTTCCTGGCTCCCGGGACGCAGGACACCGTCCGTACGCCCCCGGGGTCTACGCTGCTGGGAGTCGTACGGGGGAGGGGTGGAGGGCATGCAGCCTCTGGAGGCCGGGGAACCCGCCGTAGTGGGGCCCTACCGGCTGCTCGGCAGACTCGGCTCGGGCGGAATGGGTCGCGTCTACCTGGGGCGCAGCGCCGGCGGGCGCACGGTCGCGGTCAAGGTCGTGCATCCGCACTTCGCGCTGGACGAGGAGTTCCGTGCCCGGTTCCGGCGCGAGGTGGACGCCGCGCGGCGGGTCGGCGGTGCCTGGACCGCACCGGTCCTGGACGCGGACCCGGAGGCGTCGGTGCCGTGGGTCGCCACCGGGTACGCGGCGGGCCCCTCCCTGACCTCGGCGGTGACGGACGCCGGCCCGCTGCGGCTTCCGGCGGTGCGGGCGCTGGGCGCGGGGCTCGCGGAGGCCCTCGTGGCGGTGCACGCGCTCGGCCTGGTCCACCGGGACGTGAAACCTTCGAACGTCCTGCTGACCCTGGACGGTCCGGTCCTCATCGACTTCGGCATCGCGCGCGCCATCGACGGCACGGCGTCTATCACCTCCACGGGCGTCTCCATCGGCTCGCCCGGCTACATGTCGCCCGAGCAGATCCTCGGCAAGGGCGTCGCGGGAGCGGCGGACGTCTTCTCGCTGGGCGCGGTACTGGCCTATGCGGCGACGGGGCGGCCGCCCTTCCCCGGCGACTCGTCTGCGGCGCTGCTGTACAAGGTCGTCCACGAGGAGCCGGAACTCAACGGACTCGACGACGAGTTGCGGGAACTGGTTGCCGTGTGCCTCGCCAAGGACCCGGCGAAGCGCCCCGCTCCCGTGGAGGTGGCCCGGCGCCTCGCCCCGCAGGGCGCGGCACGCCTGGTGTCCGAGGGCTGGCTGCCCGGCCCGCTGGTGGAACAGGTCAGCCGCAAGGCCGTGCAGCTGCTGAACCTGGAGGCGGAGGCGGCGCCTTCGGGTCCGGCCCGATCCGGTGGGGCGCCGGCGGCCGGGCCGCCGGCGGCCGGTGCACGCGTGGACGTGGCTCCGGCGGGGGCCGAAGCCGCCGTGCCCGTGGGGGTCTTCGGTCCGCCGCCCGTGATGACCGCTTCCGGCGCGCCCTCCACCCATGTGCCGCGGCCGCGCGAACAGCAGGAGCCGCAGGACGCCGTGCCGTCCGCCGCCGACGGCCCCGGGAGACTCTCCGTCAGCCTCGCCACCACCTCCGTGCCGGGGACCGGCGGTCGCGGCCGGCGGATGAGCTGCACCATCGCGCTGGCGGTCGCGGGCGCGCTGGCCGCGGTGACGGTCGGTTCGGCGTTTCTCCTCGGGATGTTCGATAAGGACGACTCGGCCAAGGACACCGCGGCCGGGGGCGCGCCCACCCATGGTTCGGCCACCCCGGGCACCGGTGGTTCCGGTGTTCCCGCCGCCTATCTCGGGACGTGGGAGGGCGATGCGACGGCCCTCGGGGGCACCCTGCCCGCGGGCACCTTCCGCGTCACCGTCAAACAGGCCGGGGTGGGCGAGGAGATCGGGCTCTTCCGGTCCACCGACCAACTCGGCGGCATCTGCGACGACGTACTCCTCCTCAAGCGGGTCACGGACCGTCAGCTCGTCGCCACGAGCGTGGCCAAGGAGTCCTCCAACCCGCCGACGTGCACCACCGGACGGCACGAGGTGCGACTGACGCCGGCCGGCGCCGACCTGGAGTACGAGACGGACAACCCGGACGCGGGCAACCCGACCTCGCGCCTGGCGAAGGTCGGCTGACCCACGATTCGCCGGAGTCGGGCAGGGTCCGGCGCTTAACCTGTCGGCGTGGATCTGGACCTCTGGGTGACCGCCGGCGCCGTGCTGTGGGGTGCGGTGGCCGGGGTCCCGGTGCCCCGGGCCGCCTACCGGCTCTCCGTCGAGCCCGGGCAGCCCTGGAGGGACCGGTGTCCCGACGGGCATCCGATCGGCGGCTGGGTCGGCCCGGCGCGATGTGCGGACGGACGACCGTACGGCCCCGGGACCGCGCTCGTGTGCGGGGCCACCGCGCTGGTCTGCGCGGTGCTCGCGCTCGCCACGGGTACCCGTCCCGAACTGCTCGTCTGGCTGCTGATCGCCCCCGTCGGCGTCCTGCTGACGATCGTGGACTTCCGGGTGCAGCGGCTGCCGGACGTCCTCACCCTGCCGCTGGCCGCACTCGCCCCGCTTCTGCTCGGCGCTGCCGCGGCCCTGCCCGAGCACGCGGGGAGGTGGCCCACCGCGCTCCTCGGTGCGCTCGTGCTCGGCGTCGCGTACTTCCTGCTCTTCCTCGTCAACCCGAACGGCATGGGGTTCGGCGACGTCAAACTCGCGCCCGGGCTCGGGGCGGTGCTCGGCTGGTACGGCCTGCCCACCGTGGTGCTCGGGACGTTCGCCGGGTTCCTCTTCGGCGGGCTGTACGGCCTCGGGCTCGTCCTCGCCCGCCGGGCCGGCCGCCGGACCGCGATCCCGTTCGGGCCGTTCCTCATCGCCGGCGCGTTCGTCGGGCTGCTGATCGGGGCGTACGCGGCCTGACGTGGGGCTCGCCAAACCGCTGGCGTAGGCTGGTTCGGTCCGCCCACCCGTCTCCCACCACCCCCTTGCTTCGAATGGGCCTCGCGCCCGATTTCCTCACCCTTACGAAAGGGACGCCCGGTGACCGAGAAGGCCGACCTTCAGTCCGTCCTCGACCGCGCCGCCGCCGGTGGGCGGATCACTCCCGAAGAAGCGCTCGCCCTCTACCGCGACGCTCCGCTGCACGCGCTGGGCGCCGCGGCGGACGCCGTGCGCCGCCGCAAGTACGCCGGTATCGAGCACATCGCGACGTACATCATCGAGCGCAACATCAACTACACGAACGTCTGTGTGACGGCGTGCAGGTTCTGCGCCTTCTATGCGGCTCCCAAGGACACTGCCAAGGGCTGGACCCGCGACCTCGACGACATCCTGCGCCGGTGCGCGGAGACCGTCGAACTGGGCGGCACGCAGATCATGTTCCAGGGCGGACACCACCCGGACTACGGAGTCGAGTACTACGAGAAGCACTTCCGTGCCATCAAGGACGCCTTCCCGCAGCTGGTCATCCACAGCCTGGGGGCGTCCGAGGTCGAGCACATGGCGCGGATCTCCGGCGTCTCGGTGGAAGAGGCCATCACGCGCATCCACGCCGCCGGTCTGGACTCCTTCGCCGGTGCCGGTGCCGAACTCCTCCCGGAGCGGCCGCGCAAGGCGATCGCCCCGCTCAAGGAGAGCGGCGAGCGCTGGCTGGAGATCATGGAGACCGCGCACAACCTGGGCGTCGAGTCCACGTCCACCATGCTCATGGGCACCGGCGAGACCAACGCCGAGCGTATCGAGCATCTGCGGATGATCCGTGAAGTGCAGGACCGCACGGGCGGTTTCCGGGCCTTCATCCCGTACACCTACCAGCCCGAGAACAACCATCTGAAGGGCCGCACCCAGGCCACTCTCTTCGAGTACCTGCGGATGATCGCGATCGCCCGTGTGTTCCTCGACAACGTCCAGCACATCCAGGGCTCGTGGCTGACCACCGGCAAGGAGGTCGGTCAGCTGTCCCTGCACTACGGCGCGGACGACCTCGGCTCGATCATGCTCGAGGAGAACGTGGTCTCGTCCGCCGGGGCGAAGCACCGGTCCAACCGGCTCGAGATCATCGACCTGATCCGCAGGGCGGGGCGCGTCCCGGCCCAGCGTTCGACGACGTACGAGCACCTCGCCGTCCACGACGACCCGGCGGACGACCCGGTCGACGAGCGTGTCATGTCCCACATCTCGTCGACGGCGATCGAGGGTGGAACCGCCCATCCCGAACTGAAGCTTCTCGCCTCCAACTAGCCCGCGCGTGCTGACGATCCATGCCGCCGGCCTCCTGATCACGGGGGACCGGCGGCCTCCCGTGCCCGGCGGCGCGGTGCTCGTCGACGGAAGACGGTGCGCGGGCGTCGGCGCGTACGAGGAACTGGCGGCGGCGCATCCGACGGCCCGGGTGCGGCGCTGGCCGGGACTCCTCACGCCCGGGCTGCTGAATCCGCACGGGCCCGAGCTGCTGGAGGCCGCGTACCACCCCGATCCGCGCGAGGCCGACGAGCTGGGCACCGAGCCGATCACGGGCGAGGCCCTCGCTGCTCTGGCGGTCGGCGACACACGCTGGGGCGCGAGCGCGCGGCGCGGAGTGCAGCGGATGCTGGCGCACGGAACCGTCGCCGTGGCCGGCCGGCTGTCTCGGCCCGCCGTGGTGGACGCCGTGCATCGCGCCGGAATGCGGCGGCGGGAGCGCTCGGAGCGTCCCGCGGGCCCGCCGTCCCTCGACCCGCTGGCCGGACGGAGTCCGGCGCAGGTGTCGGCATCGCCGCTTCCGCCCGAGGGCGTGGCGGACCGGGACGCGACGTTCGCCGTGTTCGACGTCCCGAACGAGGCCGCGCTCGCCGAGTGCGGAGCGGGCACCTGTGTGGCGACGGTCCTCGCAGGGCGGCTCGTGTACCGGCGCCGCTGACGGGCCGACCCGTCAGCGGCGCGAGGTGTCCGAACCCCGCTTCCGCCCCGTGCCGTTGGGCGTCGAGCCGGGCCGTCGAACCGTGGTGCGAACGGTTCGGCGGCGGCCGGGTACCGCCGCCGGTACCGGACAGCCGTCACCTCGCGCCGCGACCGGTGCCGGTGGTCCGGCGAGGAGGGCCCGGAGCGGCCGCCCGGCCTCGGGGAGCGGGACGCCCGGCGTACGGGCCGGGTGCCTCGGGCCCGCCCGCCCCGTACTGCCACAATGGGGACCGTGACCCGCGCATCCCTGGACAAGCAGCCGCACGAAGTCGCCTCGATGTTCGACGACGTGGCGGAACGGTACGACCTGACGAACGACCTGCTGTCGCTCGGACAGGACCGGGTCTGGCGCAAGGAGGTCGCGAGGGCCGTGGACGCGCGCCCCGCGCAGAAGGTCCTGGACCTCGCCGCCGGCACGGCGACCTCGTCCCTTCCCTTCACGCGCACGGGCGCGTACGTCGTCCCCTGCGACTTCTCGCTCGGGATGCTCCAGGTGGGCAAGAAGCGGCTTCCCTGGATGCCGTTCACGGCCGGCGACGCGACACGGCTGCCGTTCAAGGACGACGTCTTCGACGCGGTGACGATCTCCTTCGGCCTGCGGAACGTGCAGGACACGGAAACGGCGCTGCGTGAGCTGTACCGGGTGACCAAGCCCGGCGGGCGGGTCGTGATCTGCGAGTTCTCACACCCGACCTGGGCCCCCTTCCGCACGGTCTACACCGAGTACCTGATGCGCGCGCTTCCGCCGGTGGCCCGCGCGGTCTCCTCCAACCCCGACGCGTACGTCTACCTCGCCGAGTCCATCCGTGCCTGGCCCGACCAGCCCGCCCTGGCCGAGCGGCTGCGCACGGCGGGCTGGTCGTCGGTGGCGTGGCGGAACCTCACGGGCGGGATCGTGGCGCTGCACCGCGGTTTCAAGGAGATCTGAGGCGCCCGCGCCAAGAACCCGGACCCGACTTCGCCTGTGCGGCGTCAGGTCACCTGAGCACCTCGAAGGCGCTGCCCGGTTCGTCGAGTTCGCGGCGCAGTCCGCCCGGTGGCGGAATGGGCAGGCGTGGCTCGCGGACCCCGGCGCCCCCGCCGCCCTCGCCCTCGCCGAGATCGAACCACACGGTGACCACGGCGCCGCGTGGTACCTCGGCGCCGGGCAAGGGGTACTGACGGACGACGTAGTCGACGACGACGAGATGGAATTCCGGCCGGTCGGGTGCGGCCAGCAGCACGCCCTGCTTGGCGGCGGCCTCGCGCGCGTCCATCGCCATCAGGCCGACCAGCCGCGGCACACGCACTTCGGGTGTTTCGGGTGGTTTGGGTGTTATGCGCACAGATGTCACCCCCAGCGGTACTGGAAGGGTAACCGGCCGAGGTGCCGCTCGGAAGCGTCACGTGTCTTTCTGTAGCAGTCGACTACCGAACGTCACAGATCGAGTCGGTAGCAGTGCGCGGGCCCTCCCAGAGTGGGGTGCGTGAACACCTCGGCGAGCTCCATGCCCAGGCGCCGGGTCACCGCGACGGACCGCTCGTTGGCGGGCAGGACCATCGCCACGACCCGGGGCACGCCCGCCGCCCGCAGGCGCTCCAGCGTGGCGTGCGCCGCCGCGGTGGCATAGCCCCTGCCCCAGTGGGCCCGCCCGAGCCGCCAGCCGATCTCGATCTCGCCCTCCGGGCCCCACCCACCGGGCCACGGCTGCGCGCCCGTGAAACCGATGACCTCGCCCGAGTCGTCGAGCATGGTCCACAGGCAGAAGCCGCGCTCGGCGTCGTGTCTGCGCTGGCGTGCGGTGAGCTCCTCGTACACGGACAGCTCGGCGGCCCGGCCGCCGTGGAACTTCATGACCTCGGGGTCGTTGAAGATCCTGTGCCAGGCGAAGGCGTCCTCGTCGCTGGGAACGCGGAGCAGCACGTCGGGGAGAGCTCGGTTCACGGAGGGCAGCCCTTCAGCCAGGGGATCGATACCGCTGAATAGACTGCCCATGTCCCGTGCCCGTCAGCACATCGTTTTCGCCGATGTTTTCGGCGCATTCACCGCTGCCGGTGCCGTGTCGCCGTTGCCGTCGTCGAGCCTTGGGGAGACCCGCCGTGACCGAGCCCCAGCCCCTTACCGAACACACCGCCGATGTGATCGTCGTCGGGGCCGGGCCAGCCGGTTCCACCACCGCCTACTACCTGGCGAAGGCCGGGCTCGACGTCCTGCTGCTGGAGAAGACCGCGTTCCCGCGCGAGAAGGTGTGCGGCGACGGCCTCACGCCCCGTGCCACCAAGCAGCTCGTGGCGATGGGCATCGACATCTCCGAGGAAGCCGGCTGGCTGCGCAACAAGGGCCTGCGCATCATCGGCGGCGGGGTGCGGCTCCAGCTGGACTGGCCCGACCTCGCCTCGTACCCCGACTACGGTCTGGTCCGCAAGCGCGACGATTTCGACGAGCAGCTGGCGCGGCAGGCGCAGAAGGCCGGAGCGCGTCTGTACGAGCGGTGCAACGTGGGCGCGCCCGTCGTCGACGACCGCACCGGCCGTATCACCGGCGTGCGCGCCAAGCTGGGCGAGGACAAGCGCGAGGTGACCTTCCACGCCCCGCTGGTGGTGGCCGCCGACGGCAACTCCACGCGCCTGTCCCTGGCGATGGGCCTGCACCGCCGCGAGGACCGCCCCATGGGCGTCGCGGTGCGCACCTACTTCACCTCCCCCCGCCACGACGACGACTACCTGGAGTCCTGGCTGGAGCTCTGGGACCGGAGGGGCGGCCAGGAGCGGCTCCTGCCGGGCTACGGCTGGATCTTCGGCATGGGCGACGGCACCTCGAACGTCGGGCTGGGCGTCCTGAACACCTCCGCCGCCTTCAAGGAGCTGGACTGGCGCGAGGTGCTGAAGGCCTGGTGCGCCTCGATGCCCGAGGACTGGGGCTACACCCCCGAGAACATGACGGGCCCGATCCGAGGCGCGGCCCTCCCCATGGCCTTCAACCGCCAGCCGCACTACACCAAGGGCCTGTTGCTCGTCGGTGACGCGGGCGGTCTGGTGAACCCCTTCAACGGCGAGGGCATCGCGTACGCCATGGAGTCGGGCCAGATCGCGGCGGACGTCATCGTCCAGGCCCTGGCCCGCGCGACCCCCGCCCAGCGCGAGATGGCCCTGCGGAACTACCCGAAGATCCTCAAGGACACCTACGGCGGTTACTACACGCTGGGTCGCGCCTTTGTGAAGCTGATCGGCAACCCGAAGGTGATGAAGATCGCGGCGCAGCGGGGCCTGACCCACCCGCTGCTGATGAAGTTCACGCTGAAGCTCCTCGCCAACCTGACCGACCCGACCGGCGGCGACGCGATGGACCGGGTCATCAACGGCCTGTCGAAGGTGGCCCCGAAGGCCTGACCCGCGGTACGGGGGCGCCGGACGGTCATGGGAACCGGTCCGGCGCCCGTCGTCACGCCTGTGTTCCCTTTCGGGTGAATCCTGCACCGTTGTGAGGATGCGGTGGGTGAGCCGGCCGTCCCCTGTCGTCGTGGTGCCCGCTCTCCCTACCCTCCCGTATCCATGACAACAGAACACCAGGGAACGACCCGCAGACGGTTCCTGGCGGGCGCCGGGGGTGCGGTGGGGGCCTTCGCGTTATGGCCGGACACCGCCGCCGCCTCCACCGGTAAGCACGTCGCCGTCCTCGGCGGCGGCGTCTCCGGACTCAGCGCAGCCCAGGAACTCGCCGAACGCGGCTACACCGTGACCGTCTACGAGTACTACGACGTGCTCGGCGGCAAGGCACGCTCGATGGACGTCCCCGGAACCGGCACGGGCGGCCGCAGAGCGCTGCCCGGCGAACACGGCTTCCGCTTCTTCCCGGGCTTCTACCGGAACCTGCCGGACACCCTGCGCCGCATCCCCTTCCCCGGCAACGCGAACGGTGTCCACGACAACCTCCGCGGCGGCACGGAGGCGCTCTTCGCCCGAGGGGCCGGCCGTCCGGATCTCCACTTCCCGCTGCGACGGGTCACCACGCCGCCCGCGCCGGGCGACATCACGCCGTCGTGGCTCCGCGACCAGATCCTCTCCGTCCTCGACCTGGGCAGCCGGCTGCCCGCGCACGAGGCCGCCTACTTCGCCGACCGCGTCCTCGTCCACCTCACCAGCTGCGACGCGCGCCGGGAGGACCAATGGGAGAAGACCACCTGGTGGGACTTCATCCGCGCCGAGAGGATGAGCGAGGAGTACGGCACGCTCCTGGGCGTCGGGCAGACCCGCAACCTCGTCGCCACCCGTGCCGAGATCGCCTCCACCCGTACCGTCGGCCGCGTCATCATCGAGGCGCTGCTGCTGTGGGGCCTGCTCGGCCGGGGCATGGACGGCGACGCGGACATCGACCGGGTGCTCGACGCCCCGACGAGCGAGGCCTGGATCGACCCGTGGTCCGCCCATCTGCGCTCCCTTGGCGTCGCGTTCGTGCTCGGCACGGAAGTGCGAGAGGTGCTGTGCGAGGACGGGCAGGTCAGCGGCGTCAGGGTCGCGGCCCGTGACGGCGGCGTCGAACGCACCGTCACGGCCGACCACTACGTCTCGGCCATGCCCGTGGAGCACGCCCGGCGCACCTGGGGCGCCGCCCTGCGCGCGGCCGACCCGCAGCTCGCCCGGTGCGACGCGTTGCAGACGGACTGGATGACCGGTGTGCAGTTCTATCTGCGCACGCCGACGCCCGTCGTCCACGGGCACATCAACTGCCTCGACTCACCCTGGTCGGTGACGGGGATCGGGCAGGCGCAGTTCTGGGACGTTCGGAACTTCTCGGAGGACTACGGCGACGGGACCGCCCATGACTGCCTGTCCGTGATCGTCTCGGAGTGGGACAAGCCGGGCATCCTGTACGGCAAGAAGGCCCGTGAGTGCACACGCGAGGAGATCGTCGAGGAGTGCTGGGCGCAGCTGAAGGACGCGCTGAACGACTCCGGCAAGACGGTGCTGACGGACGCCGACCGGCTCGGCTGGTTCATGGATCCGGCCGTGACAGGGCTCGGCGGCCCCGATCCGCAGAACCGCGAGCCACTCCTGATCCATCCCACGGGCACGCTCTACAACCGCCCGTCGGCGGGGACCGCCGTGCCGAACTTCTTCCTCGCCGGCGACTACGTCCGCACCGATGTGGACCTGGCGACGATGGAAGGCGCCAACGAGTCGGCGCGCCGCGCCGTCAACGCGCTGCTCGACCGGGACGGCTCCGAGGCCGAACGGTGCCGGATCTGGGAGCTGTACCGACCGCCGGAGATGGAGCCCCTCAAGCGCGTCGACGAGGTGCGCTACCGCCTCGGCCTGCCGAACACCTTCGACCTCGGATGAGGAGGAGGGCCGCTGCCCCGAGCGGCTGCGGCCCTTCACTCCCCATGACTTCCCGGCTGCTTGTTCAGAGCACCCGGACCGCGCCGGACGGCGGGTCGTACGACAGCGGCTTCTCCACCACACCGGTGGAGGGGTTCTGCGCGCCGACGAACATGCCGTCGCCGACGTACACGCCGACGTGGTACGCGCTGCCCGCACCGCCCCAGTAGAGGATGTCGCCCGGCTGCAGATTGCTGAGCGAGACCTGGGTACCGGCGGTCGACTGGCCCTGGGAGACGCGCGGAAGGCTGACGCCGACCTGCTTGAACGCGGCCTGCACAAGACCGGAGCAGTCCCACGAGTTGGGGCCGGTGCCGCCCATGACGTACGAGTCACCGACCTGCGCCTTGACGAAGGCGATGACCGCGGCAGCCGAACCGGTCGCCGCGGAGGTGCTCGTCGCGGTGCTGTTCGACGCGGCGGTGAGGACGGTGCGCTCGGCGCTGCGCGAGGCGGCGGCCGCCGCGGCCTTGCGCGCGGCCTCGGCCTTGCGCTTGGCCTCCGCGGCCTTCTTCTTGGCCTCGGCGAGGTCCGCCTTTGCCTGCTTTGCGGCCTTTGCTGCGGCCGCGTCACGCTCGGCCTGCAGTTGGTAGTTCGCCGCGGCCTGCTGGGTTGCGGCCGCGGACTGCGCGACCTGCTGGGCCAGGTCGGTGGTCAGGGTGGGCAGTTCGAGCGTCTGCGTCACCGGCTCGGCGGCATTCGCCGTGGCCGAAGCTCCGGCGGCGGCCAGACCGAGGACGCCCCCGGCAACCCCGGCCCGCATCGCGATCGTCGACGCGCTGCGGTTGCGGGGCTTCCGGTGGCTGCGTATGTGAGCGGTGTGGGACATGAGAACAAGCGGTATCAGGGGCTCCTCCATACCTTCAAGAAACGTGTGGTGCGCCACAGTTGTTCAATCGACACCTCAAATCCCCTTCGCGTCAATCCTTATTGACGCCGTAACGGACATTGTGGACAGTAGTGATCAAGCCCGTGATCACGGCCTTTCGTCGTTACGTCCGGATTGCTCTGCGCCTACCATCGGTCGACCCAGGTGGCCAAGCCCCGCTTATCGGATCATCTTCCGATGTGGTGCAGGTCACGGAACGGTCGCCGCTGCGGCGGCGTCCCGCGCGCGGGTGGTGCTCTTCGCGTCCGCCCGCATCCGCACCCCGTTCTCCATGAGGACGTGCCTCCGGCTCGTGAACGCGTGCACACGTCCACATCCGTCCTCACGCCTCCCACTGACGTGTGAACGGAGTCCATTATCAAGGGATCGTGCCCAGGGCGAATTTGCCTCGAGCGACTTCCCTTTGATAGTGCCAAACGGCTCCGACCAGCGACGACGAGCGAAAATGTCACCTCTTGGTGATCGCTCGACTGCTTCGCGTACGAAGATCACCGCTCATCCGACTTCATGATCCTTCGCCGGGTGGTGGAGATCACAAAGTACGTGGTGACCCCCGTGTCGCAGATCACATACCGGCGGGCATAAGATGCGGGGCAGTTGGGCTTGTGACCTGCTTCACATGTACGCGATCTTCGCTGGGGCGAGTGGGGTTCGTGGGACAGAGGGGGCGGCCGCGAACCCGGCGCAACCGCCAGCAGTCAGTGCCGACTGAGAGGAGCGAGGAGCGGTGAACGCGTATGCGCCCATCCTCGTACTGGGAGCCCTCGGGGCAGGCTTTGCGATCTTCTCCGTGGTCATGGCCACGCTGATCGGTCCGAAGCGGTACAACCGCGCCAAGCTCGAGGCGTACGAGTGCGGTATCGAACCGACCCCCACGCCGGCCGGTGGCGGGCGCTTCCCGATCAAGTACTACCTGACGGCGATGCTCTTCATCGTCTTCGACATCGAGATCGTCTTCCTCTATCCGTGGGCCGTCACCTTCGACGCCCTCGGCGTTTTCGGGCTCGTGGAGATGCTGCTCTTCGTGCTCACCGTCTTCGTCGCGTACGCGTACGTATGGCGGCGCGGCGGCCTGGAATGGGACTGAGGGGCCATTAGTCATGGGACTCGAAGAAAAGCTGCCGAGCGGTTTCCTTCTCACCACCGTCGAGCAGGCCGCGGGCTGGGTGCGCAAGGCGTCGGTCTTCCCCGCCACCTTCGGCCTCGCCTGCTGTGCCATCGAGATGATGACCACCGGCGCCGGCCGCTACGACCTGGCGCGCTTCGGCATGGAGGTCTTCCGCGGCTCGCCCCGGCAGGCGGACCTGATGATCGTCGCCGGCCGTGTCAGCCAGAAGATGGCGCCGGTCCTCCGGCAGGTCTACGACCAGATGCCGAGCCCCAAGTGGGTGATCTCCATGGGGGTCTGCGCCTCCTCGGGCGGCATGTTCAACAACTACGCGATCGTCCAGGGTGTCGATCACATCGTCCCCGTCGACATCTATCTGCCGGGCTGTCCACCGCGGCCCGAGATGCTGATGGACGCGATCCTCAAGCTCCACCACAAGATCCAGACCTCGAAGCTCGGCGTCAACGCCGAGGAGGCGGCCCGTGAGGCGGAGGAAGCGGCGCTCAAGGCACTCCCGACGATCGAGATGAAGGGGCTGCTGCGATGAGCGATGCGAAGAGCAACGGTGCGAACACGCCGGGCGACGGCGCGAACGGCAACGGCGTCAATCCCGAGAAGGACCTCGGCGCCGCGAACCTGCCGGGTATGCGCGGTGACCACGGCGAGGAGATCCGCGTCCAGCGCGGCATGTTCGGCGCCAACAACGGAGGGGACACCTCCGGATACGGCGGCCTGGTCCGCTCCGTCCGTCTCCCCGGCGCCGCGACGCGGCCCTACGGAGGCTGGTTCGACGAGGTCGCCGACGAACTCGAGGGCGCACTCGAGGAACAGGGCCTCGTCCCCGGCAACGCCATCGAGAAGACCGTCGTCGACCGGGGCGAGGTGACCTTCCACATCGAACGCGAGTACCTGGTCGCCGTAGCCCAGACCCTGCGCGACGACCCGGCGCTCCGCTTCGAACTGTGCACGGGCGTGAGCGGAGTGCACTATCCCGGCGACAAGGGCCGCGAGCTGCACGCCGTCTACCACCTGCGCTCGATCACCCACAACCGGGTGATCCGCCTGGAGGTCAGCGCGCCCGACGCGGACCCGCACGTCCCGTCGCTCGTCCCCGTCTATCCCACCAACGACTGGCACGAGCGCGAGACGTACGACTTCTTCGGCCTGATCTTCGACGGCCACCCGGCGCTGACGCGGATCATGATGCCCGACGACTGGCAGGGGTTCCCGCAGCGCAAGGACTATCCCCTCGGCGGAATCCCCGTCGAGTACAAGGGCGCCCAGATCCCGGCTCCGGACCAGCGGAGGTCGTACTCATGAGCACGCAGACTCCGTCCTCCGCCTCCGCGCGCGAGACGACCGAAGGCACCGTCTACACGGTCACCGGCGGCGACTGGGACGAGGTGGTCCAGTCCGCGGCCCGCGCCGACGACGAACGCCTCATCGTCAACATGGGCCCCCAGCACCCGTCCACTCACGGCGTGCTCCGGCTCATCCTGGAGATCGAGGGCGAGACCGTCACCGAGGCCCGCTGCGGCATCGGCTATCTCCACACCGGTATCGAGAAGAACCTCGAGTACCGCACGTGGACGCAGGGCACCACGTTCGTGACGCGCATGGACTACCTCACGCCGTTCTTCAACGAGACGGCGTACTGCCTCGCGGTCGAGAAGCTCCTCGGCATCGAGGACGAGGTGCCGGACCGCGCCACGATCATCCGGGTGCTCCTGATGGAGCTCAACCGGTTGTCCTCCCACCTGGTGTGCATCGCCACCGGGGGTATGGAGCTCGGCGCCACCACGATCATGATCTACGGCTTCCGCGACCGGGAACTGATTCTCGACATCTACGAGCTGATCACCGGTCTGCGGATGAACCACGCCTATATCCGCCCCGGCGGACTCGCCCAGGACCTGCCGCCGGGCGCGGTGGACCAGATCCGCGAGTTCGTGAAGAAGATGAAGAAGAACCTCCCGGAGTACGACAAGCTCGCCACCGGGAACCCCATCTTCAAGGCGCGTATGCAGGACATCGGCTATCTCGACCTGGCCGGCTGCATGGCCCTCGGCGCCACCGGCCCGATCCTGCGCTCCGCCGGGCTGCCGCACGACCTGCGCAAGGCCCAGCCCTACTGCGGCTACGAGACCTACGACTTCGAGATCCCGACCGCGGACACCTGCGACGCCTACGGCCGCTTCCTCGTCCGTCTCGAGGAGATGCGCCAGTCGCTCGCGATCATCGAGCAGTGCCTGGACCGGCTGCAGCCCGGACCGGTCATGGTGGCCGACAAGAAGATCGCCTGGCCCGCGCAGCTGGCCCTCGGGCCGGACGGGCTCGGCAACTCCCTCGACCACATCAAGAAGATCATGGGCACCTCCATGGAGGCCCTGATCCACCACTTCAAGCTGGTGACCGAGGGATTCCGGGTCCCGCCGGGACAGGCGTACGCGGCGGTCGAGTCGCCCAAGGGCGAACTCGGGGTGCACGTCGTGTCCGACGGCGGCACCCGCCCCTACCGGGTCCACTTCCGTGACCCGTCCTTCACCAACCTGCAGGCCATGGCGGCGATGTGCGAGGGCGGCCAGGTCGCCGACGTGATCGTCGCCGTCGCGTCCATCGACCCCGTGATGGGAGGCGTCGACCGGTGACCACCAGTTCCTCGGAACGCGGCATCAGCCTCGGGATGCCCGAGCTGCCCGCGCCCGACTACCCGGACGACGTGCGGGCCCGGCTCGAGCGGGACGCGCACGAGATCATCGAGCGCTACCCGGACTCGCGCTCCGCCCTGCTGCCGATGCTGCACCTCGTGCAGTCGGAGGAGGGACATGTCACGCGCACCGGGATGCGGTTCTGCGCGGACATGCTCGACCTGACCACGGCCGAGGTCACCGCGGTCGCGACCTTCTACACCATGTACCGGCGCAGGCCCTCCGGGGACTACCAGGTGGGCGTCTGCACCAACACGCTGTGCGCCGTGATGGGCGGTGACGCGATCTTCTCCGCCCTCCAGGAGCACCTGGGCGTCGGCAACGGCGAGACCACCGACGACGGCAAGGTCACCCTGGAGCACATCGAGTGCAACGCGGCCTGCGACTTCGCGCCGGTCGTGATGGTCAACTGGGAGTTCTTCGACAACCAGACCCCTGAGAGCGCCAGGAGCCTCGTCGACGACCTGCGGGCGGGCCGGCAGGTCGAGCCCACCCGCGGCGCGCCCCTGTGCACCTTCAAGGAGACCGCCCGGATGCTGGCCGGTTTCGCCGACGAGCGGGAGGGTGCCGTCGACGCGAGCGGCGGCGCCGGTCCCGCCTCGCTGGTCGGGCTGCGGCTGTCCAGGGGCGAGACCCCCACGGCGCGTGTGGTGCACCCGAGGGACGGCGGACCGCACGACGAGCCGCGACCGGGGTCCGTGCACGAGCCGTCTCCGGCCGAGCACCTCGGTTCGCACGACGCGCCACAGGACACATCGGCCTCCGACCCGGCCCACCCGGCGGGTCCCGTCACGGAGGAGGGGGAGTGATGACAGTGACCACCGAGGACGGGGGGACCTCCCGCCCGGGCAAGTTCGAGGGCGGGGGAGAGATCAGCCCCGAGAAGCTGCTGTCGCCCGTTCTGTCCGCCTTCTGGGACGAGGAGAAGTCCTGGACGCTGGACGTCTACCGGAGGCACGAGGGGTACGAAGGGCTGCGCAAGGCCCTCGCCATGTCGCCGGACGAGGTCATCGCGTACGTCAAGGACTCGGGGCTGCGCGGACGCGGCGGCGCCGGCTTCCCGACGGGGATGAAGTGGCAGTTCATCCCCCAGGGAGACGGCAAGCCCCACTACCTGGTCGTCAACGCCGACGAGTCGGAGCCCGGGACCTGCAAGGACATCCCGCTCCTGTTCGCCAACCCGCACAGCCTCATCGAGGGCATCGTCATCGCGTGCTACGCGATCCGGTCGTCGCATGCCTTCATCTATCTGCGCGGCGAAGTCGTCCCCGTGCTGCGGCGGTTGCACTCGGCCGTGGAGGAGGCCTACGCGGCGGGCCTCCTCGGCAAGGACATCCTCGGCAGCGGACTCGACCTCGAACTCACCGTGCACGCGGGCGCCGGCGCGTACATCTGCGGTGAGGAGACCGCACTGCTCGACTCGCTCGAAGGCCGCCGGGGCCAGCCACGGCTGCGTCCTCCCTTCCCTGCGGTCGCGGGCCTCTACGCGTGCCCGACCGTGGTGAACAACGTCGAGTCGATCGCCTCTGTTCCCGCGATCCTGCACCGGGGCAAGGAATGGTTCCGCTCGATGGGCAGCGAGAAGTCCCCGGGCTTCACGCTCTACTCGCTCAGCGGCCATGTCACGAACCCGGGCCAGTACGAGGCCCCGCTCGGCGTCACACTGCGCCAGCTGCTCGACATGAGCGGCGGGATGCGGCCCGGCCACCGCCTCAAGTTCTGGACGCCGGGCGGTTCCTCGACCCCCATGTTCACCGACGAGCACCTCGACGTCCCGCTCGACTACGAGGGCGTCGGCGCCGCCGGTTCCATGCTCGGCACCAAGGCCCTGCAGTGCTTCGACGAGACGACCTGCGTGGTCCGCGCCGTCACCCGCTGGACCGAGTTCTACGCCCACGAGTCCTGCGGCAAGTGCACACCCTGCCGCGAAGGCACGTACTGGCTCGTCCAGTTGCTGCGCGATATCGAGGCGGGCAAGGGGAGCATGTCCGACCTCGACAAGCTCGCCGACATCGCCGACAACATCAACGGCAAGTCCTTCTGCGCCCTCGGCGACGGCGCCGCCTCGCCGATCTTCTCCTCCCTCAAGTACTTCCGCGAGGAGTACGAGGAGCACATCACGGGCCGGGGCTGCCCCTTCGACCCGGCCAAGTCCACGGCCTGGGCTGACAAGCCCACGGAGGTGACCGCATGACCGTGACCACCAGCGCTCCCTCGGGAGGGGGAGAAGCGGCGGTCCCGCCGGAGGACCTCGTGACGCTGACGATCGACGGCATCGAGATCAGCGTGCCCAAGGGCACCCTGGTCATCCGTGCCGCCGAGCAGCTCGGCATCGAGGTGCCCCGCTTCTGCGACCATCCCCTCCTCGACCCGGCCGGCGCCTGCCGCCAGTGCATCGTCGAGGTCGAGGGCCAGCGCAAGCCCATGGCCTCCTGCACGATCACCTGCACGGACGGGATGGTCGTGAAGACCCATCTCACCTCGCCCGTCGCGGAGAAGGCCCAGAAGGGTGTGATGGAGCTCCTGCTCATCAACCACCCCCTGGACTGCCCGGTCTGCGACAAGGGCGGCGAGTGCCCGCTGCAGAACCAGGCGATGTCGCACGGCAGCGCCGAGTCCCGCTTCGATGGCAGGAAGCGCACCTACGAGAAGCCCGTCCCGATCTCCACCCAGGTGCTGCTCGACCGGGAGCGCTGCGTGCTGTGCGCCCGCTGCACCCGGTTCTCCAACCAGATCGCGGGCGACCCGATGATCGAGCTGCTCGAGCGGGGCGCGCTCCAGCAGGTCGGCACCGGCGAGGGCGACCCCTTCGAGTCGTACTTCTCCGGGAACACCATCCAGATCTGCCCGGTGGGCGCGCTCACGTCGGCGGCGTACCGGTTCCGCTCCCGGCCCTTCGACCTCGTCTCGTCGCCGTCCGTGTGCGAGCACTGCTCCGGCGGCTGCGCGACCCGGACGGACCACCGGCGCGGCAAGGTCATGCGGCGCCTCGCGGCGAACGACCCCGAGGTCAACGAGGAGTGGATCTGCGACAAGGGGCGCTTCGGCTTCCGGTACGCGCAGATGAGGGACCGGCTGCAGACGCCGCTGGTGCGGGGCGAGTCCGGTGAACTGGAGCCCGCGTCCTGGCCCGAGGCGCTGGAGGCGGCGGCCCGGGGTCTGCTGGCCGCGCGGGGCCGGGCCGCAGTGCTGACGGGCGGTCGGCTGACCGTCGAGGACGCCTACGCGTACAGCAAGTTCGCGCGGGTGGCCCTCGAGACGAACGACATCGACTTCCGCGCGCGAGTGCACAGCGCCGAGGAGGCCGACTTCCTGGCCGCCCGGATCGCCGGACGCGGTCGCGACCTGGACGGCACGGGGGTCACGTACACCTCCCTCGAGAAGGCGCCCGCCGTCCTGCTTGTCGGATTCGAGTCGGAGGAGGAGGCGCCCGGCGTCTTCCTGCGGCTGCGCAAGGCCTGGCGTGGGCACGGGCAGCAGGTCTTCTCGCTCGCCACGCACGCCACCAGGGGCCTGGAGAAGGCGGGCGGCACGCTGCTGCCCGCCGCGCCCGGCACCGAGACCGAGTGGCTGGACGCGCTGGCCGGCAAGGTCGGCCTGGAGGAGGACGGCGTACGCGCCGCCGAGGCACTGCGCACCGAGGGTGCGGTGATCGTCGTCGGCGAGCGCCTCGCCGGTGTGGCGGGCGGGCTGACCGCCGCCGTCCGCACCGCGGCCGCGACCGGAGCCGACCTGGTGTGGATCCCGCGCCGGGCCGGGGAGCGCGGCGCCGTCGAGGTGGGCGCTCTTCCGTCGCTGCTGCCGGGCGGGCGCCCGGCCACCGATCCGCGTGCGCGGGAGGAGGTCGCGGCTGCCTGGGGCGTCGCCGAACTCCCGCAGCGCCACGGCCGGGACACGGGCCGGATCATCGAGGCCGCGGCGACCGGCGAACTGGGGGCCCTCGTGGTCGCCGGTGTCGAGGTCGCCGACCTGCCCGACCCGGCACGCGCGCGTGAGGCGCTCTCCGCGGTGGACTTCCTGGTCTCGCTCGAACTGCGGCCCGGCGAGGTCACCGAGCGCGCGGACGTGGTGCTGCCCGTCGCGGCCGTCGCCGAGAAGGCGGGGACCTTCCTCAACTGGGAGGGTCGCGCCCGCTTGTTCGACGCAGCGCTCAAGCCCGACCAGATGACCCGCCGCCTGGCACCCACCGATGTGCGTGTGCTCCAGATGCTCTCCGACGCCATGGACGTCCATCTGGGGCTTCCGGATCTGCACACGCTGCGTACGGAGCTGGACCGGCTCGGGGCGTGGGACGGCCCCCGCGCGGACAACCCCCTGGAGATCGGTGGGCAGCTGGCGCGACCCGCCGCCGGGGAGGCCGTGCTCGCGGGCCACCGGCTGCTGCTCGACCTGGGCCGCCTCCAGGAGGGTGACGACGCCCTCGCCGGCACACGGCACGCGGCACGCGCGCGTGTGTCCGCGGCCACGTCCGCCGAGGCGGGTGTCAAGGACGGCGACCTCCTGGCCGTGACCGGCCCCGCCGGAACCGTGGAACTCCCGCTGCAGATCACCGAGATGCCCGACCGGGTCGTCTGGCTTCCGCTGAACTCGACGGGCGGCGGTGTCGGCTCCGACACCGGGGCGCTGCCCGGCACCCTCGTCCACATCGGCCCGGCGACGGCTTCCGCCGACGCTCCCAAGGAGGTGGAGGCATGAGTCCGTACCTCGCCGCTGAAGACCTCTCGATGTTCGGCCACGACCCGTGGTGGCTGGTCGTCGTCAAGGCGGTCTTCTGCTTCGCCTTCCTGATGGTGACCGTGCTGTTCTCCATCGTCTGGGAGCGCAAGGTCGTCGCCTGGATGCAGCTGCGCATCGGCCCCAACCGGCACGGCCCCTGGGGCATGCTCCAGTCGCTCGCCGACGGCGTGAAGCTGATGCTGAAGGAAGACGTCATCGTCAAACGCGCGGACAAGGTGGTCTACGTCCTCGCGCCGATCGTCGCGGCCATCCCGGCCTTCATGGCGATCGCGGTGATCCCCTTCGGGCCCTCGGGCAACGAGATCTCGATCTTCGGCCATCGCACCGCGATGCAGCTGACCGACCTGCCGATCGCGATGCTCTACATCCTCGCGGTCGCCTCGGTCGGCATCTACGGCATCGTGCTGGCGGGCTGGAGCTCGGGATCCACCTATCCGCTTCTCGGCGGGCTGCGCTCCTGCGCCCAGATGATCTCCTACGAGATCGCCATGGGTGCCGCCTTCGCCTCCGTGTTCCTCTACTCGGGGTCGATGTCGACGTCGAGGATTGTCGAGCAGCAGCACGACCGCTGGTTCATCCTGCTGCTGCCGGTCTCGTTCATCATCTACATCGTCACGATGGTCGGTGAGACCAACCGCGCCCCCTTCGACATGCCGGAGTCCGAGGGCGACCTGGTCGGTGGCTTCAACACCGAGTACTCGTCGATCAAGTTCGCGATGTTCATGCTCGCCGAGTACGTGAACATGGTGACGGTCTCCGCCGTGTCGACCACGCTCTTCCTCGGCGGCTGGCGGGCACCCTGGCCGATCAGCACGTTCTGGGCCGGTGCGAACCACGGCTGGTGGCCGCTGCTGTGGTTCGTGATCAAGGTGCAGCTGCTGCTGTTCTTCTTCATCTGGCTGCGCGGCACGCTGCCGCGCGTCCGCTACGACCAGCTGATGAAGCTCGGGTGGAAGGTCCTCATCCCGGTTTCCGTGGTCTGGCTGATGCTCGTCGCGACCGTGCGGGTGCTGCGCAACGAGCACTACGCCTTCAGCGACATCGCCCTGTACGTGGCAGGCGGCGTCCTCGCGCTTCTGCTGCTGTCGTTCGTGATCGACATGTTCCGCGAGAAGGCGAAGGAACCGGCGCAGCCCGCCGAGGAGCCCGCCGCCTTCGATCCCATGGCGGGCGGATTCCCCGTACCGCCGCTGCCGGGGCAGACCCTTCCGCCCGTTCCCCGCCGCCGCCCGCGCAGGGAGCGGGAGCTGATTGTCAGTGGCGGGTCGGACACTGTCAGTGACGGATCTACGGATGGAAAGGAGGCGTCCGATGGCTGAGGAGCCCAAGGAGACCAAGCCCGGTTTCCAGAACCCCGTGGCCGGCTTCGGCGTGACCTTCAAGGCCATGTTCAAGAAGCGGCTGACCGAGCAGTACCCGGAGCAGAAGAAGACCACGGCTCCGCGGTTCCACGGACGGCACCAGCTCAACCGCCATCCGGACGGCCTGGAGAAGTGCGTCGGCTGTGAGCTGTGCGCCTGGGCCTGCCCCGCCGACGCGATCTACGTGGAGGGCGCGGACAACACCGACGAGGAGCGCTACTCGCCGGGTGAGCGGTACGGGCGGGTCTACCAGATCAACTACGCCCGCTGCATTCTGTGCGGCCTGTGCATCGAGGCATGCCCCACACGAGCGCTCACGATGACGAACGAGTTCGAGCTGGCTGACTCCAGCCGCGCGAACCTCATCTACACCAAGGAGCAGCTGCTCGCCGGTCTCGAAGAGGGCATGGTCGACTCGCCGCACGCGATCTACCCCGGGATGGACGAACAGGACTACTACCGGGGCCTGGTGACGGAGGCCGCTCCCGGCACGGAGCGCCAAGTGGCCGTGTCCAAGGGAGAACAGGGGGCTGACACATGAGTCCGCAGCTCGCCGCCTACACCACCTCCACCGGTGAGGCCTTCCAGTTCTGGGTCCTCGGTACGGTCGCGGTGATCGGCGCCCTGTGCACCGTGTTCATGAAGAAGGCCGTGCACAGCGCGCTCTGCCTCGCCGGCACCATGATCGTGCTGGCGGTGTTCTATCTCGCCAACGGCGCCTACTTCCTGGGGATCGTGCAGATCGTCGTCTACACCGGCGCGATCATGATGCTGTTCCTGTTCGTGGTGATGCTCGTCGGTGTCACCGCGGCGGACTCCCTGAAGGAGACCATCAAGGGCCAGCGCTGGCTGGCCCTTGTCTGTGGGCTCGGCTTCGGCGTCCTGCTGCTCGCCGGCATCGCCAACGCCTCCCTGAAGGACTTCAACGGCCTCGGCAGGGCGAACGCGAACGGCAATGTCGAGGGTCTCGCGGCCCTCATCTTCACCAAGTACGTGTTCGCCTTCGAGATCACGGGCGTCCTCCTCATCACGGCCGCGGTCGGCGCCATGGTGCTCACGCACCGCGAGCGCACCGAGCGCGCCAAGACCCAGCGCGAGCTGGCCGAGCAGCGCGTACGCGAGGGCAAGCACCTTCCCCCGCTGCCCGCCCCCGGCGTCTACGCCCGGCACAACGCGGTGGACATCGCCGGTCTCCTGCCGGACGGCACTCCGTCCGAGCTGACGGTCAACAAGACACTGCGGGACCGCGGTCAGATCCGTGACGTGTCCGACGAGGCGATCGCCGATCTGAAAGCCCTGGAGCAGCGTGCCGCGGAGCGCCTGGAGCGGGCCGAGGACGAGCGGCCGGCCCTGAAGAGGACCGAGGAGGCGTCGAAGTGAACCCGGTCAACTACCTCTATCTCGCCGCCTTGCTGTTCACGATCGGCGCCACCGGCGTGCTGATCCGGCGGAACGCGATCGTGGTGTTCATGTGCGTCGAGCTGATGCTCAACGCCTGCAACCTCGCCTTCGTCACCTTCTCCCGGATGCACGGCAATCTCGACGGCCAGATCATCGCCTTCTTCACGATGGTCGTCGCCGCCGCGGAGGTCGTGGTCGGGCTGGCGATCATCGTGTCGCTGTTCCGTACCCGCCACTCGGCCTCGGTCGACGACGCCAGCCTGATGAAGCTGTAAGGGGTCGGAAGAATCGTGGAGAACCTGATTGCGCTGCTGATCGCGGCGCCTCTGCTCGGAGCGGCCGTCCTGCTGTGCGGCGGCAGAAGGCTGGACGCGGTCGGCCACTGGATCGGCACGCTGCTCGCGGGCCTCTCCTTCGTGTTCGGCGCGCTCCTCTTCGCCGACATGCTGGGGAAGGCCGCGGACCACCGGACCGTGACACAGCACCTGTTCAGCTGGATCCCGGTGTCCGGCTTCCAGGCGGACGTCACCTTCCGGCTCGACCAGCTGTCGATGACGTTCGTCCTGCTGATCACCGGTGTCGGCTCGCTCATCCATCTGTACTCGGTCGGGTACATGGAGCACGACGAGCGCCGGCGCCGCTTCTTCGGCTATCTGAACCTGTTCCTCGCGGCGATGCTGCTGCTCGTCCTCGCCGACAACTACCTGCTGCTGTACGTCGGCTGGGAGGGCGTCGGCCTCGCCTCGTACCTGCTGATCGGCTTCTGGCAGCACAAGCCCAGCGCGGCGACGGCGGCGAAGAAGGCGTTCCTGGTCAACCGCGTCGGCGACATGGGCCTGTCGATCGCCATCATGCTGATGTTCACGACCTTCGGGACCTTCGCCTTCGGGCCGGTCTTCGCGGACGTGAGCGGGACCGGCGAGGGCAAGCTCACCGCCATCGCCCTGATGCTGCTGCTCGCCGCGTGCGGAAAGTCGGCGCAGGTGCCGCTGCAGTCCTGGCTCGGGGACGCGATGGAGGGTCCGACCCCGGTCTCCGCCCTCATCCACGCCGCCACGATGGTGACCGCGGGCGTGTACCTGATCGTCCGCTCCGGTGCCGTCTTCAACGCCGCGCCCGACGCCCAACTGGTCGTCACCGTGGTCGGTGCCGTCACGCTCCTCTTCGGTGCGATCGTCGGTTGTGCGAAGGACGACATCAAGAAGGCGCTGGCCGGCTCGACCATGTCGCAGATCGGCTACATGGTGCTCGCCGCGGGCCTCGGCCCGATCGGGTACGTCTTCGCGATCATGCACCTGGTGACGCACGGCTTCTTCAAGGCCGGGCTGTTCCTCGGCGCCGGTTCGGTCATGCACGGCATGAACGACGAGGTCGACATGCGCAAGTACGGCGGCCTGCGGAAGTACATGCCGGTCACGTTCGTCACCTTCGGCCTCGGCTACCTCGCCATCATCGGCTTCCCCGGGCTGTCCGGCTTCTTCTCCAAGGACAAGATCATCGAGGCGGCCTTCGCCAAGGGCGGTACCGAGGGCTGGATCCTCGGCGGCGCGGCCCTGCTGGGCGCGGCCATCACGGCGTACTACATGACGCGCGTGATGATCATGACCTTCTTCGGTGAGAAGCGCTGGCAGCCGGACGAGCACGGCCACGAGCCGCATCCGCACGAGTCGCCCAAGTCCATGACGATCCCGATGATCGTGCTGGCCTTCGGTTCGGTCTTCGCGGGCGGGCTCTTCTCCTTCGGGGACCGCTTCCTGCACTGGCTGGAGCCCGTCACCGGACACCAGGAGGGCCACCCGCCCGTCAGTGCCGCGGTGGTCACGGGGGCGACCCTGGTGGTGCTGCTCGTGGGCGCAGGCATCGCCTACGTCCAGTACGGCCGCCGTCCCGTCCCGGTCGTCGCACCGCGCGGTTCGCTGCTCACCCGGGCGGCCCGGCGCGACCTGCTCCAGGACGACTTCAATCACGTCGTCCTCGTCCGCGGCGGAGAGCACCTCACGCGTTCCCTGGTGTACATGGACCACACGGTGGTCGACGGCGTCGTCAACGGCACGGCGGCCTCCGTGGGCGGCCTGTCCGGTCGGCTGCGCCGACTGCAGAACGGCTACGCACGGTCGTACGCGGTCTCGATGTTCGGCGGTGCGGCGGTGCTCGTCGCCCTGACCCTGCTGATGAGGGCGGTCTGATAGCGATGTCCTTTCCCCTCCTGACAGCGACGGTGGTGCTCCCGGCCGTGGGGGCGATCGCCACGGCCGCGGTACCGGCCGCGCAGCGCACCGCCGCGAAGTGGCTGGCGCTCGTCGTCTCGCTCGCCACGCTCGTGCTCGCCGCCCTGGTCGTGGTCCGCTTCGAACCGGGCGGCTCCCGCTACCAGCTCACCGAGTCCCACGCCTGGATCAAGGACTTCGGGGTGCGGTACGAACTCGGCGTGGACGGCATCGCCGTGGCGCTCCTCGCGCTGACCGCCCTGCTGATCCCGTTCGTGATCCTGGCGGGCTGGCACGACGCCGACACGCTGGAGACCGGCAGTCGCCGCTGGCGGCCGACGCAGGGCTTCTTCGCCCTGATCCTGGCGGTCGAGGCGATGGTGATCCTCTCCTTCGAGGCCACCGACGTCTTCCTCTTCTACATCTTCTTCGAAGCCATGCTCATCCCGATGTACTTCCTCATCGGCGGCTTCGGGGACCGTGCCCACGAGCACGGCGAGAAGGTGGCGTCCACCCAGCGGTCGTACGCCGCCGTGAAGTTCCTTCTGTACAACCTGGTCGGCGGCCTGATCATGCTGGCCGCCGTGATCGGCCTCTATGTGCAGGCGGGGACCTTCTCGCTGCCGGAGATCGTCCAGGCCCGGGCGAACGGCTCGCTCCACATGGCGACGGGCACCGAGCGGTGGCTGTTCCTCGGCTTCTTCTTCGCCTTCGCGGTGAAGGCGCCGCTGTGGCCGGTGCACACCTGGCTGCCCAACGCGATGGGGGAGGCCACCGCGCCGGTCGCCGTGCTGATCACGGCGGTCGTCGACAAGGTGGGCACCTTCGCGATGCTCCGCTTCTGCCTCCAGCTGTTCCCGGAGGCGAGCAAGTGGGCGACGCCCGTCATCCTCGTCCTGGCCCTCATCAGCATCGTCTACGGCGCTCTGCTGGCGGTCGGCCAGCGCGACATCAAGCGGCTGGTCGCCTACGCGTCCATCTCGCACTTCGGCTTCATCATCATGGGCATCTTCGCGATGACGAGCCAGGGCCAGTCGGGCGCGACGCTCTACATGGTCAACCACGGGATCTCGACCGCCGCCCTGATGCTGGTGGCGGGCTTCCTGATCTCGCGCCGCGGCTCGCGCCTGATCGCGGACTACGGAGGCGTGCAGAAGGTGGCCCCCGTGCTCGCCGGCACCTTCCTCATCGGTGGTCTGGCGACGCTGTCCCTGCCCGGACTCGCACCGTTCGTCAGTGAGTTCCTGGTCCTGGTCGGCACCTTCGCCCGCCATCCGGTGATCGGCATCATCGCCACCTTCGGCATCGTGCTCGCCGCGCTCTACACCCTCGTCCTCTACCAGCGGACGATGACGGGCCCGGTGAAGCCGGAGGTCGCCGAGATGCCGGACCTGCGCGTGCGTGAAGTCCTGGTGGTCGCCCCGCTGATCGTGCTGTTGATCTTCCTGGGTGTCTACCCGAAGCCGGTCGCCGACATCGTGAACCCGGCGGTCAAGCAGACCATGTCCGACGTACACCAGACCGATCCCAAGCCCGAGGTGGAGGCGGCCAAGTGAGCGCAGCAGCCGTCCACAGCCTGTGGACAACCGCGGCCGACCCGATCTCGAAGATCGAGACGCCGAAGATCGAATACGGACAGTTGTCCCCGACCCTGATCGTCATCGGTGGAGCGCTCATCGGTGTGCTGATCGAGGCGTTCGTCCCGCGCAAGTCCCGCTACTACGCTCAGGCGTTCCTCTCGGCCGTCACGCTCGCCGCCGCGTTCGCCGCGGTGGTGGCGCTCGCGGCCGGCGGCTACGGCACCACGAAGGCGCATATCGCGGCCATGGGCGCGATCGCGGTCGACGGGCCGTCCCTCTTCCTTCAGGGGACGATCCTGCTGGCCGGCCTGCTCGGGGTGTTCACTTTCGCCGAACGGCATCTGGACCCGCTGGCGCACGGCAACCGGGTCGACTCCTTCGCCGCGCAGGCGGCCTCCGTGCCGGGCAGTGACAGCGAGAAGGCCGCCGTGAAGGCGGGGTTCACCACGACGGAGGCGTTCCCGCTGCTGCTGTTCGCGGTCAGCGGCATGCTCGTCTTCCCCTCGGCGAACGACCTGCTGACGCTGTTCGTCGCCCTGGAGGTCTTCTCGCTGCCGCTGTACCTGCTGTGCGCGCTGGCGCGCCGCAAGCGGCTGATGTCGCAGGAGGCCGCGGTCAAGTACTTCCTGCTCGGGGCCTTCGCCTCCGCGTTCACCCTGTTCGGCATCGCACTGCTCTACGGGTACGCGGGCTCGGTGTCCTACGCGACGATCGCGCAGGTCGTCGACGGCACGGTCACCAATGTCGACCCGGCACTCGCGGGCACCATGGGCAACGACGCCCTGCTGCTGATCGGCGCCGCGATGGTCGTGATGGGTCTGCTGTTCAAGGTGGGCGCGGTTCCGTTCCACATGTGGACGCCGGACGTGTACCAGGGCGCGCCGACCCCGGTGACCGGCTTCATGGCCGCGGCGACCAAGGTGGCGGCGTTCGGTGCGCTGCTGCGGCTGCTGTACGTGGTCCTGCCGGGCATGCGCTGGGACTGGCGTCCGGTGATGTGGGCGGTCGCGATCGTCACCATGCTGGGCGGCGCGATCGTCGCGATCACGCAGACCGACATCAAGCGGCTGCTTGCCTACTCGTCCATCGCGCACGCGGGCTTCATCCTCGCCGGTGTCATCGCGACATCACGGGACGGAGTGTCCTCGGTTCTCTTCTACCTGGCCGCGTACTCGTTCGTGACGATCGGCGCCTTCGCCGTCGTGACGCTCGTCCGCGACGCGGGCGGCGAGGCGACGCACCTGTCCAAGTGGGCGGGGCTCGGGCGCAGGTCGCCGCTGGTCGCGGCGGTGTTCGCGGTGTTCCTGCTGGCCTTCGCGGGCATCCCGCTGACATCGGGGTTCGCGGGGAAGTTCGCCGTGTTCAAGGCGGCGGCCGAGGGCGGGGCGATGCCGCTGGTCGTGATCGGCGTGATCTCGTCGGCGATCGCCGCATTCTTCTACATCCGTGTGATCGTGCTGATGTTCTTCAGCGAGCCGCATCCCGAGGGCCCGACCGTCGCGGTGCCCTCGGCGCTGACGACGACGGCGATCGCGGTGGGCGTGGCGGTCACGCTGGTCCTGGGTGTGGCGCCCCAGTACTTCCTGGATCTGGCGAGCCAGGCGGGCGTGTTCGTCCGCTGACGAACCCCGCCGCACAGGACGGCCCGGTGCCCGCTCGGGGGGTGCCGGGTCGTCGTGCTGAGACGGCGGGGCCACTGCGCACCGGGTGAACGATCAAGGGGCCGTCGACCCGGGTGGCGGGGAACCTGTGGACAACTCCGGAGCCTGTCGGCGCGGCCCCCTATCGTGGACGTCGTGGTCGAGGGACGACGCACGGGGGACGGGCGATGGACGGGACAGGTGTGATGACCGAGGCGGGCGTGATTCCGGCGCCGGGTGGCGGAAGCGAGGCGCAGGCCGCGCTGCACCGGGTCTTCGGCTACGAGACCTTCCGTGGTGATCAGGAAGTGATCATCGAGCACGTGGTGGCCGGCGGCGACGCCGTTGTGCTCATGCCGACCGGTGGCGGCAAGTCGCTCTGCTACCAGATCCCGGCCCTGGTCAGACCGGGTACGGGTGTGGTGGTGTCCCCGCTGATCGCGCTGATGCAGGACCAGGTGGACGCGCTGCGGGCGCTGGGTGTGCGGGCCGGCTTCGTCAATTCCACCCAGGACTTCGACGAGCGGCGCGTGGTGGAGGCGGAGTTCCTGGCCGGTGAGCTCGACCTGCTCTATCTGGCCCCGGAGCGGCTGCGCCTGGAGTCCACCCTCGATCTGCTCTCACGCGGCAAGATCTCGGTGTTCGCGATCGACGAGGCGCACTGCGTGTCCCAGTGGGGCCACGACTTCCGGCCCGACTACCTCGCGTTGTCCGTGCTCGGCGAGCGCTGGCCGGACGTCCCGCGCATCGCTCTCACCGCGACCGCGACGCACTCCACGCACCAGGAGATCACCCAGAGGCTGAACATGCCGGGGGCCCGCCACTTCGTGGCGAGCTTCGACCGGCCCAACATCCAGTACCGGATCGTCCCCAAGGCCGACCCCAGGAAGCAGCTGCTGGCGTTCCTGCGCGAGGAGCACCAGGGTGACGCGGGCATCGTCTACTGCCTCTCGCGGAACTCGGTGGAGAAGACCGCGGAGTTCCTGACCCGCAACGGCGTCGAGGCGGTGCCGTACCACGCGGGCCTGGACGCGGGCACTCGCGCGGCGCACCAGGCCCGCTTCCTGCGCGAGGACGGCCTGGTCGTGGTCGCGACGATCGCGTTCGGCATGGGCATCGACAAGCCGGACGTGCGGTTCGTCGCCCATCTGGACCTGCCGAAGTCGATCGAGGGCTACTACCAGGAGACGGGCCGGGCGGGTCGCGACGGACTGCCGTCCACGGCCTGGATGGCCTACGGGCTGAACGACGTCGTACAGCAGCGCAAGCTGATCCAGTCCGGTGAGGGCGACGAGGCGTTCCGCCGCCGGGCCCAGGCGCACCTGGACGCGATGCTGGCGCTGTGCGAGACGGCCCGGTGCCGCCGCGGCGGGCTGCTCTCCTACTTCGGCCAGGATCCGGAGCCGGGCGGCTGCGGCAACTGCGACACATGCCTGGTGCCGCCCGAGACCTGGGACGGGACCGTCGCGGCGCAGAAGGTGCTGTCCACGGTGTGGCGGCTGGACCGGGAGCGACGCCAGAAGTTCGGCGCGCTGCAGATCGTCGACATCCTGCTGGGGCGGCGCACGGCGAAGGTGATCCAGTTCGACCACGACCAGTTGTCGGTGTTCGGCATCGGCGAGGAGCTGACCGAGGGCGAATGGCGGGGCGTGATCCGGCAGTTGCTGGCGCAGAGCCTGCTCGCGGTCGAGGGCGAGTACGGGACGCTGGTGCTGACCGAGGCGAGCGGGGCGGTGCTGGGGCGGGAGCGCGAGGTGCCGCTGCGCAAGGAGCCGCCCAAGCCCACGGTCGCGCGGTCCGCCGCATCGAAGGGGGAGCGGTCCGCCAAGGCCGCGGTCGAGCTGGCGCCGGAGCTGCTGCCCGTCTTCGAGGCCCTGCGCTCCTGGCGCGCCGCTCAGGCCAGGGAACAGGGCGTCCCGGCGTACGTGATCTTCCACGACGCGACGCTTCGCGAGATCGCCGCCGCCCGTCCGAAGTCGGTGGCGGAGCTCGGCACGATCAGCGGGGTGGGGGAGAAGAAACTCCTCACTTACGGCGAGGGGGTGCTCGCGGTGCTCGCCGGTCTCGACGGGGGCGCCGGGCCGGTACCGGACGCGGCTCCGGACCCGGAGTGGCCGGAGCCGGCGGACGAGCCCGAGCCCGAGCCGGAGGGCTGGGCCTAGAAGCCCGACGCGGGGAGCGGTCCCCCCTGGGGCCGGCCGCCCACGAGGAGCACCGCGACTCATGGGCGGCCGGTGCGGCTCAAGGACTCCTTCAGGGGCTCGGTACCACCCGGCCCGTGACCTCCCCGAGCCCCACCCGGGTCCCGTCCGGTCCCGGTGCCCAGGCCGTCAGCGTCACCACGTCCCCGTCCTCCAGGAACGCCCGCTTGCCGTCCGAGAGCTCGAGCGGGTCGCGTCCGTTCCAGGTCAGTTCGAGGAGCGAGCCCCGCTCGCCCTCCGTCGGCCCGCTCACGGTGCCCGAGCCGTAGAGGTCGCCCGTCCGCAGGGAGGCCCCGTTCACGGTCATGTGCGCCAGCTGCTGGGCCGCCGTCCAGTACATCGTGGAGAAGGGCGGCTCGGAGACCACCTGGCCGTTGATCGCGACGGAGATGCGCAGGTCGTAACCGGCCGGTTCCTCCTGTGCGTCGTCCAGGTAGGGCAGCAGCGGGTGGGTGCGCTCCGGTGGCGCCACCCGCGCCTCCTCCAGTGCGTCCAGCGGGGTGATCCAGGCCGAGAGGGACGTGGCGAACGACTTTCCGAGGAACGGCCCGAGCGGCACGTACTCCCACGCCTGGATGTCCCGTGCCGACCAGTCGTTGAGCAGGCACAGCCCGAACACGTGGTCGCGGAAGGCCGACAGCGGCACGGACTCGCCCAGCTGCGAGGGCGCGCCCACCACGAATCCCACCTCGGCCTCGATGTCCAGGCGGACCGAGGGCCCGAAGACCGGCACCGGGTCGGTGGGGGCCTTGCGCTGACCCCGCGGACGTACGACGTCCGTGCCCGACACCACCACCGTCCCCGCCCGGCCGTGGTAACCGATGGGCAGATGCTTCCAGTTGGGGGTCAGGGAGTCCGCGGCGTCCGGGCGGAAGATCTGCCCGACGTTACGGGAGTGGTTCTCGGAGGAGTAGAAGTCGACATAGTCCGCGACCTCGAAGGGCAGGTGCAGCGTCACCTCGGAGAGCGGGTGCAGAAGGGGCTCGACGGTCTCCCGGTGCGCGGGCACCGTCACCCACGCGGTCAGCGCCCGGCGCACGTCGGACCAGGCGGTACGACCGGCCGCCAGCAGCGGGCCCAGGGACGGCCGGGCCAGCAGGGAGGCGTACGGGGAGCCGAGAGCGTGCGCCGCCGCGCCCGCGTCGAGCACGTGGTCGCCCAGGCGGACGCCGACGCTCCGCTCGTCGGAGCCGGCCGGTGAGAACACGCCATAGGGAAGGTTGTGCGGGCCGAAGGGGTCGCCCTCGGGGACATCGAAGGGGGGCATCGGATGCTGCCTCGCTTTCGTGCACTTCAGGGTGTGCCGTGCATGGGTGTGTGTTCCATGTGGTCGCCGCACACGTTACGGGTGAGAAGCCTGTTCGGGCGATGTCTAAAGAGTTCGCAATGTCCGGAAAAGCCTTGTCGGAGGGGCCAATTCCGGCTTAGCGTCCTTTGGGGGACACGGACGGGGTGGGTCCGGTCCATAGGGGGGACACGTGGGGGGACCCGTGGCCAGGAGTACCGTCGGCGTGCCGTTCGACGCGGACTGCGACGTACCTGGGCTCATTGTGAAGTTCGGCGACTATCCGCTGCACCACGGCGGGGTGGGCGCCATCCGCAGCCTGGGCCGGCTCGGCATACCGATGTACGCGATCACCGAGGACCGTTACACACCGGCCGCCCTCTCGCGCTATCTGCGGCGTTCCTTCGTGTGGCCGACCACCGGCACGGAGGAACCCGAGCAGCTGGTGGAGGGCCTGCTGCGGATCGGCCGCAGCATCGGCCGGCCGACGGTGCTCGTCCCCACCGACGAGGAGGCAGCGGTCCTGATCGCGGAGCACCAGGACGTCCTGGGCGGCCCCTTCCTCTTCCCGAAGGTGGATGCCAAGCATCCGCGCCGTCTGGCCAGCAAACAGGGGCTGCACGAACTGTGCGTGGAACACGGCATCCCGAGTCCCGCGGCCGCCTTCCCGCAGTCCTACGACGAGATCGTCGCCTTCGCCGACAAGGCGCGCTTCCCGCTCGTGGCCAAGAACCGGGAGGCGTTCGTGCGCCGCTCGCAGCCCGCCGTGAACGGGACGACCAGGATCGCCACCCGCGAGGGACTGCTGGCGCTCGCCCGCGACTGGGGCGAGCACCCCGGGGTGATCCTCCAGGAATACCTGCCGCGGGAGGAGGCCGAGGACTGGATCGTGCACGCGTACTTCGACCAGGACTCGACCCCGCTCGCCCTGTTCACCGGTGTCAAGGTCCGCTCGTGGCCGCCGCACGCGGGCATGACGGCCAACGCCTACGTCGTCGACAATCCCGAACTCGCCGACCTCGCCGCGCGTTTCATCAAGCAGATCGGCTTCACCGGCATCATCGACCTCGACCTGCGCTTCGACCGCCGCGACGGCCGGTACAAGCTGCTCGACTTCAACCCACGCATGGGCGCGCAGTTCCGGCTCTTCGAGAACGAGTCGGGGGTGGACGTCGTCCGTGCCATGCACCTGGACCTGACCGGCCGCGCCGTACCGGAGGGGGAACAGCGCGCCGGCCACCGCTACATCGTGGAGAACATCGACCTGCCCGCTCTGCTCGCGTACCGCCGCAGCGGCTACACGACGCCGCACGCACCGGCCCGTGCGAGCGGTACGGAGCTGGCCTGGCTGGCGCGTGACGACGTGCGGCCGTTCTTCACGATGCTCGCTCGCTTCGTGCGGCCGGGCGCGAAGCACCTGTATCAGCTGTGGCGGGCCCATCGCCGCGGCAGCACCACGAGTCCGGGCAGGTAGCCCGGCTCGGCCGTCGCCACCACGAAGTAGGCACGTAGCGTCCTCGGGAGGGACTTCGTGATTCAACCGGTAGCAATCATCGGCGCCGGGCCGTTCGGCTTGTCCACCGCCGCCCATCTGCGGGCGCGCGGAATCCCGGTGCGCGTCTTCGGCGACCCCATGGTGAGCTGGCGCGACCACATGCCGGAGGGCATGCTCCTCAAGTCCACCCCGGCCGCCTCGAACCTCGACGCCCCACAGCGCGGGCACGACCTGGTCGACTACTGCGACGCCGCCGGCATCCCCCGGCTGGTGACGGACGAGGACATCGTCCCCGTCGAGACGTTCATCGCGTACGGGCGGTGGTTCCAGGAGAAGCTGGTGCCCGAACTCGAGCAGGTCCGGGTGGTCTCCGTGGACCGACGACCGGGCGGCGGCTTCGAGTTGAAGCTCGACTCGGGCGAGACGTTCGCCGCCCGGGCGGTCGTGGTGGCGACGGGTCTGTCGGGGCTCGCGCATCTGCCGCCGGAGCTGGCGGCGGCCGCGGTGGACGGAGCCACGCCCACGGGCCCGTTCTCCCACAGTTCCCAGCACCACGATCTGACCCGGTTCTCCGGCAAGGAGCTGATGGTCATCGGGGCGGGGCAGTCCGCGCTGGAAACGGCGGCGCTGGCGGCGGAGGCGGGCGCGCGGGTGCGCGTGGTCTCACGCGGCCACGGCAGGGTCGCCTTCGGCGCTCCTCCGTGGAACCAGCCCAGGCTGCGACCCGAATCGCCCTTCGGCCGCGCCTGGTCGCTGTGGGCGCTGACCTATTACCCGCACCCGTACCGCTTCCTGCCCGAGCAGACCCGCCACTACCTGGTCCGCCGCGTTCTCGGTCCGCTCGGCGCCTGGTGGCTGAAGGACCGCTTCGACGGCATGGTCGAGGTGTGTGAGGTCGCCGGCGTCGTCGGCGCCTCCGCGTCCGACGGCAGCCCGGCCCTGACGGTCCGGACCCATGCGGGGAGCACGGAGGAACTGACCGCCGACCATGTCATCGCCGCAACCGGCTACCGCGTGGACATCGCCGCGATGGACTTCCTGGGGCACGAGTTGCGCACCCGGCTCGCGGTGAGCCGGGGCGCGCCGCGGCTCGGCGCGGGATACGTGTCCTCCGTCCCAGGCCTGTACTTCACGGGCCTCCCGGCGGCGGCCTCGTACGGCCCGGTGATGCGCTTCGTGTGCGGGACGGAGTTCGCGTCCCCGCGGCTGGCGAGGCATCTGACGGCGGCGCACGCCTGACCGGAGTGCGGGGGCGCGACACCGTCACGTCCCCGCACTGCGGGCGGCAGCCGGGACCCGGACCGCATGCGGCACAAGGGCCCGCTTCGGTGAAGTGCCGTCCGGGGCACCGGAGTCGGGCCCACGGGCGGAGATGCCGGACGCCGGTGGTGCGAGGCGGCTTCCGGGCGCGGCACGGTGTGCACGGGATGGCGAACGTGGTCCGGTTCACGCTGAACCGCGGGTGCGTTTCCATCCGTATTCTCTGATCATGGCCGCACCCCTCACGTACTCACTCATCGCCACTGACCTGGACGGAACGCTGCTCCGTGGTGACGACACGCTCTCCGACCGGTCAAGGGCCGCTCTGGCGCGGGCCGCTGCCGTCGGCGCCCAGCATCTCGTGGTGACGGGCCGCCCGGCGCCCAGGGTGCGGCCGCTGCTCGATGACCTCGGCAGCAAGGGGCTCGCGGTGTGCGGACAGGGTGCGCAGGTGTACGACGCCGGCGCGGACCGGCTGCTGTTCTCGGTCACCCTGGACCGGGAGTTGGCCGAGACCGCGCTGGGCAAGATCGAGGCCGAGGTGGGGCAGGTGTACGCGGCCGTCGACCAGGACGGAGTGGACGGGCTCACACTCATCGAGCCCGGCTATCTGATGCCGCACCCCACACTGCCCGCGGTGCGGGTCGAGCGCCGCGACGATCTGTGGTGCGAGCCCATCAGCAAGGTGCTGCTGCGCCATCACGCCCTGTCCGACGACGAGTTGGCGACGGTGGCCAGGGGAGCGGTGGGGTCCCTTGCGACGGTCACCATGTCGGGGCCGGGCACCGTCGAGCTCCAGCCGTGCGGGGTGACCAAGGCGACGGGGCTCGCACTGGCCGCAGGCTTCCTGGACCTGAGTCCCTCGGACACCGTCGCCTTCGGCGACATGCCCAACGACATCCCGATGTTCGAGTGGGCGGCGTACGGCGTCGCGATGGCCAACGCCCACCCCGAACTGAAGGCGGTCGCCGACGAGATCACGACGTCGAACGAGGACGACGGCATCGCCGTCGTCCTCGAGCGACTGTTCCCCGAAGGCCGATCTCAGTAGGCGCTGTAGACGTTGTCGATCGAGCCGTAGCGGTGGGCGGCGTAGTTGCACGCGGCCGTGATGTTCGCGACCGGGTCGTACGGGTCGAACGCGGTACCCGGCACGTGGTACGTCCGGAAGGTCGGGTCGATGACCTGGAGGAGCCCCTTGGACGGGATGCCCTTGCGGGCGTTGGAGTCCCAGAGGTTGATGGCGCGGGGGTTGCCCGACGACTCGCGCATCACGTTGCGGTAGATGCCGTTGTAGCTGCCGGGGATTCCGCGCTCGGCCATGATCGCCAGGGACTGGCGGATCCAGCTGTCCAGGGAACCGGCGCGGGACGCAGCGCTGGTGACCTTGGCCGGAGCCGCCGACGGGGCGGCGGAGGCGCAGGTCGCACCCAGGATGGGGAGGGCGAGAACGGCTGCTCCGGTACCCGCGACTGCGAGAGTGCGGGTGAGGCGGGAGGCCTTGGAGTTGCGGTCCCGACGGCGTGTGGGCAGGGCGAAAGCGGACACGTTGTATTCCTCTCCGTCGCCTGCGAGGTGAGCTGTCGGGTTCGGGCGGGGAGGTGCCCGGCCGTGTCCTCGCTGCCGAGGCACGGCTTCACCCCGAGCCGTTCCGGTGCGATGTCCGGTTCGGCGACCTACTTGGGTCCCCCGCTCCTGCCGTTATGGGGTCGAAGGCTTCTCGAGCGGCGGCAGGATTCGGCGTTCCGCTCGGGTCGAATGGAAGGTATGCGAACGCACATGCCAGGAACAAGCCTGGAAATCACTTCCTGACCCAATTGACCCCGGTAATCGGGAATAGTGGGTTTGATCCACATTGCCGGAACGGGTGTAACTCGCTTGTCACGAAGGGCTCGTTGGCGAGAGTGACCGGAAGGGTCACAACAAGGGGCAAGTGACCCATTTCACCCCGACCGCCCAAGGGTGTGATGGGCCGTTTCGGGCCATATGTCCGGATTTGAGGCAGGGTCGGCCTCGACCACTCGATCGAAGTTCTCGAGTGCGCAAGTCGGGCATTTCCCTACATAAGGGATGAACGCATGGATCGGCGGCTAGCCCGTCGTGCGGGGGATCCGCCTCTGCCATGTCCGGTGGAACACCACGTCGTAGCCGTCCTTGCAGACGATCTCGTTCGAGGTGACGAAGTCGGCGGCGGTGCAGGTGATCTCGGAGTGGGCCTCCACCCTCGCGTCCCATCCCCGCTCCGGGCGGTGCAGCCGGATCGACCAGTCGCAGCGGGTGCGGGCGGTCGACGGATCCGCGTCCTCGACGGTGTATGCCTCCAGCGCGTCCTCGGTCACTTCTAGGCCGTCCGGATACACCTGGGTGCCGTTGCGGTGCGGGTCGACCACCAGGAGCCATTCGCCCTTGGCCATGTCCCGCACCGACAGGCGCTCCGGACGCGGTTCGTCGAGCACGGCTGCGGTGCTGACACCGAGCGGCGCGGACTGCTCGGGCTCCTCGAAGGCGATGCCCGCTGCCGACTCCGGTGCACGAACGGGAAGTTCGAGCGCGCTGCCCGTCGGGTGCAGCGCGAAGCCGGCCTCCGACTCCGGCTGCGGCCACAGCCAGGGCCAGTACGCGGAGGAGACGGCGAGGCGGATGCGGTGGCCGGCACCGAAGGCGTGGCCGATGCCGCTCAGTTCGAACTCCACGTCCTCGGCCGAGCCGGGGATCCAGGGGACCGCCCGGCCGGGACCCCGGCGCGCCGACAGATTGAGGGTGCCCCGGGTGACCAGCGTCGACGCCCCGTCGGGCGCCACGTCGCACAGTCGGACGACCACCTGGCCGTGCTCCACCGGACAGGCGATCCGCAGCCGCACCCGGGGCCGCCCCAGCACCCAGGTCTCCTCGGTCGCCGCGAACTCGAAGCACGCCGATCTCGCGTCCTCCTCACGCTGGTCGGGCGGCAGATCCGCGTCGTCCCCCCGCGGGACGAAGCGGCCCGCGTCGAGACCGGTGTGCATCGGGGACCGTACGAGCACCGGGGTGCCCTGGAGCGCGTACGAGATGCGGCTGACGTTCGGCGACGGCCAGGACGGCTCGCCGACCCAACGGCCCGGCAGTACGTCGTAGCTCGTCGCCGGAGGGTGCGGGTCCGTGATGTAGGCCCGCAGCAGCGGCTCGGCCATGATCCCCGTGTCCTCGCCCTTGAGCCAGTGGTCCCACCAGCGGAGCGTCTCCTGGAGGAAGCCGATCGCCGGTCCGGGCAGCCCGTGGTCCGGATAGTGGTGCGACCAGGGCCCGATCAGGCCGCGGACACGATCGGAGGGGAGGTGCTCCAGGATCCGGAGCACGGTGTCCCGGTACGGGTCGAACCAGCCGCTCACGGCGAGCACCGGCGCCCGGAGCCCCTCATGGTCCGCGGGAGCGCCGTCGGGCTGCCGGGCCTCCCCGCGCTCCGGCTGCACCGGCCAGGAGTCCACGAGCGGGTCCAGCCCTTGCAGGCGCCGGGCCCAGACGTCCCGCCACACCGTGCCCACGTACGTCGGGTCGGGCGGACGGGCCGCGAGGGCGAGCAGTGCCGCCGACCGGGCGGGCAGGCCCGCCGCCAGGACGGAACCACCCACGTCGTACACGTCGTTGCCGGGGTGGTCGTCGGTGGGGCAGACCGCGACGACCGCCCCGAGCGGAGCCGGTGCGAGGGCGGCGAGCCGCAGAGAGGCGAACCCGCCCCGCCCGACGCCGAACAGCCCAACGCTGCCGTTGCACCAGGGCTGTGCGGCCAGCCAGTCGAGCACCTCGACCCCGTCGGACAGGGCGGTCGCCGCATGCGCGGCGGTCGGAGTGCCGTCCGAGTTGCCGTGTCCGCGCGCGTCCACGCGCACGGAGACATAACCGTGGCCCGCGTACCACGGGTGCCGCTGCCAGTCGCGGGCGGCCGTGGAGTCGGTGAGGCGGCAGGGGAGGTACTCGAGCAGGGCGGGAACGGGCTCCTCGGTCCGCGGGCGCCATGCGCGTGCGTACAGGCGGGTGCCGTCCCGGAGCGGGATCCAGAAGTCGTCGTGAGTCGTTTCGTGAGGGAAGGAGGTACGGATGTGCATGCGCATGGCCTCGGACTCCTCGACGACGTCCGCAGCGGACCGGTCCGTGTTGCGGTTACGGGGACGTGAGGAGGGCACCCGCGTGTCTGCGCCCGCCCGGGTGACGGCGGCCGGTGCCCCGCGACCCGGGGCTCCGAGTCCGCTGGGATGCGTCCGCCGGGGTACACGAGAGGAGATGAGGGGCCGGTACCTGCTGCGGGAGGTGCTTTTCCGGTATGTGGATGAATGGATGTTCGTATCGCCTGATCACGAACATACCGCTCGTGATCCGATACCGCCCGGCCTGGAACTGTGGGCGCTCGCAGTGATCGAAACGTGACCGGATACGCTGACTTGAGTGATGGCAACGACAGATCGACAAACTCGATGAGTCACGTCGGCAGACAACGTCATCGACGAAGTGACCGTCCTTGAGACCAACCGTGTGATCGTCAGCAGACGTCAGCAGACAGGAGACCCCACGTGACCGTCGTCGGGCCGTTCGGGCTGAGCGTGCGGGACCAGGCTCTGGAAGCCGATGTCCAGGCCGGATTGGCGGCTGTCGAGGAGGGGTTGCTCGAGGCCACCAAGAGCGAGGTGCCCTTCATCACGAAGGCGGCGCAGCATCTCGTCCACGCGGGTGGGAAGCGTTTCAGGCCGTTGCTCGTGACGCTCTCGGCGCAGTTCGGCGATCCGTACGCACCCGGGGTCGTACCCTCCGCCGTGGTCGTGGAACTGACCCATCTCGCCACGCTGTACCACGACGACGTGATGGACGAGGCCGAGGTGCGGCGCGGCGTGGACAGCGCCAACAGCCGCTGGGGCAACTCCGTCGCGGTCCTCACCGGTGACTTCCTCTTCGCGAGGGCGTCGCACATCCTGGCCGATCTCGGCCCCGAGGCGGTCCGTATCCAGGCGGAGGCCTTCGAGCGTCTGGTCACCGGTCAGATCCTGGAGACGGCCGGCCCGCGGGACGGCCGCGACCCGGTGGAGCACTACCTCGACGTCCTCGGCGGCAAGACGGGCTCACTGGTGGCGGTGGCCTGCCGGTTCGGGGCGATGATGTCGGGCGCCGACGAGACGGTCGTGGACGTGCTGACGCAGTACGGCGAGCGGCTCGGCGTGGCGTTCCAGCTGGCCGACGACGTGCTGGACATCGCCTCCGACTCGCACGAGTCCGGGAAGACGCCCGGGACGGACCTGCGGGAGGGCGTCCCCACCCTTCCGGTCCTGCGCCTGCGTGAGCGGGTGGAGCGCCTGGGCCTGCCCGAGGACATCGCCCTGTGCGAGCTGCTGGACTCGGACCTCTCGGACGACGTCCGTCACGCGGAGGCCCTCGCCCGCCTGCGTGTCCACCCGGCCCTGGAGCAGGCCAGGCGCGACACGATCCGCTACGCGGAGGACGCCCGCTCGGCCTTGGCCCCGCTGCCGGAGTGCGGCGCGAAGGCGGCGCTGACCGAGCTGTGCGACGCCGTGGTGCACCGGGCGGGCTGACGGACCGACGCCGGAGGTCGTTCCGGCCTTCTGTGACGCGCCCGGACATCCGCGACCGTCCTGTCAGGCGCTTTGGAAGTTGTGATCCAAGTCACAAACTTGGATCGCGTCCAGGCTCGGAACGGGTCCGCATTCATGCCCGGAAGCCGACGGGGGGCGTCGGCCGGCGACGGGAACATCCCCGAACTCGACCCGAAGACCACCCGGTCCGGGCGGCGCCACGGACTGCTCGCGGACACCGCCGAGATCCTGCGGCCGAACGCGGTCGGCGTGCGACACCGGCGGGCTCCTGCGCCCCTGGGACGATCGCAGGTGCTCCCGACGGGCGGACTGCGTCTTCGTGCAGCACCGATCCGCGGATCCGGCAACCCGGGAATCCAGGAAACGCGGCGCCTCGTCCGACCCCTACGGGTCGGGCCAGGTGCCGCCCCGGCATGTCATACCCCAGGATTACGCGGACTTGAGTCCGCGGGCTGACGCTTCTCCCCGGTCGATTTGGTCAGATGGGAGACACCACCTCACAGGAGTTCGGGTGAGAATGGCGGCAAAGGGGTGGTGGCGTCTCCCCGCTCGAGGGAAGTCGAGAACTCGGGTGGAGAGGCCTCGGACGGTTGATGGCCGCCGACGACGGAGGTTAGGCAGACATGGCACCGTACGAATCCGACGACAACACACCCGCCGGGGAGGCCGAGGACGTACGCGCCGGGCGGCGCACGGCCGCACGGTACGTGGTCCCCGCAGCGGTGGTGGGAGTGGCGGCGGCGACCATCGGGCTCGTCCCGGCGTTCGCCGGCTCCGGCGACCCCGACCTGCCCAAGATCAGCGCCCAGCAGCTCATCGAGAAGATCGCCGAGTCGGACGTCCAGCAGATGTCCGGCACGGTCAAGATCAGCACGGACCTCGGCCTGCCGAACCTGGGCGGCCTGCAGGACAGCCTCGCCTCCGGTGCGCTCTCCCAGGGCGCGGGCGACAAGGACGGCTCGGCCGCAGATCCGAGCTCCAAGCTGCTCGAACTGGCCTCCGGCACGCACACGCTGCGTGTCGCGGCCGACGGCGACAACAAGCAGAAGCTCTCGCTCATCGAGAAGGCCGCCGAGTACAGCGTCATCCGCAACGGCGACGACGTCTGGGCCTACGACAGCGGCTCCAACCAGGCGTACCACGCGACCGGTGCGGGCGACCGCCACGGTTCGACGTCGGCACCTGAGGACGTGCCCGCCACGCCGAAGGACTTCGCGGAAGAGGCCCTGAAGGCCGGCGACAAGACCACCTCGGTGACGGTCGACGGCACGGCCCAGGTCGCGGGCCGGGACGCCTACAAGCTGCTGATCAGGCCCAAGCAGTCGGGCACCACGGTCGGCGCGATCAGCATCGCGGTGGACGCCAGGACCGGGATGCCGCTGAAGTTCACGCTGACCCCGGCGTCGGGCGGCGCGGCCGTCGTGGACGTGGGCTTCACGGAGGTCTCGTTCGCCAGGCCGGCCGCTTCGACCTTCGACTTCACGCCCCCCAAGGGCACGAAGGTCACCCAGGGCGACGAAATGAAGGGGCACGAGGGGAAGGCGCAGCCCAAGGGCATGGAGAAGGCCCTGCCCAAGGGGATGGATGAGCGCGCCGAGGGCACCGGGCCGAAGACCATCGGTGAGGGCTGGAACGCGATCGCCGTGTTCGACACGGGCAGCAAGGGCGGGGTGCCGTCGGGCGCCGCGTCCGACGGCGGCGCTGCCGCCGGGTTCCTGGGCTCCCTCGGCGACCAGGTGAAGGGCAAGTTCGGCTCGGGCACGGTCTTCTCGACCCGCCTGGTCAACGCCCTGATGACGGACGACGGCAAGGTCTACGTCGGCGCGGTGACCAAGGACGCGCTGGTCAAGGCGGCGGACGCCGGCAAGTAGTCGCCCACGGACGGTACGAACAGGAGAGCCCATGGAGGAGCTGTCCGCCGCGGAAGCGGGGGCGGAGACGGCGCCGGGGACGGCGCCGGGCGACCCGGACGCCCCGGTCATCGCCACCCGCTCCCTCACCAAGCGCTACCGCGGCGGGCAGCTCGCCGTCGACGGGCTCGATCTGACCGTCCCGGCAGGGAGCGTCTTCGGCTTCCTCGGACCGAACGGCTCCGGCAAGACCACCACCATCCGCATGCTGATGGGCCTGATCGCGCCCACCTCGGGCACGGCGCGCGTCCTGGGGCGGCCCATGCCGCGGGCCTCGCGCACCGTGCTCCCACAGGTCGGCGCCCTCATCGAGGGCCCGGCCCTGTACGGCTTCCTCTCCGGCCGCGACAACCTCCTGCGCCTCGACTCCGCCGATCCCACCGCCGACCCGCGCACCAGGCGTGCGCGGGTCGCGGCGGCGCTGGACCGGGTCGGCCTCACCGCGGCGGGCGGCAAGAAGGCCAAGGCGTACTCCTTGGGCATGAAGCAGCGCCTGGGACTGGCGGCCGCGCTGCTCCAGCCCCGCAGACTCCTCGTCCTGGACGAGCCGACCAACGGCCTCGACCCCCAGGGCATGCGCGAGATCCGCTCCCTGGTGCGCGAACTGGCGTCCGACGGTACGACCGTGTTCCTCTCCTCCCATCTGCTCGACGAGATCGAGCAGGTCTGCACGCACGCCGCGGTGATGGCCCAGGGACGGTTGATCACACAGGGTGCGGTGGCGGACCTGGCCGCCGGAGCGCGCGGACGTCTCGTCGTGACGACTCCGGACGTGACGGACGCCGCCCGCGCCCTGAAGGAACAGGGTGTGGCCGACGTGGTGGTGGAGGACGGCAGAGTGACGGGCGAGCCTCCGGACCGCGAACTGGGTGAGGTGAACGCCGCGTTGGTCGCCGTCGGGGTTCGCGTCCGCGGCTTCGGAGTGGAACGTGCCTCCCTGGAGGACGCGTTCGTGGCGCTGACGGGAGAGGGCTTCGATGTCGCAGGGTGAGCAGGTCGCGGTGGCGCGGGCCTCGGACTCCCGGCGGCCGGGTCCGCTGTGGACCTTCGGCCTGCTGCGCAGTGAGCTGGTGACGACCTTCCGGCGCTGGCGCACGCTCGCCCTGCTCGCCGTGCTGGCCGGTGTGCCGATTCTCGTCGGGATCGCCGTCAAGATCGAGACGAGCGACGGATCCGGCGGACAGGGCGGTGGGGGCGGCCCGGCGTTCATCACGCAGATCACCAACAACGGCCTGTTCCTGGTCTTCACGGCGCTCGCCGCCACCCTGCCGTTCTTCCTGCCGATGGCGGTCGGGGTGGTCGCGGGGGACGCGATCGCGGGCGAGGCGAACTCCGGAACGCTGCGCTACCTCCTCGTCGCGCCCGCCGGCCGCACCCGGCTGCTGCTCACCAAATACGCGACCACGATGGCCTTCTGCGTCGTCGCCACCCTGGTCGTCGCGCTCTCGGCGCTCGCGATGGGCGCCCTGCTCTTTCCGCTGGGTGATCTGACGACGATCTCGGGCACCCGCATCAGCTTCGCCGAAGGTCTGGCCCGGGCCCTGCTGATCGCGCTGGTCGTCGCCGTGTCGCTGATGGGCGTGGCGGCGCTCGGCCTGTTCGTCTCGACCCTCACCGACAGCGGCATCGCGGCGATGGCGACGACGGTCGGCCTGCTGATCACGGTCCAGATCCTTGATCAGATACCGCAGTTGCACGCCCTGCAGCCGTACTTCTTCTCGCACTACTGGCTGTCCTTCGCCGACCTGATGCGCGAGCCGGTCTACTGGCACGACCTGACCCGCAACCTGGGCCTGCAGGCCCTCTACGCGGCCGTCTTCGGCTCGGCGGCGTGGGCACGCTTCACCGCCAAGGACATCACCGCGTAGGGCTCACACGAGCGCCGTCTCGTACGGGAAGCGGGCGAGCGGGGCGTCCTGTGCGAAGAACGTCCCGGCACGGTCCAGGGCCTCGGTGTCCCTCAGCACGTCCCCGGGCCTGCTGCCGTTGCCGAGGAGTACGCCGCCGAACCGCATGCGCATGTAGGCGGCCGTGTTGTTGAGCGTGCCGACGAGGGGGTCGGCTACCTCCCGCTCCTCGTGGGCGAGCGCGGTGACGCCCCACAGAGCGCGCCCCGCCATCTCCTTCCTGAACTCCAGGCCGGGCGTCCGCAGCCAGCCCGACCAGTGGTCCAGGTAGCGCTTGGTGTGCGCGGACACCGAATACCAGTACAGCGGTGACGCGATCACGATGTCCGTCGCCGCGAGTGTGGCGTCGAGCAGCAGGGCGGCGGTGCCCTCGGTGGGACGGAGATGGTCGCTGCCGTGTCGCACGTCCTCGAAGTCGGGGAGGGGGTGCCGCGCGATCCCGATCCACTCCTGCGGGACGTCGGCGGGCAGGCGCTCGGCGGCGCGGCGCGCCAGCAGCTCCGTGTTGCCACCGCTGCGTGAGCTGCCGAGGACGAAGAGGAAACGCCGGCTCATGAGACCCCCTTGGGTGCACACCCGAGCCCTGACGGGCCATTACATGCATATACATTAAATGCAAGCGCACTAACTGTCCATGGTGACGTCGAGCAGGAGGGCCATCACCGCGACCAGCGTCGCGCTGCTGACGATCTCCCCTCGCCCGATCATGGCGTGCACCTGGGACAACGCCATCCACTCCAGGCGGTCCGACTCGTTGCGCTCGACGGGTCGCCGACGTACGCCGCGTCGTCCGTACGGAAGACGAAGTGCCGGGAGTCGGTGATCCCGGCCGCGGGCTCCGCGCGGATGAGTGGCCTGAGCGAACCCGCGCGCAGGCCCGTCTCCTCCTCCAGCTCGCGCGCGGCCGGGGCGACGGGCTCCTCACCGTCCTCGACGAGCCCCATGGGCAGCTCCCAGGCCCAGGTGCCGGTGACGAAGCGGTGGCGCCACATCATCAGCACGCGTTGCCCGTCGTCGACGGCCGCGGTGACGGCGACGTCGCGCAGCCGGACGACGTGGTACTCGCAGCGTTCCCCGTCGGGCTGTTCCACCTCCAGCGCGCGCAGCCGCACCCAGGGCGTGTCGTACAACGCCCGCTCCCCGTGCACGGCCCACCGCATGCTCACCGCTCCCGCCGGGCACCGGAGGGTGCGAACACACCCGTGAGCCGGGCCAGTTGCTCGCACCCGCGGGGCGGTCCGCCGTCCGGATCGCCGGTGCGCCAGGCCGGTACCCATGGCACGCGGTAGACGTCGATCAGCGACTCCAGCACCGTGACGTGCCGGCCGAGCGGGCGGGGCAGCCGGCCGGGTGCGTCCGCGACCAGCACGACGGCGTCGAGATCGAGGCCGGGCGGCGCCTCACCGCGCCGGAAGACGTCGAGGAACCCGAGTGCGGCCCGCAGGCCCGTCGCATGGGTACGGGCGACCAGAAGCACCGAGGACGGTTCACCCTGCGCCGGGCGTGGCCAGTCGCGGCCCGCGTCGAAACCGCCGAAGACGGTGGCGAGGGTGGACGCGCCGGCGCCGCCGTGGGTGGCCATCCAGGCGAACGTCCTCGGTCCTGCGACGCCTTGGGCGCCCTCCGGCCAGGGCCCGTTGTCGGCCACCGGCCCGCGAAGCCAGATCCCGGGCCCGCGAGGCCCCTGTTGTGCGATCCCTTGCATCGCCACTCTCCTCGTTCGCTCGCCGCACCCCGATCCTCACGTCGGTACGCGCATCGGGTAACGGGCCACCGGTTCCTGGGACGAGCTTGTGACGCTGCGGTGACGCGCGCGGGGGGACGGGAACGGCAGACTCTGGTGCGCAGGTACGTCTCCGTACGCATGTCCGGAGCCGGAGGCCTGGGGGGCCGATGTCGAACGGGGCCAGGATCGCCGTGAAGAAGGCCGTGCCGGGCCGAACCGGTGGTGCGGGCAGGGCCGTTGACGGGACGCCGGGGGGACGGACGAGCGGGGGCGCCGGCCGGGACGCGGCTGAGCGGCGGGACGCCGGAACGGCGAGGGCGGCCGGGCACGGCGTCGCCCGCACGACGGCTGGTCCGCGTACGCTGGGCGCCTGTGAGCGCCTTGTGGGGGACACAGCGACGACTTCCTCCGCCTCCGCCACCCTTTCCTCCACCGACCGACCCGAGTGAGGGAATGATGACTCGACTCAGCCGCGATCAGAAGCGGGGGCGCTCCGCTTCGGGGGCCGCGTCCGAGGGCGGTGCCGAGACCGGGACGGCACCGATCGAGGTCCGGGTGCCGGCGGCGCCCGGCGCGGAGACGACCCTGGGCGGGACACCGGTGGCCGTGGGGCCGGACCAGGAGGCCCAGGAGGTCGTTCTGGACCACCTCCACCGGCGTGCCCTCGCCACGGGCCGCCCCGTCGTCGCGACGGTCCACGACGAACGGATCGGCTATGTCGTCGCGATCCGGGTCTACGTGGACGGGTCGAGCGAGTACGCGGCGGAGCCGGTGCGGATGGACACGGCCGGGACGGCGGATGCGCCGCAGGCCCCGCGCCATGACGAGCCCCCGCACGGCAGGCGACCGGTGGATGCCGAGGAGCCCGCGCCGGGCGCCTCGGCTCCGACGTTCCCGCTGAGGGCGCTACCCGAGCCGAGCGGGGCGTCGGCACCGCAACCCCCGACCGCATCGCGTCCGTCGCCTCCGGCGGGCGTGCCTGGTGGACCGGGTATGCCGGGTGTGCAGTCGCCGGGTGTCGGGACCGGTACGTCCCTTCCGGGCGCCGCACCGGAGTCGACGGGATCCCGCCCCGCACGCCCCGCCGGCCCCAGCCCCAGCGCACCGTCGGTGCCACCGCCCGTCCCCGCGACGCCCCCGACCACGCCGACGGCGCGGCCCGCGGCGCCCCCGGCGACCAGGGCGCCGGCAGCCACGGCTCCACAGCCCGCCCCGGCTCCTGCGTCGGTGGTCTGGGCCTCGGCGCCCGCCGCGCCCGATCGGCCGGTACCCTCGCCTGCCGCGCCGCCGGCCCCCATGGCCGGTCCGCGGCCCGCCCCGGCTTCGCCTGCGATGGCGCGGGCCACCGGTCCTGTCCCGTCCGACCGACCTGCATCCGCGCCGGCCGCCTCGTCTGTCCGGTCGTCGCCCTCCGCCCCCCTGCCGCCGGCCGCAGCACCCTCGTCCGGACAGGGCCCCGCTCCTCGACCGGAGTCCCACGAGGCCGGCCGGGACGTCGCACAGGGGCGTCCCGGGGGCACTGTCTCCACCTTCGTCCTGCGGGCCGTCCCCGAGGACGCCGCGCTGATCAGTGTCACGCCCGGGCCCGCTCAGGTGCTGCCCGCGCAAGACGCCGACGGGGGCCGGCCGACGTCGACCGGCCGGGAACCGGCACCAGCGCCGCAGGCCCCCGGCACCGTCTCCGCGCCCACGGGGACGTTCGGCCCGCCGCCGGTGATCCCTGCCGGGCCCGTCGCGCCGTCCTCGTCGCAGGCCACCCCGGCTCCGCCGTCCCCGATGCCGCTCTCCCGGCGCGCGACGACCGGCGCACCCCCGTCGTCCGCCGCCGCGCCCCCGCCCGCCTGGCCCGCCCCCGCTCCCTCGTCCGTGGAGACCCCTGAGGTGCTCGCCCCTCCCGCCACGGACGCGGATTCAGAACCGGACCCCTATTCCGCGCCCGACTGGAAGCCCACCCCGCCCCCGAAAACCGTTCCGGTCTCCGAGGTCGAGGAGGAGGCCAAGGAGCCCCCCGTGCGGGAGTTCGACTCCATGGCCGAGGCGGTGCTCGCCCCCGACTCCGGGGCCGTGCCGCCCGACGGTGCGGGCGGGCCGATCGCGGAGCCCATGGCCCGGATCAACGCCGCGGTCAAGCAGGGCCGTATCGAAGAGGCCGCCGCCCTGGCCGAGCGGACCGTCGCCGAGGCCTCCGCGAGTCTCGGCGACGACCATCCCGACGTTCTGCGCCTGCGTGAACTCACCGCCTACATCGCCTATCTGGCCACCGACGTCCTGCGTTCCTTCCATCTCTCGCTGGAGCTGGCCCGGCTCCGCCACCGACTGGGCGACTCACGGGGCGCGTACGGCAACGTGCAGAGCGCGGCCGCCGCCTGGCGTGCCGTCCGCGACCCGATCCAGGGGCTGCATCTCGGCCGTGACCTGATCGCCGTCTGGAGCGAACTCGCCGCCTCCGAGGGGCCCGCCGCCGACGACCTCGACCAGCTCGAACAGGCCCGCAACCGGATGGGCCGACTCGCCGAACGGGCCCGTGTCGCCGCCGCCGGCGAACCGCCCCGCCCTCAGTGAACCGAAGGGGGCCAGAGCCGCTGACGGCTCTGGCCCCCTCACATCGGCAGGCCGACGACAGGACGGTCCCGGTCTACGGCCGGGCCTCCACCGGCTGGTCGGAACCAGCCACCACGTCGTCCGCCCCGCGCGTGGCGCCCACCGTCCCGGTGGCCACGACCGCACCGGATGTCTCGAGCCCCGCCCTGAGTGCGCGGGCCGTCCGGTGGGCCGTGCGCAGCGCGTCCCAGGTCAGCAGTACCAGGGCGATCCAGACCAGCGCGAAGCCGGCCCAGCGCTCGGGCGGCATCGCCTCGTGGAAGTAGAGGATGCCCAGCAGGAACTGGAAGACCGGCGCCAGGTACTGGAGCAGTCCCAGGGTGGACAGCGGCACGCGGATCGCGGCGGCGCCGAAGCAGACGAGGGGCAGCGCGGTGACCACGCCGGTCGCGGCGAGCAGCGCCGCGTGTCCGGAGCCGTGGGCAGTGAAGGTCGATCCGTGCGAAGAGAGCCACAGCAGATACACCAGCGCGGGCACGAACTGCACGGCGGTCTCCGCCGCCAGCGACTCGATGCCGCCCAGGCTGACCTTCTTCTTCACCAGGCCGTACGTGGCGAAGGAGAAGGCGAGGCAGAGTGAGATCCACGGCGGCTGACCGTAGCCGACCGTCAGGACCACGACGGCGGCGAAGCCGACCCCGACCGCCGCCCACTGGACGGGCCGAAGCCGCTCCTTCAGGATCAGCACGCCCATCGCGATGGTGACGAGCGGGTTGATGAAGTAGCCGAGCGAGGCCTCCACGACGTGGCCGCTGTTGACGGCCCAGATGTAGACGCCCCAGTTCACGGTGATGACCGCCGCGGCTATCGTCACCAGCCCCAGCCTGCGCGGCCGGCGCAACAGCTCACCCGCCCAGGCCCAGCGCCGCATGACCAGCAGCGTGGCGATCACGATGACCAGGGACCAGACCATCCGGTGGGCGAGGATCTCCATCGCTCCGGCGGGCTTCAGCAGCGGCCAGAAGAGAGGGACGAGTCCCCACATCCCATACGCCGCGAAGCCGTTCAGCAGACCTGTCCGCTGGTCGATCTTCGACTTCTCGGCCACGGGCCCCTCCTTCTCGCGCGACTGCTTCCGTGCAGCATCCACGAAGGTAGCGCGAGCGCCCCCGCCTGTCATGCCCGTATCGCTATACGGTCATGACAGGCGGGGTCCGTGCGCCCGGGGACGCGGGATCAGCCCTTGAGCGCGGCGGCGATCGACTCGGCGATGGTGATGGCCGGGCGGCCGGTCAGCCGCGAAAGGTCGCCGGTGAGGATGGCCAGCTCGCCCTTCTCGATGGACGCGTCCACACCCGCGAAGATCGCGGCGACGGGTTCCGGCAGGCCGGCCCCGGTGAGGATGCCGGTGTAGGCCTCGACGGAGACGGGGGTGTAGACGATCTCCTTGCCGGAGTGCCGGGCCACCTCGGCCGCGAACTCGGCGAAGCCCCATGCCTCGTCGCCGCTCAGCTCGTACGTCTTGTTCTCGTGCCCCTCGCCGGTCAGCACCGCGACGGCGGCGGCTGCGTAGTCGGCGCGGCCGGCGGAGGTGAGCCGGCCCTCACCCGCGGCGTGCACGACGGCACCGTGCTCCAGCACGGGGGCGAGCTGCTCGGTGTAGTTCTCGTGGTACCAGCCGTTGCGCAGCAGTACATACGGCACACCGGAGGCGAGGACGGCCTCCTCGGTCGCCCGGTGGTCGTCGGCGAGGGCGGCCGTCAGGGTGCCCGGCGCGCTGGTGTAGGCGAGAAGCGCCACGTCGGCCGCCTCGGCCGCCCCGAGGACGACCTTGTGCTGGGCTACGCGGTCCCTGTCGACCTCGTTGCCGGAGATGAGCAGCACTTTGTCCCCGGCGGAGAAGAGGCCGTCGAAGGTCTCGGGGAAGTTGTAGTCGGCGACCGCGATCCGTACGCCGCGCTCCGCGAGGTCGGCGGCCTTCTCCGGGGTACGGACGACCGCGGTGATCTGGTCGGCCGGAACCTTCTCCAGCAACTGCTCGACGACATGACGGCCGAGATGCCCGGTGGCTCCGGTGACGACGATGCTCATGGTTCGGATCTCCTTGTGGGGTGCGTGTAGCACTCACCCTAGGAGGGGCACTAACCCATGGAAAGTACCCACCTTCAAGTAAGGTACTGGCATGACGGTAAGTAGCGAGATCGCCGACGGAGGCGACACCGATGCAGCGCGGTGCCCCTATCGACTCGTGCTCGAACATGTCACCAGCCGCTGGGGCGTCCTGGTGCTGATCGAGCTCCTGGACCGGCCGCACCGCTTCAGCGAGCTGCGGCGGGCGATCGGGAAGGTGGCGCGCGTCAGCGAGAAGATGCTCACCCAGACGCTCCAGACCCTGGAACGCGACGGCCTGGTCCACCGCGACGCCAAGCCGGTGATCCCGCCGAGGGTCGACTACTCCCTCACCGATCTGGGGCGTGAGGCCGCCGAGCAGGTGCGTGCCCTGTCGCTGTGGACGCAGGACCGGATGTCCGACGTCGAGGAGGCCCGCCGGGCGTACGACGAGGCTCGGGCACTGAAGGCCCGGGCCTCGTGAGTCGCCTGATGTCCCGCCTGATCCCCTGACGTCCTAGCCGACGACGGTCCAGGTGTCGTTGCCGTGGAGGAGGGTGGTGAGGTCGCCTTTGCCGTTGTGTTCGATGGCGGTGTCGAGTTGGTCGGCCATCTGGGTGTCGTAG
>NZ_LMWH01000240.1 GCF_001507435.1 Streptomyces sp. NRRL F-5122
CACCACAGCAATCTCGTCCGGAGTCACGCACACTCAACGCCACACCCAGCCCACAGGACACGCACCACCACAACCGACCTGACCAAGCCCTACTAGGGCGCAGGCGCCGAACTCCCGGACGGTGCGAGGCCGGGTCCAAGAGCGCCGTGCCCCCTACCACCGGACGAGTCAGTTGCCGCCGACCGTCCTGCCGTGCAATCGCCTGCCCGCTCCGCAGAATGTCGTCACCGGTGACCGATCACCGTCAGCACCTTGGTCCGGCTCGGTCCTCCTGAGTCCGCCCGGGCGCCGAAGCCGCGGATGTTCCGCAGGACCGGCTTCCCCCTGCCCGTGAACCGGATCCGTCCGGCGGCCCGGAGCCGCCCCTCACCTTCTCCGGTCGCCGACCGTGCCCCGCCGGCATGGACCGAACGCCTCCGCATCGGTCGCGGCGGCACCACGTCTGTCACAGACCCGGGTGCCACTCGGTCAGGGAACCAATAGGCGCAAATCGGGTCGTATTCGTGCCCCATCCGACTCCGTGACCGAGCACGGAGATCCGGCGCGAATTGCCGATATCACCGCTCCGTCACATACCTGAGGGCAGCAGTTTGATGATCGACACCGAGAAGGTAACCATCAGTAATCGACAGAACACACGTGTGCCGTCCGAGTCGGCGGTCGCCATGTGCGACAGGACGGGGACGGTGGTCGCCTGGACGGAGGCCGCCGAGCGGCTGCTCGGGTACTCCGCCTGCGAGGCGGTGGGCCGGTCCGCGGCACTCCTGCTGCCGCGCTCCGAGGAGGCGCCGACGGCATCGGCGTTCCTCGAGCAGTGTGCTGCGCACGACGGCTGGTCGGGCACGACCACGGTTCACCACCGGGACGGCCACCTGCTGAACGTCGTCCTGCGGGTCTCGATGCTGCGGGGGCGGGACCGGACGATCCAGTGGCTCGTGTCCGTGACCGACGTCGGTACGCTTGCTCCGGACTCCTCGGAAGCCAGGAGCAGGATGCGGGAGTCGCAGCTCACCCGTGCACCGATCGGCATCGTCGTCCGTGATGCACGTCTGCGGTGCATCTGGGTGAACGACACGATGGAGGGCCACGACGGCATCTGCCCCGAACGGCGGCTCGGTCGTCGTTTCCCCGAGGCGCTGCCCGGTTTCAAGGCGGAGGCACTCGAGACGGCGATGCGCCAGGTACTGGAGAGCGGCACCACCAGGCTCCACGAGTACCGGATGTGGCTGGCGTCGAGTCCACGCCGGGAGCACTCCATGGCCGCCTCGTGCTTCTGTCTCCAGGGAGCCCACGGCGAGGCACTGGGAGTGTGCACCATCAGCATCGATGTCACCGAGAGCCGGCAGGCGCGGGAGCGTCTCGCCGTCCTGACCGAGGCCAGTACGCGGCTCGGCGCCTCCCTGGACGTCATGCAGATCAGCCAGGAACTGGCCGAACTCGCCGTGCCGCTGCTCGCCGACTACGTCGTCGTCGACCTCGAGCAGTCGATCCCGTTCGGCGAGGGGCCCCCGGCCCGCAGCGGCCCCGTCGACGGCCGCCTTCCCGCCTTCCGGCGCGCAGGTCTCGCCTCGATCAACCACGGGGTCCCCGAATCGCCGTGGGTGCGCGGGGAGCCCGTCCCCATTCCGTCCGGCTCGCCCTTCGCCGACGTCGTGCGCACCGGGCAGTCCCATCTGGAGCCGATACTCAACACCGCTCCGGGCACCTGGATCGACGAGGACCCGGTCCGGGCGCAGATGATCCAGGACCACGGCATGCACTCGCTGATGATCGTGCCCATCCGGGCCCGGCGCGCCCTGCTGGGCATGGCGTTGTTCATCCGTGCCAAGGACCCGGTTCCCTTCCAGGAGGTCGATCTGCTCCTGGCCGAGGAACTCGTCGGCCGCGCCGCGCAGTCGTTGGACAACGCCCGCCAGTTCACACGGGAACACACCGCGGCGCTCGCGCTCCAACGCAACCTGCTGCCCCACCGGTTGCGGGGCGGCACGGCGGTGGAGGCGGCCTCGCGCTACCTGCCCGCCGACATCGACAGCGGTGTCGGCGGCGACTGGTTCGATGTGATCCCGCTGTCCGGCGCCCGGGTCGCCCTCGTCGTCGGCGACGTGGTCGGACACGGCATCAACGCCGCCGCGACCATGGGCCGGCTCCGGACCGCGGTGCAGACGCTCGCCGACATGGAACTGCCCCCCGACGAGCTGCTCGCCCACCTCGACGACACGGTCCAGCGGCTGGCCGAGGAGGACGCAGACGACCCGGACCACACCTTCACGGTCGAGGGCGCCACATGTCTGTACGCCGTCTACGACCCGGTCACCCGGACGTGCAGCATCGCGCGGGCCGGGCATCCGCCGCCGGCGATCGTCGATCCGCAGGGCCGGGTCGTCTTCCCCGACCTTCCCAGCGGAACCCCGCTCGGCATCGGGCTGGGAATCCCCTACGAGGCCGTGGAGATGGAGCTCCCCGAGGGAAGTCTGCTCGCTCTGTACACCGACGGCCTGATCGAGTCCCGCGACCACGACATCGAGATGGGGATGCACCGGCTGGCCACCGCACTGACACAGCCGAGCCACTCCCTGGAAGAACTCTGCACCCGCGCGACGGAGACCTGCCCTGGTCAGGCACCGTCCGACGACATCACGCTGCTCCTGGTGCGGACCCGCTCGCTCGACCCGGACCGGGTCGCCTCCTGGACGCTCCCGAGCGACCAGACCGCCGTCCGCAGCGCCCGCCACATGGCGGCCCACCAGCTCACCGAGTGGGGCCTGGAAAACCTCGAGGACCCCACGACCCTGATCGTCAGCGAACTGGTCACCAACGCCCTGCGCCACAGCACGGGCCCGATCGGACTGCGTCTGATCCAGCACCAGGTCCTGACCTGCGAGGTGTTCGACACCAATGTCTCCTCCCCGCGCATGCGGCACGCACAGGCCACCGACGAGAACGGCCGAGGACTCTTCCTGATCGCCCAGCTGTCCCGCAGATGGGGCACCCGCTCCGTGTCGGACGGCAAGGTCGTCTGGGCCGAAGCGGACCTGGCGCCATCGCACGCATGAGGCCGCGGGGCGGAAGCACCCGGCGGCATGCCCGGGCGCGGCCCCCGGTCCACGGCCTGCCGGGCTCCCGGGAGCCGGTCAGACGCTCATGCCGAGGACGACGGCGACACACAGGCCCATCATGACCGCGGTCAGCAGCGTCATCGCGGCCAGCGTTCCCCTGCGCCAGCGCGTCAGGCGGGTGCGGTAGCGCGCTTCCGCCGCGGCGATGCTGTCGGCGATGTGCCGGGTCACCATGTGCGCCACATAGGTCTGTTCCTCTACGTACCACCGCTCGATGTCGCCCGTCTGCTCCCGGGTCAGATCGGGCATCCGCGCGGTGAAATCCGCCACGCGCCGCTGTGCCGCGTGCAGATGGGCCTCCCTGTACAGGAAGTCCTCGATGTCGCTCAGGCCGCGTGCGGCCTCCTCACTCGCGTCCATGGTGTGCTCCAGTGCGTACGGAGAGCCCCCGCCCGGTGGTACCGGATCGGGGCAGGCGGAAGATCAGGGATGCGCGACGGACACGGGGGTCCGAGGTCGGTGGCGTCCGCACCCCACCGTCGCACCACCGTCGACAGCCGTGTCCCGGGCGGTCGGGTCGGCGACATGGCGTACCGGGCGGCAACAGCGGTGTGCCGCGGCCCGCCCGGGGGTGACTCCACAGCCCCCACCGGGCGGGCACACGCATGGTCCGACCGTTCGCCGCCGCTCACCACGGGGGCGAACGGCGCACGCTCATGCCATCACCGCACACACGCCGGTACCGCTCGGCGGCCGAGGCGATCGGATACCCCGGCGTGCTCAGGCGGCGGTGGGATCGCTCTCGCGGTTCTCGCCGGTGCGCTGCGGAATGCCCCTGGCGACGAACGCGTCGCGCGGGTGCTGCACGGAGGCGAGCGAGACGAGATCCCGGCCGAACGCGGCTGCGGTGAGCCAGACGGCGAGGACACGGACCTTGCGCTCCCACGAGGGAACGGCCAGGACGTGGTAGCCCCGGTGCATCAGCCAGGCGGGAAGTCCCTTGATGACCAGGCCCTTGTACTGGAAGATGCCCCGTCCCAGACCCAGCGTCGCCACCACTCCCAGGCTGCTGTGGCGGTAGTCCCGCACCCTGCCCCCGCGCAGGTCGGCCACGATGTTCTTGGCGAGTCGCTTGCCCTGCCGCACGGCGTGCTGCGCGTTCGGCACGGTGTGCGCCCCGGGCACGCTCGACGCCAGGTCGGGAACGGCCGCATCGTCCCCGGCCGCCCACGCCTGAGGTACGGGATCACTGTCGGTGCCCACTCGGAGATCTGCCCGGACCACGAGCAGACCGCGCTCGTCGACCGGCAGATCCGTGTGGTTCTGCACAACGGGGTTCGAGGCGTTGCCGGCGGTCCAGACGATCAGTTCCGAGTCGAACTCCTTTCCGTCGGAGAGCACCACGTGCCCGTCCACGGCGGAGACCAGTTGCGTGTTCAGGTGCACATGGGCGCCGCGGCTCTCCAGGGAACGCACCACCCAGGCACCCGGCTTGTCGCCCACCTCGGGCAGGATGCGGCCCCGGGCCTCGACCAGATGGAAGGAGAGGTCGTCCATGCTCAGTTCCGGATAGGACTTGAGCATCGCGGTCGCCAACGACAGCAGCTCACCGAAGCCCTCGACACCGGAGAACCCACCGCCCACGAAGGTGACGGTGAGCAGCCGCCGGCGTTCCGCACCGGGCGGCAGCGTCGCGGCCTGGTCGAACGCGGTCATCAGCCGGTCGCGGATGGCCACCGCCTCTTCCACGTGCTTCAGCCCGATCGCCTGCTGCGACAGCCCGGGGATGGGGAAAGTACGGGTCACGGCGCCGGCGGTGACCACCAGGGTGTCGTAACGCAGTTGCTGGTCGGGGCCGTTGACGGGACGGACGGTGGCGGTCCGGTCCGCGTGGCTGATCCCGGTCACACTCCCCGCGATCAGCCGGGTCCTGCGCAGGTGCCGCCGCAACGACACGGCGGCATGACGTGCCTCGACCGAGCCGGCCGTCACCTCGGGCAGGAACGGCTGGTAGGTCATGTAGGGGCGCGGGTCGACAACAGTGACCCGCGCCTCACCCGCACGCAGCTTCTTCTCGAGGCGCCATGCGGTGTAGAAGCCCGCGTAGCCGCCACCGACGATCAGAATCTCACGCATGCTGTCCTCTGTTCGTTGTTCGACACCCTTTAGACAGGGCGGCTCGGGGTGGTGTGACACGCGGAGACGGTGAAAAACCTCACCGGTCGCTGGGCAGGTGCGGCGCCCGCTCGGGTGTCGGCCGTGCGGCCGCACGTGCGGGTGGCCGATACGACCTCGCCCGGCGCGGGCGAACTGCACCCGCGCCGGGCGGAGACGAGCCGTTCATCGGCCGGGGATCGCCGTGCCGTGCGACCCCGGCGTGGGTGTTCCCGGCGGCGAACCGGGACGTGCGAACGCCGGCCCCTGCGAACGGCGTCAGTCGATCACGGCGGCGCGCCAGGTCTCCTCGTCGGCGTCCAGGAGAGCCGACAGGAGGGCCGGGTCCGGCAGCGGGCCGTGGTCGGCGGCCACTCTCAGGGCCGAGGCCGCGGTCAGATGACCGAGGCGCAGCGCGCCGTCCACGGGCAGTCGCCGCAGCAGTCCGCTGAGGAATCCGGCCGCGAACGCGTCGCCCGCGCCGACCGGTTCGGCGACACGCACCTTCAGGGCGGGCACGCTGTGGACGGCGTCCCCGACGAAGGCGGTGGCGGCGCGGTCCCCGTCCTTGACGACGAGGACGCGCGGGCCGGACAGGAGATCACGCACGTCCTCGGCGTCGGTGATCCCGTCGCCCCACAAAGCCTGGGCCTCGTCGAGGCCCACCAGCACGATGTCGGCGCGGTCCGCGAGCGGGCGCAGCACGTCCGCGGCGGAGCGGCCGGCCCACAGGGCGGGGCGGTGGTTGACGTCGAAGCTGACCGGCCAGGGGCGGTCGGGACGCAGCGCCCGTTCGACCAAGGCCCGGCAGCCGGGCGACAGGGCGGGGGTGATCCCGCTGAGGTGCACGAGCGCGGCGTCCGCGAGCGCCGGGTCGTCGAGCACATCGGGGGTGAGCGCCGAAGCGGCCGATCCGGCGCGGTGGTAGTGGACCCGGGTGCCCTGCGGGCCCGGGTCCTTGAGCAGCAGTCCGGTGGGTCGTTCGGGGTCGACGCGTACGCCGCTCACGTCGACGCCGCCCGCGGCGATACGGGCGCGGACGCGGCGGCCGAAGGGGTCGTCGCCGACCGCGGAGACCCAGCGGGCGGGGATGCCGTGGTCGGCGAGGTAGAGGGCGACGTTCGACTCGGCGCCCGCGACGTCGACGCGGAGCAGCTCGGCGCCGTCCAACGGCCCGAGCGGGTCGGGGGCGAGGGCGGCCATGGTCTCGCCGACACAGACCACGGGGCCGTGACGCAGTGGCCGGTGGGTGCTCATGATGGGTTTCCTAGCGTGTGTCGGCGCGGTCCGCCGGCTGCGCGGTGGCGGGGACCGCCGGGCGGTAGGGGGCGGCCGGGACGCCGGGGACGTCCACCCGGACCGCGAACACCGCGCCGTCGAGGGGTCCGGGATCGGTCAGGCCGATGAGCGCACTGGTGACCAGCAGCGTACGGCCGTCGGGGCCGCCCAGGCAGACTCCCGCGGGCTGACCCGCGGGCAGGTCGACGATGCGGTCGAGGGTGCCGTCGGGGCGGTAGCGGTGGACCTGCCTGGTGCCCCAGACGGCGGTCCACAGGCCGCCCTCGACGTCGGTGGTCATGCCGTCGGGGCTGCCGGACTCGACGGTGACGAAGGTTTCCGGAGCGCCCGGGTCGCCGCTCGCCGGGTCGACCGGGTAGCGGCGGATGACGCCGCGGGCGCTGTCGGCGAGGTACATGAGGGTGCCGTCGGTGCTGAAGGCCGGGCCGTTGGGGATCGTGACGTCCCGCAGGACACGGGTGACGCGGCCGTCGCGGTCCAGGCGGTAGAGGGAGCCCGCGCCGTCGGTGCCCTCGTACGCCATGCTGCCGGCCCAGAAGCGCCCGTGCGGGTCGGCGACTCCGTCGTTCATGCGCATCGCCACGGATGCGTCGTCCTCGGGGCGCGCGATCCAGTCGACGCGGCCCTCGGGGTCGATACGGCAGATGCCGGTGCCCGCCGCCGCGACCCAGTGGCCGGGACGCCCCTCCACCGGTGCCACGGCGCCCAGGGGGCAGGGCAGTCGAGTGATCGGGACGAGGGGTGCGTCGGGCTCGTCGGGCAGGGCGAGCAGCCGGCCACTGAGGATGTCGGTCAGCACGGTGCGGCCGTCCGTCCAGCGGATGCCCTCGCCCAGTTCCAGGCGGTCGGTCCCGAGGACCGAGGGGGCCGTCATGGACGGACCTCCGAGCGCACGACGTCCAGGAACGCGCGGGCGCGCTCGCGCAGGGCGGTGAGATCGCCGCCCGCGGCGGCGTCGCCGACCAGGGGCGATCCGACGCCGACCGCTGTGGCTCCCTCACGCAGGTAGTCGGCGGCCGCGATCGCGTCCACTCCCCCGACGGGTACGAACGGCAGGTCCGGGAAGGGGCCGCGCAGGTCCTTCAGATAGCCGGGGCCCCCGGCGCTGCCCGCCGGGAACAGCTTGAGGGCGTCCGCGCCGAGCCGCTGTGCCTGGAGGATGTCGGTGGGGGTCATCACACCGGCGAGCACGGGCAGTCCGAGTTCCCGCCCGGTGGCGATGCCGTCGCTGACCGCCGGCGTGACGATGAACGCGGCGCCCGCCTTGTGGGCGGCACGGGCGTCGTCGGAGCTGAGCACGGTTCCCGCGCCGAGCGTCGCGTCGGGGCCGAGCGCGGCACGGGCCCGCGCGATGACGTCGAGCGCGTCGCGCCCGGAGAGGGAGACCTCGACGAGGGTGACGCCCTCCTCGGCGAGGGTGAGCACGGTGTTCAGCGCGGCGTCCGGATCACTGCCGCGGACGATGGCGAGCAGCCGGTGCGCGCGCAGCGCGGCGAGCAGGTTCATCCGGCATCCCTTCTGGTGACGGGGGTTCAGGGTCGGCGGGTCGCGGTGATGGTGAGCCGCCAGGTGACCTCACCGGTCGGCGGTACGACGGCGGTGTCCCCGTCGTCGGCCGCGGCACGGTCGAAGACGCGGCCGAGCATCGGCTCGACGCCGATCGAACGGTAGGGCGCGTCCTGGGGGAAGCCGCCGAGGTTGCGCCAGAGGGCGACCGCGACCGGCTGGCCGTCGGCCTCGACGGACAGATGCAGCGTATCGGCGCCCTCGTGCACGGCCACCCGGGGGGTGAGCACGACCGCTCCGACGGCGCTCCCGTCGTCCGGGCCGAGCCGGTCGAGGGGTACGCCGTCGACGGTGGGCCAGACCCCGGCGGTCCAGCGGTCGCCCTCGTCCGGGTAGAGCCGGGTCACCGCGGGTCCGACGGCGCCGATCCGAGCGGCCTCGGAGAGGTCGAGCAGGGCGTGGGCGGCCCACACGAACCGGTACCCGGGCTCTGCGGCGAGCGTGTAGTTGGCGACGACCGCGTTCTCCCGCTCGCGGATGCGCCGGGTCAGGCGGAAGTCGGGGCACTCCACGACGTCCTCCTGACCCGCCCTGCGCCAGGGCCGCGACCAGGCGTCGCCGTGGTCGGGCAGTCCGCGCACGGTGGGCACGCACTCCTCCAGCCCTCCGGCGTCGGCGAAGGGGTCGCCGGGCCGGACCGCACGGCGACGGGGCTCGTCACGGTGCCACAGCCACTCACGGCCGCCGGCGGTGAGCGATGTCCAACGCCCGCCGTGGTCCGCGTCGGTGAGGACGCGGACGGGCAGCGGCGTGCCGCTCACCATTCGGCGAAGGAGCCGTCGGCGTGCCGCCAGACGGGGTTGCGCCAGGCGTGGCCGGACCGGTCGGCGGCCCGCACCGCGTCCTCGTCGACGGTGACGCCGAGTCCGGGCATTGCGGTGCGGTGCGCCTGGCCGTCGACGAAGCGGAAGGGCTCGGTGTCGACCAGGTAGGACAGCAGATCGGCGTCCTTGTTGTAGTGGATGCCCCGGCTCTGCTCCTGGATCAGGAAGTTGGGTGTGGCGAAGGCGACCTGGAGGCTGGCGGCGAGCGCGATGGGGCCGAGCGGGCAGTGCGGCGCCAGATGGGCCCCGAAGGTCTCCGCCAGCGAGGCGATCCGGGTGACCTCCGAAATGCCGCCGGCGTGCGACAGGTCCGGCTGGGCCACGGCGACGCCCGCCGTCAGTGCGGGCAGGAAGTCGGCCCGCCCGTAGAGCCGTTCACCGGTGGCGAGCGGCACGGGCGAGGCGGAGACCAGGCCGGGCAGCAGATGCGCCTGGTCGGGCAGGACGGGTTCCTCCACGAACAGCGGGTGCAGCGGGGCTATCTCGTGCAGCACCCGGCGCGCGTTGGCGGCGGCGAAGCGACCGTGGAAGTCGACGGCGACGTCCCGCTGCGGGCCGAGGGCCTCCCGGGCGGCCGCAACCCGCTCGACGACGGCGGCCGTGTCGGCGGCGCTGCCGATCGGCGGGGTGCGTCCGGCGGCGTTCATCTTGACGGCGGTGAACCCGGCTTCGACCTGGGCGGTGACCTCCTCCTTGAGCCGCTGGGGCTCGTCGCCGCCGACCCAGGCGTACACCCGTACCGTGTCGCGGACCGGCCCACCGAGCAGGGTGTGCACCGGCACCCCGAGGGCGCGGCCCGCGATGTCCCACAGTGCCTGGTCGATGCCGGCGACGGCGCTGGAGAGGACCGGGCCGCCGCGGTAGAAGCCGCCCTTGCTCAGCACCTGCCAGTGGTCCTGGATACGCAAGGGGTCCTGGCCCACCAGGTACTCCGACAGCACCTCGACGGCCGACCGGACCACCTCGGCCCTGCCCTCCACCACCGGCTCGCCCCAGCCGACGACGCCGTCGTCCGTCTCGATGCGGCAGAACAGCCAGCGGGGCGGGATGAGAAAGGTCTCGACGCGCGCGATCTTCACTGTGCCTGGCCGTCCTTCTGCTCGGGTGAACCGTCCGCGCCCTCGGGCACGTTCGGGCCGCTGACCTTGTCGAGATCGCGCGTCGCCTGGTCGAGCAGGGCGCGCATGGCGCGTTCCGCGGCGTCCGGGTCCCGGTCGCGCACGGCGTCGAGGACGGCGCGGTGGCTGGGGACCGGGTCCTCGCTGTGCGGGGCGCTGTGCACAAGCTGGTCGCGCTGGGCGAGGCCCGACTCGATGACCATCTCCATGCGTTCCAGCAGTTCGTTGTGGGTGGCCGCGAGGAGCGCCCGGTGGAAGGCGAGGTCGGCCTCGACGGCGTGGTTGGCACCGCTCACCTCGCCCATGGCGGTCAGTGCCGCCGCCAGGGCCTCCAGGTCGTCGTCGGTGCGGCGGGCGGCGGCGAGCCGCACGGCGGCGGGTTCGATGATGCCGCGGACCTCGCCGAGGTTGCGCAGCAGCGCCAGGTCGGCGCCGGTGCCGCTGCTCTCGGAGAACTGCCAGCGCAGCACGTCGGCGTCGAGCAGGTTCCAGTCCGAGCGGGGCCGGACGAAGGTGCCGCGCTTCTGCCGGGCGTCGACCATGCCCTTGGCCGCGAGCACCTTGAGCGATTCGCGCAGGGCCGTCAGGCTGACGTCCAGCTCGCTCTGCAGAGCCGCCATGTCGAGCGTCGCTCCCTCGGGGATCTCGCCGCTGAGCACCCGGCGAGCGAGGGTCTCCACGGTCTGGCCGTGCACTCCGCGGCGCGCGTATGGCGTCATGTGTTTGCCTTTCTTGCTGTTCGGTCGGTGGCCGGTGCGTCCGGTTCCGTCAGGCCGAGGCCTTGGTGACGCTCCAGCCGCCGTCCACGAGCAGGCTCGATCCGGTGATGTAGGAGGCTTCGTCGGCGGCGAGGAAGGCGACGGCGGCGGCGACCTCCTCGGGGGTGCCGAAGCGGCGGGCCGCGGTCTCGGCGACGCTCGATTCGCGGTCGGCCTCCGGGACACGGTCCCAGGCGGCGGTCAGGATCGGTCCCGGCAGCACCGCGTTGACGCGTACGTCCGGGCCGTACTCGACGGCGAGTTGACCGCACAGCGACAGCAGTGCGCCCTTGCTGGCCGCGTACGCCGGGTGGCCGGGGATGCCCCGGTGGGCGTGCACCGAGGAGACGAGCACCACGGCCCCGCCGTGCTCGCGCAGATCCGGCAGGGCGGCCCTGACGCCGAGGAAGGCACCGGTGAGGTTGACCGAGAGCTGCCGCTCCCAAGAGGCCAGGCTGGTCTCGTGTGCCGGTGCGACGACCACCGTGTACGCGTTGCTGACCAGGACGTCCACGGGCCCCAAGCCGTGCGCGGTGGTGATCACCCGCTGCCAGTCGTCCTCGCTCGCGACGTCGGCGGCGACGAAGAGGGCCCGGGCCCCGTCCTTGCGCAGCCGCTCGGCGGTCTCCTCGCCGCGCTCGGCGGCGATGTCGACGAGGACGACGGCCGCGCCCTCAGCGGCGAGGCGTGCCGCGGAGGCCGCGCCGATGCCCGACGCGGCACCCGTGACCACGGCGACGCGGTTGGTGAAGCGGGCGGCTGGATTCATGGGGTGGATCTTCTCCTGTTCGAGAGGCCGGTGGGGTGCAGATTCTTCCGCTGTCGTCACTGACGGGCCAGAACGGCCAACTCCGCGTCGTGCTCGGCGGTCCACGCGAACGGCAGGCCCGTATGGATCAGATACGCGCCGCTGTAACGGGTGTTGGTCACGGTGTCGGTGTAGACGGCGTCCGGGGCGAGGTCCCGCAACCGCAGGCGGGCGGGCCGTCCGGGCAAGAGGGGCGCGCCGTCCAGCGGGCCGGTGTTCCAGGCCGTCACCACCACACGGTCGCCGCCCGTTTCCTCGAACTGGACACCGCATGTCGGGTCGGCGGGGCTGCCCAGCAGATGGACCTCGCCGTGGTGGACCACGTCCCGGATCTCCTTGTAGCAGGCGATCCAGCGCGCGGCTTCGGCACGCTGCTCCGGTGTCCAGTGGCGGATGTCGGCGCCGATTCCCAGTACGCCCGCCATGGAGTTGACGAAGCGGAAGGCCAGCGAGCGCGGCCGGGGGTCGAAGACGCCGGGGGCGTCGGTGACCCATGAGCTCATCGTGTGCGGGGCGTGCGCGTGGAGGTAGCCGTACTGGGTGCGCAGCCGGTCCATGGGCGCGGTGTTGTCGCTGGGCCACACCACGTCGGTGCGGGCGATGGTGGCGTGCTCGACGCGCGCGCCGCCGCCGGCGCAGCCCTCGACCGTGACGTGCGGGTGGGCCGTGCGCAGATGGTCCAGGACGCGGAGGTAGCCGGCGACGTGCGCGGCGTCGAGGTCCTGCCGCTCCGCGTCGGGGCCCGCCGGGTGGCCGGGGCGGCCGCGTTCGGTGGGCGGCCGGTTCATGTCCCACTTGAGGTAGCCGATGGCGTGCGAGCCGAGCAGCCGGTCGAGGGTGGCGATGACGAAGTCCTGGACGTCCTCACGGCCGAGGTCGAGCAGGAGCTGGTTACGCACGAGCGTGGCCGGGCGGCCGTCGATCCGGTAGACCCAGTCGGGGTGTTCGGCGTAGAGCTTCGAGCGGGGGCTGATGCCCTCGGGCTCGACCCACAGCCCGAAGTCCATGCCGAGAGCGCGGACGTCCTCGATGAACCGGTTGAATCCGCCGGGGAATTCGGCCGGGTCGGGGTCCCAGTCGCCGAGGCCGCCGGTGTCGTCGGGGCGCCCGGTGAACCAGCCGTCGTCGACGACGAAGAGTTCGGCGCCGAGCTCGGCGGCGACCTTGGCGAGCTCCAGCTGGTCTTGGGCGTCGACGTCGAAGCCGGTGGCCTCCCAGGAGTTGTAGAGGACCTTGCGCGGCCGGTCGATGCGCTCGCCGGTCAGGTGCCGCTCGTAGCGGTGCCAGACGCGGGCCAGGCCGTCGAGACCGTCCGGGCTGAAGGCGCAGGCCAGACGGGGCGTGACAAGCGTGGTGCCGGGGGCCAGCCGGACGGCCCCTTCGTGGGGCACGCGGCCGGCCCGTACACGCACCGCGCCGCCGGGCTCGGCATCGGCGGTGATCCGCCAGTTGCCGGACCACTCCAGCGCGATGCCGTAGGTGGGGGTGGCTCCCTCGGCGGGGGCGGCGGCGTCCTGGATCGCGAGCCAGGGGTGGTAGGCGTGGCCCGCCGAGCCCTGGGTACTCTCCATCTCGAACCGTCCGCGCTCCAGTTCCACGTCCTTGAGCTGGAACTCCTGCGACCACTGGCCGGCCAGATACGTCAGCCGCGCGCCGCCCTGGACGGGCACGTTGACCGCGGCGGAGTCGAAGCGTTCCAGGCGCACCCCGTCGTCACCGGTGCAGGTGAGCTCCGTCCAGCGCAGGACGACGTCGGTACCGGGCACCGTCTCGTAGCACAGGGTGGTGTGCAGCCCGATGAGGTCGTCGGCGAACTCCAGGCGCAGCGCACGGTCGCCGTCCTGCGTGGCACCGGTGAACCGCCACCAGCTGCCGCGGTCGCCGCCGGGGCGGGCGGCGACCAGGTCGGCACCGGTGAACGGCCGCAGCCCGTACGGGATGTACTCGGCCGGCGCGGCGTCGGCGGGGGTGATGAAGTGGGTGCGGCGCGACCACTCCATGGGCGACGGTCCGTCCTCGGCGCCGTGCGGCCCCCAGGCGGCGAGTTCGGCCCAGCGTCCGTCGCCCCCGAGGGCGACGGCGTAGGTGGTGGTGTCGGTGCGCAGCAGCCACCGGTCGGGCGCGGTCACTTCACGGCTCCGAGGTTCAGTCCGGCCACGAAGTGGCGCTGGAAGCGGAGGAAGACGGCCACCGTCGGGGCGGCGGCGATCACCGAACCGGCCGCGATGACGTTCCACATGGACACGTACTGGCCCTGCAGTCCGATCAGCGAGGCGGTGATGGGCATCTGGCTGTCGGTGCGCAGCACCGTGATGGCCCACAGCAGGTCGTTGAAGATCCAGGTGAACGACAGGGCGGTCAGCGCGGCCAGCGCCGGGCGGGCCAGCGGCAGGATGATCCGCCAGTAGATCTGCCACGGGCCCGCGCCGTCGATGACGGCGGCCTGCTGGATCTCACCGGGGATCGACCGCATGAAGCCGTGCAGGACGAACACGTAGAAGCCGACGCCGAAGCCGACCTGCACCCCGATCAGGGCGTACAACTGGTCGTAGATGCCGAGCACTTCGCTCAGCTTGGACACCGGGATCAGCAGGATCTGCGGGGGCAGCAGGTTGCCGCCCAGCATGAGCAGCAGCAGGACACGCCTGAAGGGCATGTCGTAGCGGCTGAGCGCGAAGGCCGCCATGGAGGCGAGGCCGAGCGACAGTGCCACGGTGGGGATGGTGACCAGCATGCTGTTGATGAGGGCGCGCTGCTGGCCGCCGTCCACCCACGCCTGGCGGAAGCTGTCGAAGGTGAACGAGTGCGGCCAGCTGCCCACTCCGTGCGCGGCGATGTCGTCGAACGTCCGGGTGCTGGTGATGAGCACGAGGACGATCGGCAGCAGCCACAGTGCGGACAGCAGGCTCGCGGTGAGGTGGAAGCCGGTGGTGCGCAGCTTGCGGCTGTGCAGCCAGGAGCGGCGGGGCGCCGCGACCTCGGCGGGGCCGGCCTTGCTCTCGGTGTCCTCGCTGTGCGCGGTGGCGTGGGTGGCGGTCATCAGTCGGCCTCCCGGAAGGCGCGCACGAGGTAGCTCACGATGACGCCGAAGGCCAGCACGAAGATGACGACGGCGAGTGCGGAGCCGTATCCCAGCCGCAGGGACTGGAACGCGGTGGAGTACATGTAGGTGCTCAGCAGTTCGGAGGAGTGGTAGGGGCCGCCGCGGGTGAGCGCCCACACCACGTCGAACGAGCGCAGCGAGTCGATGACGATCACCGACAGGACGACGGCGTTGACGCTGCGCAGCTGTGGCAGTGTGACGTACCGGAACTGCTGCCAACGGGAGGCGCCGTCGACCTTGGCCGCCTCGTAGAGGGCGGGGTCGATGCCCTTGAGGCCGGCCAGGTACAGCACCATCACATAGCCGACCTGGCGCCACAGCGCGGGCACGATCACCGCGTAGAAGGCGGTGTCCTGGTCGGCGAGCCAGGCGTGCTTCCAGCCGCCGAGACCGATGGCCTCCAGCACGTTGTTGATCAGGCCGTCCGGCTGGTACATGGCCTGCCACACCAGCGCGGTCGCGACCAGTGAGAAGACCACCGGCAGGAACAGCGCCGCCCGGTAGAACCCGATGCCGCGCCGCTCCTTCTGGAGCAGCATCGCGGCACCGAGCCCGAGTGCGGCGGAGAGCCCGCCGAAGAGCAGCAGCCACAGCACCGTGTTGATCGCGGCGGTGCGGAAGACCGCGTCGTGCACCATCTCGCTGTAGTTGCCGAGGCCGACGAACTTCGGGGCGGCCAGGCCGTCCCAGGACGTCAGGGAGAGGTAGAAGCCCTGGAGCGCCGGCCAGAAGACCCAGAACGCCTCGGCGAGCAGCGGGATGAGAACGAAGGCCAGGACCACGGGGGGCACCCGCGTGGCCCTGGACCGTCGTGTGGAGCCGATCAGCGCCATTGTCACTGGCTCCAGATCTTCTGTGCGCTGCGCTGCCACGTGGTGAGGATCGAGCCGATCTCCTTGGGCTTGGCCAGGTAGTGCACCAGCGCCGTGTCGGCGGTCGGCTGGAGGGCGTCGCTGGAGTCGCGGTTGAAGAACTGGGTGATCTCGGCGGCGCTCTCGACGAGCTTGCGGCCCTTGGCGACGAGCGGGGTGCCGGCGTCCTTGGCGTCGGGGTGGGTGGGCAGCACGGTGCCCGAGGAGCTCTTGATGTACAGCTCCTGCGACTCGGCGGTGGCCAGGTAGCGCAGCAACTCCTTGACGCCGTCGGCGCGCTTGGTGCGGGCGCTGGCGAAGTAGCCGTCGGTGGGCGCCTCCTCGGCGACCGGCACCTTGGGGTCGATGATGGGGAACTGGAAGAAGTCCAGGTCGCCCAGTGCGTCCTTGGGTGCGGCGTCGGCGAAGAAGGTACCGATGAGCATCATGCCTGTACGACCCTGGAGGAGGGCGGTGGTGGCGTCCTGGAAGGGGATCGCCGTGCCGTTGGGGTCGAAGTAGGGGCGGGCCTCGTCCCACTTGTCGAAGACCTTGCGGACCTCGGGGTCGTCGAACCGGTGCTTCCCGGCGAGGAGTTCGCGGTGGTACGTGGCACCGTTGACGCGAATGTTGAGGTAGTCGAACCATGCGGAGGCGACCCACGGGGTGTCGCCGCCCGCGCCGAGGCCGATCGGGGCGACGCCCTTGCTCTTGAGCTTGTCGCACAGGTCGAGGAACTCGTCCCAGGTCTTGGGCTCCTGCACGCCCCACTTCGCGAAGTTGGACTTGCGGTAGAACATGCCCCACCAGTAGTAGCTGGTGGGCACGAAGACCTTCTTGCCGCTGGAGGCCGAGGTGCACAGCTTCTTGAGCGCGTCGGAGTAGCCGGCGAGCTCGGGCTTCGTCCAGATGTCGTCGAGCTCGAGGAGCAGGTCCTTCTTCGCGTACGACTCGGCGACGGAACCGGGGTACCAGGTGTAGGCGTCCGGCGGGTTGGCCGACGTGAGGTAGGTCGGCAGCTGCGTGCGGAAGGTCTCCGACGCGACGGTGTTGAGCTGCGCCTTGGTGTCGCCGCGCTTGCCGAAGGCGGCGACGATCTGCTCCATCGCGGTCTTGGCCTGCGGCGAGGAGAGGTTCGACTGCAGGGTCACGGGGCCGCCGGACTTTCCTCTGGAGGCGGACGGGCTCTGGGTGACGCAGCTGCTGAGCAGCGCGCCGGCGCCGACTGCGCCCGTTCCTATGAGGAATCTGCGGCGGGTGGCGTTGAAGGCGGTCATCTGTGCACTCCCTTGGTGCCCACGGAACGGAGCTTGAGGCCCCCTGACGGCCCGGCTCCGGGCGCGGCAGGCACAGCCTGGCGCAGTGGTCAGGGGGCCGTCAAGATTAATTACTAATTTATTTTCGGAGAGTGTGCCCCCAGGGCCGGAGAAGACCCCGAGGCACACCTGTCACTGCCGGGCGATGCCGGGTCGAGCGGTCGTACGGTGATGCGGTCTTGCGGTGATGCGGTCTTGCGGTAGGCGGGTCGACGCAGGTGGAGCGGGTCGACGCAGGTGGAACAGGGTGGAACAGGGTGGAACGGGTTGACGCGGGTGGAACAGGGTGGAGCGGTTGGGCGCCGAGCTCAGAGCTTGGTCTGGTGGACGCGCCCGTCCACTCCACGGAAGGCGGCCAGCACGCCGCCGTCCGACCCGGCCACGGCACCGAGCGCGCCGTCGAAGGCACCGCTGACGAACTGGTCGACCTTGCTCCAGCCGGCCCAGTCGCCGGACGCCGTCCAGCTGCGCTGCCAGAGCGTGTAGTCACCGGCACGGGCGTACAGGTGCAGCGTGTCCCCGGAGACCACGAGCGTCGGGCTGCCGCTGGTCGTGCCGCCGAGAGCCGTCCATTCCGACCAGGTGCCGGCGGCGTCGCGGGTCCGCGTCCATACGGAGTCGTCCGGGGTGCGGACGGCCACGTGCAGCCGGCCGGCGTCGTCCACGACGCCCGAGGGACGGCCGTAGAACGCCTTGTCCTGCGGGGCGCCCTGCGAGGTCCAGCCGGAGGCCGGGCCGCGCGACCACAGTTTGCCGTCCGCACCGCGGGCGAAGAGCGTCCAGTCGTCAGGACCGGCGAACGCGGCGGTCGGCGCGTCCGTCAGCCTGCCGCCCAGGCTCTGCCAGCGACCCCAGTGCCCGTTCGTGAACACGCGCCGGTAGGCGGCATCGTCGGTGCCGCGTACGAAGACGTCGATCCGTCCGCCCGACGAGGCGTACGCGGCGGGCTGGCCGAGGAAGCGGTCGTGCGTCGGGCCGCCCAGTTCGGTGGTACGGGACTTGGACCAGTCACCGCCGCGCGCGGTCTGCGCCCGCAGCGACCCGTCCGCGCCACGGGTGAAGGCGGTCAGGGTGTCACCGTCGCGCACCAGCGCCGGACTCGCCGAGGAACGGCCGGGCAGCTGCGCACCGGGGGCCTCGTCGGTGCCGGTCAGCTTGAGGAAGGCGGTGCCGTGCGCGGGGACGTGCACCGTGTACGAGCCGGAGAACGTGCCGCGGGAGATGCGGGCCCGCAGGTCACGAACGGAGACCTTGCCCGCCAGACCGGCGTCGGCGAAGTTCACCGTGCGGTCCTGCGCCTGGTCGGACCGGTTGAGCAGGACGACCGCCCGCTTGCCCGCGCCCTGGAGCACCTTGCTGTAGACGTCACCGACCGAGTCGGTGGCCACACGGGCACCCTGGATGCCCAGCGGGTCCTGGTCGACGGCAAGGATCTCGGGGTTGCGCAGGGTGTCGAGCATGGACTCCGGCAGGGTGCGCGGGTCACTGCCGATGACCAGCGGCGACGCCATCTCGGCCCACATCACGAACTGCGTGGTGGACTCCTCCTCCGTCAGCTCGTAGCCGCCCTCGGCGAGCTTGCGCATCGGGACGAGGTAGTCCGGGTCGTTCCAGTGCCCGGGCCCCTGGGCTTCGGGGTGCCAGGCGTTGGCGTCCATGCTGCGCAGGATGTTCGGCCACTCCCCCGCGGTGGGGTTGCCCCAGGCCAGGTCGGTGCCCGTGCGCCAGGAGTCGGCGGTGGTGGGCCCGTAGACGAAGGCGTTGTGCGCATCCTGCTCGGGGGTGTGCGGCATGCCCCAGTCGTCGGTGAGCGGGTTGCACAGGTTGAGCAGCATCTTACGGCCGGTCTTGGCGACGGCGTCGCTGAACTGCTTGAAGGCCGGGCCCGGGTCGAGCCCCGCGCCGATGCCGCAGAGGAAGTCGACCTTGATGGCGTCGACCTTCCAGCCGGCGAACTGGCGGGCGTCATCGTCGTAGTGGCCGCGGCTGCCCAGGCCGCACCACTTGCCGCCGTCGTACTCACCCGCGTCGGTGTAGATGCCGGCCTTCAGGCCGCGCTTGTGGAGGTAGTCCACCAGCGCGGGTATGCCGGAGGGGAAGCGGGTGGGGTTGGCCACGAGCCGGCCCGTCTGCGGATCGCGAGGCTGGTCGGCCTGCCAACCGCCGTCCAGCCACACGATGTTGTAGCCGCTGTCGCGCAGCCCGCTGCTGACGAGGTAGTCGGCGACCTTCTTGACCTGGTCCTCCGTCGGGGCGCCGAGCCCGTAGTAGGTGTTCCATCCCATGTACGGCGTGGGGGCGAGGCCGCTGTCGTAGAACTGCGGCGCGCCCTGGTCGTCCGCGGCGTGCGCCGCAGGAACGGCCGACCCGACCAGTACCGCTGCGCCGAGCACCGCCGCGGTTCGCCGCACGCGCGCCATGTCTGCACGATGCGAAGCCACTGAAGTCTCCCGAGAGTTGGGGGTGCGAGACACCCCGCTCCGTTCATCCCGGGCGCCGGTGCCACGGCGGAAACTGTGCCCAGAGCCCTCAAGCCTGTCAATATTAATTGCTAATTAACTTAAAAACGGGATCTCGAAGTGACGTAGCCGCTGCGCCGTCGAGGGTTCCCGCGGGCCATGGCGATGCCCTGCCCCGCGCGGGTACGCCGAAGCCGCCGTACGACCTGCCTCATGGCCGTACGGCGACTGTGGCGCCCGTCAGGTACTGTCCGGGCCACATCCCCTCACGCGGTGACGTGTTGCCCGGACTGCGCACGGTCCGCGAGCGGCGTGCGGGCCGGAGCCCACGCCGGGTCGGGGTTGCGCTCAAGCACCGACGGCGGTACGTCCGGCCATGTAGATGCGGGTCTGTTCGGCAACGCGGCGGCCCAGGTGCTCGGCGGTGGCTATGTCCGCCTTGTGGACGTCCTCGGGACCGTGGTCGGTGTGGGTCTGGGCGCCCGCGCCCAGGTAGAAGCCGAGGCGGTTGAGATCGTCCTCGGAGGCGGTGGAGCTGTTCCAGCCCGGGTGCAGGCCGAGGTTGACCCATGTCATGCCGTGCTGGGCCGCCAGGACGGTGAAGTACTGGAGTGTGTGCAACTTGTCACCGCTCTTGGCTCCGGAGTTGCTGAAGCCGGCGGCGAGCTTGTTCTTCCACGAGTGGACGAACCATCGCTTGGAGGTGGTCTCGGCGAACTGGTGGAAGGCGCCGGACGCCGTACCCATGTAGGTCGGCGAACCGAAGACGATCGCGTCGGCCGCGTCGAGCAGCCCCCACTGCTCGTCGGTGATCTCGTCGACCTTGATCAGGTGGACGACGGCTCCGGCCTCCGCGGCGCCGTCACGCACGGCCTCGGCCAGCACCGTCGTGTGGCCGTAGCCGGAGTGATAGGCGATCGCGACGACAGGGGTAGTCATGAAGGTTCTCCTCCTGGCAGTGGGGGGTGACGACTCCCTCCGGGAGCCGAAGGCCGACGCTCGTCCGTCAGGACGGCTCGGAATCGGCCTGCTCCAACCAGGACCGGACAGCCTCCCCATCCGTGACAGCGGAGGAGGCGTGTGAGGAGGAGCACCTTTCGTACCAGGGGCGGGCCCCACGTCGGGAGCGAGCACCACGTTCGGCCGATGGCGAGGCTCTGCTGCGAGGGGTGACCGTCACTCGACCGTCAGTCACCGCTCCAGGACCGCGCCGGGATACGGGAAGGCGTTCACCACCGGCCGGAACCGGCCGGGGACGCCGGTCCGGGCAGGCGGACGGGCTCACCGGCTGAGGTTGCCGCCCCTGGCAGGCTCCGCGGTTCAGGCGCAACCCCGGGCGGGCTCACCGGCTGGGGCGCCACCCCGGCCAGGGCGACGTCCTGCCGCCCCGGGCACGAGGGAGCCGTCTCACGTCTCCCTCTCCGGCATGTACTCGCCCTCCTCGAGGCCGAAGGTCCAGGCGACGCCTTCCCGGGCGGTGCGCATACGCGGCGGTACTCGAAGCCAGTACGTGCGGTGAGTACCGTCGGGCTCGGGCGTCGAGTTGACCACCTCGACCATCACCAGCGGCTCGTCCCCGTCCAGTTCGATGCGCCACAGCACACCTGTCTCGTCCCGCTGGACCGGCTCGGCCCCGGACTCCTCCAGGTACCGGTCGTAGCCGTAGTGCTCCAGCATCACGCGGCGCAGTTCGGCGTTCTCCTCCTCGCGTATCCGCTGCGGGGTCAGCCCGGCCAGCCCATCGAGGAACTCGGCGGGGACGGGCATGCCGCGCCACGCGTGCAGCGCAAATCCGTCGGGGAAGGCGAGCGCCGGTCCGTCGCCGCGATCGAGCCTGCCCGCCTCGTCCCGGTGCAGTTCCACCGGGCGTTCGCAGACGATCACGGTCCTCTCGTACGGCCACCACCAACCCGCGGCCCGGGCGACCGCGGCGACACCGTCGAGCGCCTCACCCCCGTCCTGGCCGTCGAAGGCGGCGAGCCACGCCGCGTCGTGCTGGCCGAGGACCGCGTCGACCAGCACCAGCCTGACGGCCTGCTCGTCCCCAGCCGTACCGGCCAGGGCCTCGACCACACCGGTCCGTATGCGCTCGGTCAACATGACCGTGCCGTCCCACAGCTGAGCCCCCGTCAAGGACCAGTGTCCCGCCCACCCGGCCGGCCCGAGCCGGTCGAGGACACCCTTCCGAGCGGCGGCCCACGGCCATGTACGCACCGCCTCGCGCACACTGCGACCGGTCGTACCCTCCGCCGTGAGGCGTGCCGCCAGGGCGGCCCCTTCACGGGGCGATCCCGCCCAGACGACGGTCTCCGGCTCCTCCAGGCCCGCCAGCCGGTAGGCCAGGCGCAGTCCTTCCTCCGCGGCCCCCCGGTCCGCGGGGCCGGTCGCCGCCGCCACCTCTCGCCACTTCGCCATCGTGTCCGCCTGTGCGGTCTCCATCGGCGTGCTCACCCTTCCGCTCCCCCGCCGTCTCAGTCCGCCACGACGCGCACCGCGCCGGGCACGTACTCACGCTGCCGGACCACGCGGTACCAGCCCTTGGGCAGCGGTATGGCCGCGTGCTCTTCGTGCACCACCCGTCCGCCGTCCGGGAGATGGAGGTAGGAGACCGCGAACGGCCCGGTCTCACGCATGAGCGTCCCCGGCCCGACCACCGCGTGGGCATGTCCGGTGACTTCGCCGAGAGCGAGCACGAGCCGCCCTCGCGCGTCCCTCGGCTGTTGCGGCAGCCCCTCCGTGCCCGGTGGCAGCGCCGCCTCCGGGACGGGCATGATCAGGACGTCCCCCTGCCGGTACATGCGTGTCTCCCTTTCCCGTCGGCGCCTCGCCGATCGATGTCCACGACGTTATGCGGGGGGTCTGACAACGAGGTCCCGAACAGCATCGGCCGGAGTGCGGCTCCGCGTCCGACCTGCGCTTCCGCACCACCGCCGCATCCACCACATCGCGGACCCTCACGGGCGGCCCCGGCCGGAGTCCCCTCACGACACCGACCGACCGCGGTCGCTGTCCCCGGGCTCGAGCGATGCGGCGGCCGCCGGACGATCGGCGCCCTCGTGCCACGACATCGCCAGTCGCGCGGGGCGGCCGTCCCGCCCCCGTCGAACCGGGTCGCGGACGGCTCCTGTTGATGGCGCGGGCCGGCTCGACGACCCGTCGGGCTCCCGCACGCCGGCCCCGCACGGCCCGTTGCCGGCGGTGTCAGTGCCGCTTGGTAGAACTCTTCGCGAGCAACGCACCGCGTCCGCATCCCAGGAGGCCAGCGACATGTCCCCCGTCGAGCATCTTCAGGAACTGCACGGCCTCCCGGCCTTCGACTTCCCCGATCCCGGGACCCACTGCGAGCTGCCCGCCGCGGGCGATGTGGCCTGGCGGCTCGCTGTCGACGCCTACGGAGACTCCTCGGAGGGTTTCGCCGACCTCTGGGACCGATTCCTCGGCTCCGTGGACGCGTCCGGCGTCCGCGCGATCGTCGTGGGTCAGTGGGGCGAGGCGTACGACAACGACTCCAGCATCATCGTGCAGCGCCTCGTGGATGCCCGGGACCGGATGACCGCTCTTCGGGCCGTGTTCATCGGGGACCTGGAGATGGAGGAGGCGGAGATCTCCTGGATCGAGCAGTCCGACGTCACACCGGTCCTCGAGGCCTATCCGCTGCTGGAGGAGTTCGGGGTCCGTGGCGGCTCCGGACTGCGCTTCCCCGCCGTCCGGCACAAGCATCTGCGCAGGCTCCGGTTCGAGGCCGGCGGCCTGCCTGGGGAGGTCGTACGCGGTCTCGCCGCCGGCGAGTTCCCCGCCCTGGAGAGCCTCGACCTGTGGCTCGGCGTGGAGGAGTACGGCGGCGATGCGACGGTCGCCGACCTCGCTCCGATCCTGGCAGGTGGACGCTTCCCGGCGCTGCGCCATCTCGGCCTGCGCAACAGCGAGATACAGGACGAGATCGCCGCCGTCGTCGCCGGGTCCCCGGTCGTCGCCCAGCTGACGTCGCTCGACCTGTCCCTCGGCGTGCTCACCGACGAGGGGGTGACGGCGCTCCTCGGCGGCCAGCCCCTCACCCACCTGACCCGGCTCGACCTCCACCACAACTTCGTCACCGAACCGGTCGCCGAGCGGATCCGCGCGGCCCTGGAGCCGTCCGGCGTCGAGATCGACCTGTCCGAAGTAGGCGACTCCTGGGAGGACGACGGCGTCGTCCACCGTTTCACCGCCGTCGCGGAATGAGGACACGATGACGTTCGCCGATCACTTCGAGACCTTCCACGGACTGCCCGTCCACACCCTTCCGGAGCGGCCCGAGGAGGCACTTCCGGCAGGGGGCGACGTGGCCTGGCGACTGGACTGCTACGTGGCCGAGTCCATGTCGTTCGACGACCTGTGGCAAAGCTTCGTGGACCGGGTGCCGAGCACCGAGGTACGGGCTCTGGTCATCGGACCCTGGTGGTACGACGAGTACAGCGAACTGCGCCCGGCGCTCGAGCTCATCCTCGCCGACGCGTCGCGATTCCCCGCGCTGCGGGCCCTGTTCCTCGCCGACGTCACCGGCGAGGAGTGCGAGATCTCCTGGCTGCAGCTCACCGATGTCACTCCCGTGCTGGAGGCCTTCCCGCTGCTGGAGGAGCTGGCCGTCCGCGGCGGCGACTCGCAGGGGCTCGGCGAGGAGCCCCTGTCGCTGCGCCCGGTGCGCCACGAAGCGCTGCGCGTGCTGCGCTTCGAGTCGGGCGGCCTGCCCGCGCAGGTGGTCCGCGCGGTCGCCGCCAGCGAACTGCCCGCGCTGGAGCACCTCGAGCTGTGGCTCGGTGTGTCCCAGTACGGCGGTGATGCGACGGTCGCCGACCTCGCGCCGGTCCTGGCCGGGGGACGCTTCCCCGCGCTGCGCCATCTCGGCCTCCAGGACAGCGAATTGCAGGACGAGATCGCGGCGGCGGTGGCCTCGGCGCCCGTCGTGGCACAGCTGGAATCGCTGAGCCTGTCCATGGGGACCCTCACCGACGCGGGTGCCGAAGCCCTGCTCCGGGGTCAGCCGTTGTCCCATCTGAAGCGGCTGGACCTGCACCACCACTTCCTCGGCGAGTCGGTGGCCGACCGGGTGCGCACCGCCTTCGGCTCCGCCGGCACCGAGGTCGACCTGTCGGACCAGTGCGCCCCGCACCGCTGGCGGGACGAGGAGTGGCGCTATGTCGCTGTCTCCGAGTAGTCCGGTGCCGCGCACCGGTCTCCGGTTCGCCGTCGTCGGCAATCCCGAGAACCGGCGGACGTCGATGTTCGCCGACGCCGTCCGGGCCGCGGGAGACGCGGCGCCCCGTGTCCTCGCATGGCGGGACGTGCTGCGCGGGCGGTACGCCTTCATGCCGGGCGAGTGGGTGCGGATCGACTCCCCCGGCGAGAACGCCGAGGTAGACCGGCTGTTGCGGGCCACCGACGACCCGGCGCGCGTCGAGGGAACGGCTCTGTGGCACCACCGCTTCACCGCCGTACTGCGGGACGTGGCCCGTGCGGCGCACCGTGCGGGCGCGGTGACCTCCGCCGACCCGGAGGACGTCGCGGTCATGTTCGACAAGCGCCGCTGCCACGCCCGGCTGAGCGCCGCGGGAGTGCCGGTGCCTCCGGCCCTGACGGGTGCGGTCGGCGGCTGGGACGAGCTCAAGGACCGGCTGAAGCAGGCCCGCATGGCGCGGGTGTTCGTCAAGCCGGCACACGGCTCGTCGGCCTCCGGGATCGTGGCGCTGGAGACGGCAGGCCCCGGCCGGATCAAGGCGACGACCGCCGTGGAGACCACGCCCGACGGCCGCCTGTACAACTCGCTCCGGGTACGGCACCACACCTCGGAGCCCGAGGTCGCCGCCCTCATTGACGCCCTGGTCCCGGACGGCATCCACGTCGAACGGTGGCTGCCCAAGGCCTCGCAGGGCGGCCGGGCCTGCGATCTGCGGGTGGTGGTCGTCGCGGGGCGTGCCACACACGCCGTCGTACGGACCAGCCGGCACCCCATGACGAATCTCCATCTGGGTGGCGCCCGCGGCGACCTGGACGCGGCACGCGCGGCGATCACGGCCGCGGGAGGCAGGTTCGCCGACGTGCTGGAGACGGCCGAACGGGCAGCCGCGTGTTTCCCGGGCACGCTGTGCGTCGGTGTGGACATCCTGCCGGCCGGGGGGTGGCGGCGGTTCACCGTCGCAGAGGTGAACGCCTTCGGCGATCTGCTGCCCCGCCTGACCGGCCTGCCCGGCAGTGGCGCCGAGGGCCTGGACACCTACGCGGCACAGGTCGCCGCGGCACCGGTCGCCGTACGACGTACGGAACGCAAGGAGCACCACCATGACACCACCGCTTGACATGAACGACATCGTGGGCAGCCACGACCTGCTGCTGGTCACGCTGGACACACTCCGCCACGACGTGGCCGAGGAGCTGGCCGCGGCCGGCCGCATACCGAACCTGGCACGCCATCTGCCCGGCGGCGGCTGGGAACGCCGGCACGCTCCCGGCAACTTCACCTACGCCTCGCACCAGGCCATGTTCGCGGGATTCCTGCCGACACCGGCCACGCCGGGACCGCACCCGCGGCTCTTCGCCGCCCGCTTCGCGGGCAGCGAGACCACGGCGGACGGCACCTTCGTCTACGACACTCCCGACCTGGTCTCGGGGCTGGCCGCCGTCGGCTACCGCACCGTGTGCATCGGCGGGGTGGGCTTCTTCAACAAGCAAGGGCCGCTGGGCTCCGTCCTGCCCGGAATGTTCCACGAGAGCCACTGGGAGCCGGAGTTCGGGGTGGCCTCACCCACCTCCTTCGAGGCCCAGGTGACCCGCGCCGAGAAGGTCGTCGCCGAACTCCCCCCGGAGCAGCGCCTGTTGCTCTTCGTGAACGTGGCCGCCCTGCACCAGCCCAACTGGTTCCATCTGCCCGGCGCCACCCGAGAGGCCGGCGACACCCGGGCCACTCACGCCGCCGCCCTCGAGTACGTGGACCGGCACATCGGGCGGCTGTTCGGCGCCGCGAGCAGCCGCCGTCCGTGCTTCGCGATCGTCTGCTCCGACCACGGCACCGCCTACGGCGAGGACGGCTACACCGGCCATCGTGTCGGCCACGACGTCGTCTGGACCGTTCCCTATGCCCACTTCTTCCTCGATGAGGCCGCATGACCACCGCCGAAGCCGCGGCCCTGCCCGCCGTCCGCCCGTACCAGCACTACGTCTACGCCTATCCGCACAAGACCGCGTACCGGCCCCTGCCCCGGGAGCGCGCCCTTCTGCGCGAACTGTGGGCCGATGAACCGAAGAACGCCCTCTCGCTCTACTTCCACATCCCGTTCTGCGAGGTACGGTGCGGCTTCTGCAATCTCTTCACCCGGATCGGGGCACCGGACGGTCTGACAACGGCCTACCTGGACGCGCTGGAGCGTCAGGCGGTCGCGGTGCGTGAGGCGCTGGGCGACGATGCGCGGTTCGCGAATGCGGCCTTCGGGGGTGGCACTCCGACCTTCCTGGAGGCCGCGGAACTCGAGCGCCTGTGCGATCTGGCCGAGCACGGCCTGGGCGCCGACCTGCGGGCCGTCCCGTTGTCCGTGGAGGCCTCGCCCGCGACCGCGACGGCGGACCGCCTGTCCGTGCTGGCCTCCCGCGGCACCACACGGCTGAGCCTCGGGGTGCAGAGCTTCGTCGACTCCGAGGCCCGGGCGGCCGTGCGTCCCCAGCGCCGGGCGGACGTCGAGGCGGCGCTCGCCCGGGTCCGCGACGCCGGAATCCCCGTCCTGAACATCGACCTGATCTACGGCATCGAGGGGCAGACCGAGAAGTCCTGGAGCCGTTCCCTCGACGCCGCTCTCGCCTGGCAGCCCGAGGAGCTGTATCTGTATCCCCTCTACGTCCGCCCGCTCACCGGTCTTGGCCGGCATCACGGCCGGCCCACCGAGGAGGCCGACTGGGACGAACTGCGACTGCGGCTGTACCGACACGGCCGCGACCACCTGCTCGCGCGGGGCTATGAGCAGGTCTCGATGCGCATGTTCCGCCGTGCGAACGCCCCGTCGACCGGCGGGGAGGACTACGCGTGCCAGACCGACGGCATGGTCGGCCTCGGCTGCGGCGCCCGCTCGTACACCACGAAGCTGCACTACTCCTTCGACTACGCGGTGGACATGCATCGCATACGCGCGATCATCGACGACTACACCGCCCGCGCCACCGACGGCTTCCGCCGTGCCGACTACGGCTGGGAGATGAACGCGGACGAGGCCCGACGCCGTCATCTGCTGCAGTCACTGCTCCAGGCCGAGGGCATGCCCCTCGCCGGCTACCGGACCCGATTCGGCACTGCGCCCGAGGACGATTTCCCCCACGAACTGGACCGGTTCCACGACCGGGGCTGGCTGGACGACTCCACCGGTCCGGCGCTGCTGCGCCTGTCTCCCGAGGGCCTGGCCCACTCCGATGCGCTGGGACCCGAATTGTTCTCCGCCGCCGTGCGGGAGCGCATGACCGCGTACGAACCGAAGTGACGGAGCCCGCATGGACCTGACGATCCTCTACCGCGGCCCGCTGGCGTCGTGCGACTACGACTGCCCCTACTGCCCCTTCGCCAAGCGGCGGGACAGCCGCGCCCAACTGACTGCGGACCGCGCCGCACTGGAGCGTTTCGCCGATTGGGCCGGCGCGCAGCGCGAGGACCGGCTCTCCCTGCTGTTCACGCCCTGGGGTGAGGGCCTGGTGCGTTCCTGGTACCGGCGCACCCTCGTGGAACTGAGCCGATTGCCGCATGTGAACCGGGTGGCGATCCAGACCAACCTCAGCTGCCGCACGAACTGGCTGGACGAGGCCGACTTGGACACCATCGCCCTGTGGTGCACCTTCCACCCCGGGCAGACGCCGTACGACCGCTTCCTGGCCAAGTGCCATGATCTCGCCTCCCGCGGCGTCCGGCACAGCGTCGGCGTCGTGGGCCTCCCCGAGCACCTGGAGCACGCGCGCCGCCTGCGCGCCGACCTCCCCCCGCACGTCTATCTGTGGATCAACGCCGCCGAAGGCCACACCTACACCGATGCCGAGGCCGACCGATGGACCGACCTCGACCCGCTCTTCCCGTACAGCCGCCACCCGCACCGCAGCGGCGGTCTGCCCTGCCGTACGGGAGAGTCCGTCATATCGGTGGACGGAGAGGGCACGGTGCGGCGCTGCCATTTCGTCCGGTCGGAGTTGGGCAACCTGTACGACGGCTCATACCGCCGAGCACTGCGTCCACGCGCCTGCCCGTTGGCCGCCTGCGACTGCCACATCGGGTACGTCCACTTGGAGACGCTGCCTCTGTACGACGTGTTCGCAGGCGGGGTCCTGGAGCGGATCCCCGCCGCGCTCCCGCCGGTCCGCGTCTGACGGCTCGGCCGATCCGCCACCACCTCCTGTTCCTCGCCCATGGCACGAGCCGGCCTGTTCGGCGTCAACGCCGACGCCGAGCCGTCAACCTGTCCGTGATACTCGGGCGATGGACAGCTACGAGGGCTCCGCGACCCTTGAGTGGTGGGCCAACCGCTCGACGTGCTTGGCCCGGTTCGGTGTGCGAGTCGCGATCCACGTCACCGGCGATGACTGGACGTGTGAGGCGATCCTCGAGCCTCCACTGTCCGCGGAGGACCGGGAGAGTTTCGATTTCCTGATGAAACTCGACCCGGTCTTCACCCTGGGTTTCGACGAGGAGACCACGCTGCTGGTCAACGTCGTCCCAGCAGGGGACCACGGACGACTCATTCTCACCGCTTTCCAGGGACGGGCGGGAGTCGACAGTTCGCACAACAAACGCCGTGCGGGGCAGGGAAGGCCCGTGCCATCCTGTGGCGGTGCTCCTGAGTGATCACGCGACGAGTGTCGAGCTCGGCCCGTTGCGCTATGAGTTCCCCGTGGTCCGCGGCGACGTGCACGACGACAACTGGCTGGTCATCACCGGCGCGGTCACGACTCCCGAGGGCAGTTGGTCCTTCACCGATCCATGTCTGCTCACGGGTGAAGCCCGCGAGGTGGCCGCCTGGCTGCGCGGTGTGGCTGCGGGGACGGTGGCGGTGAGCGAACCTGCCGCCGAAGACGAGTGGTTGTCCCCCGACACGTGGTTCATCGAGCCGGTCCTGGCCTTCAGTCTCGCCGACCGACGCGAGGACGGGGTGGTGATCCGCGTTCACCTGTCTTTGGAGGCGGCACCGCCATGGCAGCAGGGTGACAACCGGACCGACATCTACCAGTACTTCGTGAAGGTGCGCGTCGATACGGCTGCACTGCTCGACGCGGCGGACCGGTGGGACCTTGCTCTGGCCTCCTTCCCGAACCGTTGATCACCATCGGTTCGCCTTCGGATGCGGGTCTCGACGACGGTGGCCGACCGGGAAGTGCGCGGCGCGGTGCGGGCATCCTGCCCCCGCCGATCCCGCATTCGCCCAGGTCACAAGCTTGATCGTCCCCTCACGCGACGGTCGGCCGCCCGCAACGTCCACCCTCGGGAACCTCACCTCCCCTTTTTTCAGGTTTCGTGCATTTTTGCCCCCGAGTGGGCTACTCGCTCCGGAGGCCGGGCCCGATGGCGGCAGCACAGCTTGCACGGGTTGTCCGGCCGGCCGGGACACAGTGCGTACCGCTCGGACGGAGGGAATCCCGATGAAGGCTCTGGTGTACGAAGGTCCGCGCGAGGTCGTGGTGAGGGACATGCCCGATGCCAGGATCGAGCGACCCACCGATGTCCTGGTGAGGATCACCACGACCAATATCTGCGGTTCCGATCTGCATATGTACGAAGGCCGTACCGACCTGGAGTCCGGCCGCATCCTCGGCCACGAGAACATGGGCGAGGTCATCGAGGTCGGCGACGGCGTGGACAGGGTCAGGGTCGGCGACATGGTCAGTCTGCCGTTCAACATCTCCTGTGGTTTCTGCCGCAACTGCGAGCACGGGCTGACCGGGTTCTGTCTGACCACTCCGGACGATCCCACGATGGCAGGGGCGGCGTACGGATTCGCGGGCATGGGTCCCTACAGCGGGGGACAGGCCGAGTTCCTGCGGGTGCCCTACGGCGACCACAACTGCCTGGTCCTGCCCGAGGACGCCGCCGAGCGGCAGAGCGACTACACGATGCTCTCCGACATATTCCCCACGGGCTGGCACGCCACCCAGCTGGCCCGGGTGGAACCGGGCGACACCGTCATCATCTACGGTGCCGGTCCGGTAGGGCTGATGGCCGCCCTGTCCGCGACGCTGAAGAGCGCGGCGAAGGTGATGGTGGTCGACCGCCATCCGGACCGTCTCGCGCTCGCGGAGCAGATCGGCGCCATCGCCATCGACGACTCCAAGGGCTCACCCGTCGACCGGGTCCTGGAGGAGACCAAGGGGCTCGGCGCGGACCGGGGCTGTGAGTGCGTGGGCTACCAGGCACACGACACCCAGGGCAACGAGCACCCCAACCTCACGCTCAATCGCCTGGTCGACTCGGTGAAGTTCACCGGCACGATCGGTGTGGTCGGAGTCTTCGTCGCACAGGACCCGAAGAGCCCCGACCCGCTGTACAAGGAGGGCGAAGTCGCCTTCGACTACGGCAGGTTCTGGTTCAAGGGCCAGAGCATCGGCAATGGACAGGCCAACGTCAAGGACTACAACCGACAGCTGTGCGGGCTGATCGAGCAGGGCAAGGCGAAGCCGTCCTGGATCGTCTCCCATGAACTGCCCCTCGACCGGGCGCCCGAAGGCTACCGGCACTTCGACGCCCGGGACGACGGCTGGACGAAGGTCATCCTCCACCCCGAAGGCGCCTGACCGGACACCCGCGAACGCCCGCGGACGCCCATCCGTTTCACCCTTGGCGCGCCGTCCGCCCGGGCAATATCCGTGGACAGGGTGAACACGGCGCTGTCCACCCGCTCCACGACCGGAGTGTCGCTCACCGCTCGGTCCGCGAGGGCCGTTCGTTGCGGTGGCGGTGACCGGGCAGGAACTCCTGGACCTTGGCCTTGAAGCCCTGGCGGACCATGGCCGCGCGATCGCTGTCGCCCTTGATGACGGAGGCCGCGGCCGCCTCGATCTGGTCGAGGGTGGCGTGCGGCGGGATGGGGGGCACGGCCGGGTCGGTGACGAAGTCGAGCACACAGGGCCGGTCGGTGGCGAGTGCGGTCTCCCAGGCACCGCGCACATCGACCGGCTTCTCTACCCGCAGCCCCTCCAGGCCGATGAGACGGGCGAAGTCGGCGTAGGCGACATCGGGGATCGACTGGGAGGGCAGGAACTGCGGGGCGCCCTCCATGGCGCGCATCTCCCAGGTGACCTGGTTGAGGTCGTGGTTGTTGAGGATGGCGACGATCAGGCGCGGGTCCTCCCACTCGCGGTAGTACTTCGCGACGGTGATCAGCTCGGCCATGCCGTTCATCTGCATCGCACCGTCGCCCACCAGGGCGATCGCCGGACGGTCGCCGTGCGCGAACTTGGCACCGATGACGTACGGCACTCCAGGACCCATGGTGGCGAGCGTGCCGGACAGCGAGCCGCGCATGGCGCCGCGCAGCTTCAGGTGACGGGCGTACCAGTTGGCGGCGGAGCCGGAGTCCGAGGCGAGGACGACGTTGTCGGGCAGCAGGTCGTTGAGGGCGTGGGCGACGTACTCGGGGTTGATCGGGTAGGCGGCGACGGCGGCACGCCGCTCCATGACCTCCCACCAACGGGCCGTGTTCTTCTCGATCTTCCTGCGCCAGCCCTGGTCCTTGGCGGTGTCCAGCAGCGGCAGCAGCCGGTCGAGCGTCTCGCGGGCGTCGCCGACGAGGTTCACCTCGAACGGGTAGCGCAGGCCGATCATGTGCGGATCGATGTCGATCTGCACGGCCCGGGCCTGCCCGAACTCCGGTAGGAACTGGGTGTAGGGGAACGACGAGCCGATGACCAGGAGCGTGTCGCAGCCCTGCATCATCTCGTACGACGGCCGGGTGCCCAGCAGCCCGATGGAGCCGGTGACATACGGCAGGTCGTCGTCCAGGGCGTCCTTGCCCAGCAGCGCCTTGGCGACGCCCGCACCGAGCCGGTCGGCGACGGCCATGACCTCCTGCCGTGCCCCGCGGGCGCCCTGACCGATGAGGATCGCGACCTTGTCGCCCGCGTTGAGTACGTCGGCGGCCCGTGTGACGTCCTCGTCGGACGGCACCGGCGCGTAGTGCGGCATGCCGAGGCTCGACGGCACCATCTTGAACGCGTGCTCGGGCGGCGAGTAGTCGAGCTCCTGCACATCGGCGGGGATGATGACGGCGGTGACCGAGCGTCGTGCCATGGCCGTGCGCATCGCCCGGTCCAGCACGTTGGGCAGTTGCTCGGGGACGGTGACCATCTCGCAGAAGTCGGAGGCGACGTCCTTGTACAGGCTCAGCAGGTCGACCTCCTGCTGATAGGAGCCGCCCATGGCGCTGCGGTTGGTCTGCCCCACGATCGCCACGACCGGGACGTGGTCGAGCTTGGCGTCGTACAGACCGTTGAGCAGGTGGATGGCGCCGGGCCCGGAGGTGGCGGCGCAGACGCCGACCCTGCCGGAGAACTTGGCGTAGCCGACGGCCTCGAAGGCGGCCATCTCCTCGTGCCGGGCCTGGATGAACCGGGGTTTGTCGTCGGCCCGGCCCCAGGCCGCGAGCAGGCCGTTGATGCCATCGCCGGGATAGGCGAAGACATGCTCCACCCCCCAGTCACGCAGTCGCTCCAGGACGTGGTCGGAGACCTTCATCGACATGTTCGAAGACCTTTCCGGAGGTTGCTGTGAAGGGACACGGTCACTGACGGCGCAGTGCGCGGAGGGCTCTGTGACCGGCGGCCGTTGCCACCGCGGCCGTGAGGGCGGCGCCCGCGGTGGTCGCGCACCAGGCCGCGAGGGAGGGGCACTCGGCCGGACGCTCGGGGTCCTGGCCGGGCAGGTTCCCCCCGATGCCGAGCGCAAGCACCTCGGCCAGATGCAGGGCCCGGCGTGCCGTGCGACGGTCATGGAGACCGAAGTCGCCGACCGGACCGCAACAGCCCTCGTCCAGGACGTCGGCGTCCAGCGACAGGACCGGGGCGCCGAAGGGGGCGCACACCCGGACCGCGTGGGCACCCGGCTCCACGCTGCGCGGGACGACCACGCCGATCGGCACCTGCCGGTGGTCGGAACCGTCCGTGGCACAGGGCCCCTGCTGCCCGCGCCGAATCGGATCTCGGCATCCACCGCCTCACGCAGCGCCGCCTCCAGACCGGCGGCAGCCACCGTGGAGGCCCCGGATGAGGAGGCACGAGTCATCGGGGAAACCGCCTTCGTTGGTTCCAGGACATGCAGGGCATCCGGCCGTACGAGCGGCACCCCGACGGTCGGATCGTCGAGTACCCGCCCTTTCCGGGCGCAAGGCGTCTTTTCCGTATTCATGATGACCTATGGGCGCTCGGCAACGCCGATCGCACGGCTCCGGCGACCGGAGGACCTGTCCCGCTGCGGTGAGCGGCCCGGCCACCCGGCGCACGAATCTCGCGGACGACTGCATGGGCCCGGGCCGCGCACGGGTTCCCGGGGCCGCCGACGGCAAGCGGCCGCGTCGAAGGCGGCTCGTGCGGGTACCCGGATCGGACCCGACGACGGCGTCCGGCGGAGGAACCGCAAGGCGTTGATTCGGCAAACGTTGAATCGGTGACCGCCCATGACCACGAAGACCGGCAGGAAAACGGCTCGGTCCGGGAGGACCGGCGAGGCGACGGACAAGGCCACGGTTCGAGCCCTCCTCGAACGCCGGCGGCACACCTACGCCGCGGAGGCCGGCATCCGGCTGCGCAACACTCCGGCCCCGCTGTACCAGATGCTCGTCCTCGCGACACTCCTCAGCGCCCGTATCAGGGCCGGCACGGCCGTGGCGGCGGCCCGGGCGCTGTTCGACGCCGGGTTCCGAAGTCCGCGGTCGATGGCGGACGCGACCTGGCAGCAACGCGTCGACGCGCTCGGTGAGGGCGGCTACCGGCGCTACGACGAGCGCACCTCGACGATGCTCGGCGAAGGGGCCGAGCTGGTGCTCGAACGCTACGGCGGCGATCTGCGCAGGCTGCGCGAGGAGCCCGACCCGAGGGCGGCACTGTTGGACGTGCCCGGGATCGGGCCCACCGGTGCCGACATCTTCCTGCGGGACGTACAGAGCGTCTGGCCCGAGTTCGCGCCGTACATCGACGACAAGGCCCGTGACGGCGCCCGGCGGCTGGGGCTGCCCACGACGCCCGGGAAACTGGGCGGTCTCGTCGACGAACGCGAGCTGCCGAGGCTGGTGGACGGCCTTGTGCGCACGGCCCTCGACAAGGCCTTCGCCGACGAGGTGCGCGCGGCGGCCCGGGCGGTATGAGCGGCCCCGCCTTCACAGCGGTCTCTCCCTGCGCCCCGCAGTCGCGGGCCCCGGCCGACGGCTTACAGGCCCGCCTCACCGCGCGTCCCGGGACCGCCGCTCTGTGCGAGCGGTGGCCCCGGGGCAGGCGTTCATGCCTTTCCGCGGCCGGTCACAAAGTCACGCACGCGATCGACCAGACCTGCGCCCGGTGCCAGGAGCTTGTTACCGGGCGGAGTGTCCGGGGCACCGGGGTGCGGGCGTGTCGGCGCGACCTTCTTGGCACGTCGGATCCGGTCACCGAGCCTGTCGAGCTCCTCCGGTGTGCAGACCTGCGCGAGGCTGGGGAAGAGCTGTTGCTCCTCCTCCGACACATGCGCGGTGACCTCCATGATCAGCTTCTGGGCGAGGTCCTCGAACACGGGGTCGTCGACGTCACGGTGCTCCAGGTCCTTCAGGATGCGTTCCACCTCGGCGTGATCGTGGATCTCCTTGTCGGCCAGGGCGTCGCCGCCCGGCAGGTACTCCCGCACCGCCGGGTAGAGATACATCTCCTCGGCGACGGAGTGCCGCACGAGCTCGATGGTGAGTTCGTCCACGACGGTCCTGCGGTCCTTGTGGCCTGCCGGCAGCGCGCGCAGACGCTCGAAGAACTCCTCGACTTCGCGGTGGTCCGTGGTGAGTTCGTCGATGACATTGCCACCGTGTCCCATCGCACACCTCTTTCGGATCGGGTTCGGTCGTCGTGCGTGGGGTTCCCCGTCCCGTGGCAGTCAGGCATGCCCCCATCGGCCGCGTCCCTGGGCGGCTGCCTCGGTCAGCACCATGGCCGCACCGGGCAGCGCACTCATCGCTCGGCGGAGGCGGCGAAAAGCGGCAGTGTCTCCGTCAGCTCACACACGCGTTCCACCACCGGGCTGGCCGCCCGAATGGTCACGGTCTTGCCCTCCTGCAAGGCCGTCCGGCGCACCGCGAGCAGGACGTTGAGACTGGAACAGTCCCAGAAGGTGACCTCCCGCAGATCGAGGTCGATCCCCCGGAGGGAACGGCCGAGGGCCCCGACCAGGGAGCGCCTGAGCACGTCTTCGGACTCGTAGTCGATCGCGCCGCGCAGCACCACGACCATCCGGTCGCCACTGCGACGACTGTTGACGGTGATGAGATTCAGCGGGCTCGGGAGCGCCATGGCTCATCCCTCGCGTTGTGTCGACGACTTCACCCCGTGGGCCGGCTCCGGCGTCGCGGCCTGTGCAAAGGGCACCGTCCGTCCTCCCCATGGGGACTTTCCGTGAGAACACGCCATTGGATACGTGAAATATATGTCGCCTGTCTGTCCCACGCCAAGAGCCTCGGACCATAGGATTGAGACATGGATGAAGTGCCCGCGTCTCACACCGGATGGACGTTCCTCACCAATCACGCCCGCGTGCTGGCGGCCATCGCCGACGATCCGAACGTCCGCATCCGTGACATCGCCGCGTACTGCCGGCTCACCGAGCGCGCTGTCCAGCGGATCATCTCCGACCTCGAGCAGGACGGTTATCTGTCCCACACCCGTGACGGGCGGACCAACACGTACCGCATCGAGCCGGGCAAGGTGCTTCGGCATCCGGCCGAGGCGGGCCTCACCGTGGCCTCCCTTCTCTCCCTGCTCGTCCAGGACGAGACCACCCGCGCCTCGCAGCCGGCCGTACAGGCGCGTCACGAGCAGTGACGTCGGCACCCTCGAGTGCGGGCGGACGACGGCGCCTCTCCCGCCCACGCCGCTGAGCAGGGCCGGACGCGGGAGCGCCGGGAGCGGCGGCCCCCAAGCGTCGGGTTTCGCCGAGCACGTTCCCGGTACCCAGGCACGGGGGCACCCGTCAGCAGGTGCGGGCCACGACGGACGGGCGAACGCGCCCGTGCAGGCCGGCCGAAGCCGACGGGTCCCCGGTCCGATCCGTCTAGGGAGCGCTCATGGGTCTGTCCGACCGTTTCCGGGAAAGGCCCGTCTACCGGCAGTTGAAGGGGGAGGATCGCCTGGGCCGGGGCAGCGCCGCCAAGTCCCGGCACACGGAGCGGTTGCGTCCACGGACCGACACCGCCGACCATGTGACGCAGTCGATCAGCCCGTACTGCGCGGTCGGCTGCGGGCAGCAGGTGTACGTCAAGGACAACAAGGTCGTTCAGATCGAGGGTGATCCCGCTTCGCCCGTCAGCCGCGGGCGGCTGTGCCCCAAGGGCTCGGCGACCCTCCAGCTCACCCACCGAGGCCCGGCTGTACGGACACGATCCAGACAACGGAGTGGGGGGCGACGGCGCGTTCTTCCTGCTGCTCGACCGGCCCGAGGTCTACGGGCCGCCCCCGGACCCCGTCGTCACCACGCGTGACCTGCCGACGATGTGGAAACACGCGGGCGCCGCCGCGCTCTCCCTACTGGGCGGTCTCGCGCTCTCGTTCGCGCTGTCGGGAACGGGGCGGCGATGACCGGCACCCGGGGCGCGGGGCGCCGGCGGGCCCGCACGGGCGAACAACTGATGGTGCCCAGGGCGGAGTTCGACTCCTACTGCGGGCGCCTCGTCATCAAGGCGCCCTCCTGGGCCGCACGCGACATCGCCGGGTACTTCTTCCTCGGGGGTCTCGCGGGCGCGGGCTCCGTGGTCGCGGCGGGAGCACACCTCACCGGCCGCGGCCGTACAGCGACCGCGATGAAGGTCTCCTCGCTCACCGCGGTCTCCCTCTCCGCCGCCGCACTGATCCACGACCTGGGCCGCCCCGAGCGCTTCGCGAACATGCTGAGGGTCTTCAAACCCACCTCTCCCATGAGTGTCGGCTCCTGGCTGCTGAGCGCCTACGGTCCGGCGGCGGGGGCAGCCGCCGTCAGCGCGGTGACAGGGCGGCTACCCCGGACGGGGGCGGCCGCGACCGCGGCGGCAGCCCTGCTCGGCCCGGCCGTGGCCGCCTACACCGGGGTCCTCGCCGCGGACACGGCGGTACCCGCCTGGCACGGCGCGCACCGCGAACTGCCCTACCTCTTCGCCGCCTCCGCGACGGCCGCAGCCGCCGGCATGGCCCTCGTGGCCGGACCTGTCCGGGAGAACGCACCTGCCCGCTGTGCCGCCGGGCTGGCCGCCCTCGCCGAGACGGCGGTCACCGAGGCGGCGGAACACCGCCTCGGAACGGTCGCCGAAACATACCGGGAGGGCCGCGCGGGGACACTTCTGCGGGCGTCCCGGGTCCTCACCCTCGCGGGCGGCCTCGCAGCCGCCTGCCTCGGCCATCGCCGGCCCGCCGCGGTCGCATCCGGTCTGGCGCTGCTGGCGGGGTCCGTGTGCACGCGTTTCGGTGTCTTCGCCGCGGGCGTCGCCTCGGCCGAGGACCCGAAGTACACGATGGTGCCCCAGCGAGAGGGGACGTAGCAAGGCGCGAGCGGTCACGTGCGGCGGCGGTGCGACGGCACGTTCCAGCCAGCTCCACCCGGGTACTCGGACCGTCGTCGACAAGCACGATGACGACGGTGGCATGCGATTGTCCCGCGCCGGGGTGTTCCCGCGACCGACGGCACGAGGTGGTGGACGGGGTGCACATGCCCGAAGGGCAGGGGGGCAGCGCACTCGTGGTGATCGACATGATCAACACGTACGAGCACAAGGACGCCGAGCTGCTCGTGCCGTCCGCCGAGCGTGTTGTGCCGGTCCTCGCGGAGCTGATCGGCAGAGCCCGCACGAGCGACACGCCGGTAATCTACGCAAACGACAACTTCGGACTGTGGCGTTCCCACCAGGGAGAACTTGTGGAGGCCGCGCTGGCCGGTCCCCGCCCATATCTGGTCGAGCCGATCAGGCCCGACGACGACTCCCTCTTCGTGGTGAAGGCGCGCCATTCCATCTTCTACGAGACGCCCATGTCCTACTTGCTGTGGCAACTGGACGTAGGGCATGTGGTGCTGTGCGGCCAGGTCACCGAGCAGTGCGTTCTCTACTCGGCCCTGGACGCCCACATCCGCCACCTGGACGTCACGGTCCCGAAGGATGCCGTCGCCTCCATCCACCCCCATCTGGAGGGTGCGGCCCTGGAGATGATGGAGCGCAACATGGCGGCCCGAATCGTCAGGGCGCAGGAGGTCGGTTTCACGCCCCCGGCCGGCTGACCCGGTCCCCCGACCGGGCGTCGACGCGCGGCCCGCCCGCTCACCGGTCGCCCTTCGCCGAGATCTGGCACCTCGGGCACCACAGTGTTCTGCGCCCGGCGACACGGGTCGAGCGCAGGGATGCGCCGCAGCGGGGGCACGACGGTTCGTCGTCGTCCCTGCGCCCGGTGAGCCAGGAGCGGCGAGGGGGCACGCGACCGACCCGCACGGACGCCGTGAGTACCCGGCCCATCGCGGAGTGGATGCGGCGCAGTGCCGTCCCGCCCAGGTCCCGGGCCGGCGTCCGGGGATCCACCCGAGCCCGCCAGAGGATCTCGTCGCACAGGAGGTTTCCGAGACCGGCGATCACGGACTGGTCCATCAGCGCGCTCTTGACTGCGCCACGCCGCCCCGACAGCAGGTCCAGGAACTCCGCTCGGTCCACGGTCAGGGCGTCGGGACCCAGACCCTCCACGATCCGGTCGACGGTGTACTCGTCGGCCAACCGTACGCCCTGAAGCTTGCGTTGATCGTGATAGCGCAGCTCGCGGGCCTCGTCGAGGGTCAGCACGATGCGGTCGTGCGGTTCGACCGGCTCGTCGGGGCGGCAGCATCTCAGCGATCCGGTCATACCGAAGTGACAGACCAGGGTGGACTCGCCGTCGGTCGGCACGAACAGCCACTTGCCGTGACGCCAGGCCTTCCCCAGACGTCGGCCCGTCAGCTCCCTGCGCAGCCGCTTCTCGGTGACACCCCGCAGCACCCCTGCGTCGCGCACCTCGATGTCCGTGACACACCGACGGCGACCGCAGTTCATGAGCACCTGGCGGTACGCCTCGACATCCGGGAGCTCGGGCATGGGCTCGTTTCCCGTCTTTCCGCGTCCCCCCGGCAGTCGGCCGGTCCCGCCGCCTGCTACCCGCCGCCGTGCGCGTGGTGCGCCCGCTGGTTCAGCCGTCGGGCCGCGCGATCGTTGAGAGCGCTGCCCCAGTCACGCAGTCGCGCTGCCACCGGATGCCCCGACCTGTCCGGGCCCGGTTCGATGTCCCGGCCCGGGTGCAGACCCCCGGCCCCGCTCCCTTCCGGGGAGCGCGGCAGTGCCCGGGCCGCCAGCGCGCTGAGCCGGGTGGTCAGTGCAGGGGCCACCCCGTGGGTGAGGCCGGCCGCCTTCGCCATCGGGGTGAGCACGATACGGGCCCGGCGCCGCTCAACGGCGGTCACGATGCGGTCGGCGGCGCGGCGCGCGTCCATCGAGACCACTGGGCTGCCCGCGAGCGCCGAGAACCAGGCGAACTCCGCGCCCTCGTTACCGCCGAACTCCGCGGCCAGGTGTGAACCGGTCCGCATCAGCCCGGGGTGGACCGCCGTCACGCTCACGCCGTGGCCCCGTAGTTCGGTGTGCAGGCCCTCGGCAAGGGCGGCGACGGCGGATTTGGCACACGAGTAGGGCAGCAGGTGCGGTACGGCGAGGAGTCCGCCGACCGAGCCGATCAGTGCCAGGCGTCCGTCGCCCCGGCCGCGGCGCAGCCATGGCAGGGCTTCGAGCGAGGTGTGCACGGCACCCATGTACATGGTCTCCATGGCCGACCGGAACTCGTCGACCCCGATCGACTCCACCGGCGCGACCTGGATGATGCCCGCGTTCGCGATCACCACGTCGATCCCGCCCTGTGCTTCGGCGGCGTGCGTCATCAGTGAGGCGACCGTCGCACGGTCGGTCACGTCACAGGGCGCGGTGCGCACGCGTGCGTCGGGGCACCTCTCGGTCAGGAACTCCCGCGCCCGGCCGAGCTCCTCCTCGTCCCGGGCCGCGATCGTGACCGCGCACCCCCGGATGAGCAGTTGTTCGGCGAGCAGCAGTCCAAGGCCGCGTGAGCCGCCCGTGACCACCGCGGAGAGTCCTGACATGGAATCTTCGTGCGAGCGGGACAGAAGCAACGTCATCACGTCCACCTTCCGGGCCTGAGTGGGGCACCGTGGTTGCGGGTACCGCGGTGGCGCAGGCTCACACGGCGTGCCGACCGAGGGTCGCCTGCCGGGCCGGCCGGGCGCCGGAAGAACAGGGATGTGCGCACGGTGTCACCGCGGCAGGTCGGTGGCCGCTCCGGCCGCGTCCTCGGTGACCAGGTCCAGGAGTGCGTGCAGACCGCCCCTGCGGAGGGCGGCACGCTGCCGGTCGGCTCCCGTACCGGCGTCGAGCATCCTGTGCAGGCCTTCGGCGACCCAGTCGTGGTCACCGAACCTGCGCAGGGCGGGGGCAACATGGTCGTACAGCGTCTCGGCAACCTGTCCGGCCGGTGCGGGCTTTCCGCTGCGCGGATCGACCAGCACATCGCTCAGACCGTGACGGGCCGCGTGCCAGCCGGCCGCGGTGAGGATGCCGGCCGGCGGATTCGGGGCGACAAGACCCGAGTGGGTCTCGTCCAGACCGGTGGCGACCAGTGCTCGGACCAGACCGGCGAGCGTCACCGCGCTGTCCACGTCGATCTGCACGTCCGGCGCCCGGACCTCCAGCGTCGGATAGCAGTCGGAGAGCCGGGCCTGCCAGTACAGCTGACCCCGATCCGGTATCACGCCGGTGGCCAGCAGCTCCCCGACACGCTGCTCGTACTGCGTGGCGTCCGCGGCGAACGGCGGCACACCGCTGGCCGGCCACCGGCCGAACACCACCGTGCGCCAACTGGCGAACCCGCTGTCCTTGCCCTGCCAGAACGGGGAATTGGCACCGAGCGCGACCAGTACCGCCAGCCACGGCCGCAACCGCGCCAGCGCACCGGCCCCCAGCGACCGGCCGGGAACGGCCACGTGCACGTGCATACCGCAGATCAGCTGCTCGTCGACCAGAAGCGCCGCCTCACTGTGCATGTCCTCATAGCGAGGCAGCGGCGTTACCGGCACCGCGGTGCGGGCGGCCACAGGGGCGGCGCCGGTCGCCGCGGCCACGCAGCCGCTGCGCCGTGCCGCCCTGCCCACGGCCTCCCTCAGCCGCACCAGATGCGCGGCCACCTCCGCCAGGTCCCCGCACACCGGTGTGGCCACCTCGATCTGCGCCTGCAGCAACTCCCTGTCGACCTCGCCGCCCGCCAGCGTGGGCTCCAGACCGGCCGCGACCTCCACCTGTCCCGCCGTCGGTGCGGGCAACCCACTGCGCGCGTCGAGCAGAACGTACTCCTCTTCCACACCCAGCGTGATGGCACTACCGGCTGCGCCCATGTACGACCCGTCCTCCCGCGTTGGTGTGCCTCGGACACGGCACCGGGTACCCCGAGGGGGCAACTGATGCAGTCCTTGTGATGCCGCCTTCCGAGCCTCGGAGCGGCGGCCGTCGACCGGGCTGTTTTGCACCGCGGCGGCTTCGGTGCAACGGTGAAAGGGAACCTTCATGGGTCAAGCAGCGCGTGCGCCGCGCTGGACAAGGCAATATCGGCCTTGGAGTCCCGACCACTCCCATGTCACGGAGGCGACGTGGACGCTCACGCCGGCAGGGTTCCTGGAGTGGTCCAGGAGCTGGAGTCACGCTCCGACCGCATCAGGGAACTGGAGACCGAGGTGACTCACCTGCGGCACGCAGTCACCGCACACGCGTTGATCGACCAGGCCATCGGCGTCCTCGTCGCCGTAGGACGGATCACGCCTGAAGAGGCCTGGGACGCGCTCCGTGAGACTTCCATGTGCACCAACACCAAGCTGCGCCAGGTTGCGGAGCTGGTGGTGGACTGGGCTCAGAACGAGCACCTCCCGGCGGACATCCGCGATGAACTCGCACCCCGGCTGCAGTCCCGAGCGGCCGAGTGAACGGTGCCTGACGCCTTGGTCTTCAGCCGGTTCACGGACCGCCTCCCGTGATCGTCCCCGCGCGGGAAGGGCTCCGCACCCTCACATTCACCGCTGGTCGTCCGTGCTTGACCGTGAACGGCTGGATCCACCCCCACATCGATCGCCTCGACCGGGAGACGGCCGCCCGCCCCTCCGACGCCCGGGTACCCGAGGCCACCGTCCCGGCACGGCTCAGGTTCAGCCCGGCGCTTCGCCGGGTACCCGGCCGCACCGTCGAACGGCACGTGATCTACCAGGAGGCGTGATGACCCAGTTCGGGTACTTCCTGTCATGCGAGGAGCACAGCCCGCATGCGCTTGTCGAACAGGCGCGGATGGCGGAGCAGGCGGGCTTCACCGCGTTGTGGATCTCGGACCACTACCATCCCTGGAACGACGAGCAGGGCCAGAGCCCTTTCGTCTGGTCGGTGATCGGCGCCCTCTCCGAGGCCGTGTCCCTCCCGGTTGAGACGGCCGTCACCTGCCCCCTCGTCCGCACCCACCCGGCCGTGATCGCACAGGCCGCGGCCACCGCCGCGGTGCAGTTGGGCGGCAGGTTCCGGCTGGGGGTGGGTACCGGTGAGGCCCTGAACGAGCACATCCTCGGCGGCCCTTGGCCCGAGGCTCCGGTTCGCCTGGAGATGCTCGAGGAGGCTCTGCAGATCATCCGGCAGTTGTTCACCGGGGAGCAGGTCAGCCATCGCGGCACGCACTACACCGTGGAGAACGCCCGTCTGTACACCCGGCCCGAGGAGCCCGTACCGATCGACGTCTCCGCGTTCGGGCCGCACGCCGCCGAGGCCGCCGCGCGCATCGGGGACGGGCTGATCACGATGATGCCCGACGGCGACATGATCGACCGCTTCCGGCGGAGCGGCGGCGGCACCAAACCCGCGTACGGCGGGCTGAAGGTCTGCTGGGGGCCGAACAAGGACGAGGCCGTACGGACCGCCCACCGTCTGTGGGCCAACGAGCAACTGCCCGGGGAACTCGCGCAGATACTCCCCACGCCCCGCCACTTCGAGCAGGCCTCCGCGCTCGTCACCCGGGAACAGGTCGAGAGGGCCGTCTGCTGCGGCGACGATCCGGACACGCACATCGAAGCTCTGACCGCGTACGCCGAGGCCGGATTCGACACCGTGTACGTCAACCAGATCGGCCAGGACCAGCAAGGCTTCTTCGACTTCTACCGTACGAAGGTGCTTCCCCGTGTTCGCCACTGAGGGCGGGCAGGGCTCCGGGACAGGACGAGCCGCGGTGTTCGACGTGGACGGCACCCTCGTGGACACCAACCACCTGGACGTGGTGCCGTGGTGGGAGGCGTTCCGCCGGGCCGGCGGCCGACGAGGGGCCCCACCGCTCACGTAGCGCAACGCCCCAAACGCCCCATGTGAAGGGATTGCCCCTGCTCAGAAGGGGTACGCAGGGTGGAGACCCGAGCCTGCGGCCACTGCCCGTAGGGTCTCCTCGGGGCCTGAACGGAGGTGCCTCGATGACGGTACCCACCGCACCCCCTTGGCTTGCGTCACTCGCGACTCCGCCAGGGGTGTACGCACCTCAAGCCGACACGCTGTTCCTGGCGACGGCTCTTTGGAGGGAGGCACTCGCACCGGGGACGGACGTCCTCGACCTGGGCACGGGCAACGGCACGCTGGCCGTCTACGCCGCGCAGCAGGGCGCTCGCGTCACCGCGACGGACATCGCCCGGCGTGCCGTGGCCACCGCACGTCTGAACGCGCTGCGGGCAGGACAGCACATCGATGTCCGCCGTGGGGATCTGCTGTCACCGATACGGGGCCGACGATTCGACCTGGTGGTCTGCAACCCGCCCTATGTCCCCGCCCCGGGGTCTCCCCCTCATGGCACACACATCGGTGACGGCCGCACCGCACTCGGCTCGGCGTGGAACGCCGGCCAGGACGGGCGGGCGGTCCTCGACCGCCTCTGTGAGGAGGTACCGCAGGCGCTGCGTCCCGGCGGCGTACTGCTGATGGTGCAGTCTGCACTGAGCGGACCCGACACAACCCTGCTCAGACTGTCCGGATCCGGACTCCGGGCCGCCGTCAGCGATCGCATCCGCATACCGTTCGGCCCCGTTCTGCGCTCCCGGCTCCCCTGGCTGCGCGACCGCCGACTGGTCACGCCCCAGGACATGTTCGAAGAGCTGGTGATCATCCGTGCCCAGCAAGCCTGAACGACCGTGCCGCGTCGTGCTCACCGACGACGGCCCGCTGCTCGTACCGGGCCCGGTGGAGGTCACTCTCGCCGACGGGACGGTGGCCGTGTCCACTCGGTTCGTCGTCGCCGTGTGCATGTGCCGACGCAGCGCCATCTACCCGTGGTGCGACACCAGCCATCGCCGCCGGACGGCCGGATGCCCCGGAACACACGAGGAGGGCGAAGCGTCATGATGGCACCCCCGCCGTCACCCGTGCGCGTGGGCCCGGCGCCGCCGCGCCCACGGGGCGACATCTCGTCCGCCGTCGTGGTCGTGTCGAGGGGAGACTCGGGTGAGCTGCCGACGTCCGCCGAAGTCGTGCGAGCGGATCCGTACGGCGACGATCTGCAACTGGCCCTCTACAGCCTCTACGAGCTGCACTACTGGGGCTTCGAGGGTGTGGACCCCCGCCGCGAGTGGGATCCCCGTCTGCTGAGTCTGCGCGCCACACTGGAGGACCACTTCGTCGACGCCCTCCGCCATGATGTCGCCCGAGCAGGCAGATCCGTGGGCCGGGCGCTCGACGACCTCCTGGCGGAGCCGACTCGGGACGACGGGAGCAGTGTCACCCACTTCCTCCAACACCACGGCGAACTCTGGCAGTTGCGTGAATACGCGGCGATCAGGTCTCTCTACCACCTGAAGGAGGCCGACCCGCACGCGTGGGTCGTCCCGAGGCTGCGCGGCAGGGCCAAGGCCGGCATGGTGGCCGTGGAGTTCGACGAGTTCGGGGCCGGTCGCGCCGAGGACATCCACGCGACCCTCTTCGCGAATCTCATGGCCGACCTGGGGCTGGACAACACATACGGCCACTACCTGGACGCCGCGCCCGCCGAGGCACTGGCCACGGTGAACCTCATGTCCCTGTTCGGGCTGCATCGCCTCTGGCGTGGTGCGCTGGTCGGTCACTTCGCCGCGGTCGAGGTGACCTCGTCCCCCGCTTCGAGGCGCCTGGCCCGGGCCATGCGCCGCACCGGCGCGGGCCCCGCCGCCGAGCGCTTCTACGACGAACACGTGGAGGCCGACGCCGTGCACGAACAGGTCGTTCGCCGTGAGGTCATCGGCGGTCTGCTGGCCGACGAGCCGGGCCTGGAGGCCGACGCCGTGTTCGGTATCGACACGACCGCAGAACTCGACCGTCGTCTTGCCGCGACCCTGCTCGAGGCGTGGCGGCACGGCCGGAGCGCCCTGAAAACCCCTCTGACCGCGCCACCGCAGTCGCAAGCGCCCGAGTGAGCGTCCTGTCAGCCGAAGACGGTGACCGCCCCTTCACGGCGCATGCCCTCGACGGTGTCGATCTGGTGCCGCGCACGGTCCAGAAGGTCCTGCAGCCGTGCCCGGTCGAGGCCCTTGGCCGACGGGAGCGACAACAGGGTCTGCCACAGCAGGCTCTTGCCCTCGATGCCCAGGCGCAGGGTCTCCAGTTCAAGGACGCTGCTCAGCCCCGAGCGCCGGGTCACCCGCCCGTTGAGTTTCAACTGACATGCCATCTGGCCGAGACGAGCGGCGTACACCTTGTAGCGGTGGGCCGGTACGCCGAGGGCGTCCATCATCTCCAGGAGGTACCGCCGATCCTCGGCGATCTCGTCCGCCACGTGGCGCAACGCGCCGCCGTGCGACGAGGAACGGTGGTGCTCGGCCAGGTGACGTGACATGAACTGCCCCGCGGTCGCACCGGCCAGATGGTCGTTGAGATAGATCTCCAGAGCTTCCGGTCCCATGGCGTCTCCCTGCCGTTCAGGCCGTCACCGGCAGGCGGACGTCGACGTCGCCACCGGCGGAGACCCGGCACTCGAAAGAAGGCTGCGGCGCGGTGGCGGGACCGTGCACGTTCACGCCGTCCGACAGCCGGAACTCGCTTCCGTGCCATGGGCAGGTGACGCAGCCGTCGAGCACGTTGCCCTCGTGGAGCGGCCCGTCCATGTGGCTGCACCGGTCGGCGAGGGCGTTCAGCCGGCCGTCCCCGTCACGCACCACGAGCAGCGACACCTCGTCGGCCGTCCGCCGTACGGGCTCGCCGACCGGGAATTCGTCCAGCACCCCGATCCGGTGCCATCCGGGCTCGACCAGAACCGGCACGGCCTCCGCATGGTTGACGCCGGCCGCCTGCCGGTAGGCGAGATGGCCGCCGAGCGTGCCCCCGACCGTGGCCATCGTCAGACCCGCGAAGCCGAGCATGCGGCCCACCATGTTGCGATGGCGCCTGCGCGCCGCGAGGGAGGCGGCGTACGCGCTTACGGCGGCGAGGTTCGACGCGGCATGGACGAGACCCACGCGGGCCTGGCGCGGACGCTGCTCCGCCCAGTCCACCCAGCCGGTCAGGGCCGCCGGTGCCGCACCGAGCAGACCGGCCACCACCAGACGGCGGGCCGCACGGCTCTCCCCGGGGAACAGGTCGAGGATCGCGGCCGAGGTCCAGGCGCCGATGGGCAGTTGGACCATGACCGGGTGAAGCGGATGACCGAGCCACAGGCCGCGCAGGGCGTCCCGGCCCCGGCCCATGGGGACAGCACGTACAACCTTGCGTATCCCCGCGGCGAGGCCGTCGAGCCACTGCTGATCTTCGATGGCGTCCATCGCGGTGGCCAGGGGGTCGCCCAGTGGTGTCTGCGCTGCGCTCGTCAGCCTCATGAGGGACACCTCCCCTTCCCGTTCGGGAGAAATCGAACTCTTGGTCGTATTGCGGTAGGCCTTGTCGCCACCTCTTCGAGGCCGTACGCAACGCGTGGTGCGCTCGGCCCGAACGGCGCTTCGACCGCGAGTACCCCGACCCTTACGGCCCATACTCGGACCCCTTCCCCGGATCGCCGCCCCGCCGGGCGCCCGCCCGGGGGATCGGCACAGAGCCGGGCTTCTCGCGGTCGCGTTGCCGGAGCAAAGCCGTGATGATCCGGATGTACGGGGTACCCGACGCAGAGAACTCAAGGGAAGAAAAGGGGTGACATCCGATGCCCGCAGGGTCGAGCCGTAAGCGTGAGCGGCAGTACGAGCACATCAAGGAGAGCGCCCAGGACCGGGGCGAGAGCGAAAAGCGCGCCAAGGAGATCGCCGCGCGCACCGTCAACAAGGAACGTGCCCGCTCGGGTGAGTCGAGGACCACGAGTCGCAGCTCCACCCAGGACATGTCCTCCGGCGAGCGGGGTGGTCACCGCTCGGGCAAGGGTCCTCAGGGCCCGACCTACGACCAGCTCTACGCCGAAGCCAAGCGGCGCAACGTGGAAGGCCGCTCCCACATGAACAAGGCCGACCTGAAGCGGGCACTCGGAAGCTGAGCGGGCTCGCACCGAGCCCGGGCCCGCGCCTTCAAGCCGACGCCACGAACGGAGGACAGCATGCTCATTGTCGGCGTTATCTTGCTGATCATCGGATTCCTCACCGGAATCTCCATCCTGTGGACCATCGGAGTCATCCTGGCGGTCATCGGTCTCGTGCTCTGGGTGTTGGGTGCCACGGGGCGTGCCGTCGGTGGTCGTCGGCACTACTGGTGACGAACATGCCGCTGCGGAAACGGTCCGGAGGACGGCCCTCGGGGGAGACGTATACGTCTCCCCCGTGACCTGCCGCAAAAGTGATCGCTGACTCGCGCATCGGGTAAATGATCATCCCCCGGATACGCGATGCTGCGAGGGCCCGGGAGCTCGGTTGGGCTTTCGGGCCCTCACTCTGCCGCCATGGGGCGCCTGCCCCCCGGAACCGGACACTTCGCTTGCCGTCCCGCCGAATGCCGCAGCCGGTCGCCGGAGGCCTGCGGCCGGCGTGCAGGGTGGTGGTACCCCGACTGGCCGACTCGTGCGCCATGGATCTGTTGGAGGGCGGCAAACGACTCCGGCGCGTGTGTGCACCCTTCGCTGCTGCCGCAGGGGGGTGTCCGCCCACGGTTCCCCGCGACGCCGTCGGCCCGCGTGCTCCGTGGGGCCAACCCCTTCCTCGCCCCCCAAGCCGGCTGAGCGCCGGAAGGCACCCATGTGAGGGTGGAACCCGCCGGAACAGTCGAACGCGACCTCGGCGGTCATCGCCCCCTGCACGCCTGCCGGCGTGCAATGAGAGCTGTCGCGCCCGCACGGACCTCTCGCGAACAGCCCTTCCGCGAAGACGACCTCGGGCCGGCCGGGGAACTGTCGCACAGCATCGCCCTGCAAGCCCCAACACCCGCCTGCACCGGGCGGTGCAGTCCACAGCGGAACACCGCCGGCGAGCTCTGCTCCCTCAGCTGCCCCGCATCGACGGCCCGGAACCCACCGGATCCCAGGTCGTCGCGTTGTCCGAGGAGCAGCGATCTCCCCGGGCACCGGGATGTGCGCACCGAGGCGGCTCGCCGGGGCCCACCGCGGTGGCCGGGCGAGCTCACGTTCCTTCCCGCATTCTGAAGGCGAGGGGTGAGGCGACGGAGGGAGTGATGAGGATGCAGATCGTCGTGGACCTCACGCGCTGCCAGGGTTACGCGCAGTGTGTGTTCCTCGCTCCCGGGGTGTTCCGGCTACACGGGGACGAGGCGCTGCTCTACACCCCGGCCGTCCCAGGTGATCAGGTGGAGCGGGTGCGTCAGGCTGCGGCCGCGTGCCCGGTCCAGGCGATCCTCCTCGGTGAAGGGGTGAGCGCCGGTGGCCGGTGACCTGTGGGACGGCCGGATCGTCGTCGTCGGCGCGTCGCTGGCCGGACTGAGGGCCGCCGAGGCGCTGCGTGAGGAAGGCTTCACCGGCCCTGTGACCGTGATCGGGGACGAGCCCCATCCGCCCTACGACAGGCCGCCACTGTCCAAGCAGGTGCTGCTCGGCCAGGCCGCCGCCGACACCACCGGGCTGCCGATGCGCCGGGATCCGGACGCGGAGTGGCGGCTGGGGGTGCCCGCCACCGGGCTGGACCCGATGGGGAAGCGGGTGCTGCTGGCCGATGGGGACGCGGTGCCGTTCGACCGGTTGCTGATCACCACCGGGACGCGGGCGAGGCCCTGGCCGCAGCGGGAGGAGGCCGCCCTGGACGGGGTGTTCACGCTCCGCACCCTCGACGACGCCGGAGGGCTGGCCGAGCGACTGGCCGCGGGACCGCGGCGGGTCCTGGTCATCGGCGGCGGATTCACCGGCTCGGAGATCGCCTCGGCCTGCCGGGAACGCGGCCTGGAGGTGACGGTCGCCGAACGTGGCCCCGGACCGCTGGTGGGCGCCCTCGGCGGAACGCTGTCGAAGCTCGCCGCCGCGATGCACCGGGCCCACGGAGTCGACCTGCGCTGCGGGGTCACGGTGACCGCACTGCGCGGGGACGACGGCGGCCGGTTCACCGGTGCGGATCTGTCCGACGGCAGCCGTGTCGATGCGGACGTGTGCGTCGTGGCGCTGGGGGCCGTCCGCAACGTCGAGTGGCTCGCGGACAGCGGACTCGCGGCCGGACCACGCGGCATCGCCTGCGACGCGGGGTGCCGGGCCTTCGACATGTACGGGATCGTCACCGACGACGTGTTCGTGGCAGGCGACGTCTCGCGCTTCCCGCACCCGCTGTTCGAATACCAGATGCTGTCTCTGGAGCACTGGGGCAACGCCGTCGCGCAGGCCGAGGTGGCGGCCCACAACATGGTCCATGCGGGGCCGATGCGGCGCCCGCACCTCTCGGTCCCGATCTTCTGGTCGAGTCAGTTCGGGCACAACATCAAGTCGGTGGGTGTGCCCACCTTCTCCGACCAGGTGGTGATCGCCCAAGGCTCGCTGGAGGCACGCCGGCTGGTGATGGTGTACGGCTACCGGGGCCGGGTCACTGCCGCGGTGACCGTCGACATGGCCAAGTCGCTCGAGTACTACGAGCGCCTGATCGAGACGGCCGCGCCGTTTCCGCCCGCAGCGGGCGCGGCGGACCGCCCGATGGCCGCCGAGGTGCCGATCCCCTCCGACGTACCGGACCCGAAGGGGCTGTACCACGGCCCCACCGTGGCGCTCACCGGTCATCTGCCGGACCGCCGGCTGACCGTGGTGCGGCCCACCGGCTGACCCGCCCCTCGACAAGGAGCGATACGCATGACCGCCGACACCCTGCTCGAGCGCATCACCGACTACGGCAACCGCCCCGACCCCTACCCGCTGTACGCGGAGCTCCGCGAGGCCGGTCCCGTGGTGCGACAGTCGGACGGCAGCTACCTGATCGGGACCTACCACGAGGTCGCCGCCCTGCTCCACGACCCGCGGATCAGCGCGGACCCCCGCAGCCGTACCGCCCCCTCGCCCGGTCCGTCGCAGGACGCGCCGAAGCCGCCGTTCCTGCGGCTCGACGATCCCGAGCACCATCGGCTGCGCACCCTGGCCATGCGGCCCTTCGGCCCGCCGCACACTCCGGGCCGGATCGACGCCATGCGCGGCGAGATCACCCGGATCACCGAGGAAGTGCTCGGGAGCCTCGGGACCGGGCGGCAGATCGACGTCGTGGACGATTTCGCCTACCCGCTGCCCGTCACGGTCATCTGCCGGCTGCTCGGCGTGCCGCGCAAGGACGAACCCCTGTTCCGCGGGTGGACCGACGTGCTGGTCGCCTCCGCCGATGTCAGGCCGGCGGACGACACCACCACCGAGCGTGACCGTGCAGGCCGGCAGGCGCGGACCGAGATGGGCCAGTACCTCGTGGACCTCGCGGAGCAGCGCCGCGGCCACCCCACCGACGACATCCTGTCCGAGTTCGTCAACGAGCCGGACCCGGCCCTGCGACTCAGCCGCGAGGAACTCGCGCAGACCGCCGTCCTGCTGCTCATCGCCGGGCACGAGACCACGGTCAATCTGATCACCAACGGGGTGCTGACCCTGCTGCGCCACCCGGACCAGCTGGACCGGCTGCGTCGCGAACCCGAGCTGCTGCCGAACGCGATCGAGGAGCTGCTGCGCTACGAGCCCCCGGTCCACATGCGTGAGCGCATCCCGCTCTCGGACGTCGAGGTCGCCGGCACCACCCTTCCCAAGGGCACATCGGTCGTACTGGCCCTGGCCTCGGGCAGTCGTGACCCCAAGCGGTTCGACCAGCCCGACCGGTTCGACCCCGCCCGCCCGGACAACGAGCACTTCGGCTTCGGCAGCGGCGTCCATCTGTGCTACGGCGCTCCACTCGCCCGCCTCGAAGCCCAGGCCGCGCTGGGCGCGCTGCTCCCCTACCTCGGCACGGCGGCCCTCGTTCAGGACCCGCCTCTCTACCGGCAGAACGCCATGCTCCGCGGCCCCCGCCATCTGCCCGTACGGTTGTAGGGCGCGCCGTCGGCCTCGCGCCGCCCGCACCACAAGTCCGACCTGCACGAACGACGTTTCTCGGCGAGGGCGAGGCAAGGGCGCGTCACCGCACCACCCGGCACGCCCCCTCGCCGAGGCGCTCGCAGGCCGCCCGACCGCCGTCGGGCGAGGGCAGCGGGCCGGGCATGGAATTGTTCGGCACGCCGGCGCGCTGATGAGTGTGGAGGGTATGCGATGCCGGCTCTGTGCGGGCCGAGCAGCCCGAATGACCGAGGCGACACACATTGGAGGGGCCGACATGGCAGCGCAGACGCAGAGGGCCGTGCTTGCGGGCGGATGCTTCTGGGGAATGCAGGATCTGATCCGCAAGCTCCCGGGCGTGACGGGGACCCGGGTCGGATACACGGGCGGTGACGTGCCGAACGCGACGTACCGCAACCACGGGACGCACGCGGAGGCGATCGAGATCCTCTTCGACCCCGAGAAGACCGACTTCCGCACGCTCCTGGAGTTCTTCTTCCAGATCCACGACCCCAGCACCAAGAACCGCCAGGGCAACGACATCGGTCTCAGCTACCGCTCGGCGATCTACTACGTGGACGACGAGCAGAAGCGGATCGCCGAGGACACCATCGCGGATGTGGACGCCTCCGGACTGTGGCCGGGCAAGGTCGTCACCGAGGTCGAGCCGGTCGGCCCCTTCTGGGAGGCCGAGCCGGAGCACCAGGACTACCTGGAGCGCTACCCCGACGGCTACACCTGCCACTTCCCGCGTCCGGGGTGGCGGCTGCCCGCCCGCACGGAGCGCTGAGCGCGGGTAGCGGGCCGGGGCACGGCTTCGGGTGCCGGAGCGCCGGGTGGCGCACGGCGCTCGCGCCGCGGTGCCCGCACGGCCGGGCGACCCGGCCCGGGGTCGGGTCGCGATGCACACCTGGGGATCCGCTCCGGCCGAGGCCGGGCTGCGAGGTCCCCGGGCACGGCTACTGCGGCCAGGAGCTGTTCAGGATGACCTCGACGAAGTCGATGCGCCGGAATCCGGGCACGAAGTGGGCCAGCACATCGGCGTTCACCGTGCCGAAGGTCGTGTCGGGCCGGTCCTTGAAACCGTCGGTGAAGGCCTCCAGGATCCGGCGCTTGAAGTCGGGGCGCGGATGCGCGTCGGTGACGGCTCTCAGGTCCTCGGGATCCAGGTCGTCACGGCCGATCCCGAGCACATCGGTCTCCACGCCAGCAGTCACCAACGCGATCTCGGGCTCCATGAACTCCGGGACACCGGGCGTGGTGTGCAGCGCGATGGCGGTCCATACTCTGCGGACGTCGTCGGGGCCCACCTCGTGGTCGGTGAGGAACCGGCGCGCCTCGTTCGCCCCGTCGATCTCGAAACGCTGATCGGTCGTCCGGTAACGCCGGGTCAGCCCGAGATCGTGGAACATCGCCCCTACATAGACCATTTCCGGGTCGGGCTTCAGACCGCGTCGTTGCCCCTGCAACATCCCGAACAGGTACACCCTGCGCGAGTGGTCGAACAGCAGCGGCGGCTCGGCTTCCCGGACGAACTCCGTGGCGTCGGCTACCAACCGCGTATCGGGGACGTCCACACCGGCGATCTTCTCGCTCATCACTGATCCACTCCTCCACGCAGCCCGTGGACGCCCGTGCGTCTACGGAGCCGTGTGAGGTGCCGTTCAGATTGGCGGTAGGCGCGGCGCCCTCGTCAACAAGGTCTCACCAGCAGCATTTCACCGTTGCCGACGCCTGTCCTGCCGGCGCCGGTCGCCGTCCGGAGGGCAACAGGACAGACCTGGCCGGTCGGCATAGCGTGGTGGGAGGTCCACACGGAACCGCCGAGGCGTCCGGGAGGACGGTGTCGACACGTGTGTGTGGCCACCGGCCGTGTCCCCGGGAAACGGCCTGGCCGTGTCCCCGGAACTGCCGGGCCGCCTTCCGGGGGTGAGGAGACACCATGACCCATGTCGCCACTGACCGTCCCCGCATCGGCTGGATCGGTGCAGGCCGCATGGGGTACCGGCTGGCGTCCAGACTGCTCGACGCCGGCCATGATGTCGCGGTCTACAACCGGACCCGCGCCAAGGCCGAGCCGCTGACCGAGAAGGGCGCGACGGTCGTCGACCGGCCGGAGGAACTGGCCGACCGGGACGTCGTCTTCACCATGGTGGCCACGTCTCCCGACCTGGAGTCCGTCACCACCGGCCCCGGGGGCGTACTGACCGCGGGCAACGCCTCACCCGGTGTGCTGATCGACAGCTCCACCGTGTCCGCCCAGGTCTCCGCCCTCGTACGGGCGGCCGCCGCCAAACACGGCACCGGTTTCCTGGCCGCACCGGTCAGCGGCAACCCGAAGGTCATCGAGGCGGGCGAGCTGACCGTCGCGGTCTCGGGTCCGCGCGAGGTCTTCGACGCCGTCCAGCCGCTCCTGAGCCAGCTGGGACGTGCCGTGACCTATGTGGGTGCGGACGAGGTGGCCCGTCTGGTCAAGATCGCGCACAACGTCTTCCTGGGCGTCGTCACCCAGTCGCTGGCCGAGATCACGGTCCTCGCGGAGAAGGGCGGCGTCACGCGGTCGGCGTTTCTCGAGTTCCTCAACAACTCCGTGATGGGCTCGGTGTTCACCAGGTACAAGTCCCCCGCGCTGGTCCACCTGGACTTCACGCCGACCTTCACCAACGTCCTGCTGCGCAAGGACTTCGACCTGGGGCTGGCGGCGGCACGCGAGCTGGAGGTCCCCATGCCCATCGCCTCGGCCACCGCCCAACTCGTCCAGGCGGCCGTCGGCGCGGGCCTGACGACGGAGGACTTCGCGTCCCTGATCCTCGAGCAGGCGCGCAACTCCGGAATGACCCTCGAGCCCGAGAACGTGGCAGTGGACGACGGCCTCGGCGGCCGCTCGTGAGCACTCGACCCGAGCCCGCATCCACCGCGCTGTCCGCGCCCGATGCGACCGGCCGTCCGGGGGGAGACCGATGAGCGGACGGCTCGCCGGCCGAAAGGCCCTGGTCACCGGTGGCTCACGGGGGATCGGCGCGGCGACCGCACGCAGACTGGCCGCCGACGGAGCCGATGTAGTGATCGGCTTCCGGAGCAGCGGCGACGCGGCCGAAGCGCTCGCCGCCGAGATCTCCGCCACCGGCCGGCGCGCAGCCGCAATCAAGGCGGACGTCGGCGATCCGGATCAGATCCGGCGCATGACGGATCGGGCCGCCGACGCTCTCGGGGGGCTCGACATCCTGGTCAGCAACGCGGGGATCGAGCACTTCGGCAGCCTGGACGCCGTCACCCCGGCCGAGTTCGACGAGGTCTTCGCCGTCAACACCCGAGCCCAGTTCTTCGCCGTGCAGAACGCGGTGCGGCACATGGACGACGGCGGCAGGATCGTCCTCACGTCATCGGGCAGCGCCCACAGGGCGGTCTTCCACCACGCCCTTTATGCGGCGAGCAAGGCCGCCGTCGAGTCCATCGCGCTCAACCTCAGCCCCGAGCTCGGCAGGCGCGGCATCACCGTCAACGCCGTCGCCCCCGGCGGAACGGTCACGGACATGTCCGCCCACGCCGGTGCGCACTACGTCCACCCCGACCTCGACACGGACTTCAACACCCTGATCCGTACGACCAGTTCGCTGGGGAGGATGGCCCAGCCCGATGAGATCGCCGCCGTTGTCGCATTCCTGGTGTCGGACGACGCCTCGTTCATCACCGGCCGGACGATCCAGGTCGACGGCGGCTGGTTCTGACGACGTCATTCCTCCATGTCCGCCGCCTCGACGGCCGTGAGCGTCACGGTGCCGTCGGCCGCGACCGACCAGCCGGGGTTGTGGCACACCTCCCAGCGGTGGCCGTCCGGATCGGCGAAGTAGCCGTGGTAGCCGCCGAAGGCCGCGCGCTGCGGCTCCTTGAGGACGGTTGCCCCTGCCGCACGGGCCCTGGCCATGACCGTGTCCACCGCGGCAGGCGTATCGAGGTTCTGGGCGAGGGTGAACGAGGTTCCGGCCGTCGCCACATGCCCGGTGTCGGCACCGAGGTCCGCCAGGGGAAACAGCGCCAGGGCCAGCCCCTTGCCGATCTGGTAGAAGACGATCCCGTCCAGATCGAGCAGCGGCGTCCAGCCGAGGCCCTGGCTGTAGAACCGACGGCTCACCTGAACGTCCTGAACGCCCAAGGTCACCAGGTTCACCTGCTGGTTCATCAAACACCCCCATGCGCCGTAGGAGATCACCACTCACACGCAACGTTACCGGCGTGACAACGCGAACGGCGGCTGGGCAGGGAACAGCGCACAGATACTTCGGCAGACGCGTGAGTGAAGAGAGGTCGACGGCGCCAACCCGTCTTTCCGGGCCGTGCGGTTGACGATCCATCACCGGGGCAACGGGAGTTGCCCACGGTTCACGGATCCGGGCCCTGGTTGCGTCACTGCCCCCCGGACTCCCCCTGGGCCGGACGGGACAGGAGCGGGGCTTTTTACCGATCTCTCACCATTTCGGACACAGTGACTTACCTCGCGGAGTGACCGTCGGCTCTGTCGCAGGTCGCCGCACAACAATCCGCAGCGGATCAGGATCGACACCGGACCACGGCCATCGATTCCGTGATGCGAAAACCGGCTCGTCCCCGACCGCCGATCCCGCATCTCTTCCACCGGCTGGGCCCCTCGGCCGTACGACATGCCTCCCCCGCGCACGCAGTGACCCCATGCAGGAAGCGTCAATGAGATACATCCCCAGAACCATCGGCTCGATCGGCCTTGCAGGCGCGGTGTCACCACAGGGGGACGGGCGACCACGTCTGGTTCAGCCGTCGGCGACTCTCTCGCTCCTGATGATCGTGGCGACGAGTCTGGGCGCCTTCTTCGCCCCTGTGGCGATAGCCGGCCACTGGTCGCCTCTGCTCGTCGCCGCACCCATCCTCGCCGCAGCGTTCGTGGGCTCCCGGTTCACCGCCTGCGTCGTCGTGGTCGCCGGCGGGGCCACAGTGGTCATCGACCACCACGACGGACTACTGCGCTCGCCGATCCTCCCCCTGCACTTCGGCGCTCTGCTCGCCATCTCCGCCGTTGCCATGACCGCCCGCGCTCTCCACGACCGCAGTGTGCGGGACCTGAACCAGATAAGGACGGTGTCGGAGGCGGTCCAGACGGTACTGCTGCGGCCGATCCCGAGGCACATGGGCTGTCTGAGGGCAGCCGCCGTGTACCGGGCGGCCGCCGAACACGCCCGTGTCGGTGGGGATCTCTACGCCGCAGCCCGAACCGGCCGTGCCACCCGCCTCCTCATCGGTGACGTTCGCGGCAAGGGACTTCCGGCCATTCATGACGCCTCCGCCCTCATCAGCGCCTTCCACGACGCCGATCACCTTCACGACACCTTGGCCGAGCTGGCCGCTTCGCTGGAACGCAGCGTACGCAGACATCTGACCCAACTCACCGAGTGCGGCTCCGAGTTCAGCGAGTGCTTCATCACCGCCCTCCTTGCGGAAATACCCGACGACGGCGGACTCGTCGACATCGTGAACTGCGGCCATCCACCGCCGTTGCTGAGGCATCACGGCCATGTGAACGTCCTGGAGTCGGACCATCCCGCGCCGCCGTTCGGGCTGGCCGGCGACGAGGCCGGGGCCTTCCATCCCGACACCTTCGCGTTCGGCGCCGGAGACACCCTGTTGTTCTACACGGACGGCATCATCGAGGCCCGGGACACCGCCGGCGATTTCTACCCCCTTGCCGAACGGGCCTCGGGCTGGCCGTGGGGAGAGCCGGAAGCCATCCTGCAGCGCATCAGTGACGACCTCGACGCCTACACCGGTCGACCGCTGGAGGACGACCTCGCCATGATGGCCGTGCAGTACTGCGCCCGCTCAAGCGGAGAGTTCCCCCGACCCCGTTGACGACGCGAGGACACCGGGTCTCAGGACCACCGTTCACCCGCTTGCCCCAACAGCGGTGCGTGGGGCCTACGCCGGCCCGGGGCCGTGCCGGTGGTCCTGCGGAACGGTCGCGCGTCGGGCGGCGAAACCGCCTCGCCGGGCGTCGCTGCTCAGGCGAACTCCCGGCGCAACACATCGCTCAGGGTGTTCGTGGCATCGACGATGCTGTCCGTGATGGGAAGGAGGCGACTGCCGTCCGGCAGCGACCGGTCGCGCAGCGAGGCCTCCAGACGCCGCAGGGGCGGAAGGCCGCTCGGGGCCTTCAGGGTCACAAGGGCCTCCGCCAGCTTGTCCAAGGTGTCGCCCAGAGCGGCGGCCAAGGCCTCCAGTTGAGCGCTGGCGGCACAGCCGCGCCACTCTTCGTCCCGGTCCGCCGCGCCTGTGGCCGCCGCTCGCCGGGAAGCGGCCTGCTGGAGGACAAGCAGATGCAGGGAGAGCTCCGCGTGTGCCAGACGCATGACGACGGCGACCAGGGTCCGGGCGACGGCCGGGGTCAGCGGCGGGTGGATCGGCTCGGCGGCCAGTCGGGCCGTGGACGCGTCGGCATCGGTGCGAGCACGGCGGGCGGCGCTCTGCAGGGCGCGCAGCCGGACCTGGTCGGTCGTCCCGGGCCGGCCCAGCCGGCTCAGCAGATAGGTGAGGTACGCGCTCTGCGAGGTGAGCAGCCGTGCGAACTTCTGCTGGGCCGTGAGGCCCTCCCAGGTGGGCCATGCCCAGTAGGCGATGATCGCGAGCGCCGCTCCGATAGCCGTGTTGGCCAGGCGGGCCGTGGCCGTGGATTCGGCCGACAGCCCGAGGATGTCCAGGACGATCACGATGAACACGGTGAGCGAGACGCTGAAGAGCAGATAGTTCACGGAGAACAGCGCGTAGGCCGCGGCGACGGCGACGGTCGCCCCGACGATCAGGCCGGCGTCCTGCGGACGGGCCAGCATGGCGGCCGCCGCACCGAGGCCTGCCCCGGCGGCCGTGCCCAGCGCCCTGTGCACGCTGCGGGACAGCGTCGAGGCGAAGTCCGGTTTGAGCACCAGGAAGATCGTCAGCACCACCCAACGGCCCTGGAACAGGCCGGTCATGTGCACCATCAGCTCGGCCAGCCCGGCGACGACGGCCAGCCGCACCGCATGGCGCCCGGTCTCCCCCGCCGGGGTCAGATTGGCCCTGAGCGTCAGGGCCGTCCATTCCACCCCCGGCCCGGGGACCGGCCGCTCCGGCGCCTCGTCAGGACCGGCATGTCCGGTGCCGCTGCCGGTCGTTCGCATACGGCCCACGATGGCGTCGACGGCACGCAGTTGTCCGAGGAGCGCCTCGGCGACCCAGTGCCAGCCGCTCGTCCGGGCCGCGGCCGCCTGCCCGGCCAGGGCCGCGTTCAACTCCCTCAGCCGGGTGGCGGGAACGGCCGACCTGGTGCTCATCACCTCGGCGGCGACGTCCAGGACCTCGGAGGTCCGTACAGCGAAGGTCCGGACGGCCCCCGAGGGATCAGCGGCCGTGTGCGCGCCCAGGGCCGCGAGCGAGGCGCGGATGCGTTCGGCCTGCTCCAGGAGGTTCAGACAGATCGCGCGAGTTGTGTCCGAAAGGAGCGGGTTGGGATCGGCGACGACGGCTGTGGCGCTGAAGTCGGCCGGCGGTGGCGGTTCGGTGCTGCCCGCGGCCAGGCCCGACGCGTAGGCGGACAGGCTGCGGTAGGACTCGGCCAGGGCAGCCCGCTCGGCGGCGCCGCGTTGCACCGTCCACGAGGCGGTGACCAGCACACCCTGGAACAGGCCCCCCGCCAGCACCAGACCGGCCCGCAGCGCCGCCTGCGACGGGCTCTGCGGGATTCCGACCGCGATCAGCAGCGCCACCGCCCACTGGAGGATGGCGACGCTCAGCCACAGGCCGAGGCAGACCGACAGCCCGGTCGCGTACCCCCACAGAGCCACCACGGGCACCAGCAGCCAGGGGGCCGAGCCGGCCAGTACACCGCCGACGAAGGTGGACACCGCCATGCCTGTGCTGGCCGCCACCACGGCCGCGACCCGTGTCCGGGCCCTGCCTTCGAACGACGCGAACCCGGCGGGCAGCGCGCCCAGCGCGGCGAACGCCCCGTCGTCCAGGTGGTGGGTCATCGCCCCGACGACGAGCGGGACCGCCACGCCGAGCGCCACGCGAAGCGCCCTGCCGAGGGACAACTCGTGCCAGTTGAACGGCCCCAGCCGCAGCATCCCCCGCCACTGGCGCCGCTCCCAGCGGGCCCGGGAGGCACGAAAGTCGCCGCCATGGGCTTCTCCGCGCATCTCGCCCTCAGCAGGCAAGGGCCGGGAGGGCCGTCCCCGCGGCATGCCGCCCCGTCAGCCACCGCGCACCGTTGAGGGGATCCATCATCGCCCGTCCTTTCGGGCCGCCGACCGGCCGTCCGCGATGCGGTGGCCGGGTCCGCCGGCACCGTGGCCCGCAGGGCCCCGGCACCGCAGTGCTCCACCGGCTCACGTTTCCTCAGCGTCCCATGCGTGCACCGCAAGTCAAACCACATCGGCAGCGGGCACCGCGTGTCCTCGGTCCGGTCCGGGCGCGCCGTTGCGAGGACAAGACCGCCGCCCGCCGAACGGACGCGGCCGAGCATCCGGGCCCCTCCCGCGGTTCACCCGTTCACCGCGGCGACGGCGGCCTCCAGGAATCCAGTCCAGGTGGTCGGACCGGGCCAGGTCGCAGTCCTGGGAGCAGACGGCGATACGGGGTTCGTCGTACAGGTGCACCGCGCGGGCCGAGCGCGCTGCCCGACGGCGAGCCGGCCGAGGACGACGACCACTGGAGGGACAAGATCGACCTTTTGCTGGCCGATCCGGTCCCCGTGGTGTCCTTCACCTTCGGGCTTCCCGGTCGGTCGATCGTCGCCGAGCTGCGCAAGGCCGGGACCGTCGTCGTCCAGACGGTCACCTCGGCCGACGAGGCCCGCCGCGCCGCCGAGATCGGGGTGGACGCGGTCATCGTCCAGGCCTCGGCGGCCGGCGGGCACTCGGCCACCTTCACACCCGCGCACCCGCCCGGGGCCGTCGCGCTGCCGGAACTGATCACCCGGGTCCGAGGCGCCGTCCCGTTGCCCGTCATCGCCGCGGGCGGACTCGCAGGCCCGGCCGACGTGGCCGACGTCCTCGCCGCCGGAGCGGAGGCCGCGATGGTCGGCACCGCCCTGCTGCGCACCGACGAGAGCGGGGCGTCCGCACCGCACAAGGCCGCTCTGACCGATCCCGCCTTCGACACGACCGTGATCACCCGCGCTTTCACCGGGCGGCCCGCACGCGCACTGCGCAATCACTTCGTCGAGCGCTACGACCGTGTCGCCCCCGTCGGCTATCCGGCCCTGCACCACCTCACCGGCCGGCTGCGCAGGGCGGCCACCGCAGCCGGGGACACCCGGCTGATCCATCTGTGGGCGGGCACGGGCCACCGTCACGCGAGGACCGAACCCGCCGCCCGTACGTTCGCCCGGCTGGCCGGCCGCCTCTGACCTTCGAGGGACTCGGACACCACGGCGCGGGGTCCTTGTTCAGGCTCGTGACGTGCAGCCTCTTGACAATCTATTCAGTCACCAAGAACTCTGCATGATGTTATACATGCCCGACACACCTAGGTCCGTCGTGGAAGACGACCGAGGAGGGACAGCGGATCATGACAGAGACTCTGGTCGAGCGGCGCTCCATCGACGTCGTACCGGACGAGGAACGACACGGCACCGCCTTCTCCCAGTTCACACTCTGGCTCGGCGCCAATCTCCAGATCACGGCCGTGGTGACCGGTGCGCTGGCCGTCGTCTTCGGCGGGGACGTCGTCTGGTCGCTCCTCGGCCTGATGGTGGGCAATGTGCTGGGCGGCGCCGTGATGGCGCTGCACTCCGCGCAGGGCCCCAAGCTCGGCCTTCCGCAGATGATCCAGTCGCGCGCCCAGTTCGGCGTGCGCGGCGCCGTGGTCCCGCTGCTGCTGGTGATCCTGATGTATGTCGGGTTCTTCGCGAGCGGCACGGTGCTGGCGGGCCAGGCGGTCGGCGAGCTGACCCACACCGGCGACACCAGCGGCATCGTGATCTTCGCCGTGGTCACGGCGGTCGTGGCGGTGGTCGGTTACCGCGTCATCCACGCCCTCGGCCGGCTCGCGAGCGTCATCTGCGCGCTCGCCTTCGTCTACCTGGGCATTCGCCTGCTCGATCACGTCGACCTCTCGACGCTGATGAAGGACGCGCACTTCTCGCTGTCGATGTTCCTGCTCGCGATGTCGCTGTCGGCGTCCTGGCAACTCGCGTTCGGGCCCTACGTCGCGGACTACTCGCGCTATCTGCCGCGCACCATCTCCGGCCGGGCCACCTTCTGGTGGACCCTGTCGGGCTCGGCGATCGGCTCGCAGTGGTCGATGACGTTCGGCGTGCTGGTGGCGGCGACGGCCGGCGACAAGTTCCTCGCCAACCAGGTCGGCTATGTCGTCGGGCTCGGCGGCACGGGCCTGATCGCGTCCTTCCTCTACTTCGTGATCGCGCTCGGCAAGCTGACCATCAACGTGCTCAACACCTACGGCGGCTTCATGTCGATGGTCACGAGCGTCAGCGGGTTCCGCGGCCGGCGTCTGCTCTCCCAGCGCGGCCGGGCCGCCTACATCGCGTTGATCATGATCGCGGGCACGGCGGTCGCGCTCCTCGGCAAGGACAGCTTCCTGGCCTCGTTCAAGGATTTCCTGCTCTTCCTGCTGACCTTCTTCACTCCGTGGTCGGCCATCAACCTGGTCGACTACTACCTGATCTCGAAGGAGCGCTACGACATCCCGGCGCTCTTCGACCCCAAGGGCCGTTACGGCGCCTGGCGGTGGGACGCGCTCGTGGTGTACGCGGTGGGTCTGCTTGCCCAACTGCCCTTCCTTTCCACGGCGTTCTACACCGGTCCGCTGGTCGATCCGCTGGGCGGCGCGGACGTCTCCTGGATCGTCGGCCTCGTGGTACCCGCGCTGCTGTACTGGCTGCTGGCCCGGCGGAACCCGGCGCTGCCCAGCGGGAACGAGTCCCGCACGAAGCCGGCGACCGCCTCGAGGACCGAGGCCGTCTAGGGTCTCTCGTTCGGATCGGGTCGGCTGAGAGACTGCGCCTTTCAGTCGACCCGCGTCGCGGGCGGGCTCGGACGGAGCGTCGCCCGCCCGCCTCGGGCGGCTCGTTTCGGAAGGGCGATCGCCGCGGTCAACGGCTGCTCCCGGCACCGGAGAAGGGTTCGCGGGCGGAGTGCCGGGGGTCCTCGGCTGGGTGGAGGGGGTGACTCCACAGGTCCTGCGCCCGAAGCCTCGGCAGGACCCCTTCGCCGAACCAGTACGGCGAGCTTCGCGTCCTCGACCCGGAGGTGTTCACCGCGCAGATCCACGTGCGGGGCGCGAGTTGCCGTCGCCTCGGCGGCGGCCGTGTCCCGGAGCGGGTGGCCCGGGCCGCGGACCACGCCGCTCATCCGGCCGCCGTCAGTACCGTCGTACGGCCGCCCAGTGCGGCGGAGAACTGATCCGTGACCTGCACCAGGGGTCCCGCCGAGCCCGGTGCGAGGGTGACCGTCCCGTCGTCGGACACGGTGATGTCCTTGTCCAGCGTGAACCAGCCGGGAACGATGTGCGTGGCGCCCATGGAGCTCAGCACGGGACGCAGGGCATAGTCGATGGCCAGGACATGGGCGACGGATCCGCCGGTGGCCAGTGGCAGCACGGTCTTGCCCGCCAGCGCGTACTGCGGGAGCAGGTCGAGCAGCGACTTCAGCAGCCCGGAATAAGCGGCCTTGTAGACGGGCGTGCCGATGACGATGCCCTCCGCCCGTTCGAACAGGGCAATGGCCTCGACGATCGCGGGGTTCCTGAAGTCGGCGCCGAGCAGTGCCTCGGCGGGGAGAGTGCGGACGTTCAGGGTGGTCACCTCGTGCCCCTGCGCGACGAGGCGCTTGTCCAGGTGGCGCAGGAGCCGTGCGGTGCGGGAGGTGGCGGAGGGGCTTCCGGAGACGGAGAGGACGGTGGCCATGCGGCGGCCTTTCAGGAGTACCGGGTGGACTGGGGCGGTTCGCCGCCGGGGACGCCGCGGCCGAACTCACGAGGCGTGTGCGCGAGGGTGCCGGGGATCCGGCCGGTGGCCGCCGGGACGGCTCCGGGAGCGATGTCACGGGTGCCGCCCCGCGGGAAGGGCTTCACGACGCGGCCCGCTGCTCGCCCGGCAGGTCGTCGGGGTGGGCGAGGCCGAGCTGGTGCCGCAGCGTCGGGCCCTCGTACCGTGTGCGGAAGACGCCCCGTTCCTGCAGCAGGGGGACGACCTTGTCGGCGAACTCGTCGAGGCCGCCCGGTGTGATGTGCGGGACCAGGATGAATCCGTCGGCGGCGTCGGCCTGTACGAAGTCGTTGATGGTCCTGGCGACGGTGGCCGGTGAGCCCACGAAGTTCTGCCGGTTGCCGGTGTTGACGACCAGGTCACGAATGGACCAGTGGTTGGCGGCGGCCAGTTCCCGCCACTCCCGTGCCGTGGCCAGTGGGTCCCGGTACATGCGTACTTGGGCGCGGCCCTCGGCGATATGGGTGTCGCCGACATGGGGGTCGATGTCGGGAAGCGGCCCGTCGGGGTCGTACGACGACAGGTCCCGGTTCCAGACGAACTCGAGATGTTTGATGGCGGTGGCGCCGCTGACCTGCCGGCGGCGCACTTCGCGCGCCCGTTCCGACGCCTCCGCGTCGGTGTCGCCCAGCACGAAGGTGGCGGCGGGCAGGATCAGCAGTTGGTCGGGGCGCCTGCCGTACTTGGCGAGGCGGTTCTTCACGTCCGTGTAGAAGGCCTGCCCCGCTTCCAGGGTGGCGTACCGGCTGAAGATCGCGTCGGCTCCGGCCGCGGCGAACTCGCGTCCCTCGTCGGAGTCGCCCGCCTGGAAGACGACCGGGCGGCCCTGCGGGGAACGCGGGACGTTGAACCGGCCGTGGATGTCGAAGTGCCGACCCGAGTGGACGAAGGCGCCGGCCTTGGCGTCCCTCAGGAAGGTTCCGGTCGCCCGGTCCGCGACGATCTCGTCACCGCGCCAGGAATCGAAGAGTTCGTTCGCGGTGGCCAGGAACTCTTCGGCGCGCGAGTACCGCTCCTCCTGCGGCAGAAAGCCTCCCCGGCGGAAGTTCTCCCCGGTGAAGGCGTCCCAGGACGTGACGACGTTCCATGCGGAGCGGCCGCCGGACAGGTGGTCGAGGCTGGCGAACTGGCGGGCCACCTCGTAGGGCTCGTTGAAGGTGGAGTTGATGGTGCCGGTCAGTCCGAGGTGTTCGGTGACGGCGGCGAGCGCGGCGAGGACGGTGAAGGTGTCGGGTCGGCCGACGACGTCCAAGTCGTAGATCTGCCCGCCCTGTTCGCGCAGTCTGAGACCTTCCGCGAGGAAGAGGAAGTCGAACTTGGCTCGTTCGGCGGTCTGCGCGAAGTGGACGAAGGAGCGGAAGTCGATGTGACTGCCGGCCTCGGGGTCGCTCCACACCGTGGTGTTGTTGACTCCGGGGAAATGGGCGGCCAGATGGATCTGCTTGGGCGGCTTGTTCATGGTGCTTCGGCTCCTCCGGCTCAGGCGGTGGCGTAGCGGTTGGCGGGGCGGGCGAGGCCGAGCAGTCCGCGCAGGGTGTCGGCCTCGTAGGCGCGGCGGAAGGCGCCCCGCCGCTGCAGTTCGGGGACGAGACCCCGGGTGATCGCCGAAAGGTCGTGGCCGAGTACGCCGGGACGCAGCCGGTAGCCGGTGAGCCCCGCCGACTGCCACTCCTGGAGGAGATCGGCGAGTTGGGCGGGGGTGCCGGTGAAGATGCGGGCGTCACTGGTGTACGGCTCGCCCGCGAGCGCGTCGAGGCGTTCGCGCCGGGCCGCCGCGGCCGCGGGATCGCTGTCGAGGAAGACCACCAGGTCGGCGAAGACGTGCAAGGGCGTGCCGGGACGGCCGGCCGCCGCCTGCTCGGCGCGGACTTCGGCGACGATCGCCCGGACCTGCTCGGTGTGGTGCGGGGTGACATAGCCGATGTCGGCCTGGCGGCCCACGAGCCGGTAGGGCACCGTCCAGTGGGCGAGGGCGCTGACGACGGGCTGGCCCTGCGGTGGGCGCGGTGTGATGGACGGTCCCCTGACGCTGAAGTGGCGGCCCTCGAAGTCGATGTAGTGGAGCTTGTCGCGGTCGATGAAGCGGCCGGTGGCGGCGTCGCGGATCTCCGCGTCGTCCTCCCAGCTGTCCCAGAGCCGGCGCACCACCTCCACGTAGTCGGCGGCCTCGTCGAAGAGGTCGCCGATCACCTCCCGTGCGGCCAGGCTCTCGTAGCCGTCGATGCGGGGGATCGTGCGGCGGCCGAAGTGCGCCGCCTCGTTCGGACGGGCCGTGATCTGCACGCGCAGGCCCGCGCGGCCGGTGCTCACGTGGTCGAGGGTGGCGATCGCCTTGGCGATGTGGAACGGCTCGGTGTGGGTGGCGACCACGGTCGGGACCAGGCCGATGTGCCGGGTGAGCGGTGCGACGCGGGAAGCGACGAGTACGGCGTCCAGGCGGCCGCGGACCTGGTCCGTGCGCTCGTCGGGGTCGAGGAAGTGGGTCGACTGGGGGCCGAGGCCGTCCTCGAAGGTCACGAAGTCGAGCAGACCGCGCTCGGCCTCGGCGACCAGCTCGGCCCAGTATCCGGCGGAGTACAGACTGCCGGGTTCGGCCACCGGCTCCCGCCAGGAGGCGGGGTGCCAGCCGGTGCCGTCCAGGGCGACGGCGAGGTGCAGCGCTGAAGAAGGCGGGGAGGTCTGTGTGGACACGAGCGGATGCCTTTCTGAAAGGAGTCCTGGGCGCGAAGGGGGTGTGTGCCAGGCGGACCACTCCCGCGCTCCGATGCGGCTACTTGTTGGACCTGGGCAGTCCGGGCGGGTTGATCTCCGACTTCGACACGGCCTCGTCGGACAGGCCCCAGCGCTCGAGCACCTTCGCGTAAGTGCCGTTACGGATGACCTCGTTGAGGGCGTCGGCGAGCGGTTGGACCAGGCCGCTGTCCTTCTTGGTGGTGGCCGCTATGAGGCCCTGGAGGCTTGCGCCCGCACCGGAGTAGGTGCCGACGACCTCTGTTCGGCCCGTGGTGGCCGCGTGGTAGGCGGCGGTCGGGTTGGGGCCCAGATAGAGGTCGATGCGGCCGGATCGCAGAGCGAGGTAGGTGTCGCTGTCGTTCTGGTAGTACTTGATGTCCACCGGCTTGCGGCCGGCCTTCTCGTTCTCCTTGCTCCATTCGATGAGCAGCTTCTCCTGGTTGGTGCCGCTGCTCACGGCGACCGTCCTGCCCGCCACGTCCGCGGGGCCCCGGACCTTCAGGCCGCTGCCCTTCTTCGCCTCGAAGCCGAGGTTGTCCTCGCGGTAGGTGGCGAAGTCGTACTTCTCCTTGCGCTCCTCGGTGTCGGTGACGTTGCTGAAGCCGGCGTCGTACTTGCCGCTGTCGAGGCCGACGAAGATGTTCTCCCAGGAGACGGTGGTGATGTGCGGCTCGAGACCGAGGACGTCGGCGACCAGATGGGCGATGTCGGGCTCGACCCCGATGACGGTCCTGTTGTCGGTCGCGTGGAAGTTCAGCGGTGCCGCCGAGCCGGACGACGCGACGATCTCCAGGGTGCCTCTCTTCCTGATCCTCTCCGGGACCTCCGCGGCTATGGAGTCGACCTTGCCCGTGGTGACGCGGTTCTGGTCGGGACTGAGGTTGATCTTCGTCGTGCTGCCCTTCGTGGCCGCGACCTCGGTCGTGCCGCCGTCGGAGGGGTTGGCGCAGGCGGCCAGGACGAGGGCCGAGGAGAGCGTCAGCGCGGCGGCGACGGTGTGGCGGGCGAGAGTCGCGGTCATGGTCGTACTCCTTGTGTGTGCGAGCGGCGGTGACGGGGCGTCAGAGGACCTTGGAGAGGAAGGCGCGGGTGCGTTCGTGGCGCGGATCGTCCAGGACCGCCGCGGGCGGCCCCTGTTCCACGACCCCACCGCCGTCCATGAAGACCACGGTGTCGGCGACCTCACGGGCGAAGCCGATCTCATGGGTGACGACGATCATGGTGGTTCCGGTGCCGGCCAGGTCCCTGATCACGTCCAGGACCTCACCGACAAGCTCCGGGTCGAGTGCCGAGGTGGGCTCGTCGAAGAGCAGCACCTTCGGCCCGAGGGCGAGGGCGCGGGCGATGGCCACGCGCTGCTGCTGGCCGCCGGAGAGCCGGCGGGGGTAGGCGTCGGCCTTGTCGGCGAGACCGACCCGGTCGAGGAGCCGGCGGGCGGTCTCCTCGGCCTCCTTCCGCGGCCGGCGCAGTGCGGAGACGGGGGCCTCGACGAGGTTGTCCAGGACGGTCAGATGCGGGAACAGATTGAAGGTCTGGAAGACGAACCCGATGCCGGTGCGCTGCTTCAGAACGTCCTTCTCCTTGAGCTCGTGCAGCTTGCCGCCGGAGCGGCGGTAGCCGATGAGCTCGCCGTCGATGCTGATCCAGCCCTGGTCGACCTTCTCCAGGTGGTTGATCGTGCGCAGCAGCGTGGACTTGCCGGAGCCCGACGGGCCCAGGATCACGGTGACCTCGCCGGCGCGGACCTGAAGGTCCACCCCGCGCAGCACTTGCAGTGGGCCGAAGCTCTTGTGGACGCCGTGGACGTCCACCATCACCTCGCTCATCGGCTCTCTCCCAGGGGGTTCAGGGGTACGACGGGCTGGTCGCGCCGGGCTGCCGCCGCGCGCAGATCACGCACGAAGCGCCGGGCACGCTGGAGCGGAGTGGGCGGCGGCGTGCGGTCGGCGCCCCGCGCGTAGCGGCGCTCCACGTAGTACTGGGCGACCGACAGCAGCGAGGTCAGGACGACGTACCAGGCGGTGGCGACCAGCAGCAGCGGGATCACCCGGCCGTTGCGGCCGTAGACGACCTGCACCTGGTAGAACAGCTCGCCGATGGCCATCACATAGACCACGGACGTGCCCTTGAGGAGGCCGATGATCTCGTTGCCCGCCGTGGGCAGGATCGCGCGCATGGCCTGTGGCAGGACGATACGGCGGATCTGCCGCAGTCGCGGGATGCCCAGTGCGGCGGCGGCCTCGGACTGCCCGTGGTCGACCGAGATGACGCCGCCGCGGACGATCTCGGCGGCATAGGCGGCCTGGTGCAGCGTCAGGCCGATGACCGCGGCGCCGATGGTGCCGATCAGGCTGTCGCTGTCGACGGACCAGAACACCGGGCCGAAGGGGATGCCTACGCCCAGCCTGTCGTACAGGGCGCTCAGGTTGAACCAGAAGACCAGTTGCACGATCATCGGGATCGACCGGAAGATCCAGATGTACGTCCAGGCCACGGTCTGCAGTACCGGGCTGCGCGACAGTCGCATGAAGGCCAGGACGGTGCCGAGAAGGAAGCCGAGCACGGTGGCGTAGGCGGTGAGTTGCAGGGTCACCCACACCGCCTGGACGATCGTCTCCGACAGGACGTAGGCACGGAAGACGCCCCACTCCCACACGGGGTTGGTGGCCAGGCCGTGCACGAACTGGGCGACCAGCACCAGCACGACGACGGCCGCCGTCCAGCGGGCGTAGTGGCGGGCGGGGACGACCCTGAGCGCTTCCGGGGCGGGCGGAACGTCGGGGGCGGTGCCCGGGGAGATCGCGCCGGGTGGCGCGGTACGGGTGGTGGGCATGGTGGGGTCCCTGCTCCTATGTGTGCTCGGGCGGGCTGATGCGGGACGTGCCGATCGCGGAGCCGGTGGTGCCCCACTTCCTGAGGATCCGGGCGTATGTGCCGTCCTTGATCAGCTCGTTGACGGCGGCCTGGAACGGCTTGGTGAGGGGGGAGCCCTTCTTGAAGGCGAAACCGACGTCGAGGCGGTGGTACTCGCCGAGGAACGTGGTGTGGGCGGCGGGCTGCGCGGCCTGGTGGCGCAGCCCGTTGATGGTCGACATGATCACGTCGATACGGCCCTGCTGGAGGGCGGTGAGGGTCGCCCCGTTCTCCGAGTAGACCTTCACGTCGTAGGGCTTCTTGCCGGCCTTCGCGCACACCCCCTTCTGCGCGTCGAGCGTCGCCTCGAAGGTGGTTCCTGCGCCGATGCCCACGGTCCGTCCGCACAGCTGGGTCAGATCGCCGATCCGCTTGCCGAACGACGTGTCGCCCTGCTTCACCGCGAAGCCCTGGCCGTCGTCGATGTAGGTGACGAAGTCGATGGTCCTCAGACGCTCGGTGGTGACGCCGAAATTGCCGGTGCCGACGTCGTACTTGCCACTGCGCAGGGCGGGCAGGATCGTCTCGAAGGAGGCGTCCTGCCGCTCCAGCCTGACTCCGAGGACCTTCGCCACGGCGTCGGCGATGTCGATGTCCTGTCCCTCGGGTGTGTCGGAGCCGTCCGGGTAGTACGCCGAGGGCGGCGCTCCGACGGAGCTGCCGATCCGCAGCGTGCCCGACGAGCGGACGGATGCCGGGAGCAGAGCGGCGACGGCGTCCACCGTGCGGACGGCGGCGACCGGGTCGTCCGCGGTCGCCCGCGCAGCCGGCACCGCCTCGTCGCCGGGGTCGCCGGAGCCGCACGCGGTCAGGGTCAGCAGGGGCAGGAGCGCGGCGGTGGCCGCGAGCGGGCGCAGACGTGCGCCGATGCCATGGAGCTTCACTGGACGGGGGCCCTTCCGGTGGGTGCGGTGGCGGAGAGGTGTTTCTCGAAGGGGAGCGGGCCGATGGTTTCCGGATCGGCCCCGATGTCGAACAGCGGTGTGTAGCCGGTGGCCAGGTACAGGCCTCGGGCCTCCGGCTGGCGCGGCCCGGTGGTCAGCCGGATCCGCCGGTACCCGCGGACGCCCGCCTCGTGTTCGAGCTCGGCGACGACGCGCCGGGCGAGGCCGCGCCGGCGGTGGGCCGAGTGCGTCCAGATCCGCTTCAGCTCGGCCGTGTCCGCGTCGTACCGCCGGAAGGCGCCGCCCGCGACGGGCTGGCCCCGCTCCAGGAGCAGCAGCAGAACACCGCCGTACGGTGCGGTGAACTCCTCGTCGGGGTAGCGGGCCAGTTCGGCGTGTGCGTCCTTGCCGTACCGGGTGGAGTACTCCTCGCCGAGTTCGTGCAGCAGGGGTCTCACGCGTGGGTCGGAGACCGGGACATGCACCACCGTCGGCCCGGGGACGGGCTTCGGTGCGACGAAGGTCATTCGGCCACCGCCGCGTAGGTCCGGGGAGCATGCGCCGACCGCTCGGCGTCGCGCCTGGCGACCTCCTCGCGGACGATCGGGATCACGTGCCGCCCGAAGTCGACGGCGTCCCCGAGCAGGTCGTAGCCGCGGGCGGAGAGGATGTCGACGCCGATGTCGTAGTAGTCCAGCAGGGCCTGGGCGACTGTCTCCGGAGTGCCGACCAGGGCGTTGGAGTTGCCCGCGCCACCGGTCGCGGCGGCGGTCGGGGTCCACAGGGCGCGGTCGTAGCGCTCCCCCGCCTCGGCGATGGCGATCAGCCGCCGTGAGCCGGTGTTCTCCGGGGCGTCGCCGCGGTGGTGCCGGACGAGGCCGGCTTCGCGCCGCTGCCGGATGGCACCGACCGTGCGGTGGGCCTTTTCCCAGGCCAGTTCCTCGGTCGGGGCGATGATCGGGCGGAAGGCGACCTGGATGCGCGGCACGTCGGTACGGCCCGCCGCCCTCGCGGCGGCCTTCACCGCCTCGATCTGCTCGGCGGTCCTCTCCAGTGGCTCCCCCCACAGGCAGTAGATGTCCGCCTCGGCGCCCCCGGCGGCGTACGCGGCGGGCGAGGAACCTCCGAACGACACGTTCGGGCGGGGCTGCTGGACCGGGAAGACATCACTGACGAAGTCGTGGAAGCGGTAGTGCCCGCCCTCGTGGTCGAAGGGCTCGTGGGTGGTCCAGATCTTCTTGACGACGCGGATGTATTCGCGGGTGCGGGCGTAGCGCTCGTCCTTGGTCAGGGTGTCGCCCTCGCGGCCCTGCTCGTGGTCGTTGCCGCCGGTGATGAAGTGCACGGTCAGCCGGCCCTCGCTGATCTGGTCGAGGGTGGCGAAGGTCTTGGCGGCGAAGGTGGGGTACGAGACGTTGGGGCGGTGGGCGAGCAGGATCTGCAGCCGGTCCGTCCGGCTCGCGATGTACGCGGCCGCCGGGGCAGGGTCCGGGGACCCGGAGCCATAGGCGAACAGCACCCGGTCCCAGCCGTGGTCCTCGTGCGCCCGGGCGAGCCGGAGCGTGTACTCCTTGTCGAATGCGGGGCCGGAGCGCGGGGTGGTTTCGGAGCCGTTGTTGGTCGCGGCGATGCCGAGGAACTCCACGGGCATGACAGAAGCCTTTCGAGAGGCTGTCCGTGTGGGGGCATGACGGAACTGCCCTGCACACGAGCATGGGTGACGAACCGTCAGACAAATGGACGGGGTGAGGCGGGCGTGACGACGCCGGGCGTCGGGAGATACGGGGGTGCGGCAGCGCGCGCAGGAGGAGTCTCGGCCCGCGACGGGGTCACCGAGGGAGGGAAGGGCCGGTCAGGCGGCCCGCTGCCGAGTCAGGCGCAACACGCTGCGGACCACACACGACCGAAGTCGATGTGACCGCGCGAGACCAAGCGCAACTGGGCATTCATGCGATTCATTGAGCAGTACGCCGGGCTTTTCGTCAACCGGTGCCCGCATGCCGGACCGCAGGTGGCCGTGGGCCGCATGGTTGACACAACCGTGCGGCCCACACATACGATCGACGGCGGAGAGGCTCCGCCGTGCGCGGTGTCTGTCCGGCCGCGTTGAGGGACGCGGCGAGCGTGACGACATCCCGTCCCGGGGCCCCGAGGCGGCGCGGCACCTTGCGCCCGCGAGGGACCCCGGCTGGTCACCTACGCCTGCGATTCCCCTCCCCGGAGAGCCTCCCCATGGTCACGCCTTCTGATGTCATGCCCGCCCCCGCACACGAACCCGATGAGCGCGGCGCCCCCGAAGGACCGCCGCAGATCGTGCCGCGCCGGCACCCCGGCCGCCTGCTGACGGGCGCCGCCGCACTGGTGGTTCTCGCGCTGGTCCTCCATTCCGTGGTCCGCAACGCCGCCTTCCAGTGGGACGTCGTGGGCCGCTACCTCACCACCGGCGCGGTACTCGACGGGCTGCTGCTCACCCTGTGGCTCACGGGCGCGGTGATGGTGCTGGGATTCCTGCTCGGCACCTTTCTGGCGGTGCTCCGCCTGTCGGCCAACCCGGTCCTGCGCACGCTGAGTTGGGGTTACGTGTGGATCTTCCGATCCACTCCGCTGCTGGTGCAGCTGCTGTTCTGGTTCAACATCGGCGCCCTGTATCCGACACTCGGCATCGGCATCCCCTTCGGCCCCGAGTTCGTCACCGTCAAGACGGTGAACCTGCTCGGTCCCACCCTCACCGCCGTCATCGGACTGACTCTGCACGAGACCGCGTACGCCGCCGAGGTGGTACGCGGCGGCATCCTGTCCGTGGATGCCGGGCAGAGCGAGGCGGCCCAGGCACTGGGCCTCGGCAGATGGCGCACACTGCGCCGGATCGTCGTACCGCAGGCCATGCGCTCCATCGTGCCAACGGCCGGCAACATGCTGATCGGCACGCTCAAGGGCACAAGCATCGTCAGCGTGCTGGCCGTGCACGACCTGCTGTTCTCGGTGCAGCTGATCTACAACCGGACCTACCAGGTCATCCCGCTCCTGCTGGTCGCAACCCTCTGGTACGTCGCGGTGACCTCCGTGCTCGGCATCGGCCAGTACTACGTCGAGCGCCACTACGCCCGGGGCTCCGCACGCAGCCTTCCGCCCACCCCGCTCGCGCGGCTGCGCGCCCGACTCTCCGCGCTGCGGGGCCGGTTGCACGGGGCGACCGCGGCCGACTCCCGTCCCGCCCTCGGCGGTGACCGGTGAGCACCGGTTCCGTTTCCGCCCTCGTTGTCGTCGGCGCGGGACCGCGCGCCACCGGGCTGCTGGAGCGCATCGCCGCCAACTCACCCGAACTGTGGTCCGGCCAGCGGAAGTTGCGCATCCATCTGGTGGACCCGCATCCGCCGGGGCCGGGGCGGATCTGGCGGGCGGCGCAGTCGCCGCTGCTGCGTATGAACTCCATGGCCGAGGACGTCACGATGTTCACCGACGAGACGTCCACCATCGACGGCCCGGTCCGCCCGGGGCCCTCCCTGGCCGAGTGGGCCGCCCAGTTCCGTCCCGGCGGACCGCGGTTCGCACCGTACGCCGAACCGGCCGACCCGCGGGTACTGCCCGAACTGCGCACACTGACCGGGGCCGACTTCCCGACCCGGCGTGCCCAGAGCGCCTACCTGGACTGGGTGTTCCGCCGGGCGGTGGCCGAACTGCCGTCGACCGTCACCGTCGAATGGCACCGCACGACCGCGACCGCCGTCACCGGGCCGCCCGACGGAGCGCAGCAGGTGCACCTCGCCGGCCGCACCGCTCCGCTCACCGCCGACCTGGTGGTCCTAGCCCAAGGGCACCTCGGCTCAGCCCCCGCCGCCGAGCACCGCGCCCATGCCGCCTTCGCCCGCCGTCACGGACGCTTCCATCTGCCCCCGGAGTTCTCCGCCGACGCCGATCTCACAGGGCTGCGCCCCGGCGAGCACGTCGTCCTGCGCGGATTCGGGCTGGCCTGCGTCGACCTGGTGACGCTGCTCACCGAGGGTCGGGGCGGCACCTACCGCGACGAGCCCGACGGCACCCTCACCTACCTGCCCTCCGGCCGTGAGCCCGTGCTGCACATCGGTTCACGGCGCGGGGTGCCGTACCACGCCAAGACCGGCTACCGGCTCCAGGGACCCCGTCCTGCGCTGCCCCGCCACTTCGGCCCCGAGGCGGTCGACGCGCTGCTCGCCGAGGAACGCCCGCTGGATCTGCGCCGCGACGTATGGCCCTTGATGGCCAAGGAGATCGGCTTCGGCCACTACCACGAGTTGTTCCACGCCCACCCGGAGCGCACTGCCGTGCCGTGGCCGGAGTTCGCCGCCGCCTACGACCGCCTCGACTGGTACTCGGACGCGATGACGCGCCTGGTCGCCGGGGCCGTGCCAGGACCGGACGACCGCCTGGACTTCGAAGCCCTCGACCGCCCTTTGCAGGACTTGGCCTTCGCCTCACCGGACGACTTCGAGGAGCATCTGCGTGACCGCATCGCCCGGGACGTGGCCCGCCGTGAGGATCCCGCGTACAGCGCCGACCTGGGCGCGTTCCTCGCCCTCCTCTCCGTGTACGGCCAGTTGCCGCGCCTGATCGCCGGGGGACGGCTGTCGGCCCGCTCCCTCGCCGAGGGCCTCGACGGCTGGTGGCACGGCTTCTTCAGCTTCCTCGCCTCGGGTCCCCCCGGGTTCCGGCTGCGCCAGTTGCTCGCCCTGTCCCGCGCCGGGCTGGTCCGCTTCCTCGGTGCCGAACTCCGCGTCGGGACCGACGAGACCACCGGCACCTTCACCGCGACGAGTCCCACCGTGCCGGGTCGCACGGTCCGTGCCACGGCCCTGATCGAGGCATATCTGCCCGGCCCGAATCTCGACCGCACCGAGGACCCGCTGCTGCGGCGACTGCACCGCACGGGCGCGCTCGCGGAGGAGGTCATCGCCGACAGCGGACACACCCACCGCTCCGGCCGGCTCACCGTCGCCCCTGCCGACGGCCGCGTCATCGATCCCGGTCTCGGCGGCCCGCACCCCCGCCGTGTCGCCCTCGGCGCCCCGACGGACAGCCGCGCCGTGGCCGCCTTCGCCCGCCCCCGCACCAACGCCCCCGCCTTCCGCCAGAACGACGCGGTTGCCCGGGCGCTCCTGCGCGCCCTCGACACCGGTACGCACCCCGGCGCGCCCGGTGACGCCCCGGAACGGCTCGACGCCGACGTGAGCGTCGGAGCCGGTGTGCAGCCGGGCGAAGGGTGAAGCGCTTTCCCAGTTTTCCTATCGATTTACTAGGAAAGCATTGACGGGGCCGAACCCGGATGCGCAGGATGATGTACACGGCCTGCACCCGGCAACGACTCGTTCGTCGTCGGCATGTCGACCTCGGTCACGTCATCAGTGCCGTCTGCTGCTGAAGTTGAGGAGACCACCTCCATGGGCGTTGCCCTTGCGTCGTCCGGCCTCACCTCGGAGCCCGACCGAACCGGGCCGCCCCCCGCACACTGGCTGCGCGTGGCCCGCGAGACCGCCGACGATCTGGCCACGGACGCGGCGGCCCGGGAGCAGGCGGGCAAGGCCCCGTTCGACGAGGTGTCCCGGCTACGCGACGCGGGACTGCTCTCGCTGCTCGTCCCCGCCGAGTCGGGGGGAGGCGGCGCGGACTGGCCGACCGCCTACACCGTGGTCCGGGAGATCGCCGCGGCCGACGGCGCGATCGGCCGGCTCCTCGGCTCCCACTACCATCTGTCGTCCAGCCCCCGGTTCTTCGGCGAACCCGCTCTCGCCGCACGGGTCCAGCGCCGGACCGCGGCGGAGCAGTGGTGCTGGGGCGGAGGCTTCGCCCGCCAGGAGCCGTCCCTGACGCTGACCGAGACGGCCGACGGGCATGTGCTCGACGGCCGCCAGAGTCATGTCACCGGGGTCCTGGTCGCCGACCGTATAGCCGTGCGGGCCGTGCGGGCCGACACCGGTGAGCCGGTCGCCCTGGTCGTCGATCCCGCCCGTGGCGGGGTGAGGATCGACAGCGACATCGACACCTTCGGCCAGCGGCTCGCGGCCGGTGGCAGCGTCGAGTTCGACGCGGTCCCGGTGGCCGGCGACGACATACTCGGCTCCCTGTCCGCGGACGAGGACGTCCTCGCACCCCACGCCGCGCTGGCGTCGCCGATCGGGCGCCTCTTCTCCGTCCAGCTCTGTCTCGGCGCGGCCGAGGGCGTGCTCGCCGAGGTCCGCGAGTACAGCAGGGCGGGCCACTCGCCCTGGCACCCCGCCTGGCCGGCCGGTTCCCCCGAGGAGCCGCAGGTACTGACCGTCTACGGCGAACTCACTGTCCTCACCCGCTCCGCGTCGGCGCTCGCCGATCAGGCGCAGCAGGCCGTGTGCGGCGGACTGGCGCGCGGCGAGAACCTCGGCTACGACGAGTACGCGGAGATCTCCGTCCTCGTGGCCATGGCCGAGGCCGCCGCGTCCACGGCCGCCCAGGAGGCCACCACCCGCGCGCTCGACGTCATCGGCGCCCGCTCCGCGTCCTCCCACCTGGGTTTGGACCGCTTCTGGCGCGATGCGCGCACCCACACCCTGTACGAACCCGTCGCGCACCGACTCCGCGACGTCGGGGACTACTTCCTCAACGGTGCGCATCCTCCCTTCTCACTCCCCGTCTGACCGCCGGGGCCGCGCACCTCTGCCCCTTCTCACTCCCCGTCGACCGCCGGGGCGGAGCACCTCTGCCGGGCCCGATCGCACGGCGGGAACCCGTGCCCCATCCGGGCCCGCCCGGGACGGACGAGTACGGGAGCTCTGCGGAATAATGAGCGCATGCGGATCTCAGCCAGGGCGGACTACGCGGTACGTGCCGCACTGCAGCTCGCCGCGTCCCGGGACGACGAGCCACTGAAGGCCGAGGCCATCGCCGACGCCCAGGACATTCCGCACAAGTTCCTGGAGAGCATCCTGAACGACATGCGCCGGGGCGGTCTTGTGCTCAGCCAGCGCGGCGGCAAGGGCGGCTATCGGCTGGCCAGGCCCGCCGAGGCAATCAGCATCGCCGATGTCATACGCGTCGTGGACGGACCGCTGGTCTCGGTGCGCGGGGTCCGTCCCCCGGAGCTGTCCTACACCGGACCCGCCCAGTCGCTGCTCCCTCTGTGGATCGCGCTGCGGACCAATGTGCGCGAGATCCTCGAGGGTGTGTCGCTCGCGGATGTGGCATCGGCCCAACTGCCCGCCGGCGTGTCCGCACTGACCGACGCCCCGGGCGCCTGGGTGAACCCCTGACGCCACGCCCTGCGGCCTCACCGATCTCGAAGAGCGAGATCTGATCATCCAGCATGTGAACACCCCCTTGGGGTGGGCGCCGACTTCTGCCACGATCCCCATCAACCCGGTAGGAAAACTAGGGATCTGTGGGGGGGCGGTCATGAGAACACTCAGCCGGGCAGACCGGTTGCTGCCCCTTCTGACCTCACGTCGCCACATCGACCTCGGCCGTACGTCCAGCGCCATCTGTCGACCCGCCTGAGACCGTCCGCAGAAGCGGCCGGCATCCCGCCGGACATCACCGCGACCCCGCCGCTCCGCGTCGGCGGACGGGACGCCCCTCGACCGACGGCATCACCCGCGCGCTCCCGTGACCTCGCGCCTTCGGGTCCCGCACGGACGCCGTGAAGTCACACCGTCCCCTGCGGCACACCACTGCCCGCTTCACCGCCCACGACGGCCTTCCACCCGCCGAGGGCCGGTGAGCGTTGCGCCGGGGTGTGCCCACGGGCTCCGCACCGCCCAGTTCCGTTCCTTCCCCGATCACCTATTCCCTGAGAGGACACCTCCGTGTCTGCCGCAAGACCGCTCACCACCCTGCGCACGATCGCCGTCATAGCGGCGCTCCCTCTCCTGCTGACCGCCTGCGGCTACGGTTCCGAGTCCACGGACGACGGCAAGCAGACCAAGGTCGCGGCGGACGGCAAGAAGCTCTCCACCGACGAAGTGAGGATCGGGTACTTCCCCAACCTCACCCACGCCACGGCGCTGGTCGGCGTCCAGGAGGGCCTGTTCCAGAAGGAGCTCGGCGGCACCACGATCAAGGCGTCGACCTTCAACGCCGGGCCCTCCGAGATCGAGGCGCTCAACTCGGGCTCCATCGACATCGGCTGGATCGGCCCCTCCCCCGCCATCAACGGCTACACCAAGTCGAACGGCAAGAGCCTCCGCATCATCAGCGGCTCCGCGTCGGGCGGCGTGAAGCTCGTCGGCGACCCGAAGAAGATCAAGTCCCTGAAGGACGTCAAGGGCAAGAAGATCGCCACCCCTCAGCTCGGCAACACCCAGGACGTCGCCTTCCTCAACTGGATCGCGGACCAGGGCTGGAAGGTCGACGCCGAGAGCGGCAAGGGCGATCTCGGTGCTCCGGATGGACAACAAGGTCACCCCGGACGCCTTCAAGTCCGGCTCGATCGACGGCGCCTGGGTGCCGGAGCCGACCGCCTCCAAACTGGTCGCCGAGGGCGGCAAGGTGCTGCTCGACGAATCGGATCTCTGGCCGGACAAGAAGTTCGTGATCACGAACATCATCGTGTCCCAGAAGTTCCTGAAGGAGCACCCGGACGTCGTCGAGGCCGTGCTGCGCGGCTCGGTGAAGACCAACGAATGGATCAACGCCAACCCCGACAAGGCGAAGGCCTCCGCCAACGCCGCGCTGAAGGAACTGTCCGGCAAGGCGCTTCCCGCCGAAGTCCTCGACCCGGCCTGGAAGTCCATCACGTTCCTGGACGACCCGTTGGCCGCCACGCTCGACAGTGAGGCGGACCACGCCGTGAAGGCCGGTCTGCTGGAGAAGCCCGATCTCAAGGGCATCTACGACCTCGCACCGCTCAACAAGGTCCTCAAGGCGGAAGGCAAGAACGAGGTCGAGGACGCGGGTCTCGGAGCCGGGTGACGACGAGTCGGATGCGTCACCCTTCGGGGAGTAGCCGGCCTCGACATGCCGGCTCCACCCGGACCGTCCGCGGGCCCGCGCCCGCCGTCCGCCGGCACGACCGGCCTGGACGGCGGGCCCGGGCCCGACTGCACTTCCCGTGCGCATCCCCGGATCCACGAACGGCGCACGGAGGGCCCCGACGGCACCGACACGTTCGTCGCGGCTGCCGTTCCTCGCCGCACTGCTCGTGGGGGTCACCTTCAGCCGCCGCGTCGTCCGGGCCGGCGCTTGGCGGACATGAGCGGGGAGCGCCTCACCGAGGACCTCACCGCCGCCGTCCACGCGCTGCTCCACCGAACGGCCGGGACCGCAGTCCCCGGCGAGGCGCGGTCCGCGGGGAAGCCGGCGGCGCACACCGGCGAGGGCACCGCGGGCTGCGTCCTATCGACCGGCCGGCGCGGTCGAGGCCGCGCGCGGCCCACTCACCCGCCTGCGAGCACGGTAGGCGGCGGCCTTCACCCTGTTTCCGCAAGGATCCATGGCGCACCACTCCCGGAAGCCTCCACGCGACCGGTCGAGGAAGACCTGGGTGCATTCGGGCCTGCTGCACTCCTTGAGCAGCGCCGCCTCCGGACCGCCGAGCACCTCCACGGCCTGCCGGGCGACCGACGACAGGGCCTGCTGCGCCGTCGCCTCGATCCGGCGCCCCGCCCGCGTGAGCTGCGGAATCGCGGACGGAGTGCGCGCCCTGTCGTTGACCAGCGCGAGCGCCTCGGCGTCGTAGTCGTCGCCGGCCAGCCTGGCGACGATCAGGAGGTAGATCGCCTCGCGCAGAGCGATCGCGTCCTCCACGTCGGACGGTCCGCAGTGCGTGTCTCCGTCGACCATGCCGGACTCACGGAACCAGGCGTCGAGGCTCTCCGGGGAGGTGAGCACCTCGACGGGCACCGCGTTGCGCCGTGCACGCAGGGTCCCCAGGAAGTCCAGCACAGGGGCACCGCATTTGAAGACATGCATCATGTCACCAGTTTGACCGGTGATGGACAAAAGAACAAGGGGTCAGTCCTCAAGCACCTCAAGGCAGGTCGACCCCTGACCCTCACGCGCCGGAAGGGCGATCACCGCCTCGGCCGCCACCTGGCCCTCCCCCGTCGGGCGCCACACACTCCGCTCGGCAACCCAGGACACCCCACCCTCATCCACTCCCGTCCATCACCCGCTTGACAGGTGATTCCGACACTGTCAGAGTCGTCACCGGTCAGAGGGGTGACGAACTCGATCGGCTCCCTCCCAGGTGAATCCGAAAGGCGCGATCATGGCTGAAACGAACTACACCGCCGTCGTCACCGCGACGGGTGAGGGCCGCAACGGCGGCCGTGCCGCATCCAGCGACGGGCTTCTCGACGTCACCCTCGCCATTCCGAAGGAGTTCGGAGGCAATGGCGGAGCCACCAATCCCGAGCAGCTCCTCGCCGCCGGCTGGGCCTCCTGCTTCCTGGGCGCGGTCAAGATCACCGCCGCCGAGAAGAAGGTCGCTCTGCAGGACCCGGCGGTCGTCGCCGAGGTCACGCTGCACCACGACGCGGGCGACTACCACCTCAGTGCCGTCCTGCACCTCGAGCTCAGCGGAGTGGACCAGAGCACCGCGGAGGAGCTCGGCGCCGGTGCCCACCTGATCTGCCCCTACTCCAAGGCGCTCGACATCCCCGTGACCATCGAGGCCACGGTCGCCTGAGACCGCCGACACCGTCCCCGGGCGCCGAGGATCCCCGTACCGCCCGACCGTCCCCGCCACCGGCCACCGACACGGCCGATCCCCCGGCGCAGCGGGATACCGAAGGCCGTCGGGCGGCGCCCGGCCCTTCGAGACGACCGGGCACATGCAGAGGAGAGATTCGGTGAGTCAGGCAGTCGAGTACGGCGACGCCGCGGTGAGCGCGGCGCCGCGGATGGTGGGACGCGGTCGCACAGGGCGTGCCCCCGCATTCCCCCCGCACCCCGAGGTCCGGTGACGATGGGCCTCCGAAAGAACCGGCCGGCCGAGGGAGCACCCGTGGCGCGGCGGACGATGCTCACCATGCTCGGCGCCGGGGCCTTCGGCCTCGCCACCGCGCCCTGGCTGCAGGACGGCTGGGAGAAGGCGCTCGGCGCGGCGTCGCAGAAGGACCCCACGGGGCTCACCGGGGTGCTCCCCAACCCGGGGGGATTCCGCTACTACAGCGTGGTGGGCTCGGTGCCGCGCAAGGACGGGACCGACTACGCACTGCGGATCGACGGACTCGTCGACCGACCGACGACCTACACGCTCGAGGATCTGCGCGCACTGCGGCAGACCCGGATCGTCCACGACGTGCTGTGCACCGACGGCTGGCGGGTGGAGAACACTCCGTTCGAAGGTGTGAGGCTCTCCGACCTGCTCGAGGCCGCCGGAGTACGTCCCGAGGGCCGCGCCCTGCGCTTCACCTGCTTCGACGGCGTCTACACCGAGAGCCTCACCCTCGCTCAGGCGCGCCGCTCCGACATGCTGGTGGCGCTCAGGATGCAGGACAAGCCCATCACCCACGAGCACGGCGGTCCGGTCCGGCTCTACGCGGCCCCCATGTACTTCTACAAGTCGGCCAAATGGCTCTCCGGCATCTCGGTGACCGACAAGGTCGTCCCCGGCTACTGGGAGGAGTACGGCTATGACATCGACGGATGGCTCGACGGCGAGGACCGCGACGGCGACGGCTCCGCGGCCTGAGCGTTCGGGCCGGGTCCGCCGGTTCAGCCGGGCCGAGCGCCTGGTGCACCGGGCCACCGGCTGGCTGATGCTGCTCTGCGTGGGGACGGCGGCCTGCCTCTATCTGGCGCCGCTGGCCCAGCTGGTGGGCCGCCGCCACCTGCTCGTCACGGTCCATGAGTGGTCGGGCGTCCTGCTCCCCCTGCCCTTCCTCCTCGGCCTCGCCTCGCCCGCCTTCCGCGCGGATCTCCGCCGGCTGAACCGCTTCGCCGCGTACGACCGGGAATGGCTGCGCGCCGTCCGCAGGCGGCTGACCGAGCCCCGGGCGCGACCCGCCGGCAAGTTCAACGCGGGACAGAAGATCTATGCGGGCTGGATCGCGGGAGCGGTTCTGGTCATGATGGCCACCGGACTCCTGATGTGGTTCACCGGAGTGCTGCCGACGATCTCCCGCACCAGTGCCATCTTCATCCACGACATCCTGGCCTGGGGGATCGCCGCGGTGCTGATCGGGCACATGAGAAGGGCGTATCGCGACCCCGAGGCACGGCTCGGCATGCGCACCGGATTCGTGGGGCGCGACTGGGCGAGGACCTGGCACCGCCACTGGACGCCGGAGGACCCGCCGGCCGCACGGGGCCCGGGCTCGGGCGACGCCGGGCGGGCAGGCTGAGCCCGCGCCGGCCCCGCCGGCAGACCGGTCGGCCCGGTCCGCCGGCGAAGCTGCCTCATCTGCCCCCTCGGGCGACGAGGGTCCACCGGCTCACGGCCACGCCCGCAACGGTCGCCGGATCACAGCGCACGTTCATAACCCGCCCACGCGACATGGGACTCGTGCAGGGTCACGGCGAGGGTGGCGATGCCCTTGGCGCCCTCCCCGAGTGCCCCCTTGTGGATGCGCTCCGCGAGCCGGTCGGCGATCACCTTCGCCAGGAACTCCGTCGAGGTGTTGATCCCGGCGAAGTCCGGCTCGTCGTCGAGATTGCGGTAGTTGAGCTCAGCCACGACCGCGCCCAGTTCCTTCGTGGCCAGCCCGATGTCGACGACGATGTTGTCGTCGTCCAACTCCTCCCGCCGGAACGTCGCGTCGACGAGGAACGTGGCACCGTGCAACCGCTGCGCGGGCCCGAACACCTCGCCGCGGAAGCTGTGGGCGACCATGATGTGGTCGCGAACGGTGATGCTGAACAACGAACGGCCCTCCGGGTGGCGCGACTGATCTTGCTGCTACCTGCCAAGGGACACTTGTAACACGTTCCGGATTCCCGCACTGCGGCCGTCTCGCTCTCCACACAGGAAGGTCGGACGGACGTCTCCTGGGCGAGCCGGTCAGAGCCGTCGGCGGCGGGACGATCCGACGGAGGCGAACCTCCCGCGACGACACCAGGCCGGTCACCACCCGGGGGGAGGTGCCGGCCTGCGCGGGCGTGCGCCGCAGTCATCGAGCGCCGGCCCCACCTTCGAAGCCGCTCTGGGCGAGCATCGAGCGGGTGCCCAGTGCGACGGCCACGCTCACGATCGCCACGAAGGCGAGCATCACCACGCGCGCGGACACATACTGCGTCGCGATCCCCAGTGCCACGACCGGCACGGACAGACCGATGTAGGCGCCGAGAAAGAAGAAGGCGAGCGCCTCGGCCCGGGACTCGGGCGGGGCGGTCGCACCGGCGGCGGTCAGTGCGCCTCGGAAGGCCAGTCCTCCGCCGGCGCCGGTCAGTATCCCGCCGATCACGAACATGGCCAGGCTGGGCAACCACATGCCGCCCACCAGCAGGGCCAGGCCGGCAACGAGGACGATCGGGCCCGTGCGCAGCGTGAGAGCGAACCCGCCGCGGATCAGCGCGATCTGGGCGACTGCCCCCGCGGCGAATGCGGCGAACGCCACGGCGCCTGCCACCGCGTGGGAGCCCTCGTGGAGGGTCCCGACCAGGAACGACGGCGTCAGGGAGTTGAAGATTCCGAAGACGGCGAACGAGGCCAAGCCCGTCGCGACGGCGGCGAACAGCATCCGCCGTGCGTGTTCCGGCACCGCGACATGTTGCGGCCGGTATCGCGGGGCAGGATCGGGCAGGTCGGCGGTCTCGGGCGAAACGGCGACGAGGGCTGCCAGTACGGCCAGCGTCACGACCCATACCGCGTAGGGCAGCTCCAGCGGCCGGGGGGCGTACTGGGCGAGCAACCCGGCGACCAGCGGGCCGAATCCGATACCGCCCAGGTTCGCCGCGGTGGCGACGACCTGGGAACGGCGAGGTGAGCCTGTCTGGCCGCGCCAGGTTCCAAGGTGCAGTTCGCCGAGATAGGCGGTGGCCGTCGCGGTGGTAAGGCCGACCGAGACCCCGCAGACGACCCGGGCCACCAGCAGTCCTGTCAGGCTCGGTGCGAACAGAAAGATCAGCGCACTGACGATGTTGAGCAGCAGCGCGGGAACGAGCACCCGCTTGCGGCCGATCCAGTCCGACAGGTGGCCGGCGAGGAACAGGCTGGCGATGACACCCACCGCGTACACGGCGTACACGACGGTGATCATGATCGTGGAGAAGTGGTCGCGCTGCTGGTAGAGCACGTACAGCGGGGTCGGTACGGCCGAGAAGCCCATGTTCATCAGGAAGGCGAGCGTGGTTGCCCAGAAGCCGAACGAGTGGTGCCGGTGGCGGCGGGTGGGTCCCTGGGGGTGCGTGCCTGGCTTCGCCCGTCCTGGGGTGATGACGGCCATCGGGGTCCTTTTCGAGGTGTGTACTCAGTGCAGCTTCAGCGGCGCCGTTGCCCTGCTGCACGTACCTCTTAGGCTTCCTGGCTGGAGTTATGATGTCCAACGAAGGGTATGCATGACATTCATCGCTGCCACACATGAGTGCGGAGAGAGAGGGACGTGGAGCTTCGCCACCTGGAGCACTTCGTGGCCGTCGCCAGGGAAGGCAGCTTCACCCGCGCCGCGGCCCGGCTGCATCTGGTGCAGTCGACGCTCTCGGTCTCCATCCGGTCCCTGGAGCGCGAGCTCGGCGGGCGGCTCTTCGAACGCACGACACGCCAGGTCGAGCTCACCGACGCCGGCCGGGCCCTGCTTCCCGAGGCACACACCGCGCTGGGCGCGGTGGACGCGGCTCGGGACGCCGTCGCAGCCGTACAGAACGGTGTGCGCGGCACCGTACGCCTCGGCATCATGCAGTCGCTGACGCTGATCGATCTGGCCACCACCCTCTCCCGCTACCATCGGGAACTGCCCCACGTGGAGATCATCCCCAGCACCTCTCCCGGCGGTTCGGCCGAACTGGTCAGCCAGGTGCTCGCCGGGGACCTCGACCTCGCCTTCGCCGCGCTCCCGGGCCACTACCCGGGCGGGGTGACGGTGCACCGACTGGCCTCCGAACCCTTGATGCTCGCGTGCCTGGAAGATCATGCGTTCGCCTCGCGCCCGGTCGTACCGCTCGCCGACCTCGACGGCGAGCGCTTCGTGGACGTCCCCATCGGATGGGGCACCCGGGCCAGCGTCGACCGTCTGTTCGCCCAGACCGGCCTACGGCGGGAGATCACCGTGGAGGTGACCGACATCCCCACGGTCGTCAATCTGGTGCGCGCCGGATTCGGTTGCGCCTTTGTGAGCACCTCGCTCATCTCGGGCTCCCGCACCGACTCCCTCGCGGTACGTCCGGTCCATCCCGCGCCCCTTTTCGAGGTTTCCCTCGTCACCGCCTCGGGACGTCGTCCCTCCGCTGCCGCAAGGGCGTTCATCGACCTCGTCCTGGCCACCCACGCCGACCGGGAGTCCGCTCCCGACCGATACGACACGCTCTGACGCCGCGCCCGGGTCAGCCGAGTTTGCGTTGCAGCTGAAGCGTGTAGAGCAGGACGAGCGAAGGCGCGATCAGGGCGGCCGCTACGCAGGAGACCACGAGCAGCACCCACAGGGTGGCCCACGGCGCGGCCGCCTGCTGGATGGTCAGGTGGGTGCCCAGGAGGTACGGATACTGGGCGACTCCCCATCCGGCGACGACGGTGGCGATCGCAAGGGCCGCCAGGGCGCGTACCACGGGCGGACGGCCCCGGTGCAACAGGATCAGCGCGGCGAGACCGCACAGGCCCGAGACGGCCAGGAGCGGCGCGCCCACCGTCCTCAACTGGTGGAACAGACGCGGGGCGTCCGAGTACAGGACGTACACGCCGACCAGGGCCACCACTCCCCCGCCGACGCCCGCCGCGAAGGCTCTCAGGCGGCATGCGTGCTCCAGGGAGGCGTCCGCTCGACGTTGGGCCTGCCCGGTCAGGAACACGGCGGCGAGGTAGGCGCAGACGGTGACCGCGAGGATCCCGCCGAGGACGGAGGTCGGGTTGAGCCAGCTGGACAGCGCGTCACCGTGCCCCGCCGACGGCACGCGTCCCGAGGCGATCCCGCCCGCGATGGTGCCGAAGAAGAACGGGGTGAGCACCGACGAACAGGCGAACGCGATACCGCTGACGCGCTGTGCCTGACGTTCGGTCAGTGCATGACGGAAGGCGAAGCCGGCTCCTCTGGCGACGATCCCCAGCGCCGCAAGTCCCAGTGGGATGTACAAGGTCGTGGTGATGGCGGTGAAGGCCCGGGGAAAACCGGTCCAGATCGTGACGAGACAGAAGACCAGCCATGTGTGGTTGGCCTCCCACACGGGGCTGAGGGAGAGGTTGATCAGCTCGCGGACGCGGTGTCCCCGCGTCTCGCCCCCGGCCGTCAGATCCCAGAAACCGGCTCCGTAGTCGGCCCCGCCGAAGAGGGCGTAGGCGATGACACCGACGAACAGGATCACGGCGATCACAGTGCTCATGCGTCATCAGCTCCGGAGGTGCGCCCGTTCATCGCCGGTGCCGGCCGGGGGCCGTACGGGACCGCCACGGCATCGGTTCCTTCTTCCGCCCATCGGCGGCGCATGGTCCGGAGCACGAACAGGGCACCGGCACCGACGCAGAAATAGATCGCGAGGACCGTGGCGAACAGCGGCCACAGATTGCCCTGCGTGGCGACCGCGTCCCGAGTGAGCAGGAGCCCCACGACGGTCCAGGGCTGCCGGCCGACCTCGGTCACCACCCAGCCGCTCTCCAGCGACAGCAGCGAGACCAGACCGGCCACGGCCGCACTGCGCAGGAACCATGGGTTCGTCGGCACCTCGCGCCGCCGCCACCACAGCCAGGCGAACCACAGGGCCAGCAGGAGCAGGAGCGACGCCGTGCCGACCATCACGTCGAAGGCGAGATGGACGACGCTGACCACCGCGTCGTCGGGGCGTACGTCCGGCGGGATCGCGTCGAGCCCCTTGATGGGGGTGGAGGGACGGAAACCGGCGAGGATCGACGCGACACCGGGGAGCGGAATGCCATAGCGCACCTCGCCGTCGATGTAGACGCCGCCGAGGATCTCCGGGACATGGGTGCCGGTGGTCGGCACCATCTCGATGGCGGCGAACTTGGCCGGTTCCCTGTCGAAGACCTGGCGCGCGATGGTGTCCCCGACGAGGAACTGCAGCGGCATGGCGATCGCGGCGACCGCGAAGGGGACGAGGAACCCGAGCCGGTGATAGTGGTCGCGGCGCCCCTTGAGCAGGTCCCATGCGTACACACCGGCGACCATGAACCCCGCGACGATGTACGCCGCGAGGAGCATGTGCACCATCTCCCACCAGAAGGCCCCGTTGAAGAAGACCTTGGACGGGATCACGTCCACCACGCGCCCGTTCTTCACCACGATGCCGGCCGGCTGGTTCATCCAGCTGTTGGCAGCGATGACGGACGCCGTTCCGCCCACGCCCGACAGAGTTACCACGACGCCGGTGAAGAAGTGTGGCCATGGTGGCAGTCTCTTCCAGCCGTAGATGTAGATGGCCATGAAGATGGCTTCGAGGAAGAAGAAAAGCCCTTCGATGGCGAACGGAAATCCGAACGCCGAACCGTACTTGCCCATGAGCCCGGGCCAGAGAAGGCCCAACTCGAAAGTCAGCACGGTTCCTGACACGGCCCCGACCGCGAACAGCACGGCGGCCACTTTGGACCATCGCTGTGCCAGGAGGAGCGCTTGCTGATCGCCGCGGCGCAGCCCGCGGTACTGGCAGATCAGCATCATGAAGGTGAAGGCGACGCCGAAGGGCACCAGAATGATGTGGAAGCCCAGGGTGAATGCCATCTGCTCACGCGCGGGGAGGAGTTGTGGCGGGTCGACGGCTCCCAGCAGGGCAGACAGCGTCATGAATTCTCTCTCCGGCTCGGAACGGCGGCGGACCATTCGCATGTCACGCCGGAAGGCGGCTGATGATGCCGGAATCCCTGTGCAGGCGAACCCCGCCGGGCGGCGAAAATCCCGAGGCCGACCGGCCGATAGGTCGTCAGCGTCGGTGCGCTACTGATATGTCCAGGTGCAGTCCTGTCATATCGCCCGGCCGGTGGCCGCGTCTCCCCGCCCTTTCCGCTGTCCGTTCAACGGACCGTCCCTTGTCCCATTGATCGCGAGAACGCCGTGCCTTTCGTGGTCGATGATAGACAGCGACTCGGCGGCTCACCGCAAAGGCATGAACGAAAGCACCGTCGTGTACGAACTCCACTCGATGCGCGTCGTCCGGACGGTCAATCCGTCGCGGATCCGGCCGCGGTGGACCCCGTGTACTCCTGCGACCACTCCAGCCAGCCGTCGAGGCCGACGATGCCGAACAGTTCCGCGGGACCGTGGGCGTCCGTCGGGGGCAGTCCGCTTTCGGCGAGGGTCGACAGGGCGGCGTCGACAGCGGCCGCGGCGGCAGCGGCGGACAGCAGGGGGTAGATCGCGAGGCGGAAGCCCAGGCGCCCGAGATCCGAGGCCGAGAGAACCGGCGTCCTGGACCGCGCGATCACGTTGGCCACCAGCGGTGCCCGCACCTTCTGCGCCACCTCTTCGAGCTCGTCCCTGCTCCGGGGTGCTTCAAGGAAGATCATGTCGGCGCCGGCGTCCACGTAGGCGTTCGCCCGGTCGATGGCGTCCCGCAGCCCGAGCGGCGCACGGGCGTCGGTCCGGGCGATGATGATCATCTCGTCGTCCCCACGGGCCGCGACCGCCGCCCGCACCTTCGACACCGCCTCTTCGACGGGCACGACCGCCTTGCCGTCCAGATGCCCGCACCTCTTGGGGGACACCTGGTCCTCGATATGGACGGCGGCGACTCCGAGGCGACAGTAGGTCTCGATGGTCCGCCGCACGTTCAGTTCGTTGCCGTATCCGGTGTCGATGTCCACGATCAGCGGCAGCGACGTCGCCGCCCGCAGCCTCGCGACGTGCGCTGCCATCTCGCTCGCGGTCATCAGGCCCAGGTCCGGCTCCCCCAGCAGGGACACGGACGCCGACGCTCCGCTCACATAGGCGGCCCGGAAACCACGCCGCTCGACGAGGGCGGCGGTCAGTCCGTCGTAGATGCCGGGGGCGGTCACCAGATCGCCCGCCGCCAACAGCTCACGCAGGCGGCGTGCGCCGGACTGCGCGCCGCGCTCGCGTGTCGGGGAACTGGTCATATCGCTCACTCCAGGATCGACGGGAGCTACAGTTCCAATGTAGGACGAGATTGTAGGACAATCCAGCGAAGCATGAGCGAGGCCGAACGAGAGGCGAGTCGTACCGCCCAACACATCCAGGAGGATCACCGTGACGGGCAGCGGGGCGCACGGGGGTGGCCGGCGCACCATGGGCACACACCCGCCGGACGGCAGGCCGTCGGCCGTCGACCGGGTGGTCGCCACGGTGCGTTCCGGGGTACGCGACGGGCGCTTCGCTCCGGGGCAGCGCCTGGTCGAGGCCGACCTGATGCGGGAACTCGGCATCGGCCGCAACACTCTGCGCGAGGCACTGTCACGACTCAGCAGCGACGGGCTCGTCACCATCGCACCCCATCGCGGGGCGTCCGTCCGCCGCCTCACCCGTACCGAAGTCGAACAGTTGTACGAATTGCGAGAGGTTCTGGAAGGCCTGGCGGCCCGGCTCGCCGCTCTGCACATCAACACGCCGGGCCATCGTGACCGTCTGCTCGCGGCCCTGGATGCCGTGCAGGAGACGGCGCGCACCGCAGAGATGCCGCAGTACATCGACGAGAACCTGCGCTTTCACCGGACCGTCGTCGAGATGAGCGGCCACACCCGGCTGCTGGAACTCGTCGACCAGCTGCAGTTGCAGACCTTCCGGGTCCAGTTCCGCTCGGCCGCGGCCCACGACCGTACGGGCATGCGCGGCTTCTCCGTCTCCGAACACCAGTCACTGGCGGAGGCGATCCTCGCCGGAGATGCCGAGCAGGCCGAGAACATCATGCGGACGCACCTTCGTCATACGGGCAGCAGCATTCTGCAGCTTCCCGACAGTGACTTCGCCTGACGCGACGTACCGAGAAGTCCATCGCCCGCTGCCCGGGACGGGCGGACGCAGGGGAGTTCGTTCGCCGTCGGACACAGGGTCAGCACTATTTTTTTGAGTGTGTGGCGCAACCCCGTCACCCGATCCCGCGATGATCGCCCGGGCCGAACAGGCGGGTACGGATGTGCGCGGCACCCGGGAGATGTCTCCTCGGCGGTCGGCGGTCGTCCCGTCTCCCCCGCCCGCAGCATGTCATCAGTCCGTCGAGCATCTGGAGCACTGGGTGAAACGCGCGAATCGATTGTCTGTTTACCGGTCACTGGCCGCCGGCGTTCTCGCCTTCGTGGCGTTCGGTGCGACAACACCCGGCGTGGCCACGGCCCGCCCGTCGACCGCTGCCGAGCAGGCGACCCGGAGTGTGCCGCTGCGGGTGGCCACGTACAACATCCACGCGGGGGCCGGCGAGGACAACGTCTTCGACCTCGACCGCACCGCCGACGCCGTCCGGGCCCTCCATGCCGATGTGATCGGCCTCCAGGAGGTCGACGTGCACTGGGACGCACGGAGCAACTTCACCGACGAAGCGCATGAGTTGGCGGCACGCCTGCACATGCGTGTCTTCTTCGCCCCGATCTACGACCTGCCTCCCGCACCGGGGCACACGGAGCGGCGCCAGTACGGTGTCGCGATCCTGAGCCGCCACCCGATCGTGCGCGCGGAGAACCACGAGATCACACGGCTGTCCACCCAGGACCCCAACCCGGTGCCGGCCCCTGCCCCGGGCTTCGCGGAGGTGACGCTCCGGGTTCGCGGGACCGATGTGCACGTCTACTCGACGCACCTGGACTATCGCGCCGACCCGACCGTCCGACGGACCCAGGTCGACGACATGTCGGGCATCCTCGCCCAGGACTTCGGGCCGAAGGTCCTCGTCGGTGACTTCAACGCCGAGCCCGGCGCCCCCGAGTTGGCGAAGCTGTGGGGACCCCTCGCCGACGCCGCCCCGCAGGGCGGAAAGACGTACCCGGCGATCACCCCGGTCAAGCGCATCGATGTCGTATCGGTCTCCCCCGAGGTCACCGTGACCGGCACCCGCGAGGAGGAGACCGCGGCCTCGGACCACCGGCCGGTGGTCGCCGACCTGCTGCTCCACCGGCGCGGTATCTGACCTTCGCCGGTCCGGAGTGCACTCCGACACCTGTTGGAACTGGGTCCGTCGGGGTGCGTATGCCGAACGTCGTCGTCCGGTGGGCGCAGATCCGGCCGCGCCCATCGGACGATGCCGGGACGGCGGGACGGCGGTTCTCGACCGTGCCTCCGCCCCGGACCATCGCAGGCAGGCATCGCCGATTCCTCGGCCGGCGGCGATGGCGCCGGCCGACTCAAGAGGTGGCGCGTACGGCGGTCACCGCCAGGGTGGTGTAGTTCATGATCAACTACCCGGTCCTGAAGGACCGGGCTTGCAGGCAGAGCACGGCCGAGCCGTGCTGTGGTCCCCTGCGTCCGGTATGGCGCTAGGCCGTACTGGGGCGGTTTTGGGCGGCTACGACGGCGTCGTACGTCCGGCCCGCCGGCTGCCATGTCTCGAAGGCCGCGACCTCGACCTGCAGCCCACGCGCTCGCGCGAACCCCGCCATCCGCACATCGGGCTCGACACCGAGTACGGCGCACCCTGCCGCCTGGAACTGACGAGCCGCGATGCCGGTGCCGCAGCCGACGTCGAGCACGTCGGGCGCAGGGCCGGCGGCGACGATCCGTGCCACCAGCGCCTCCGGATAGCCGGGCCTGGCCCGGTCGTAGCGTTGCGTGTCCACGCCGAACGACTCGGCCATCCGCCGGACCTTGTACGGCTCCGGCGAGGAGGGTTCGGGCTGTTCTCGCGGTAGAGTGGGCATGCGCCCACCTTAGTGGGCGCATGCCCACTGGGCCATGGCCGCGGGCGGGCCGACACGAGAGGACGGCAAGTGCCGACCGGGGTGCATCTTCGAGACGCGCGGCAGCAGCTGTTCGACGCCGCCGAACGCGTCCTGCTGCGGGACGGTCCGAACGCGCTGACCAGCCGGGCCGTCACCGACGAGGCGGGCTGCGCCAAGGGAGTCCTGCACCGTCACTTCGCGGACTTCGACGCCTTCCTCACCGATCTCGTACTCGACCGGGCCGCGCAGCTCGAGTCGCAGGCAGTTGCGCTGCGGGAGTCCGCCGGCACCGGGACGGTCGTCGACAACCTCACCGGCGCGCTGACGACCCTGTTCGGACCGATCCCGATGGCGATCATCCCTCTCGTCACCTTCCGGGACCAGCTGCGCGAGCGGCTGCGGCACGCCATGCCCGGCGGCGGCATCGCGATCCTCGCCCAGGCCACGACCGCCGTCTCCGCCTACCTTGCGGACGAGCGCGATCTGGGCCGCATCGCAGCAGACGCCGACATCGACTCACTCACCCTTTCCCTGGTCGGCGGCGGGCATCTGCTGTTCACGGACCGCGAACCCGGCCCGCCGGCCACCGGGGCCGTCCACAGGTTCGTGACGTCCGTCGTCGCCGACGCCGTACACCGGCGACCCGCGCGGTAACGTCTGCGACCTCCTCCGTTTCAGGGCGACGGCCCCCGGCGGCGGACGCATTCCCGCACACCCCTTGTTCTGGCGGGAGTGCGGCTGTACCCAGGTCACGTGTGACCCTTGACACAGCTCCGGCACCACTGCATTCTTCCACCATTCGGTTGGTGTCTACCGAGTAGTGGAATCGACCTCGTCGCCAACTCGGAGTACCCGCATGGGACACCGCATCAGATCCCGCGTCCGCGCGGGAGCGAGCGCCGGAACGTGCCACCTGTTGCGTCACGGGGCCCGCGGTCCCGGTGAACGCAGGACCAAGGCGATGCCGGCCAACTGCTCCCGGGGCACGTCGGGGACTGACCGCCGCCCCCGGGTGCTGGATACAGGTCGCGACCACGTCCGCCCGCATGTGCGAAGAATGCCCCTCGCCCCCACCGTGCAGGTGCTCGATGCCGCCGTCCGCAGCGTCCTCGCACGACAGTTGCCCAAGGGCGCGCCCGCGTTCCCGGCGACGTCGTCATGTACGCCATCCCCCCCGACCACCACGGTGCCGATCCGTGGCGCGGCCCCCTCATCTCCGGCGTCGTAGAAAAGGGTGCTACATGTTCCTCGCCAACTATCAGCAGGACTACAGTCCGGTGGGCGATTCGCTCGGGCTGTCGTCCATCGTCGCGATCCTTCCGCTGCTGGTCCTCTTCGTCCTGCTCGGCGTGGTGCGGATGAAGGCGTGGCTCGCCTCGTTGATCTCCCTCGTCGTCGCCGTGGTGCTCGCGGTCGCCGTGTACTCGATGCCGGTTGCCGACGCGCTCAACAGCGGCCTGCTGGGCGCCGCGTTCGGCTTCTTCCCGATCATGTGGATCGTCATCAACGCGATCTGGATCTACAACCTGACCGTGGAGACCGGTCACTTCGACGTACTGCGCCGGTCGTTCGCGTCCATCAGCGACGACCAGCGGGTGCAGGCGATCATCATCGCCTTCTCCTTCGGTGCCCTCATGGAGGCGCTGGCCGGTTTCGGCACCCCCGTCGCGATCAGCGCGGTCATGCTGATCGCCCTGGGCTTCAAGCCGCTCAAGGCGGCCACCGTCGCCCTGGTCGCCAACACCGCACCCGTGGCGTTCGGCGCGATCGCCGTGCCGATCACCACACTGGCCGGCGTCACCGGCCTGCCCGTGGACGACCTCGGCGCTATGGTCGGCCGGCAGACCCCGATCCTGGCGCTGTTCGTGCCGCTGGCTCTGGTGTTCATCGTGGACGGCCGCAGGGGGCTGCGGCAGACCTGGCCGCCGGCGGTGGTCTGCGGCGTGTCCTTCGCGGTGTTCCAGTACCTGTCCTCGAACTTCTGGTCCGTGCCGCTCGCCGACATCGTCGCCGCGCTCGCCTCCGCGCTGGCGGTCCTGGTGTTCACCCGTCTGTGGCACGCCGAGGAGACGTACCAGGAGAGCGACGAGGACGAAGGACTCGAAGGCGGCGACGCCGGCTCCAGCAGGCCGCACACCCCCGGGGGCGAACCGGCCCCGGGCCGCGACGAGTCCGCGGACAGCCAGGTGCTGACCCGGGCCCGCGCGGACGCCGACCGCGACATACACGACTCGCCGCTGGACGTCTTCAAGGCGTATGCGCCCTACCTGGCCATCATCGTGGTGTTCGTACTGGCCACCCGGGTTCCGGCGATCACCGGAAAGCCGCCGACCGGCGTCGGCGCGACCGGTACCGGCCTGGAGTCGGTGACGCACATCGTCAACTGGCCCGGGCTGCACATCCTCAAGGCGAACGGCGACCCGGTCGCCACCACCTTCAAGCTCAACTACCTTTCGGCGGCCGGGAGTCTGCTGCTGATAGCCGGACTGATCAGCATGGTGCTCATCCAGGTCGGGCCGCGCCGCGCCCTGCGCGCCTACGGACGCACCCTGGACCAGCTGAAGTTCGCGGTGCTCACCGTCATGCTGGTGCTGGGGCTCGGCTACATCATGAACGAGTCCGGCCAGACCACCACGCTGGGTCTGTGGGTGGCCGGGGCCGGCGGCGCCTTCGCCTTCCTCTCACCGATCCTCGGCTGGCTGGGCGTTGCCGTCACCGGATCCGACACCTCGTCCAACTCCCTCTTCGGCGCCCTCCAGATCACCGCCGCCCACCAGGCCGGCCTGTCGCCGACCCTCATGGCCGCGGCCAACTCCTCGGGCGGTGTGCTCGGCAAGATGATCTCGCCGCAGAACCTCGCCATCGCCGCGGCCGCGGTCGGCTTCGAGGGCCGCGAAGGGATCCTCTTCCGCCGGGTCATCGTGTGGAGCGTGGTCTTCATGCTCTTCATGTGCGTGCTGGTCTATCTGCAGAGCACCCCGGTGCTCGACTGGATGGTCGTGGACACACCGGCGAGCACCCCCTGACGAAGGCGTCCGTCCGAGGCCCTGTCAGTACGGCAACGCCACTGGCGTGAGGTCATGGTGCGTGGCCGACCGGTCGTCCCGCCGACGGTGGAAGCTCACCTCGGCGGGACGGGGAGGACCACCCGGAGTGTGCGAACCCTTCCGTTCCTGCGGACCATGAGCCGCGCGAGGTTCGGCGTGCAGGGGGTCCAGGGCCCCGACGAGCCGGCAGTTCGGCCGGCGAGGCGAAAGCGAGGTGGTTGGATGGGGCGGTGAGCGCGATCCGGCAACGCACCCGTGTCGGTGGTGGGCCTCTGGGAGATCCGACCTACCGCATGCTCTGGGCCGCCCAGTTGGGCTCGGCCGTCGGCGGCTGGATGCAGGCGGTGGGAGCACAGTGGATGCTGGTTCACCGCCCGGGCGCCGCCACCTGGGTCTCGCTCGTGGAGGCGGCGAGCCTGCTGCCGGTGATGTTCGTGTCGCTCCCCGCGGGCGTGCTCGCCGACGTCCTGGATAGGCGTCGGCTGCTCATCGGCGTGCAGAGCGCGATGACGGTACTCGCCGCGCTGCTGACGTTGCTCACCGCCACCGGACGGACCACTCCCAGCGTCCTCATCGCCTTCACCTTCCTGCTCGGTTGCGGGCAGGCCGTCGGCAATCCTGCGTGGCAGGCGATCCAGCCCGAGCTGGTACCCAGGGAGCAGATCCCGGCCGCGGCCGCTCTGGGGAGCCTCAGCGTCAACGTGGCGCGCGCGGTCGGCCCGGCCCTCGCGGGCCTGCTGCTCACCTTCACCTCCACCTGGGTGCTGTTCGGCATCAACGCGGTGTCGTTCACCGCCGTGATCCTGGCGCTGCTGCGCTGGCGCCGGAGCTGGGAGGAGCGCGCCGCGCCCGAGGCGGTCGTCGCCGCCCTGCACGCAGGGGGCCGCTATGTGCGCCACGCCCCGGGCGTGCGCCGGATCCTGTGGCGGGCTGCCCTGTTCGTCCTGCCTGCCAGCGTCCTGTGGGCCCTGCTGCCCGTGATCGCCAGCGGGCATCTGCACCAGGGCTCCGGCGGCTACGGCCTGCTGCTCGCCGCATTCGGGGCGGGCGCGGTGGCCGGGGCGCTGGGTATGGGCCGGCTGCGCAAAAAACTGACAGTCAATCAACTTCTTTTGTCCTCGGGCCTGCTCTACGGCGCCGGCGTTCTGGTCACGGCTTACTCCACCAGCCTGCTCGTCGTCACCGCGGTGTCCGTCGTGACGGGATTGGGGTGGCTGGTCACCCTGTCGACGCTCAACACCTCCATGCAGCTGACGCTCCCCGCCTGGGTCCGGGCCCGCGCGCTCGCGGTCTATCTGATCGTCTTCCTCGGCGGTCAGGGCGTCGGCTCGCTGCTCTGGGGGTTCGTCGCGCGGCCGCTGGGCGCCCAAGGGGCACTGGTGCTGGCCGGCTTGCTGCTGGTGGCCGGAGCGGTGAGCATGCCGCTGCTCCCGCTACTGCCCGACACCGGCACGCTCGACCGAACCGTCTCCGCCCACTGGCCGGAGCCTGCCCTGGTCTTCGACACCGTCGGCGACACGGGCCCCGTGCTGGTGGAGGTCGTGTACGAGGTGGACCCCGAGGAACTGTCCGAGTTCCTCCCGGCGGCCCAGCGGCTGTCCCGCTCCCGCCGCCGAACGGGAGCGACCCGCTGGCGGTTGTACCAGGACGCGGCGGACCCGGTGAAGGTGTACGAGGTCTGCGAGGTGCCCAGCTGGGACGAGCACCTGAGGCAGCATCATGAACGGACCACCGGCTTCGACCAGGAGGTCCTGGAGCGGGTGCGGTCCCTGTCGCGCACCGAGCCGCAACTGCGGCACCTGCTCCCGGCCGGGTCGGCGACGGCCGGCGGCTGACCTCGGACCAGGGGCCGGGGCACGGCCGGAGGTCTCGATCAGGGCCGGGGCGCGAGTGGCGCGCCCCAGGCACCGGTCAAGAGGGTTCTATCCCCTCGGGACCATCTCTTCCAGGTTCTGCGTGGCGATCAGGGTGGGGATGGTGACACCCGTCACGTACTGCTCGCCGAGCCCCGGCTGGCCGAACCAGGGCCTGATGGGCCCGGCCTGCACGGTGAACGCCTTGATGCGGTAGAGGTGGTAGTTGTACGCGGGAGCGGCCGGGTCGTACTCGTCAAGGTTGGTCGGCGGGAGCGCGCGCTTCGCGTAGGGCGTGCCCGCGGACGCAAGGAAGTTGCCGGTACCTCTGCCGAAGAGGTCGACCAGCTGCCCCACCCTGAGCGTCCTCGTCGACTGGACCGGACGACCGTTGCGGAGCACGAACCCGTTGTTGTCCGGGTACCACCAACCGAACTGGTTCTGCTGGTTCGTCTGCCAGTAGCAGCCCAGGAACCAGTACTGCGATGTGCTGTCCTCCGGGTGGCAGCCCCGAAGCATCCTTCCGATCGGCCCGGTCCGGCGCAGCTGGCCGGGCCCGAGCCGCCAGTCGTTGTGGTAGTAGTTCTGCAGCCCCGTCGGCGGAGCAATTGTCGTACTGGCCGACCGATGGTCCCTTCTCTTGCGGTGCCGGCCGGCACCGCATACGCGGGCATGACGGTTGACCGCGAAGAGGGCTGCGACAAACGGATCCCTGCCGCGCGGCTGGGGGCAGTCAATGCGCGCCGATCGAAGGTGGGCCGAGATCGCCCCGGCGGGCCCCCTGAACGGCGCAAGGAAAGACCTCGAACAGCCGAGCAGCGAACTCATCGTGGACGCACCGGGATCGGCCCCTGGGTACCGCTGCGCCGCGGACGTCATGGTGAGCCCGCCGCATCGCTGCCCGTACCGGAGCCCCCGCGAAAGCGCGAGGAACCCGACCCTGAGGCCGAGGTCCCTGGTGATACCGGATGCGTGAACGTCTGCCGCCACCGAGCGCGCCGCCTACCCGCGCCTCACCGCGGACGCCGCGGACCACGGCGGCCACAGGACCGCTCGTTCCGTGCTTGCCCGCGTGCCCCGTCGCTCCGGCGCCGTCTCCGGAGCGACGGGAATCAGTGGCCCGCCGTCGGGCGGGCGGCCGCGGTGATCAATGGAGGCTGCCCACGAGTCCCACGTGGAAGGGGTTCAGTTCCTCGGTACGTCCGGCGAGGACCTTCATCAGCCACTCCGGGTCGCCGAGAAGGGCACGTCCGACCGCGACGAGGTCGAACTCCTCGCGCTCCATGCGGTCGAGCAGCTCCACGATGTCGGTGACGCTTGCCTGCTCCCCCTGGAACACCTGGAGGAACTCATTGCTCAGACCCACCGAGCCCACGCTGATGGCGGGCTTCCCCGACACCTTCTTCGCCCAGCCCGCGAGGTTGAGGTCGGAGCCCTCGAACTCGGGGAGGTGGAAGCGCCGCGTGGAGCAGTGGAAGATGTCGGCGCCAGCCTCGGCCAGCAGGCCGAGGATGGTCTCCAGTTCCTGCGGCGTCTCGGCGATCCGGGCCGGGTAGTGGTTCACCTTCCACTGGGAGAACCGGAACGAGATCGGGAACTCCGCCGACACGGCCGAGCGGCAGGCGGCCACGATCTCGGCCGCGAACCGGGTACGGCGGGCGGCATCACCGCCGTAGCCGTCGGTGCGCCGGTTGGTGTGGGCCCACAGGAACTGGTCGACCAGATAACCGTGGCCGCCGTGGATCTCCACACCGTCGAAGCCGAGTGCCTCGGCCGCAGCCGCGGCCGTCGCATAGGCGGCGACCACGTTGTCGATGTCGGCCTGGGTCATCGAGTGGCCCGAGCGCGTGCCGTCCAGGGCGATACCGGAGGGACCGATCGCCGGGGCCCCCGGCACGGGCGGATTGCCGGCGGTGCGGTCCATGCCGACATGCCACAGCTGCGGCATGATCCGACCGCCCTCCCGGTGGACCGCCTCGGCCACCGCGGACCAGCCGGCCAGCGCCTCGTCGCCGTGGAAGTGCGGTACCCGGGCGCTGGTGCCCGCCGAGTCATGACCGATGTAGGTGCCCTCGGTGAGGATCAGGCCGACGCCGCCGGCGGCCCGCCGGGCGTAGTACCGCGCCACGTCCTCGCCCGGCACCCCGCCGGGGGAGAACTCGCGCGTCATCGGAGCCATCACGACACGGTTGGGCAGGGTGAGACCACCCAGGGAGAAGGGACGGACCAGGACGTCCCTGGCACGCTCGACCGGATTCGCGGACATCAGTCTTCGCCTTCGATTGGGAGCCGACCGCACGGCGACGGGGGATGACACCGTACGGTCGGCGGCTTGGATGGGAGGTGGTGCCTGGGTGCGGCCGGGCCGCGCTCAGTCCACGTGCGGAGTGCGGACGGAGTCCTTGTCCGGTGCGCTTCCCGGGGCGGCCGTCGCAGCGGCCGCCGGGTCTGGTTCCGGGGTCGCGCGGATGAACCACGCCGTGCCGAACGCGATCACCGACAGGACGGCCGCGCCGACCACGACACCGTGGAGTCCGCTGCTGACCGCGTCCTCCACGGTGTGGCGCACGCGGGCGGGCATGTCCTTCAGCAGGGCCGGGGTCAGTCCGCCGCCGGCGGTCAGCCGCTTCTCCGTGTCGGTGCCCAGCTGTTCGGCCAGGACGTCCGCCATGCGGCTGCTGTGCACGGCACCGAGGACGGCGACACCGAGAGAGCCGCCGATGGTGCGCACCAGGGTGACGGTGCCGGTGGCGGCGCCCATGTCGCGCGGGGCGGCGCTGTTCATGGTGGTGAGCAGGGTGCTCTGCATCAGGATGCCGACGCCTGCCCCGACGACCAGGGTCAGGGCCGAGGCGGCGACGAGCGGGGTGTCCGCGCCGAGCAGGAGCAGCAGCATCGCACCGGCCACGGTGACGGTGCCGCCGGTGAGCGGGACGATGCGGTCCAGTCCCCCGCGGTCCATGAGCCGTCCGGTGGTGAGCTGGGCGGTGAGCATGCCGAGCATCAGCGGCAGGATCAGCATGCCGCTGACCGTGGGCGAGGCGCCCTGGACGAACTGCATGTACTGCGGAAGGTAGTTGATGACGGAGACGAGCACGGCGCCGACCAGCAGGCTGAGCACCTGTGCGAGGGTGAACTCCCTGCTGGTGAACAACCGGGGCGGTGTGATCGGTTCGGTGGCGCGCAGTTCGACGCGCACGAACCAGGCGAGGCTGAGCACGACCACGACGGCGAGCGCGGCGATCTGCCAGGACGTCCAGGCGTAGGTGGTGCCGGCCCAGCTCGCGAGCAGGGTGAGTGCCAGGATGCCGCTGGTGAGCAGCGCCGCGCCCAGGTAGTCCACCCGCCCCGTGACCCGCTGGGCGGGCAGCCGTACGCCCTTGCCGACGGCCAGCAGCGCGACGATGCCGATGGGCACGTTGACGTAGAACGTCCAGCGCCAGTCCAGGTAGTCGGTGATGAATCCGCCGAGCAGCGGCCCGCCTACGAAGGCGACCGGCAGCATGACCCCCACCATCGACTGGATACGGCCACGCTCCTGCGGCGGTACCAGCACGCCGATCACCGACAGCGCCCCGACCATCAGTCCGCCCGCGCCGAGGCCTTGGACGGCCCGGAAGGCGATGAGCTGGCCCATGCTCTGGGCCAGGCCGCACAGCACCGTGCCGATCAGGAAGAGCACCACGGAGTTGGTGTAGGCGCCCTTGCGGCCGTAGAGGTCACCGAGCTTGCCCCAGATGGGTGTGGAGGCGGCCATGGTGAGCAGATACGCCGTCACCGACCAGGAGAAGTGGTCGAGTCCGCCGAGGTCGCCCACGATCGTGGGGAGCGCGGTGCTGACGATCTGCCCGTCGAGAGTCGCCAGGAAGATGCCGAGCATCAGCCCGAAGACGCCCAGCCGGGGCAGTGCGGGCCGGTCGGCTGCGGAAGTGGGTGTCGCGGGGTCGTTCATGGCTTCCCCCAGGGCAGAAGTGGCGGGACGTCAGACGGCGTACGGGCGAAGGCTCCTGGCCTCGCGCAGGGCGTGCGCCCACCAGGTGAGCTGGTCGAGCATGGCCTTGGCCGCGACCTCGCAGCCGGGATCGGTCGGCCTGCCGTCGGCGCCGAAGATCTCGCCGTAGTTGTGGAAACTGACGGTGTTGCGGATGGTCACCGCGTGCAGTTCCGCGAGGACGACCCGGAGATGCTCGACCGCGCGCAGGCCGCCCGCGAGGCCGCCGTAGGACACAAAACCGACCGGCTTGGCGTGCCACTGCTCGTTGTGCCAGTCGAGGGCGTTCTTCAGCGCCGCCGGGAAGCTGTGGTTGTACTCCGGGGTGACGATCACGAAGGCGTCGGCCTCGGCCAGTCGCGGTGTCACCGCACCGAGTTGGACCACGACCTCCTCGGAGGGGGCCTGGCCGAAGGCAGGGAAGACGGTGGGCAGCGGGGTCTCGACGAGGTCGACCACGTCGGCCGTCATGTCCTCGCGCTCGCCGATGTGCCCGGTGATCCAGTCGGCGACGACCGGGCCGAACCGCCCGTCCCGCGTACTGCCGATGATCACCGCGGTCCGCAGGGGGGTACCGGTCGCGTCGGCCATGGGAAAGCACCTCCAGTTGTGTACGCCGTATCCTCGACGTACAACGTACACATCAACGTGTACGTTGTCTACTACTGATACGCTGTACACAGCACTGTTCGGCGGAAGGAACGCATGCGATGGCCTCCCAGGAGAGACAGGTAGAGACCGAGGACAGGGACCACGTCTCCGTGTGGGAACGCCTCGAACGCCCCACGCCGGCCCCCCGCACCACCCTCACCCCCCAGCGGATCGCCAGAACCGCGGTCGGCATCGCCGACGCCGAGGGCCTCGACGCGGTCACCATGCGGCGGCTCGCCACCGAGCTCGGCGTCGCCCCCATGGCCGCGTACCGCTATGTCACGGGCAAGGACGAACTCCTGGAGCTGATGGTCGACTTCGTCTACGGCGAGCTGGACCTGCCGGACGGCACCGACGGCTGGCGCACGACCATGCGCACCCTCGCCCTGCGCATCAGAGAGGTCCTGCTGCGGCACTCATGGGTGACCCGCGCGACCTGGTGCGCGCCCACCCCGCACCAGTTGGCCGTACCGGAGGCCGCGCTCGCCGCGCTCGACGGCCTCGGACTCGACGCCGACACCGCGATGGCGGTCTACAGCACCGTCACCGCGTATGTGCACGGCGCCGTCGACTCGGAGATCGGGCTGACCCAACTGCTGCGGGTGCGCGGCTGGTCCAGCCGCGAGGAGGCCCGTACGGGACTCGCCTCGCAGATGACCTGGCTCATGAGCACCGGCCGCTTCCCGATGTACGCGCGCTACATCGGGGAGGCAGACCGCAAGGACGATCTGCAGTGGCAGTTCGAGACGGGTCTGGACTGCGTCCTGGACGGCATCGCGACCCGTCTTGCGGTCTGAGACACATCCCGAACAGGTCACTCAGAAAAACAGAAGGCTCGCTACAGAGGAATTACATGTAGCGAGCCTTCACTTGTCCGTGCCGGAATCCCCGAAATAGGTTCGCCGTACTTCGAGGCGGTGGGGGAAATGACCAAAGGATTCACGGACACCACGAAGACAGCACCTGGGACGACCGAACCGAGGGAGTGCGAGGGTGCCGCGTGCGGGCGCGACGGGACGGCGGGCCGGGCCCGCGATCTCGCCGCCGCCGGCAGCCGGCTCTGCCCGAACTGCCGGCTCCGGCTCACCCGTGATCTTCAGCGGCTGCCGCGGCTGCACGACGAGTGCGGCCGGCTGCTCACCGGCACCGACCGGCCGCGCGATCGCACCTCCGGCGGCCCGCTGCCGGGCATGCCCTTCAACACGGCGGCTGCCGACGCACGTTCGGCGATCGTCGGGCTGCTGCGGTCCTGGGCCGCGCTGGTGATCGCGGAACGCCGTGTCGGCGCTCCGCGCGACACCCCGCCCCAGCTCGCCGCACTTCTGCTCGTGCACCTCGACTGGCTCGCCTCGCACCCGGCCGCCGGCGAACTGTCCGACGAGGTCAGCAAGTGTGTGCACCGGGCCCGTCAGGTGATCGATCCCGCTCCCCGGCGCCGTGTCCCGGTCGGCGACTGCGTGGTGCCGGGGTGCCGGGGCGTCCTGCTGGCGGCGGTGCGGCCCGGCTCCGCCGCGGGCACGGTGGAGGTCGGCTGCGACGCCGATCCCGAGCACCGGTGGTCCGGTCAGGAGTGGCTGCGGCGGGGCGGAAGGTCGGAGGAGCGAAGGGAGCCCGCGGTCCGCTGGATGACCGCCCGGGACATCGCCCTGCTGTGGGGCATCGCGCCGGGCAGTGTGTACCGCCGCGCCAGTGAGGACCGGTGGCGTCGGCGCGCCCAGGGCGGCCGGACGTACTACCACGAGCAGGACATCCACGCGTCGCTCGGCGTCCGCACCTGAGCGACGCGGGCCGCAAAACAAACGGAAAAAAAGAAGCTCTGCCAGGGGTGATTCACCTGGCAGGGCTTTTCTTTGTTGCCCAAGGAATTCAACTTGACAGGGGTTTGACACAAGCTTGTTGTCGAACTGTCATATCTGCATTGACATCGGCCGTGATTCCGAAGAAGCTCTTCATTAGCTTCCGCAGCACTGTGCCGATTCATCCGGCACACATCGGCCACGGACGAATATCACGACCCGTCAGAGGCGGCGCACCGAAGTCCCTTCCGGTGCGCCGCCTCGTCGTATCCCCATTCCGACGCCCCGGAGGACACATCCATGGACGCTTCCGTCATCGTCGCCGGCGCAGGTCCCACCGGACTCATGCTCGCCGGGGAACTGCGGCTCGCGGGAGTCGATGTCATCGTGCTGGACCGGCTCCGGGAGCGCACCGGCGAGTCCCGCGGGCTGGGTTTCACCACCCGCACGATGGAGGTCTTCGACCAGCGCGGACTCCTGCACCGCCTCGGCGACATGGGTACCAGCAACGCCGGGCACTTCGGAGGCCTGCCGGTCGACTTCGGCGTCCTCGACAGCATCCACCAGGCCGCCAAGACCGTCCCCCAGTCGGACACCGAGACGATGCTCGAGGAGTGGGCCCGCGAGCTCGGCGCCGACATCCGGCGCGACCGTGATCTGATCGCGCTGCACGACCACGGCGACCACATCGAGGTCGTGGTGCGCGGTCCCGGGGGCGAGGAGGGCCGGCTGGCCGCCCACTACCTCGTCGGGTGCGACGGCGGCCGCAGCACCGTGCGCAAGGCCGCCGGCTTCGACTTCCCGGGCACCGCCGCGACCATGGAGATGTATCTGGCGGACATCAAGGGCGTGGACCTCGCACCGCGGCTGATCGGTGAGACGTACTCCGGCGGCATGGTCATGAGCGGCCCGCTCGGCGACCGCGGCGTCACCCGCATCATCGTCTGCGAGCACGGCACCCCGCCCCGACGCCGCACCGAGCCGCCCTCGTACGCGGAGGTGGCGGCGGCCTGGCAGCGAATCACCGGCATCGACATCTCACACGCCGAGCACGAGTGGGTCAGTGCGTTCGGCGACGCGACCCGGCTCGCCACCGAGTACCGGCGGGGCCGGGTGCTGCTCGCCGGGGACGCCGCGCACATCCATCTGCCGGCCGGCGGCCAGGGCATGAACACCGGCATCCAGGACGCCGTGAACCTCGGCTGGAAGCTGGCCTCGGTGGTCCTCGGCACCGCACCCGAGGCCCTGCTGGACACCTACCACGGTGAGCGGCACCCGGTCGGCGAGCGGCTGATGATGAACACCAAGGCCCAGGGCCTGCTCTTCCTCACCGGAGACGAGATCCAGCCGCTGCGCGACGTGCTGAAGGAGCTCATCCACTACGAGGAGGTCAGCCGCCACCTCGCCGGGATGGTGAGCGGCCTGGAGATCCGCTACGACGTCGGCCCGGGCCGGCATCCCCTGCTGGGACTGCGCATGCCGCACCTGGAGCTGGTGGGCGATCGGCGCAAGACCAGCAGCACCGAACTGCTGCGCGCGGGACGGGGCATGCTCCTCGACCTGGAGGACAACGCCGTCCTGCGCGACCGCGCGGCCGGATGGTCGCACCGCGTCGACCTCGTCACCGCCGAGCCCCACGGCGTGCCGGCCGGCAGCCCGCTCGCGGACACCTCGGCGGTACTGGTGCGGCCCGACGGGCACGTGGCCTGGGCGGCGCCCGGCAGCCATCACGACCTGCCCATGGCACTGGAGCGCTGGTTCGGTCCGTCCCGGATCCAGCAGTCCTGACAAGGAGAGACACATGCACAGCACCCTGATCGTGGCCCGGATGGAACCCCACACCGCAGACGAAGTGGCGGGGCTTTTCGGCGAGTTCGACGGCACGGAGATGCCGCATCTGATGGGCACCCGGCGTCGGCAGCTCTTCAGGTACCGCGGCCTCTACTTCCATCTGCAGGACTTCGAGACCGAGGACGGCGGCGAGCGGATCGAGGCCGCGAAGACGGACCCCCGGTTCATCGGCATCAGCGAGGACCTCAAGCCGTTCATCACCGCCTACGACCCCGCAACCTGGCGCTCCCCCGCCGACGCGATGGCCCAGCGCTTCTACCACTGGAGCGCACGGTGAGCGGCCCGCACGCCAGGCGGGTCGTGATCACCGGGATCGGGGTCACCGCACCCGGCGGGGTGGGCGTCAAGAACTTCTGGAGCCTGCTGTCCGACGGCCGTACCGCCACCCGGCGCATCAGCTTCTTCGATGCCTCCCCGTTCCGCTCGCAGATCGCCGCCGAGGTTGACTTCGACGCCGAACTGCTGGGCCTGGGCGCCCAGGAGATACGCCGGATGGACCGGGCCGCGCAGTTCGCGGTGGTCACCGCGCGGGAGGCGGTCGAGGACAGCGGCCTGGATCTCCACTCCCTCGATCCGCACCGCACCGGCGTGACCATCGGCAGCGCCGTCGGCGCGACGATGGGGCTCGACCAGGAGTACCGCACCGTCAGCGACAGCGGCCGGCTCGACCTCGTCGACCACGAGTACGCGGTCCCCCACCTCTACAACTACCTCGTACCCAGCTCCTTCGCCGCCGAGGTGGCCTGGGCGGTGGGCGCCGAGGGACCGACCACCGTGGTGTCCACCGGCTGCACCTCCGGTCTGGACGCCGTGGGCTACGCCACCGAACTGATCCGGGAGGGATCGGCCGACGTCATGGTGGCCGGGGCGGCGGACGCACCGATCTCGCCCATCACCGTGGCCTGCTTCGACGCGATCAAGGCGACCACCCCGCGCAACGACGACCCGGAGCACGCCTCGCGCCCCTTCGACGGGACCCGCAACGGCTTTGTGCTGGGTGAGGGCTCAGCCGTGTTCGTGCTGGAGGAACTGAGCAGCGCACGCAGGCGCGGCGCCCATGTGTACGCGGAGGTCGCCGGGTACGCCACGCGCAGCAACGCCTTCCATATGACGGGCCTGCGCCCGGACGGACGCGAGATGGCGGAGGCCATCAGGATCGCCCTGGACGAGGCCCGCCTCGGACCCGAGGCCGTCGACTACGTCAACGCGCACGGCTCGGGTACCAAACAGAACGACCGGCACGAGACCGCCGCGTTCAAGCGCAGCCTCGGCGAGCACGCCTACGGCGTGCCCGTCAGCTCCATCAAGTCGATGGTCGGCCACTCGCTCGGCGCCATCGGTTCGATCGAGATCGCGGCCAGCGCGCTGGCGATGGAGCACGGCGTCGTGCCCCCCACCGCCAACCTGCACACGGCGGACCCCGAATGCGACCTCGACTATGTGCCGCTCACCGCCCGGGACTGGCGAACGGACGTGGTGCTCTCGGTGGGCAGTGGCTTCGGCGGGTTCCAGAGCGCCATGGTGCTCGCCCGTCCCGATCGGAGGGACGCATGAGCGAGTCAGGTGTCCGGGTCGTCGTCACCGGGCTGGGCGTGGTCGCGCCCAACGGCCTGGGCGCGGAGGCCTACTGGGCCGCGACCCGCAAGGGGACCAGCGGCATCGGACGGATCTCGCGCTTCGTGCCCGACCGTTACCCGGCCCGACTGGCGGGGGAGATCGACGGGTTCACCGCGGAGGAGCATCTGCCCGGCCGACTCCTGCCGCAGACCGACCGGATGACCCAACTGGCCCTGGTGGCCGCCGACTGGGCGTTCCGGGACGCCGCCGTGCGCCCCTCGGAGCTGCCCGAGTTCGAGATGGGTGTGATCACGGCGAGCTCCTCGGGCGGCTTCGAGTTCGGCCAGCGAGAGCTTCAGGCTCTGTGGAGCAAGGGCGGCCGGTACGTCAGTGCGTACCAGTCCTTCGCCTGGTTCTACGCGGTCAACAGCGGCCAGATCTCCATCCGCAACGGCATGCGCGGCCCGAGCGGCGTGGTGGTCAGCGACCAGGCGGGCGGGCTCGACGCCGTCGCCCAGGCACGGCGGCAGATCCGCAAGGGCACCCGGTTGGTGATGTCGGGCGCCGTCGACGCCTCGATCTGCCCGTGGGGCTGGGTCGCGCAGATGGCGAGCAACCGGCTGAGCACCACCCACGACCCGGAGCGCGCCTACCTTCCCTTCGACGGATCCGCGCACGGACATGTGCCGGGCGAGGGCGGCGCCCTGCTCGTCCTGGAGGAGTTGGAGCAGGCGCGGGCCCGGAGCGCCGATCAGATCTACGGCGAGATCGCCGGGTACGGCGCCACGCTCGACCCCCGTCCCGGCAGCGGGCGTCCGCCCGGCCTGCGCAAGGCGGTGGAGCTGGCGCTCGCCGACGCCGGGACACTGCCCCGTGACATCGACGTGGTGTTCGCCGACGGGGCGGCGATCTTGGAGCTTGACCGGATCGAGGCCGAGGCGATCAACGGGGTGTTCGGCGAGCGGACGGTGCCGGTCACGGTGCCCAAGACGATGACCGGGCGGCTCTACTCGGGAGCCGCGCCCCTGGATCTGGCGGCGGCGTTCCTCGCCATGCGGGACGGCGTGATCCCGCCGTCCATCGGCATCACCCCCTCACCCGGCCACGCCCTCGACCTGGTCGTCGGCCACGAACGGACCGCCCCGGTGCGGTCCGCCCTGGTGATCGCCCGGGGCCACGGCGGATTCAACTCCGCGACCGTGGTGCGAGCCGTGGAGTAGGCGCTCCACGGGCCGTGCCGCCCCGAGTCCTGCGGACGGTCACCGGCCGGTCACGCCGTTGCCGCGCCCTCACGGGGCGGAGCATCGCACCGGCCTGCGCGGGCCCCGGCCCGCAGGCTCACGACGGCATGCGCAGGGCCGGGCGTGACCGCCTCCCCACAACAGCGACGAAAGGACAGCAACCATGCCCGCCCACGAGTTCACCCTCGACGACCTCAAGCGGATCCTGCGCGAGGGAGCCGGCGCGGACGAAGGTGTCGACCTCGACGGCGACATCACCGACACCGACTTCGAGTCGCTGGGCTACGAGTCCCTGGCCATGCTGGAGACCGGCAGCCGGATCGAGCGCGAGTTCCGCGTCACCCTGGACGACGACACGCTGACCGAGGCCAGGACACCGCGTGCGCTCATCGAGGCCGTCAACGCTCTGCTGGTGCCCGCCGAGGTCGGCTGAGCCCGGCCCGGACGGCGCCCGCCGGTTCCCGCCGGCCACCGTCGATGCCTCCGGCGGGAACCGGCGGCGCGCTTCCCCCCTCCCCTCACTCCCCTCCCCCCGCTGCCGCCGTGCGCCCGTCGGGCCCGGCGGCAGCGGCCTGTCAGCCGCCCACCGACACATCCAGGAGACATGACAGCCATACCCAGAGCCCCTGGGCCCATCGATCTTACGAATGACCGATCAAGCCCGAGAAGAAGGTAGGACAGACATGACGCAGCAGAGCCCGAAGGTCGCCGTTGTCACGGGTGCGACCAGCGGTATCGGCCTGGAGGTGACCAGGCTGCTGGCCGGCCGGGGCCACCGGGTGTTCCTGTGCGCCCGCACCGAGGACGGCGTGACCCGGACGGTCAAGGAGCTGCTCGACGAGGGGCTGGAGGTCGACGGCGCCCCGTGCGACGTCCGCTCCCGGGACGACGTGGGGCGGTTCGTGCGACAGGCGGTCGACCGCTTCGGCACGATCGACGTGCTGGTCAACAACGCCGGCCGGTCGGGCGGCGGAATCACCGCCGACATCACCGACGACCTCTGGTACGACGTCATCGACACGAACCTCAACAGCGTCTTCCTGATGACACGCGAAGTGCTCACCACGGGCGGCATGCGCGGGAAGGACCGCGGCCGGATCATCAACATCGCCTCCACCGCGGGCAAGCAGGGTGTGGTGCTCGGCGCCCCCTACTCGGCGTCCAAGCACGGTGTCGTCGGCTTCACCAAGGCGCTCGGCAACGAGCTGGCGCCCACCGGCATCACCGTCAACGCGGTCTGCCCGGGCTACGTCGAGACCCCGATGGCGCAGCGCGTGCGCCAGGGCTACGCGGCCGCCTACGACACCACAGAGGACGCGATCCTCGAGAAGTTCCAGGCGAAGATCCCACTCGGCCGCTACTCGACCCCCGAGGAGGTCGCGGGCCTGGTCGGCTATCTGGCCTCCGACAGCGCCGCCTCCATCACCTCCCAGGCGCTGAACGTCTGCGGCGGCCTGGGCAACTTCTGAGACCTCGCCCAGCACTTTCGACGACACGAGGAGAGCACGTCATGACGACCCGTCAGGTCGAACACGACATCATCGTCGAGGCCCCGGCAGCCGCCGTCTACCGGCTGATCGCCGAGGTGGAGAACTGGCCCCGGATCTTCCCGCCCACCCTCTACGTCGACCACGTGGAGCGGGGAGCCGGTGAGGAGCGCATCCGGATCTGGGCCACCGCCAACGGTGAGGCGAAGACCTGGTCCTCGCTGCGCACCCTGGACCCGGCGAACCTGCGGATCACCTTCCGCCAGGAGGTCTCCACCCCGCCTGTGGCCGCCATGGGCGGCACCTGGATCATCGAACCGCTCTCCGGCGGCTCCGCCCGGATCCGGCTGCTGCACGACTACCGGGCCGTGGACGACGATCCGGCGGGCCTGAAGTGGATCGACGAGGCCGTGGACCGCAACTCCCGTGCAGAGCTGGCCGCCCTGAAGACCAACGTCGAACTGGCCCACGCCGCCGAGGAGATCACGTTCTCCTTCGAGGACACCGTGCAGATCGCCGGTTCGGCCAAGGACGCCTACGACTTCGTCAACGAGGCCGGGCTGTGGGTGGAGCGGTTGCCGCACGTGGCCTCCGTACGCTTCTCGGAGGACACCCCGGGGCTGCAGACCCTGGAGATGGACACCCGCGCCAAGGACGGCTCGACACACACGACGAAGTCGTACCGGGTGGCCTTCCCCCACCACACCATCGTGTACAAGCAGGTCACGCTGCCCGCGCTGATGACGCTGCACACCGGCCGCTGGACGTTCACGGAGAACGACGGCGGTGTCGCCGCCACCTCGCAGCACACCGTGGTCCTGAACACGGAGAACATCGCGCGCGTCCTCGGCCCCGAGGCGACCGTCGCCGACGCCCGGGAGTACGTCCGGGGTGCGCTGAGCACCAACAGCCGCGCCACGCTGGGCCACGCCAGGGACTACGCCGAGGACAAGCGCTGACCATGGCCGGACCGGACACCGATGTGATCGTGGTCGGCGCCGGACCCGTCGGTCTGATGCTCGCCGGGGAGCTGCGCACCGGCGGTGCTCGGGTGACCGTGCTGGAACGGCTCACGGAGCCCACCACCGAGTCGCGGGCGTCGATCCTGCACGCCCGCACCATGGAACTCCTCGACGAGCGCGGCCTGCTGGAGCGGTTCGGCCCGTTGCCCGACGCCGGTCCCGGCCACTTCGCTGGCATGCGCCTCAACCTGCGCGAGGCCGGCGACAGCCCGTACGCCGGACAGTGGAAGGCCCCGCAGACCCGGATCGAGGCCGTCCTGGCCGCATGGGCCGCGGAGCTCGGCGTCGAGGTACGGCGCGGTCACACGGTGACCGGCCTCGTCGAGGAACCCGATCGGGTCCGTGTCCTCGCCGGCGGACCGGACGCGGAGCGCCTGCGCCTCGACGCCGCGTACGTCGTCGGCTGCGACGGCGAGGAGAGCGCCGTGCGCCGGCTGGGCGGCTTCGACTTCCCGGGAGCGGGGGCGACCAAGGAACTGCTTCGCGCCGACCTCACGGGCGTCGACCTGCGCGAGCGGCGCTTCGAGCGGCACCCGGAGGGGGTGGCCAACGCCCGCCGCGGACCGGACGGCATCACCCGCATCATGATGCACGCCTTCGGCCGGGCCCCGGGCAGGACCCGGACTCCCGCCTTCGCGGAGATCTGCGCCGTATGGGCCCGTGTCACCGGAGAGGACATCAGCGCCGCCCGGCCGGTCTGGGTCAACGCCTTCCACAACGCCAGGCGGCAGGCGGCCTGTTACCGCAAGGGACGGGTGTTCCTGGCCGGGGACGCCGCGCACGTCCAGCTGCCGGTCGGTGGCCAGGCGCTCAACCTCGGTCTGCAGGACGCGATGGACCTCGGCGGGAAACTCGCCGCGTACCTGGCCGGCCGGTCGGGCGCCGACCTGCTCGACACCTATCACGCGGTCCGCCACCCGGCGGGCGCGCGCACGCTCACCCACATCGAGGCGCAGGCCCAACTGCTGTTCGGCGGACCCGAGACGGACGCCCTGCGCGCGGTGTTCCGGGAGCTGCTGGACATCCCCGCCGCCCGGCGCGCACTCGCCGCGACGATCAGCGGGCTCGACGGCGGCGGCCCCGTCGCGGCGCGGCCGCACGCCCCGGCCGCACCGCCCCCGTCCGACGCCGCCGAACCGACTCGTCAGCACACCACGACCAGGAGGATCACCATGGGCAAGCTCACCGGGAAGACCGCGCTCGTCACCGGCTCCAGCAGGGGTATCGGGCGGGCCACGGCCCTCCGCCTGGCCCGCGAAGGGGCGCTCGTCGCGGTGCACTGCTCCAGCAACCGGGAGGCCGCCCGGGACACCGTCGCCGCGATCGAGAAGGACGGCGGCAGGGCCTTCCCGGTGCCGGCCGAACTCGGGGTGCCGGGCGACGTGCACGAGCTCTTCCTGGCCCTGGAGCGGGAGTTGAAGGAGCGCACCGGCACCACCACGCTGGACATCCTGGTGAACAACGCCGGGGTCATGGGCGGGGTGAACCCCGAGGACCTGACACCCGAGAAGTTCGACCGGCTCTTCGCCGTCAACGCGAAGGCGCCCTACTTCCTCGTGCAGCGTGCGCTCGACAACCTTCCCGACGGCGGACGGATCATCAACATCTCCTCGGGACTGACCCGGGTCGCCAATCCGCAGGAGGTGGCGTACGCGATGACCAAGGGCGCCATCGACCAGCTCACCCTGCACTTCGCCAAGCACCTCGGCCCGCGCGGCATCACCGTGAACAGCGTGGGTCCCGGCATCACCGACAACGGCACACCGGTCTTCGACGACCCGCAGGCGGTGGCCGCCATGGCGGGCTACTCGGTGTTCAACCGGGTCGGCGAGGCCCGGGACATCGCCGACGTGGTGGCCTTCCTCGCGAGTGACGACTCCCGCTGGATCACCGGCTCGTACCTGGACGCCAGCGGCGGCACCCTGCTCGGCGGCTGAACCGGCGGCAGGCCGAGCACATGACGACGCTCTCCTCCCGCCCCGCGTCAGGGTTCGGTGCCGGACGGCGGGCCCTGCTGTTCGTCCTCGCCGGGAACATGCTCATCGACGCCCTCGAGGTCTCCGTCGTCCTGGTCGCGCTGCCGGCCGTGGAGCGGGACCTCGGTTGGCCGGCGGCCGCCGGCCAGTGGGTGATGAGCGGGTTCGCCGCCGGGTTCGCGGCGCTGCTGCTCCTCGGTCCGCGCCTGGTGTCCCGCTGGGGCCGGCGGCGCGTGTACCTCGCCGCACTTCCGGTGTTCATCGCCGCCTCGGTGGCCGGCGGGCTGACCGACCAGGGGGCCGTACTGGTCGCCACCCGGGTGGTGAAGGGCATGTGTGCCGCGCTCACCGCCCCCACCGGGCTCGTCATCATCGGCACCGCGTTCCGGCCGGGACCCGAACAGCGCCGTGCGGTGTCGGTGTACTCGCTGTTCGGCGCCGCCGGGTTCACGGCGGGGCTGCTGTCCTCGGGGGCGCTCACCGAGCTGAGCTGGCGCTGGAACCCGGTGTTCCCGGCGCCGGTCGCCCTGATTCTGCTGGTGGCCGGCTTCCGTCTCATCCCCCGCGACACCACGCCCGCGCCCGCCGTACCGCTCCGGGTGACCCTGGCACGGCTCGTACGCGACGCCCCGTTCGTGCGGTCGGCGGTGTGCGCGGCAACGCTCAACGGCACATATCTGGGCCTGCTGCTGCTTCTCACCCACTGGCTGCACGACCGGTGGGGGTGGAGCTCCTGGCGTACGGCGGTCGCCTTCCTGCCCGCCTGTATGCCACTGGCGGTGGCCCTGCCGCTCAGCGGTCGGATGGTGGCGCGCTTCGGCACCGAACGACTGATCGCGGCCGGCGGCTGCGCGGCGCTTGCTGGCTGTGCGACCGCGCTCCTGACGGGACCGCCGTCGGCGTACGCCTCCGGGGTGCTGCCCGTACTGCTGTGCGTGGAGGCCGCCTTCGTGCTGTCCTTCGCGGCCCTCAATCTACAGGCCACGTCCGGGATCGCGGCCGAACACCGCGGCGCCGCAGTGCCGGTCTACCAGACGGCCGTGCAGCTCGGCCCCGTCGTAGCCCTGCCGGCCGTGGCCACCACCGCGGCCATCGGATACCGCGCCGCGCTGCTGGTCCTCACCGCGCTGTCCGCTGCGGGAGCCCTGATCGCAAGCACGTCCCGCCGCCGCGGCGGCCCCGGAGCAGTCGTCTGACACCACCGCACCCGGCCCTCACACCCACCTACGCGGACGAACGCGAACGGAGATCAACGATGCGTGTCCTGTTCACCATCTTTCCGGCGACGGCACACCTGTATCCGGTCGTGCCGCTGGCCTGGGCGCTGCAAAGCGCCGGGCACGAGGTCGTCGTGGCGAGCCACGCGGGCGTGGTGGACCCAGGAGTGATCGACAACATCGCCGCTGCGGGCCTCACGGCCGTACCGCTGGGCACGCCGGAGGAACTTCCGGCCGCGCTCGGACCGCACACCGGCGACGCCAAGCCCGACCGGCCCTCGCTCGGCTTCGACGCCCATGAGGAGGAGGACACGGGTTCCTGGCGCACGGCGCGCTCCATCCTCACGGGCATGTTCCGGCTGCACTACCCGGAGCCCGAGGAGGCGGGTGCCCGAAGGCCGGTGCTGGACAACCTGGTCGACTTCGCCCGCGTGTGGCGCCCGGACCTGGTGCTGTGGGACCCACTGATGTTCCCCGCGCCCATCGCCGCGCGGGTCAGCGGTGCCGCGCACGCCCGCCTGGTCTGGGGCATGGACAACATCGCGGTGATCCATGAGCGCACGAAGAGGGAACTGGCCGACCCCGCAGCGGAGTTGACCGAGCACCCATGGCTGAGCTGGCTCGGCCCGATGCTGGAGCGGCACGGGCTGGAGTTCGGTGACGAGATGCTGCTGGGGCAGTGGACCCTCGATCTGACCCAGTCCCGGATGCGCGCGCCGCTCGATCTCACGCACGTCCCGGTGCGCCGGGTCCCGTACACCGGGGCGGCCGTGCTGCCCGACTGGCTGCACACACCTCCGCAGCGTCCCCGCGTGGTGCTGTCCCTGGGCGTCAGCCGGCGCAAGATCTTCGGCAAGTACAGCGGTTTCCCGATGCGGGAGTTCTTCGACTCGGTGTCCGCCCTGGACATCGAGGTCGTCGCCACGCTCAACAGCCGCCAGCTCGACGCGGTCGGCACGCTCCCCGGCAATGTGCGCGCCGTCGAGTACGTCCCGCTCAACCAGGTCCTGCCCACCAGCTCCGCGATCATCCACCACGGTGGCGGCGGCACCTTCGCCTCCGCTGTCGCCTTCCGGGTGCCCCAGCTGGTGATGCCGCTGGTCATGTGGGACGAGATGGTCACAGGCCGCTATGTGGCCGACATGGGCGCAGGTCTGGTCGCCGACCCCGACGCGCTGGAGGTCGCGGGGCTGCACAAGCAACTCGTACGGCTCCTTGAAGAGCCGTCGTTCCAGCTGGGCGCCCGCGGACTGCACGACGAGATGCTCGCCGCGCCCTCGCCGAAGGACGTCGTTCCGCTGCTGGAGCGACTGACCGCCGAGCGCCGCTGACCGCCCCGAGAGGACTGCCCGTCAGATGCGCGTACTGGTGATCTCCACCCCTGTACCGACCCACTTCCTCCCCCTGGTGCCACTGCTCTGGGCGCTGCGTGCCGCCGGACACGAGGTGACCGTCCTCGGGCAGCCCGATGTGCTCGGTGCCGTCCGGGCCGGCGGGCTCACCGGCATCCGGATCGGCGAGTCGTTCGATGTGAACGCGATGCTGCTGAAGGGACTGCCCGAGGACCGGCGGCCACTGCAGGAGAGGCCCCGGCCCGCCCCCGAACTGATCGGCGGATACGGCAGGTTGTGGGGGGCCCATGCCACCTCGCTGCTCGACCGCTACGCCGACGTGGCCGAGGAGTACCGCCCGGAGCTGATCCTCGCCGACCCGCTGGAGTACTGCTCGCTGATCATCGGAGCGCGGCTGGGGGTGCCTGTGGTCCACCACCGCTGGACGGTGGACGCCATCTCCGGCCCCGCCCGGCGCTTCGTCCACCCCGACCTGCAGGAGCTGTGCGACAGACTCGGCCTGCCCGGGCTGCCCGACCCGGCCGTGCTGCTCGACCCGTGCCCGCCGTCACTGCGGATACCGGACGGCGAGCCGGGAGTGCCGGTCCGGTTCGTGCCGTACAGCGGGGGCGGCGAGGTGCCGGCCTGGGTGCGCGCGGACCGCGGCCCCGGGGCCGGGCGGCGCCGGGTCGCCGTGTCGCTGGGCAACACCCTTGCCCTGCACGGCGAGCGCTTCACCCGCGATCTGCTGCACACTCTCGCCGCGCGACCCGGCACCGAGATCGTGGTGACACTGCCCGAGCCGTACCGCACCGCGATCGGACCGCTGCCCGACGGCGTGACGGCGGTCGATCCGCTGCCCCTGCACCTCTTCCTCGGCACCTGTGACGCCATGGTGCACCACGGCGGTGCCGGTACGGCGATGACCGCGACGGCGTTCGGGCTGCCGCAGCTGGCGCTGCCCCAGCTGGCGGACCACTTCCCGCTGGGCGACCGGCTCGTCGCGACCGGGGCGGGGCGCTCCTTCGACACGGCGGCCCAGCAGGACGATCCGCGGATCGTCGGCGAGGCCCTGGACGATCTGCTGTCCGACCCCCGGTACGCCGCATCGGCGCGGGGCCTGGCCGCGGAGATGGCCGCGATGCCGCCCCCGTCCGCCGTGGCCGCCGACCTGGCGGACCTGGCCCGTGCAGCCGGACGACCGAGAGAGGCGAGCACACAGTGCACATCGAGGAACTGAACATCCCCGGGGCCTACTTGATAACGCCCGCCCAGATCCCGGACGAGCGCGGGACGTTCTACGAGGCGATGCGCAGTGACGCGCTGGAGGACGCCACCGGCGTCTCCTTCGGTCCGCGGCAGATCAACTACTCCGTGTCGAAGCGCCATACGCTGCGCGGGATCCACAGCGTGCGCATTCCGCCGGGGCAGGCAAAGTACGTCACCTGTGTACGCGGCTCGCTGCGCGACATCGTCGTGGACCTGAGGATCGGCTCCCCGACCTTCGGCGAGCACCGGGTCAATGTGCTGGACGCGGACTCCGGAAGGTCCGTCTACGTGCCCGAGGGCGTCGGCCACGGCTTCCTCGCACTCAGCGACGACGCCTGCATCTGCTACGTCGTCTCCACCACGTACGTGCCAGGCACGCAGATCGACGTCAATCCTCTGGACCCGGATCTCGATCTGCCCTGGGACTGCCCGCAGCCCCCTCTCATCTCGGACAAGGACGCCAAGGCGCCCACCGTGGCCGAGGCCGTACGGGCAGGCATGCTGCCCCGATTCGACAAGGCAGGCACCTCGTGAAGATGCTGTTCGTCGCCGCGGGCAGCCTGGCGACCGTGTTCGCCCTCGCCCCGCTGGCCACCGCCGCCCGCAACGCGGGCCACCAGGTCGTCATGGCCGCGAACGACGACATGGTCCCGTACATCACCGCCTCGGGCCTGCCGGGGGTCGCGACCACCGATCTGCCGATCCGGCACTTCATCACCACGGACCGGACCGGCAACCCCGAGTCGATCCCCTCCGACCCGCTGGAGCAGGCGCTGTTCACCGGGCGCTGGTTCGCGCGCATGGCCGCTTCGAGCCTGCCGCGGATGCGCGAGTTCGGCCTGGCCTGGCGACCCGACGTGATCGTCGGCGGCACGATGAGCTATGTCGCCCCGCTGCTGGCACTGCATCTGGGAGTGCCGCATGTACGGCAGGCCTGGGACGCCATCGAGGCCGACGGCATCCATCCCGGCGCCGACGCCGAACTCCAGCCGGAACTGCGTGAGTTCGGACTCGACCGACTGCCGGACCCTGACCTGTTCGTCGACATCTGCCCGCCCAGCCTGCGCCCGGCGGGTACGGCCGGGGCACAGGCGATGCGCTACGTCCCGGCGAACGCCCAACGGCGCCTGGAACCGTGGATGTTCGAGCGGGGCGAGCACCGCAGGATCCTCGTGACCTCGGGGAGCCGGGTCGCCAGGGAGAGCTACGACAAGAACTTCGACTTCCTGCGCGGCCTCGCGAAGGACGTCGCGTCCTGGGACGTCGAGCTGATCGTCGCCGCACCCGACCAGGTCGCCGACGCCGTGCGCGAGGATCTGCCCGGCGTCCGGGCCGGCTGGGTGCCCCTCGATCTCGTCGCGCCCACCTGCGATCTGCTCGTCCACCACGCCGGCGGGGTCAGCACCCTGACCGGGCTGAACGCCGGGGTGCCCCAACTGCTCATCCCCAAGGGGGCCGTGCTCGAGAAGCCGGCCCGGCGCGTCGCCGACTTCGGGGCCGCGATCACGCTGCTGCCCGGCGAGGACTCGGCCGACGCCGTCGCGGACTCCTGTCAGGAGCTGCTGTCCAAGGGCGGATACGGCGAGCGGGCCCGTGAACTGTCCCGCGAGATCGCCGACATGCCCTCACCCGCGAGCGTGGTCGCCGCGCTCGGCCGACTGGCGTGAACACACGAACCGAGAGGACCTCTCGATGAAGGCTCTGGTGCTCGCAGGCGGGTCCGGTACCCGGCTGCGGCCTTTCAGCTATTCGATGCCCAAACAACTCATCCCCATCGCCAACACGCCCGTCCTGGTGCATGTGCTGAACTCCGTTCGGGATCTGGGGGTGAGCGAGGTCGGCGTCGTCGTCGGCAACCGCGGCCCCGAGATCGAGGCGGTACTCGGTGACGGTGCCCGGTTCGGCGTGCACATCACCTACATCCCGCAGGACGCACCGCGCGGACTGGCCCACACCGTGGTCATCGCCCGCGACTTCCTCGGCGACGACGACTTCGTGATGTACCTGGGCGACAACATGCTGCCCGACGGGGTGGATTCGAGCGCCGAGGAGTTCGCCCGGTACCGGCCGGCCGCGCAGGTCGTCGTCCACAAGGTCGCCGACCCGCGCGCGTTCGGCGTCGCCGAACTCGGCCCCGACGGCGAGGTGCTGCGTCTGGTGGAGAAACCTCGGCAGCCACGCAGCGACCTGGCCCTGATCGGTGTGTACTTCTTCACCGCCGCCATCCACGAGGCGGTGGCCTCGATCGAACCCAGCGCCCGCGGCGAACTGGAGATCACCGACGCCATCCAGTGGCTGGTCTCCTCCGGGGCGGACGTGCGCGCCGGGCGCTACGACGGCTATTGGAAGGACACCGGAAGGGTCGAGGACGTCCTGGAGTGCAACAGCCACCTCCTGGACGGCCTGACCCGGCGCGTCGAGGGACGCGTCGACCCCGGCAGCGTGCTGGTCGGCCGCGTCGTGGTCGAGGCGGGCGCGCGCATCGTCCGCTCCCGGGTCGAGGGTCCGGCGATCATCGGCGCGGGCACGGTTCTGCAGGACAGCCACGTGGGCCCGCACACCTCCATCGGGCGGAACTGCCTGGTGACGGACAGTCGGCTGGAGCGCTCCATCGCCCTCGACGAGGCATCGGTCACCGGGGTCCGCGGCCTGCGCAACTCGCTGATCGGGCGTGCCGCGTCCGTGGGCACCACGGGCCGGGGCACCGACCATCACTGCCTGGTCGTCGGAGATCACACCCGAGTGGAGGTCGCGGCATGAGGATCCTGGTCACCGGAGCGGCAGGCTTCATCGGCTCGCACTTCGTGCGCAGCCTGCTCGCCGACGAGTACAGCGGCTGGGAGGGCGCCCAGGTCACCGCACTGGACAAGCTGACCTACGCGGGAAACAGGGAGAACCTGCCCGCCGCGCACGAGCGGCTGGTGTTCGTCCGGGGCGACGTCTGCGACCGCGATCTGCTGCGCGAACTGCTGCCCGGCCACGACGCCGTGGTCCACTTCGCGGCCGAGTCCCACGTCGACCGCTCCCTGGAGGGCGCCGGCGAGTTCTTCCGGACGAACGTCCTCGGCACCCAGACCCTGCTCGACGCCGTGCTGGAGAGCGGGATCGAGCGGGTCGTGCACGTCTCCACGGACGAGGTGTACGGCTCGATCGAGGAGGGCTCCTGGACGGAGGAGTGGCCGCTGGCGCCCAACTCCCCGTACGCCGCCTCGAAGGCCGGGTCGGACCTGGTGGCCCGGACGTACTGGCGCACCCACGGCGTGGACCTCTCGATCACCCGCTGCTCCAACAACTACGGGCCCTACCAGCACCCCGAGAAGGTCATCCCGCTGTTCGTCACGAACCTCCTGGAGGGCCACCAGGTGCCGCTGTACGGCGACGGGCGCAATGTCCGCGAGTGGCTGCACGTGGCCGACCACTGCCGCGGCATCCACCTCGTGCTCAACGACGGCAAGCCCGGCGAGGTCTACAACATCGGCGGCGGAAACGAGTACACCAACCTCGCCCTGACCGAGAAACTCCTGGAACTGACCGGCGCGGGCGAGGAGATGATCCGACGAGTCGCCGACCGCAAGGCGCACGACCTGCGCTACTCCATCGACGAATCCAAGATCCGCAAGCAGCTCGGCTACGCGCCGCGGATCAGCTTCGCGCAGGGTCTCGCCGACACGGTCGCCTGGTACCGCGACAACCCCGACTGGTGGAAGGCCGTCAAGCACGGGGCGATCCGTGCGGCCTGAGCACCGGCCCACGGCCGGGCTCTCGGTCGCGGTCCTGGGCGGCACCGGGTTCCTGGGCCGGCACCTCGGCGCGGCGTTCGCCGCGAAGGGCGCCCGGGTGCACCTGATCGCCCGCACTGCGGCAACCGAGTCGGTGCCGCCCAGCACCTCCGGAGTGACGACGACGCGGCTGGACCTGCTCACGACGGCACCCGAGGCACTCACGGAGGTCCTCGCCACAATCGGCGCCGACGTGGTGGTCAACGCGGCGGGCCGGGCCTGGCGGGCCGACGGGACGGAGATGGCAGCGGGCAACGTCGAACTGGTCGAACGGGTCGTGACGGCGCTCGCCGCCGCTCCCGGCCCTCCAGTACGGCTGGTTCAGCTCGGCAGCGTCCACGAGTACGGGGCCGGCGCCCCGGACGGCGCCACCGGCGAGGACCATGCGCCCACCCCGGTGACGCCGTACGGCCGTACCAAACTCCGGGGCACGCAAGCCGTCCTGCGCGGCACACGGGAGCGGGGCGTCGACGGGGTGGTGCTCCGGCTCGCCAACGTGATCGGTGCCGGGGTACCGGAGGGCAGCCTCTTCGGCCGGGTCGCCGGCCACCTCGGCACCTCTGCCCGGGCCGACGCGCGGGGTGAGAAGCCCGCCGCACTGCATCTGCCGCCCCTGCGTGCGGCCCGCGACCTGGTGGACACCGGTGACGTCGCCGCGGCGGTCCTGGCCGCGGCCACGGCACCGGCGCGGATCGTCACCGGCCAGGTGATCAATGTGGGCCGCGGCGAGGCGGTCCCCATGCGCGGGCTGGTCGACCGGATGATCGCGCTCAGCGGCCTGGAGATCCCGGTGGTCGAGGCGACCGAGGCACCCGCCTCGCGCACCGATGTCGCCCGGCAGTGCCTGGACGTCTCCCGTGCCCGGCGCCTGCTCGGCTGGCGCCCGCTGCGCAGCGTCGACGACTCCCTGCGCGACCTTCTCGCATCCGTACTGCCGCCGGAGCGACCGCCGCTCGGCACACCACTGGGCATCACGGCCGGCGCACCGGCCGAGGAAGGGGTACGACCATGAGCGACCGCAAGGACCGGATCCTGGAAGAGGTCCGCACATACCACCAGGAGGTCTCCCCGGAGCGTGAGTTCGTGCCGGGCACGACGGAGATCTGGCCGTCCGGCGCGGTCCTGGAGGAGGCCGACCGGATGGCCCTGGTGGAGGCGGCGCTGGATATGCGCATCGCCGCCGGGACCAGCTCCCGCAAGTTCGAGTCGGCCTTCGCCCGCCGCCTGAAGCGCCGCAAGGCACATCTGACGAACTCCGGTTCGTCGGCCAATCTGCTGGCGGTGTCGGCACTGACGTCGCACACGCTGGAGGACCGGCGGCTGCGGCCGGGCGACGAGGTCATCACGGTGGCGGCGGGTTTTCCGACCACCGTGAACCCCATCCTGCAGAACGGCCTGATCCCGGTCTTCGTGGACGTGGACCTCACCACCTACAACGCGACCGCCGACCGGGTGGCCGCGGCGATCGGTCCCAAGACCCGGGCCATCATCGTCGCGCACGCCCTGGGCAACCCCTTCGAGGTCGCGGAGATAGCCCAACTCGCCCAGGAGCACGATCTGTTTTTGATCGAGGACAACTGCGACGCGGTCGGCTCGCTCTACGACGGCAAACTCACCGGCACCTTCGGCGACATGACCACCGTCAGCTTCTACCCGGCGCACCACCTCACCATGGGCGAGGGCGGGTGTGTGCTGACCTCCAACCTGGCGCTGGCCAGGATCGTGGAGTCGCTGCGGGACTGGGGGCGGGACTGCTGGTGCGAGCCGGGCGAGAACGACCGTTGCATGAAGCGGTTCAAGTACCAGATGGGCACGCTGCCCGCCGGATACGACCACAAGTACATCTTCTCGCACGTCGGGTACAACCTGAAGGCCACGGACATCCAGGCCGCACTCGGTCTGGCGCAGCTGGCCAAGCTGGACTCCTTCATCGAGGCCCGGCAGCGCAACTGGCGGAGGCTGCGGGAGGGCCTGGACGGGGTTCCCGGGCTGCTGCTGCCCGAGGCCACGCCGCGTTCCGAGCCGAGCTGGTTCGGGTTCGTGATCACCGTCGACCCCGAGGCGCCCTTCGGCCGCGCCGAGTTGGTCGACTTCCTGGAGTCCCGAAGGATCGGCACCCGCCGCCTGTTCGCCGGCAACCTCACCCGGCACCCGGCCTACATCGACCAGCCGCACCGGATCGTGGGCGAACTGACCAACAGCGACGTCATCACCGAGCACACCTTCTGGATCGGGGTCTACCCGGCGCTCACCGACGAGATGCTGGACTACGTCACCGCCTCGATCAAGGAGTTCGTGGCCGCGCGCGGCTGAGCGGGACCGGCCCTCATCCCCCTCCAGAGATCGGGACGACGACACATGGACATTGTGGGAAACGGTTTCCTGGCGCGAAACCTTCGTTCGCTGGCCGGCCGGCATCCGGACACCGTGGCCCTGGCGGCGGGTGTGTCCTGGGCGAGCGGCACCTCCGACGAGGACTTCGCCCGTGAGGCGGCGCTGCTGCACGAGGTCGTCGAGCGGTGCCAGGACACCGGTCGGCGACTGCTCTTCTTCTCCACGGCGGCGACCGGCATGTACGGACTCGCCGAGGGGCCCGGCCGGGAGGACACGCCGGTGACGCCCTGCACCCCCTACGGCGCGCACAAACTCGCCCTCGAGCAGCTGCTGCGCGACTCCGGCGCCGCCCACGTGATCCTTCGGCTCGGCCATCTGGTCGGACCCGATCAGCCCGAGCACCAGTTACTGCCCACTCTGGTGCGCCAGTTGCGCGAAGGAGTGGTCCGCGTGCACCGGGAAGCGGCCCGCGACCTGATCGACGTCGGCGACGTCATCACGGTCATCGACCGTCTGCTCGCCATGGATCTGCGGGCCGAGACGGTCAATGTCGCCTCCGGTTTCGCCGTCCCGGTGGGGGACGTCGTCGACCACCTCGCGCGGGCCCTGGGTTTGGAGGCGCGCCGTGAGTTCGTCGACGCGGGCGTCCGTCAGCACGTCATCTCGACCGAGAAGCTGCGCGCCCTGGTGCCGCAGGTCGCGGAGATGGGCTTCGGCCCCGGCTACTACCGGCGGATCCTCGGCGACTTCACTGCCTCGGTGTCGTCCGGCACGTCCGCGCACGCCTGAACGTCCGCCTCCCTCCGACGCCCCAGCACCCGCCCCCGTACCCGGAAAGACCAGTGAGGACCCCGTGATGAACGACGAGAGACGTAAGAGCACAACACGCCCGCAGGGCGAGAAGGGCACTGAGCGCGGAAGGCGCTCCGTGCGCATGACGACCGCACTGGCCGGGGCCGCACTGATGCTGGCCGGCGTCCAGGGGCCCGCCCTCGCGGCACCCGCTCCCACCCTCCGCGGCACCGCCACCGCCGAGACGTCCCACTCGGTCGACATCACCTCCACCGACGCTGGGTTCACGGCACCGGCGACCACCCGTCCCGGGCTGACGACGTTCCACGCCTCGACCACCCAGGCGGGCAGGGGGTGGATCGGACTCGCACGGCTGAAGGACGGCAAGGGCTGGGACGACTTCCTGGGCGCCCTGTCCCGCGCGCTGTCCAACACGCCGTCCGACGTGCCCCAGGGAGCGAAGGACCTGGACGACACCGCCACCCTGCTCGGCGGCCTGGTGATCCACCCCGGACAGCCGGGGTCCTTCACCCAGCGCCTCCAGCCGGGCAGGTACCTGCTCTTCGACTATCTGGCGGTGGGCGACGCCGAGCCGCGCTACCACTGGCTGACGGTCACCGGGGACACCGTGGACCAGGGTCTCGCACCGACCGCAACGATCGTGTCCAGGAACGTACCCGGCGCCGGGCCGCGCTTCGAGATACGCGGCACGCTGCGCGCCGGCCGGCCCCTGCAGTACGTCAACGAGATCCCCGGCCAGGTCAACGAACTGCTCTTCGTGAGGATCGCGGACGGCACCACCGAAGCCGGCCTCAAGGCCTACTTCGACTCGATGCCCGACGACGGCACCTTCCCGCCGGACTCCCCGTTCACCTCGGTCAGCCTGGGCAGCCTGCATCTGTCCACGGGCCGGTCGACGGTCGTGCAACTCCCCGTGGAGCGGGCCCGGTACGCCGCGCTCACGTGGTCGAAGGACGCCACCGACGGGATCAAGCTCGTGAAGAAGGGCCTGTTCACCATCGTCGACTTCCGCTGAACGTCAGCCGTACGCCCTCGCAGCCCGGACACACCGGACCCATCGCACACGGGGAGTTCTCTTCGATGCCGTCTTCGCTCCTTCAAGCACGCGACAGTGCACGGCAGTTCGCCGACCGGATCGCCCGGTCGGCCGCCACCGCCCGGGGCGTGCACCTGCCGACCGCCGACTTTCCGGAATGGCTCGCCGAACGGGGCAGCGTCAACGCCTTCCGCGTGGACCGGATCCCCTTCGCGCAACTGGACGGCTGGTCGTTCCAGGAGACCACCGGGAACCTGGTGCACCGCAGTGGCCGGTTCTTCACGATCGAGGGCCTGCACGTCACCGAGCGGGACGGCCCCTATGGCGACGGCCCGTACGCGGACTGGCACCAACCCGTCATCAAGCAGCCCGAGGTCGGCATCCTGGGCATCCTGGTCAAGGAGTTCGACGGGGTCCTGCACTTCCTGATGCAGGCGAAGATGGAGCCCGGCAACCCGAATCTGCTCCAGCTCTCCCCCACCGTGCAGGCGACCCGCAGCAACTACACCAAGGCCCACCGGGGCGCGGACGTGAAGTACATCGAGCACTTCGTGGGGCCGGGGCGCGGGCGGATCGTCGCCGACGTCCTGCAGTCCGAACACGGTTCGTGGTTCTACCGCAAGTCCAACCGCAACATGATCGTGGAAGCGGTCGGCGACGTGCCCCTCCTCGACGACTTCTGCTGGCTCACTCTGGGGCAGATCGCCGAGCTCCTGCACCGCGACAATGTCGTCAACATGGACTCGCGAACGGTGCTGTCATGCCTGCCCGTCGCACCGAAGGCGAGCAACGCCCTGCACTGCGACGCCGACCTGCTGTCCTGGATCACCGGTGAGCGCGCCCGCCACGATGTGCACGCCGAGCGCGTTCCGCTGGCCGGGCTGCCCGGCTGGCGGCGCCACGACATGGCCATCGAGCACGAGGACGGACGCTACTTCACGGTGGTGGCGGTGGCCGTCCAGGCCGGCAACCGCGAGGTCACCAGCTGGACCCAGCCGTTGTTCGAGCCGGTGGGCCTCGGCGTCACCGCCTTCCTCACCCGGACGTTCGACGGCATACCCCATGTGCTGGTGCACGCCCGGGTCGAAGGCGGGTTCCTGGACACCGTCGAACTGGGCCCCACGGTCCAGTACACGCCCGGCAACTACGCCCATGTTCCGGACAAGGAGCGCCCGTTGTTCCTCGACACCGTGCTCGAGGTGCCGCCGGACCGGATCCGGTACGAGGCAGTGCACTCGGAGGAGGGCGGCCGGTTCCTCAACGCGGAGAGCCGGTATCTCGTCGTCGAGGCCGACGAGCGGGAGGCCCCACTCGATCCGCCGCCCGGCTACGCCTGGGTCACCCCCGACCAGCTCACCTGGCTGGTCCGCCACGGTCACTACCTCAACGTCCAGGCCCGCACACTGCTGGCCTGCCTCAACGCCACCTTGGCGGGCGCGCGATGAGCACGCCGGTACGCATCGGGGTGCTCGGCTGCGCGGACATCGCGGTACGGCGGATGCTGCCGGCGTTCGCCGCATCCCGCGACGTGGAGGTCGCCGCCGTCGCCAGCCGCGATCCGGCCAGGGCCGAGGAGGTGGCCGCACGCTTCGGCTGCCGTCCGGTGCGGGGATACGCCGAACTGCTCGACGCCGACGACGTGCAGGCGGTGTACGTCCCCCTGCCGGCCGCACTGCACGCCCCCTGGGTGGAGGCCGCTCTGAACGCGGGCAAACACGTGCTGGCCGAGAAGCCCCTGACGACGGACCCGGAGAGCACCGAGCGTCTCCTGGACCTCGCCGCGAAGCAGGGTGCGGCCCTGATGGAGAACGTGATGTTCGTCCACCATCCGCGGCACGAGGCGGTGCGGCGCCTCGTCTCCGCGGGACGGATCGGTGAACTACGCTCCTTCCACGCGGCGTTCACCATCCCCCCGCTCCCCGACGGTGACATCCGCTACGCGCCCGAGCTCGGCGGTGGCGCCGTGTCGGACGTCGGCCTCTACCCGCTGCGCGCCGCCCTGCACTTCCTGGGTCCCGCTCTCGAGGTCGTCGGCGCCAGGCTCACCCGAGGCGGCGGGCGACGGGTGGAGACGTCCGGCGCCGCGCTGCTGGGCACACCCGAAGGCGTCACCGCACACCTCACGTTCGGGATGGAGCACGCCTACCTCGCGCGGTACGAGCTTTGGGGCAGCGAGGGCCGGATCACGGTGGACCGGGCGTTCACGCCGCCGGCCGACTTCGTGCCCGTGATCGCCGTGCACGGGCACACCACGGAGGAGATCCGGCTGGATCCCGCCGACCAGGTCGCGGCCACCGTCGCCGCCTTCGTCACCGCGGTCCGCGCCGGGTCCGCGGTGCGTGGGGACACCCTGCGGCAGGCCGAGCTGCTGGACGACGTACGCCGTCTGTCCGCATGACCGAACTCCACCTCGACGCAGATCGGTTGGACCTGTGGCTGCTGACCCCGCCCGGAGTCGTACCGCTTCCCGTCGGGGAACTCGACGAGGCCGAGCGGCACCGAGCGGACGCCTTCCGGCGCCCCGCCGACCGGGCGCTGTACATCGCCGCGCACATTGCGCTGCGCCGGCTGCTCGGTGCGTACCTGCGCATCCCCGCCAAGGATGTGACGTTCGCCCGTGCGGACTGCCCCCGCTGCGGCGGCCCGCACGGGCGCCCCGTGCTGGCCGGCGCCGCACCGGGCGCACCGCACTTCTCGTTGTCCCACAGCCGGGGCGCGGTGCTCGTCGGTGTGGCCCGTGCACCGGTGGGCGTCGACATCGAAGGACTGCCGCGCCCGGAACGGGTCTCGCTGTGCCGATCGTCTCTCCACCCGTGGGAGCAGCGGGAGTTGGAGCAGTACGCGGGTCCGGGCCGACCGGCCGTCTTCGCTCGCCTCTGGGCGCGCAAGGAGGCGTATCTGAAGGGAACGGGCGTGGGGGTGGGCCGCTGGACGTCCGATGTGTATCTCGGTGACGCCGGCCCCGGGGCTCCGCCGCGGCCGGACGGCTGGCACGTCCTCGACGTGCCCTGCGGCCCGGGTCACGCGGCGGCCGCGGCGGTTCGGGAGCCGGTTCGGCACACCGTCGTGCACAGGCTCCGGCCCGAGTCGGTGCTGAGCCTCGCAGGCATCCCCGACGGACGTACCACGGACGCCCGACCGCGCCCGTCCCGCTCATGAAGGAGGAGACACGGATGACCGCACTGGACGACAGGCCTCCGGCGGGGGTCGAACCCGTCGACGGGCGCGGGCGGGTGGCGGAGCTGCACGAGATCCGTGCGCAGGCTGTGGCCGGGCCCAGTGAGAAGGCGACCGAGGCGCAGCATGCCAAGGGCAAGCTGAC
>NZ_LMWH01000241.1 GCF_001507435.1 Streptomyces sp. NRRL F-5122
CCTGGGGCGGGGGGAGGGGGGAGGCCCCCCAAGCCCGAGCCATCCCCGGGCGCCCCCGATCCCCGACGCCCCAGGACTTCGCCGGAGCGGGAAGCGCGCCCGCGGACGTGTCTTACGCTGGTTCGGTGACGACGCCCGAAGCCGAGCAGAGCCAGTCGCTGTCCGATGCCGAGGAGCCGGTTGCCGAGGGCGCCGGATCCGGGGAGGCCGCGGGCCCAGGTGAGGACGCTGCCGAGGGCGGTGCGCGGCCCGAGGAGCGGCTGGAGCGGGCCGTGCGGGCTGCCGAGCAGGCGTTGATCGAGTTCGAGATCGCCGTGGAGACGTTCCGGGTCGAGGTCGAGAACTTCTCGCGGCTGCACCACCAGAAGCTCGGCCCGATGTACACGCGCCTCGACGAGCTGGAGGCGGAGATCGCGGAGACGCGGGCCGCCCGTACCGGTGATCCCGAGGACATTCGCCGCGCCCAGGAGGCGCGTGCCCAGGTCATGCCGATGCCTGGCGTGGAGGAACTGTTCCACGGCTGGTTGGACTCCGAGGAGGGGCTGTTCCCGGAGGCGGAGGCCATGCTGACGGACCGGCCCGTGCGGCCACCGCAGCGTGTCCGCCCCAGCGAGGAGGCCCGCAAGCTCTTTCGTGAGCTCGCCCGCAAGGCTCACCCCGACCTCGCCCAGGACGACGGCGAGCGCAAGCGGCGTGAGGAGTTCATCACCCGGGTCAACGCCGCCTACGCCCGCGGCGACGAGGCCGTGCTGCGGGAGCTGTCCGCGGAGTGGGCGGCCGGCCCAGTCCCTCCGGAGCGCAGGCCGAGCCGCAGCGAGGAGCTCTATGCGCGCCTCGAGTGGCTTTCGCAGCGCAAGGAGATGCTCACGCTTGTGGCTCGGGAGCTGGAGGAGAGCGCGATCGGCTCGATGCTCCGACTCGCTTCCGACGATCCCGATCGTCTCCTCGACGACATCGCGGAACAGCTGCTGGCCCAGGCGGCACAGAAGGAAGCCGAGCTGGAGGCGCTGCGCGGCTGAACCGGCCGCGAAAAGCCGTGTAGCGGCGGCCGTGAGGTGATCGGCTGTGCACGGCCGGTCGCTCACGGTACCGGCGGTCGGGGCCGAGGCGGCCTTGGGCCGGCGTCGGGTAGCGTCGAAGCATGCATTTCGGAGCTGGTGTGCCCACGGTCGAGGTCACGGACCTCAAGGACGGCGACTTCCTGCTGGACGTCCGTGAGGACGACGAGTGGCAGGCGGGTCACGCCGAGGGGGCGCTGCACATCCCCCTCAGCGAGTTCGTCGCACGGTACGGAGAGTTCACGGAGGCGGCGCCGCAGGACGGCAGGGTCCATGTGATCTGCCGCTCCGGTGGCCGTTCGGCTCAGGTCGCGATGTACCTGGTCCAGCAGGGCGTCGACGCGGTGAACGTCGACGGCGGTATGCAGGTCTGGGCGGCCGCGGGCCGTCCCCTTGTGGACGCCAAGGGCGAGTCGGGCTTCGTGCTGTAGATCGGGCCTGCGGCCCGCGCCGGAGCGTGCCGCGGTTCATCCCAGCGGATGTGCCGCGAGCAGGTCGCCGAGTGTTTCCTCGTGGGCGGCCGCCGGGCCGAGCGAGAGTTCCAGGTGCTTGGCCCACGCGTGGTAGCGGTGCAGCGGGTAGTCGGTGTCGGCGCCGAAGCCTCCGTGCAGGTGCTGGGCGGTCTGCACCACCCGTCGTACGCCCTCGGAAGCCCAGATCTTCGCGACCGCCACGTCTGCCGACGCCGGCAGTGCGCCCGCCGCCCCGGAGTTGATCCGCCATGCGGCCTGCCACAGTGTGGCCTCCATGGCGCGCAGGTCGATGTACCGGTCGGCGGCCTGTACGGCGACAGCCTGGAACGTGGCGACCGGGTGGCCGAACTGCTCGCGCTTGCCCGTGTACGTGCTTGTCATCGCCAGCACGGCTTCGCCGAGGCCGAGCGCGAGCGCGCACGTCCCGGTGGTCAGCAGCAGTCGCAGCGACTCCCAGGCCTCTTCGGCGTCGATCATGTAGTGCGGTGCGAGCCGCGCGGATTCGAGCCGTAGTTCCGCAAGCCTTTCTCCCGTGGTGGAGAACTGTTCGGCCAGTACGACGCCTTTGTGCAGCCGTGGCACCAGGGCGAGGAGGGCTCGGCCGGAGTCTTCGGTGTGTGCGGGCAGGAGGACGGCGTCGGCGTTGTACGCCCAGGGGACCGTTGTGTGGATTCCGTCCAGCACCCAGGTGCCGTCCGTGTCCTGTCGTGCGACCACGGCGAGTTCGGCCGGGTCGTGGCCGGTGCGGCCGTGTGCGGCGACGGTGAGGACCTGTTCTCCGCGACCTGCCCGGGCGAGCATGTCCGCCTTCAACTCCGGGCTGCCGTAGGCCTGGAGGGTCCTGGCAGCGGCCGTGCCCTCCAGCAGCGGTATGCGGGCCAGGACCTTCGCCGACTCTCGCAGTACCAGGCAGAGGGCGATCGGGTCGAGGCCCGCTCCGCCGTGCTCGGGGTCCAGCAGCAGGCTCAGCAGGTCGGCGTCCGCGAGCCGCTTCCACAGGGCGCGGTCGAAGTCGTCGGCGACGGCGCCCGTGGTGAGTGCGGGACTGGGTACGTCGTCCGGTGCGACCCGGGCGAACACGGCCCGAGCCGCTTCGAGCGCCGCCTGCTGCTCCTCGCTGAAGGTGAAGTCCACGGCCTGTCCTTCCGGCGCATCCGGTTCCCTGACGGTGCGTCAAGATAGAACAGGTTCTAGAAGAAGGGAACGGCCGGGCACCGCACCGCCGTCGGGGACGGCGCCGCCGCTCATGCGTGCCGGGGCTCAGCGCCGCTCATCGGTCGAAGTCGAGCTCCACCTTCTCCGTGACCGGGTGGGACTGGCAGGCCAGTACATAGCCCGCCTCCGTCTCCTCCGGCTCCAGTGCGAAGTTGCGGTCCATGCGCACCTCGCCGGAGACCAGGAAGGCACGGCAGGTCCCGCACACCCCGCCCTTGCAGGCGTAGGGGGCGTCGGGGCGGTTGCGCAGCACCGTCTCCAGCAGCGATTCGCCGTCCTGCACGGGCCAGCTTCCGCCGCGTCCGTCGAGCCGGGCGGTCACCGTGCTGTGCGCGGGCGCGGGCACGGGCGGCGCGACCAGGGCCCCGGCGTCCACATGGAAGATCTCCTCGTGGATGCGCGTCCGCGCCACCCCGAGCCCGCGAAGCGCCCGCTCCGCCGACTGCACCAGCCCGAACGGCCCGCACAGGAACCAGCCGGCCACCTCCTCGATCGGCAGCAGTGCCGGCAGCAGCCCGGACAGCCGCTCCTGGTCCAGCCGCCCGGTCGGCAGGCCCGCCTGCTGCTCCTCCCGGGAGAGCACCGTGACCAGCTGGAACCGCGCGGGGAAGCGGTCCTTGAGGTCGGCGACCTCCTCCAGGAACATCGTGGAGGCGGACGTCCGGTCGCTGCGTATGAGGCAGAACCGTGCCCCGGGCTCCCGTGTCAGCAGGGTTGTCACGATCGACAGCACCGGTGTGATCCCGCTGCCGCCCACCACAGCCGCGTACAGCCCGGGTGCGGGATCCAGAGTGAACCGGCCCGCCGGGGTCATCACCTCGAGCTCGTCGCCGACGGCGATCTCCTTGAGCGCGTACGTGGAGAAGGCCCCTCCGTCGACCAGGCGTACTCCGACCCGCAGTGTGCTCGGGCCCGCGCCGTCCGGTGCCGGGGCGGGAGAGCAGATCGAGTAGGTGCGGCGCACGTCCGTGCCGTCGACGGTCCGGCGCAGGGCCAGGTGCTGGCCGGGGGCGTGCCGGTACTCCTCGCGCAGGGCGGGCGGCACGGAGAACGTCAGTGCCACGGAGTCGTCGGTCAGCCGGTCGACCGCGGCCACCGGGAGCGGGTGGAACCGGGCCATCACAACTCCTTGAAGTGGTCGAACGGTTCGCGACAGTCCAGGCAGCGGCGCAGTGCCTTGCACGCGGTGGAGGAGAAACGGCTGAGCAGTTCGGTCTCGGAGGATCCGCAGTGCGGGCAGCGCACGGGCTCGTCCTCCGCGTGGGGCGCCTCGGCTGCCGTACGCGTCGGGCCCAGCCGGACATCCACCGGGCCGGATGCCTCGCGGTGCCGCCGTGGGGGCGCTATCCCGAACTCCCGCAGCTTGCGGCGGCCTTCGTCGGTGATGTCGTCGGTGGACCAGGCGGGGGCGAGTACCGTGCGGACGACGACGTCCCGTACACCGTGGGAGTGCAGGACCCGCTCTATGTCCAGGGACATCGCCTCGATGGCGGGGCATCCGGTGTAGGTGGGGGTCAGCTCGACCTCCACCGTGTCCGTGCCGCGGGCGTGGACGGCCCGCAGGACGCCCAGTTCCTCCAGGGTGAGCACGGGCAGCTCCGGGTCGGGGACCGAGCCGGCCAGCCGGCGCAGTTCCTCCTCGAGAGCCGTGGTCGTCACCATGTCGCACCCGGGTGGCTGCGGTGCAGATGCTGCATCTCGGCGAGCATCCGCCCGAAGGATTCGGTGTGCAGGCCCTGCCGCCCCGCGCCGGCGGTCCACGCGCCGGACTGCGGTCCCTGCGGGACCTCCAGGGTGGCCCGGTGCAGTACGTCACTCACCGATTCCAGCCAGGCGTCCTTCATGCCCGTCCAGTCGACGTCCACGCCCTCGAGCGGGAGGAACATCTCACCCGTGAACCGCCACAGCGACTCGCAGGCGCGTGACATCCGCTCATGGCTGAGGTCCGTGCCGTCGCCGAGCCGCAGCGTCCACTGCTCGGCGTGGTCCTGGTGGTAGGCGACCTCCTTGACCGCCTTGGCCGCGAGGCCGGCGAACTCGCCCTGGACCTCGGCCAGCCGACCGTAGAGGAGTCGCTGGTAGGTGGAGAAGTACAGCTGGCGGGCGATGGTGTGCGCGAAGTCGCCGTTGGGCTGCTCCACCAGCTGCAGATTGCGGAAGGCGCGCTCCTCGCGGAGGTAGGCGAGCTCGTCCTCGTTGCCCACCATCGACAACAGCACCCGGGCCTGGCCGAGCAGGTCCAGGGCGATGTTGGCGAGGGCGACCTCCTCTTCGAGCACGGGTGCGAGCCCGGCCCACTCCCCCAGGCGGTGTGAGAGCACCAGGGCGTCGTCGCCGAGGGCCAGCGCGGCCGATGTGTGCACGGTGGCGGTCACAGGTGCTTCACCCCTTCCGGGATGTCGTAGAACGTCGGGTGCCGGTACGGCTTGTCGGCGGCCGGCTCGAAGAAGGGGTCCTTCTCGTCCGGCGAGGAGGCCGTGATGGCGGACGACGGGACGACCCAGATCGAGACGCCCTCGCCCCGCCGGGTGTAGAGATCGCGTGCGTTGCGCAGGGCCAGTTCGGCGTCCGGGGCGTGCAGGCTGCCGGCGTGGGTGTGTGAGAGGCCGCGGCGCGAGCGCACGAAGACCTCCCACAGGGGCCAGTCGGTGTTCGTCATGCGTGCGTCGCTCCCGTCCCGGCGTTGCCGTGCTTCGCCGCGTGGGCCGCGGCCGCCTCTCGTACCCATGCGCCTTCGTCGTGTGCCTGCCTGCGCCGCGCTATCCGCTGGTCGTTGCAGGGGCCGTTGCCCTTGAGGACGTCATGGAACTCCGTCCAGTCGATGGGGCCGAAGTCGTGGTGGCCCCGCTCCTCGTTCCAGACGAGAGCCGGGTCGGGGAGCGTGAGGCCCAGGGATTCGGCCTGGGGGACGCAGATGTCCACGAAGCGCTGGCGCAGCTCGTCGTTCGAGTGCCGCTTGATCTTCCATGCCATCGACTGCGCGGAGTGCGCCGACTCGTCGTCGGGCGGGCCGAACATCATCAGGGACGGCCACCACCAGCGGTCCACCGCGTCCTGGGCCATCGCGTGCTGCTCGGCGGTTCCCCGGCTGAGGGAGAGCAGCAGCTCGTAGCCCTGACGCTGGTGGAAGGACTCCTCCTTGCAGATGCGGACCATGGCGCGCGCGTACGGGCCGTAGGAGCAGCGGCACAGGGGCACCTGGTTGGTGATCGCGGCGCCGTCCACGAGCCAGCCGATGGCGCCGACGTCCGCCCATGTCAGGGTGGGGTAGTTGAAGATCGAGGAGTACTTCTGCCGACCGGTGTGCAGCTTGTCCAGCAGCTCGTCCCGGCCGGTGCCGAGCGTCTCCGCCGCGCTGTACAGGTACAGGCCGTGGCCCGCCTCGTCCTGGACCTTGGCCATCAGGATCGCCTTGCGGCGCAGGGAGGGGGCGCGGGTGATCCAGTTGGCCTCCGGCTGCATGCCGATGATCTCGGAGTGCGCGTGCTGGGCGATCTGCCGGACCAGGGTGGCCCGGTAGGCGTCGGGCATCCAGTCACGCGGCTCGATGCGCTCCTCGGCGGCCACGGCGGCGTCGAAGGCGGCCTGGAAGGCCGATGTGTCCTCCTGCGCCGCGCCGTCCGCGTGGGCCGTCCGGTGCGCTGCTGCTGTCGCCATGCGGTCCCCCTCGACCATTCCGTCTCCCGACCGATCGTTCGGTCCGTCGAATTCAATGGTGGGCCGAGGCGCCGTAGGGTGTCAACTGCTGTGGACAACCTCCGAGCCGTGGTGCGGCCGCTGTGTCCATTGGGGTGTGCGGTACGGGTGGGTCTGAGTACCGTTCCGGTGCACGTACGGCGCCGTGCTGCGGACGGGTGATGCGGTCCGTGGTGGTGACGGCAGCTGCCGGACGGTCCTGGTGTGCGCGGTAGGGCGTCGAGGCAGGCGAGGCTCGAAAGACGGGGCGGGATGGACACGTACGAGGAGAAGCCGGAGGACCGGCCGGGCGATTCCGACGACCCGGTGTCCCGCCTGCCCGTGGGCGTCGCGCGGGACGAGCGGGAGGATCCGCCGGCGGACGACGTCGCACCTGCTCCGGGCCCGGGCGGTGCGGCTCCGGGCGGGGCGGGCAAGGTCGCGGATGCTGCGGGCGAGAGCGGTCCGGCCTCCGGCGGTGCGGGCGGGGACGTAGGCGCTTCGGGCCCGGGCGGTGCGGCTCCGGGCGGGGCGGGCAAGGCCGTGGACGCTGCGGGCGAGAGCGGTCCGGCCTCCGGCGGTGCGGGCGGGGACGTAGGTGCTTCGGGCCCGGACGGTGCAGGCCCGGACGGGACGGGCGAGGTTGCCCGGCTCATGGAAAGGGGTGGCCCCGTTCCGGAGGCCACCGATCCGCACGGACCGCCGCCCGCCCCTGTCGCGGATCCCGGCGGCGTGATTCCGGTCGCGCCTCGCCGCGGCCTGGCGGCCCTCTCCCTGCGGTACCAGATAGCCGCCGCTCTGGCGCTCGCGGTCGTCGCAGTCGCCGCCTGTGTGCACGTCGGGATGGTGTTCCTGCACGTCGCGCCCTCGAACACCCTTACCAAGAAGCACGGCAGGGCGATCGACGACTGGATCTATCCCGAGTTCGAGCAGAACTGGAAGCTGTTCGCCCCGAACCCGCTGCAGCAGAACATCGACGTCCAGGTCCGCGCCGAGGTGCTCACCGCGGACGGCGGTGTACGGACGACCGGCTGGTACGACCTGTCCGCACTCGACGGCGCCGCCATCCACGGCAATCCGCTGCCGAGCCACAGCCAGCAGAACGAACTGCGCCGCGCCTGGGACTTCTACCTCGGCGCGCACGACACCGCGAACCGGCCCTCGGGACTGCGCGGCGCCCTGTCCGAGGACTATCTGCGCCGCCTGGTCGTGATGCGCCTCGGCCGTGAGCACGCGCTCGGCCGCGGGGACTCCTTCGCACGGGTCCAGGTCCGCTCCAGTACCACCAATGTGCCGCCTCCCCGATGGAGCGGCGAGAAGGTGTCCAGGACGCCCGTCTACCGTGAGCTGCCCTGGTGGCCGGTGCCGGAGAGCGAGCAGTCGGGGGTGAACGCCTGATGAGCCGGTTCGCTCTTGCCGTCTCGCGCGGTATCGGCCGCGTCTCCGAGGCCGCCCTCGGCCCCTACCAGACGGCGGTCGTCCGTATCGGTTTCGCGGGCACCTGGCTGCTCTTCCTGCTGCGGGAGTTCCCCCACCGGCAGGAGATGTACGGGCCGAACGCGCCGTGGAGCCTGGACATGGCCCGGCAGCTCGTCGCGGACAACCACGCCTTCACCGTCCTGACGTGGTCCGGCAGCCAGGTATGGTTCGGGACCGTCTACGTCTTCGCGCTGCTCTCGAGCGCCCTGCTGCTGGTCGGCTGGCGTACCCGCTCGATGTCCGTGCTGTTCATGATCGGCGTGCTGTCGCTGCAGAACCGCAGTGTCTTCGTGGGTGACGGCGGCGACAACGTCATCCATCTGATGGCGATATACCTGGTGTTCGCGCGCTGCGGGCAGGTGTGGTCCCTGGACGAGCGGCGCGCACGGCGGGCCCGGGCGGCACGCGCGCGCGGCGAGTTCCCGGCGCCCGACCGGGCGGGCCCCGTTCTGTGGTGTGTGGTCGGCCTCGCGCTGGCCGTGGTGACGGGCGCGGGCTTCCTCGGCGTCGGCTGGGTCGTCCTGTTCTGGGTGCTGTGGACCGTGCACGGTCTGTGGTGGTACGTGGGCAGGCGCGCCCCGCACTCCCAGTCGCGCATCCTGCTGGACGTCGTCGCCAACGCCGTCCACAACGCGGCCCTGTTCGTGATCACGGCCGAGGCGTGTCTGATCTACTCGACCGCCGGCTGGTACAAGATCCAGGGTTCACGCTGGCAGGACGGCACCGCGGTCTACTACCCGCTCCATCTGGACTACTTCACGCCCTGGCCCGCCCTGTCCGATCTGATGTCCTCGTACGGCGTGATCGTGCTGCTGGTGACGTACGGAACGGTCGCCGTGCAGGTCGCCTTCCCGTTCACCCTGCTCAACCGGCGGGCGAAGAACGTCCTGCTGGCGGCCATGATGACCGAGCACGCGGTGATCGCCGTGGTGCTGGGGCTGCCCTTCTTCTCGCTCGCGATGATCGCGGCCGACGCCGTGTTCCTTCCGACGTCCTTCCTGCGCCGGGTGGGCGCGGAGGCGGCTCGCGTGCGCGGACGGTTCGTTCGCGGAGGCCTTGCCCGTCTCGTTCTGCCCGGACCGCGGAAGGAGGCTCCGCCGACCGGGGAGACGGCCGAGCACACACCCGCCGGTTCGAGGGCGTGAGCCGCGCATCGACGCTCCGGTGCCACGGTGCGCCTGTCCGGGGCGTGCCTCCCGAGGCGCACGGCCCGGACAGCACGATGGGGTCCTACGGCGCGGTCGCCACGAACGGGCCGTACGCATCGGGCGGCACGAGAGGGCTGTAACGCTCGGGTGCCACGAACGGGTCCTGCGGTCCGGGCCGCACAGTTCACGCCCGCCGTCCGGCCGGGCGGCTGTTGTCCGCGCGGGGGCGGTCCGGCCGGCGCCGCACGTAGGCTGCACGGCATGACGGATCCGGCCCGCGGCACCGCCGCCCCGCTGAGCACCTGGCACCGGCTCGCCGATACCTCCGTGCTCCTCGACGGCTTCCACGCGCTCAAGCACGCGGTGCGGTTCCACGCGCACGTCCGGGTGGCCGTCACCACCGACCGGGGCGCGGCGCTCGCCCTCGCCGACGAACTGGCCCCCGATGTGCGCGTCACCCTGGAGACGCTTCTGACGGAGATCCCCGAGGACGCGTACCGGAGCCTGGTGCCCCGTCCGCATCCCACCGGGGTCGCCGCCCTCGCCGAGCGTCCCTCGCGCGAGGCCAACCTGGAGGCCCTCGCTCGCCCCGGCCGCAGCGCGCCCGTGATCGCTCTCGACAATCCGCGCAACCTGGGCAACACGGGCGCGGTGATCCGGCTCGCGGCCGGCTTCGGCGCGACCGGGGTGGTCACGACGGGCACCCTCGACCCGTGGCATCCGACGGTGGTCCGCGGTGGGGCCGGGCTGCACTTCGCTACCGCGGTGGAGCGGCTGACCGTGGCCGAGCTGCCGCCGGGCCCGCTGTTCGCGCTGGACCCGGAGGGCGAGGACATCCGCGGACTGAAGCTCCCCGACGACGCCGTCCTCGCGTTCGGCTCCGAACGCACCGGCCTGTCCGCCGAGCTGCGCGCCCGCACGGACCACCTGGTGGCCCTGCCGATGCGCCCCCAGGTCTCCAGCTACAACCTCGCGACCAGTGTGGCCATGACGCTGTACCACTGGAGCGCCACTGGGGGCGCACCCGCCTGAGGCGGCCTACGCCTCCCTGCGCACCTCCACCACGCGGAAGCGGTTCGCCACGAATGCGCCGTCGCACAGGGCGGCGTTTGCAGCGGGGTTGCCGCCCGAGCCGTGGAAGTCGGAGAAGGCGGCCGTCTGGTTGACGTACACCCCGCCGGTCAGGTTCAGCGAGAGCTGCGCGCACTCCTCCAGACAGGTCTCCTCGACGGCCTGCTCGACCTCCTCGGAGGTGGTGTACGCGCCGACGGTCATGGCGCCCTTGTCCCGGATGGTGCGCCGCAGCAGATCCACCGCGTCCGCGGCCGAGTCGACGGCGACGGCGAAGGCGACCGGGCCGAAGCACTCGCTCATGTAGGCGGCCTCCGCGTCCGGCTTGGCACCGTCCAGCTTCACGATCACCGGTGTGCGGACGACCGCGCCCGGGAACTCCGGGTTGACGATCTCCCGCGAGGCCAGCGCGACCTCGCCGAGCCCGGCCGCCGCCTCCAGGCGGGCCTTGACGTCGGGGTTCACGATCGCTCCGAGCAGGGCGTTCGCGCGGGCGTCGTCGCCGAGCAGGCCGTCCACCGACCGTGCGAGATCGGCGACCACCTCGTCGTACGACTTCGGGCCCTCGTCGGTGGTGATGCCGTCCCGGGGGATCAGCAGGTTCTGCGGGGTGGTGCACATCTGGCCGCTGTACAGCGACAGCGAGAACGCCAGGTTCGACAGCATCCCCTTGTAGTCGTCCGTCGACTCCACGAGCACCGTGTTGACGCCGGCCTTCTCCGTGTAGACCTGCGCCTGACGGGCGTTGGCCTCGAGCCAGTCGCCGAACGCCGTGGAGCCCGTGTAGTCGATGATCCGGATCTCCGGGCGCACCGCGAGCGTCTTGGCGATGCCCTCGCCGGGGCGCTCGGTGGCCAGGGCCACCAGGTTCGGGTCGAAGCCCGCCTCGGCGAGCACCTGCCGAGCGACCTGCACGGTGAGCGCGAGCGGCAGCACCGCTCGCGGGTGGGGCTTGACCAGGACCGCGTTGCCCGTGGCCAGGGAGGCGAACAGACCCGGGTAGCCGTTCCACGTCGGGAAGGTGTTGCAGCCGATGACCAGTGCGATGCCGCGCGGGACCGGCTTGAACGTCTTGGTGAGCGCCAGCGGGTCGCGCTTGCCCTGGGGCTTGGTCCACTCCGCGGTGTCCGGGGTGCGGATCTGCTCCACGTAGGCGTAGGCGACCGCTTCGAGGCCGCGGTCCTGCGCGTGGGGCCCGCCGGCCTGGAACGCCATCATGAACGCCTGGCCGCTGGTGTGCATGACCGCGTGCGCGAACTCGTGCGTCCGGTCGCTGATGCGCTTGAGGATCTCCAGGCACACCATCGCGCGCATCTCGGCGCCCGCGTCGCGCCAGGCCTTCTGGCCCGCGTGCATGGCGGGCAGCAGGGCGTCGATGTCGGCGTGGGGGTAGGTGATCCCCAACTCGATCCCGTACGGCGACACTTCGTCGCCCGCCCAGTCGTCCGTGCCGGGCTGGCCGAGGTCGAGGCGGGTGCCCAGGAGGGCGTCGAAGGCGGCCTTGCCGGCCGCGTCCAGGCTGTCGCCCTCGCCGTAGGCCTTGGGGTGCTCGGGGTGCGGGGACCAGTACGCGCGCGTGCGGATCGCTTCCAGCGTCTGGTCGAGGGTGGGCCGGTGCTGGGCGATCAGCTGGTGCGCGGTGAGTTCGGCGGCCATGCGGGACCAACTCCTCGTCTCTCGAGCTCTTCCTTGAACTCATGACCTGGGCAGGAACAGGCGGACAGAGTTAGAGTAACCGAACGATCGGTCGGTACAAGGGGGACCGCCGCATCTGTGGAAAACCCCGTGCGGGAGGATCGCGCACATGACAGCACTGGACCTCAGCAGCCCCGTGGCCGTCGTGGGCACCGGCACCATGGGCCAGGGCATCGCCCAGGTCGCGCTGGTCGCCGGCCATCGCGTACGGCTGTACGACGCCGTCCCGGGCCGCGCCGGGGAGGCGGCGGCCGCGATCGGTGCCCGCCTCGACCGGCTCGTCGAGAAGGACCGGCTCAGCGGTGCCGAGCGGGACGCGGCCCGCGCCCGTCTGCTGCCGGCCGAGACCCTGGCGGAACTGGCGGACTGCTCGCTCGTCGTCGAGGCGGTGCTGGAACGGCTGGACGTCAAACAGCAGCTGTTCCGGGAGCTGGAGGACGTCGTCGGCGACGACTGCCTGCTCGCCACCAACACCTCGTCCCTGTCCGTGACGGCCGTCGGCGGCGCCCTGCGCAACGCGGGCCGTTTCGTCGGCCTGCACTTCTTCAACCCCGCCCCGCTGCTGCCGCTCGTGGAGGTCGTCTCCGGGTTCGCCACCGACGTCACCTCGGCGACGCGCGCGTACGAGACGGCCCGCGCCTGGGGCAAGACCCCGGTGGCCTGCGCGGACACCCCCGGCTTCATCGTCAACCGCATCGCCCGGCCCTTCTACGCGGAGGCGTTCGCGGTCCTCGAGGCGCAGGCCGCCGACCCCGCCACCATCGACGCGGTCCTGCGCGAGTCCGGCGGCTTCCGCATGGGCGCCTTCGAGCTGACCGACCTCATCGGGCAGGACGTCAACGAGTCCGTCACCCGCTCCGTGTGGGAGTCCTTCTTCCAGGACGTGCGGTTCACCCCGTCGCTGGCCCAGCGGCGGCTGGTCGAGTCGGGCCGGCTCGGCCGCAAGAGCGGACAGGGCTGGTACGACTACGCGGACGACGCGGAGCGGTCCGAGCCGCACACCGCGGAGAGGGCGCAGCCGCCCGCGTACGTCGTCGCGGAGGGCGACCTGGGGCCCGCATCCGAACTGCTCGCGCTGATACGCGAGGCGGGTATCGGTGTCCGGGAGGACGACGAGGACCACGGCACCCGTCTCGTGCTGCCGGGCGGGGGCCAGCTCGCCCTCGCCGACGGGCAGACCTCCGTGGAGTTCCGCGACGTCGTCTACTTCGACCTGGCACTCGACTACCGCAAGGCGACCCGGATCGCCCTGTCCGCCTCCCAGGACACCTCGCACGGCACCCTCGCCGAGGCCATCGGGCTCTTCCAGGCGCTCGGCAAGGACGTCAGCGTGATCGGGGACGTGCCCGGAATGATCGTCGCCCGCACGGTCGCCCGGATCGTCGACCTGGCGCACGACGCGGTCGCCAAGGGCGTGGCCACCGAGGAGGACATCGACACCGCGATGCGTCTCGGTGTCAACTACCCCCTCGGCCCGTTCGAATGGAGCCGCAGGCTCGGCCGCAGCTGGGCCTACGACCTCCTGGACGACCTGCACATGCGGGACTCCTCCGGACGGTACGCCCCGTCCCTCGCGCTCTACCGCCACGCGTACGCCTCCGAGAAGCGGGAGGGCACCCCATGACCACCGCCAAACGCGACACGTACACCCCGGAGACCCTGCTCTCCGTCGCCGTGCAGGTCTTCAACGAGCGGGGCTACGACGGCACCTCCATGGAGCACCTCTCCAAGGCGGCCGGCATCTCCAAGTCGTCGATCTACCACCATGTCGCGGGCAAGGAGGAGCTGCTGCGCCGCGCCGTCAGCCGGGCGCTGGACGGCCTCTTCGGGATCCTGGACGAGGAGCACGCACGCGAGGGGCGTGCCGTGCGGCGGCTGGAGTACGTGGTGCGGCGCATGGTCGAGGTGCTCACTGCGGAACTTCCCTATGTGACGCTGCTGCTGCGGGTGCGCGGCAACACCGGTACCGAGCGGTGGGCGCTGGAACGGCGCCGTGAGTTCGACCACCGGGTCGCCGAGCTGCTCAAGGCCGCGGCCGCCGACGGGGACGTCCGCGGCGATGTGGAGGTGCGGCTCGCCACACGGCTCGTCTTCGGGATGATCAACTCGATCGTGGAGTGGTACCGGCCCGAGGGGCGCGGCATCGGCGCGCGGGAAGTCGCCGACGCCGTCGTGCAGTTGGTCTTCTCCGGGCTGCGCGGCGACGGCTGAGGCCGGCCGGCGCGCACCCTGCGCCGGATCAGCGCTCCGGTTCCAGGTCCTCTTCCTCGAACACCAGCAGTGTGCGTGTGCTGAGCACTTCGGGTATCGCCTGGAGCCGGGTGAGGACCAGTTCGCGCAGCGCCCTGTTGTCGGGGGTGTGCACCAGCAGCAGTACGTCGAAGTCGCCGCCCACCAGTGCTATGTGGGAGGCGCCTGGCAGCATGCGCAGCTGCTCGCGGACCGTGCGCCAGGAGTTCTGGACGATCTTGAGGGTGATGTACGCGGAGGTGCTGTGGCCGGCGCGCTCGTGGTTCACCCGGGCGCCGAAACCGCGGATCACACCGTCGTCGATGAGCCGGTTGATCCGGGCGTAGGCGTTGGCCCGCGAGACGTGGACACGCTCGGCGACCGCCCGTATGGAGGCACGGCCGTCCGACTGGAGGATCTGCAGAATGTCGCGGTCGATGGCGTCGAGAGGGCGGGGAACCGACGGCGCGGAGCCGCGCTCCGGCGGCTCGGCCATTTGTTCAGGTGCCATGCGCCCCCGCCTCTCTACCATGGACGTACTGCGTACATCTCAGGTTGTGGAGAACCGTTTGTCCACAGCCTGGAGGCGCCTGTAGCCAAAATGTGCCGACGACCGAACAATCGGTAGGTGAGGCGCCACTCCCGTGGCGCGCCTGAAGCCGCTCCCACGAGGAGGTGCCGTCATGACGGTCATGGAGCAGCGGGGCGCCTACCGGCCCACACCGCCGCCCGCCTGGCAGCCCCGTACCGACCCCGCTCCGCTGCTGCCCGACGCACTGCCCTACCGCGTCCTCGGCACCGAGGCGGCCGCCAAGGCCGACCCGGAGCTGCTGCGCCTGCTCCACGCGCAGCTGGTGCGCGGCCGCCGGTACAACGCGCAGGCGACGGCGCTCACCAAGCAGGGCCGTCTGGCCGTCTACCCCTCCAGCACCGGTCAGGAGGCCTGCCAGGTCGCCGCCGCACTCGTGCTCGAGGAGCGCGACTGGCTCTTCCCCAGCTACCGCGACACGCTCGCCGTCGTCGCCCGCGGCGTGGACCCGGTCGAGGCCCTGACGCTGCTGCGCGGCGACTGGCACACCGGCTACGACCCGTACGCCCACCGCGTGGCCCCACTGTCCACCCCGCTCGCCACCCAGCTGCCGCACGCCGTGGGCCTCGCGCACGCGGCCCGCCTGAAGGGCGACGACGTGGTCGCGCTCGCCCTGGTCGGCGACGGCGGCACCAGCGAGGGCGACTTCCACGAGGCGATGAACTTCGCCGCCGTCTGGCAGGCGCCGGTCGTCTTCCTGGTCCAGAACAACGGCTTCGCGATCTCCGTCCCGCTCGACAAGCAGACCGCGGCGCCCTCCCTGGCCCACAAGGCCGTCGGGTACGGCATGCCGGGCCGCCTGGTCGACGGCAACGACGCGGCCGCCGTGCACGAGGTCCTCGGCGACGCCGTGCGCCATGCGCGCGCCGGCGGCGGTCCGACGCTCATCGAGGCCGTGACCTACCGCATGGACGCTCACACGAACGCCGACGACGCGACCCGCTACCGCGGTGACGCCGAGGTCGAGGCATGGCGCGACCACGACCCGATCCTGCTGCTGGAGCGCGAGTTGACCGAGCGCGGACTGCTCGACGAGGACGGGATCCGGGCCGCGCGCGACGACGCCGAGGCGATGGCGGCGGACCTGCGGGCACGGATGAACCAGGACCCGCCACTGGACCCGATGGACCTCTTCGCCCACGTGTACGCCCAGCCCACCACACAACTGCTCGAGCAGGAGACCCAGGTGCAGGCGGAGCTGGACGCGGAGGCCGCCGGACCGGAAGGAGCCGGGCGATGACGACCGTTGCCCTCAAGCCGGCCACCATGGCGCAGGCGCTGACCCGAGCGCTGCGCGACGCCATGGCGGCCGACCCGTCCGTGCACGTCATGGGTGAGGACGTGGGCACGCTCGGCGGTGTCTTCCGGGTCACCGACGGGCTCGCCAAGGAGTTCGGCGAGGACCGCTGCACGGACACCCCGCTGGCCGAGGCGGGCATCCTCGGCACGGCCGTCGGCATGGCGATGTACGGCCTGCGTCCGGTCGTGGAGATGCAGTTCGACGCGTTCGCCTATCCGGCGTTCGAGCAGCTCGTCAGCCATGTCTCGCGGATGCGCAACCGTACCCGCGGCGCGATGCCGCTGCCGATCACCATCCGTATCCCCTACGGGGGCGGCATCGGGGGTGTCGAGCACCACAGCGACTCCTCCGAGGCGTACTACATGGCGACTCCGGGGCTCCATGTCGTCACGCCCGCGACGGTCGCCGACGCCTACGGTCTGCTGCGCGCCTCGATCGCGTCCGACGACCCGGTCGTCTTCTTCGAGCCCAAGCGGCTGTACTGGTCCAAGGACTCCTGGAACCCCGAGGAGCCGCAGAAGGTCGAGCCGATAGGCCGTGCGGTCGTCCGGCGCGCGGGCCGCAGGGCCACGCTGATCACCTACGGCCCGTCGGTGCCCGTCTGCCTGGAGGCCGCCGAGGCGGCCCGCGCCGAGGGCTGGGACCTCGAGGTCGTCGATCTGCGGTCCCTGGTCCCGTTCGACGACGAGACGGTGACCGCGTCCGTGCGCCGCACGGGCCGGGCCGTGGTGGTGCACGAGTCGACCGGTTTCGGCGGCCCCGGCGGCGAGATCGCCGCGCGGGTGACCGAGCGCTGCTTCCACTACCTGGAGGCGCCGGTGCTGCGCGTGGCCGGGTTCGACATCCCGTATCCGCCGCCCATGCTGGAGCGCCACCACCTGCCGGGTGTCGACCGGATCCTGGACGCCGTGGGGCGCCTGCAGTGGGAGGCGGGGAGCTGATGGCCCAGGTCCTGGAGTTCAGGCTGCCCGACCTCGGGGAGGGGCTCACCGAGGCGGAGATCGTCCGCTGGCTGGTCCGGGTGGGCGACGTCGTCGCGGTCGACCAGCCCGTCGTCGAGGTCGAGACCGCCAAGGCCATGGTCGAGGTGCCCTGCCCCTACGGCGGCGTGGTCACGGCCCGCTTCGGCGAGGAGGGCGCGGAACTTCCCGTGGGTGCGCCGTTGTTGACGGTCGCCGTCGGGGCCGCCGCCGAACCGGCCGAGGAGTCCTCCGGGAACGTGCTGGTCGGGTACGGGACATCCGCCGCCCCGGCCCGCCGTCGCCGGGTGCGGACGTCCCGGCCCGTGGCGCCTGCCGCGGACGGTGTGGCCCGGCCGGTCCCGGCCGCGGCCGAACGGCCCACGGCTCCGGCATCCCCCGGCTCCACTCCCGACGCGACGGTCCGAACGCCTCGCGGCGACGCCCCGGAACGGCCCGAAGGCCCCGTCCCGGTGATCTCCCCGCTCGTCCGCAGGCTTGCCCGTGAGAACGGCCTCGACCTGCGGCGGTTGGCGGGTTCCGGGCCGGACGGGCTGATCCTGCGGGCGGACGTGGAGGACGCCATCAGGGTTTCGGCGGTCAAGGTCCGTGCCGGCACGGTGGCCACCGCGACCGTGTCCGCGCCGAGTGCCCTCGGGACGGAAGCGTCCGCGACGATCGCCGCCGCGGCGGGCACCTCCGCGCGCCCGGCGGCCACCGCGGGCACCCGTATCCCCCTCAAGGGCCTGCGCGGTGCCATCGCCGACAAGCTGTCCCGCAGCCGTCGCGAGATCCCGGACGCGACCTGCTGGGTGGACGCCGACGCGACGGAACTCATGCGTGCACGGACCGCCATGAACGCGGCCGGCGGACCGAAGATCTCCCTACTCGCGCTGCTGGCCCGAATCTGCACCTCCGCGCTCGGCCGTTTCCCCGAGCTCAACTCCACCGTCGACACGGAAGCCCGTGAGATCGTCCTGCTCGACCAGGTGCATCTCGGGTTCGCCGCGCAGACCGACCGCGGACTCGTGGTCCCCGTCGTGCGGGACGCGCACACGAGGGACGCCGAGTCGCTGACCGCGGAGTTCGCCCGGCTGACCGAGGCCGCACACGCCGGGACGCTCACCCCCGGCGATCTGACCGGCGGGACCTTCACGCTGAACAACTACGGCGTGTTCGGTGTCGACGGCTCCACACCGATCGTCAACCACCCGGAGGCGGCCATGCTCGGTGTCGGCCGTATCGTCCCCAAGCCATGGGTGCACGAGGGGGAGTTGGCGGTGCGGCAGGTCGTGCAGCTCTCGCTCACCTTCGACCACCGGGTGTGCGACGGCGGTACGGCGGGCGGCTTCCTGCGGTATGTGGCGGACTGTGTGGAACAGCCGGCGGTGCTGCTGCGCACCCTCTGAGCAGCGTCGACGACCGGACGCCGCTGAAACTGTGAGCAAGCTCCCGCGCACGGCCGGTGTGCGCGGGGGTGGCAATGATCCACGCGGCGCCCATACTCGGGGCATGACCGCGAGCGATACCTCGGGCGCCCCGGGCGTCGACGGCTACGACACCGTCGTGCTGGCCGGCGGTGCCGCACGACGGCTCGGCGGTGCCGACAAACCCGGTGTACGCATCGGCGGGCGGGCACTGCTCGACCGAGTGCTCGCGGCCTGTGCCGGCGCGGCCACCACGGTGGTCGTCGCCGAGCCCAGGCCGACCGCGCGTCCGGTGGTCTGGGCCCGTGAGGAGCCTCCCGGCGGCGGACCGGTGGCCGCGCTCGACGCGGGCCTGAGCCGGACCACGGCCGGGTACGTCGTTGTGCTCTCCGCCGATCTGCCGTTCCTGGACCAGCAGACGCTGCGACGGCTGCTGGGCGGACTCGCGTCGAGCGACGCCGAGGGCGCCGTGCTCACCGACGGCGAAGGTCGTGACCAGACCCTTGTCGCCGCCTACCGCAGCGCGGCCCTGCGCCGCGAGCTGGCCCGGCTGTCCGACGAGCACGCCGGTCTGAACGGCCTTCCGCTGCGGCGCCTGGTCGCCCGGCTGGGCCTTGTACGCATCTGCGACCCCGTCGCGTCGTTCGACTGCGACACCTGGGACGACATCGCCACCGCCCGGACACGTATCAGGGAGCATGAGCACGTGTTGGATGAATGGATTTCCGCAGTCAAGGACGAACTGGGCATCGACCTCGACGTCGACACCGGTGTTCTCCTCGACCTCGCCCGCGACGCCGCACATGGTGTGGCCCGCCCCGCGGCTCCGCTGACGACGTTCCTCGTCGGCTATGCGGCCGCGCAGTCGGGCGGCGGGCCCGAGGCGGTCGCCGAGGCCGCCCGCAAGGCCGCCGCGCTGGCCCTGCGCTGGGCGGACGAGGACTCCGCCGAGGCCAAGCCGGACACGGAGTGACCGGGCCGGGCGCCCAGGGCAACCTGGACACCGAGGAACGCTATGTGGAGGAGGCCCTGGCCGTGGCCAACGAGAGCGGGGGCCGGGGCCGCCGTCCGCAGGAGGCCCGCCCCGCCCGTCCGCCCGAGGAGCGGCAGGACCCGGATCTGGACGAGGCCCTCGCCCTGGTCCGGGAACGGGATCCACACGGCCCGGGACCCGGCGCACCCCTCGCGGCAACCGGCGCGGATGCACCCTCATCCATGCCCCGTCCAGCCGGGCACGAGGACACCCGTGCGCCGGCCCCGGACGGCACGGCGGAGAACCGGTCCCCGGCCGCCGGATCGTCGAAGCACGGCGCACGGGACGAGGCCATGCCCTGGCCCGAGGCCCGGACCGTCGCCGAGCGCGCCGCCCGGTCCGTGTCACGCCGGGAACCGGTCGGCGTCCCCCTCGAGGCGGCGCTCGGCCTGGTTCTCGCGGCCCCCCTCACGGCGCTCACCGATCTGCCCTCCTTCGACACCTCGGCCATGGACGGCTGGGCGGTCGCGGGCCCCGGTCCCTGGGACGTGCGGGAGGAGGGGATCCTCGCCGGCCACGCCGAGCACGCGCCCCTCGGTGACGGCGAGGCCGTGCGGATCGCCACCGGAGCGCGTGTCCCGCCGGGCGCCACCGCCGTCCTGCGCAGCGAACACGGACACACCGACGACAAGGGACGACTGCAGGCCGGTCCCCGCGCCGCGGGCTCCGCTCGTGCCGGGGGGACCGCCACGCTCGTGCACGGTCAGGACATCCGGCCGAGGGGGCAGGAGTGCCACGGCGGGGACCGACTGCTGCCGCTCGGCACCCAGGTCACCCCGGCCGTGCTCGGACTTGCCGCGGCCGCAGGCTACGACGACCTGACCGTGCTGCCCCGGCCACGGGCCGAAGTCCTGGTCCTGGGCGACGAATTGCTGACAGGGGGCGCGCCGAGGGACGGTCTGATCCGGGACGCGCTCGGTCCGATGCTGCCGCCGTGGCTGCGTGCCCTCGGCGCCGACGTGGTGGCCGTCCGCAGGCTGGGGGACGACGCCGAGGCCCTGTACCGGGCGATCGCGTCCTCGACGGCCGACCTGATCGTCACGACCGGGGGCACGGCCTCGGGCCCGGTGGACCACGTCCATCCCACCCTGCGCCGCGCCGGAGCCGAACTCCTGGTGGACGGGGTGAAGGTGCGCCCCGGCCACCCCATGCTCCTTGCGCGCATGCGTGAGGACCAGCATCTGGTCGGCCTGCCCGGCAACCCCCTCGCGGCGGTGTCCGGACTGCTCACACTCGCCGAGCCGATGCTGCGCATTCTCGGGGGCCGGACGGAAACGGAGCCGTGCACGCAGGCGTTGAGCGACTCCGTCCACGGCCATCCGCACGACACCCGGCTCATCCCCGTCTCGGTGCGCGGCGATCACGCCGTGCCGCTCCACTACAACGGACCGGCGATGCTGCGCGGCATCGCCGCAGCGGACGCGCTCGCGGTCGTACCGCCCGGCGGCGCCCGGCCGGGTCAGGAACTGGAACTCCTCGATCTGCCCTGGCCATGGGCGGGGTGAGCTGCACCGGGTCCGTGAGCCGCACCGCGTCCGGCCGGTAGCGGGAGGCCGGCAGGGGTCTGGGGAAATCGGCAGAGGCCTGAGGAAAACGGCAGGGTGTGAGGAGACCGGGAGGGGGCTGAGGAAAGGGGCATGTTTCACGTGAAACGTCCGATCCGACCCTCCCCTCACGCGCCGACCGGACGAGCGTCTCGTCGCACCGGGTGAAATTCCGCGGCGGGGGCGTCCGGTGTCCGGTCCCCCAGCTCGGAAAACGGCTGCGTGGGTCCTGGGTGGCTCACCCCGAGGAGTAGCGTCCCCTTCATGTACGCGATCACGATTCCTGAACCAGGTGGGCCCGAGGCGCTGGTGTGGACCGAGGTCCCCGATCCCGTCCCCGGTGAGGGTGAGGTGCTGGTCGAGGTGGTGGCCAGCGCCGTCAACCGCGCCGACGTCCTGCAGCGGCAGGGCTTCTACAGCCCTCCGCCCGGTGCGTCCCCGTACCCCGGCCTCGAATGCTCGGGCCGTGTCGCCGCGCTCGGCCCCGGGGTCTCGGGGTGGGCCGTCGGTGACGAGGTCTGTGCGCTGCTCGCCGGCGGCGGGTATGCCGAGAAGGTCGTCGTCCCCGCGGGGCAGCTGCTTCCTGTGCCCGAGGGGCTCGATCTCCGCCAGGCGGCAGCACTCCCCGAGGTGACCTGCACGGTCTGGTCGAACGTCTTCATGGTGGCCCATCTGCGCCCGGGCGAGACGCTGCTCGTGCACGGCGGTTCCAGCGGCATCGGCACGATGGCGATCCAGCTGGCCAAGGCGGTGGGCGCCAAGGTCGCGGTCACCGCGGGCAGCAAGGAGAAGCTGGAGCGCTGCGCGGAACTGGGCGCGGACGTGCTGATCAACTACCGCGAGCAGGACTTCGTGGAGGAGATCCGGGAGTCCACGGCGGGGGAGGGCGCGGACGTCATCCTCGACAACATGGGCGCGAAGTACCTCGACCGCAACGTCCAGGCGCTCGCCCTGAACGGGCGCCTGGCGATCATCGGCATGCAGGGTGGGGTCAAGGGCGAGCTGAACATCAACACCCTGCTGCGCAAGCAGGGGGCGATCACCGCGACCTCGCTGCGGGCGCGTCCGCTCGCCGAGAAGACGGCGATCGTTGCGGCGGTGCGTGAGCATGTCTGGCCGCTGATCGCCTCCGGTCACGTCCGCCCGGTCGTCGACCGGGAGATCCCGATGAACGACGCGGCCGCGGCCCACCAGGTGCTGGAGGACAGCGGCCACATCGGAAAGGTGCTGCTTGTGACGTCGTAGGCGGACGTGACGGTCATTCCCGGCGCAGGCGCAGAGCCAGAAGCGCGAGCGCCAGTCCGGCACCGACGAGGACCAGGCCGCTGCCGAGGGGCAGTATCTCCACTACGGGCTGCGAGGTGGCGGCCTCCCGGGCGAGGACGGCCGGCTTCTGCGAGGGAGCGGGAGAGGACGCGGCGGGGCCGACCGCCTCGGCCGTTGCGTCGGCGGACGGCAGGACATCCGGTGCGGTCGAGTCCGGGTCCGTCGGGCCGGTCGGCTCGTCCTGCGGTGCCGCGTCCGCCCGTCCGGGCCGCGCCCGTCCCTCGCCCGCCTCGCTGCCCGCACGGGAGGCGCCGGACGAGGGCTCGGTGGCGGACAGACGGGCGGCGGAGTACCCGGAGGCGGGGGCACCGGCGGCGCCGGGCGGCGCCTTGCGCACGGGGGCCGGTACGAGGCCGAGCAGGGCGGACGTCCCGTTCGTGAGAGGGAACGCGCCGAGGGGCAAGGGGGGCATCGCGGGCCAGAGGCGCGAGGGGCCCGAGTCCTGGTGCCCGGATGCAGACGCGGTGCCGACCGGGGCGGGGTGCCCGCGCTCGGGGGCGTGCCGGAGGGTTGCGGCGGAAGCCGTCTGCCCCGCTGTGTGCGCCAGGACGCGGGACGGTGCAACGGAGCCGCGGGTGAGGTGCGTGGACCGGGCGACGTCCGCCTGCCGGGCGGTCACGTCGGGGGACCCGGCACCGGACGCGGACCGGACGGTGGACGAGGCGGTCCGGTGGCCGTGCGGAAGACCGGATCCGTTCCCGGGCGGAACACCGTAGGCGGCGGATATCCACAGCAGACCGGTCGTCATGAGGACCGGCGGCGCAACGGCCACACGGAGCGCGCGGAGCGTGGACGGCGTACACAGCCTTGGAGTCACCAGCGTGACCCCCTCCCGTGGTCGGGCGGCAAGATCAACGGCTTCAGCGTCACACGGACTTCGGACTCCGGCATCTCGGCCGCACGGCCCCGAGGGGCGGCGCGGCGGCCGGGACTACCCCGGCCCGCCCTCTCCGGATACCGCCACGGTGCTGCGCCATGGCCCCCCGCCGGCGATGCCGGAACGCGGCCCGGGACGAATGCGGACGGAGTGCCGAACATGGGGCGCGCACCGGGTCCGTACAGGCGCCGGACGCCGGGCGGACGGGGACGGAAGGAGCCCGGACGGGGCGGGGGACACCATCCGCCGGAGGCGGGACGCGCGGGACAGCACGCCGCCCCCGCTCGCCGGGGGAGGCGGGGCCGAACCGCTGGACCGAATGCACCCGTCCGGTGGAACGCACGAGTGCTGCACGAGGAAGGGCGGTCCGGCCGACGGCCATGGCCAAGGGCGCACCGGGGTCGCCGCAGGGACCGGACCGTACGCGGACATCGTGACCGGAACCGCGGGACAGCCGCGGTCCGGCAGCACCGGGAGAGGGTGGATCACTCGCCACGGGGGGCACATGGCCGATGAGGTGTACGGGTGCGAGAGAATGGGCGCATGGAGATGCCGAGGAACGACAGGTCGTCGGAGAACGCCCAGAGGATCCTGGTCGTGGGCCAGGACGGATTGGCTCTCGGCGGCACCGGGGACGACGAATCCCGCGAGGTCCCGGTGACGGAGATGGTGGAACAGCCGGCGAAGGTCATGCGCATCGGCAGCATGATCAAGCAGCTGCTGGAGGAGGTGCGGGCCGCTCCTCTGGACGAGGCGAGCCGGCAGCGGCTGAAGGAGATCCACGCCAGTTCCGTCAAGGAGCTGGAGGACGGCCTCGCCCCCGAACTCGTCGAGGAACTCGAGCGGCTCTCACTGCCCTTCACGGACGAGGCGATCCCCAGCGACGCCGAGCTGCGTATCGCCCAGGCCCAGTTGGTCGGCTGGCTCGAGGGCCTCTTCCATGGGATCCAGACCACCCTGTTCGCCCAGCAGATGGCGGCGCGGGCCCAGCTCGAGCAGATGCGCCGCGCCCTCCCGCCGGGCGTCGGCTCTCCCGACGGCGAGGAGGACGCCCGCGCGGGCGGTCGCTCCGGAGGCCCGTACCTGTAGAAAGCCCAGTTGTGCGAGGGGCCCGGCACCGTGCAGGTGTCGGGCCCCTTCGCCGTGTGTCAGAAGCGGATCACGACGGGTCGCCCGTCGACACACTGAGCTCGATCTCCGGCATGTTCTTCGGGTCGACGTCCGTACCCGCGGAGGGGAACTGGTCCATGACCGTGCCCTCGCCGTAGGTGTTCTCGTCGTAGTTCTTGATCTTCATCCGCCAGCCGGCGGCCTGGAAGCACGACTTCACGGTCTGGATGTTCTTGAACACGAAGTCCGGCACCCGGATCTTCTTGTCGTCGTTGTACGACTCCTCCGGCTCCGTGCACTTCGTCGTCTCGATCGTCTTGGTCAGGTCCGGACCCTTGTGGCCGGCGACCGCGCTCGAGGACGATCCGGTGGTGCTGCCGGGGCCGCCACCCGTGTCGTCCCCGTTGCCACCGTTCAGCAGCAGGGCCGTGATCAGGCCGGCTACGGCGACCACGGCGACCACGGCCGAGCCGATGATCACGCCCCGGCCGCCCTTCTGCCCGCCCGAGCCGCCGCCGGGCGCCCCCGAGTGCGGCGAGAGGTTGTACGGCGGCGGGGTCGAGGAGGACTGCTGGGGCGCGTACGCGGCGGTCTGCGGCGGTGCCTGGTAGCCGCTCTGCTGCGGATAGCCGTACGCGGGCGACGGCGTGCCGTACGGGCCGGGCTGGTACGGCGTCTGCACCGGGCCCGGCGGGGGCGGCGTCGCCCGGTCGACCGGCGGGAAGACCGCGGAGCTCACACCGGCGCCGTCGGACGTCCGGGCGCCCGGCACGATGCTCGGCGCGGCGGCCGTGAGGGACGCGGCCACGCGCAGGCACTCGTCGCGCATCGCCTCGGCGCTCGGGAAGCGTTCGTTGGGGTTTTTCTTGAGGGCCCGGGCGACCAGCGCGTCCACCGCGGGAGGCAGCGAGCGATTGATCGACGAAGGAGCGACCGGCTCCTCCTGCACATGGGCGTAGGCGATCGCCAGCGGCGAGTCCGCCTCGAACGGCAGCCGTCCGGTGACGAGCTGGAACAGCATGATGCCGACCGAGTACAGGTCGCTGCGCACGTCGACACCCCGGCCGAGGGCCTGCTCCGGGGACAGGTACTGGGGGGTGCCCACCACCATGCCCGTCTGCGTCATGGAGGTGACCCCGGACTGCATGGCGCGGGCGATGCCGAAGTCCATGACCTTGACGACGTTCCGCTTCGTCACCATGACGTTGCCCGGCTTGATGTCCCGGTGCACCAGGCCCATCTCGTGGCTGATCTCCAGGGCCGCCAGCACGTCGGCGGTGACCTTCAGGGCCTTGTCGGCCGGCATCGCGCCGTACCGGTGGACGTCCTCCTCGAGGACCGAGCCGAGCGGCTTGCCCTCGATGTACTCCATGACGATGTACGGGGTCGCCAGCCCTTCGAGCTCGTCCTCACCGGTGTCGAACACCGACACGATGTTCGTGTGCGTGAGTTTCGCCACGGACTGCGCCTCGCGGCGGAACCGCTCACGGAAGGCCTGTTCGCGACCGAGTTCCGTGTGAAGCGTCTTGATCGCCACATGGCGGTCGAGCACGGTGTCGTACGCGAGATGCACCGAGGCCATGCCACCCTCGCCGAGCAAGTCGCGCAGCTGGTAGCGGCCCCCGGCGACCGATCGCCCCGCATGGCGGCCCTGCGCGCCGTCCTGGCTCATCTTCAGCGTCCCCCATCGGCGCGGCGGCAGCGGCTGAATGTGCTCCCGCGGTCCGTGATCCCTGTTCGTATGTATGGCGATCGACGCGGTTGTTCCGTGATCGACAGGCTCATTCCCGGCCAAGTCTGCCCCAGGGCAGTGACACGTCAAGCTCGGTGCCCGTTCCGTGACCGTACGCGAAAGAAGCGTCGCGCAAGCGTTACAGGCGTTGTACGGGCGGTACACGGGATTTGCACGTGGGACCGCGTGCACGGTTCCATGGAGGGCCCGTCTCGACTTCGTCCCGGACCGGCGCCTTGCGTGGAGCCTGTAGCGTGGCCCGTCGGAGACCGTGACAACCACCGCGCAGACCGCGGGCAGAAACGACGGCGAGGACTGATGGCACAGACGCAGCGCGCCCAGGGCCCGTCCGACCCCGAGGCGACTGGCGGCGGGATGTCGGACACACCGGACATGTGGGGCAACGGCGGGCTTGTGGGGGACGGCCGGTACCGGCTCACCCGCAGACTCGGCCGGGGCGGCATGGCCGAGGTGTTCGCGGCCGAGGACGTGCGCCTCGGCAGGACCGTCGCGGTCAAGCTGCTCCGCTCGGATCTCGCCGAGGACCCGGTCGCCAAGGCCCGCTTCACCCGCGAGGCACAGTCGGTGGCCGGACTCAACCACCACGCCATCGTCGCCGTGTACGACTCCGGCGAGGACTTCGTCGGCGGGCAGCCGGTTCCGTACATCGTGATGGAGCTGGTCGAGGGCCGCACGATCCGCGATCTGCTGCTCAACGCCGAGGCGCCCGGTTCCGAGCAGGCCCTGATCATCGTCTCGGGCGTCCTGGAGGCGCTCGCCTACTCGCACCAGCACGGCATCGTGCACCGCGACATCAAGCCCGCGAACGTGATCATCACTCACAACGGCGCCGTCAAGGTGATGGACTTCGGCATCGCCCGCGCGCTGCACGGGGCGTCCACGACGATGACGCAGACCGGCATGGTGATGGGCACGCCGCAGTACCTCTCGCCGGAGCAGGCGCTCGGCAAGGCCGTCGACCACCGGTCCGACCTGTACGCGACGGGCTGCCTCCTGTACGAACTGCTCGCGCTGCGTCCGCCGTTCATCGGCGAGACACCGCTGTCCGTGGTGTACCAGCACGTCCAGGACCTTCCGGTGCCGCCGTCCCGGATCTCGGACGGCGCCGCGCCGCCGGAGCTGGACGGGCTCGTCATGCGCTCCCTCGCCAAGGAGCCGGACGACCGGTTCCAGACCGCCGAGGAGATGCGCGGCCTGGTCCAGTACGCGCTGCAGATGCTGTACGACCAGGGCAGCCACACGGGCACCTGGAACACCGGCCCGGTGGACATGCACGACGGCCGGCACACCCCGGCGGCGGGCTTCGCCGGCACCACGGTGATGCCGCACCCAGGCGAGCCCGGAACCACGCAGATCCCCCAGTCGATCATGCCTTCGAGGTACGGCGGCGGGGACGACGGCGGTTTCGAGGGCCACGGCAACAAGGGCAGCGGCCGCGGCAAGCTGTGGATCCTCGCCGTCCTCGCGGTCGTCGCCATCGTGGCGGGCGTCGCGCTGGCGCTGAACACCACGGGCGGCGGCGGTGGCGGGAGCGGCACGACGGAGTCCCCGTCCGTCACGCAGTCGCACGAGGTGAAGCAGCCCAGCGAGCAGCAGTCGGACGATTCGACCGACACGTCCACGAGCGACGGCTCGGACACGGGCAGCGGCTCCGACTACACGCCCTCCGACCCGCCCACGCAGACCTACAGCCGGCCGCCGGCCCAGCCGTCCCAGACGCCGGACCAGCCGACGGACAACCCCACGCAGACGACGCCCTCCGACGAGCCGACGGACACGCCCACGGACGGTGGCGGCGAGCCGACGGGTCCGTCCGCGACGGACGGGGGCGCGGACGGCGGGGTCTCGCCGGGGGCCTGACCGCGCGGCGTGCCGACGGGTGCGGTCGCACCCGTGCCCGCCGGTGCCCCTGCGCACCGGCGGTCAGTGCGTGAACGCGTCGCGCACCGCGTCGTACTCGCGCGTCCACCACACCGCAAGGGCCGATGCCGCCGGGAACTGCGCATCCGCACGGCTGTCGCCGCGCTCGTAGTGCCAGCGCAGCATCCAGAAGTCGTTGAGCCGCTCCCACCACACCCGGTGCACGGCGGCGGCGAGCTCCCCGGGCGGCGCCCCGGCCGTGCGGCGGTACCCGCGCGCGTAGGCCCGCACCTTCGCGAGGTCGAGCGTGCCGACGGCGCGGACGAAGAAGATCGCCGCGGCGCGCACCGCCTCCTCGGCGCGCGGCTGGACGCCGAGCCGGTCCCAGTCGACGATCGCGGCGGGTGCGTCGCCCTGATAGAGCAGGTTGAACGGGTGGAAGTCGCCGTGCACCCAGCCCACCGCCCCGCCGCGCGGCGGACGCCGGTCCGTGTGCCGCTCCAGCAGCGTCCGCCGCTCCACCAGCCGGTGCCGGGCGAGTTCGTCGAAGGCCGTCACGGGACGGTGCCGGGTCACCCGGCACAGCAGCTCGTCGATGAGCGCGAAGGTGTCGGCAGGGTCGGCGCTCTCGACGGGTGAACCGGGCGCGCAGGACATGACCCGCTCCAGGCTCGCGTGCACCACCCCCAGCAGCGCGCCCAGCCGCCCGCACTGCTCCGCGGTGAGTTGAGCGCCGTGCCGGTGCCGTCCGTCGATCCACGGGTGCAGGGCGTAGGCGCGGCCGCCGACGACGGCGACCGTACGGCCGTCGTGGCCGGTCAGCGGCGGTGCCACCGGGACCCCGAGGTCCGCCAGCCGCTGGGTGGCCCGGTGCTGGCGGGCGATCGCCGCGGGGTCCGCGGTCTCGGGGTCCGAGTGGTGCTTGAGGAAGTAGCGGCCGCGTGTTGTGCAGAGCCGGTACCCGCCGTTGAGCAGTCCCTGGTCGACGGGGTCGCAGGCGAGCACGGATCCGGCACCGTATCGGCGGAGCAGGGCGCCCAGAGGGGGCGCATGCGACACGGGGGGTGGTACAGACGAGCGCGGCACGCGCCAGATGGTAGGCCACGAGCCGGACCCGCGAGCTGGGCCTTGTCACAGACAGTCGTACTCGGTCACATGGAGTCCGCAAGGTGATCACGACCGTGGTGACCGTATGAGCGGCGGTCCATCGGGCCGGTCGTCGGCGCCACCCCGATCGACGTCTTCCCGTGTTCCAGGTGAGCGGGATAACGTGCCGTTGTTCCGGCCCCCTGCAAGGCCCTGACCAGCACTGTTCCCGACTTCCTCGATTTACTTGGAAATCCAAGCAAAATCCCAGGTCAGGAGGGGTTTCACAGAGTTGTGGGGCACTGGGTAACGTGCCCTTTGCAGGGCGCTCGCCGGGGCACCTGTCACGTCTGTTGTTTCGAACGAGTCGCACCCACCCTGTGCGTCCGTGAGCTGCAGGCGAGCCGCTTCCATCGGCCCGGAACGGGCTGATGGGACCCCCAGGCACCCGGCGAACCCGGGGGCCGGACCGACGGAGGAGCACACGTGACCGTGGAGAGCACTGCCGCGCGCAAGCCGCGACGCAGCGCCGGAAGCAAGGCCGGCACCACCGGCACCAAGCGCACCACCCGCACCACGCCCAAGAAGGGCGCCGACCCCGACCTCGTGCAGTTGCTGACGCCCGAGGGCGAGCGCGTCGAGAACCCCGAGTACGACCGCTATGTGGAGGGCATCACGCCCGACGAGCTGCGCGGCCTGTACCGGGACATGGTGCTGACCCGCCGCTTCGATGCGGAGGCGACCTCCCTGCAGCGCCAGGGCGAGCTGGGCCTGTGGGCCTCGCTGCTCGGCCAGGAGGCCGCCCAGATCGGTTCGGGCCGGGCCCTGAACGACGACGACTACGTCTTCCCGACCTACCGGGAGCACGGCGTCGCCTGGTGCCGTGGCGTCGACCCCACCAATCTGCTCGGCATGTTCCGCGGCGTGAACAACGGCGGCTGGGACCCGAACAGCAACAACTTCCACCTGTACACGATCGTCATCGGCTCGCAGACGCTGCACGCCACCGGCTACGCCATGGGCGTCGCCAAGGACGGCGCCGACTCGGCGGTGATCGCGTACTTCGGCGACGGCGCCTCCAGCCAGGGCGACGTGGCCGAGTCCTTCACCTTCTCCGCGGTCTACAACGCACCGGTCGTGTTCTTCTGCCAGAACAACCAGTGGGCGATCTCCGAGCCGACCGAGAAGCAGACCCGTGTGCCGCTCTACCAGCGCGCCCAGGGCTACGGCTTCCCGGGCGTGCGTGTCGACGGAAACGACGTCCTGGCCTGTCTCGCGGTCACCAAGTGGGCGCTGGAGCGGGCGCGCAACGGCGAGGGGCCGACCCTGGTCGAGGCGTTCACGTACCGCATGGGCGCGCACACGACCTCCGACGACCCGACCCGCTACCGCCACGACGACGAGCGGGCCGCCTGGGAGGCGAAGGACCCGATCGCCCGCCTGCGGACCTACCTCCTGGACTCCGATCACGCGGACGAGGGATTCTTCGCGGAACTCGAGGCCGAGAGCGAAGCGTTGGGAAGGCGAGTACGCGAGGCGGTCCGCGCCATGCCTGACCCGGACCACCTCGCCATCTTCGAGAACGTGTACGCGGACGGGCATGCGCTCGTCGACGAGGAGCGGGCCCAGTTCGCCGCCTACCAGGCGTCGTTCGCGGACGCAGAAGGGGGTCGGTGACATGGCGGAGAAGATGGCGCTGGCCAAGGCGATCAACGAATCGCTGCGCAAGGCCCTGGAGTCGGACCCGAAGGTCCTGGTGATGGGCGAGGACGTCGGCAAGCTCGGCGGTGTCTTCCGGGTCACCGACGGCCTGCAGAAGGACTTCGGCGAGGAGCGGGTCATCGACACCCCGCTCGCCGAGTCGGGCATCGTCGGCACGGCGATCGGCCTGGCCCTGCGCGGGTACCGGCCGGTGGTGGAGATCCAGTTCGACGGCTTCGTCTTCCCGGCGTACGACCAGATCGTCACGCAGCTGGCGAAGATGCACGCCCGTTCGCTGGGCAAGGTCAAGATGCCGGTCGTCGTGCGTATCCCCTACGGCGGCGGCATCGGCGCGGTCGAGCACCACAGCGAGTCCCCCGAATCGCTGTTCGCCCATGTCGCGGGCCTGAAGATCGTCTCCCCGTCGAACGCCTCGGACGCCTACTGGATGATGCAGCAGGCGATCCAGAGCGACGACCCGGTGATCTTCTTCGAGCCGAAGCGGCGCTACTGGGACAAGGGCGAGGTCAACGTCGAGGCCATCCCCGGCCCGCTGCACAAGGCCCGTGTGGTGCGTGAGGGCACGGACCTGACGCTCGTCGCCTACGGGCCGATGGTGAAGGTGTGCCAGGAGGTCGCGGCCGCGGCCGAGGAGGAGGGCAAGTCCCTCGAGGTCCTCGATCTGCGCTCGGTCTCCCCGCTCGACTTCGACTCCGTCCAGGCGTCGGTGGAGAAGACCCGCCGCCTGGTCGTGGTGCACGAGGCCCCGGTGTTCTTCGGTTCGGGTGCGGAGATCGCCGCCCGCATCACGGAGCGGTGCTTCTACCACCTCGAGGCGCCCGTCCTGCGGGTCGGCGGCTATCACGCCCCGTACCCGCCGGCACGGCTGGAGGAGGAGTACCTGCCGGGTCTGGACCGGGTGCTCGACGCAGTCGACCGCGCCCTGGCGTACTGAGGAGAGGGTCGTGACGACGATGACTGACGCGTCCGTTCGCGAGTTCAAGATGCCCGACGTGGGCGAGGGGCTCACCGAGGCGGAGATCCTCAAGTGGTACGTGCAGCCGGGTGACACGGTCACCGACGGACAGGTCGTCTGCGAGGTGGAGACGGCGAAGGCGGCCGTGGAGCTGCCCATCCCGTACGACGGGGTCGTCCGCGAACTCCGCTTCGCCGAGGGCACCACGGTCGACGTCGGCACCGCGATCATCGCGGTCGACGTGACCGGGGGCGCACCGGCCGAGGAGGCCCCGGTGCCGGCCCAGGAGGCACCGGCCGAGGAGGCCCCGGTGCCGGCCCAGGAGGCACCGGCCGAGGAGCCCGAGCGGCAGGGGCGCCAGCCGGTCCTCGTGGGGTACGGCGTCGCCGAGTCCTCCACCCGGCGCAGGCCCCGCAAGACCGCCGCGCCCGCCGAGGAGGCCGTCCAGGCGGCCACGGCGCTCCAGAGCGAGCTGAACGGGCACGGCACACAGGCCGCCGCCCGCCCGCTCGCGAAGCCTCCGGTGCGCAAGCTCGCCAAGGATCTGGGCGTCGACCTGGCGTCGGTGCGGCCGTCGGGTCCGGACGGGATCATCACCCGCGAGGACGTGCACGCCGCCGTGGCGTCCGTACCGGCCCCCGCGGCGCCCGCGGCCGTCGAGGCGCCGGCCGCCGTGCCGGCACCGGCGCCCGCAGTGACGTACGACGGCGCCCGGGAGACCCGCATCCCGGTCAAGGGCGTCCGCAAGGCCACCGCACAGGCGATGGTCGGCTCGGCCTTCACCGCCCCGCACGTCACGGAGTTCGTGACGGTCGACGTGACGCGGACGATGAAGCTGGTCGAGGAGCTCAAGCAGGACAAGGACATGCAGGGGCTCCGGGTCAACCCGCTGCTTCTCATCGCCAAGGCCCTGCTCGTGGCGATCAGGCGGAACCCGGACGTCAACGCGTCCTGGGACGAGGCCAACCAGGAGATCGTGCGCAAGCACTATGTGAACCTGGGCATCGCGGCGGCGACCCCGCGCGGTCTGATCGTGCCGAACATCAAGGACGCGCACGACAAGACGCTCCCGCAGCTGGCCGAGGCGCTGGGCGAGCTGGTGGCGACGGCCCGCGAGGGCAGGACGTCCCCGGCGGCGATGCAGGGCGGCACGGTCACCATCACGAACGTGGGTGTGTTCGGCGTCGACACCGGTACGCCGATCCTCAACCCGGGCGAGTCGGCGATCCTCGCGGTCGGGGCGATCAAGCTCCAGCCGTGGGTCCACAAGGGCAAGGTCAAGCCCCGCCAGGTCACCACCCTGGCCCTCAGCTTCGACCACCGCCTGGTCGACGGCGAGCTGGGCTCGAAGGTCCTCGCGGATGTGGCGGCCGTTCTCGAGCAGCCCAAGCGCCTGATCACCTGGGGCTAGTCCCCGGGGCGCTTCCGCACGACGCGAAGGGCCGCAGCCGCGCACCCTCGGGGCGCGGCTCTCGGCCCTTCGCACTCCATGGACGCGAAACACACGCGAAGGGGCCCGGCCGCGGGAGTGCGGCCGGGCCCCTTCGCGCCGTGTGCGGCGAAGGTCAGACGGCGAAGCCGTAGTTCAGGAGCTTCTTCGCGTCAGCGGTGCGGTTGGCGACCGAGGAGGACGCCAGGACCGTGCCGATGACCGTCTTGCCGTTGCGGGTCGCGGCGAAGACCAGGCAGTACTTCGCCTGCGGGCCGGAGCCGGTCTTGACGCCGATGGCGCCGCTGTAGGTGCCGAGCAGCGGGTTGGTGTTGGTCCAGGTGTAGTAGCGGTAGCCGCCGCTCTTGGTGGTCACCTTCTGCTTCGTGGACCTCGTCTTCACGACGGCGCGGAAGGTGGAGTTCTTCATGGCGCTGCTCGCGATCTTGGTGAGGTCGCGGGCGGTCGAGTAGTTGCTGCCCTTGCCGATGCCGTCGAACGAATCGAAGTGCGTGTTCTTCAGGCCGAGGCTCTTGGCGGAGCTGTTCATCTTGCCGAGGAACGACTTCACGCGCGCGGCTCGCGTCGAGCCGGTGCCGAACTTGTCCGCGAGCGCGTAGGCGGCGTCGCAGCCCGAGGGCAGCATCAGCCCGTACAGCAGCTGGCGGACGGTGACCTTGTCACCCACGATCAGGTGGGCGGACGAGGCGTTGTTGGCGACGATGTAGTCGCTGTACGCCTTCTGGATCGTGACCTTCGTGTCCAGGTTCAGGTGCGGCTGGGCCAGCACCACCTTCGCCGTCATGATCTTGGTGGTGGAACCGGTGGACAGCCGGGTGTCGGCCGCCTTGGTGAACAGCGTCTTGCCGCTGCCGTTGTTCATCACGAACCCGCCCTTGGCGGTGATCGAGGGCTTCGTGACGGCCTGCGCGGGCGCCGCGGTGAGAGCTCCGGTGGTGAGCACGGCACCGGTGGTGATCACTGCCGCTACGGCCCTGCGAACTCGCGTGCCCTTAATGCCGGTAATCAAGTCAAACGCTCCGATTGCGTCTTTGATGCCTCAGAAAACATCCAAATGCCCCTGGAGGACGGCCAGATGGCAAGGCCGCCTTCTCGTGAGACTCGCAAGTGGGGCAGATGGATGTGCGGTTGGCGGGGAGATTTTTCGGAGGGGGTGCGCCGTCCGCATGATGGACGGTCGTCGGCATGTGTACGCGTTGTATCTATGATGTGCGCATGCCTTCAGCCCCGTCCGCCGCGCCGGCGCCCGAGAAGCCGTCCGTCAAGCAGCCGCCCGCCGCCGACCGTGTGTACGCCCACGTCAAGAAGGGCGTCCTGGAGCGCCGTTACGAGGGCGGGACGCTGCTCACCGAGGGCGAGCTCGCCGAGGCGGTCGGCGTCTCCAGGACCCCGGTGCGGGAGGCGCTGCTGCGGTTGGAGGTCGAAGGACTGATCAGGCTCTACCCGAAGAAGGGGGCTCTCGTCCTGCCCGTCTCCGCCCAGGAGATCGCCGACGTGGTCGAGACGCGCCAGCTCGTCGAGGAGCATGCGGCCCGCAAGGCCGTGCCCGCCCCGGCGGCCCTGATCACCCGCCTGGAGGAGCTGCTCGCCCGTCAGAAGGAGCAGGCCGCCGCCGGTGACCTGGCTGCGGCAGCGGTCACGGACCGCACCTTCCATGCCGAGATCGTGCGCAGCGGCGGCAACGAGATCCTCTCCCGACTGTACGACCAACTGCGTGACCGCCAGCTGCGGATGGGGGTCGCGGTCATGCATTCGCACCCCGACCGGATCGCCAAGACGCTCACCGAGCACGAGGAGATCCTGGACGCCCTGCGGTCCGGTGACGCCGCGGCGGCCGTCGACATCGTCCACCGCCACGTCAGCTGGTTCTCCCACCTCGCGCGGGGTGAGGTGCGATGAGTTCCCGCTCCGTGAGCGCCCGGTCCGCGTCACTGCCCGGCGATCCGCCGGGCGGCCGTCGTGCCGTGGCCGTGTGGGCCGTCGGTGTCTCGGTCTACTTCGTCGCCGTCATCTTCCGCACGTCCCTCGGCGTGGCCGGACTCGACGCCGCGGACCGTTTCCACGTGGGCGCTTCCGCCCTGTCGACCTTCTCCATCCTGCAGCTCCTCGTCTACGCGGGCATGCAGATACCCGTCGGCCTGCTGGTGGACCGGCTGGGCACCAAGAAGGTGCTGGCCATCGGGGTCGTGCTGTTCACGGCCGGCCAGGTCGGGTTCGCCCTCTCCCCGTCGTACGGCATGGCGCTCGCCTCGCGTGCGCTGCTCGGCTGCGGTGACGCCATGACCTTCATCAGCGTCCTGCGGCTCGGCACCCGCTGGTTCCCGGCCCGGCGCGGGCCGCTGGTCGCCCAGCTCGCGGGTCTGGTCGGCATGGCGGGCAACCTGGTCTCGACCCTGGTGCTGGCCCGGCTGCTGCACGGGGTGGGCTGGACCGCGGCGTTCGGCGGCAGCGCGCTCGCAGGAGCGGTCGTCTTCGTGCTGCTTCTGGTGTTCCTCAGGGACCATCCCGAGGGGTACGAGCCGGAGCCGTTCCCGCACCACGGCTCGGCGTACGTGCGGCGGCAGATCGTCGCGTCCTGGAAGGAGCCGGGCACCCGCCTCGGCATGTGGGTCCACTTCACGACGCAGTTCCCGGCGATGGTGTTCCTGCTGCTGTGGGGCCTGCCGTTCCTGGTCGAGGCCCAGGGCCTGTCCAGGGCGGCGGCCGGTGACCTGCTGACGCTCGTGGTGCTGTCGAACATGGTGGTCGGACTGGTCTACGGGCAGATCGTCGCCCGGCACCACGCGGCACGGCTGCCGCTGGCGCTCGGGACGGTCGGGGCCACGGCGGCCGTCTGGGCGGCGACGCTCCTCCACCCGGGCCCGCATGCGCCGATGTGGCTGCTGATCGTGCTGTGCACGGTGCTCGGGGCCTGCGGCCCGGCCTCGATGCTCGGCTTCGACTTCGCCCGCCCGGCGAATCCGCCGGAGCGTCAGGGCACGGCCTCCGGCATCACCAACATGGGCGGTTTCGTGGCCTCCATGACGACGCTGCTGGCGATCGGTGTGCTCCTGGACGTCACGGGCGACAACTACACCGTGGCGTTCTGCACGGTGTTCGTCCTCCAGGCGCTGGGGCTCAGCCAGATCCTGCGGCTGCGCGAACAGGCGGCGCGCCGGGAGCGCGAGCGGCTGGTGGCGAGCCGGGTGGAGACGGTGCACGTGCCGGCCTAGGGCCTTCGCACGGGCTGCGGGCGGCGCGGACGCCGCCCGCTCGGGGAACGTCCCGTCAGCGGTGCGGGCGGTCCAGGCCCAGCACCCGGTCCTTCAGCGCCGGGAACCGGTCCCGGGTGGTCGCGACCTTCGCCGGGTCGAACTCCACCGTCAGGATTCCCTCGTCGGCGCCCGCCTCTCCGAGGACCTCGCCCCAGGGATCCACCACGATCGAATGACCCGCCTGCGGAACCCCGGCGTGCGTGCCGGCCGTTCCGCAGGCGAGGACGTACGCCTGGTTCTCGACCGCCCGCGCCTGTGCCAGCAGCGTCCAGTGGGACCGGCGGCGCTCGGGCCAGCCCGCCGGGATCACGAGCGTCTCGGCCCCGGCGTCCACGAGCGAGCGGAACAGCTCGGGGAAGCGCAGGTCGTAGCAGGTGGCCACGCCGACGGTCGTCTCCGGCAGACGTACCGTCACCGTCTCGGTGCCCGCGCCCATCAGCACGGCCTCGCCCTTGTCGAAGCCGAAGCGGTGGATCTTGCGGTAGAAGGCGGCCAGCTCACCGGAGGGGGAGAAGACGAGCGAGGTGTTGTACAGGGGGCCGTCGTCCGCGCCGTCGGCGGCCGCGCCCCGCTCCGGGATCGACCCGGCGTGCAGCCACACGCCCGCGTCACTCGCCGCCTTGGCCATCACCTCGTACGTCGGCCCCTGGAGCGGCTCGGCCTCGGCCCCGAACCGCTCGTAGGCGAACGCCCCGGTCGTCCACAGCTCGGGCAGCACCACCAGATCGACTCCGGCTTGATCGCGTACCAGTGCCGCAGCGCGGCGGCGACGCGAATCGACCGATTCGTCATCGTCTACCCGGAATTGGATGAGGGAGGCGCGCACACTACCACCGTCCTGGCATTCGAGCCGTCTCTTCGGGCCTACGATCGTCACACGAAAGCACTGCCGGGGTGCCTCACAGCAGCGTAACTTAACGTTCCGAGACACCCGCCGACAGTCGCCGCCCGTCGACACTGCCGCAACAACCGCCCGTGCACCGACCGCCCGAGGGGTCCCGTTCCGTGAGTCTGCATCCCACCCTCCAGCCCTACGCCGACGCTTGGACCCACTCCATCGAAGCGATATCCGAACTGGTTCAGCCGCTCGTCGAAGGCGAGTGGAACCGCAGGACCCCCTGCCCCGGCTGGTCGGTGCGCGACATCGTCTCCCATGTGATCGGCATGGACTGCGAGATGCTGGGCGACCCGCGGCCGATCCACACGCTCCCGCGCGACCTGTTCCACGTCACCAACGAGCACCAGCGCTACATGGAGATGCAGGTCGACGTCCGCCGCCATCACACGGCACCGGAGATGACCTCCGAGCTGGAGTACACGATCATCCGCCGCAACCGTCAGCTGCGCAACGAGACACGGGACCCGGGGACCAAGGTGCGCGGCCCGCTCGGCACCGAGCAGACCCTCGAAGAGGCCATGCGGTACCGCGCGTTCGACGTGTGGGTGCACGAGCAGGACCTGCGGGCGGCCCTCGGCCGGCCGGGGAACCTGGACTCGCCCGGCGCGTACATCACGCGGGACGAGCTGCTTGCCGCACTGCCGAAGGTGGTCGAGGAGGCCGGCGCGCCCGCCGGTTCGGCGACCGTCTTCGACGTCCACGGCCCCGTCGAGTTCCTGCGGACGGTCCGCCTCGACGCGGAGGGCCGCGGCTCGATCGACGGCGCGCCCTCCCTCGGCCCCACGGTGTCGCTCACGCTCGACTGGGAGACCTACGTCCGCCTTGCCTGCGGTCGCGTCCCTGCGGACGTCGTGGCGGACCGCATCAAGGCCGAGGGGGACCCGGAGCTCACGGCGGCGATCTTCCTGGCGTTCGCGGTGACGAAGTGAAGCAGGGGAACCGGCCCTGAAGGGGGCCGGTTCCCGGGCAGGCCGCAGGAGGGCACCGGACCGGTGCCGTCCGGTCCGCCATCCCCCTGCGGTCGGGCCGCTCAGTCCTCCTCGCGTTCCTTCTCGGCCAGATGGATGACGCAGACGGCCACCGCGATCAGCAGAGCCGGGTCCAGGTCCTCGCGCACGATGTCGACGCCGTACGTCTCCCGGACGTGCAGCCAGCGGCGGGAGATCTGCGCGAGCAGTTCCTCGTCGTAGTCGATGGCGAACTCACGGTCGAGGATCTTGCCGCTGACGTCGAGTTCCGAGCCGTCCGCCAGCGAGACGCGGTAGTGGTTGCGCAAGAGGGACAGCCGCTTGCGCTTGATCCTGGCCAGCGGTTCGCCGTCACGTTCGATGATCATCGTGTCGCGCAGGGCGAACATCTTCTGGTGGATGTCGATCAGGACCCGCCCCTGCGTGTCCTTCAGTTCGAAGGTGTCCCGCAGCCGCATCGCCTTGCCGTCGACCAGGAAGACCTTGTTGCCGTGCTGGTCCTCGATCCAGTAGTCGTCACCGAAGCCGAGCAGCCGGTCTCGTACGAGGAATCTCATACGAGAAGGGCTTCCCCCGTGGCCGGTCCGAAACGCCGTCGGTAGGCCGACGGACTGAGTCCGGTCTCGCGCCTGAGCCGTGCCCGCAGGTTGGCGGCCGTGCCGAGACCGCTGCGCGCCGCGACCACGTCCAGCCGCTCCTCCCCGCGTTCGATCAGCCGGCAGGCGAGGGCGATCCGCTCCCCGGTCAGCCAGGCCAGCGGTGTGGTGCCCAGCTGGGCGCGGAAGCGGCGGTGCAGGGTGGCGGAGCTCACCGCGGCGCGCGCCGCGAGGCCGGCGACGGTGAGCGGTTCGGCGAGATGTTCCTGGGCCCAGGCCAGAAGCGGTGCCAGCGACTCGTCCGGCACCTCGGGCACCGGCCGCTCCACGAACTGCCGCTGTCCGCCGTCGCGGTGCGCCGCGAAGACCAGCCGGCGGGAGACGGCGTTGGCGATCTCGGCGCCGTGGTCGCGGCGCACGACGTGCAGCGCGAGGTCGAGGGCCGACGCGCTGCCCGAGGCGGTGAGGATGTCGCCGTCGTCGACGAAGAGCACGTCCGGCTCCAGCTCGACCTGTGGGAACCGCGCCCGGAACGACGCGCCCCACATCCAGTGGCAGGCCGCGCGTCGCCCGTCGAGCAGCCCGGCCTCGGCGAGGGTGAAGGCGCCGGAGCAGAAGCCGATCAGCCGTGCTCCCCGCGCGTGTGCCCTGCGCACGGCGTCCAGGACCTCCGGCGAGCGCGGGGTGTCGGTGTCGGGCCGGTTCGGCACGATCAGTGTGTCCGCGTCGTCGACGGCCTCCAGGCCCGCGACGCCGGTCAGCGAGAAGAAGCCGTCCCGCATCCGGGTCGTCGGCGCTGCGGCGCACAACCGGAAGTCGTAGAGCCTGCGGCCCAGCTCGGGCCGCTCGAGCCCGAAGACCTCGATGGCGCAGCCCATCTCGAAGGGGTTGGAGTTCTCGTCCACGACGAGCACGACCCGGTGCACTGACGGCGCCTGAGAGGATCCTTGCGGCATATGCGATTTCTAGCACTCGTGCGGTCCGGGCGACACCCGCACGATGGCGGCATGGAACCCAAGGAACCCGTCTCCCTCGCCACGGCCCTCGCCTCCTTCACCGAGCTGTGGAGCCCGCGCATCGTCACCGCCGTCAACGACTACGACGTCCGCGTCGCCAAGGTCGAGGGCGAGCACCTCTGGCACACGCACGACCACACCGACGAGTTCTTCCTCGTCCTGGACGGCGAACTGATCATCGCGCTGCGCGAGCCGGCCGGAGAGCGCACGGTCACGCTGCCCCGCGGGTCGGTCTTCACCGTCCCCCGGGGCACGGAGCACAAACCGTCCGCCCCCGCCGGCGCCTCCATCCTCATGTTCGAGCCCACCGGGACCGTGACGGTCGGCGACCGCCACGAGGAGATCCCCGACCATGTGGACGCGACCACGGGGCACACGCTGGACTGAGGGGTCCAAGGGCCCGGGCCCCTGACGCGGACGAGTCCCCCGCCGGGGCGCGGGGGACTCGCTCGGATACCTCGATGGGGCCACCGGCGGAGCGCGGGGCGGGGCAGGGCCTACCGGTAGCCCTGCCGCATGTCGTCATCGTCGTCGTCCCACGACGTGCGACCGTCCCCGCGTTCACGGCGCAGATCGGGGTCCGAGGCGTCGGACCCGCCCGGGTCCTGCTCGTGCCGCTCCCGGTCGCGCGACCGTTCGCCGGAGATCTCGCCGTACTCGCGTGCGCGGTCCCGGCGGGGCATCTGGTCGTCGATGTCTCGTGGCATGGAACTGCTCCCTTGCAATGACCCCCCTGTCTGCGTCGAGCATCTCTCGGTGACCGCACGGACGCATCCTGTGGACGGGCGTGCACGGACGGTCACCGAGGTTGTCCACAGGCTCCGCGGTGACTTCGCCCCGGATGGCACTCTTGACCCATGAACCACTCCGCACCGCGTCGCGTCCGTGTCCGTGCCCCCGAGCTGATCGGCAAGGGTGGCTGGCTGAACACGGGCGGTGAGCAGTACACCCTCGCCGACCTGCGAGGACGTGTCGTCATCCTCGATTTTTGGACGTTCTGCTGCATCAACTGCCTGCACGTCCTGGACGAGCTGCGCGAGCTGGAGGAGAAGCACCGCGACACCGTGGTGATCATCGGTGTGCACTCCCCGAAGTTCGTCCACGAGGCGGAGCACCAGGCGGTGGTGGACGCCGTCGAGCGGTACGGCGTGGAGCACCCCGTCCTCGACGACCCCGAGCTCGCCACCTGGAAGCAGTACGCCGTCCGCGCCTGGCCGACGCTCGTGGTCATCGACCCCGAGGGCTATGTGGTCGCCCAGCACGCGGGGGAGGGGCATGCGCACGCGATAGCGCGGCTCGTTGCGGAGCTGGAGGAGGAACACGCGGCCAAGGGCACCCTGCGCCGCGGCGACGGCCCGTACGTGGCGCCGGAGCCCAGCCCCACGTCCCTGCGCTTCCCGGGCAAGGCGCTTCTGCTGCCGTCCGGGACGTTCCTCGTCAGCGACACCACCCGGCACCAGCTGGTGGAGCTGGCCGCGGACGGGGAGACGGTCGTGCGCCGGATCGGGTCGGGCGCACGGGGCTTCGCGGACGGTCCGGCGGACGCGGCGGCCTTCAGCGAGCCGCAGGGACTCGCGCTGCTGGACGAGGGTGCGGTGGTCGTCGCCGACACTGTGAACCACGCGCTGCGCCGACTGGACCCGGCGACCGGCGAGGTCACCACCCTGGCGGGCACCGGCAGGCAGTGGTGGCAGGGTTCGCCCACGTCCGGTCCCGCCCGGGAGGTGGACCTCTCCTCACCGTGGGACGTGGCGGTCTTCGGCGGCCGGGTCTGGATCGCGATGGCCGGTGTGCACCAACTGTGGACGTACGACCCGGAGTCGGCCTCGGTCGAGGTGGCGGCCGGGACCACGAACGAGGGGCTGGTGGACGGACCGGGCGCCGAGGCCTGGTTCGCCCAGCCCTCCGGGCTCGCGGTCTCCACCGACGGGGAGCGACTGTGGCTGGCGGACTCCGAGACGAGCGCCCTGCGCTGGGTGGACCGGGACGGCGCGGTCCACACGGCCGTCGGCACAGGGCTGTTCGACTTCGGGCACCGCGACGGCGCGGCGGAACAGGCGCTGCTCCAGCACCCGTTGGGCGTGACCGCGCTGCCGGACGGCTCGGTGGCGGTCAGCGACACCTACAACCACGCCCTGCGTCGCTACGATCCGGCCACCGGCGAGGTGAGCACGCTGGCGACGGATCTGCGGGAGCCCTCGGACGCGGTGCTCGTCGGCGAGGACATCGTGGTCGTGGAGTCGGCCCGCCACCGGCTGACCCGGCTGCGGCTGCCCGAGGCGGCGGTCCAGGTCGCCTCGGTGGCCCACCGCACCCAGCGGGCGGCGACCGAAGTGGCGCCGGGCGGGCTGCGGCTGGATGTGATCTTCCAGGCTCCGGCCGGTCAGAAGCTCGACACCCGCTACGGCCCCTCGACCCGGCTGCTGGTCTCCTCGACCCCGCCCGAGCTGCTGCTCAAGGGCGAGGGAGCGGACACGGACCTCTCGCGTGAGCTCGAGCTGAACCCGGCCGTGTCCGAGGGCGTCCTGCACGTCTCGGCGATGGCCGCGTCCTGCGACGACGATCCCGCCAACGAGTACCCGGCGTGCCACGTCCACCAGCAGGACTGGGGAGTCCCCGTCCGTCTGACCCAGGGCGGAGCGGAGCGTCTTCCCCTGGTGCTGGCGGGCATGGACGCGGAGTAGTGCCCGACGGGCCGGGCGGGTGCGGGGTCAGAGCCCGTACCCGTCCCGGGGGTGGTGCCGCTCCTCCTCGACGACCGGTGGCGGCACCACGACCCGCCTGCGGCGGTAGATGCTGCTGAACGTGGCCACCCCTATGAGGCCGACGATCATGCAGATGACTCCGACCAGTTGAAGGTCGACGCCCTGCATGTGCCAGTCGGTCGCGAACGCGAGGATGGCGCCGACGGCGATCAGGATGATGCATCCGCCCAGGCCCATGACTCCTGCCCTCCCTGCGGGGCCGGCCCTTCCGGCCCCGGACCCGGGTACCCGGGTCCGGGGTGGGCATGCGCGGCGGCGGTCGCGGCTCGGTTCCTCACCCCTCCAGGAACGCCACCAGCGCGTTCGCCAGCATGTGGGGGTCGTCCGCGCCGCACAGCTCGCGGGTGCTGTGCATGGACAGGATCGCCGCGCCGATGTCGACGGTGCGGATGCCGTGGCGGGCCGCCGTGATGGGGCCGATGGTCGTGCCGCAGGGCATCGAGTTGTTCGACACGAAGGACTGGAAGGGCACGTTCGCCTTCTCACAGGCCGCGGCGAAGACGGCCCGGCCCGAACCGTCCGTGGCGTAGCGGTTGTTGACGTTCACCTTGAGGATGGGGCCGCCGTTGGCCCGGGGGTGGTGGGTCGGATCGTGCCGCTCCGCGTAGTTGGGGTGGACGGCGTGCCCGGTGTCGGAGGACAGGCAGATCGAGCCGGCGAAGGCACGGGCCCGGTCCTCGTACGAACCGCCCCGGGCGAACACCGAGCGCTCCAGCACCGATCCGAGCAGCGGGCCGTCGGCACCCGTGTCCGACTGGGAGCCGTTCTCCTCGTGGTCGAAGGCCGCGAGCACGGGGATGTACGACAGGCCGGCGTCGGAGGTGGCCACGGCCGCCAGTGCCGCGGTGGCCGCGTGCACCGACAGCAGGTTGTCCATACGCGGCCCCGCCACCAGGTCCTTGTCCCGGCCCAGGTAGGCCGGCGGCTCGACGGAATGGGTCATCAGGTCCCAGCCCGTCACCTCGCCCGTGGCCAGGCCGAACTCCTCCTCCAGGAAGGCGATCAGGTCCCCGTCGCGCACGTCGTCGCCCAGGCCCCAGACAGGCTGGAGGTGGCGCTGCTTGTCGAGCTTCAGCCCCTCGGCGGAGACCGAGCGGTCCAGGTGGATGGCCAGCTGCGGCACGCGCAGCAGCGGTCTGTCGACGTTCACCAGGCGGGTGGTGCCGTCACGCAGGGACAGCCGGCCCGAAAGGCCGAGGTCCCGGTCCAGCCAGGAGTTGAGCAGGGGGCCGCCGTAGATCTCCACGGCGATCTGCCGCCAGCCGTGCGCACCGCTGTCCGGGCGCGGCTTCACCCGGAGGTTCGGGGAGTCGGTGTGCGCGCCCATGATCCGGAACGGCGTGTGGGCTTCGGCACCCTCGGGGACGTACCACGCGATGATCGCGCCTCCGCGCAGCACGTACCTGCCGCCGCTCGTGCCGTCCCACGCATCCGTCTCGGCGACCTGGCGGAAGCCTGCCTTCTCCAGCCGCTCGGCGGCGTGCGCCACGGCGTGGTACGGCGACGGGCTCGCCGCCAGGAAGGACATGAGGTCGTCGGTGTGGCCGCGGTCGAAGCGGAGGCTTGTGCTCATGTGTTCACCTTAACGACGGACGAGGGCCCGCTCCCGGTGATCGGGAGCGGGCCCTCGTAAGGGGGATGTGGAGAGTCGGGGTTCCCGAGGGGCCGGAGCGCCTGCGGGCCCGTACGGACGCCGCGGGTGACGGGTCCGGGCCGACGGCGTTCTAGAAGGCGGCCTCGTCCAGCTCCATGAGGTCCAGGTCCACGCCTTCGGCCACCTTGCGCGCCAGGGTCACGCCCGGCAGGACGTTGGCCGCGAAGAACTTCGCGGCCGCGATCTTGCCGGTGTAGAACGCCTTGTCCCTGGTGGAGGCCGTCTGAAGCTTCTCGGTGGCGATCGCGGCACCCCTCAGCAGGAGGTAGCCGACGATGACGTCGCCGGAGGCCATCAGCAGGCGGGTGGTGTTGAGGCCCACCTTGTAGATGTTCTTGACGTCCTTCTCGGTGGCGGCGAGGTCGGTCAGCATCAGGCCGACGATGGCCTCCAGCTCGACGGCCGCCTTGGCGAGGTGTTCGCGGGCACCCGACAGATCCTCGCCGCCCGTGCCGAGCGCCAGGAACTTCTTGATGTCCTCGGCGAGGGAGTTCAGCGCCGCGCCCTGATTGCGGACGATCTTCCGGAAGAAGAAGTCCTGGCCCTGGATCGCGGTCGTGCCCTCGTACAGGGTGTCGATCTTGGCGTCGCGGATGTACTGCTCGATCGGGTACTCCTGCAGGAAGCCGGAGCCGCCGAAGGTCTGCAGGGACTGGGCGAGCTGCTCGTAGCCCTTCTCGGAGCCGTAGCCCTTGACGATCGGCAGGAGCAGGTCGTTCAGGGCGTGCTCGGCGGAGGCGTCCTCGCCGTTCGCCTCCTTGACCGCGATCGCGTCCTGGACGGAGGCCGTGTGCAGGACGAGGGCGCGCATGCCCTCCGCGTAGGCCTTCTGCGTCATCAGCGAGCGGCGCACGTCGGGGTGGTGCGTGATGGTGACCTTGGGCGCGGCCTTGTCCATGAAGTCGGCCAGATCCGTGCCCTGCACGCGCTCCTTGGCGTACTCGAGCGCGTTCAGGTAGCCGGTGGACAGCGTGGAGATCGCCTTCGTGCCGACCATCATGCGGGCGAACTCGATGATGCGGAACATCTGGCGGATGCCGTCGTGCTTGTCGCCGATCAGCCAGCCCTTGGCCGGGTGGCGGTCACCGAAGGTCATCTCGCAGGTGTTGGAGGCCTTCAGGCCCATCTTGTGCTCGACGTTGGTGGCGTACACGCCGTTGCGCTCGCCCAGCTCGCCGGTCTCGAAGTCGAAGAGGTACTTCGGCACGAGGAAGAGGGACAGGCCCTTGGTGCCGGGGCCGGCACCCTCGGGACGGGCGAGGACGTAGTGGAGGATGTTCTCCTCCATGTCGTGCTCACCGGAGGTGATGAACCGCTTCACGCCCTCGATGTGCCAGGAGCCGTCCTCCTGCCGGACGGCCTTGGTCCGCCCGGCGCCCACGTCCGAGCCGGCGTCCGGCTCGGTGAGCACCATGGTGGAGCCCCAGGTCTTGTCGACGGCGATCTTGGCGATCTTCTTCTGGACCTCGTTGCCCTCCTCGAAGAGGATGCGGGCGAACGCCGGGCCGGAGGAGTACATCCAGATCGCCGGGTTCGAGCCGAGGACCAGCTCCGCGTACGACCAGATCAGCGACGGCGGGGTGTTGGTGCCGCCGATCTCCTCCGGCAGTCCGAGACGCCAGTACTCGGAGTCCATGAAGGCCTTGTAGCTCTTCTTGAAGGACGCCGGGACGGGCGCGGTGTTGGTCTCGGGGTCGAAGACCGGCGGGTTGCGGTCGGCGTCGGCGAAGGACTCGGCCAGCTCGTTCTCGGACAGGCGGGTGAGCTCCTCGAGGACGCTCTTGGCGGTGTCCGTGTCCATCTCCGCGAACGGACCGGTGCCGTACAGCTTGTCGCGCCCGAGCACCTCGAAGAGGTTGAACTCGATGTCGCGGAGATTCGACTTGTAGTGCCCCATGGCGACGGCTCCGTAGCGGGATCGGCGAGGCACTGTCTCCTCGCATCTGGTTCACATACCAACTAGTAGCTCCGATGATGCTACCCGTCGGTAATAAGAATCAACCCCTCATGGCCCTGATGTGGCCCACTACTCTTTGGGGCATGTACGGCTACCAGAACACGGGCGCGCAGCAGCAGTACGCCTCGGCGCAGCAGCAGATGCCCGGGCAGCAGATGCCGGGCGGGCAGATGCCCGGCGGGTACGGCCAGCAGCCCCCGCTGTACCCCGAGCCGTCCCCGCCGTCGCTCGCGGACGCGGTCCGGGCGTTCACCACCGGGTCGATGTCGGCCGAGGACTTCCAGCAGATCCTCGCCACGTCCAAGGTGTACTGCCCGCGCGGCGACAATCCGGGATTCCTGGCGCTGCACAACACCCAGCAGCCCGTGATCCCCATGTTCACCTCCCTCAAGGAGCTGCGCCGCTACGCCGGCAAGGAGTCGAAGTACTTCGTGATCACCGGGGCCGAGGTGATCGATCTGCTGCCGACCGGGTACGGGTTCGTCCTGGACATGGAGGGCGAGCACCGGATGGTCTTCGACGCCAAGGCGGTCGAGCAGATGGTGGAGTTCGCGATGCGGCGGATGTACGGCTAGGGCCCGACGTTCGGATCAGACCGACGTCGCGGTGTGCGGCAGGCGCATCCGCCGTGCTGTCGTCGGTTGCCGACGCTTCGTCTCGCCGTCCTCCTTCGCCTTGCGGCGCACGCACCACGCCCCGCCCGGTCGACCGAAGGCGCAGTCTCCCGCGGCCGACCCGATCCGGCCGGCAGACCCTGGACGCCGGCTCCTCGCCGACGGCCGTCCGCCCTTGCCGTGCGGGCGGCCGGGGGACGTGCCGTGCACGGCCGACGCCGTTGTCCTGTCGGGGGCCCTGCGCCTCGGCCTCACGGACGGCCGATCTTCCGGGCCGGTCCCCCCGTGACGGCCGGGTGATTCCCTCCAATCTTGTCACGAACATGCCATAGAGTTCCCTCCGGCAGCCGCGCCCCGCATGCCGACCGCTCTCCCGCGGTGGCGTCCGGGTGCCGCGCGGCACTCTCATCTCCCGGCGACCCCGGGATCTCTTGTGGGGGTTCCAGCACCGTGCGCAGCGCAGCGCCTCGGCGGCGACGGCGCTCGCGGTCCTTACCGGTTCGGTCGCGCCGAGTGCGGCCGCGGCGGAACCCGTCCCGGCCGAGCCGGCGGTACCCGTCCGGCTCCGAGGTCCGGCGACACCGTGACCTCACGGCCTACGGCGCCTGGAAGTGCCTGTACTTGACCGAGTGACGCACCGAGCGGGCGACGGGAGCCCGGAGGGAATGCCCTCCGGGCTTTCCGTGTTCCGGGTGGCAGAAAGTTCAACCATCAACTAAAGTGAGAGCACAAGGAGGTACCGACATGCCTGCAGTGACCGTCGAAAACCCGCTGACCCTGCCCCGCGTGGTCGCTTCGGCCGACGCGGTGGCCCGACCCGTGCTCGGTGTCACGACCGCACCCAGCGGTTTCGAGGGCGAGGGCTTCCCGGTCCGTCGCGCCTTCGCCGGGATCCACTACCGCCACCTCGACCCGTTCATCATGATGGACCAGATGGGCGAGGTGGAGTACGCGCCGGGCGAGCCCAAGGGCACCCCGTGGCACCCCCACCGTGGCTTCGAAACCGTCACGTACATCATCGACGGGATCTTCGACCACCAGGACTCCCAGGGCGGTGGTGGCACCATCACCAACGGCGACACCCAGTGGATGACCGCCGGTTCGGGCCTGCTGCACATCGAGGCCCCGCCGGAGTCGCTGGTGATGTCCGGCGGCCTGTTCCACGGCATCCAGCTCTGGGTCAACCTGCCCGCCAAGGACAAGATGATGGCCCCGCGCTACCAGGACATCCGCGGCGGCCAGGTGCAGCTTCTGACGACCCCCGACGGGGGCGCACTGCTGCGCGTCATCGCCGGTGAGCTGGACGGCCACAAGGGCCCGGGCATCACGCACACCCCGATCAGCCTGGTCCACGCGACCGTGGCGCCGGGCGCGGAGGTCACCCTGCCGTGGCGCGAGGACTTCAACGGCCTCGCGTACGTCCTGGCCGGACGGGGCACCGTGGGCGTCGAGCGGCGGCCGATCCACCTCGGCCAGACCGCCGTGTTCGGCGCGGGCTCCTCGCTGACCGTCCGCGCGGACGAGAAGCAGGACTCGAACACGCCCGACCTGGAGGTCATCCTGCTGGGCGGGCAGCCGATCCGTGAGCCGATGGCGCACTACGGTCCGTTCGTGATGAACACCCGCGAGGAACTGCAGCAGGCCTTCGAGGACTTCCAGAAGGGCCGGCTCGGCACCGTCCCCGCGGTGCACGGGATGACCGAGAGCGGTCCGCAGGGCTCCTGACCACGAGCCGCGCGGCCGAGCAGGCCTGACGCCGCGTCACCCGGGCGGGCCGTCCGCACAGGACAGCCCGCCCTCGGCGTGCTGGTCTTGGAAGGTGCAGCTCCTTCCCGACCCCGTCCGCCGGCTCGCCGCGTGGTGCGCGGTCGTCCTGCTGGTCACGGGGGTCGGCTGGGTCGTGATCCGGCTGTGCGGAGTGTTCCGCACAGCCGTCGTGCCCGTGCTGCTGGCGCTGCTCGGGACAGCGCTCCTCGGGCCCCTGTACCGCCGGCTCGTGCAGATCGGCGTGCAGCGCTCGCTCGCCGCCGTGATCACCTGCGTCGCCGTGGTGGCCGTGGTGGGCGGGGCCGTGTACGTCGTCGTCACGGCGCTCATGGACAGCGGCGCACAGATCGTCGACTCGCTCAGACACGCCGCGAAGTCGCTCGCGCAGCACTTCGGGGCCGCCGGGACGTCACTGGACGACCTGGTGTCCCATTCCCGGGAACTGCTGACCAAGTTCGGCGGGACCGCCGCCTCCAACGTCATCAGCGGGGTCAGCGTCGTCGGCGAGTCGATCGCCATGGCCGTTCTGGCCCTGCTCCTCGTCTTCTTCTTCCTGCGCGACTCCGCCCGGGTCACCGGACTGCTGCGCTCGCTCGTCCCGCACGGTGCCGCCGACAGCGTCGAGGTCATGGCGCGGCGTGCCTTCGAGGCGGTCGAGGGGTTCATGCGCGGGACCACGATCATCGCGCTCATCGATGCGATCTGCATCACCGTGGGGCTGCTGATCCTCGGCGTGCCGGGTGCGATCGGGCTCGGTGCGCTCGTCTTCGTCGGCGCCTACGTCCCCTACCTCGGGGCCTTCCTCTCCGGCGCGGTCGCGATCCTGGTCGCCCTCGCCGACCGCGGGTTCGTCATCGCTCTGTGGGCGCTCGGCGTGGTCGTCGCCGTGCAGCTGCTGGAGGGACATGTACTCCAGCCGGTGATCCAGAGCCGGACCGTGCAGATGCATCCCGCGGCGGTGCTGCTGGCGATCACCGCGGGCGCGTCGGTCGCCGGGATCCTGGGGATGCTGCTGGCCGTCCCGCTGACGGCGGCGGCGTTCGGCGTCGCCCATGAGCTCAAGGAGCGCTACGGCGACGGCGAGGCGGACCGGACCCCGCCGCCGGAACCCGAGGGCGGGCGGTGAGCACCGCCGGCGGTGTGCGGGACGCCCTCGACCCTCAGAGAAGCGGGTCCTGAGCCTCCCCGTCCTCCTTCGCGGGCTCCTCGTGCAGCTCGAACCAGGTGCTCTTTCCCTCGCCCCGCGGATCCACCCCCCAGGCGTCGGCGAGCAGTTCGATCAGGACCAGACCGCGCCCGGAGGACGCGAGCTCCCCCGGGTCGCGCTTGTGCGGGAGGTCGTCGCCGCCGTCCGTGACCTCCACGCGCACCAGGCGCCCGCGCCTGCCGTCCACGCTGTCCAGGCCGTCGGGGTCGCTGAAGACCTCCGCGACGAGGAGCGCGTCGGTGTCGGTGTGCACGAGAACGTTCGTGAGGACCTCGGAGACCAGCAGGACGGCCGAGTTGACCTGGTCCTCGCAGGACCAGTCGTGCAGCAGCTCGCGCACCTGCTGCCGGGCGACGGCGACCCGCTCCGGCTCGGCCTGCTTGACCGTCAGCATCGTGCGGCGCACGACATGCCGGCCGCCCGGCACCGTGGTGCAGCGGTTCCCGTTGCCGGCCCGGCACAGCAGCAGCACGGCTATGTCGTCCTCGCGCCGGTCGGTCAGCGGCCCCGTGGCGTGGTGCGAGGAGGGCCCGTGCACGGCCTGGACCAGCGCCTCGGCCAACTCCTCCGTGTCGCCGTCGTGCTCCTCCAGGATCCGCCGTATCCGGCGCCAGCCGGTGTCCAGATCGTGTCCGCCGGTCTCGATGAGCCCGTCCGTGCAGATGAGCATGGTCTCGCCGGGCTCCAGGACGAGCCGGGTGGTGGGGTAGTCCGCGTCCGGATCGATGCCGAGCGGCAGTCCGCCCGCGGTCGGGCGCATCAGCACCGTCCCGTCGGCGGTGCGGATGGCGGGGTCGGGATGTCCCGCGCGGGCGATCTCCAGCGTTCCGGTCGCCGGGTCCACCTCGACGTAGAGGCAGGTCGCGAAGCGCAGGTCGGCGCCGTCCTCGCCGTAGGTCATGCCGTGCAGGAAACGTGAGGCGCGGGAGAGGACCGCGTCCGGGCGATGGCCCTCGGAGGCGTAGGCGTGCAGCGCTATCCGCAGCTGGCCCATGAGGCCCGCGGCACGCACGTCATGGCCCTGGACGTCGCCGATGGTGAGCGCGAACCGGCCTCCCGGCAGCTGGATCATGTCGTACCAGTCGCCGCCCACCTGGAGCCCGCCGCCGGTGGGTATGTAGCGCGCCGCCACGGCCATCCCCGGTATCTCCGGGCCCAGCGTGGGCAGCATCGAGCGCTGCAGTCCGTCCGTCAGCTCCCGCTCCGTCTCGGCGGCGCCCGCGCGGGAGAGGGCCTGGGCGAGCATCCGGGCGACCGTGGTGAGCACCGAGCGCTCGTCGGGCGTGAACGTGACCGGGTACTTGAAGGCCGCCATCCACGCGCCCATCGTGCGGCCCGCCACGGTCAGCGGCAGATAGGCCCAGGACTGACGGCCGAAGGGCGCCGCTAGCGGCCAGGAGGCGGGATAGCGGGCCCGGTACTCCTCGGGCGAGGACAGATAGACCGCCCGGCCGGTGCGCACGACCTCGGCGGCCGGGTAGTCCGTGCCGAGCGACATCTCCGTGAAGGGCTCCTCGTCCCCGGGTTCGTGCCCGTGGTGCCCGACGACGGTCAGCCGGTCGCCCTCGGCCCCGAAGACCGCGAGCCCGTCGGGGGAGAAGCCGGGCATCGCCAGCCCGGCCGCCACCCGCAGTACCTCCTGTGTGGAGCGCGCCTCGGCCAGGGCGCGCCCCGCGTCCAGCAGGAACGCCTCGCGCGAGCGGCGCCAGTCGCCGGTGATGGGGGAGCGGGCGGCGTTCGGGGAGGGGTCGGTGACCTCCTGGAGGGTGCCGACCAGCTCGTACTTGCCCGTCCGCGGGTCGATCGACGGCTTGGAGCGGCTGCGGACGGTACGGACGACACGCCCGTGCCCGTCCATGATCCGCATCCGCACCTCGGCGATGGTGCCCTCGGCCAGGGCGAGCTGGACGACTCCGTCGACCTCGTTCCAGTCGACGGGGTGGAACCGGGCGCGGATCCCGGCCTGGGTGAGCGTCGCCGCCTGCGCGGGCAGCCCGACCAGCCGCGCGGCCTCGGCGTCCAGCGTCACGAGTCCTGCGGCGGCGTCGTAGCGCCACAGACCGGTCGCGAGAGCGGCCAGGACGTCCCCCACGGCGGGCAGGGGCTCACCAGTGCGCATTGCCCCACTGTAAGAAGAGGTGATCGAAGGGTGCCACCCATCGTCGGAAATCACGGATCTTGCAAGGGCCCGGAGCGACCCGGTGCCCGCGCGGGCGACGCAGGGGCCAGGGATCCGGGCGCGCCCGTGCGAAATGAGGGGGAGGCGATCTTGGGGCGGCCGGTACCCTTGGTAGGTCCGGGCCGTGACCGCCCGGAGGCTCCGGGGCGCGACCCCGGAAAAACCCCGATTCGCAAAGACTGGATGAACGACGATGCATCGGTACAGGTCCCACACCTGCGGCGAGCTCCGCGCCTCTGACGTCGGCGGCGACGTCCGGCTGAGCGGCTGGCTGCACAATCGGCGCGACCTGGGCGGCATCCTCTTCATCGATCTGCGCGACCACTACGGCATCACGCAGCTCGTCGCGCGTCCGGGCACGCCCGCCTACGAGACGCTCGACAAGCTCTCCAAGGAGACGGTCGTCCGTGTCGACGGCAAGGTCGTCTCCCGCGGCACGGAGAACGTGAACCCCGACCTGCCGACCGGTGAGGTCGAGATCGAGGTCGGCGAGGTGGAGGTGCTGGGCGAGGCCGCCCCCCTCCCCTTCACGATCAACGCCGAGGACGGGGTGAACGAGGAGCGGCGTCTGGAGCACCGCTTCCTGGACCTGCGCCGTGAGCGCATGCACCGCAACATCATGCTGCGCACGTCCGTGATCTCGTCCATCCGCCACAAGATGGCGGCGATGGGCTTCAACGAGATGGCGACGCCGATCCTCAGCGCGACCTCCCCGGAGGGCGCCCGCGACTTCGTCGTCCCCTCCCGTCTGCACGCGGGCCGGTTCTACGCGCTGCCGCAGGCCCCGCAGCAGTTCAAGCAGCTGCTGATGATCTCCGGCTTCGACCGCTACTTCCAGATCGCGCCCTGCTTCCGTGACGAGGACGCCCGCGCGGACCGTTCGCCGGGCGAGTTCTACCAGCTCGACGTCGAGATGAGCTTCGTCGAGCAGGAGGACGTCTTCCAGCCGATCGAGAAGCTCATGACGGAGATCTTCGAGGAGTTCGGCGGTGGCCGTCACGTCACCTCCCCCTTCCCGCGGATCCCGTTCCGCGAGGCGATGCTGAAGTACGGATCCGACAAGCCGGACCTGCGCGCCAAGCTGGAGCTCGTGGACATCACGGACGTCTTCGAGGGCTCGGAGTTCAAGGCCTTCGCGGGCAAGCACGTGCGTGCGCTGCCGGTGCCGGCCGTGCAGGACCAGCCGCGCAAGTTCTTCGACCAGCTCGGCGACTACGCCGTCTCGCTGGGCGCCAAGGGACTGGCCTGGGTGCGCGTCGCCCAGGACGGCTCGCTGACGGGCCCGATCGCCAAGTTCCTCACCGAGGAGAACGTCAAGGTGCTCACCGAGCGCCTCGGTCTCGAGGCCGGCCACGCCGTCTTCTTCGGCGCGGGCGAGTTCGACGAGGTCTCCAAGATCATGGGTGCCGTACGGGTGGAGGCCGCCAGGCGCGCGGGCCACTTCGAGGAGGGCGTCTTCCGCTTCTGCTGGATCGTCGACTTCCCGATGTACGAGAAGGACGAGGAGACCGGCGCGATCGACTTCTCGCACAACCCGTTCTCGATGCCGCAGGGCGGCCTGGAGGCGCTCGAGACCCAGGACCCGCTGGACATCCTGGGCTGGCAGTACGACATCGTCTGCAACGGTGTCGAGCTGTCCTCCGGCGCCATCCGGAACCACGAGCCGGAGATCATGCTCAAGGCCTTCGAGATCGCGGGCTACGACCGGGAGACCGTCGAGGAGAAGTTCTCGGGCATGCTGCGTGCCTTCCGCTTCGGCGCCCCGCCGCACGGCGGCATCGCGCCGGGCGTGGACCGGATCGTCATGCTGCTGGCCGACGAGCCCAACATCCGCGAGACGATCGCCTTCCCGCTGAACGGCAACGCCCTGGACCTGATGATGGGCGCCCCGACGGAGCTGGACGAGACGCGGCTGCGCGAGCTGCACCTGTCCATCCGCAAGCCGCAGCCGAAGTAGGCGCGCGCGACGAGAGCGGGCCCGGAACCCCGTCGGGGTTCCGGGCCCGTCCGTCTTTCCCGCGGACACGACGCCGGGGGGCCGCCCGGGTCGCCGAACGCGACCGCCCCGGTGACCGCACGAAGAGGCCCGGGAAGCGTGCTGCTTCCCGGGCCCCCGAGGTCCTGCCGACCCGCGTTCCGCGGTCCTACTCGGTCTCGCCGCCGAAGCGCTCCTTGTAGTTCTCCAGATCCTCTTCGGTGAGCTTGGCGAAGAGGACCGGCGGCACGGTGAACGGAGTGCCCGCGGCGACCGCGGTGAGGGACCTGGCCTCGTCCTGCGTCACCCACACCGCGGTGTCGTCCGCCAGGTCGAAGGCGCCGCGCATGGCCGCCGAGGAGGTCGGGATGAACGGCTCCGAGACGACGGCGTAGAGGTGGATCAGGTTCATCGCCGTGCGGAGGGTGAGGGCCGCGCCCTCCTTGTTCGTCTTGATCTCCAGCCAGGGGGCCTTCTCCTCGAGGTAGGAGTTGCCCGCCGACCACAGGGCGCGCAGCGAGGCCGCCGCCTTGCGGAACTGGATGGTCTCCATGTGCTCCTCGTACTCGGCGAGCAGCCGCGCGATCTCCGCGCCGAGCTTCGCCTCCGCCTCGCCCGGCTCACCGCCCGCCGGCACCTCGTCGCCGAAGCGCTTGCGGGAGAAGGACAGCACGCGGTTGACGAAGTTGCCGAGCGTGTCCGCCAGGTCCTTGTTCACCGTGGCCGTGAAGTGCTCCCAGGTGAACGAGGAGTCGTCGGACTCCGGCGCGTTCGCCATCATGAAGTAGCGCCAGTAGTCCGCCGGCAGGATCTCCAGCGCGTCGTGCGTGAAGACGCCGCGCTTCTGGGACGTGGAGAACTTGCCGCCGTAGTAGTTCAGCCAGTTGAAGGCCTTGATGACGTCGACCTTCTTCCACGGCGAGCGGGTGCCCAGCAGGGTCGCCGGGAACATCACGCTGTGGAAGGGGACGTTGTCCTTGCCCATGAACTGCGTGTAGTGGACGTCCGCGTCCGACTTCCACCACCAGGAGCGCCAGTCGCGGTTCTCCGGGTCGAGGTCCGCCCACTCCTTCGTGGCGCCGATGTACTCGATCGGGGCGTCGAACCAGACGTAGAAGACCTTGCCCTCGGCCGCGAGCTCCGGCCAGGTGTCGGCGGGGACCGGGACACCCCAGTCCAGGTCACGGGTGATCGCGCGGTCGTGCAGACCCTCGGTGAGCCACTTGCGGGCGATCGAGGAGGCCAGCACCGGCCAGTCGTCGGCCCGCTCGTCGACCCATGCCTCGACCTCGCCGGCCAGCGTGGACTGGAGCAGGAACAGGTGCTTGGTCTCGCGGACCTCGAGGTCGCTGCTGCCGCTGATCGCCGAGCGCGGCTCGATCAGGTCCGTGGGGTCCAGGACACGGGTGCAGTTCTCGCACTGGTCGCCGCGCGCCTTGTCGTAACCGCAGTGCGGACATGTGCCGATGATGTACCGGTCGGGCAGGAAGCGGCCGTCGGCGTTCGAGTACACCTGGCGGATGGCCCGCTCCTCGATGAACCCGTTCGCCTTGAGTTCGCGGGCGATCTCCTGCGTGATGTCCCGGTTCTGCGGGGACGAGCTGCGCCCGAAGTAGTCGAAGGCCAGGTTGAAGCCGTCGTACACGGCCTTCTGCGCGTCATGGGCCTGGGCGCAGAACTCGGCGACCGGAAGCCCCAGCTCCTTGGCCGCGAGCTCGGCGGGGGTGCCGTGCTCGTCCGTCGCGCAGATGTACAGGACGTCGTGGCCACGCTGGCGGAGGTACCGGGAGTACACGTCCGCAGGGAGCATGGACCCCACCATGTTGCCCAGGTGCTTGATCCCGTTGATGTACGGAAGGGCGCTGGTGATGAGGTGTCGAGCCATCGCGGGCTGCTCCCAAGTCGCTACGTGGGGTGACGGCGCGTCCGATTTCAGGTCGTCTGCATCGTCTACGAACCTTGAAATCGTAGCCGACATGGGTGGGCCGCCCGCTTCCCGTTTTGCAGGGTGGGAAGGGGCGGCCGCGGTGTGGCCTGCCGGACGGACCCGGATTACGGGCGCCAGGCCGCCAGGATGCCCTCGTAGACCTCCGTGTCGGTCAGCTCGAGCGGGGTCTCTCCGGCCAGGAAGGCGGAGGTGTTGTCCGACTTGAGCTTGCGCAGGTAGTCGAAGGCCTTGTTCTCCGGATCACCGAAGGCGACGAAGGAGAAGAAGACGGCGGGGTGGTTCTTCGCGGCTTCCGTGAGGGACCGGGTGGCCGGGGTCTTCGCGTCGGGGGCGCCGTCCGTCTGGAAGATCACCAGAGCGGGAACGGCCGGGTCCGACTTCTCGTGGTGGGCGAGCACCGCCTCCACGGCGACGTGGTAGCTGGTACGGCCCATGCGGCCGAGGCCGGCGTGCAGCTCGTCGATCTTGTTCTCGTGGTCGGTGAGGGTCAGTTCGCCGGTGCCGTCCAGCTCGGTGGAGAAGAAGACGACGTGCACGCTGGCCTCGGGGTCCAGGTGCGCGGCGAGCGCGAGGGCCTGCTCGCCGAGGGCCTGGGCGGAGCCGTCCTTGTAGTACGGGCGCATGGAGGCGGAGCGGTCCAGGACGAGGTAGACCCCGGCCCGGGTGCCGGTGAGGCCGTGCTTCTCGAGGGCGGCGGCCGCGGCCTCGTAGGCGGAGCTCAGGCCCGGTGCGCGCGACGTGAGACCGGCCAGGGTGAGGGCGGGCTCGGCGGACACCGATGCACCCGCCTCCGCGGCGACGGGCTCGGGGACGGCTTCCGGCTCGGCGGCGGTCTCGGGCGCGGGGACGACCTCGGCCTCCGCGGCCACGGGCTCGGGCTCGGGCTCGGGTTCGGGTTCGGGTTCGGCGGCTTCCGGCTCGGCGGCGGTCTCGGGCTCGGGGACGACCTCGGCCTCCGCGGCGACGGGCTCGGGCTCGGGTTCGGGTTCGGCGGCTTCCGGCTCGGTGGTTTCCGCGTCGGCGGTGACTTCGGCGGTGGCCTCGGGTTCAGGTTCGGGCTCGGGCGTCTCCGCGGCCTTCGGCTCGGGCGCCTCGGCGGCGGCTTCGGGCTCGGTGGTGGCCTCCGGCTCGACTGCTTCCGGCTCGGGCTCGGGGGACACCTCGGATTCTGCGGCGGCCTCGGGCTCTGCGACGACCTCGGCCTCGGGCTTCGCGGTGGCCTCGGCGTCGGTCTCGGGTGCCGTGGTCTGCGCGACCTCCGGCTCCGGGGCGGCGTCGGCCTCGGCGACGGTCTCGGGCTCAGCCTCGGCGGTGGCCTCGGGCTCAGCCTCGGCGGTGGCCTCGGGCTCAGCCTCGGCGGTGGCCTCGGGCTCAGCCTCGGCGGTGGCCTCGGGGCCGGCGCGACCTCGGGCGACGGCTCCTCCATCGGGGTCGCCTGCCGGGGCACCGTCACGTTGTCGAACGCCGCCGACACCAGCTCGTGCTCGTCCCCCGGCCCCGACGACTGCTGCGCCGGGATCTCGGGGGTCGCGGCCGGCCGGGGGGACTTCGCGGCCGGCGGCCGAGGCGCCGTCGCGGCCTCCGAAACCGTCGGCTCCGAGGCCGCCTGCGTCTCCCGCGAGGGCTCCCCCTCGGCGGAGCGACCCTTGCGTGAGCGGCCGAACGCGTTCCGCAGGAGAGTGAGAATGCCCATGTGCGCAACCCTTCGCATGAGTTGATGCCCGTCAATCCCTGGCCAGGACGGACACGTAAGGTTAGCGGTCACAGACGGCGATCTTGGGTAGGGTCCGACCATCGGGAGGGCCCGATGTCAACACCGCGATCCCACCGTCACCGAGCGTGCGGCCCGCCCCGGCGGCACCGCGCCCGGCTCCGCCGGCCGTACGCCGAGATCTCGCGCGCCAACCCCCGTACGGATCCGCCCGGTTCACCGGTTGTTCATGTGACGGCCCCGCTCCCGCACATCCACCCCCCTAACGTCACGGCCACACCAAGGGATCGTAAGGGGATAGTAAAGTGCGCAAGCTGCTGCCGCTGATCGGAACGACGTCCGGCTCGCATCCCGGCGGACGGTCCGCCCTGACCTGCCGCTACCGCTGTGGCGACGCCTGTTTCCACGAGGTGCCCAACACCAGCGACAACGAATACGTCGGCGACGTCATCGCGGGCGCCCTCAGCCGCCGATCCGCACTGCGTGCCGCAGCCGTCGTCACGGTCGCGACCGCCACCGGCGCGGCGACCGCCGTCACGGTCCCGCAGGCAGCCGCGGCCCCCGCCGGCCGGCACGGCGGGGCGCACACCACCGCCGCCCGGGGCCTCCGCTTCGCCCCCGTCGCGCCCAACACCGCCGACGCCGTCACGGTGCCCGACGGCTACCGGCAGAACGTGGTCATCCGCTGGGGCGAACCCATTCTCCGCGGCGCCCCCGCCTTCGACCCCGAGAACCAGACCGCCGCGGCCCAGGCCGGCCAGTTCGGTTACAACAGCGACTTCCTCGCCCTGCTGCCGGTCCCCGGCGAGCGCGGCCGCCGGCTCCTCGTCGCCAACCACGAGTACACCGACGAGGTGCTCATGTTCCGGGGATACGACCCCCAGAACCCGACCCGCCGGCAGGTGGAGGTGGCCTGGGCCGCCCACGGTCTCAGCGCCGTCGTCGTCGAGGAGGACAGCAGGAGCGGGCGTCTCACCGCGGTCCCCCGCCACCCCCTCAACCGCCGTGTCACCGCGACCGGCGCATTCCGTCTCACCGGCCCGGCCGCGGGCTCGGACCTTCTGAAGACGTCGGCCGACCCGAGCGGCCGCAAGGTCCTCGGCACCCTCAACAACTGCTCCGGCGGTACGACCCCCTGGGGCACCACCCTCCACGGCGAGGAGAACTTCAACCAGTACTTCGCCAACGGCTCCAGCGCCACCGACCTGCGGTACGGCATCGGCACCTCCGCGACCGAGCGCAAGTGGGAGCGGTTCGACCGCCGCTTCGACCTGGCCCAGGAGCCCAACGAGGTGCACCGCTTCGGGTACGTCGTCGAGTTCGATCCGTACGATCCCGGTTCCACCCCGCGCAAGCACACCGCCCTCGGCCGCTTCAAGCACGAGGCCGCCACCGTGCGGCTCACCGACGACGGGCGACCCGTCGTCTACTCCGGTGACGACGAGCGGTTCGACTACTTCTACAAGTTCGTCGGCAGCAAGCGGATGCGGCACGGGAACTCCCGGTCCGCACGCGAGCACAACCTCTCCCTCCTCGAGGAGGGAACGCTCTACGTCGCGAAGCTCACCGGCGACTCCCCTGCCACCGACATCGACGGCAGCGGCAAGCTCCCGGGCGACGGCGAGTTCGACGGCTCCGGCACCTGGATCCCGCTCGCCACCGCGACCGCCCACGGGGCCGTGTCCCACGTCGAGGGCATGAGCGCCGAGGAGGTCTTCGTGTTCACCCGGCTCGCGGGCGACAAGGTCGGTGCCACCAAGATGGACCGGCCCGAGGACATCCAGCCCTCCCCGCACACCGGGAAGGTCTACGTCGTCCTCACCAACAACACCAACCGCGGCAAGGCCGGCTCGCCGGCCGCCGACGAGGCCAACCCGCGGAGCGGCAACAAGCACGGGCACATCCTGGAGCTCACCGAGCGCCACAACCGCGCGGAGAGCACGTCGTTCGCCTGGTCCCTCTTCCTCGTCGCCGGGGACCCCTCCGACCCCTCGACGTACTTCGCCGGATTCCCCAGGGGCCGGGTCAGCCCGATCTCCTGCCCGGACAACGTGGCTTTCGACCCGCACGGCAACCTCTGGATCTCCACCGACGGCAACCAGCTGGGATCCCACGACGGACTCTTCGGTGTCGCCACGCGCGGTGAGCGGCGTGGTGAGCTCAAGCAGTTCCTGACCGTGCCGAAGGGTGCCGAGACCTGCGGCCCCGTCATCGAGGACCGGCGGGTGCTCGTGGCCGTGCAGCACCCGGGCGAGCTCGACGGTGCGACCGTCGAGAAGCCGGCCAGCGTCTGGCCCGACGGGCCCGGGAGGATCGTCCGTCCTGCCGTCGTCGCCGTGTGGCGCGCGGACGGCTGCGACATAGGGGTCTGATCCTCGGGACGGATCCGTCACGGGACGAAGGGGGCGGGGCCTGGCTGGAGCCGCCCCCTTCGCCGGAGAGCGACGGGATGTCTCAAGGCATTGACAGTCCCACGTGTCGATTCCCGCTATCGCAGGCTCGGAGGCTACCCGCTCTGCTGGCTTGGACCGCAACTGCAGCAGCGGTGGAAGCAGACCCGCCCAGCCGGCCGCTCACCGTCGCACATCACATCCTGGACGTGAGCTAGGCGCGGCGCGCGCGGCCACCGAGAGCACGTCCTCGAGGGCGTCAGTGACCGGCCGCAGGAACACAGCCAGCTCATCGGCCGTGGGCTCGGTCTCACTGTCCAGGACGGCCCGCACGAGGTTCAAAAGCGCACTGGCGGCCTCAAGCGATAGTTCGGCTGGCCCCTTCATGAGACGCCGCCGGTTCGGCCGTGGGGGTGCTTGCGAATCGTCCGTGCTGCGTCGAATCGTGCCCATGCCTGTCCGGCTCGCTTGGCAGCGGTCAGTGCGGCAGCGGCTTCTTCGCACATAGAGCAGCCGGCGGTGGGACGAGCTTCGTACAACCAATCGTCCAGGGGTAGCTCAACCGGCGCTTGCGGATGGCGAGTCGGCTCGGTCACCTAACACCCCCGGCGTAGCTGTGGTGGCTCCCCGCCAGCACGGGCGTCCCGCGTCTCTTGGGCTGCGGTCGCCGTGCTTGCTGGCGCTCCCATGCGATCGTGTACGGCCGGACAAGTGCTCCGCCCACCTGGGGGGCCGACTTTCGAGACCTGCGGCGGGGGGTGGATACGGCTTCCGGCCGTCGAGTTTCCCGAATCGGTCCGGGCCAGTGCTCTCGGGCGGGCAGGGCTAATACGAGGCACAGCGCGAATAGAGTGCGCACAGCGGAACCTCCTAAGTTCCGTCAGCCCCTGGGAAACGGCCCTCGCCCGGCCGTCCTGGGGGCGCCCTTTCACCTTGGCCAACAGTACCCTTAGTTGACCGCAGTTATCTACGGATGCATGGAAACCTGTGGTCACCCACGATCGGGGTCATGGACCTGGACCGTACGCGCCCGCTGTGGAGGCAGATTGCGGCGGAGATCATCCGCCGCATTGAAGGCGGCGTCTATCCGCCCGGCAGTCGAGTACCGAGCACGCTGGAAATCGCGCAGGAGTTCGGCGTGGTCAATGCCACAGCGGCCAAGGCCATGCGGCACGTGCGGGAGCAGGGGTACACGCGTGGGGAAGTCGGGTTGGGTACCTTTGTCGCCGATTCGCTGCCGACCGGCGACGGCTGACAACGTCAGAATGTCGAAACCCTGACACAGGGGTCGGCAGCGGTAACTCGAGCCGCACTCCTGCCTCTGGCGTGCGCAGCGTCCTGCGCAATCCCGTGCCGCCGGGCCGCGCAGGACAGGGCGGTGGCTGTGCAAACCCCCTTGAGTTCGGGTGCGCAGCGGGTGCAACACCGTGACCTGCTGTGGTCGGGCCGTGCGCACCGCTGCGTGAGGCGGCTACCGCATCCAGCTGGCTCTCTGGTCGGGGTCTTGGACAGGGCGCCACACGGGCGCTGACGGGCCGTGTTGGAGCAGATCTGTCAGTGGCGCCGCCAAGACGGGGACCTCGCGCAGGAAGCCGGAAAGCGCCAGGGTCGTGGCGGCTGCGCGCAGGGCGCCGATGCGAGTCTCGATACCGGCAGGGCCGGTGCCGGCCAGGACGAACAGCAGCCGCGGGAAGAGTGGGTAGTGCCGCCGCCATTCCTCCTGAGGCAAAGGCTCGGCAAGCTGGCGCCGTCCGAGAGGCGCGGGCGTATAGCGATGGAGACCGGCGTAGGTGGTGAGCTTCGCCGCCAGCCGCTCCGGGCCCATGGTGGCCCTGTCCACCTCCACGAACGCCCGCAGCATGGAACCCTTGTGGCCTTCACTACCGTGCCGGTAGAACAACAGTGCATCTGGGATGACGGCCTCACGGCTTCCGAGAGGGTGGTAGACCTCGGGCAGCCAGTCCAGTGGTAGGCAGACCTCGCCGCGGCGGCGGGCATCCTCGACGAAGGCGAGCCCGGTCTCCGTCACTACCAGCGCGTGTGCGACCCGCAACCGCGCAGCGGTTGGATCGGACACGGTCTTGGGCGGCCGCCGCCCTCGCAGCTCCGGCCACTCCGAGGCGACCTGCACGCCGTACTGGGTGGAGAACCAGACTCTCAGCCGTCCGGCTTGCGGCAGCGTGATGCGGTCGACGAGCCCCTCAACGCGTAGCTTGGCCAGCCGCCGCCGGGTCTGCTCGATGCGCACCTCGGGGCCGAGTATCCGGTGCATCTGCTCGGTTGTGGCCATCCGGTACTGCGTCAGCACCGCAAGTGCCAACCGGTCACCACTGCCCGCATCCACGTTCGTCATCGTCGGCTGCTCCGTCTCCCCTGCGGTGCGACACCAGCGTGTCCGGCGCCGTGCGTACCGTCAGATCAGCAGCTGGCCCCGACCAGACCACCGACCCTGAAGCCCCGACCACAGTCACGATCCGACAACCGCAATTCCGACCGGGCTGACACCCCGCCTGACAACCCTGCCGACAAACGCCCGCACCCAGCAGCGGACGAGGCTGCAAAACCGCAGATCACCATGGCTGTCCGGGCATGGTCGCCAGCCCGACAACCCTCTGCCCTCTCCCCTTGCCCGGCTGCCTGACTGTGTGGGGGTGGTGGGGCGGCACGCGTGACAGGGAAAATGGCGAGGGTGCGGGCGGCCACATGTTGCATTGCGCGTCGGCATGGCCCCCGCGCTCCGCGCCGGAGGGGGCCAGCGCGGATCAGACGAGCCCAGGAAGCCCGTCGGCGCCGGGCTGTGCTGGGCCGGCCGCTAGGAGGACGGCCTCTCCGGATCCTTTCCCGGAAACAGCGCACCTGGCTCCCTGAGGACATTCACTGAGGCAGACACCATGCCCTGTTCTCCGATGCGGCTCTGCTCGTGACGCCTTGGCGGCCCCGGCTGTTGGACGCCCCACGACCCGATCAGCGGATCACGATCTCAGGACACTAGGCGGTGTGCCGGTGGAGGGTGATGTCGACGAGCAGGGCGCGGTGGTCGCTGTCCGCGATGTCGAGGAAGCGGGCCGAGTTCGCCGAGAAGTCCCGGGAGACGAGGACGTGGTCGATCTGGGCGCCGAGCGGCGGGGCGGTCCTGGCCGGCCAGGAGGGAGTGCGGGGGGCCTCGGCGAGGCGGGCGCCGTCGCGCAGGCCGGTGTCGAGGATACGGCGGAAGGCGGCGTGGTCCTGGGAGGCGTTGAAGTCCCCGGCGACAATCGTGGGGGTGCCTGCGGCGGCCGCCGCGTAGGTGCGCAGCTCCCCCAGCTCGTGCTGCCAGAGCGAGAGCTGGCCGGGGAGCGGGGGCATGGGGTGGGCGAGCTGGAGACGTACGGTGTGGCCGCGGACGTCGGCGACGGCCCCGGGCATGCCCATGGTGCCGGGCACACCGGGCGCGGCCTTCAGCGGGAACCGGCTGAGGATGAGCGACCCGTCGGAACCGGCGCCCTCGACGGCCCGGCGGTAGGGGTAGGCGCCGGCCGCTCCGCCGAAGGCGCGCTCCAGCGTGGCCGAGCACTGGTACTCGCACTCCTCGACGAACACGATGTCCGGGCGCTCACGGCGGATCGCGGGCAGGAGGGAGTCCGTTCCGCGGCCGAACTCCACGTTGGAGGTCAGCACCCGGAACTCGGCGAGCGGGGTGCCGGTGGGCTCGGCGGGCCTGCCGTAGGGCTCGATGAACCAGGCGAGCGCGGCCAGCACGACGACGCTCCAGACCATGCCGGTGCGCCAGCGTGCGAGCAGGGCGAGCACGAGTGCGGAGGCGGCCGGGGCGAGCAACCACGGCAGGAAGGCCAGCAGCTGGGGGACCGGTGTGACCGCGTCGGTGTCGGCGGCACGGCAGCCCACGACGACGCTCACACCGGCGAGCACCAGCCCGGCGAGCCAGGCCGCCGCGCTCCGCCCCCGGGGCCGGCGCAGGGTGTCGGCCGGCCCGGTCCGTTCCGCGGTCGCTGTCCGCACGTGGCGCCGCCCTTCCCTCGTAGGACCCGATGTCCGAATCCTCCCCCGAAGACGGGGTGGGAGGGAAAAAGGTTGCCGGGCGGCGAAGCCCGGGGACCACGGTCCGTGGTCCCCGGGACCGGTTACATCGTCGTCCTGGTGTGGTCCGCCGTCACCAGGGACCAGATCACGAAGCCGCCGATCGCGATGGCGATGATGGACCAGATCGGGGCGTACGGCAGGAACATGAAGTAGAGGACCATGTACAGGGCCGCCAGCCCCACACCTGTCGCGCGCGCCCACTCCATGCCCTGGAGCACGCCCCAGCCGGTGATCGCGACCAGTGCGCCGACGACCAGGTGGATCCAGCCCCAGGTGGTCAGGCTGAACTCGTACACGTAGTGCCCGACGCTGACGTAGACGTTGTTCGCGGCGATGCCTGCGATGCCGTTCAGCACGCCCACGATCCCGCCGACGATCATCAGGACCCCGGCGAACGTCGTGCCGCCGGTCGACCACGCCTCGCGTTTCGGGTTCGTGGCGCGTGCGGTGTTCTGGACCATGGGGTCGCCTCCTCTGGACGGGACGTTCATCCGCAGATTCGCCCCGAAGGAGCAGCTACGCAGGGGGAGGTAGGCCGATCGGGTGATCGTCGGGGTGGCGTGTCAGGCGTCCACGCGCTTCAGGAACGCCTCCAGCGCCGCGTCGAACTCCTCCGGGCGTTCGAGGTTCGGCAGGTGCGCGGCGCCCGCCACCACCCTGAGCGTGGAGTCGGGGAGGGCGGCGTGCATGGCCTCCGCGTCCGCGACGGGTGTGTAGGTGTCGTCCGCGCCGACCACGACGAGCGCCGGGACCGTGACACGGGTGAGGAGGTCGCGGTAGTCGGGGCGCTCCGCCCGGCCGCGCAGGGCCGCCGCCGCGCCCTGCGGGGGAGCGGCCGCCATCATGCGGTGCACATGCGCCGCCACCGCGGGGTCGGCGTGCGGCGCGACCATCCGGTACAGCACCTCGTCGGCGTACGGGCGCATGCCCTCGCGCAGCAGCCGGTCCGCCATGGCGTACCGGGCCCGCCCGCCCTCCTCGGTCTCCGCGGCCGGGAAGGTGTCCGCGAGCACCAGCCCGGCGATCCGTCCGGGAAACCGGGACCAGCACTCCATGGCGATCTGACCGCCCATGGAGAGCCCCGCGAGGACGCAGCGGCCCACTTGCAGGTCGTCGAGGAGCGAGGCGATGTCGTCCGCGAACACCGACAGCGGGGTGACGCCGGCGACGACCGGGGAGGCGCCGTAGCCGCGCAGATCCGGGGCGATCACGCGGCGTGTGCGGGCGAAGGCGGCGAGCTGCGGGGTCCACATCGTGCGGTCGAAGGGATGGCCGTGGACAAGGACGAGAGGCAGTCGCGACGTATGCGGGCCTTTGTCCTCGTAAGCGAGGAAGGGTGCCATGGATTCGACCCTAGGGTCGCCAACTCCTCGGTGCAATAAGATCTTTGCTCTCGGTGCAATCCAAGGGGGACCCATGGAGGACTACCGGCGCATCGCCGACCGGATCGCCGCCGACATAGCCGCGGGACGGCTGCGTCCCGGTCAACGGCTGCCGCCGCAGCGGGCGTTCGCGCGCCGGCACGGTCTGGCGGCCTCCACCGCGGGCCGGGTGTACGGCGAACTCGTGCGGCGCGGCCTTGTCGTGGGTGAGGTCGGACGGGGCACCTTCGTCCGGGCCGCCCCGGTGCCGACGGGTCGCGCGCTCGCCGAGCCCGCGACCACGGCGCCCGTCAACCTGGAGCTCAACTACCCCTCCGTCCCCGGCCAGTCGGAGCTGCTTGCGGCCGGACTCGCGCCGCTGCTGCGGCCCGACGTCCTCGCCGGGGCGACCCGCACGGCGCCCGCCACGGGAACCCGGGCCGCGCGCGAGGCCGCGGCCGGCCTGCTGGCGGCCGGTGGCTGGCGTCCGGACCCGGAGCGGCTGCTGTTCGCGGGCAACGCACGGCAGGCCATCGCGGGCGCCCTCGCCGCCGTCGTACCGCCCGGCGGCCGCGTCGGTGTCGAACGACTGACGTATCCGCTGGTCAAGGAGATCGCGTCGCGCCTGGGCATCCTCCTCGTCCCGCTCGCCATGGACGACCAGGGGTTGTGCCCGGACGCGCTCGTCGCCGCGCACCGCTCCACGCCGCTGTCCGCGCTCTATGTGCAGCCGACGCTGCACAATCCGACGTCCGTGACGACGGGGGAGGAGCGGATGCGCCGACTCGCGGACACGGTGCGGCTCTTGGGGCTGCCGGTCGTCGAGGACCGCATCTGGGCGTTCCTGTGCGGGCGGGAGAGCGGAAAGCCCCTCGCCGCCCACGCGCCGGAGCGCACCTACGTCGTCGACGGGCTGTCCAAACGGGTCGCGCCGGGCCTCACCGTCGGATTCCTCGTCGTGCCCGAGGGACGCGGCGAGGAGGCCGCGGGGGCACTGCGGTCGGGGGGCTGGACGGCGGGACGGTTCGCGCTGGAGGCTGCGGTGCGGTGGATCGGGGACGGGACCGTCGAGCGGCTCGTCACGGTCAAGCAGGCGGACGCACGGGAACGCGGGCGGCTGGTCGCGCGGTACCTGGACGGCTTCGCCGTACGGGCCGATCCGCGGGCGTACTTCGCCTGGTGGGAGCTGCCGCGGCCGTGGCGCGCCGACACGTTCGTGGCCGCCGCGGCCGAGCGGGGGATCGCGGTGACACCGGGACCCGCCTTCGCCGCGGGTGGCAGTGGGGCGGAGGGCTCCGCCGCGGACTGCGTCAGGCTCGGACTTGCGTCGGCTCCTCCGAGGGAGCTTGCGGCGGCCCTGCGGACGCTCGCCGACGTCGCGCGTACATCCCCGTGAGCCAGGCGACCAGGGCGACCGTGAGGCCGAGCGCCATCATCACCCAGGCTGCCGTGCGCAATGTCTCGGTGAGTGCGTCGTAGACCGCGGCGGCCGCGGGGTGGGAGACGTCCGGGGGCAGGTCCCGCAGCGTCATCCGGCGGCCCACGGCGATCGCGACGGCGAGCAGTGCCGCGCCCAGCGCCGTGCCGAGACCGGTCGCCAGCACCGCCCGGCGGCGGCACACCGACACCAGCATCCCGCTCACGGCGAAGACGACCGCGGCGACGGGCAGCCAGAAGCCGGTCACTTCGAGCACGCGGAACCCCTTCCGGAACTTCGTCAGGTCCTTCGACTGCAGCAGGGTGATCTCCGTGTGCGCGATCGGGATACGGCCCGCGAACGGCACGTGTTCGTCGACGAGTTGTCTCTTCATGCGCTCGGTGGCGGGGGCGAGGTCGATGGTCACGGGGGTGTCGCCGTCGTTCCGCAGGGCGCGCATCACGGCGTCGTGTGCGCTGAGGTTCGCGGTGTCCCAGGCGGTGCGGAAGGCCTCGGTGGCGGTGAACGAGCGGACCGCGTCGTGGACGAAGGCCTGCACCGAGCCCTCCAGGGGCGTGCCGACGTGCACCTCGCGCATGATGCCGTCCGTGACGGCGGCGGCGATGGCGTCCCTGACCTGGGCGTCGGAGGCCAGCGGCGCGGTCGTGGCGGCGTACCGGGCGCTGTCCTCGATGCCGTACTTCGCCCACACCGCGAGCAGACCGGGCGGCGCGAGCAGGCACGCGAGGCCGATCAGCACGGCGGAGAGCAGGCTCCGGGCACGTCGAGACACGTCACCAGAGAACCGTGTCCGCGGGCGATCGGCGAGCTGTTTGACTGCAAATGGGTGCATATGACGATCCGATGGACGGGTGATGCCGTGGCGTCCACCGGACCGGGACCGCTCGCCGGGTATGCCCTCCGGTGGAGGGTTCATCCGAACGGGTGTTACCTGGTGATGGGGAAGAGGACGGCTCGGGCTCCTCGACCGCTCCCGGGACGCAACTCCGGGAGACGGGTGAGTGAGGGAGACGCACGAGGCCCCGGCGTCGACGTGGGCCGACGGCCGGGGCTTCGTGCGCCGGAAGGCGGGCCGACCGGAGGGTCAGCGCTTCGCCCAGTGCTCGCCCAGCGGCTCCTGGTGCACGTAGTAGCGGTAGTAGTCGAACACCAGCGTGGCCACGGCGACCGCGAGTGAGATGCCGATGCTGCGCAGCACGCTGTGGCCGGTCTGGCTGTACAGGAAGCCGAACGCGATACCCGCGAACACGGCCCACGCCAGGGCGTGCGGTCCGCGGGCCAGGCGCGGTGCCACCCGCAGCAGCCCGATGCACAGCGCTGCGAACACGATCACGCACACGAAGCCGAACAGCACGTTCCAGCCGGTGATCGGACCTCCTGCGCGCCGGATCGCCGCGGCCCAGTACCCGTACACGAGTCCGATGGCGATGGGCCCCGCGATCCGCGCCATCGCGTGTGTGCGCGGCTCGAAGACCTCGGGCGGGCGGTGGGTCGTGACGGTTCCACGGGGCCTTGTGGCGGGTGTGTGCGATGTCCCCGGCACGGGTGCCGCATGAGCCATGGGAACGCTCCTCTCTCCTCGCCCCCGCCTTCCAGCGCACACCTGGTGGGGGCACCCGGCAAGTCGGGATGCGTGGTCAGCGGGGCCGTGTTTCGCTGGGGCTCATGAAGATCGTGCTGTTCGGGGCGACGGGAATGGTCGGCAGCCGGATCGCCGCGGAGGCGGCGCAGCGCGGGCATCGCGTCACGGCCGTCAGCCGCTCCGGCGGGTCCCCCGTGCCCGGGGTGACCGCCGCTGCCGCGGACGCCTCGGACGTGGCCAAGGCCTCCGCGCTGATGTCGGGGGCCGACGCGGTGGCGAACGCGTGCGCGCCGCCGCGGGACGGCTCGGACCCCAAGGGGCCGTTCCTCACCCTGAACAACTCTCTTGTGCAGGGTGCGCGCGATGCCGGGGTGCGGCGGTTCGTCGTGGTCGGCGGCGCGGGGAGCCTGGAGGTCGCGCCGGGGCAGGAGCTGTGCGACCAGCCGGGATTCCCCAAGGAGCTGCTCCCCGAGGCGCTCGCCCACCGTGCCGTCCTGGAGTACTACCGCACGGTCGACGATCTGGAATGGACATACGTCTCGCCCGCCGCCGAGATCGCCCCGGGCGAGCGCACGGGCCGCTTCCGGTCGGACGACGACGGCCTGCTCACCGACGTGTACGGCAACAGCCGGATCAGCGCCGAGGACTTCGCGATCGCGTTCGTCGACGAACTGGAGCAGGAGACGCATCCGCGCGCCCGTATGTCCGTGGCCTACTGAGGGACGGCGGCGCCGGTGCCCACCAGGCGGCCGTCCCGGGGCCGGCCGGAGAAGAGCCGGACGGAGCAGAACGCTGCCGACCCCCGCCGGGGGCGCGCGCTCCCGCACTTCGGCGGCTCCCGCGGTGCCCGTGGGGCGGCGGTTCTCGGGACCGCCCCCGCGGACGCCTCGGCGGCTCAAGGGGTGCCGCCCCGGGGCCCGGAGGACGAACACGCGACGGCGGTGCGCGGCGGGTCCGCGGGAGCACACCGCCGGCCCCCCGACCTTCCCGGCTCCGGCGGCGGGCCCGCGGAACACCAGTTCCTGCGGGTCGGCGGGTACAGCGTCGCCTGGGTGCCACCGCTCGTGCTCCTCGCGGCCATCGCCGTGGTCGACTGGAAGACCTCCGGCGAGTTCCGCACCATCTCGTGGGTGGTGCTGGTCCCCGGCATCGCGGCCGCGATCTGCGGGCTGCGGACCACGATCGGGATCGCGGTTCTGGCCGTCCTCACCTACGAGCTGGAGGACAACGCCTGGCCCCACCAGTTCCGGACCGGGGTGCCCGACTTCATCCTCGTCGTCGTGGGCAGCGGCCTCGCCGTGCTGGCCTGTGCGGTCCGCCTGCGCGGCGAGCGGCGCATGCTCCACATGCAGGACATCGCCGACACCACCCGGCGCACGGTGCTGCGGCCGATGCCGGCGGGCTGGGGCGGAATCGAGCACGCGGCGGCCTACCTCGCCGCGGACAGCGTCGCCCGCGTCGGCGGCGACTTCTACGACATCCAGCCGGGCCCCCGGGGCACCCGCGTGCTGCTCGGGGACGTCCAGGGCAAGGGGCTCGACGCGGTCGCGGCGGCGTCGGCACTGCTCGGCACGTTCCGCGAGTCGGCCTACCACGAGCCCCTCCTCGCCACGGTCGCCGAACGACTGGAGACCCGGATGCGGCGGCATGTGCGCTACGGCGCCGAGATCGGCCGCGACGACGACGACCGCTTCGCCACCGCCGTGCTGGTCGGCTTCCCGCAGACCGGGGCCGGGTGCGTCGAGGTGATCAACTTCGGGCACGAGCCACCATTGGTGGTGACGCCCGACGGCGTACGGTCGCTGCCGATCGGCGAGAGGCTCCCGCTCGGACTGGCCGGGCTGACCGGAGGACCGGCACCGGCGCTGTGCCTGCCGCTCACGGACGAGGAGACGCTGCTGCTGTTCACGGACGGGGTGTCCGAGGCACGGGACGCCGCGGGGGAGTTCTTCCCGCTGCGCGACACCCTGGCCCACGCGCTCGCCGAGGATCCGCGCATCGCCGAGCCCGGGCGTCTGGTGCGCTTCGTCCGTGACAGCACGCTGCGCCACTGCGGCGGCCATCTCGGCGACGACACGACGATCTTCGCGCTGCGGCGCCGTGCGGCCGACGGCGGGTGAGGCCGTGTCCCGTGGGGGTGTTTCATGCCCGGCACCCCACCGCGCCGGCCGTCCATACGCGTGCGTTTGCCCTTCCTCCGTCGCAGCTTTGCAGGCGCAGCGGTTACGGTGCTGCCGTGGCTGATCGATCGGGGGAGGGAACGATGCCCGGAACCGTGCTGCTGCTCGCGGCCTCACCGGCGGGCAAGGGGTGCCTGGTGGACGCGGCGTCCGTGCTTCCGGTGCTCGCGGCCGTGGCCCCGCCGGTGCTCTCCGGCACGGATACGGCGAACGTGGTCGAACTCGCCGACCCGCTCGAGCCGCAGGCCGTCCTCACCCGGCTGCGGGCCGCCGCCACCGCTCCCGGCCCGCTGACGGTGTTCCTCAGCGGACAGCTCCAGTTGGACCGCCGCCAGCACCTGCCGCATCTGGCGCTGGCGCGCACCACCCCGGCCACGGTCCGCTACACCGGCTTCCCCTGGCACTGGATCCGCGAGGAGCTGCGGCTGCGTGTGCCCGGGACCACGACGGTGTTCGCGGATCTGCACGCGGACCCGGAGACCTGGCGCCATCTGCACACCGCACCTCTCGGCTGCGGTCCCGCCGTCCCTCTGTACGGCCGGGTGGCCCCGCCGCCGCCCCGCCGTGCGCTGGCGGTCCCCGGGTACATGAAGGCCGTGGCGACCATTCTGCGCAGCGGCCACCGCCCGGACCCGGCGACCCTGCACCACCAGGCGATGACCCGGGCACACGCGGAGACGGGCGGGCAGGGGGACATCGTGCTGGCCCCCGGCGCGCCGGTCCCGGGACGCGGCCCGCTCATGCCGCCGCCCTTCGTGCCCGTGCCGCACGTGGCCGCACCCCCGGACCCGCACGCCGCGCTCACCGCCGCCGTCCAGGACGGCCGGCACGCGGAGGCGGACCTGCTCGCCGCGCAGTGGGAGCAGATCGCGCTGCGGGCGCACGGACCCGGGTCCGAGGAGGCGCTGCACTGGATGGAGGTCCGCGCGGACCTCGCGATGCTCTCGGGCGACCCCGGCCGCAGCTGCGAGACCTGGCTCGCGGTGGCCGCCGCCCGGCTCACGGCCGGTCGGAGCCCGGCCGACCCGGCGGTGGAGGCCGCCGTCGACCGCGCGCACCACCAGTGGGGCCGCATGAGCGATCCGGAGCGGGCCCGGGCACTGGGTCCCGCGCTCGTGGCACTGCGGGAACGAGTACCGGGACGGCGCGAGGGCGCCCTGCACCACGTACAGGAGCACCTTCGCCGGCTGCAGAGCCGGCTCCAGACGCAGCCGTGACGCCGAGCGGCCCTGCGCGGGCGCGCCGGCCGGGGGCGGATGACGGCGCGGTCAGGCCGGCGACAGGTGCGCCAGCGCGCCCGACACCATGGCGCGCACGCCGGGTGCGACCGTGGACAGGTCGGGCGCGAAGCGGGGGCTGTGGTTGCTCGGCACCGCCGCGAACTTCTCCATGAGGTCCGCGCCGGGCGCCGCCTCCCAGACCGCGGCCGGAGTGCTGGTCACGAACCAGTACGCGTACGGGACGCCGTCCGGTGCCAGTTCGGAGAAGTCCTCGCTGCCCATCGCCGGGCCGGGGTCGAAGACGGTGCCCGGGCCGAACACCTCACCGTGCACGGCGGTGACGCGGCGGTCGGTGTCGGCGTCGTTGACCGTGACCGGGAAGTCGGCGCCGACGGTCACCTCGGGCTCGCGCGGACAGCCCGCGGCCAGGCACTCGCCCGCCGCGATGCGCTGGATCGCGGCGACCATCCGGTCGCGGACCCCGGCCGACTGGGTGCGCAGGTTCAGCGCGATGCGCGCGTGCGACGGGATGATGTTGTTGCCGGTGCCCGCCTCGATCCGGCCCACGGTCAGCACCGCCGCGTCACGCGGCGCGACCTCGCGGCTGACGACGGTCTGCAGCCGGGTGACGAGGTAGGCGGCCGTCACCACGGGGTCCACCGTCGACTCCGGGCGCGAGCCGTGACCGCCCCGGCCGTGCACGACGATGTCCACGTCCGTGGACGCGGACAGGATCAGTCCCGGGGAGTGCGCGTAGAGACCGGCCGGGCCCGGGGCCGCGTGCTGGGCGAGCAGGACGTCGGGGCGCGGGACGCGGTCGTACAGACCGTCCGCGACCATCGCGCGGGCCCCCTGACCGCTCTCCTCGGCGGGCTGGCCCACCACGACCAGCGTGCCCGACCAGGCGTCGCGCCCGGCGGCCAGCGCCCCGGCCGCCCCCGCCAGCCAGGTGACGTGCAGATCGTGCCCGCAGGCGTGCATCACGCCCGGTACCTGCGAGGCATACGGCAGACCCGTCTCCTCGGCGACCGGAAGCGCGTCCATGTCGGCGCGCAGCAGGACGGTGGGCCCGTCGCCGTTGCGCAGCACTCCGACGATCCCGGTGCCGCCGACGCCCTCGGCGGTGTCGTAGCCGGCCGTGCGCAGAAGTTCGGCGAGCTTCCCGGCGGTGCGGTGCTCACGCAGTGAAAGTTCGGGGTGGCGGTGCAGATCCCGGTAGCACTCCTCCAGGGCGGCGGTCGGGAGGTCGGCGGTGAGGTCCAGCGCGGTACGTGCGGCGGGAGAGGTCACGGGGCCAGGGTATGCGCCGGGCCGTTCACCGGCGTCGAGGCTGTCGAAGCTCAACTCGGCACTTGAAGAAGGTGGCCGCCGGCGGGAGGGGGGTCTCCGCCGGCGGCCGTCGCCCGGGTTGTCCCGTCGCCGCCCGCCTTGTCCGGTCGGTTCAGCGCGAGTCCTGAGCGACGTGCTGGGCGGGCAGTGGTTCTGTCGCCCTGGCCGGGCCCGTGTTGGCCGCCGTGATCAGGGCGGCCACGGCCACGACGGCTGCGGCGAGTCCTCTGGCGTAGCGGGGCGAAATACGTCCGCGGTGAACGGAAAGGCGTCCGAGCACGGCAACCGACCTCGCAATGACAGCGACGGATTAAGCAAGCTTAAAGCGCTTCTAACGTAGGGGGTGGGACGGCCGAACCGGAAGAGCGCCAAGGCAAGTTGGGCCCCTCGAACGCAAGATTGACCTCTGGTCAAGAAACCGGGCTCGATAACTGTGCTTACTGGCATGATTAATCGCATGGCGGAGCGAGACGACCCGGGGATCATCGGGCGCAGGGTGCAGCAACTGCGGCGCGAACGCGGCATGACACAGAAGCAGTTGGCCGAGCCCGCGTACACACCCGCCTATATCTCCACCCTGGAGGCCGGACGCGTCCGTCCCTCCGACGAGGCGCTCCGGCATCTGTCCGATCGGCTCGGTGTCGAGTTCGACGAGCTGGCCACCGGGCGCCCCGCCCATCTCGCCACCACCCTGCGGCTCGGGCTCACCGACGCACAGCGCACCCTGGCCACCGGGGAGGCCGAGGCGGCGGCCGAGCAGTACGCCGCACTGCTGGCCGAGGCCGAGCGGCACGGCCTCGACGCCGAGCAGGCCGCCGCGCAGCTCGGACTGGGCGAGTGCGCCCTGGACGTCGGCGATCTGGCGGTGGCGCGGCGGCACTTCGAGCGTGCGGAGAAGAGCCTGGCCGACTCGCCGCTGCCCAGCCGGGTCCCGGCCCTGCGCGGCCGCGCCGTCTCCCACTACCTCGCCGGGGAACTCCGCTACGCCTGCTACCTGCTGGAGTCGACGCTCGACGAGCTCAACCGCTCCGGACTGCACGACCCGGACGCCCTCCTGCTGCTCTACGCGAGCGCCATAGGCCCCTACATGGACATGGGGGCGCACGCGCGTGCCGCCCAGGCGGCCGAGTTCGCCCTCGCCCTCGCGCCCCAGGTCGGCGACCCGGCACTCGTCGCACGCATGCACCGATCCGTGGCGCGCACGCTCCTCGCGGAGGGCCGGGTCGCCGAGGCGGACGCCTCCCTCGCCAAGGCGGCCGAGCTGTACCGGCAGCTGCAGATCCGCACCGAACTGGCCAACTGCCACTGGATGCGTGGATATCTGTACGTCCAGAACGGCGAACTCGAGCGCGCGGAGAAGGAGTTGCGCGAGGCTCTCGCCATGCTCGCCGAGAAGCGGGCCGCCCTCTACAGCAGTCAGGTCGCGGTGGAGCTGGCGGACGTGCTGCACCGGCGCGGCAGGTCCGAGGAGGCCGCGGAACTGCTGCACGGCGTCCTCGGCGACATCGGCCCCGAGCGCGGCGCGGTGCACTCCGCCGCCGCGCACCGCCTCCTCGGCATCATCGCGGAGGACGCCCGGGACACGGAGGCCGCCGAGGAGCACTATGTGCGTGCGCTCAGCCTGCTGGAGAGGGCGGGCGCGGCGGGCGACCTCGCGGACCTGTGCCGACTGCTCGGCGATCTGCTGCGCCGCACCGGCCGGGTGGAGGCCGCCCTCGACGCCTACCGCACGGGCCTCGGCCACCGCACCGCGCCCGGTACGACGACCCTCGGTCCGGCCCCGGCGCAGCCACCGCTCTGACGACGGCCTGCGACCGGAACGGGGGGCGCGGACCGGGGAGCGGCGGGACACGCTAGGGCGTGACGATCGGGAACCCCCGGTCCGGTCGGGACACATGGGAGAACAGCCGCTTCAGCAGCTCACGGTCCCCTTCCGTTCCGATGCCCGCAAGGCCCTTGCCCGCGAACAGACCGAGCAGTTCCGGACGGGTCAGGGTGAGTGTCAGTCCCGCCTGCGGCCTCGGGGTGCGGTGCAGCGGCAGGCTGCGGTGCGTGAGGGCGCCGTGCTCCAGATTGATCCGGTGCCGGCGCTGCTCGTCGATCACCACCAGATCGATGATCAGTCGCGGCTCGCGCGCCGCCCGGGGACCGTCGATGCGCACAGCGAGGGAATCCAGCAGCATGCCGACGGAGAGCGCCGATGTCAGCTCGGCCGAGTCGGTGGTGACGGCGGGACCGCCCGTCTCCGCCAGCAACTCCTGCGCTCCGGTGAGATAGATGTTCCGCCAGGGCCCGTTCTCGGAGCCGTGCCCGAGCCGTTCGTACACGCCCGCCAGCGTCCTCCTCGCCTCCTCGTCGCCCGGCTCGGCGAAGACGAGGTGGTTGAGGAGGGTGGCCGCGAAGCGCAGGTCCCCGGCGTCGGCGTACCGGCGTGCGGCGGCGAGCATCGCGGTGGGGCCGCCGGCCATCTCCACGTACCGCTCGGCGAGCGGGACCGGCGGATGTTCCCACAGATGCGCGGGGTTGCCGTCGTACCACCCCAGATAACGCTGGTAGACGGCCTTGACGTTGTGGTTGAGGGAGCCGTAGTAGCCCCGGGCGTGCCAGGCGGCCTCCAGCGCGGGCGGCAGCCGCAGCTCCTCCGCGATCTCCGGTCCCGTCAGCCCGCTGTTCAGCAGCCGCAGCGTCTGGTCGTGCAGATAGGCGTACAGGTCCCGCTGCTCCGCGAGCAGCCGGACGACGTTCTCGTGTCCCCAGGTCGGCCAGTGGTGGGAGGCGAAGGCCACGTCGTAGGCGTCGCCGAAGAAGTCGATGGCCTCGTCGAGGTAGCGGGACCAGATCCGGGCGTCGCGGACGAGGGCGCCGCGCAGGGTCAGGATGTTGTGCAGGGTGTGGGTGACGTTCTCGGCGAGGCACAGGGCGCGCTGCTCGGTGAAGAGGAAGTTCATCTCGGCCGGAGCCTCGGTGCCCGGGGTCAGCTGGAACAGGATCCGCACCCCGTCGACGACCTCGGTCTGCCCGCTGTGCGTGATGTCGACGGTGGGCGGAACGAGGGTGACCGTACCGGTCGACACGGTCGAGCCGAGCCCCGTGCCGATCTGCCCGTCGGGCGCCTTCGGCAGCGATGCCCCGTACATGAAGTCGGCTCGCCGGGCGATCGCGGGTCCGGCGAACACGTTCTCGCTGACGGCGTGTTCCAGGAATCCGACGGGTGCGAGGACCGGCACGCCCCACTCCGCGTCGGGCGGCAGCACACCGCGGGCACCGCCGAAGTGGTCCACATGGGAGTGGGTGTAGATCAGCCCGGTGACGGGCCGCTCCCCGCGGTGCCTCCGGTAGAGCGCGAGGGCGGCCGCCGCGCACTCGCTGGAGACGAGCGGGTCGACGACGAGGACGCCGTCGTGCCCCTCCACCAGGGTCATGTTGGCCAGGTCCAGCCCGCGCACCTGGTAGACGCCCTCGGTCACCTCGTAAAGCCCCTGCCGCGCGCACAGTTGCGACTGCCGCCACAGACCGGGGTGCGCGGTGGCGGGGCAGTCGCCGTCGAGGAATCCGTAAGCGTCCGCGTCCCACACCACCCGCCCGTCGTCGGCCGTCACCACCCCTGGCACGAGGGCGGAGACGAACCCGCGGTCGGCGTTCTCGAAGTCGGTGCGGTCCTCGAAGGGCGGCAGACCGTCATGGGGCGCGGCGTCCATGGGCCCAGCTTCCGGGCCGGGGATGCGGGAGGCCAGTGGTGGAGGCCCGTTCGAGGTCTCCGCGGACCGGCCCGCCCGCCCGGACGGGGCCCGGACGCCCGCCCCCGGCTCCGCGGCTCGTCGGCGCGCCCCCGTGGTGTGTTTCCATGTGCGACGTACGGGACCTTTACGCACGGGCGAGACGACCGGTCTGCACCACGAAGTCCGGAACGTCACAGGAACGTGAGGCGGGGCCATGGGCGAGCACGTGGCGGGGGCATGACCGAGAGCGTGGCGGGGGCATGACCGAAGACGAGTTCGACGCGTTCTACGCCACCGCGTTCCCACGGCTGACCGGCCAGCTCTACGCGTTCACGGGGGATCACGGCGAGGCGCAGGACGTCGTGCAGGAGGCCTTCGTACGGGCCTGGCACCGGCGTCGGGAGTTCCTGGCCGACGGGGCGCCCGAGGCGTGGATACGGACCGTGGCGATGCGGCTCGCGGTCAGCCGCTGGCGGCGGGCGCGGCGCTGGCTCGAATTGGTGCGCAGTACTCCGCCGCTGGAGCACACTCCGGGGCCCGGCCCCGAACGGACCGCGCTCGTCACCGCGTTGCGCAAACTGCCCGAGCCGCAGCGGATGGCCCTGGTTCTGCACCATCTGTGCGACCTCAGTGTGGAGCAGGTAGCCTCCGAGACCGGTGCCCCGGTGGGGACGGTCAAGGCCAGGTTGTCCCGGGGCCGGGCGGCGCTGGCGCGAGAGCTGGCCGTCGGCGAGGAGGAGAGGGAGGACGACCGTGTCCGATGACCTCACCGCCGGGCTGCGGGCACTGGCCGAGTCCGGCCAGGCCCCGCCTCCCGTCCCCGGTGCGGAGATCCGGCGCCGTGCGGGCGTGCGCCGTCACCGCCGTCGTACGGCCGCGGCGATCGCCGGTGCCTCCGCCGCGGCGGCCTTGGGCGTCGTGGCCCTGCTGGGCTTCACCGGAGCGGACACACCTCCGTCGCGGACCTCCCCGGCCTCGATGCCGACGAGCGCGCCGAGCGCCCAGGCGGGACCCGCGGCGACGGTGGACCTGAGCCGGCGGACGCTCACCATCGGCAGGCGTCAACTTCCCGTCTCCGCGGGCACGGTGCGCGCCCAGACCCCGACCGGACGGATGACGGTCACCGCTCTGGCGAACCTGAAGACGGTGCCCGGCAAGGACGTCGGACTCAAGGGCGCCTACCGCGCCAAGGTCCGCTGGGTGGTCGAACTCCGCGGGGTGGACGGCACCACGACCTATCTCGGCGGCCTGGTGTACAACGCCAAGGCTCCCGGCCACTACGACGTGACGAGTGGCTGGATCGGTCTGGACCTCGTCAACGCGAAGTGGCTGCACGGGCACCTGCGTGTGGGGGACGTGGTCGAGATCGAGGCCGGCGGGTCCTCGCCCGACCCGCTCCGTGGGGCCACCGAGTTCCGCGGCGCGCCCGCGGCGCCGACGCCGACCGGCACGGTCTCCTTCCTCGGCGGCACCGGCACCCCCTGATCCCGTGAGGGGCCGGTCGGGCCGCTCGTCCTTTTCGGACCGAGCGGCCAAAGGCCCGTTGCGCGCCGATCGACGCCCCGGGAGTGAGCGGCCGCACGCGCACCACCGGGCGTGCGCGGCCGGCGCCCATCAGGACCGGAGGCCGTGGTGCGGACGGGTCAGTCCTCGTCCCCCCCGAAGAAGTCCCCGATCTCGTCCACCACTTCGGCCGCCACCAGACCGCCGACCACGCCGACGGCGAGCCCCGCCGCGCCCGCGGCGACCGCCGTGCCGATACCGGGTCCGGAGTGATGCCCGTCGTGGTGGCCGTGGTGATCGCCGTGGCGGCCGTGACCGGGGTACGGGTCGTGCGCCCCGTGGGCCGGTCGGTGCTCGACCAGCTGCCGGACCCGGCCGTCGAGGTCCGCGACCCAGTCACGGGTGTGGACGTCCTGGTGACCGACCGTGAAGCGGGCGAGCGCGTCATGGCCCGAGGAGAAGAGACCGCCCCGCTTGTCCGCCTCCAAGACGATCTCCACGCCCTCGGGTGCGGCGAGGAAGGTCAGCTCGATCTCGTCGACCGCGTGTGCGTACTGCGGCGCCGGGGTCAGCTCGATCTCCTGGTAGAAGGGCAGACGCTGTCCCGTGCCGCCGATGTGCCCGTACTCCAGGTCCGCCGAGTGGAAGCCGAAGCCGAGCCGGCCGAAGGCCTCCAGCACCGCCTCCTGGACCGGCAGCGGGCGCACCGCCAGCGGATCCAGATCGCCCTTGTCCTTGGCGCCGGCGACCGCCAGCTCCGTACGCACACCGAGGACGACGCCCAGCTGCTGCCCGTACAGCTCGGTGATCGGCGTCTCCCACGGCAGCGTCACGCCGAACGGCACACTGCGGTGCTCCCCCTCGCCCAGCCGGAAGCCGCCCCCGACCGTGAACCGGGCGAAGGCGACCGTGCCCTCGCTCTCGCCCTGCTCGTGCTCGGCCTCCACGCGCGCGACCAGCTCGAGCCCGATGTGCTCGATCTCCACGGTCGCGTCGCCGCCGCGCAGATGCACCTGCCCGGACAGCGGACCGCCGGGCAGTGCCACGCCGGTGTCAAGCACCGTGTCCACCGCGGGACCGCCCACCCCGATCGCCCCGAGCAGCCGTTTGAACACCATGCCGGTGTCGCTCCTTCACTGGTCGCACTGTCGTCCTTCGACGCCGGCCGGCGCCCGGGAGTGCCGTACGCCGAGCCGTCGCCCCTTTGAACCGACGGTGAAGGCGGCGAAGTTCCCGGCCCGCTAGGCGAGGGGCGTAAGTCATTCGTAAGTGCGACGACTTCGGCCAAGCGGGCCACGCCGAGGGTCGTCGCCCGGACCGGGGCGGCGCCCGCTCCCGGGTCGACGGCGTTCGTGACCACTGTGAGGAATTTAACTTCACTCGGTGGAGTGTTCGAGCCTGCCTCTGGCAGGGTGGCTTGATGCGGACCCTTTACCGAAGCCTGCTCAAGCTGCTCCCCCGACTCGGGGTGCAGGTGGTCGACCTCGGCCCCGGCGAGGCGGTCGTCTCGCGTCGCGGAGCCCGTGCCCGGCTTCCCGTGGGGCCGGGCGCGGATCTGGTGGCCCGGACCGGCCGCCGCCCGTACGCGGTGTCGCAGGTGGGTTCGGACCAGTGGCTGGTGACCCGGGGGTCCGCCGGGGAGCCGGAGGCGCCGGACGGCGCATGGCAGAGCGTGCGGCTGGGAAGCAGCGGGGGGCACCTGGTGCTCGACCCGCGGGCGGCTGCCGACGAACGCGGGCTCCAGCTGGCGGCGGCCGAGTATCTGTGCGCCCACCACGTGGCCGCGCTGCTCGCGCGGTACGAGGTGAACTGCGTGTTCGACGTGGGCGCCAACACCGGTCAGTACGCACGCCGGCTGCGCCGGCACGGTTACGCCGGACGCATCGTTTCGTTCGAACCCACGGCCGCGGCCTTCGCCAAGCTGGAGAAGGCCGCGGAAGGGGACCCGGACTGGGCGGTGTACCCCTTCGGGCTGGGCCGCGAGGACGAGACCATGTCCATCCACACGGCCTGGAACACCATGAACTCCGTGCTGCCGCCGAGCGACTACGGCCGCGACCGCTACCACCGGTTCGCGAAGTCGCAGACGGAGGAGATCGAGATCCGCCGGCTCGACGGGGTGATGGACAAGGCGATGGCCGGCATCGACCACCCGCGTCCCTATCTGAAGATGGACACCCAGGGCTACGACCTGCAGGTTTTCGCGGGGGCCGGTGAGCGGGCCGGTGAGTTCGTCGGACTTCAGTCGGAGGTTGCGCTGCTGCGGTTGTACGAGGGCAGCCCGCGGATGCAGGAGTCCGTCGCCGAGTACGAGAGCCGGGGCTTCGAGATCACCGGGATGTACCCCGTCACTCGGGAGGCGTCCACGGGACGGGTGGTGGAGTTCGACTGCGTGATGGCGCGGGCCGCGGCCGTGCCGGAGTGATCTGACGGTCGCCGGGCCCGGGACGCGAGGACGGAGTCCGGGCCCGGGGGAGGTGGCACCACTCGTCGTGCGCCGCCTGCCGGAGCAACCGATTCCTTGTGCGGGCCCAAATGTGATGGGCCGTCAAGTAGTAATGGTTTCAACGAGGTTGACAGTGCATTCCGGTTGATCGATTATGTGCTCGAACTGTGGCTCATGTGACCAGTGAGCCCGGTGTTTCTCTTCGACCACTCTTTCCCGGCCACGGTGCCGGCGGCTCCGCGCTGCCCGCTGCCCCTGCCCGGGTCCCGGTTCATGAATGTGGGGGGACGCATGTCCATTGCCAGACGTGCCACCGTACGCCGGCTGCTGATGACGGGCGCCGCGGCGCTCACGCTGACCGCCGTCACCGGTGGCGCCGCGTGGGCCGGGGGCACACCCGGCGGCGACGGCTGGAACAAGGGCGGTCGCGGCTACGCGTCCGGCAAGGGCCCGGGCACGGTGACCCAGGCCGACCACTGCCAGTTCTCGCTCGACGGCGGCGCCTTCACCGACTCGGTCCGCGTCGACGACCAGAACCTCAAGCCCACCGAGGACGGCAAGATCCACATCAAGGTGCGCGCCGCAGGGGACGCGACCACCTGCACGGCCTCGCTCGCCTCGTACCGGGCGCACGGCGCCACCTTCAACACCTCCGGTCTGCAGGTCTTCCACGACTTCGACTCCGTGACGGTGGAGCGGGGTGCGACCGACTCGCTGGACATCTCGGTGCCGGACGCGGGCTGCTTCGCGCAGATCGACCTGTACCGGGGCAAGGTGAAGTACGACGGCAACCTCGGCGCGAACGACGGCTTTGAGCACGGTGAGCTGCCCAAGGGCCCGGACCGCCCGGTGATCAAGGACAAGCTGATCGCCTCCTGGAACGGCGGCACGAAGGACTGCACCGCCCAGCCGCCGAGCACGCCGCCCGCCTCGGTGCCGCCGGCCTCGACGCCGCCCGCCTCCGTGCCGGCCACCACCCCGCCCGCGTCGGGCCCGGCGACCCCGGCCTCGCCGTCCGCCTCCACCCCGCCCGCCGACGAGTCCAGCGCGCCTGCGGCGCCGACGACGAACGGCGGCTCGTCCACCCCGCCCGGCGATCTCGCCGAGACGGGTGGCGGCAACGCGCTGCCGATCGCCGCCGGCGCGGCGGTCCTCGTGGTGGCCGGCGCGGGCATCGCGCTCGCCACACGGCGCCGTACGTCCCGAACCCGGGCGTGACGTCCGCGGCGTCCTTGTGACCATCCTCCACGGGCCCGGCGCTCTGTTCCCCCGGAGAGCGCCGGGCCCACCTTCTTGCGTACGGTGAGCGCGCTCAGCCCGTGGTGGGGGCCGGCGAGGGTGTTGTCGAGGGCGGCGGGGTGAATCCCGCGGGCGGCGAGAGGATCACCGTCGGCTCGCCGGGCGCCGGGGCCGGCGGGGTCATGCTGCTCTTCGGGAGCTTCGGCGGGGTCGTCTCCTGGAACAGGACCGAGTCGAAGTTCACCAGACCCGTCTGCTCCATGACCGTGATGTGGTCGAGGACCGTGTCGTTGGCCTGGTCGGCCAGCTGTCGGACCAGGGTGTTCTGGGTGGTGGCGCGGATGTTGGCGATGACCGGGAAGATCTGGCCGTGTGTCACGCGCAGGATGTTCGCCAGGTCCTGGTCGAACTTCTTCCCCTGGTCCGCGGTCAGCGTCGCGACGAACCCCTGCTGCTGGGGACTCGGCTGGTTCGGCAGCGTGATGCCCAGCTGCGTGGCCACCTTCCGGCAGGTCGCGTCGAGGTTGGCGTGTCCGTTGATCAGGTGCTGACCGGCGGTGCGCACGGCGGGGGTCGTGCCCTTCTTCAGGGCGAGTTCTCCGGAGGGGAACTCCCACAGGCCGGCCGCCCGCACCTTGACGACGAAGTCGCGGTCCGCCTCGGTGAGCGGTCCCGACGGGGTGGTGGCGATCACGCGCGCCGGGGAGCTGGACACGGTCTGTACGCCCAGCATCGAGGGATAGACGAGAGCCGTCAGTGTCAGCGTCAGGGCGCCGACCACAAAAAGGGTTCCGGCCGCGCTCCGCGAAATGCGCATGGCACCTCCTGGTTGTTCCGACGCCCGGAGGTACGGGTACAGCGGGGACCAAGAACCTTTCCCCGAGGCAAAATCGGCGGCCCGCGCTGTGGGGGTCGTCACATCGTGAGCCGTCCGGCCGCAGGGCGGCCGTCATGGCCCGGGAGACCGGCCTGGCGCCCCGGCGCACGGCGCCGAGCGGCCGGCCGGTTCCATGTCGCGGCGCGTGCGCGCCCGGTGCCGTTCGCGCGGCCGGGGATTCCCCTGCGCGGGCGCGTGGCGGTGACGGGGTGCACGGAGGGGCGCCCGTTATGTTCGATCCGAACATCCGACATTCGGAGCCGGCATGCAGAAGACAGAACAACTGGCCGAGGAGCCGTCCTCGGCGGCCGCGGTGCCGGCGGCGTCCGGTGAGGCCTCTGAACGGGGCAGGCCCCTGCCCTGGCCGCTGCTGTTCGTGGCGGCCGCCCTCGCCGGTCCGGTCCTCCTCGTCCTCGCCCGCGGGCTGGACGAACCGGCCGTACAGGCCTGGCGGACGGTGTGTCTCGCCATCACCGTGCAGGCGCTGCCCTTCCTGCTGCTGGGCACGGCGCTGTCCGGAGCGATCAACGCGTTCGTGCCGGCCCGGGTGTTCAGCCGTGTGCTGCCCAGTCGGCCCGTGCTCGCCGTCCCCGTCGCGGGGGTCGCCGGAGTCGTGCTGCCCGGATGCGAATGCGCCTCGGTGCCGGTGGCGAACAGTCTGATCCGCCGGGGTGTCACCCCGGCCGCCGCCTTCACGTTCCTGCTGTCGGCACCCGCCGTCAACCCGGTCGTGCTGACGGCCACGGCCATCGCTTTCCCCGGCAGCCCCGCCATGGTCCTGGCCCGGTTGCTCGCCTCGCTCGCCACCGCCGCCGCGATGGGCTGGCTGTGGCTCTGGCTGGGACGTGACGAATGGCTCAAGCCGGCCGTACGGCACACCGGGCACCGGCCGGGGCACAGCCGCCTGCGGGAGTTCCGGCTCGGCTTCCAGCACGACTTCCTGCATGCCGGTGGCTTTCTGGTGCTCGGGGCCATGGCGGCGGCCACCTTCAACGTGGCGGTCCCGCGGTCCGTGCTGGACGTGTTCTCCGGCTCGCCCTGGCTGTCGGTGCTGTTCATGGCCGGGCTGGCCGTCCTCCTCGCGGTGTGCTCCGAGGCGGACGCCTTCGTCGCGGCCTCGCTCACCGGCTTCTCGCCCCTCGCGCGGCTGGCGTTCATGGTGGTCGGGCCGATGGTCGACCTGAAGCTGATCGCCCTTCAGACGGGGACCTTCGGCCGGGCCTTCGCGGTCAGGTTCTCCGCCGCCACGATGGTCGTCGCGGTGCTGTGCAGCGCCCTGATCGGAGGGGCGCTGCTGTGAAACGGCCCGTCCAGGTTGTCCTGCTCGTGCTCGGCGGGCTCGGCCTGCTGCGCGCCTCGCTCCTCACCGATCTGTACCTGAGATACGTCAAGCAGGACCTGCGCCCGGTGCTGATCGCCTCGGGTGTCCTGCTGCTTGTGCTCGGGGTGGCGGACGCGGTGTCGCAGTGGCGGCACCGCGGAGAGCACCACGGGCATCGTGGCCACGACGTCGACACCCCCGGCAGGGCGAGCCAGGACGCAGAGGGCCACGGTGGTGAGGACGGCGGACACGGTCACGACCACTCCGGCATGCCCCGCGCCGCGTGGCTGCTGTTCCTGCCCGTGCTGAGCCTGCTCCTGTACGCCCCGCCGGCCCTCGGCGCATACACCGCCGCCCGGGAGACCCCCGCGGCCGTCGACGAGCGGCAGCACTTCGAACCACTGCCCGCGGCATCGCCCGTCCCGATGACCCTCTCCGACTTCACCGGCCGTGTGCGCCAGGACCGCGCCCAGGCCGTCAAGGGACGCGACATCGGGATGACCGGGTTCGTCACACCCCGGGGGCAGGGAGGCGGCTGGTACCTGACCCGGATCATCTTCTCGTGCTGTGCGGCGGACGCCCGGACCGTGAAGGTGCGGATGTACGGGTCCGCTGCCCCGCCCGCCGACACCTGGGTGGCGGTCACGGGGACCTGGCACCCGGGCGGGACGCTGGGGACGCCGTCGGCACCGGTCGCGCTCGACACCCGCACCGTCGAACGGATCACCCGCCCGGTGAACGCCTACACCGACGACCTTCCGCTCGCCACGTCCCGTTGACGACCGGCCACCCGCGCGCCCGCGATTCCCTGGCCCGCCCCGCGGAGCGAACCGCCGGGAGGCCGGTCAGGCCATCCAGAAGAAGACGGCGGTCATGCGCCTCTCGTCCAGGGCGCCGCCCCAGTAGCCGGTCGCGCTGTGCATGATGTTGGCCTTGTACAGGAGCAGCCGGTTGTAGCGCTGCGGTACACGGATGTCCTCGGTGAACGCGTCCGGGGAGACGTACCGTGTGCCGAGGGCCTCGACCAGATTGGTGTGCGGCGCCTGCACCATGTTGCCGCCGAGGACCCCACCGGGCAGGCTCTGCCGGTAGAAGCTCGTGCCGCAGCCCTTCGGGACGTTCGGGCTGAGGTAGAGCACCGCGGCATAGCGGCACAGGGCGCGCGAGTCGGTGTGCGGACGGGGCTCACCCTCGTCCTTGCCGACGACCTGGACGCAGTTGTGGTTGAGGGTGCCGCCGCCGGGCGCCGTCTCCTGCCACAGCTTCAGCGCCCCGGTCTCCTTGCGCACCAGTCCCTCGACGCGGGCGAGTTCGTCCGGTTCGAGACCCGGCATGGTGCGCAGCCCCGGCCAGCTCTCCTGCGTGTACGGGGACCCCTTGGCCCAGTCCTCCTCGTCCTTGGCGAGACAGCGGGCCCGCACCTCGTCCACGTTCGGCAGGACGTTGTCGAGGATCCAGTAGTCGCGACCGCGCGTGGGTTTGCGGTACGGAAGCACCGGCAGACGTGGGGGCTGTGGGGGCATGCCGGTGAACATACAGTCGGCGACCACCACCGTTCTCTTTTCGATCGGTCAACCTTGCGTCAACTCAACTGAACGGCGGAGAAGCAAAGTTGGGTGAAGGCGGGCGGAGGCCGGTGCGCCCCGGTGGTCAGGGTGTCGGCGTGGCCGGACCGGACCGGGTCTCCTCGGGTGTCTGCGCCGAGCTGCTGTCCGGCGAGAACATCGCCATGCTCACCAGCATCGCGGTCAGGAACAGCGCCGCCGCGGCGATCAACCCCACCGTGCGTGGTGAGCGGGCGGCCAACGCGCGGATCGACGGGCGCTCCCGGCGGCCCGCCGTCGCCGCCCGGTCGCGGTGCGCCGCCGTGGGCGTCCGGTCCCGGCGGGCGCTCACCGGCGTCCGCTCGCGGTGACCACCGCTCGAAGGGCGTTCGCGGTGCGCCGGCGTCGACAGCCGCTGCCGGTGGGCCGCGCGACGGTTCGGCGCCCCGGCCGTGGACGGGAGCTTGTACGTCGTCGCCGGGCCCGCCGCCCCGCGCGGGAGCGCCGGCGGTTCCACCGCCGGTACCGGTGCGTGACGTGGCTCGGGGGCGATGGCCGGCAGCGGTTCCGGACGGCCCCGCCAGGCGCCCGTGGCGAACCAGTCGGCGGCCTGCCGTGCGGTGGGCCGGTCCTCGGGCCGCTTGGCGAGCAGTCCGAGGAGGTAGTTCTCGAACGCCGGCGGCAGTGCGACGCCCAGCTCGCGCGGCGGCACCGGGGCGGCGTCCAGGTGCTGGTGGAGGATCGCGATCGGGGTGTCGGCGCGGAACGGCGGGTGCCCGGTGAGGAGTTGGTAGAGCACACAGCCGAGCGAGTACACGTCGCTGGCCGGTCCCGCCGTCTTCCCCAGGGCGCGTTCGGGCGCGATGTACAGGCTGGTACCGACGATCTGCCCGGTCGCGGTGAGCGCTCCCGACGGGTCGTCCATGAAGCGGGCGATGCCGAAGTCGCCGATCTTCAGGTTGCCGTCCGCGTCCAGGAGCAGATTGCCCGGCTTGATGTCCCGGTGGACGATGCCCTGTTCGTGCGCGACGGCGAGCCCGGCCGCGGCCTGCGCGGCGATGTCCGCGACCCGCTCGGCGGGCAGGCGTCCGACGTCGGCGAGCGCCCGGGCGAGGCTGTCGCCCTCCACCAGTTCCATCACCAGGAACAGCCGGTCCGCGTGCTCCCCGAAATCGAGGACGCCGACCACATGGGGGTGGTGCAGGCGTCCCGCGGTCTGGGCCTCCAGGCGGAAACGGGAGTCCGCGGTGGGATCGGCGTTCTGGGCGAGCAGGATCTTGACGGCGACGGGTCGGCCGAGCATCTGGTCGTACGCCCGCCAGACCTCTCCCATCGCGCCACGTCCGATGGTCGTGTCCAGCTGGTACCGGCCCGCGATCAGCACCTGTTGATTCATCCTCATGCCGTGAGACGAAATGCCGTGCGACGACTGGAACGCCGCCGGCCACGACTCCGCCAGGGCGAGTGATGGTGGGGTGCCGCAGCGGGTCCACCCTACTGGCACACCCACGCGATTCGATCACCGTCTCCCCCTTGTCGTGGGTGAGGCGTGACGATCCGGCCGCACGATCCCCGCGAGTCCGGCACCTGTGTCCCGATATCCGCCGACTTCATCGCCTCGGGCGCCGCAGGACGGGACGCGGCGCACGCGGCTCGCGAACCGGCTGCCGCGGGCCGGACCGGTGCAACTCAGCAGGGGTGCAAGGACGGTGGAACGCGCAACGCCGGGCGCGGGTGCTTCCCCGGCCCGGCGTCGCGGTGGGTCCGATCGGTGGTGTGCGCCCCCGCTCGGTGCCGGGCCGGGGCGGTGGCGCGGGTCAGCCCAGGCAGAGCACGAGCAGGCAGATGTGCGAGGGCGAGGTGGCCGTCGGCGCGGGGGCCGGCTGCGCCGTCCCCGAGTCCGTGCCGCCGGAGGGGGCGGGCGCGGCGGTCTGGCTCGGTGCCGGGGCGGCGTGGCTGGGAGCGGTGACCGGCGCGGCGGAGGACGGGGTGGTCACCGGCAGCTGCTGCGCCGCGGTCTGCGCCGTCTGAGTGGTCAGGGCCGTACGGGGGACGGACACCGAGTCCGGGCGGGTGTCCGGCGACGTGGTGGGTGCACCGGGTGCGGCGGACCCGTGCCGCGGCAGTCCGGTGGCGGGCGACTGCGAGGGGGAGGGGTGCGCGGACCGCTGTGTGCCGGGCAGGGTCGGGACCACGGGCGGTTCCGGCGCCTGTCCGTCCGAGCCGCCCATGCTCGCGACGTCGGGTGCCGCGGCCGCCTGGGCGCGCTCCGCGGAGTGCCGGTCCATCGAGGCGAAGGTCAGGCCGCCGCCGACGAGCGCGACCGCGGTCGCGACCACGGCCCGCCGCTGGCTCTTCTTCCAGCGGGCCCGCTGGCGTCGCCGTGCCGCCCGCCCCTCGGGGGCGCCGGACGCCTCGCCTCGCGGGTGGTCGACGGCACCGTCCTCGAACGCCGCCCCGTCGGCGACCTCTTCGTCGTGCCGCATGTCGGGGATGTTCGGGTTCGCGAACTCCCATCCCGTCGCGGGGCGCCTTGCCGCTGTGGCGGCCCGGGCCGGGACGGGGTGGCCGCCGGAGGTGAGCGGAGCGATGTCCGGGGCGTAGGCGCCGCATCCGGGGCACACCAGGGCGCCGTTGAGATGCCGACGACACGAGGAGCAGTAGTCCATTGCGGTCTTCCTGAGTTGACGTGCCGTCGCCACGCCGGGCCTCGGCTGGTCTCGTTCGCACGTGGGATCGAGCGGCCTGCAACGCTAACGGGGCATTCTCAAAACTGTGTGCAGTCTGTGTGACACTCCTGCGCGGATTCCCCGCGGGCTTCGCGCGTCCCGTGCGGTGCCGCTCCGGCGCCGGTGGTCCGGGAGGCCGCACGTCTATACGGAATCGAGACCGGCCCGTGCGTCGTCCCCTGCAACCCCCGAGCCGTCAGCGCTGTCCTAAGGGCGAACCGCGGCCCCGGAACGGCGGCCGCACACCTGGTCGCGCGGGTGGTGTGCGTGACCCAGTCGGTCGAGGAGGGGACTCGCCATGCGCGGTCTCAGAGGCGTGACGGTGACAGCACTGATGGGCGGAATCCTGATGCTGACCGGGTGCCACGGTTCGCCGGGTACCGACGCCGCCTCGGGCGCTCCCTCGCCGACCTCCCCGTCGGCCACGTCCTCGGCTTCGTCTCCCGATGCCCCCGCCACGGCGGCCGCTCCTTCGGGCGCTGCCTCCTCGGCCGCGCCGCGCCCGTCGTCCACCTCCACCCCGGCCCGGGCCACAGCCTCCACCGGCGCCGCCCGGATGCCCGCGAGCGTCCCCGGATGCCGGAACCTGTCCGTCGGCGACGACGTCAAGGCCGCAGTGGCGTCGGCGTACCGGCGCGCATTTCCCCGACTCGTCCACATCCGGCCGGAGCCGCACCGGTTCTTCTACGGTCAGTGCGGCGCCGTCCGCTACGCGGCCACCCGTTTTCAGGCGACGCCGGGTGTCACGGACGAGGAACTCGTGAACATGCAGGACGAGGGCAGCACCACCAAGTACTTCCGCGGCACCTCGGGGGGCGGCTGGACGTACCTCACCAGCGACGGCCTGCCGGCCGGGCCGCACGGCTGCGGCGACATCCCGGAGATCCCCGCCGCGCTGGCGAAGGCATGGGGGAACTGCTCCGCCGGGCGGTGAACTTCGCGGTCCCCCGGGTGCACGTACCTCCGGGCCGGCACCGGCAACAGGGGCGCGGGCCCGATCCGGGCCCGTGGTCGTGGAGCGGGGCCGGTTGTCGTGGACCGACCTGTGGCCGTGGACGGTCCCGTAACCGTGGACCGGGCCGTGCCCGTGGACTGACCTGTAGTCATGGACCCGGTCCGGCGGCCGTGGACGGGGCCGGTGGCCGTGGCCCGGCCCCGTGGCGATGGCCCGGCCCCGTAACCGTGGACCGGCCCCGCGGTCATGCCCGGCCGATGTCAGTCGGGCCGGCGCAGTCCGGCGACGAGGACCTCGACCAGCCGGCGTGCGTCGTAGCGGGAATCGTTCTCCGCGCCGATGCAGAGGTTGCCGACGCCGCGCATGAATTCGTAGGCCTGCAGATCGGAACGGATCTCGCCCGAACCGGCCGCGGCGTCGAGCAGGTGCGTGCACACCGGCACGAGCCGGTCGAGGAAGTGGGCGTGCAGGGCGTCGAAGCCGGCGTCGTCGGACCGCAGAACGGCGGCGAGACCGTGCTTGGTGACCAGGAAGTCGACGAAGAGGCTGATCCATTTCCCCAGTGCGGCGTAGGGGGTCGGTGCGGTCGCGAGCAGGGCCGGACCGGCCTGCGCACACGCTTCGACCTGGTGCCGGTAGACGGCGATGATGAGATCCGCCCGCGTCGGGAAATGGCGGTAGATCGTGGCCGTCCCGACACCGGCCCTGGCCGCGATGTCGCGCACCGGCGCCTCCACGCCCGACTCCACGAAGACCGCGGCGGCCGCCTCCAGCAGGGCCTCCTCGTTGCGCCGGGCGTCCGCCCGTCTGGGCCGGCCCGCGGGCCCCGCGGCCTGATCGGCGTCCTTCATCGCTCTGCTCCCTCCACAGCCTCCCTTGCTAAACGGGACACTGTTCCGTATCGTCAAAACGGGACGTGGTTCCGTTTGCTGATGATGCCAGAGCAGGGAACCGACCACCAAGCCATGCGCTGCCGTGCCATGCGCTGCCGTCCCGCTTCATCCCTGATCGAGGAGGCACGACCATGCAGTACCGCACCTTGGGCCGCACCGGAGTGCAGGTGAGTTCCCTCGCGCTCGGCGCGATGAACTTCGGCGCCATCGGGCGCACCACCCAGGACGAGGCCACCGCCATCGTCGACGCCGCCCTGGAGGGCGGGATCAACCTCATCGACACCGCCGACATGTACGGCCGCGGCGAGTCCGAGGAGATGGTCGGCAAAGCCATCGCGGGCCGCCGCGACGACATCGTGCTGGCCACGAAGGCGGGCATGCCGATGAGCGACGAGCGCAACCATCGGGGCGCTTCGCGCCGCTGGCTGGTCGCCGAGCTGGACAGCAGTCTGCGCCGCCTCGGTGTCGACCACGTCGACCTCTACCAGATCCACCGGTGGGACCCGACCACCGGCGACGAGGAGACACTGTCGGCCCTGACCGACCTGCAACGCGCCGGAAAGATCCGCTACTTCGGCTCCTCCACCTTCCCCGCCCACCGCATCGTGGAGGCGCAGTGGGCCGCCCGCGAGCACCGTCTGGGCCGGTACGTCACCGAACAGCCCAGCTACTCGATCCTGCAGCGCGGCGTCGAGACCCATGTGCTGCCCGTGACCGAGCAGCACGGGCTCGGCGTGCTGGTGTGGAGCCCGTTGGCCTCGGGCTGGCTGACCGGCGCGATCCGCGAGGGCCGGGACATCACCACCAGCCGCTCGACGTTCATGCCGGAACGCTTCGACACCTCCCTCCCCTCCAACCGGGCCAGACTCGACGCCGTCGAACGACTGGCCGCGATCGCCGACGAGGCCGGACTGACCATGATCCAGCTCGCTCTCGGGTTCGTGACCGCACATCCCGCCGTGACCTGCGCGCTTGTCGGTCCCCGCACGCTGGACCACCTGCACACGCAACTCGCCGCCGCCGACACCGTGCTCGACGCCGACGTACTCGACGCGATCGACGCCGTCGTCGCCCCCGGCACCGATCTGGCCGCGCACGAGAAGTACGACACTCCGCCCGCGCTGCTCGACCCGTCACTGCGGCGACGCTGACCGTCCGGGCGACGGAAGGGACCGATGTTCCATGCCCCACACACCCCGACCCAGTTTCGGGATCATGACCGCCCCCTCGCAGGTCGACTACCACGACGTCCTGCGGGTCTGGTGCGAGGCGGACGGGATCCCCGAGATCGAGCACGCGTGGCTGTTCGACCACCTCATGCCGATCGGCGGCGATCCGTCGGGGCCGGCCTACGAGGGCTGGACACTGCTGTCGGCCCTTGCCGCCCGGACCCGTCGGCTGCGGCTCGGTGTGCTGGTGACCAGCAACCGGTTCCGGCCGCCGGCGATGCTCGCCAAGATCGCCACGACCGTGGACATCGTCTCCGGCGGCCGGCTCGACTTCGGTATCGGCGTCGGCTCACGGCCCGGCCATCCCCTGGCCAGGCGCGAGTACGAGGCCCACGGTCTGCCCTTCCAGGACTCCGCGCGGGCCGTGGCGAGCCTCGCCGAGGCGTGCACGGTGATCCGGCGGCTGTGGACCGAGACCGAACCGTTCGACTTCCACGGCACCCACGTCCGGCTCACCGGAGCGTTCGGCAACCCCAAACCCGTCCAGCGCCCCCATCCGCCGATCCTGATCGGCGGCCGCTCGTCCTCGACCCTGCGGGTGGTCGCCGAGCACGCCGATCTGTGGAACATCCCGGGCGGCGACCTGGACGACTGTGTCCGCCGCAGCGCACTGCTGGACCGCTACTGCGCCGAGATCGGCCGTGATCCGGCCTCCATCACCCGCTCGATCCATCTGCCCGTCTCCTACGACCGGTCCGGCGTCACCCGGGACGCGATCGGCGACGCGGTCGGCGCCGGCTTCCGGCACATCGTCCTCGGGCTGCCGGCGCCCTACCCCGCCGACGTGGCGCGGTGGGTCACCGACGAGCTCATCACCACGACGGCCTGACCCCGGGAGCGGTGGCCGACGGTGCTCCCGGCATGCACCGGGACCATCCCCGTTTCCCCGGGCGCCGGGTGTTCGTTCCGCGGGGGTCAGTGGTCACCGGGACTCGGGGCGCCATCGGCGCGCGCTCGGCGGGGACGCGTCGTCGGACGCACGGGTGATGGCCAGGAGCGCCATGTCGTCGGTTCTCCGGCCGTCGGTGTGCCGGCACACATCGGCGAGGAGGGCGTCCAGGAGGGCGTCCGGACCGGAGTGCCGCCGTCCCGTGAACCTGCCGACGGGGTCGTAGAAAGTGCCCGACGCGTTCCGGGCCTCGGTCAGCCCGTCGGTGTAGAGCAGCAGACCGGCCCCTTGGGGGAACGCGACCGTGTCGACGCGCGCGGTGTCGACGCTCAGGGCGCCCAGGCCCAGGGGCGGGGCGGGCCGGCCGGGCTCGACGTACCGCACCGTGTCCCCGAGGAACAGCAGAGGCGCGGGATGCCCCCGGTTGACGAGCCGGACCTCGTTCCCCCGCGGGGGGAATTCCGCCAGCAGGGCCGTGACGAACCGTTCGGCGGGGAGCAGGCTCCCCGACTGCGCGGCCTCCCGGACCAGGGCCTGCTCCAGCCGGTCCGCGAGCCCGGTCAGGGCGGGCTCTCGCAGGGCGGCCTCCCGGAACGTCCCGAGAGCGACCGTGACCGCCCTGACCGCGTCCATCCCCTTGCCGCACACATCGCCGATCAGACAGCGCACGCCATAGGGGGTGTCGAGCACCGCGTAGAGGTCCCCGCCGATCTGGGCATCCGTCTGGGCGGCCTCGTAACGGGCGGCGAAGCGCAGCGGACCGATGCGCGCCGGCGGGCTCGGCAGCACGGCGCGCTGAACGGCGGTGGCGATACCGCTCACCGACTGCAGCTTCACCTCGCGGTGGTACAGCAGGCGGTTGAGGAAGACCGCGACCCCGGCCACGGTCCCGGCCACGAGCAGCAGGAGGGCTGGCAGCAAGTGGCTCCGCCTGCCCAGCCACTTCCACACTCCCAGCCCTGCCACCTGCAGCTCCCGACGCCGACCGGCTCCTGGCCCGGCCAGGCTTACCACCGGGACCGTCGTCTCCCGGCACGCGGCTCGCCCACACCGCCTCCCGCCACGCGGTGGCGGTCGGCCAACCGGGGTAGCGCCCCTCCCGGGCCGTCCATCCGGGCCGTGCTCACCGCGGACGGCACGAAGGCCGGGGCCTACGACGGGAGCCTTGGCGTGGAGGTGGGACCGACGAGGGCCTCGAGTCACGGTGAAGAAGGAGCGGCGGGGCGCCGGTTGGACACCGGAACGGGTCGTCGTGGATCCGCCCGAGTGCCGCCCGCGGGTGCCCGTGTGCGGAAGTGTCCCGGCGACTTGACGCTACTCCCCGGAGAGGCAGGACGGCCCGTTCCCGGTCGCCGTCTCCCCGCTGCCCGCGGCCTCGTGCCCGGACCTGCCGGTCTCCAGCCAGGACCGTGCGGGTTCTGCCGCGCGGGTGGTGTCCACGCCCGTGTCCCGTATGTCTTGCTCACCCCGCTGTCGCAGGCGTTCCGCGCCAGGCGTCCTGGGCGGTGGCATAGGCGGGGAAACGGCCCAGCATGCCGCCGCCCAGCAGGACGAGGTCGATCCCGAGGCTGCTGTGGACGACGCGGACCCAGCCCTGCCGGGCCCGGCAGTCTTCCCACGCCTCGCACAGCGGTCCCAGGATGCTTCCGTCCGCGAAGGTCACCTCACGGAAATCGACGATGAGAAAGACGCGCCCACGTCCCGTGCGGGCGCCCTCCAGGGCCTGCACCAGGGGTGCCACGGTGGTCGGGTCCAGCTCGCCACGGGCCTGCACCATCCGGCATTCGTCGAACAGTTCGGGCGTACGGAAAGGCTCGGGCGGGTCGGGATGAGCGCACATGCGCGCCATCTCCTCTGTCCGGGTTGGAGCTTCACAGTGCGCAGAGCCTCTGTTGCGCCGAACGGACTGCACGGAGAGGGCCGAGGCCAAGGGCGACCGCAGGCCGAGCCTACTGCCGTGGCGAGCGGCAGGGCCAGGTGGAGAACGTCTCCGGAAGGTTCTCGTCGGAGGGCACCCGGCTCCCGTTCGCGCCCGAAAGGGAGGGCGCCGCGCGCGGGGGGCCGGGGCGGCCGCCGTCAAGGTCCGGACGGCCCGCGGCGCCGTCGGGCAGCCGCGGTGCCGGGCCGGGGCCTGTGGTGGGAGGCCTCCCGGCGTTCTCCGTCGGAAACCTGCCGCAGTCTACGTACGCAGCAGTCGTTGGGTGAGCTCCCGGTACTGCCTCAGCGCGCCCCGGAGTTCGGCGGATTCCGTTTCGGGGTCCCGGTCCTGCCAGCCCGCGCGGACGACTCGCCGCGCCTCCGAAAGGGCGTTCATGAGCTGGGCGGCCGCTTCGTCGAAGGCGCCCTCGGCCTCCTCCAGTGCCTCGCGCGGGGTGTCCGCGAAAGTGTTGACGGCATGTCCGAGGCGGCGCACGATCTCGTCCCGTTCTTGCGGAGGGAGCAACGGATCCGGGCCCGTGGCGCGGCGTCCGCCCGGGCCCGGGGACCGGTCCGCGGGCTGCTGGGCGCGTGTCTGGTCGTACATCGTGTTGTGTACCGCTTCCGCTTGTGATGGGGGGTCACCGCCTGAAGACGCCCTTCGCCTTCTCGACGGCCTGCTTCAGGCTTCCGGAGACCCGGTCGACCCTGCCCTTCATGGCCCTCAGCCGTCCTGCCAGTCAACGTCCGGCGACGATGCGTGTCAATGCGACGCCGGCCCGAGCGCAACCCGCCGAATGCCGCTGAACAGCGGGATCCGGGTGTCCCCCGGTCCGGCGAGTACGGTAGGGAGAACGAGGGTGCGTCGTGCCTATCCGACAGGCCGTCACCAGCACACCACCCATCCTCCAGGGGCAGTCCGTGACCCCCGCCGCACCTCCGTGCCGGCGGCCATCGCCGAGGTCAGGGACTCCTCCATGCCACCCAGCCCCATCACGCCGACCCCGCCGGACACCGCCCGGCCGCGCTGGGGCCGCGACGGCACCTCGTCCTTGCCGCCGGGCAGACCTGCGCCCGCGCGCGACGGCGGGGAACGGCCGTACCCGGCCGTGCCGGTCGTCCCGCCGTCCGTGGCGGGCCGGGCCATCGGCGGCTCCCGGGTACACGGCCCGACCGCCCTGCCGTGGGCCGGACGTGTCCCCATCGCGCTGCTCCACCGCGTCACCCGGATCCTCGACTCGCTGTGCCGTGTGTCCGGTGAACGCGCTCGACGCCACGACCGCGCCATCGCTTTGTGGCCCGTCCCCCGACTCTCCATCGGAGAAAGCCGACACAACCACCATTACGCAGACCGCACCGGCGTCCGGCACGGCGTCGAACGCGGCCGGCTGGACCTCTCGGCCGCCGTCATCCGCCTCCTGGACCGCCTCGGCGGGCGCACGAGGTGCGCCCGCCGGCGCCGGGCCGGGTCGCCGCGCATCACGCCTGACGGCAACCACGCTTTCCCCTCAGCCAGTTGACAGGAGCCCCATGACCACCGGGCTGCAGCCCCCGCTTCCCTCCCACCCCGTCCTCCGCCTGCGGCTGGCGCCCCACAGCGACCTGCCCCGGCCCATCGACGGAGCATGGTGGCCGCGCTCCTACGACCTCCTCGTGGAACTCCCGCGGCTGCTGGCCGGATTGCCGCGCGAGTGGGGCCATATCACGAGTGTCACCTTCAACGCGGCGACGTGGTCCGCGACGCCCGGCCGGATACTCGTGTGCAACCAGGTCGTACGACTGCGCAGAGCCCTGGCGGCGAACGCCCCGCACACCGTCGTCCTGCTGTCCGCCGGCCGAGGGCGCTGGGACCTTGTGGTCGTGCCTCCGGACACCGCCGAGGACGCCGCAAAGCCACTCATGGCGGCCGCGGCGGGCGACCTCGGGGACGGCTGACCCGGGCGCGGTGACCACGCAGCCGAGCTTCCCGCCCTGATCAACCACCGCTGCACGCTCGACAGCCCGTGGCCGACCATGTCGTCCGCATCGACTCCTGCCCCTTTCGACCGCCCTCGTCGCCACGGCAGCGACGGTGAACCACCAGCGGAGGCCGACGCGGCGCACCGGCATCACCGTTGCCGACCGCGAGAGGTCCGTCTCACGGGCACGCTGTGGGCACGGGGTCATCGGTGGGAGGCGCCCGAGATGTCCGCGGCCTTCGGCGGGCCCAGTCGGCGAAGCCGGCCGAACGCACTCCATGGGCGGCTGCCGTCGCAGATGCCGAGCGCTGTGGGTGCGGCAGAGACGGGTCACGCCGGTTGTCACCGGACAGCCCTTCGGTGACAACCGGCGGAGCGGTCCGTACCGGTCTCGTGCGGTATGCGCCTCATGTCCGAAGCGCCGGCCTCCGCGGGACGCGGATTCGGGTGTCCGGCCCGCTCACAGGCCGGGTGCCACGTCCTCGGCTCTCCAACCGGGAAAAGCCACATGACCTGCTGTCGTCATGGAAAGCGTCACCAACCGGGTGTGTCCTCGTCGCCCCAGGCCTGTCGGGCCGGGTTGACCGGGCACGCATCGTGGCAGGTGAAGCCGAGGCGGGTCAGCGCCCGACGCATCTCACCCGACGTGAAGTCCCGGCGGTTCTGCCTGGTGATCACCTCCCCGACCTGCATCACGGGGAAGACGCGGCCGGCGATGGTCACGGACACGCCGGTGACAGGTTCGGGTGCGATGCCACTCATCGACTGCTCGACCTCGCCCTTGACCAGGTCGAAGGGGAAACGGGCGATCACACAGCGCATGGATGCCTCCACAGGGACGGGTCGGATCACCGGAGAGGCCGACCGCGCGGCGGGCGGCCGGACGGCGGTCAGGATGTGAGAGCGAGGACGCCCAGGGCGTAGCCGTGCTCGTCGATCACGGGGGAAACGTGCAGGGCCCGGACTCGCATGGCGGCTTCCGCCTCGCCGAGTGCGGCCGTGGACGAGGTGAACGGCCCGCGGTCGAGCGGGAGGTCCCGCAGCCGCGTCCGGTCGCTGTACCACGAGCCGCCCCGGTGTGCGGCGAGCTGGGACCGGGTGACCAGTCCCGTGCACCGGCCGTCCTCGTCCCGGAGGAGCAGGTGCGGGACGCGGGCGCCGATGAGGACGGAGAGAGCCACGTCGACGGCCATGTGGTCGTCGACCTGCGGTCCGGGAGCGTGCATGGCATCGCGGGCGGTCGGACCGGTGCCGTGGGCATGCCGTGTGAGGGGCGGAATCGGCGTCAAGAGCTTCTCCTCTTCGTCGGAACGTGCGGGACGGGCGACGTCTGGTCCCGACCGCTGGGAGCGCGTACCCGTGCCGCGGTCATCGGGGGTTCCGCCGCGGGCCGACCGACTCCCTTGGCAGCCCGGCCCCGACGACCACGGCCGGCGGATCCCTTGCCCTCGCGGGGTTCGGCGGGCTGTGGGGGGAGGGCGACGGGCACGCCGGACGGCGTGCGTGCGCCGGTGATGCGGTGCAGTTCGGCCGCGCCGGGGCGGATCCGGGCGGTACGCGCGGTGACGCCGGCGTCGGCCATCAGACGGTCCACCGCGCGGCGCTGGTGCGGCAGGACGAGGGTGACGACGGTGCCGGACTCGCCGGCGCGGGCGGTACGGCCGCCGCGGTGGAGGTAGTCCTTGTGGTCGCCGGGCGGGTCGACGTTCACGACGAGGTCGAGGTGGTCGACGTGAATACCGCGGGCCGCGACGTTGGTGGCCACCAGGACCGTGATCCGACCGTCCTTGAACCGGGCGAGGGTCCGGTTGCGCTGTGCCTGGGACCTGCCACCGTGCAGGGCCGAGGCGTGCACGCCCACCGACAGCAGATGCGTGGTCAGCCGGTCCACGGCGTGCTTGGTGTCCAGGAACATGATCACGCGTCCGTCGCGGGCGGCGATCTCGGTCGCGGTGGTGTCCTTGTCGCCGTCACGCACGTGGAGCAGATGGTGCTCCATGGTGGTGACGCTGCCCGCCGGTGGGTCGACCGAGTGCACCACGGGGTCGTGCAGGTAGCGGCGCACCAGGAGGTCGATGTCACCGTCAAGGGTGGCCGAGAACAGCAATCGCTGTCCGTCGGAAGGGACTTGGTCCAGCAGCGTGGTCACCTGCGGCAGGAAGCCCATGTCCGCCATCTGGTCGGCTTCGTCGAGGACGGTGACGCTGACCCGGTCCAGTCGGCAGTCGCCCCGCTCGATGAGGTCCTTGATGCGGCCGGGCGTCGCGACGACCACCTCGGCGCCGCCGCGCAGGGCACTCGCCTGCCGGTCGATCGACATGCCGCCCACCAGGGTGGCGAGCCGCAGTCTCAGTGCCCGGGCGTAGGGGGCGAGCGCGTCGGTGACCTGCTGGGCCAGTTCCCGGGTGGGGACGAGGAGGAGGGCGAGCGGCTGCCGTGGCTGGGCTCGCTGCCCGTCGAGGCGGGCCAGCACCGGCAGGCCGAAGGCGAGCGTCTTGCCCGAGCCCGTACGGCCCCGGCCCAGGACGTCGCGGCCCGCGAGCGCGTTGGGCAGCGTGGCCGCCTGGATCGGGAAGGGCACGGTCAGGCCCTCGGCGCCGAGCGCCGCCAGCAGCCGTGCGGGCATGTCCAGTTCGGCGAACGTCTCGACCGCGGGCAGTGGCTCGGTCAGGGTGACCGGCGCGGTGAACTCCTGCCGGCGTGGGGCGGAGTCTTGGCCGCTCTTGCGCCCGGTGCCCGGACGAGGGCCCGGCCGGCCCGTCTCCTGCGTCCGGAAGCGGCTGCCGCGAGCGGAGCCTGCCGAGCGCGTGGCACCGCGGTCCGCGCGGTGGTGACCGGACTTGCCGTCGGTGCGGTGGGTACGGTTCATGGCGGAACCTTCCTCGATGCGGCGTATCGAGGAATTCCGTCCAACGGCTGACCGCCGTAAGGAATCACAAGACTGAGCCGGATAAAAAAGCAAAAGGTCGGGCCTCTCGATGCCGAAGCCCGGACTGTCGGCAATCCGGAGATCGGGGAAACCCGGAAACGCAATGGTTGAGGCCCGCACCCCAAGAGCGCGGGCCCCAGCCATACGATGCGCGAGCCTCTGGCCCGCGACGTTCACGTCGGCGTCAGGCGGGAACGATGTTCTCTGCCTGCAGGCCCCTCTGGCCCTGCGTGACGTCGAAGGTAACCTTCTGGCCTTCCTGAAGTTCGCGGAAGCCATTGGTGGCGATGTTCGAGTAGTGGGCGAACACGTCAGCGCCGCCGCCGTCCTGCTCGATGAAGCCGAAACCCTTTTCCGCGTTGAACCACTTCACGGTGCCAGATGCCATATTGGATCTCCCTCGGGGGGCAGTGTCGGCCCTGCACTTCGCGGAGCCGAGTCGCCGCGATGATCACCCCTCCGGAAAAATCCGAAAGCTCTGCAAAGAAAAAATCTCTGGCAATCAAAACTGCAACTGCTGTCACGTTAACACAGGTCGGGGCGGGAGCGTCCCTGGACATTCGGAATCTTCCGGTAATCCTCATCCGACTGGATTCCGGATTTCTGTGTCGGCGGTACTAGATATTTGTGCCCTGCTCGTTCAGCTTCCGGCGCACTTCCCGGTTCAGGCGCAGGGCGTCGTCGAGCTGATTTTCCAGAGAGATGATGCGGCACGCGGCCTCGACGGGGGTGCCCTGATCGACCAACTCACGGGCGCGGGCGGCGATGCGCAACTGGCGGCGGGAATAACGGCGATGGCCGCCTTCCGACCGTAGGGGAGTGATCAGCTCGGCTGTACCGACGGACCGGAGGAAGGTGCCGGACCTCAAGCCCTCGATCGCGCCACCGCCGTTCTTCCCGCGCAGACCGCACGGCGGCCCGGGGCCCCAGGCCGCCGGGTCGCAGAGACCTCGGTGCCTGGCCGAGTGCCCGGCCGACACCACAGCGTTTCCACGACACCCCGATACGGTCACTCCGGCCGGGCCGGTCACCCCCTGTACGGATCGCACCGGCCGTCGCGGTGCGCGCCGTGCCCCATGGCGGAGGGCCAGATGCGGCCGACGCGACGTCCGGGCCGTACGGCCATCGGCACGCCGCGAGGCGTCCCGCTCCTGCCCGATGACGTGCCACGCCGATGCGGTCTTCCGCCGGCGAAGTCCCGGCTGTCAGAAGGGATTTCGGCGGACTGAGGGCTTCCCTGCCCGAATCGCCCTATGCCCGGGTTGAAACTGCAGGTCAGCGGTACTCCGCCGCACAGGGAGCAGGAAGCGTGTTGTAAAAGCACAAGCCCCAGGCCGCTGACCTGGGGCTTCAAGAAGAGCGGGTGACGAGAATGGAACTCGCGCTCTCAGCTTGGGAAGCGACGGCGCTTGCGCGGACTCATACGCCGTGAGCTGGACGTACGCGCTGATCGGAGTTCCTCACGAGTGCGGGATCGCACCGTGATTGACCGCTGTTGCCCGCTCTCATGGGCACGGCCGGGGCACGCCGTCATGGAACGTCGGATGCATCGCCGTGCGAACGCCTCGGTGCTCCTGGCGGTGTTCTGGCCCGAGAGCGCCTCGAATGGATCTTTGCGATGGCGAACATGCTGGCCCAATGAGTGCGGCGCCAATCGGCACTGTGGACACTGCGTCGTATGGAAGCCTCTCGGCTTCACCCTCGACGAGATGCGCCCCGGCTGGAGGCCACCGACAGCCTCGACTCGGGCGAGGAACTGCCGCTCGGGGGAGGGTCACCCTCCGCCGGAACTGATCCGGGGTTTCGAGCGGGGCGCTTAAGCAGTGGGTCGAGCATCGGGAGCGACCATAGCCTGCTGGGGCATTGATCTGGGCGTCGGCTGCACTATGTGATCGCAGCACGGCGGTGGGGGTCGCCGTACCCGAACTGCGGCATCGATGCGCAGCCCTCCTGATGCCCACCCTTGAGGTCGGCCCGGTGAGGGCTGGGTGCGCCGGACGGGCGGGAACCGGCCCAGCTCCATCCCGTCGCTCCCACGACAGCCGACGCTGTCGTCACCCCGACCGCGGGACTACCGGCCCGTACTCTCGTGTGGCCACCACAAGGCGCTCCGGGTGGCCCGCGCCCACGCGATCAGCTGGAACCGGAGCTGCCGGCCGCCTCGTCCGCGGCACGACGGTACTCGGCGTTGATGCGCTGAGCTTCCTCGAGCTGGTCCTCGAGGATGACGATGCGGCAGGCGGCCTCGATCGGGGTGCCCCTGTCGACGAGCTCGCGGGCGCGAGCGGCGATCCGCAGTTGATAGCGGGAGTACCGGCGATGCCCGCCCTCCGAGCGGAGCGGAGTGATCAAACGAGCCTCGCCGATGGCTCGAAGGAAGCCCGGGGTGGTGCCGAGCATCTCGGCTGCCCGGCCCATCGTGTAGGCGGGGTAGTCGTCGTCGTCCAGAAAATCACTAAGAGGGTTGTCCGCTGTCATGTCACCTCGCTGTGCAACGCGTCGAGGGGCCTTGGTGCCGTACGGCACCAAGGCCCCGAAGGAAATTCAACACCATCCGTCGGCCCTACTGCTGTGCCGACCTTCTGTTTCCGCTACCCGGCCCGGCAGAGGGCGGGGTAGCGGGGGATCGCAGCTGCTTGACCGGGGACCACCATCCATTCCGGGGTCTTGCGGTACCCGGGCCGAGTGCTTCTCGGGCCGGGCGATCCTGATGGCGTCTGCTCCTCCGTTCCTCTCTGAACCAACCACTGGATGAATCGGCACTGCGGTACTGCTGCGGCAGCTCCTCGACATGCGAGCCGCCCAGTGCGGCTCCCAGCGCCGTCGCCGTTCTGGGAAACCTTGGCTTCGAGGCTCGAGAGCCGCACTGACCTGCGAACTTCGTGTACAACTACCCGGCAGTTCGTTTCTGCCGGGTCTCGTTCGACCGTGTTCTACGACAGGAAGCATAACCACGCCGCGAGGTAATGTCTACTCTGGCAAGAGTAGATTTCACTCTATGGCAGAGGAGGAATCCTGCCACCTGCGACGATGACCTCCCCCTAGGTCGTCGCGCGCGGCGCCACGACGGATGGGGCCACTCGCCGCTCGGTCAAGAACTGCCTCCCGCCGTCCGCGAGCTGTCACCCCGCGGGGCGGGCCCGAGACAGGCAGCTGAATAGGATCTGCTCTCATGTCGAACCCTGATGAACTGCTTGTCGCTCTCTCCGCCGCGGTGGAGTCCGAGCGAAGCAATCAGATGTCGCTGACCGTGGTCGTCGGCGGCGCAGTCATCACCGGCCGGCTGGCTCCGGAGGCCGTGTGGAGGGAGCGGGTGGCGGAGGTCCTGAAGGAATCGGACCGCCTCGGCCCGTTCTCCGGCGTCTTCCCCGGCGGCCCGCGAGGGGAACGGCCCGGCCGCGGCGGAGATCCCACGCATCTGCACTTCCATCTCGCGCGGATCCTGCAGGGCAGCCTCGGTATCCCGGAGACGGGCGGCATGTACCGAGTCGCGATCAAGGACGTCAGCGCATGGACCGTGGGTGATTTCAGCTACTTCGACCGGTGAGACGCTGTCCCCGCCCCGCTGCTCTCTCCGAGCGGACGAGGACACAGCAGTGGGGGCTCCGTCGAGGTGCGTCGACAGAGCCCCCACCGGGATCCTGAGGGCGGTTACCCGCCCGTCCTCACACGTCCACAGGGCAGGTGCCGTCGAGCAGTGCCGACGGGGTCCGGAGCGGAAGGGGAGCGCTCACGGGCGCGGCCTCGGGGCCGTCGTGGCAGGTGAAGCCGAGGCGCGCCATGGCCCGGGTGACTTCGCCGACGGTGAAGTCACGGCGGTCCTGTCCCGTGGTGACCTGGCCCACCTGCTTGACGGGGTAGCGGCGGCGGCCGATGGTCACGGACGCGCCCGTGACCAGCTCGGGCTTGACGCCCTTCATCGAGGCCAGCACCCCGATCTTGGTCAGGTCGAACGGGTACTGGGCGATGACACAACGCATGATGCCTCCCAGGCATGACGGAAAGGAACTGACCCGGGCGGGGTGGATCAGCCGCGGACGGGAACAGGCCGGAGCCGGCTGCCGAGGACGTCCCGCAGACGGATGCGGTCCGTGTACGTGGAACTGGCACGGAGAACGGCGAGCCGGGCCAGAGTGATCGAACCCGTGCTCTGATCGTCGCCGTCGCACACAGTCAGGTACTCGACACGTGCACCCGCCATGACGGCCAGAGCCACCTCGACGGTCATGTCGTCACAGACCCGAGGCCCGTACGCTTCCATGCCGTCGACCACGGTCGTCGATGCGGGGTCCGCCACGCGGCCCTGCGTCTGAGTGGGCGTCAAAAGTGCCTCCTGCGGTGCGGGTTGGTCGGCTTGGTGGCCATTGCGGCCTGGGGAGACCGCTGCGGCTCCTGGGCCGTGCAGGGCCTAGGCCGCCGAGTCGATGGCGGTGCGCCGCTGTGCCCTGCGGCGCACCGCCGCGCCGGCGGGCCGCCCCTGGCCGGTGCGGCCCTGACGGCCACGGGACGGGGAAGAGGTGCGGCGGGGACGCTCCACGGCCGGAGCGGTGATGACGACCGGGACACCGGACGGCGCCTGGGCGCCGGTGATGCGGCTCAGCTCCGCCTCACCCGAGCGCACCGGAGTGATGCGCGGGGTGATGCCGGCCGAGGCCATCAGTCGGCTCATGCCGCGGCGCTGGCCGGGTGTCACCAGGGTGACGACGCTGCCGGACTCCCCCGCACGGGCCGTACGACCGCCACGGTGCAGGTAGTCCTTGTGGTCGCCGGGCGGATCCACGTTGACGACCAGGTCGAGGTTGTCGACGTGGATGCCGCGGGCCGCGACGTTGGTGGCGACCAGCACCGTGACGTGACCGTCCTTGAACTGAGCCAGGGTCCGGGTGCGCTGCGGCTGGGACCTGCCACCGTGCAGGGCAGCGGCGCGGACGCCGCTGCTGAGGAGGTGCTCGGTCAACCGGTCCACGGCGTGCTTGGTGTCCAGGAACATGATGACCCGGCCGTCCCGTGCCGCGATCTCGGTGGTCGTCCGGTGCTTGTCCGCGTCGTGCACGTGGAGTACGTGGTGCTCCATCGTGGTGACGGCACCGGCCGACGGGTCGACGGAGTGGACCACCGGGTCGGTCAGGTAGCGACGGACCAACAGGTCCACGTTACGGTCCAGGGTCGCCGAGAAGAGCATCCGCTGGCCCTCCGGCCGCACCTGGTCGAGCAGGGCGGTGACCTGGGGCATGAAGCCCATGTCGGTCATCTGGTCGGCCTCGTCCAGGACAGTGACGGCGACGTCCCGCAGTCGGCAGTCGCCCCGGTCGATCAGGTCCTTGAGCCGCCCCGGAGTCGCGACCACGACCTCGGCCCCGGCCCGCAGCGCACTCGCCTGCCTGCCGATCGACATTCCGCCGACCACGGTGGCCAGCCGCAGCCGGACGGCGCGGGCATACGGGGTGAGCGCGTCGGTGACCTGCTGAGCGAGTTCACGGGTGGGTACGAGGATCAGGGCCAGCGGCTCCCGTGGTTCGGCGCGCCGGCCCGCCGTGCGGGCCATTACCGCGAGGCCGAAGGCGAGCGTCTTGCCCGACCCGGTACGGCCACGACCGAGTACGTCACGGCCGGCCAGGGAGTTCGGCAGGGTCGCCGCCTGGATGGGGAACGGTACGGTCACGCCCTCGTGGCCGAGCACGGCCAGCAACGGCGTCGGCATGGCGAGATCGGCGAACGTCTCGACGGCGGGCAACGCCGGTGTGGTCGTTTTCGGCGGTGCGAACTCACTTTGTGCGGCCCGCCGATTTCCGTTGCCCTTGGAGCGGCTCTGAACACCGGAGCGGCCGACAGCAGCACTTCCTCCGGAGCGGTCGTATGTGCGAGTCGTGCGTGTGCGAGTTGTGCGTGCACGGTTCATGCGGAACCTTCCTCGACGTGGGCGCGTATCAAGGAATTTCCGCAGTAGAACGAACGGCGCAGAGAATCGCGAGAACGAGCCGAAAAAAAACAGGGCTGAATTGCCCTGAAAATGAAGCGAGCTGGGGCCCGCACCCCAAGGTGCGGGCCCCAGTTGCGAAGTATGCGTCAGTGCCGACGCGTCAGGCGGGAACGATGTTCTCGGCCGTCGGGCCCTTCTGGCCCTGCGCGATGTCGAACGAAACCTTCTGGCCTTCCAGCAGCTCACGGAAGCCCTGGGCGGCGATGTTGGAGTAGTGGGCGAAGACGTCGGCGCCACCGCCGTCCTGCTCGATGAAACCGAAGCCCTTTTCCGCGTTGAACCACTTCACGGTGCCAGTAGCCATTTTGTTTCTCCTTCGGAGACGGTGTCAGGAATACGCTCTGTGCGCTTTCCGTGTCGCCGTGATGATCAGCCGCCGGAAAAATCATTCTGGCAACCACACCTGCAACTGATACTGACAGTAGCACGTCGTGAGCGACCCCACGCGGTGAACAATTCCTGGCCGTCTCCCACCTCAGGAATATTTCTCGTGCGCCGGGTCGATTTCTCACTTCGCGACCACAGGAATTGCTCTCCCGGGCCGCGCTGTTGCCGTCGAGTCTGTCCGGTCGCAGCGCCGTGACCTCCTTCGACGGCTTGGGCGCGGCTGCCGTCGCCATCAGCTGACGACATGCCGACGAACGCGCCGAGACCCCAGCAGCGAGAGAACGGCCACACGGCGATTCCGGCGGGGCGACCGCGGCGGTCTTGCGGCCCGCGGGCCGATCGAGCTCCGCACTTGGACGCGAGCGTCCTGGTACTGAAGTCCCATCCGCCGAACCCTTGCGGAACTACGGAGGCCGCCACCACGCTGTCCGGGTCCCCGGGTCCCCGGGTCCCCGACTGCATAGCCGAACCGCTCCTGAGTGTGCGCCAGGATCCATTGCCGCATCTTCGGGTCGTCCATGAGGGCGTCGGCGAGCAGTTTGAAGTTGGTATCTCCCAGCAGGCGGATCAACTCCGGGAACTGCAAGGAAGGGGCGTCCCCGTAGTAGCAGTTGAGGAGGACGAGTCTGTCGACCGACTCGGCGTGGTCCAGGGTGAAGTTGGCCGCGACGGCACCCGAAGCGTCGTGGCCGACCAGAATACAGCGATCGATTCCCAACTCAGCCAGTACCGCGCCGAGTTCGGCCTCGCGCTGTCCGGGATGATGCGGTCATAGATCCGTGAATCGTCCGGAAAACCATGCATGGCGACTATTGGTAAGCCAGTGCCTCCATGCCTCGGACGTGCAGACGTCCGTAGGGTGTTTCGACCAATCTGCTCACATACTCGTAGTCAGGTGGGGACATATCGCCATCTCCAGCTTTGAGTGCCGTCTCCAGCTACCGGCATTTTGGGTACTTGCCGTCGATCCGCTGTTCCCAACAACTCGTCCTCCGCGCCCTGTAGGGCACAGACTTATTCGTGGTCGGAGAGGGCGATGTGGTCGTCCCAGTCTCCAGCGGTGCCGGTTGTGATGGCGTAGTAGAGGCGGCCGTTGGTCCTGTCGTAGAGCACCGGACCGATCGGGGTGCCGGCCGCCCGCAGGTAGGCCAGAGCCAGAAGGCCGATCCCGGCAGAGGTTCGCACGAAGTCCCGGCCGTCGCCGACCTTCAGCAGACGCAGTCCGGGCACGTCTTCGACCAACGGTGCGCATCGAAGCGCGTCACGAACGGACGTCATGTGTCCCCCCGCGGCTGAAGGCCGGCGCTCGTGCCGGGGGACGGCTCGGAATCCCTCGTCGGTTTGAAAGAACGGACTACGAGCAGGCGGGTGCTTGTTGCTGTTATCTGCCGCCTTCGCTCGGCACCGATGCCCTTGGGACCCAGGTGGCTGAGGGCAGGTACCAGCGCGCCGTAGGTGTCGGGCAGTTGGAGAGCGTCGACCAGCCCGACGAAGGCTGCTGAGCGGATGGCCACCGTGGCGTCGCGGTCGGTGAAGACGCCGCCGAGGGTCAGTTCGTGCCGGCGGCAGTATTCGGTGAGGCAGTCGACGAGTGCCGCGTGACGGGCGAGGCCACCGGTGATGTGCCGCAGGTAGCCGAAGGCGGCACGCCGCCCCCAAATTGGACTAGACAAAAAACAGACCCCAGGCCACTGACCTGGGGTTTCTCTCTGGAGCGGGTGACGAGAATCGAACTCGCGCTCTCAGCTTGGGAAGCTGATGTTCTACCATTAAACTACACCCGCGTAAGACACCCGTTGATCCGGTGTCGTTATGCCCGCTCACTGTACCTCATCTCGGACCCCCGGTGCTCAGACCGTGGGGTCCGACGTCGTTCCGGGGTGTGGATGCGGCTGCGGCGGGCCGGAGTTGGGGCGTACGGTGGGGGTGGTGGAGAGGGGCCGTGTGCGGCCGGAGTGCCGCCTGGAGGGCCGTCCCTTTCATCCCGTAATGTGCTTTCGTCGTCCGTCACGGCAGTGAGACGAAGACTCTTGGGGAAGGGACTCAGAGGACTTGATGGAGCGCACCGTCGTCCGTTGTGCCGAGGGGCACGTGTTCAGCACCGCTTCGTTCCCGATGCAGCAGGCCGAGCGCCTCGGCCCCGGCCGGCTCGTCCGGTGTCCACGCTGCGCCCGGCTGCGCAGTGTGGTGCCGGTGGCCCTGGAAAAGCGGTAGGGACCACAGCGGTACAGGCGCGCGGGGAGGCCACGATTGTGGCGGCCCCGCGCGCCTTGCGTATTCTCGGGACGTGCTTCTCTCAGACAGGGACATCCGGACCGAGATCGACAAGGGCCGGGTCGTGATCGACCCGTTCGACCCGACCATGGTGCAGCCCTCGAGCATCGATGTGCGGCTCGACCGCTACTTCCGGGTGTTCGAGAACCACAAGTACCCCCATATCGACCCCTCAGTGGAGCAGGTCGACCTGACCCGGCTCGTCGAGCCCGAGGGCGACGAGCCGTTCATCCTCCACCCCGGCGAGTTCGTCCTCGCCAGTACGTACGAGGTCATCACCCTGCCCGACGACCTCGCCTCGCGGCTCGAGGGCAAGAGCTCGCTCGGGCGGCTCGGGCTCGTCACCCACTCCACCGCCGGGTTCATCGACCCGGGCTTCTCCGGGCATGTGACGCTCGAGCTGTCCAACCTCGCCACTCTCCCGATCAAGCTCTGGCCGGGCATGAAGATCGGGCAGCTGTGCATGTTCCGGCTGAGCTCGCCGGCCGAGTTCCCCTACGGCAGCGAGCGGTACGGCTCGCGCTACCAGGGGCAGCGCGGGCCCACGGCCTCCCGCTCCTTCGTCAACTTCCACCGGACCCAGGTGTGAGCGGGAGATGACCGACGTACGGGAGAACCTGACCTACGACGACTTCGGGCACGCCGTCCGCGAACTCGCGCAGACGATCGCCGACGACGGCTACCGTCCCGACATCGTGCTGAGCATCGCGCGGGGCGGCGTCTTCGTGGCCGGCGGCCTCGCGTACGCCCTGGACTGCAAGAACATCCACCTGGTCAACGTGGAGTTCTACACCGGCGTGGGCACGACGCTCGAGATGCCGGTGATGCTCGCCCCCGTCCCGAACGCGATCGACTTCACCGACAAGAAGGTCCTGATCGCCGACGACGTGGCCGACACCGGCAGGACGCTGAAGCTGGTGTACGACTTCTGCCGCGAGGCCGTGGCCGAGGTCCGCACGGCGGTGATCTATGAGAAGTCCCACTCGCTCGTGAAGTGCGAGTACGTGTGGAAGCGCACGGACGCCTGGATCAACTTTCCGTGGAGCGTCTTGCCACCCGTAAGCAAGTCGGGGGAGCCGGTGACCCCGTCGAAGGAAGCGCTCTGACCCGCCGGGCGGGCGTCGCCTCGTAGGCCGTGGCCGTCGTGTCGGCGCCCCCCTCGTTGCAGGTCGCTGTCTGAACGAGGGGGGTGCGCACCGGGGTGGCAGGGTCCGTCATCGGGACGTACTGCCCGGTCGTGGCGCTCAGTCGCGGTGGACCCTGACGCCGTCGGCCTCGAAGTCGTAGACGTTCTGGTTGATCCGCAGACCGTCGACGGCGCCGACCCACATGCTGTCTCGGCCGTAGCCCACGGCGACGGTGAGGATGACGGGTGCGGCGCCCCCGTCGTTCAGACGGGTCTTCACCTCGGTGAAGGAGCACGGCGAGAGCGAGGTGCAGCCCGTGGCCGCGCCCTCGGCGCCGGTCAGGTACCAGGTGCCGCTGTTGGTGGCGTTGAGGTAACCGCTCCACCGGTCGGTCGCCGGGGCCGCCGGCGGCAACCAGACCAGCGAGGTGTAGTTGTCGGTGACCGGTACGGTGCTCAGGTTCGCATCGATCTCGAACCTGATGTTCGGCATGTTCCTGAGGCCGCCGTACGTCACGTTCTCGCTGGACTGGAACACATGGAACCCGAGCCGGTTGAGACCCAGCACGGGATCGCCGTGGAAGTCGACCTCGTTGCCGAAGTCGACCTTCTCCCGGGCGTCGCCCGCCGCGACGGAGCTGTCCGCCACCTGGATCCCGAGGCTTCCCTGTCCGTAGGGCGGCCTGGCGGCCGGCCCCTGTACGTCGTACTTGCCGAACGGACCGTCCCTCAGGGCCGCCACGGGAGATCCGACCGTGCTGCGGGTGATCACACCCCAGTGCTCCGAGCGCCCAGGGGCCGGGTCCGCGGCGGCGGAGGCCGGTGCCAGGGCCGTGGCGGCCGCGATCGTGGCCAGGGCGGTGACGACCAGCGCCCTTGTTTTGGACATGCCAAAGCGAGTGTTCACACTCACTCCTTCGAGATAGGTGAAGGCCAGGTGCGCGCCGGTAGCCGCCCGACGCGACGCTGGTCACCGTATATAACTATCAGTGACCATACGTTCGCGACATACTGCGCATCTGTGGGAATCCGCGCCGCCAAACCAAGGGGCCCGGATGTGAACGTCACTCTGTGTGATGAGGCGCCTGACGTCGCGGAACGCGCCGCAAGTTCATCGGGCGCCTGGTTCCGCCGCCCCGTGGCCGCGGGGGCGCTCGGGAGACATGCTCCCGCGCGGCGCCCCAGGGCACCTCGGCGCCCGCGCGACTAGAACGTGCCCAGCTTGATGATCGACAGGATCGCGATCAGCTGGATCGCCGACGCGCCCAGAGCCTTCGGCCACGGCAGGTCGTGGGACTTCGACACCATGAGCGTCAGCAGCGCGCCCGCCGCGACCCAGGTGGCCCAGCCGAGGATCTGGACGAAGGATTCGTCACCGCCGAGGAACATCGCGACGACCAGGCGCGGTGCGTCCGTGATGGACATGATCAGCATGGAGAGGCCGACCGTCGGCTGCCAGGCGCCGTCGCCGCCGAGCTGGCGGGCGAGGGTGTGGGTGACCACGCTCAGCACGAAGGAGCTGACCACCATGGCCACGGCGGTCGTCAGCACGATCGGGATCGCGTTGTCCAGCGTGGCGGTGATGGCGTCCTCGCGCGCGCCGTCGAAGCCGAAGACCGCGAGCAGGCCGTAGAGGAAGGTCACGATCAGGGCCGGGCCCCACATCGTGTAGTCCCGCATCTGCAGGAAGGTCCGGGTCGGGGAGAACACGATGCCCCGCAGCAGGTCCTTCCAGTGCAGGCGGGGACCGACCGGCGGAGCCGAGGCCTGGCCCGCGCGGTACGTCTCGCCCGCGCTGTAGGGGTCCTCGCCGACCGAGAACGCCTGCGTATGGCCCGGATTGTTCGCCGCGTACGGGTCGGGTGCGTGGAAGCGGCCCTGGCCGTCGTCGCCGAAGTACTCCGGCTCACCCTGGCCCTGGGCCCCCCGCCACTGCTGCCGGCCGCCGTGGGGCTGCGGGCCCCCGTGCCGCTGCTGCGGCGCGGAGGGGTAGCCGTACGTCGGGCCCTGCGGCACCTGCTGTCCGTACGGGGGTTGCTGCGGTCGCGCGTGAGGAGCGCGGTCCGCCCGGTCGCGTCCGATCCTGAATCCAGCCACGTCTTCGAACGTACCCGGTACCGGAGGGCGGCGTGCCGGGCCCAGGGGGAAGGGGAGGGCATTGGGGCCGAGCTGTGACATCCCGTAAGGGCCCGGGGGACGGGAATCAGGGACATATCGGTGACCGTGTCGTTTGCATGCGCATCCTGTGTGTGCCTCCCGGCCCGAAGGGTGGGACACCCGGCCCGCGCAGGGACTCCGCCGCAGCTCCGAGGCGGCCGAACGAGTGCCACCGCTCCGCCGTCTGTGGCGTACCGGAGCGCGTCTGTTTCTGTTCGAAACGAGTGATGGCGTTGGATTTTCCTGCCTGATCCCTCTTGATGCCGACTCCGTTCGCCGGTCCGTGGTGCGCGGACGGCTCGACGCGAACGAGCGCGGCACGGCGCATCGGGGTACGGACGGCGGACGCGACTGCGGAGAGGTGATAGCGACGGTGGAACAGCCCACGCGCCCCACGAAACGCCCTTCGCACGGTCCGGCACGGTCCGGCCGGCACCGACGTGGCCGCCGGCCGGACGCCTGCCGCCCCTGTCCGCCGCCTTCGTCGCCCGTCGTGCGGCCAGCTGTCGAACGTATGCGCGATATCCATGGCCGCGAGTCCTTCCGGGAGCTCCGCCCCCGCTGCCGGTGGGAGTTGAGGGCCGCATGACACGGACCGTCCAGACCCTCCCCGACACGGCCGCCCCGCCCACCCCCGAACCCCAGGCCCGGCGGAACCGCCGGCGTGTCCGGCTGCTGCTGTGGGCGCTCGTGGTCGTTCTCCTCGCGGGCCTCGGGTGGATCCTCGTCACCGGCCTGCTGGCGCGTGCCGAGCTCGTCGGCAGCCGGAACGATCTGAGCAGCCTGCGCACGGGGATGACGACGCCCTCGGACCCGGCCGCCAGTGCGGGGCACGGCACGGACCGCGGTGAACTCGCCCTGCAGGCCGCCCGTTCCGCGGCGGAACACGCCGAACGCGCCCACCGGCTCACCGCCGGTCCGGCCTGGTACGTGGCGGCGCATCTGCCGTTCGTCGGCGGTCCCTTCGAGACCGTGCGCGGCGCGGCCGAGGTGCTCGACCGCCTGGGCGGACGGGTACTGCCCGCCGCATTGCGCACCGTTGACCGCGTCACCGCGGACGCGGGCGGCAGCCATATCAACCTCGCCGAACTGCGCAGAGCCGTACCGGATCTCGAGGAGGCCTCGCAGCAGGCGGCCTTGGCCCGAGTGGAGGCGGACAGGCTGCCGCGGCGGACCTGGCTGCATTCCGTCGACCATGCCCGCGGTCAACTCCTCGCCGGGCTCAAGCGGGTGGCGCCCGTGATGGAGAACGCCGCCGTGGGCGCCCGCCTGTTGCCGCCGATGCTGGGGGAGGGCGGTCCGCGCCGTTACCTCCTGGTGTTCCAGAACCCCGCCGAGGCGCGCGGGACGGGGGGTATGCCCGGCGCCTACGCCGTGCTGACCGCCGACAAGGGCCGACTGGCACTGCCGCAGTTCGGGCGGGACACCGACATGGCGACCGCCCGGCCCACGATCGACATGGGGGCCGAGTTCGCCGCCATGTACGCGCAGTACGACTCGGTGAAGACCTGGCCGAATTCCAATATGAGCCCGCACTTCCCCTACGCCGCGCGCATCTGGTCCGCCGCGTGGCACGCCAAGAGCCGGCAGCGCGTGGACGGCGTGCTCTCACTGGATCCGGGCGCGCTGTCCGCACTGCTGGCCGCGGTCGGGCCGGCGCGGTTGGCCGACGGCACGTCCGTCACCGCGGCCAACGTGGTGGACCTCACCGAGCGCACCAATTACGCGATGTATCCGGACCCGGTCAGGCGCAAGGCCTTTCTGCTCGACGTGGCGCGCGCGGCCGCCGGACGGCTGCTGACCGCCGCCGGGGACGCCCAACGGCGGCCCGCCCTGCTCCGGGGCCTGTACGAGGTGCTGCACAGCGGGCAGATGACCGTGTGGAGCGCGCACGCGGACGAGCAGCAGGAGCTGAACGCGCGCCCCGTCGGAGGCTCCGTGCCGCAGGGGCCGGGGGCCTATGCCGGCCTTGTGATCAACAACGCCGCCGGCACGAAGCTGGACTACTACCTCGATCGCTCGCTGGAATGGTCGCCCGGGCGCTGCACCGCCGACGGCCGCGAGGTGACCGTCAAGGCGGTCCTCACCAACCGCGCGCCCGTCACCGGGCTCCCCCTCTATGTCACCGACCGGCTGGACAAGCCCGCTCATGGGGCCCGCCGGGGCGACAACCGGCTGCTCGTCTCGTACTTCGCGACCGCCGGGGCGGGGCTGGTGGAGGCGCGCCTCGACGGGAAGGCCGCCCTCTCGGCGCAGGGGACGGAACGAGGACATCCGGTGTACACGTTCGATGTCGAGGTGCCCCGGGGGACGAGCCGCACCCTGACGCTGCATCTGCTGGAGCCGCCGTCCGACCGTGCGCCCACCGTGCTGCGGCAACAGCTGACCCGCCCCCTGCATGTGACGGTACGTCAGGGTCCGCGGTGTGCGGCAGCCGGATCGTAGTGCCCCGTGCATCGGCGTGCGGTGCGGCGAGGAGCCGTTCCGGTGCTGTCCGGGCCGTCACCCGATGGCACCACCCCTTTGCGGGTTGACTGTTTTGTGCTGAATGCGCCGGTATGGTGCCAGCCTGGATCTCTTCGGTAGTTGTTCCATTTCTTGCACCACATGAGGGAGGGCCGATGTGCGGCGTAGCGGGCATGGTGTCGACGGCGTCCCCCGACCCGGCGGCCGTGCGGACGATGTGCGACGTCCTCGCCCATCGCGGCCCGGACGGTGCGGGGTTCCACACCGACGACCATGTGGCCCTCGGCATGCGGCGACTGGCCGTCATCGACGTCGGCGGAGGAGACCAGCCCGTCTTCAACGAGGACCGCAGTGTGATCGCGGTCTTCAACGGGGAGATCTACAACTTCCCCGAGCTGCGCCGGGATCTGCAGGGCCGTGGTCACACCTTCCGCACGAACGGCGACTCCGAATGCCTTGTGCACCTCTACGAGGAACACGGCGAGGACTGCGTCCGCCATCTGCGCGGCATGTTCGCGTTCGCGGTGTGGGACGCGCGCCAGGGACGTCTGCTGCTCGCCCGCGACCGTGTCGGCAAAAAGCCGCTGTACTACCGGGAGACCGCCGGTGAGCTCGCCTTCGCCTCGGAACTCAAGGCGCTGAGCACGGTCGCCGGCGCCGGGGGCGAGGTCGATCCGGTCGCGCTCCACCACTATCTGACCTATCAGTACGTCCCGGCGCCCTGGTCGATCCTCCGCGGTGTACGCAAACTGCCGCCCGGTTGCCTGCTCACCTGGCAGGGCGGCCGGGTGCAGGTGAAGCGCTACTGGTCGCTCGACTTCTCGCCGGTCCCCGCACCGGACGAGGAGGAGGCGGCCGAGCGGACCCGGGAGCTCCTGCTCGAGGCCACGCGTATCCGCATGGTGTCGGAGCGCCCGCTCGGGGCCTTTCTGTCGGGGGGCGTCGACTCTTCCGCCGTCGTCGCGGCCATGGCGCGGGTCTCCACGGAGCCCGTGAAGACCTTCTCCATCGGATTCGAGGACACCCGGTTCGACGAGCGGGCGCACGCCCGTGCGGTGGCGCGGCAGTACGGAACCGATCACCACGAATTCGTCGTGGAGGCCTCGGCCCTCGACATCCTGCCCACACTCGCGTGGTACTTCGACGAGCCGTTCGCGGATTCGTCCGCGATCCCCTCTTTCTACGTGGCCCAGTTGAGCCGCCGGCATGTGACCGTCGTCCTGAACGGCGACGGTGGCGACGAGTCGTTCGGTGGATACACCCGATATGTCCGCATGGCCGGGCTGGAGCGCTTCCGGGTCCACGGGGCCCTGCGCCCGGTCGTCGGTCACATGGGACGGTCTCTGCTGGCCGCCGGTCCGGCCTGCTCGATGCGGCGCAGGGCGGGCCGCGCGCTGACCCTGCTGGGCGAGACGTCGCAGCGGCGCTATGCCCGGATGATGTCCTACTTCATGCCGGAGCAGAAGCAGGCGCTGTACACGGAACGGCTGCTCGAGGCCACGGTCGGGATCGACAGCTACGACCTTGTGGACCAGGCCTTCCGCGGGACCCGCGCCATCAGCCGGGTGAACCAGCTGATGGACGTGGACGTGAACACCTACCTGCCCGGAGACCTGCTGGTCAAGGTGGACATCAGCACGATGGCCAACTCGCTGGAGGCCCGGTCGCCGTTCCTGGACCACCGCCTGATGGAGTGGGCGGCCGGGCTGCCCGCGCAGCTGAAGGTGCGCGGCGGCACCACCAAGTACCTGCTCAAGAAGGCCTTGCGGGACTGGCTTCCGCATGAGGTGCTGCACCGGCCGAAGCAGGGGTTCGGGGTGCCGATGGCCCACTGGCTGCGAACGGATCTGAGGGACGTGGCATGGGACGTGCTCACCGACCGGACAGCGACGGACCGGGAACTGTTCCGGCCGGAGGCGGTGAGAACCATGCTCCGCGAACACGAGGCCGGGGAGGACCACGCGCGCCGGATCTGGGCGCTGATGCAGTTCGAACTCTGGCACCGCAGGTTCGTCGACCGGCCGCAGCCCGTGCCGCCGGCGGTCGCCGGTCAGCCGCTGCGGCACACGGGCTGATCGGCGCCGCGTTCCCGTGCGCCGGGTTCGATTCCCATGGGAGTGCCCGTTCGCAGTGGCGATCCGACGGGTCTCCTCACCGATGGTCGCGTGGAGGACCAGTTTTGCTCACCGGTAGGACGAACTTGAGACCGCTCTCCGCCGCCGTGGCAGGCCGGGTGGGGATCCTGGCCGCCGGGCCGGTGGCGGCGTATCTGGCCCTGTTCCACGGCTTTGCGGCCGTTGCTGCGGCGGCGTTGATTTGCTTCGCTCTCGTGGCGTGGACGCGGCCGGACATGGCCCTGTTGATGGTGCTGGGACTGGTCCCGGTGATCGCCGCCATCAATCCTGGCGGCACGGTGCTGAAGGTGGTCCTGGGTGCCGTGGGAGTGCTGCTGTTCCGGATTGTGCTGAGCGGATTTCGCTTGCGCCCGGAGCTGGTTCTGGTATTGCTCACGGCCCTCGCCGTCACGGTGAGTTGTCTGATGCCTGCGGCTTCCACCCTCCCCGCACAACGGTCGTGGACTTCGTGGACTCTGTTGCTGGTGGGATTAGGTCTGCTCACCGCCTCGATCCTGGCGCCTCCCGATCCTCGCCGCATCGCCCAGGTCGTGGCCGGCTCCGGGGCGGGTGCCGCCGGATACCTCCTTGTCCGAGGGGAGTACGCCTCCGACCGCCTGATCGGGTTGGGCCTGAACCCCAATTACCTGGGAGTCGTCCTCGCGCTCTCCCTGGTCGCCGCCGTGGGTCTGGCACGATTCAGCCGGTCCCGGTCGTGGCTCGTCCCGGCTGTCGTCTGCGCTCATGCACTGCTGCTGACCCGGTCCCGAGGGGCGCTGGCGACGGCTGCGGTGGGGTTGGCCTGCGTTCTTCTCGCCAGCCGTCCATTGCGGCACAAGGTGCTGATCGCGCTGGCGATCGCGGCCGCGGCGGTTGTACTGCCGGGCACCTTAGACTCGGTCGAGGGCCACCTGATGGGCGACAGGACGCCCAGCGAGCTCACCGTCAACACCGAGGTGCGCAAGCAGGCCGCCCTTCTGGCAGTGCGCGTCGCACTCGATCATCCACTGCGCGGCATCGGGTACGCGGTGTTCCCCGAATACGCCAGAACCTCGTCCGCGCTGGGCATCTTCATCAATACCCACAACGACTACCTGAGGCTTGCAGCTGAGTCCGGAATGGTGACCCTCGCCCTCCTGGTCGCTCTTCTGTGGTTCGGTCTCGCGCGCCGCTACAGCGCGGAACGCGTCGTCCTCCAGGCGCTGTGCCTTGCCTACGCGGTAGGGCTGCTCTTCGCTAACGCCCTCACAGACCTGGTCATTTCCACGCCCTTCTGGATCTCCCTGGGCTGCTTGCTGGCCCAAGGCAGACGCCGGAAGGCTGATCCCCAAACCCTCTTCCGCACGACGTTAAGGAAAGCCGAATGATGGACTGCGAGACTGAGATCAGCCAGGGCCGGCGCTTCGCCTTCGGGCGGAACTGGCTCCGATTCGGGACGCTGATCGACGAAGAGCGCATCGCCGGTGCCACGAGATCGCTGGAGGCTGCCCTCGGCACATGCGATCTGACCGGACGCACCTTCCTGGATGTCGGCTGCGGAAGCGGGCTCTTCTCCCTGGCGGCACTGCGTATGGGCGCACGTGTACGGTCGTTCGACTACGACCCCGACTCGGTGAGAGCAGCCGGAAAGCTCCGCCTGGAATTCGCCCCGGACAGTGACTGGAGCATCCAGCACGCCTCCATCCTCGACGCGGAGTTCGTGCAGCGACTGGACCAGGCCGACATCGTCTACTCGTGGGGCGTGCTGCACCATACCGGCGATCTCTGGGCGGCGATGGAGGCCGTCTGCGGCCTCGTCGCTCCCGGGGGAACGCTGTACGTGTCGATCTACAACGATCAGGGACCGGAAAGCCGGATGTGGACAGCCGTGAAACGGCGTTACAACGCCTCCGGCGTGCTGGGGCGGCAACTGCTGCTGACCGGCAGCCTGCTCTATCTCGGCAGGCACGCCCCGCTGCGCGCCGCCCAGAGGCTGACCAAGCGGGTCCAGGGCACCCCGCAGGGGACTGTCCCCCGGCCGCGTGGCATGTCACGCAAGCACGACCTCGTCGACTGGGTGGGAGGTTATCCCTTCCAGGTCGCCACGCCTGAGGAGGTCTTCTCCTTCTGCCATGAGCGTGGCTTCGAACTGTCTCACCTGAAGACCTGCAAGGGAGGGATCGGCTGCAACGAGTTCGTGTTCACCCGTGAATGAGACCTCCGAGGCCGGGTTCCGAGGCACATCAGGGCGATACCCGGTTATGGCACCCCGCCGATGCGCAGTGCTTTGAACCGGTGCTTCACCTCCATCGTGAAGCGTGCCGTCTCGGCGCTCGTAGGGAGCAGACACGTCCAGCCGAGTCCGCTCACCCGGCTGAAATACGCCACCTGGAAGGCGACGAGCGTCCCGTACGCCACGGTGGAAGCGAGCGCGCACCCGATTGCGCCCCAGACGGGAATCGCCACTGCGTTCAATCCGACGTTAACCACCAGTGCGATCAGCGAGGGGAACACGACGAGGCGCGACGACCGCTGACGCAGCAGGAAATTGGACAGCGGCCGGGCTGCCGACAGCAGCAGGACCCCAGGGACCAGCCAGCCGACGAGTGTGGCCGCGGCCGCGTACGCATGCCCGTACAGCGGGACGATCAGTATCGATACCGCGGTCACGGTCGTCACCGCGGACGCGACGCCCAGCAGCATGGTGAACCGGACGATCCGCGCCGTGACCATCGCTGATCCGCTCACGTCGCCGTCGAACTGGAGGGAGAGAGTGACCTGTGAGAACACGTCGACGGCTACTCGGCTCAGGTCCGCCAGGGTCACCGCGAGCGTGTAGATCCCGACCTCCCGTGGCCCGGCAAGGGCGTTCAGCAGAAAGACGTCCGACCGCAGCAGCAGGTATGCGGCTGCCGAACCGGCGTGAAGCCGTAGTCCCTTGGCACACGTCGCGGCGGCGAGACCCAGGTCGGGCAGCCCGAGGGTGACTCCTCCTGCGGCGATCAGCACGGCCAGGGGAGCGGCCATCGAGACCACCCATGCGACCACCACCATCTGGACGGTCAAGTGTCCGGTCAATCCGAGGACGACCAGGCAGAGACACTGGGCTACCGCACTCGCCAGCATTGCGCGTCCCGCCACACGGGTACGGGACCGCAGAACCATGATGTTGGTCCCGTAGAACACGCTCATGCCCAAGGGCACGCCCGCGCAGGCCGTCGCCAGGAGAGAGACGTCCGGAACATTGGCGCTGCCCTGGAACACCAGGCCGAGCCCGATCGCCACGGCAGCCGCGGCGGAACCGATGACCAGGCCGAGCGGCAAGCTGTTCGCATCGAGGGAAGGTCGTTGCCCTTCTCGCGCCCACATGGCTGTCTGTGCCTGATCGATGGACAGATGGCCCAGCGTCATGGCGGCCGTGGCGACAGTGACGGCCATGTAGTAGGTTCCACGTCCCTCGGGTGGCAGAGCTCTCGCCACGACGACGCTGGCGAGAATGCCCATGGCGAGGGTGCCGGCACGGGCCAGCAGTATCCAGGCGAACTGCGGTCGGCGGTCATCCACTGTGCCGGAACACCTCCCCGACGACGAACAGCCGGGGCTGTTCGGAAAGCGTGCGGTGCGACGATTCGGACCGGGCCGTTTCCGTGGGCTCAGGCCGCCCCACTAGACTCCGGACCGGCGCGCGAGCAGTTGCCGGTAGAGCGCGACATACCGGTCCACCATGACGTCGGCCGTGAGGTTGGCCATGGCCCACTCGCGCGCAGCCCGTCCCAGGGCAGCGGCAGCGTCCGGGTCGCTCAGCAACTGGTGGATTCCCTCGGCGAGGGCCGCCGGGTCCACCGGGGGCACCAGCACCCCGCGCCCCTCCACAAGCTCCGGGGTGCCGCCGACGGAAGTGGCCACCACCGGCCGGCCGGCCGCCATGGCCTCCATGACGGCATTGCTGGACCCTTCGTACAGGGATGGCAGCACGACCACGTCGGCCCGGGTCAGAAACCCGGATACATCGGCGCGGGCCCCAAGGAATCGGGCGTCGATCTCCAGGCGGTCGGCCATCTCCTGCAGTCCGGCGCGTTCAGGCCCGTCACCGATGAGGAGGAGGGTGCAGGGACTTCCCCGGCGACTCAACGCCGCACAGGCTTCCAGGAGATAGCGGTGCCCCTTGTGGGCGGTGAGATTGGCGATGCACAGCACCACTGGCAGCAGGCTGACGACATCGGCGGGTTCGGCGGGTTCGAATTCGGTCGGTTGCATCCCGTTGGGGATCACGGCGATCTTGGCCGCCGGTACGCCTTCCTCGCGCCGGACTTCGTCGGCGATCGCGGACGCGTTGGCGACCAGGAAGTCCGTCCAACGTGTGGCGACCCGTTCCAGCGCGAGTACCACTCGGTTGTCCTTCTTGAAGAAGCCGAGACTCCGCCGCCCCGCCACGAGCACCGGCACGCGTGCCAGCCGTGCGGCGGGGGCGGCCGTCATGTAGGCGTGCATCAGGAAGGCCTGGAGAATCTGTGGTCTTTCTTCGCGAAGGAAGACCACCAGGCGGACGCATGCACGTAGGTTGGCGATGATCTGCCTTCGTCCGAGGGGGCGTCGGCAGAATCCAAGTTCTACCACGTGTACGCCGGATTTCCGGAGTCCTTCCGCCCGCGGCCCCAGGTGGAACATGACGAGCATATGGGTCCGGATTCCGCGATCGCTCAGCCCCTGCGCGAGTAGGACGAGCTGTTTCTCCGCGCCGCCGAGGCCGAGTTGTCCGATCAACAGGCATACTTTCTCGAGTGACTGACCCGGCCTTGTGCGCCGGGTCCAAGGAGCCTGGGGTGCTGGTGTTTTGTCAGTCAACGGCATGTGCGGCACACCTGTTATTTCCGTGGATCGTGCACATGGTGTCGTAGCGTAGGCGGCATATCGATCGAAGCCATGGTTTCGGCGGTCGCGTGTCCGCGTGTCACAGCGGAGCCGAGCGCCTCTCGAACGAGTCCCAAAGTCTGCTAAACCCTGCTGGTCCACGGAAGGAACGCCCGTATGAGAAATCGACCATTCGTCTGGGGCGTCCGCTGTTTCTACAAGCTGATCGCTCAGCGACTGGACCGGCGCATCCCGGGCGCGCGCGTCCTGCGCTGCTGGTGCGCGGAGAAGATCTGCGCGGAGGTGCGGGGGCCGGTCATGATCCATTCCCACGTCAGCCTGCCACCGACACTGAGGATGGGAAGAGGTGCCGCGATCGGGCAGGGAACCCGGATCCTCGGCTTGGGCCGCGTATTCCTCGGCGCTTACGTAAACATGGGCCCGGAGTGCCTTTTCATCACAGGTGATCACCCGGTGCCAAAAGTCGGGGAAAGTTTCCGTGATCACGCCCCGGTCCATGCCGACATCGTCGTGGAGGAGGACGTTTTCCTTGGTGCCCGGGTGACGGTTCTGCCGGGTGTGACGATTGGCCGTGGTGCCGCCGTCGGGGCCGGAAGCGTGGTAACAAAAGACGTACCCTCGGACATGGTTGTGGCGGGAAACCCGGCGAGGGTGATCCGCGCTCGTGAGAAGTGAGAGCAACATGAGGAAGAATCAGCTCGGGTCGACCTTGAGCTGAATGAGACATTGGATTCTCCGGGCGAGGGTGACTTCGGCACTTCGTGACCACTCGAAGTCATTTCACTCGGCGGGCCCCATCGCCCTCGTGGCTGCGCAGGCATCCTGCACAGTGCTCTCACGACTCCTGTTCGTCTCCCCGCAGTGCGGTCGAATCGGACATGCCGTGGTCGAGGCGTTCGCTCGTGCGGTCATGCGTATGAAGCGAGCCGGTGTAGGAACTCCTCCCCTATGCGTTTCGCCGTCGTGCAGCGCGCCTCCGCGCCCGCCGTACCCGTTCTCCCGGACGCCTCGGCCGACGCCGCGCCTGCGCGAGCGGTGAGTCTGCTCGTTGGGGCCGGGGCGGGGCCGGGTCGGCCCCGCGTCGAGCGCGGGACCGGCCCGGACGGCGCCGCCGCAGCGGCTACGACGTCACTGCGGTGCAGCGGGAGTGCCCGCGGTGCGGGGCAGCGTGGCGGGCTTCCGGGCTTCCCGCGAATGCGGCACCGCCGTCGGCCGGAACGGCCGGTGACGGCGTCCGAATCCGCCGTCGGCAGGCCTGGACTGCGAGGCCGTGCGGTGGATCCCGCTCGCGGACACGACCGGTGAAGCACCCGCGGTGGCCGGGATGACGAGCAGGAGCCGTACCGCGCCGACACCCACGGCACAGGCGGCGACGAGCGCCATGCCCGGTGCCAGCACACCATGGGCCACCAGCACCGCCGCGAGGCACCCCGCCGTCGCGAACGCACCCATGACACGCACGACTTGGGGAACCGTCAGGCCCAATCGGCGCAACCGGTGGGAGATGTGGTCCGTGCCGCCCTGAAGCAGCGGTCGTGCCTCCATGTAGCGGGACAGCATCACCAACGTCGTGTCCAGCGCCGGGACGAGGGTGGGGAGAAGAAGCACCGCGGGTCCGGAGAGGCCGTCGACGTCGTGGTGCACCACCGTCATCACGGAGGCCAGCATGAAGCCGAGGAAGAGCGAGCCCGCGTCCCCGAGAAAGATCCGCGCCGGATGCCGGTTGTGGAAGAGGAAACCGAGACAGGCCCCGACGAGAGCCGCCGTCAGCACGGCGAGGCCGATCCGCCCGTCGGCAAGGGCCGTCGCACAGAGGAACGCGCCGATGACCACGCACAGGGACGAGGCCGCACCGTCCATGTTGTCGAGCAGGTTGAACGCGTTCGTCACGAAGACGATCCACACGATGGCGAACACCGCGTCGAAGGGGCCGCCGAGGATGGTCGGACACCCCCCGGCCAGCACGACCACCGCGGCCGCCGAGGTCTCGACGCACAGCCGGAACCGCACACTGAGCTGCCGCAGATCGTCGATGAGTCCGAGGACGCACATGAGCGCGGAGCAGCCGAGCACAACGCCGAGCACCGGGTCGAAGACCCCTCGGGGAAGGACGGCGACGGCCGCGGCGGCGAGAGTGGCGGCACCGACGGCGACTCCGCCGAGATAGGGCGTCGGGCAGGTGTGCGCCTTGCGAGGGCTGGGGCGGTCGGTGATCCCGTGGCGCAGGGCGAAGCGTCTGAGCGGCTCCGTCAGCAGCAGTCCGAGCAGCAGGGCCGCGCAGCCCGCGCTCGTCGTCACGACCGCTGCGCCCATGCCGGTCACCGTCCCGCCAGAGCGGTCCCGGCAACGGGTCCGCAGATCGGAAGGCGCTGCTCCGGGGTGCTGGGCACCTGGGCGGACCGGTCGCCCCGCAACTCGGCCCGGGCGTCAGCGATCGCGTCCGCGAGGACGTCGGCCAGGGTGTGCCGGGGCTGCCAGCCCGTCAGGGCGCGCAGCTTGGCGGTGTCGGGGACGCGCCGCTCCATGTCCTCGAAGCCCGGCCCGTAGGCCTCGTCGTACGACAGGTGCTCCAGCGCTGAGACGCTTCCGGCCTGGGCGATGATCCGCTCGGCGAGCTCGCGGATGCTGATCTCGTCGGCCGCACCGATGTTGAAGGTCTCTCCGACGGTGTCCGGGTGCTCGAGCAGGAGCAGCAGTGCCGCGACGGCGTCCGAGACGTGCAGGAAGCAGCGGCTCTGCCGGCCGTCCGCGTGGACCGTGAGGGGCTCCCCGCGCACCGCCTGCCGGGCGAACCGCGGGATGACCATGCCGTACGCGGAGCTCTGGCGGGGGCCCACGGTGTTGAAGAACCGCACGACGGTCGACCGCAGCCCCCGCTCCCGGTGGTAGAGGACGGCCATGATCTCGTCCACCGCCTTGGCCGTGCTGTACGACCACCGGGCGACGGACGGACTGCCGAGAACGCGGTCGGAGTTCTCGTTGAGCGGTCCGGATGAATTCTTTCCGTAGATTTCCGACGTGCTCGTGATGAGAATCCTGCGTTCATGCCGTTGTGCTGCCTCGATGACGTTCTCGGTGCCCTTTGTGTTCGTGATGAACGACTTCAGCGGCTGCTCGACGATGAGTTTGACCCCTACGGCGGCGGCCAAATGGACGACGACGTCGCATTCCCGGACCAGCTCGTCGACGAGGGATGTGTCCAGGACCGAGCCGCGGTGGAAACGAAGACTCGGGTTCTGCTGCGCCTTGGCGAGGTTCTCCGTCCGCCCGGTGGTGAGGTCGTCGAGGACCACAACGCTGTGTCCATGGGCCAGCAGGGCGTCCACGAGATGGGAGCCGATGAAGCCGGCTCCTCCGGTGACCAGGTAATTCGAACTACGATCCATGAGCGGCTTCACTCCGGTTTCGGAAGATGGCGACGGGGTTCCGGCACAGCTCGATCGATGGCCGAGCCAAGGTTCACCTATGCAATGAGTAGCCGAATCTGAAACCTCGTCAGGTCAATATGGCCCCTTCGGCGCGTCCGCTGGTTACGGAATCAGGGTGACGCCGGGCGGACACATTCCACAGGGCTCCGAGGGAGCCGTCACTCGTGCATGAATGGGGGGGTGGAATATGCGGATTCCCCAAAACTATCGGAGTGGTGAGTGTGCGTCAGAAGGACGATGCCGGTGACAAGGGAAAGTTGATCGTCGTAGGGCTGGGCTATGTGGGCCTACCCATGGCCGTGCGGGCCGTCGAGGCGGGGTACTCGGTCGTCGGCGTGGACACGGACGATTTGCGGGTGAAACGCCTGGGGGCCTGTGACTCCTACATCGAGGGCATCGGCGACGCACGTCTCGCCGCCGCCGCGGACAGTGGCCGCTTCCGCGCCACCACCGAGTACGAGGACATCGACGGCCTCGACGTGTGTGTCATCACGGTGCCGACGCCGCTGCGCGAGGGTGTGCCGGATCTGAGCTTCGTGGAATGTGCCGGACGGAGCATCGCCCCGCACCTCACCCCCGGCTCCACCGTGATCCTGGAGTCCACGACGTATCCGGGCACGACCGAGAGCCTGCTGCTCCCACTGCTGGAGCAGGGCAGCGGCCTGAGTGCGGGGGCCGACTTCCACCTCGGCTACAGCCCCGAGCGCATCGACCCCGGGAACCCCGACTGGCACCTGGAGAACACACCCAAGGTGATCTCCGGGATCGACGCCGCGTCACTGCGCAGGATCGAGGGCTTCTACGGCGACATCGTGGAGCGCACCGTGCCCGTGAGCTCCTGCCGTACGGCTGAGCTGACCAAGCTGCTCGAGAACACCTACCGTCATGTCAACATCGCCCTGGTCAACGAAATGGCCATGGTGTCACGGCAGTTGGGCGCCGACATCTGGGAGGCCGTCGAGGCCGCCGCCACCAAGCCGTTCGGATTCATGCCGTTCAGGCCTGGCCCGGGGGTGGGCGGGCACTGCCTGCCGGTGGACCCCTCCTATCTGTCCTGGCAGGTCAAGAGGCTGCTGAAGCGGGACCTCCGGTTCATCGCACTGGCCAACGAGATCAACGACAACATGCCGGACCATGTCGTCCGGCGGGTCACCCGCGGACTGAACGAGCGCGGCAAGTCGGTCAAGGACGCGCGCATTCTCCAACTGGGCCTGGCCTACAAGAAGAACACCGGTGACATCCGGGAGTCGCCCGCCCTCGTCCTCGCCAGGTCGCTGCTCGCTCTCGGAGCCCGGCTGGTCGTGGCCGAGCCGCACACCGACGCGTACCTCGTGCCCCTGGACATCACGCGCGTCGAGCTCACCGAGGCGGAGATCCGCTCCGCCGACGTGATCGTGGTCGCGACCGACCACGACGCCTTCGACTACGCGCTCGTCGAACGGGCCGGTGCGTACGTGCTCGACACCCGCAACCGCTGCCGGGGCGAGAGGGTCGAGATTCTCTGATCGGCCCCACCCGGTCCGAGCAGGCCGGTGTCCGCCCCTGAACCGGTCACACGGCAGCGGCGGGCACCGGCCCCCCGATCGCCCACAGCGTTCTGAGCGCCGGGGAGAGGAGGCGGGCCACCACGGTGGCCCGCCTCCTCTCCCCGGCGTCCTGTGCGTCCGGTCCCCGGCGGGTGAGGCCGTGAGAGCCCCGTGCCACGCCCGCCGCTACGCGTACTCGGGCAGGGAGCGGAACCACCGCACGGTCTCGGCCAGCCCCTGTTCCAGGGGAACCGCCTCGACGCCCGCGAAGAGACCGCGGAGCAGCCCGTCGTCGGCCTGGGAGTCCCGCACGTCACCGCGGCGCGGTGGCTCATGGTGGAACTCGACCGCCATCTCCAGCGCCTTGGCCAGGTGATGGCCGAGTTCCAGCACGCTGACCCGGGTGCCGAAGGCCAGGTTCACCGGGTCGGCACAGGTCACCTTGCGCAGGACGGCGTCGGCGAGCACCCGGGCGACCGTTCCGACATAGGTGAAGTCGCGGGTCTGGTGACCGTCCCCGAACACCGTCAGCGGCCGGCCGTGCAGCGCCGCGTCGACGAAGGACGGGACGACCGCCGCGTACGCGTGTCCGGCCGGCTGCAGCGGGCCGTAGACGTTGAAGAAGCGGAACGCGAGGGCCGGAAGGCCGAAGGCGTGACCGTAGGAGAGCACGTAGGACTCGGTCGCGAGCTTGCTGGCGGCGTAGGGGCTGAGCGGACGGGTCGGCAGGCCCTCGTGTTTGGGCAGAGCGGTGACCGAGCCGTACACCGAGGACGACGACGCGGCGACCAACTGGGTCCGGTGGCGGCGACACGCCTCGAGCACCCGCACGGTGCCGGTGGCGTTGACCTCGTGGGTGGCGAACGGATCCGCGAGGGAGCGCGGCACGGACGGCCGGGCGGCCAGATGCACCACCGCGTCCGCCCCGTCCACCACGTCCTCGAGCAGGTTCCGGTCGAGGATGCTCCCCTCGACCAGCTCCGCACCCGTGCCCGCCAGATTCGCCGCCGACCCGGTGCTCAGATCGTCCAGGGCGACGACCCTGCCGACGGATCGCCGGGAGATCAACTCTCGGCAGAGGTTGGCTCCGATGAACCCGGCACCGCCGGTCACTACGACCTTCATCGGTTCGCACCTTTCGTCAGGGGTGTCGGCCACCAGCCGCGTGCGACGGCGATGGAGGCATAGAGGTCATGGGTGTCCTGGACCAGGCGCTCGGCCCCGAAGCGCTGCGCCGTCCAGGTGCGGGCCTGCTGCCCCATGAGCAGGCGCAGCCGGTCGTCGCGCAGCAGCCGGACGGCGTGGCGGGTGAGCTCCCCGGCGTCGGGAGGAGCCAGCAGACCGGTGTGCCCGTCCCGCACCACCTCCGGCACGCTGCCCACATTGGTCGCCACCGCCGGAAGGCCCGCGAGGCCCGCCTCGATCAGGCTGACCGGCATGCCCTCGTTGTCCGACGTCAGCAGCACCAGGTCCGCGGCCGCGTACACGGTCTCCACGTCGGCGCGCCAGCCCAGCAGATGCAGCGAATCGCTCAGGTCGGACGCCGTCTCCAGCTCACCGTGCAGATCTCCGCCCCCGCACACCAGGAACCGGGCGCTCGGCACGGCGCGGCGCACCTCCCGGGCCACCGACAGGAATCGATCGGGCCGTTTGACCCTGGTGACCCGCCCGACGTACGCCACGACGGGACCGTCCTCCGGCAGGCCGAGGCTCCTGCGCGCCTCGGCGCGCGGTGCGGGCACGGCCGCGGTGGTGCCGGGCGGTACCACCGCGTACTGCCCGGGGTGCCCGATGCCCGCGGCCAGGAGGTCGTCGCGGACGGTGCACCCCACCGCCACCAGCCGGTCGGTGACGGCGGCCAGCCTGCGCTCGGCCCGGACCACCAGCCGGGTCTTCGCCGGTGAGAAATAGCCGTGCAGAAGGTGTCCGTGGTACGTGTGCACCCGCGCCGGCACCCGCGCGAGCACCGCCGCCAGGCGGCCGAGGGTTCCGGCCTTGGCGGTGTGCGTGTGCACGATGTGCGGGCGGAAGCGGCGCATGGCCGCGGTCAGCGCGGCCAGCGCACGCAGGTCGTCGGTGGGACGCACGGCCCGTCCCAGGGTGGGCACCCGGCAGACCTGCACGTCGGGGGCGCGCTGCTCCACGTAGTCGGCCTCGTCCGGGCCCACGAACCCGGCGTACAGCCGGTGGTCGAACAACTCGTCGTCGAGCCCGCGCATCAGGGTGGAGACCTGGAGGGCCGGACCACCGACGTTCATTCTGGCGATGACCCGCATCACCCGGATACGGGAGTCGTCGGGGCCGGCCGTGTCGCTCCGGGCCATCACCATTCAGCCTCACCGCGTTCTCGGCCGACCGCCGAGGCGGGCGGCGATTCATGATCACGACAGGCAGTCATGCTGGCAGCGGGGGCATGGGAGGCGACGCAGACGTACCGCCCACCGGCGGAAGAGCACACCTACGGCCTACAGGTCCCGGCCGTCGTCCGTCCCCGGCACGGCGAACGGCCGAGGGGCCCACATCGCCTGCTGCGACGTGGGCCCCTCGGCCGCGGATGCCTGTGCGGCGCCCGCTACTTCACCGGCTCCGGCTCCGGCGCGGTCTCGGTCTCCGCCTCGCCCGCCGGGTCCACCGGCGTCCTGACGGAGTCGAGCAGCAGCTGGGCGACGTCCACGACCTGGACGGACTCCTTCGCCGTGCCGTCGTTCTTCTTGCCGTTGACCGAGTCGGTCAGCATGACCAGGCAGAACGGGCAGGCGGTGGAGACGATGTCCGGGTTGAGGGAGAGGGCCTCGTCGACGCGCTCGTTGTTGATGCGCTTGCCGATCCGCTCCTCCATCCACATCCGGGCGCCGCCGGCGCCGCAGCAGAAGCCGCGCTCCTTGTGGCGGTGCATCTCCTCGTTGCGCAGACCGGGGACCTTGCCGATGATCTCGCGCGGGGGCGTGTAGATCTTGTTGTGGCGGCCCAGGTAGCACGGGTCGTGGTATGTGATGATGCCCTCGACCGGGGTGACCGGGACCAGCTTGCCCTCGTCCACCAGGTGCTGCAGCAGCTGGGTGTGGTGGATGACCTCGTAGTCGCCGCCGAGCTGCGGGTACTCGTTGCCGATGGTGTTGAGGCAGTGCGGGCAGGTCGCGACGATCTTCTTCGCGGACTTCGGCTTCTTCGTCGACGGGTCCTCGTCGTCCTCGCCGAAGGCCATGTTCAGCGCGGCCACGTTCTCCATGCCGAGCTCCTGGAACAGGGGCTCGTTGCCCAGGCGGCGGGCGGAGTCACCGGTGCACTTCTCGTCGCCGCCCATGATCGCGAACTTGACGCCCGCGATGTGCAGGAGTTCGGCGAACGCCTTCGTGGTCTTCTTGGCGCGGTCCTCCAGGGCACCGGCGCAGCCGACCCAGTAGAGGTACTCGACCTCCGTGAGGTCCTCGATGTCCTGACCGACGACCGGCACCTCGAAGTCGACCTCCTTGGTCCACTCCAGACGCTGCTTCTTGGCCAGGCCCCAGGGGTTGCCCTTCTTCTCCAGGTTCTTGAGCATCGTGCCCGCCTCGGACGGGAACGAGGACTCGATCATGACCTGGTAGCGGCGCATGTCGACGATGTGGTCGACGTGCTCGATGTCCACCGGGCACTGCTCGACACAGGCGCCGCAGGTGGTGCAGGACCACAGGACGTCCGGGTCGATGACGCCGTTCTCCTCCAGGGTGCCGATCAGCGGGCGCTCGGCCTCGGCGAGGGCCGCCGCGGGGACGTCCTTGAGCTGCTCGGCGGACGCCTTCTCCTCGCCCTCCATCGTCTTGCCGCCGCCGGCCAGCAGATACGGGGCCTTGGCGTGGGCGTGGTCCCGGAGGGACATGATCAGCAGCTTGGGGGAGAGCGGCTTGCCGGTGTTCCAGGCCGGGCACTGCGACTGGCAGCGGCCGCACTCGGTGCAGGTGGAGAAGTCGAGCAGGCCCTTCCAGGAGAACTGCTCGACCTGGGAGACGCCGAAGACGTCGTCCTCGCCCGGGTCGGTGAAGTCGATCGGCTTGCCGCCGCTCGTCATCGGCTGCAGCGCGCCGAGCGCCGTACCGCCGTCGGACTCGCGCTTGAACCAGATGTTCGGGAAGGCGAGGAAGCGGTGCCAGGCCACGCCCATGTCCGTCTTCAGGGAGACCGTGATCATCCAGATGAAGGACGTCGCGATCTTGATCATCGCGACCAGGTAGACCACGTTCTGCAGCGTGCCGACGCTCAGGCCCTTGAAGGCCGCGACCAGCGGGTACGAGATCAGGTACGACGCCTCGTAGCCCGACACGTGGTGCAGGGCGCCCTCCAGGCCGCGCAGCGTGAGGATCGCGAGGCCGATGATGAGGATGACGGCCTCGACGAAGTAGGCCTGGCCGATGTTGGACCCCGCGAAGCGGGACTTGCGGCCCGGGCGGCCCGGCCGCGACAGCTGGCGGATCACGATGAGCGTGAGGATGCCCAGCGTCGTGAGCACGCCGACGAGCTCGGTGAAGACCTCGTACGGCGCCCAGTCGCCGATGACGGGGATGAACCAGTCGGCCCGGAAGAGCTGGCCGAAGGCGTTGACCAGGGTCAGGACCAGGGTGAAGAAGCCCACCGCCACGAACCAGTGCGCGACGCCGACGATGCCCCAGCGGTTCATACGGGTGTGGCCGAGGAACTCCTTGACCACGGTGACGGTGCGCTGTCGGGGATCGTCGGTGCGGGCGCCGGCGGGTACGTTCTGTCCGAGCCGCACGAAGCGGTAGATCTGGGCGATGGCTCGGGCGAACAACGCCACGCCGACCACGGCCAGGACCAGCGACACGATGATCGCGGCGAGTTGCATTTGGGGGCTCCTCGGGCCTGCGAGGGGGTCTCCTCGGTGTACGTCCTCTGTACTCCGGCGGAGAGATTACTAAGCGGTAACTTATGCAGTCCGTTCGAGAGTACCCACTTCTTCCATCGCACTGTAGTGGCGCAGGCGGTGATCTGCGTCGCTGTGCTGCCCGCTCAGGCGGGCACGAACGCCACACGGAACATTCTGGGCCAGAACTTCCCCGTGACGAGGAACTGGTCCGTCCCGGGGACGGCAGCGATGCCGTTCAGCACCGACCCCTCGACGATCTCGTCGTCGTGCAGCAGCCCGGAGGCATCGATGCTCGCCGTCACCGCTCCGGTGGAGGGGTCGATGCGCAGGATCCGGTCGGTGGGCAGCACGTTCGCGTAGACGGCGGTGCCCACGCACTCCAGCTCGTTCAGTCCCGTCACCGGCCGGCCCTCCTCCGTCACGGTGACCTCGCCTCTCGTCGCCAGCGTGCCGGGGTCGCGGAAGGCCAGCCGTGCCGAGCCGTCGCTGGTCACCAGCCGGTGCCGGTCCCGCTGGAGGCACGCCCCCCAGCCCTCGTCCGGGTAGGGGACCCGGCGCAGTTCCGCGAGGGTCCGGGCGTCGCGCTCGATGGCGATCCCGTCCCGCCAGGTGAGCTGCCACAGGGTGCGGCCGACCACGGAGATGCCCTCGCCGAACAAGGGCGCCGGAAGTGTCCTGCGGACCCCGGGCTTTCGGCCGGGAGGCCCGGCCCGCATGGAGGACCGCCCGGCGAGCCCCGTGCTCTCGTAGAGCGTGCCGGCCACGATCTCCAGGCCCTCGGTGAAGGCCTTGCGGTCGTGCGGAAGGGCCTCGAGGACCTTGACCTTCAGTTGCTCGATCCGCTGAGCGGCCGGGCGCCGGTCGCCTGTGGACTCGGTGATTCCGCCGACCCGGTCGTCCGTGGTGCGGTCCGCTCCGGAGCACGCCGCGATCAGCAGGCCGCACGCGAGGACTCCGGCCGCCGCCGTGCGGCGCGCGCGCTCAGGCATGGTCCCGGCCCGCGGCCGACGGTCCGATGGATCGGGACGGTGCGACGACGGAAGGCGCTCCTTCGCCGGGCTTGTCCGCCTCGGACGCACGGACGGCGTCCCGGCCGGGGCCGGGACGCCGGGATACCGCCGTGCGGTAGTCACTTTGTGTCATGGACCCGCCGTCAGGAGTTGCGGCGACGGCGCATGACCAGCAGCGTGCCACCGCCGACGGCGATCATCCCGGCCGCGGCGCCGCCCAGGCCCAGCGCCTTCTCGTCACCGGTCTTCGCGAGGCTCTGCGCGCTGCCGGCGGGGCCCATCCTGTTGCCCCGCCCACCGCGGCCGTCGTCGTGCCAGCCGTGACGCCCCCCTCCCGGCCGCCCGAGGGGCGGCATCACCCGAAGGTTGACGGCGACATGGCGGTAGGGGTGGAGTGCGGTGAGCCGGAAGACGTGGATGCCCGACCCGATCCTCGGGACGCGCACCCTCCCCTGTACCGCTCCGAATCGGTCGGCCCGGTAGCGGCCGAGGACGATCGTGCGCGACAGCAGTTCTGCGGTGACGAGCTGCCGGCGGGTGAATCCCCTGGCGGTGAAGGACACTGTCTGCCCTGATCGCACCGTGTAGCTGCTGAGTGACAGTGTCGGTCCCGTGGGCGGGTACGGCGGCTGCGCATGGGCGGCCGGCGCCCCGGTCAGCGGTGTGGCGACCAGCACGGCAGCCGATGCTGCCGATGCCAGCGCGACCCGCCATTTCGGCGATGTCGTCATCTTCGTTCGCTCTCCTCGACTTCTTGTTGCTTCCCTTTGGGTCAGGCTGCGTCGTGTCAGCCGGATCAAGATCTAGATACATGAATTAATGAGACATATCGCCGCCGACTGGCATGATCAGTGCAGAAGACACCGGATGATGTAGCAGTTGCACCTCGATGACCCGTCTCGTCGGTCCGACCGGGCGACGCAATCGCGTGCGGAGGCAGGTCCGTTCGACGGGACCCCGGGGCCGCCTCCCCCGGATGACGTGGGCGATTGCCTATGTTCGGCTGCGCACATAGGGAATAGAACGCACCAATTCGGGTAGTTCCATCGGTCTATGAGGGGTGCAGTTTGGATCTCCACGGATTCCTGAAGGCTCTTGCCAGACGCTGGCCGACCGTTGTGGTCTGCCTGCTCCTAGCGATCGGGACGGCGTTCGCCGCGACCACTCTGAGCACCCCCGTCTACGAGGCCAGGACCCAGCTCTTCGTCGCCACCCGAACCGGCGAGGACACCACGCAACTGAATCAGGGTCAGAGCTTCTCCCAGGCGCGTGTGCAGTCGTACGCCGAGATCGTGACGACACGTCAGGTCACCGCGACCGTGGTGGAGGAGCTCGGGCTGCACACCACGCCGGAGGAACTGGCGTCCCGGATCACAGCCCGGGCTCCGCTCAACACCGTGCTCATCGACATCACCGTCCGGGACACCGTGCCGCTGCGGGCGGCGCGCATCGCCAACGCCGTGGCCGACCGGTTCACTTCGGTGGTCGAGAGGCTGGAGACGCCCAAACGCCTGCCGGGCTCGGGCAAGTCCTCGAGGAGCCGCACCTCGCCCGTCTCCCTGGGCGTCACCCAGGAGGCCGTCGCACCCACCGCTCCCGTCTCGCCCCGCCCCGTGCTGAACCTGGCAGCGGGCGTGCTCGCCGGCCTGCTGCTCGGGGCCGGTCTCGTCGCCCTGCGCGAGACGCTCGACACCACGCTCAAGACCGGTGAGATGCTCACCCAGTTCACCGCGCTGCCCGTCCTCGGCACCATCCCCTACGACCGCAACGCACCCAAGAAGCCGCTCGTCACCTCCGACGTGCACTCCAAGCGTGCCGAGGCCTTCCGCAAGCTGCGCACCAACCTTCAGTTCTCGCAGGTCGACGACCCGCCCCGGCTCATCGTGGTGACGAGTTCGGTGCCCGGTGAGGGCAAGACCAACACCGCCGTGAACCTCGCCCTGTCGCTCGCCGAGGCGGGTGTGTCCACCTGCCTGGTCGACGCCGACCTGCGCCGTCCGTGTGTGGCCCCGACGTTCGGGCTCGTCCAGGACGCCGGTCTGACCACGGTGCTCATCGGCCAGGCCCGCATCGAGGACGTGATGCAGCAGTCCGGCGGCGGGCTCTCGGTGCTCACCAGCGGGGCCGTACCGCCGAACCCCACGGAACTGCTCGCGTCGGCGCGGATGGAGGAGGTGCTGCGCGAACTGGCGGACACCTACGAGATCGTGATCGTCGACTCCGCGCCGCTGCTGCCGGTCGCCGACACGTTGGGACTCGCCTCGCTCGCCCAGGGCGCACTGCTCGTCGTCCGCGCCGCGAAGACCAGCCGGGACCAGGTCCGCACCGCTGCGGAGTCACTGGACCGCGTGGGCGTCCATGTCCTCGGCACCGTCTTCAGCATGGCTCCGGTTCCCAAGGGCGGTCGCTACGGTGGCGCCGGGGCCTACGGGCGGTACGGCGAACTGCCCGCCCCGCGTGCCGAGGCCGCGCGGGGCGCGACCGTCACGCCTTCGGGACCGCATCACACGAGCGAGACATGACCCGGGTCCTGTTCGTGTGCACGGGCAATGTGCACCGCTCGGTGCTCGCCGAGCGACTGCTGGCCGCGAGGCTCCCGTCCGGCTCGGCCGTTCGCCCGGAGAGCGCCGGCACCGAGGCGCGGCCCCGGCCCGGCATGGAGAGGTCGACCAGGGCGGTGCTGGAGAAACTGGGCGGGGACGGCTCCGGCTTCACGGCCCGCCGGCTCACCGCACCGCTCGTCGCCGGGGCGGGCCTGGTGCTCGGGCTCGCACGCGAGCACCGGGAGGCGGCCGTGCGCCTCGCGCCCTCGGCGATGCGGCGCTGCTTCACCCTGAAGGAGTTCGTGCGCCTTGCCGCGGGGGGAGTGGACGGGGTGCGGGGCTGGACGGACGGGGAGACGCCGCGCGCGCAGCGGCGGCTGGTGGACGAAGGGGTGCCGGGCGGGACCCGGGAGCGGTGCGGACCGGCCGGCCCGCACGGCGCGGTTCCGTACACGGCGGCCCCCCGCTCGTCGGCCCCGGGCACCCTCCACGGTGCGGTGGCCCCGGTACTCGCCTTCGACGTCGTGGTGGCCGCCGCGGCCACTCGCCGGGGCTCGACCGGTCCGGTCCCGGCCGCCGACGACGACGTCCTCGACCCCTGGGCGCAGCCCTACGAGGTGCTGTACGAGTGCGCCCGGGAGATCGACCGGGCGGTGAGCAGGCTGGCGTTGCTTCTGGGGGGCGGTGGCGCAAGCGTCTGACGAGCCCGGGTCAGCTGCTTTGACCTGCGGATTTTCCCTGGTTGCCGTGCGGCGTCGGACAAAAGTTGAGTCTGCCGGACTCAGGTCTGTTGACGTCGCCGGTTCCCTCATGCATCCTTGAGCCTGTTCCACTCAAGTCAGCTGGAGGAATCGAAATGGCACGTGCGGTCGGCATCGACCTGGGCACGACTAACTCCGTCGTCAGCGTTCTGGAGGGCGGCGAGCCCACCGTCATCACCAACGCCGAGGGTGCCAGGACCACGCCGTCCGTCGTCGCCTTCGCCAAGAACGGTGAGGTGCTCGTCGGCGAGGTGGCCAAGCGGCAGGCGGTCACCAACGTGGACCGGACCATCCGTTCCGTGAAGCGTCACATGGGCACCGACTGGAAGATCCAGCTGGACGGCAAGGACTTCAACCCGCAGCAGATCTCCGCGTTCATCCTGCAGAAGCTGAAGCGGGACGCCGAGGCGTACCTGGGCGAGAAGGTGACCGACGCGGTCATCACAGTCCCCGCCTACTTCAACGACTCCGAGCGGCAGGCCACGAAGGAGGCCGGCGAGATCGCCGGTCTGAACGTGCTCCGTATCGTCAACGAGCCGACCGCGGCCGCCCTCGCCTACGGTCTCGACAAGGACGACCAGACCATTCTCGTCTTCGACCTCGGCGGCGGCACCTTCGACGTGTCCCTGCTGGAGATCGGCGACGGCGTCGTCGAGGTGAAGGCCACCAACGGTGACAACCACCTCGGTGGTGACGACTGGGACCAGCGCATCGTCGACTACCTGGTCAAGCAGTTCCAGTCCGGTCACGGCGTGGACCTGTCCAGGGACAAGATGGCCCTGCAGCGCCTGCGCGAGGCCGCCGAGAAGGCGAAGATCGAGCTGTCCTCGTCCACCGAGACGTCGATCAACCTGCCCTACATCACCGCGTCCGCCGAGGGCCCGCTGCACCTGGACGAGAAGCTCACCCGGGCGCAGTTCCAGCAGCTCACGATCGACCTGCTCGAGCGCTGCAAGACGCCGTTCCACAACGTCATCAAGGACGCCGGCATCTCGATCAACGAGATCGACCACGTCGTCCTGGTGGGTGGCTCGACCCGTATGCCCGCCGTCGCCGAGCTCGTCAAGGAGCTGACCGGCGGCAAGGAGGCCAACAAGGGCGTGAACCCGGACGAGGTCGTCGCCATCGGCGCCTCGCTCCAGGCCGGTGTCCTCAAGGGTGAGGTCAAGGACGTCCTGCTCCTCGACGTGACCCCGCTGTCCCTCGGTATCGAGACCAAGGGCG
>NZ_LMWH01000242.1 GCF_001507435.1 Streptomyces sp. NRRL F-5122
GCCGCTACGAACGCAAATCCGAGCACTTCCTGGCCTTCACCAGCATCGCCTGCACCCTCATCTGCTACCGCAGACTCACCAAATGAGATGACGTCTTAGGGCGCGTATCGGGTCGTGATCAATGAGTGGTCTGTGTGAGGTCCTTGATCCAGATCATTGCTGCGCGCAGGTGGAGGCTGGCGAGGTAGCTGCCAGGGGTCTTGCCGTACCGGGTGGCGATGCCGCGCCTGCCTTGAGCTTGTTGATCAGGCGGGGCCACCGGCGATCCGGTGACCGCGCCGACGAACGTCGCGAGGTGCCCGGCCGCTACCTCTCCGGCGCGGCGGCATCCGACGGTCTCGACGGGGCGTCGGCCGTTTCCGCCCCGGAACCCGCTGTAACGGGGCCGAATGCCGGATGTGTCGGCCGGAACCCGCCATGGGAATTTCTCGCCTTCCACCCCGTCAGCGTCTCGGTTGATCCTCAAAGGGCTCCCGCAATGCCCGGACAATGATTTCGTGCGTTTCCACCCTGTCATTCCTGGTGACCGCAAGAATGCTCCGTCCGAGCCAGTTCGGGTCGTCCACGCGTACCAGGGCGATGTTCTCCGGGACGACCGGGGCGAGGATGTCTGGAATGACGCAGATTCCGAGACCGGCGGCGACGAGTCCAAAGCGGCTGTGCCAGGTCCGCGTACGGAAGGCGATGAGCGGATCGGTCAGCGTGGGCCAGGCGCCGAACTGTGGTTCGTCACGGGCACCCTTGCCCACGATCCATGACGCGTGGGCGAGTTCACGCACCGGGACGGTGCCTTCCATCGCGGCGAGAGGGTGCCCGCGTGGCACGCCCACCGTCAGCTCGCCGCCCGGCAGCGGGGCGATCCGCAACCCCTCCAGGGCCGGCTGCGGCAGGCCGGGCCCGGAGGCCACGACCGCGACGTCCAGCCGCTTGCTGATGATCTGGTGCACGAGCTGCGGCGAGGACGCCTCGGTGAGCGCGAATGTCAGCCTGGGCTGCTGCTCCAGTGCCCTGGCCAGCGCGAAGGGGAGCAGAGCGGCGTTCGCAGCGGGGAAGGCCCCCACCCGGACCCGCACCTCGGGTCCGTAGGTCAGCTCGTCGAGCCGTTCGTCCAGCTGGTCAAGGCCGGCGAGGGTCTCGGTGGCGAATCGGGCGACGAGCTCCCCCGCGCGCGTCGTCCTGACGCCGCGCGCGCCGCGTACGAAGAGGGGCTGCCCCGCGGCTTTCTCGGCGGCCGAGACCTGGCGGGAGATGGCGGGCTGGGAGTAGCCGAGGGTGCGCGCCGCGCGGCTCAGGGAGCCGTGCGCGGCCACCGCGCGCACGACGCGGAGAGCGTTGATGCTGAGTTCGGGCACGGCACCATCGTAGCCGTCCGAGCCATGCACAGTCGTTATGGGAGCGGGCCGATAATTGCATGTTACGCAGGGCCAAAAAGGAGTTTTCAGGGTCTAGTGTCGAAAGCGGCGGCAACGCCAATACCCCCGAAAGGATTTTCTAGTGAGCGAGTTCATTTCCCCTGACGACACCCGTTACGACGAGCGGGCGCGCGCCCTGGTGCGGATCGGCCGCGAGGCGATCGCCGTGGCTGACGACGAGAAGCTGGACGCCTACTTCGCGGATGACTTCGTTTTCCACGGGCCCGACGGCGACATGACGTACGCGCAGCTCCGTTCCTTCTTCGCGGCCATGCGTGCCGCGTTCGAGGGATTCGCGTGCGAGCGGCGCACCATTGTCAGCGAGGGTGAGTACATCGGTTCGCGTACCTGTATGTCGGGGCGTTTCACCGCGCCCTTCGAGGCGTCCCCGATCGACACGATCGCGCCGAACGGGCAGCCGATGCGACTCGAACTAATCAACGTCTTCCGCTACCACGAGAACGGCCAGTTGGCCGAGGAGTGGGTCCAGTACGACAACGTCGGCTTCCTGCGTCAGCTCGGCGTCGACCTCACCGAGGGGCACTGACGGACACTCCGGCGGCCGTCCCGCCGCCCGGGTACCTTCAAGGGGTGTCTCCGCGGAAAGATCGGGAAGGCACCCTGGGTGACCTAGGGTAGCCCTAGACCGACGTAACGGTATGACTCAGTTGGTCATGTGGCGGTGTGCATTAGAGCAGGAAAGCGGCTTGATCGGCGGTCGGCCGTGCATGGGGTGTTGATCCAGTCGGCGACGCCGACGTCGCCGCACGCCGGTGCGGTGTGAGCATGTTTCGGGGCGGGTTTCTTCAGCCCGCGGTAGCGGGATCGGTCCAGGCCGTGGGCCCGGACGTTCTGCGAGAGAGCGGCCTCGATGCCCACGGATCGCCTTGCAACGCTGCCACTCTGCGGTGGTCTGGTCGAGTCCGTTGTGCATCTCATCTCGTGAACCGACAGCGACACCGCGCCGGTCCTGTGCCGCCGCTGTATACCCTTCCGATCGGGCACCGCTGGGATTGAACGCCGGGGGTTACCCTGCTCGGCGACACCGCCCACCGCACGCCCCCGAACGGCGATGGCGCGAAGCTGGCCATGTTGGACGGTGCACAGCTCCAATGACGGGGCCTGACCGCGGCCAGGCGGGGTGCCTGTCGGCTGCCGTCGCCCCACTGGGTTACGGACGGAAGCGCCATCGACCCTCGATGACTATATCGACCTCACCGCCGATGATCAGAAGCAGGTCGGTGCAGGTCAGCACTGCATTGTGCTCATGCGGCAAACCCGCATCCACATGTGCGGCAGCTGCGCAGTATGGCTCGCGGGCAGGCCGCGTGAGGGTGGGCATTTCCCGCTTGGTGTGCACGGGCTATTACCGATGTGTCCCCAGTGACGGCGACGGATGCTCGGAGACAGGCACGCTCCTCGCCCCTCCGAGGTGATCACATGAATTCCTCCCTTCCTGCCGTCACCGGGGTCGACGGTCCGTCCTCCGTGGACGCCTTCCGGGCCACCAAGCAACTGGTGGACTCCGCAGTGCCCGCCGTGGCCGACATCGCTGTCGTCGAGGTCTCGGACAGCACCCTCTGCGAGCACACCGCCTTGTCCGAAGCATGCGACGGGATCGGCTTCCGCCGCGCAGCCTTCCGCGGCGTACGCAACCCGGGGTGCGCCTACCGGATCGGTGAAGCCTGCCGTATCCCTTCCGGCACGCCCTACAGGCGCAGCCTCAGGGACATGCGGCCGCGCATCGTCTCCCCAATTCCCGCGCACGCCCGGTGGCTGGCACATGACCCGGTCCGCGCTGCGGTGATGCGCAAGAACGACGTGCACTCACTGATGGTGGTGCCGCTCACTGCGAACCACGTCGTTCTGGGACTCGTCGCCTTCTACCGGCGCAGAGGGTCCTCACCGTTCCGGCAGGCCGACCTGCGGGCAGCGGCAAGGCTTGCGCAACAGGCAGCCCAGGTCCTCGATGCGATACGCCGCGAGCTGCAAGAGCAGGGGATGGGACGCCGATTCCAGCACGCTCTGCTGCCGCAGCCACCCCACCTGACCGCCATCGAAGAAGTCAACGGTCATGTGCCGGAGAACGGCCCTCCCGGCGGATGGTTCGACGTCATCCGTTTGCCCAGCGCCCGAGTGGGGCTGGTGGCGGGATTCTGCAGCGGTAGCGGCATCACCGCGGCAGCCGCCATGAGTCAGCAGAAGGCGCAGATCAGGGCATTCGCGGTACAAGACATCGACCCCGGTGAGGTCCTGAACCGCAGCTTTGAACTGCCCACTCACGAGCCCGACGCCCAGGGTCCACCCTCAGCAGCGGGGCACTGCGTGTACGCGGTCTACGACCCGGTGACCCGCCGCTGCACCGCAGCCCACACGGGCCTGGCCCGGTAGTCGACGCCGATGGTGCGCAATCCGTTACTACCTCCACCCAAGCGCCTATCGGCTCCGAGCCGTGCGACGTCGCCGAATTCGACGTTCCTCCAGGCAGTCTTCTGGCCCTGAGCTGTGCCGGTCCCCAGGAACAGCACCAGAGCGCGCCAGGCGACCAGGTACGAGCGGACCCGGGCGTGGGCTCGCACCACCCGGCACCAAGGACGACGTCGGCGGTCATGCTCACTGCTCGAACACGAGCCGCCACGCCCACGAACATTGCCACGTGGAACCTGCCCAACGAACCCTCCGCAGTGGCCGATGCCCGTGCCCGAACAGCCACCCAGCTGACGTCCTGGGGGCTCCCGGACCTGTCCTTCACCGCCAGCCTGGTGGTGAGCGAGCTGGTCACGAATGCGATCCGCTACTCCACCGGGCCGATCCAGCTGCGCCTGATCCGCGACCACGCCTTGATCTGCGAGGTGTCGGACACCAACCGTGCGGCACCCCACGCCCGCGAACCGGCGCCGAGCGAACAAAGCGGCCGGGGCCTGAGTATCGTCGCCCACCTCACTCAGGGCTACGGCACCAGATACACGGCGTCCGGCAAGATCGTCTGGACAGAGCTGAATCTCTGCGGTTGCTAACGGTGAATGCTCCTACAGCCCCTCGAGGGTCACGTCCGCGTGGGTGATCCAGGCTTGAGGTTATGGGCGAGTTCAGTGGGCAGGGCGGTGTCGTCGGCTTCCGATTTCGGTCGAGACTCCCAGCCTGGTCAAAAACGCCCTGGACGCTCATCAGCGGTCCGGGACCGCAGACGACGCAGTGGAGCACGCCGTCTCCATCAAGCAGGCTGTCCCGGCCGGTCAGGACATGGGCGACCCACCGCCGGTCGGGATGGTCATTCTCCAGCCGAGTCAGCTCATCGCCGAAGACGATCACGCCGACTGAGCGAGCAGGCCGCACCGAACCCGCCCATTTCCAAGCCAACTCAAAGATTTCCACGGGGCACTTCGGAGAGGTCGAGTTCGGTCAACTCCGCTTCGGTAAGCGTCAGATCGGCCGTTGCGGGCTTGTCGCCGATGGTTGCCGGATGAGGCGACCCGGGATTGGGACGACGACGGGTGCCGTGGCCAACTCCCAGACCAGACGTACCTGTTGTGGGCTGATCCCCGCGCCCCCGGGCGATACGCGCGAACGCGGCGTCCGATGAGCCCAGTTCCGCCACGTGAGAGGTATCGCCCAGCAGGCTGCACGGCGGAAAGCTGATTCCCAGCTGCGATTGGAGCGGCGAGGCCCTTTGTGAGCCCTGTGCCTCGAACCCATGCAGCATGTGTTGACGGTCCCGAGCAACTCTCATAGATTCACCCCGCACCAATGAATTGAAACGTTTCAATCCCGAGTGCTGTCGCCTCAGCGCTCCAGCTCCTCCTGCCCGGATGCACCGCTCAGCCCGAGTCGTCCTGCTTCGCTTGCCGTCTGTGAAGGAGCACCTCGTTGTCCAGTCCAACGACGTCCCCCGATCCCCACTCGACCGCCTCTCACGACCAACTCCCCCTGAGCCGCCGCCATTTCCTGGGCGTGGGGTCGGCGCTGACCGTGGGAGCCATTGCCGCAGGAACGGTCGGCGCAGTCTCCGGCCGCGCATTGGCCGCCGCCGGCACGGCACGGTCCGAGCCCGTCGATCTGTCCCGTGCCCACTGGATCTGGTACCCGGAAGGAAAGCCCGGCTCCGCCCCCGCCGGATACCGCTTCTTCCGCAAGAGGTTCACCGTCGGCGAGGGAGAGGTGACCGAAGCGCAACTCGTCGTCACAGGCGACGACACCGTCGACGTGTGGCTGAACGGGAAGCCAATCGCCGGATCCCCCCGCGTCGCCGGTGCCTGGCGCAACGCCCTGTACGTGGACCTGCGCTCCGCCGTGACGCCGGGCGTCAACACCCTCGCGCTGGCAAGCAGGAGCAAGGGCGGCCACGCCGGCGTCATCGGGCGGGTGCGCGTCCGTACCACCGAAGGGACGACGGATCTCGTCACCGACGGCAGCTGGTCGGCGGGCAGGGACGCCCCCGCGGGCTGGGAGCGGCCCACCTTCGATGACGGAGGCTGGCCTGTCACGCGGGACCTCGGCGCCTATGGAATCGCCCCCTGGCGCTCCGGAGTCCGCGCCCCCGACCTCGTGGCCGCATCACCCCTGCACGTGTCCGGCTGCACCGTCGAGCATCACATCCGTCCGATGGGGGTCGACGCCGCACGCCCACGGTTCGGCTGGAAGCTCGGCTCGACAGCCCTGCAGCAACGGCAGGCCGGCTACCGGATCCAGGTCTCGTCCACGCGTTCCGGCACCGGCGATGTGTGGGACAGCGGTCAGGTTCCGTCCGACCAGCAGATCGACATCGACTACGCCGGATCCCCTCTCGCAAGCCTGACACGCTATTTCTGGCGTGTACGCGTGTGGGACACCCAGGGCCGGGCCGGCGCATGGAGCACGCCGCAATCGTTCGAGACCGGGCTGATGGCGCCGGCAGAGGAGTGGCGTGCCAAGTTCATCGGCCAACCCCAGGGGCCGGACCTGTCAGGGGCCAACTGGATCTGGTATCCCGAGGGAGATCCGGCCGCCGGGCGCCCCGTGGAAACGCGCTACTTCAGGCGCACCTTCACGCTGACCGGGGCGCCCTCCGGCGCAACCCTGGCCGTCACCGGAGACGACACCGCGGACGTATGGGTCAACGGAGTCCTGGTGAGCACCTCGCCCCGCGTGACCGATTCCTGGAAGAGCGCCGCCCTCGTCGACGTCACCACGCACCTCACGAGCGGCAGCAACACCATCGCGATCGCGAGCCGCAACACGAGCGATTCGCCAACCGGAATGATCGCCAAGCTGACCATAGCCGCAGGCTCGACCATCGTCACCGATGCGTCGTGGAAGTCCTCCCAGAGCGCGCCGTCCGGCTGGAACGCCTCCGGTTTCGATGACAGTGCCTGGCCTGCGGCACTCGCGGTCGCAGCATACGGCGGCGGGCCGTGGGGATCCAACGTGCGGGTCGTCCAGCCGGCGCCGATCCTGCGTAAAAGCTTCACCGTGCGCAAGAGGGTGGCCTCCGCGCAGCTCCTGACCACCGCTCTGGGCATCCACGAGACTCGTCTCAACGGTGCGAAGGTCGGTGAAGACGTCCTGGCTCCCGGGTGGACCGACTACGCCAAGCGCCTCCAGTACAAGGTGTTCGACGTCACGGGACAGATCCGGCAGGGCACCAACGCTCTGGGTGCCTGGCTGGGCAACGGCTGGTACTTCGGCAGCCTGGGCTTCGCCGGGAGCCAGAAGTACGGCACCCAGCCGTGGTACTCCGCGCAGCTGCTCGTCACGTTCACCGACGGCACCACCCAACTCGTCACCACCGACGGTGGCTGGAAGGTCAACACCGGCGCGATCAGAGCGGACGACCTGTACAACGGCGAGACCTTCGACGCGCGCCTGGACATCCATGGCTGGGACAGCGCCGGCTTCGACGACAGCGGATGGGCCGCCGCAACCGTCTACGGCGGTTCCGCCCCCCAACTGGTCGCCCAGGTCGACAACGGCGTCACCGTCCACCACGAGTTCCAGCCCGTGTCGGTCACTCAGCCGCAACCGGGCGTTTGGGTCTTTGACCTGGGCCAGAACTTCACCGGCTGGAACCGCATCGCGTTGCGTGGTCCCGCCGGCACCGAGGTCAGCATCCGCCACGGCGAAGTCCTCAACGCCGACGGCACGCTCTACACCACCAACCTGCGCGGCGCCCAAGCCACCGACCGGTTCATCCTCGCAGGCACGGGCAACACCGAGACCTACGAACCCCGGTTCACCGTCCACGGATACCGCTACGTCGAACTCACCGGCCTGCCAGCCGACTTCACACCAGGCCGCAGCACTGTCAGCGGTCGCGCTGTGTGGACCGACACGCCACAGCCGGGCACGTTCAGCACCTCGGACGCACTGATCAACCAGCTGCAGCACAACATCGTCTGGGGCGAACGCAGCAACATGCTCTCCATCCCGACCGACTGCCCCCAGCGCGACGAGCGCCTCGGCTGGACGGGCGACATCGCTGCCTTCTGCGCCACGTCCACATTCAACCTCGACACCCAAACCTTCCTCGCCAAATTCGTCGACGACCTGACCGACGCCCAGCAGCCCAACGGCGCATTCACCGACGTCGCCCCCGCAGTGATCAGCGGTGCCGGTACAGCCGGCTGGGGAGACGCGGGCACGATCATCCCGTATACGCTGTGGCAGCGATTCGGGGACCTCAAAGTCGTCGACCAGCACTTCGCGTCGATGGCGAAATGGGTCGACTATCTCCGCAGCACCGCCGGCAGCGACCTGATCCGCAACCAGCAGACTTTCGGCGACTGGCTGAACGTCAACGACAACACAGCGCAGGACCTCATCTGCACGGCCTACTTTGCATGGTCGGCGCGGCTGGTCTCGCGCATGGCTGCGGCCACCGGCCGCGTGGCCGAGGCCACGTCGTACGGCCGGCTCGCCGACCAGGTCGCGGCCGCCTTCACTGCGAGGTTCGTCACGGACGACGGCACCGTCAGCGGCAACACCCAGACCGGTTATGTGCTGGCCCTGGCCTTCGAGCTGCTGCCCACCGAGCTGGTCCGGTCCGCGGCGGACAAACTGGCTGCCAAGGTCGCCGCGACGGACGGGCACCTCAGCGTGGGGTTCCTCGGCGTGGAGAACCTCCTGCCCGTGCTGGCGGACCACGGGCACCTGGACACCGCCTACCAGATTCTGCAGCAACGCGGCTTCCCTGGCTGGGGTTACATGATCGATCACGGGGCCACCACGATCTGGGAGCGCTGGGACGGCATCCGTACCGACGGTTCGTTCAACGACCCGGGGATGAACTCGTTCAACCACTACGGTCTCGGCTCGGTCGGAGACTTCCTTTACCGCCACGTCGGCGGGCTCGGCCCGGCAAGCCCCGGCTACGCTTCCCTGCGCATCGCACCGCAGCCCGGCGGCGGCCTCACCTCAGCCGACAGTACGTACGAAACGCCCTACGGCACCGCAGTGAGCAGCTGGTCCACCTCCGACGGGCAACTGACACTGCACGTCACCGTCCCCGTCAGCACCTATGCGGCGGTCATGCTGCCCACCTCGAAGCCACAGTCGGTCGTCGCACCCGCCCAGGCGATCCCGGCCGGACCAGCGGCCTACTACCTTCCGTCCGGAAAGTACACCTTCCGCGCGGCACGCTGACCGTGACCGGGCGGAGACGGGCCACCACACGCCTCCGCCCGGATCCCGACCGCCCGACATGCAGGCGTCCACCAGCCTGGGTAACTTGCGAGCCGCCCGGAAGGTCAGACCCTCTCCGGACGGCACCATCTCACGCGACATGCCCTGGAGCTGTGGTTGAGGCGTTCTCCGGGGTACGGGGGCCGTTCGGTTCAAAGCATCAGGGGTCCTAATGGTCTTCGGCGATGCTCGGCGAGCCGGCCTGGTCGGCGACGGGCTGGGCCTACTCGCGCTGTTCTCGCTCATTGCCGGTGCCATGGCGGCCTACGGCGTCAAGAAGGGCTGGCACGCACGACTTCACATGGCTCGTCCCTTGGCGGAGGCGGCTCGGTCGGCACCGGCATCCGGGCGAACCGGCGAATGCCCTGCTCAGGGGGCGCAGAGGTGGGGACAACCCCCGGGATGGTGGGGGGCTCGGCCCCCAGGAGGCCTACGGCTGACAGGCTGGTGGCGGTGGGAGGGCCGTAGCCAGACTCGCCTGCATGACGATTTCCTCCGAAGCCACGGTCACGAAGGGCCCGGCCGCCGTGCGGCCCAGCCGATCCCGCCCCGACGCCGGCAGCGACTTCGCCCGCCTGTCGCAGCGCATCACCGAGGCGGGTCTACTGCGGCGGCGCCCCGGCTACTACACGGTGCGGCTCGGTCTGGTGATCGGGCTGCTGGCGGGGGGCTGGACGGCCTTCGTCGCGCTGGGCGACACGTGGTGGCAGTTGGTGGTCGCCGCCTTCCTCGCCCTGATGTTCGGCCAAGTAGCCTTGGTGGCACACGACTTGGCGCACCGGCAGGTGTTCCGAAAGCGGCGCGCGAGCGCGATCTGGGGCCAGCTCTTCGGCAACCTCGGCATCGGCATGAGTTACGGCTGGTGGATGAACAAGCACACCCGCCACCACGCCAACCCCAACCATGAGGAACTCGACCCCGATGTCGCCCCGGACATCCTGGTGTGGTCCACCGAGCAGGCCCGCAACAGCAGCGGTCTGGCCCGATTCATCGGAGGCCACCAGGCGTTCCTGTTCTTCCCGCTGCTGACGCTGGAGGGCTTCAACCTGCACGTGGCGAGCGTGCGGGCGCTGCGCTCGCCGTCGATGAAGAACCGCCTGCTGGAGGGCACACTGCTCTTCCTGCACATTGCGGCCTACTTGTCCGCGCTGTTCCTGGTGCTCTCTCCCGGCAAGGCCGTGGCGTTCCTCGCCCTGCACCAGTGCCTGTTCGGTGTGTACCTCGGCTGCACGTTCGCCCCAAACCACAAGGGCATGCCCACCTTCACCGGCGAGGACCGCCCCGACTTCCTGCGCCGCCAGGTACTGACCTCCCGCAACGTGCGGGGCGGGCGGGTCACCGACGTGATGCTCGGCGGGCTCAACTACCAGATCGAGCACCACCTGTTCCCGAGCATGCCCACTCCTCATCTACGGCGGGCCCAGGTCGTCGTACGCGCGTACTGCGCGGAAATCAACGTGCCCTACCACGAGACCAGGCTGATCCAGTCCTACCGCGAGGCCCTTACCCACCTGCACCGAGTGGGCGAGCCCATCAGGCGCCAACGCAAGGCGTCATGAAGGGAGAACGACACGCAACGCCGCAGGGGGCGTCGACCTCAATCTTTGGCGTCCTCTTTGGGTGATTTCACGACCTTCAAGTCCGATAGATCGGTTGAGCATTCGTTGCTCTTTGTGCGAGCTCAGGCGTGGGGCACTGGCTCTACGGGTTCTGCGGGTGTCCCGACACGGGCGGCTACCAGCAGATCGCTGACGAAATGGAACCGGCGAGGTCCTGGTGCGTGAACGCATGGGCAGCCTAGGCGTCGTGGATGGGTTCCTGCGGGAGAGCGTGGTGGCCCGCTTCCGGTGGGCCGCTGGCGGAGACCCGAACGCGGTAACGCTGGCTGAGGGCTCCTGGAATTTCGCCGTCTCCTGGCGGGCGGCCCTCAGTGAGTACGGGCAGCGGGTAGACCGGCGAGCCGCAGCTTTGATCTCCTTGCTGTGCGGGGCGGTCAGCTCGGATAACCGGAGTGCTGTCCGCTGGCCCCGGACTCTTCGGCGGTCCGAACCCCTGTCAGGCGCGCCTCGTCTTCTTCACCGGTGGGGCGGGCTCGCCCGGCGCCGCCCAGCAGTCCGGCCCACCACCCTGGCCCGGCCAGACTTCCGGACCACCGCCCCGCCACTCGATGAGGTCCGATTCGGTCACGTCCAGCTCATCCCAACCCAGCAGCCCGATGCATTGCAGGAACACGGTCAGGTCGTGCAATGAATACGCCGTTCCCAGGAACTCGTCACCGAGGTGTACGTTGCGGCCGCCAGATCCGCAGGGCGCCGCCACGATTATGGGACGCTCAACCATGACCTCACTGTCTCCCAGGTAGAGCCCGACCGCATTCCGAGGCGTCATCTGAGGCAGACGGGACTCTTGTCCTGCCGGTGACGCCAGCGACCGTCACCGAGGCTTCCGGGCGGTGCCGACACTGCCAGGGAAGGCCCGGCACATGCATGCCGGGGAGATTGGGTGGGAGGTGTCCGTGTTCTATTACGTGCTCAAGTACGTTCTTCTGGGGCCGTTGCTGCGGCTGCTGTTCCGGCCGCGCGCGGAGGGCCTCGAGCACCTTCCGGTGAAGGGCGCAGCGATCGTTGCCGGGAATCACCTGTCCTTCGCGGACCCACTCCTTATGCCCGCGGTCCTGAAACGGCGTATCACGTTCCTGGCCAAGGCCGAGTACTTCACGGCGCCGGGCCCAATGGGCCGACTGATTGCGCTCGTCCTCCGCGGCGCGGGGCAGATCTCGGTGGACAGATCGGGCAGGCCCGCGGCGCAGGCGGCCATCCGGGAAGGGCGGGGGGTGCTGATGAAGGGAGACTTGCTCGCGATCTATCCAGAGGGCACACGTTCCCCAGACGGCCGACTGTACAAGGGCAAGGTTGGGGTGGCCGTAATAGCGCTGGATGCGCATGTTCCGGTGATTCCGTGCGCGATGGTGGGGACCTTCCAGATCTGGCCTCCGGGGCGTGTCCTGCCCAGGCGGCGGCCGATCGTGATCCGTTTCGGGGAACCGCTGGACTTCTCACGCTATGCAGGGACGGAGCATCAGGAGGCGGTGCTGCGGGCCGTCACCGACGAGATCACGTACGCGATTTTGCGGCTGTCGGGCCAGGAATACGTGAATCAGTACGCGGCTGACGTGAAGGCCGGACAGGCGCAGGGGCGGCGGAGGCGAAGCTCCACCGCCCCGGCGCTACGGTCCGGTCCAAACGGCCGTCCGCTGTAAACGAACAGTCGGTGTGCCGGTGTCTCGCCGGCGCAGGCACTGGATGCGCTGCGGCAGCAGGTACCGACGTGGCACGCGCCGCCCTGCGGATACCGTCCGCGGCTTCTTCGAGTAGGCCGCCGGGCGCCGAGTGCGGCCGTTGGGGGATGATCACGTAGAGCTTCCCGCAGAATTTACCCAAAACGCCTTTACTTAGAAAATATGCGGTGCATTGTGGTTATTAGGTCACAACACCGAAAGAGTTTACAAAGCCGGTAAGGACGTCTAGCCGACGGAGTGACTTGGACAGGATGTGGGTTAGGCCCCCGGCAAGCCGGCGCGATACCGAGGCGACAGTGACGACTGAAGCTTCAGGACACGCGCAGCACTACCGGGGACTGCTTTGCCTCGCAGCCTTCGCGCGGACCGGGTGTCCGATGCGAAGGCTGTCGCATGCCGACTCTCCCAGCGGGACCGAACAGGATTCGGACCTGCGCACACGGCTCCGTCGTCCCCGTGCTGCCGGCCATCTACGCCTGGTGTATCTCCAGGCAGCCAAGGGGCCTCAAAAGCAGATGCCCGCCCGAGGTGACCTGCCCAAGGTGGCTGGCTGATATGAGCCCGGCGCCGGGACGCATGGCGATCCTGGCGCCGAGTTGCATCTGCGCTCACTGTGGAGATGCGCCGATCAGCGTTGTCGTTCAGCGCCCTTTGCCTCAGGACGGCCCGGGAGGGCGCTCGGCTCGACTTATGGCGCCCGAGCGGTGCGGCAGCCGACGCCACGTCGATGTGGCTCGACTTCTGTCTAAGCGTTGTCTGAGCCGGCGAGGGGGGCAGCCGTTTTCCTGGGCCTTTCTTGAAGGCGCCCGAATGGGCGGGAGTCGTCCCGTGAGGACGAGGTTGTGAAGTCGGGCGATGCCGAGCATCGCGCTGTGGATGCCGTCGCTCTTCAGGTGGCAGTCGCGAAGGATCTTCCCGGCCCCATCCGCGTGAAGATGTGTCCGATACGGGCCCTACCCTGCGGTGAAAACTATTGTGCTCCTCCTTGCCATGGACCGACGACGCTTCGGCGAAATAGGGCGCCCGGGTCGGGATGAACTGCGAGATCGTCGCGGTTGTCGGAGGAGGAGGTCCGGCTCCAACCATGAGAGGGAGTGGACATGACCGTCCAGGACATCGAGCGGCAGGCCTTCAGCGAGGCGTGGCAGCAGTGGCACCGGCAGAAGGAGCAGGTCCTCGCCGGCCCGCACGGATTCCTCGCGATCACGAGTTTGCACTGGCTGAGCGAGGATCCGTCTCGCTTCCAGGATGCGCCCGGAGCATGGTCGAGTAGCGACGAGGGGGTGGTGGTCGAGCTTGCCGAGGGCGAGGAACTGACCGTCGACGGCACGGTGGTACACGGCCGGTACGTATTCGGGGTCATTGCCGAGCGGGACAGCCTGTACGCAGCTGCCGGTGACGCGATGATCGAGGTCGCCAAGCGCGGCGGTCACGACATTCTGCGGCCCCGCCACCCTGACAACGAACTGCGTACCTCCTTCACATACACCCCCGCTTTTGCTCCGGACGTACGGTGGGTGCGCCAGGGGCGCTTCCGGCCGCTCGAGGAGCCGCGGCCGGTGACGGTCGGTGCCGCAGTGGAAGGTCTGGAACACGTATACGACTCCCCGGGCCAGGTCGAATTCGAGTTGGACGGTTCGGTGCACCGGCTCACTGCATTCAATGGCAAGACCCCCGGCAGCCTGATGGTGCTGTTCACCGACAAGACGTCCGGAGTGACGACGTACGCGGCGAACCGCTCCCTGCAGATCGCTTCCCCGGACGCCGAGGGGCGGGTGATCTTGGACTTCAACCGCGCCGGGAACCTGCCCTGCGCCTACACCGACCTGGCGACCTGCCCGCTGCCGCCAGCCGAGAACCGCCTGACCGTCGCGATCGAGGCAGGCGAAAAAATTCCCTTGGAGCGAGGCGGCCGGCCCTGATCCCTCCAAGCCTTCAGCATCACTTTGACGTACGCCCTGCTCAAGGACGGTTCGGGCGACTGGTTTCGCCATGGGGCCGCCAGGCCTCTCCGTCCCGAGGCGGCCCGACTGGACCGGCCGGGCTCGGTCGGTCATACCGGATGACTTCCGAGCCGCCCTCTTCGCCTCGTCGTCGACGGAAGGCTCCGCTCGCCAAAACGGCGGTATGTCCTTCTCCGCCGGGAAGTGGACCTACGCGTGGAACCCCCCTCACGACGCGCCGAGCGCCTGTGTGAGGTCGGTCAGGGCAGGTCGAGGCGTTGGATCAGCGCGTCCAGTGAGTCCTCGGGCTCCTGACCGGCAGTGTCGAGCACAATGTGTTCGCGGTCCCACGGCTCATAGTCCCGGTCGACGACCTGCTGCCATCCGGGCAGCGGCAGGTCCGGGAGGTCTACGGAACGTGAGGTCACGCGGTGCCGGTGCTCTGCCGGATCCGAGCAGACCAGTTCCACCTCGATTGCCGGGGATCCCGCCCTGACGGCCGTGTCACGCCAGGTGTCGCGGGTGATGGCCAGCGGATTCACCGAATCCGCGATCACGGTCAGTCCCAGCCGCAGTTGCTCCTCAGCCAGGGCGTATCCGATCACGTATCCAGCCGGCCCGACAGGATGCCACGCCAGACCGGCGCGGACGATGGCCTGCTCGATGGTGTCCACGCGCAGGTGGACCGCGGCGTACCGCGCGGCGAGGAGGCGGGTGAGCGTGGTCTTGCCGGTACCGGGCAGGCCGCCGATGACGATGAGCACGGAGTCATCCTGCCGGAGTGGCCTGCGCAACGATTGACTGTTCATGCGAATGACATGCTGGGGTGCGGCTGCAGCGAACCTGCATGGGGGGAGAACGGTCGGGTCGAATGCCATCCCGGCGGCCAGTTGAGGACCGTTGCCAGCACGAATGCACTGGGCACCGGTCGAAGTGATGGCTCCGGCACCCCATGGCTGCTGCTCCAGGCTGCCTCGCACGGGGAAGGACCTGAGTGTCAGCGTCAGCGCAGCGACATACACTCCAGCCCACAGGCCAAGCCCACGTCTTTCCGAAACCTGCCGGGCCAGCGGCTCGCCAGAAAGAGCGCGAGTGCCCGACGTACGCCCGGGTTCACTCCAACTACCGTGCGTTATACAACCGTTGACACAAGCCAGCGCCACGTGCTTGCATCCCGCCATGCCTCCGCTGGAGCCTCTGACACGTCGCCGCGCCGTGGACCTCGTCCGCGTGGCCGCCGCGCTGTGTAGCCCCTCACGCTGATCGGCCTTCTCTCGGTTCCCTTCTCCGAACCCCCCGCGTAGCACAGGTGCGGTTGGTATCCAGCAACTGGTCAGTGCACACGGTGTACCCAAGCGCTGTGCTCCACCCGGGCCCTACCCAACCCGACTGGTGACGAGGACCTGCCATGTCTGCTGCCCACCTTGAAACCGCCTACGACCGCCGCAGGCTGCGCCAGTGGCTGGCAGGGGAGGCGAGAGCGGACGGGGTCACGCGCCGTCAACTCCTCACCCTGTTGGCTGCAACAGCCGCCGCCACTGCCCTCCCCACGACGACTCCGGCGCGAGCCGCCGACTCGCCGATCGTCAAGCCGTTGCCGCCCGAGTCGTTCATCCAGCGCGGCACCAACGCCGAGACCCGCTGGGAGGCACTGCGCGGAACCGGCCACTGCACGCCCAACGACCTGTTCTTCGTACGCAACCACACAGCGACGCCCGTGTTGGACGGCGGTGACTGGCGGCTGAAGCTGTGGGGCGACGGGCTGCGCGGCACCCCCGGCGAAGACAAACCGGTGGAGTTCGGGTACGACGATCTGCGCGCCTTGCCGGCCGTCAGCCGTACCGCGTTTGTCGAGTGCGCCGGAAACGGTCGCAGCTACTACACGACTCAGCAGGGCGAAACAGTCACCGGTACCGCGTGGACACTGGGCGCTGTCGGGGTTGCCCGCTGGCGCGGGGTACGGCTTGCCGACGTACTGCGCAGGGCCGGCCTGTCCCCGTACGCAGTGGACGTCCAGCCGCGCGGCCTGGACGCCGAGTACATCAGCGGTGGGGAGAGCCTCGGCCGGGTACGTCGCCCACTGCCGCTGGCCAAGGCGCTTCACGACGTTCTGCTCGCGTACGAGATGAACGGCGAGCCGCTACCCCACGATCACGGGTACCCGGTGAGGCTGCTGGTGCCCTCGTGGGTGGGGATTGCGTCGATCAAGTGGGTCGGCGACATCGAGGTGTCTGCGCAGCCGCTCCTCTCTCCGTGGAACACAACCTTCTACCGGTTGTTCGGCCCCGCCTACCCGGAGGAGGGCAGCGCACCGCTCGCACGACAGACCCTCAAGAGCGCCTTCGAGCTGGCGAGCGGCGCCACGTTCTCCCTGGGAAAGAGCCAGGTGCTGCACGGCCGGTCCTGGTCGGGTGCGGGAGCCATCCAGCGAGTCGAGGTGAGCACCGACGGTGGGAGAAAGTGGCGGTCCGCCCGACTTCACGACAGACCACGTTCCGATACCTGGATGCGCTGGTCCTTGCCTTGGACGCCGGACGCGCCTGGCCCGGTGCACCTGCTGGCCCGCGCCGACGACACGGCAGGGCGCAGCCAGCCGGACATCGCCGTGCCCAACACACAGGGCTATCTGTTCGACGCGGTGGTACGGCATGCGGTGACCGTGGTGCCCCGACGCGGCGGTCGGCAGCGTCTTGCCGACGACGCAGTACCGGTGGGAGGGGCGGGCCCGCTCAGACCATGAACGTGCTGAGCCGGCGACTACGTCGTCGTGAAGCCGGTGATCGGGATGCCGAGACCGCTCGCTGTACAGCGTCGGTCGTTGGCCTCGGTGTAACACGCGGGCTGCCCCTGGGTGACGGTACTGGTGCGTGCCACCTGAGCCGCGGAGGGGCGGTGCGCAAGAGGATCAGGGCCGACCCGTCCGCGTCGTGCCGGTCGGCGACCGGTCAGATCCCGGATACTTGGGCGCGGGCGAGCACGGAGGGTGCGGAGCGGGCCCCGGCTCTTGGACCGTGCCGGTGTCGGCTCATCCAACGGACCTCAAGAGGTACCGATGTCGAGCGTTGACCGGCTACGTACAGGCGACCGCTGGGAGGCAGGACCGGTACTGTTCGGGTCCCTTGCCGCGCTGAGCAGTCCTCACACCGGATAAGCGGCGGCCCGGCGGGCTGAGCGGAGTGCACCTGCCCACCAGGCCAGCTGATTGAGCATGGTCTTGGCGTACCCCGGGGCTTCCGGGTCGAGCGGACGGCCGTCGTGCCAGGCGGCGAAGTAGTTCGGGAACGCGAGACCGTCGCGGATGGTGAATTGCTGACGAGTGGAACCGGACTGCTCGACAGCGAGACTCCGAACCTCACGCGCTATGTCTTCACCGACCCCCGCGCCCGTACGTTCTTCGCCGACTGGAACGACGTCGCAGACGAGCAGGCATTCGACCTGTGGCTTGGACCATCTGTCGAGAACTCCGAGTGGCTCACCACAGAGCTCGCAGCCACCGCAGGTCCCGACTTCACCAGGCGCATGAACCGTCACGTGGTTCCCGAACGCGGAGTCCTCCGACTCAATCATCCCTCCGGCTGCGAGCTTCAACTGACCCGCGAGACGCTTGAGATCTCCGCGGATGCACAGCAACTGGTCGTCTTCCTTCCTGCGGAGGACAAGACAGTTCAGGCCGTCAATGAACTCCGCCTCCGGCCTCGCGTCCGACTCCGTGCCATCTCGCAACCTCAGTAGGCCCGTCACCTCGAGGGCGGCGATCGCAACACCCTGGTCGGCGCGTAGGTGAGTTCTCCATCTTCACCTGTTAGCGGAGGTGCGCGAGGGCCGGGCTTCGCTGCTGACGTGCGGCCAAGCCGTCCCCTGGTGTGCGTACCGCTCTGGCCCTGGCCCACAGCGCAGTGGGCGGACTGCACCATCCCTGAGACCCGGTCACAGGTCTCAACCCGCCGTGCGGGCAGCCAGCAGCGCAACGGTCTCGTCCCACAGTTCCTTCTGCACACGAGGATCACGCCCGGCCTCCGGACACTCCAGCGGCCGGGCGTCGCGCACGGAGAAGTAGCCGCCGCTGGCATGTGCGAACGCGGTTTCGGTAGCCAGCCGGACGATGATGCCGGCGCCCTTGCGCGGGTCACCGATGCGCAGTGCGTTCAAGACGCGCTGCAAGACCTTGGCACCAGGCAGATCACGTCCCAGTCCGGTGGCATTGAAGCCGGGGTCGCAGCAGTTGACGGTGACCTCGCCGGGATCCAGGCGCCGGGCCAGTTCCTGCGTCCACATGATGGTCATCAGCTTGGTCCGCCCGTACAAGGGCAGCGACTCCCGGCGGGTGTAGGCGTCGACGTTGAGTAGGTCCTCGGCCGGTGCGATCGTCGTTACCTGTCGGGACGCCTCGGAGGCCACGTTGACAATTCGAGCCGGTGCTGACGCAGCAAGCCTACTGGTCAGGGCCTGGGTCAGCACAAATGCTCCCAGGTAGTTGACCGCGGTCATCTGCGCGAAGCCCTCGGCGGTTGTGCGCTGGGAGAAGGCGTGCAGCCCGGCGTTGTTGACCAGTACGTCCAACCGTGGGTATTTCGCGGCGATCTCCTCGCCAACCCGGTGAGCGTGCGACACCAGGCCGAGGTCCGCGTGGAAGACATCGATCGGTGCGTCACCGGCCACCGGCTTCAGTTCGTCCACGAGCGCGTCGGCCCTGGTGCGGGAACGGGCCGCCACCCCGATCCGGTAGCCGCGTCGGGCCAGATCGAGGGCAGCGATACGGCCCAGGCCTGACGTGGCTCCTGTGATCACAGCAATGGGACGGTCCATCACTCGCTCCATTCATGAGGTACCTCACTATTTTCTGTGGGAGGATACCCGACACAATGAGCGACCACGAAGCGAACACCACCGACAACGACCCTGAGCAGGTGGGACTGTCCTTCCTCACCATCGCCTACGGTGTACGGGAAGAAGTTGACCGGCGCATGATGTCGACCGCGGGACTGTCTCTGTCCCGCACCAAGGTCCTACAGGTGCTGGACGCCCGCGGCGCTCTGCATCAGGCCCAGCTCGCCGATGCCCTCGGCCAGGCGCCGCGCTCCGTCACCCAGATCGTAGAAGCGCTCGAACGCATCGGCCTGGTCACTCGCACCGAGGACGCCGATGACCGGCGCCGCAAGACCGTGTCTCTGACGAAAAAGGGCCGCACGACGCTGGAGGCAGCGGAACAAGCAGGAGCGCATACCCTGCGTCAACTCTTCGGCTCACTCAGCCCGCAGCAACTGACAAGCCTGAGCGGGCTGCTTGCCCACCTCAACACGGCACTCGCGTACTAGGGGGAACGGGCAAGTCGAAGATGCCTCGGCGCTCGCCTGCGGGATTCGTAAGCCGATCAATCCGCTGCCGAACAAGAATTGTCCGAACTGGGAGGTGGAATGGCCTGCCCTGATGGACAAGGTGCGACCGGATGCGGTTCTGCTCAGCGTCCAGTGGGATGTGGCCGAGCAGCAGATCGACGCCGGTGGGAAGCAGGTGACGATTCGCGACGACGAGGCCCGGAGGAGGTTTGCGACAAATCTTGACCGAGCCATGGATCCTCTCCAAAGGAAGGACTCCGGTCTACGTCTCGGGGTCCGCCTTTCCGCATGTCAAGGGCTCGGTTGCGGTCCTGCTGTCCGGGATCTCCCTGGAATTCAGTAAGAAGTATCCGGGAGTCCATTACTTGGATATCTTTCATCAGTTCTGCAATGACTTGAATCAGTGCCCGAAGGTTATTTCCGGAATTCCCGTTTACGGCACTGACGTGCACTGCACAAGGAAACCAAAGTGCGCCTGGGGAATTGGATTCTCAATTCGATGTTTCATCGCGCGCGGCATGCGTGAGACATCCACGCAGCACGCTTGCATGATCTGCCGAACTTCCTTGACCGCGGCGGCGTTTCGCCCCTCGCGTGCTGGAACGGGTTCGGCCCGGCGGACCGGTGCTGCGGATCTTGCGTAACAGGCCCATGAGTCCCTCCGCGGCGCACCTGCGGCAGCGGGGAGGCAGCCGTCTCCCCGCTGCCGCAGAGCGCTGTCGCGCTACGGGAAGACGGTCGCCGATCGAGGGTCGTCGTTACTACGGCCGTTTTCCTTCGTGCTGCGCGGCCTGCAGATCGGCGAGGAGTTCGGCCTGGCCGCTCAGCACCCCGGACAGGATGGTGCGGGCCACCCGCAGCAACTCGGCCACGTGCGGGCTGGTAAGCGAGTAGTACACCGTCGAGCCCTCTTTGCGGTTTTTGACCAGGTTCGCGCGCCGCAGCACGGCTAGCTGCTGTGAGAGGTGCGCCGGCTCGATGCCCACCTCGGGGAGCATCTCCGCGACCGCGTGCTCGCGCTCGCTCAGCAGCTCCAGGACCCGGATGCGGGCCGGGTGGCCGAGGGTTTTGAAGAACTCGGCCTTCAGCTGGTACAGCGGTGTGCTCACCGTGCCATCCCCTCACCCCGGAAGCAGCGCGGCGCCATCAGCCGGGCCTCCGCACATCGCATCCACCCATTCGTCAAGAACATGCGGCCCATCCTCGCCTGCGGCACCGGCCAGGCCGAATCCGCACCAGGAAGAGGGCCGCCACATCCAGCCGCGATGACCTTGATAGTTGCCAATATTAGCAATTACTGGTCATGTGAGGAGGGTTGCGAGCGGATCATTCCGCTCTGCTGCGCTGCGCTGCGCTGCGCTGCGCTGCGTTGCGTTGCGCCGACGTCGCCGGGCTCAAAAGCTCCGCCTGCCGCCTCAAGTGCCGCCCTGCCGCCGTCGGCGCGGACGGCCGGCGCCCTCGCGGCGGCGAGCCCCGCATGCTGAGCTGTCCTTCGGCGGTCGGTCCACCCAGGGCATCCGCGACGCCGACCGGTGCCGACCACCGCGTCGCGTGAGGGAGGAGCGCGGTGACGGGTGACTGAAATGCCTGGTCCGCGGCCGGTCCGTTGTGAGTGAAGGGCGAGTGGGGCGGACCGGCTCGTCAGGACGGCAGACCGCCTGGTCGCTGTCGACGTGCTGAACTTCAAGACGGCGGTAAGCGTCGCAGTCGAGAAGGGCACCCGGGCCGAGGCATACGCCGACGGACATAATGCCGAGGTTCTCCTCGACTGTGCAGCGCCCGTCGATGGTCATGAGGACGGCTTCTGCGACGGCGGTCGCTCTCGGACGTGCTGATCGGTCAGAGGGGAAGGGTGATCCAAATGCTTTTGCCCCGGCCGTCGGCATCCGCACGCACCACCGCGGTGCCGCCCAGGGCGAGGACGAGCTCCATGACGGTGGCCAGGCCGCCGCCCGCCGCACCGGTGACCGCTCCGTACAGCGGGGGCTGGTAGGGATGGCGGTCGTGGACGGCAATGGCCAGGCAGTCCGGGCTTGCCGCGTAGATCACCGTGACCTGCGGGGACAACGACGCGGCGTGCCTGACGCTGTTGGTGACCAGCTCGCTGAGGATCAGCAGGGCCGGGTCCACGGTGGGGTGGCGCAGTCCGATCCTCCACTCGACCAGTGCCTGCTGCGCCGTCTCGCGGGCAATCCGCACGGCCGACGGCTCGGTGGGCAGGGTGAGTACATGCCAGTAGGGCAGGGCTTCCAACTGCGTGGACACGTTTCACGCCTCCGCACGGGTAGGACGGAAACCGGTGACGGTCTTGGGATGCAGGCATAGCAGGGTGTCGTGCCGGCCGTGCCTCCGGCCCGACAGGGCACGCCGGTAGTCGGTGGCATCAGCGGGGTCTGTGATCACCTCGGCCGGTACGGCGACGGTGACCGTCCAGCCGCCGGCGGGCACGGTGCGGATCTCCTCCACGTGGTGGGGCACCGTCGCGGCCGGGGCCAACGCGCGCACGATCAGACGGCCGTACCCCCACACATGCCTCGCCCGGCGCACCATGGTCCGATCCCGCTGCACGCACAGCAGCCGCGCCGGGGTGCTGCGCTCCAGCAGCCATGGGGCCGCTGCGCCGGAGAAGTCGACCACGCGCAGGATGTAGCGGAAAGTGCTCATCGCAGGCCTTCCTCGCTGGAGAGTGGGGACTGCTGGTGGGCGGGGAGGGCGGGGAGGACTCCGGCCGTCTCCAGGTGGTGGCGCGCGGCCCGGATCGCATCGGGGGTGGTGGCGTACTCCTGGCTGTCGTGGCGCAGCAACTCCAGGGCGCCGACGGAGTCGAGGACCTGGCGCTGACCCGCGCGTATGCCGGAGGCCAGAACGAGGATGCCGCGACGGTGCAGCTTCTGAACTGCGTCCTTGAGGACCAGGGCACCGGTGGCGTCCATCGTCGACACGCGGGACATGCGCAGGATGACGACGCGGACATCGGCGACCTCGGTCAGCTCCAGCAGGAAGCGGTGGGCGGCGGCGAAGAACAGCGGCCCGTCGATGCGATAGGCGACGATGTGCTCGGCCAGCAACGCGTGCTCCTCCACACTGTGGTTGCCCCGGTCCAGTGGTACCTGGTCGAAGCGGGCTTGCTTGGCCACGGCGCGCAGGGCGAGGCCGCCCGCGACGACCAAGCCGATGATCACGGCATACACGAGGTCCAGGGCCAGCGTCGCCAGCGCGGTCAGGGCAAGGATCAGAGCATCCGAGCGGGTGGCCTTCGCCATGGCCTTCAGTGAGCCGACCTCGACCATCCGGATCGCAGTGGCCAACAGGACGCCGGCGAGCGCGGCGAGCGGGATCTTCGAGACCAGGGGCGCCGCCGCAAAGACGATGATCGCGAGGACGGCGGCATGGGTGAGGGAAGCGAGCCGGGAGCCGGCGCCCGTGCGGACGTTGACCGCGGTGCGGGCGATCGCGCCGGTCGCCGGGACTCCACCGAACAGCGGGGCGGCGATGTTCGCCAGACCCTGTCCGAACAACTCCCGGTCCGGGTCGTGCTGCTGGCCGACCGTCATGCCGTCGGCAACCGATGCGGACAGCAGAGACTCCAGAGCGGCCAGGGCGGCGACCGCCACCGCAGGGGCGAGCAAGGTGCCGAGCGAGCCGAGGTCGAGGAAGGACAGCGATGGCAGGGGCAGCCCGGATGGCAGGTCGCCGATCGGCTTCGCGGCGTCCAGGCGGGCCGACTGCGCCACGACCGTGGCGGCGATCACGGCCAGGATGGAGAAGGGAACGGTCGGCCGCCATCTGGCCCCGACCAGCATGACCACTGCCACCGTGACCGCGAAGCCGAGCGCCGTCCAGTTCGGGGACGTGGCGAACTCCTCAACCGCCCGCCAGGTCACCACCAACACCCGGTCGCCCTCAGGCTTGGGCACGCCCAGCGCGTTCGGGACCTGCTGCAGACCGATCACGCAGGCGATACCGAGGGTGAAGCCCTCCACCACGGGGGCCGGGATGTACCGCATGTAACGGCCGGCCCTGAGCACAGCGAGTGCGACGAGCAGGACGCCCGCCATCAGGCCGACCGTGAGGACGCCCGTTGGCCCGTACTCGCCCACGATGGGGACGAGTACGACCGTCATGGCGCCGGTCGGGCCCGACACCTGCAGATTGGAACCGCCGAACACAGCGGCGATCGCCCCCGCGACCACGGCGGTCGCCAGGCCCGCCTCGGCGCCCAGCCCGGAGGAGACGCCGAAGCCGAGCGCGAGCGGCAGCGCGACGATCGCCACGGTGAGACCGGCCAGCAGGTCCCGACGTGGATCACGGCGCACCTCCGTGAGGTCGGTGCGACCGGGCAGCAACGCCGCCACTCGGGCCCGTACATGGCTGAACATGGTGCTCATCGGGCGGCGACCTCGGATTTCCGCAGTTGGGCCAGCAGTTCGCCCCGCCCGGCCAGCATCTCGGTCAGGATCCGCCGCGCGGCCCGCATCAGGTCGGCCACATCGCCGCCGGCCAACTCGTAGACCACGGTCGAGCCCTCCCGCACCGACGTGACGATCCCCGAGCGACGCAACACCGCCAGTTGCTGCGACAGGGCGGAGGGCTCCACCTCGATCGCATTCAGCAGCTCCCGCACCGGCATGGGCCCGTCCTGCAGCAGCTCCAGCACCCGAATCCGTACGGGATGTCCCAGCATCCGGAAGAACTCGGCCTTGGCCTGGTACAGCGGAACGGACATGACCTCTCGGCCTCCCCTACAAGCCCCACCCGGGGCAGACACAAAGGGCTGTGCCCGCGGCTACCTGCGAGCACAGCCAAGACAGCATCTAACCAATTGCGAAATTTTGCAATTCAGCATTCGCCTGCTGCCCGGTCTTCCCGCCGCGAACCGGCCGGGCGGGCGTCCGGCCGGCCTGGTCGACGACGTCGCCGATCTGCTCTACCCGCTTCGTGGACAACTCGTCAGGTGACCGGAAGCGACAGGTGCGCCGACATGCTGATGGTCCAGCCAGTGCTGCGACCGGAAATGATCACCGGGTGGTGCTGACCGGTCTCAGCGTTGCTGGTAATGCGGTTCGGGCCCATGTATTTGGCGCTGTCGGTCCACAGCTTCCGGGCCGGCTGGTCGCTGCGGTTCAGCTGCGCACTTCAGCCAGGCACTCGTCGTACAGGTCCATGATGTTGCCCTTGCCGCCGTTGCCGACCCATGTCATCGATGCGGCATCCAGGCACGCGAACGCCGTCGCGATCACCGCGCGGGCCCTCGGATCCGTACTGCCGGAACCGGTGCCCATACGCGCTTCGATGAACGGCAGCAGGTCCTCCTGGAACCGCAGTCGCTTTTCGAGCCAACCGGCACGCAGAGAAGCGGTGTTGTGCAGAAGGCGAAACCGTTCCAGGGCCTGTTCGCGGCTGTCGTGCAAGGCCAGTACGGCAGCGATCCCTGCGCGCAAGGTCTCCCAGACGTCGGCTTCCGGGGGCTGTTCGCTGATCGTGTCCGTCAGGACCTGCCCGAACCGGCCCTGGTCGCCGCCCAGAAGGTCCTCCTTGGTGCCGAAGTAGCGGAAGAGGGTGCGCTGGGAGACGCCGGCCTCCTGGGCGATCTGGGCGATGGTCGTCTCGTCGTAGCCCTGCTCGGTGAACAGGCGCAGAGCCGTCTCGAGGATCTCCTGGGAGGCCAGCTGCCGTGTCCGGTCCCACAGCGTGGTCGACCCGCCCGTTGCCTTCTTGGCTACCTGCTTCATGCCACCAGGTTAGCCCAGCACTGCCAGTCTGGCAGTAGCATCACACTTGGCAGTCGCTGCCAAACCATCGTACGCTGACAAAAGGTGGTCGTTGCAGCACAGCCCGCCGCTCCACGGCCCGGAACGCTCGCCGACCACCCCCACCTCCCGGAGCACACAAAGGAACGCATCATGTCTGCACCTGCGGCTTTGATCACCGGTGGAACCAGCGGCATCGGCCAGACGACCGCCGAACTGCTCCACTCCCGCGGCTACCGCGTCATGGTCACCGGCGTCGGTAATGTCGCCAACGCGGGGCTTCCCGAAGACGTCGTGGTCGTCCGGGCCGACGCACGGTCCCTGCCGGACATTGACCATGCGATTGACCAGGCACGCGAACAATTCGGCTCCCTCGACCTGCTCTTCCTCAACGCGGGCATCTCCCGTCCCGGCTCGATCGACTCAACCGACGAAGACGCCTTCGATGCGCTGTTCGACATCAACGTCAAGGGCAACTTCTTCACCCTGCAAAAGGCGCTCCCGCTCCTCAACGAAGGTGCCTCGGTCGTGTTTACCGTCGGCGCCGGTGAAGGGGTCGGAGCCGCCATGACAGCCGCCAAGGGCGCTCTGGTGCCCCTCGTACGGTCCCTCGCGCTCGAACTCGCTCCCCGCCGCATCCGCGTCAACGCCGTCAGCCCAGGACTGATCAACACCCCCGCCTACAGCAAGATGGGTGTCTCCCAGGAGATGATCGACTCCTGGGCTCGGGGGGTTCCGCTCGGCCGTGTCGGCGCTGCCGCCGACATCGCCGAAGCCGTGGCCTTCCTCGCCTCGGACGCCGCCGGCTACATCACCGGCGACAACCTCATCGTCTCTGGAGGCGTCGGTGTTCACGCCCGTCCTTGACGAGCAGATCCGCACTCGGCTCTGACCGGGAACAGTCAACGGGTCCGGCGATCAGGCCGGGGCCAGGGCGAGCCGCCCGCCCAGCAGCGCACAGGGCCCTCCCTAGAGGCGGCCCGCCTCCACGATCCGGCGCAGGAACCGCTGGGTGTGCTCCTGCTGTGGGGCGCCGAACAGCTCCTGGGCCGTGCCGTGTTCCAGGATCACCCCGTCCTTGAGGAAGCACACCTGGTCGGCGACGTCCCGGGCGAAGCTCATCTCGTGCGTGGCCAGCACCATGGTCATGCCGTCGTCCTTGAGGTCCCGGACGACGGAGAGGACCTCACCGACCAGTTCCGGGTCGAGCGCGGCCGTGATCTCGTCGAGGAGCAGCACCCTGGGGCGCACGGCCAACGCCCTGACGATGGCGGCGCGTTGCTGCTGACCGCCGCTCAACCGGTCAGGGAACTCGACTGCCTTGGCGCCGAGCCCGAGCCGGTCGAGCAGCTCGCGGGCGTGCTCCTCCGCCTCCGACCGGCCCACCTTGTGTACACGGCGCGGGGCCAAGGTGATGTTGTCGAGCACGCTCATGTGCGGGAAGAGGTTGTAGGCCTGGAAGACAACCCCGATCCGGCGTCGCACCGCGTCCTGGTCGACGCGCGGATCGGTGATCTCCTGCTCGTCCAGCCAGATCGCGCCGTCGTCGATCTCCTCGAGCAGGTTCGCGCACCGCAGCAGCGTCGACTTGCCGGAGCCGGAGGCCCCGATGAGCGCGGTCACGGTGTGGGGGGCGACGGCAAGGTTCACGTCGCGCAGGACGACCGTGCCACCGAAGGTCTTGCGGACGGACTCCATTCGCAGGACGGGGGCGGCGTCCGCTCCGGGCCGGATGTCGCTCACAGCGTGCCTCCTTGGGCCCGGCGGCGGTCCATCCGGGCGGTGACCCAGTCGGTGAAGCGGGTCATCGGGATGGTCAGCGCCACGAAGACGAGCCCCGCAATGATGTAGGGGGTGTAGTTGAGACTGCGGCCCACGATGATGTCGGCGGCGCGCACGGCGTCCACCGCCCCGCCGATCGACACCAGACCCGTGTCCTTCTGGAGGGACACCAGATCATTGAGGAGCGGCGGCACCTGCCGGCGCACGGCCTGGGGAAGCACCACATGGCGCAGGGCCTGCCGCTTGGTCAGTCCCAGTGAGCGGGCGGCGGCGCGCTGCGAGGGGTGGACGGACTCGATGCCGGCGCGGAAGACCTCGGCGACATATGCGGAGTAGGTCAGCGTGAGCGCCGTACCGCCCAGCAGCACCGGGTCCACGGTCACGCCCTGCAGACGTAGCGCCGGCACACCCAGAACCACGATCATCAAATTGATGATCAGCGGCAGCCCGCGGAAGAAGTCCGTGTAGGCGGCGGCCAGCACCCGCAGCGGGAAGAACACCGGGCCCTTCAGCGTGCGGGCCACGGCGATCAGCATGCCGAGGACGAGGACGGCGGCGCCGCACACCAGCAGCAGCCGGACGTTGAGCCACAGCCCCTCGAGGACCTTCGGCAACGCCTCACGCGCGTACTGCCCGTTGAAAAACGTCTCCTTGGTACGCGGCCATCCCGGTGCGCCGACGACGATCAGATACAGGACGACGGCGGTGACGAGGGTGGAGAGCGCGGCGATCGCGGTGGCGCGGCGGGCGCGGGCACGCTTGTAGGCCTCGCGCTCGATCCGCCGCTGCGAGGGGACGTAACCGTCGTCCCCGCGGGGCGTGCCGGGGTCGTCGCCCGAGCCGTCCTGCCCGGACTCCTCCTTGACGACCGTCACTTGAGTACCGGAGCGTCGACGGCGTCGGACAGCCACTCCTGCTCGATCTTCGCGAGCGTGCCGTCCTCGCGCAGGCTGTCCACGGCCTTTGTCACGCAGGAAGTCAGCGCGCTGCCCTTGTCGAGGACGAGGCCGAACTGCTCGGGCGTACCGCCCTCGTTCTCGAACTGTCCGACGATCTTGGCGTCGGTCACCTCGGCCGCGGTGATGTAAAAGGCGGTCGGCAGGTCGACCACGATCGCGTCGACCTGACCGTTCTTCAGCGCGGACTTGGCCTGGTCGTTCTTGGCGTACACGGCCGGGTCCTGCTTCGGCTTCACCACGTCGTTGATGTAGTCGAGGCTGGTGGTGCCGACTTGGGCGCCCAGCTTCACGTTCTGCAGATCGGCGATACTTGTCGCCTTCGCCGCCTTGGAATCCTTCAGCGCGATGACAGCCTGCCGGACGTCGTAGTAGCCGGAGGAGAAGTCCACGGCCTTCTTACGCTCGTTGCTGATCGACACCTGGTTGATGTCGAAATCAAATGTCTTCTCGCCGGGAGCGAAGGCCTTGTTGAAGGGCACCGACTGCCAGACGACGGCGCTCTTGTCGTAGCCCAGTTGCTTCGCCACCGCGTAAGCGACCGCCGATTCGAAGCCCTTACCACTGGCAGGCTTGTCGTCCTTGAACCACGGCTCATAGGCGGGGGAGTCAGTGGCGATCGTCAGTTTTCCGGCGCTCTTCGTGACCAACTTGCCCTGGACACAGGTGGTTCCGGCGGCCCCCGAGGAGGAGGGGGCACCGGCCGCCTGGTCCTCCGGCTGCGGGGCGCAGCCCACAGCGAGGGCGAGCAGGACAGCAGCAGCGGCCGCGGGAGCAGTACGACGGATCGCGCGTAGGGCGAGGTGCATGGCGGGAGAGTGGCAGCGCACGCCCCCCTCTGTCGAGCCATATCGGGAACTGTCCGCATAGTGGGAACGGGTGTTGCAATGCTGTGAACAGCCTCCTTGAGACTGGAGGCCGCGCCTCTGCCCGAGAGCCGCTCCGCCCGCGGGGACGCTCGAAGGCCGTCGCATCGGCTGACGGGCAGTCCTCGACCGCCGGTGCGCCAGCGCGTCGTGCACAGCGCCCTTCCGGCCCCGTCCACCGCACAGGATCGCGTCCGGGACGCGCTCGGCCCGCCGAGCACAGTGCCGGGGGACGGGGGAGATCACCCGAGGGCTGACCGTGTTCCCGGCTCATCGATAGGTCGGGGAGGCGACCGCCCTCCTTGAGGCAGGCCCATCGCTGACCCCAAGTTACGACGGCCCGCGCGATCACTCCCTCGGGCCGGAGCGGGACCCGCCCGCCGCGCCGAGGAAGTTCGGCGGCGGGGCGGGAACATGCGCAAGGTGCCGGTGGTTATGGAAGTTGTGGTGGTGAAGGGGACAGTGTCCCCGGGCCTCACCTATTGCCCATGAGGACGATCGTTCGGCTGAAGCCTCATGGAGCCTTTCGCCGCGTAGGCGACCCCTCGTCACTGCCGGTGCATGACCGGCACGAGGCCCACCTGCTTGCCTGGGTGCGCACGCTCACGGCCATCTCGCCCCCGACCAGATCCACTTCACTTCGCTCGGGCTCACGCGCGAGGGCCAGCCGTGCGCGGTATCGAGCAGTTCGCACGGCCTGCTGCGCCTGCTGGGGCCGTTGCCGGCGAGGAAGGACCGACAGTCGGCCGAGCCGGACGACCGATGGGGGAGGGCGCACCGCCCGCATCCCTGCGAAGGAACTGCCTCTATTCGAAAGAACCGTCTCCATCGGGGCGGCCGCACCCGAGCGCCGGGGTGCGCCCTTACGCGTTCCGAGGTCTCAAGCCTTCCCCGCCGTCTTCAGAACGGAATCAAGGCCTCACGCCAAGGATGCCCCTGCGCCTGCACGGGTGAAACAACGACTCCAGCACTGCTCAGCCGCCGGGTCGGACGCCCGAACGGTGCGCCTGGTCACACGATGGCTATCAGCCGGCGCCGCAATCCGTCCTCTCCGGTTTCGTCGGCGCTTCCGGGGCGGGCGTACTGGCCCCGCAGGGACGCTGACCGCCTTCGTGTACTCCGGACTCACCACTGCTTCGCTGTGATGACCACCAAGCACAGCCCGAATCTGTGACAGGCCCTGCATCCCACGCCGCTCACGGAGAACTTCCAGACCACTCGGCCTCCTGTCGGCTACCCGGGCAATCCGAGAGACCGGAGCGCCGAGATGCGTCGCACTGCGACATTTTTGCCCTGAGTAGAGCACAAACGGCTGAGGACGAGTCGGCTCATCGGCCACTTGTCCCTCACTCGCCGCCGGACGGCGGACCCCGAGCTCTGCCCGCCAGGCGCGATCCCCGCCCCGTGGAGCGCCGAGCTTGCGTAAAGGATCGAGGACAGCTTCCGGCCGCCGCGTACCAGCCTCAGCCTGACGACCGATCATGAAGGCCGTACCACCGTCACCACCGGGATGCGAAGTTCATGGTCGGTGTTGCTGGCGGCCGGAGAGATCGTTGCAACGTGAAGTAGCTGGTCCAGCGGCGAGCAGCCAGGCCGGGGACCTCCCAAAGAGCTGAACCGAGGCAACGACCACGGGAATCTCGCCCGGGGAGGGCCGACTGCAGGCCTGATCACTGATCGGCGACAGGCACCCGCTCAGCCCCGCGGCTGTGGACCCCCCGGCCGCCGTGTGTCTACGAGGCGCCCGGCACACCCCGCTCGTACAACCGGATGTCCAGCAATAGCACCCTCTCGTCCAGGTCGCGGCCGTCCCGGACGCGCGAGGCGCACTGCAACAGGCGTTCGACGCGGAGTGCGCCGCAGTGGTCAATCAGAAAGACGGGCCGTCCGACCAGGGGCAAGCGCCGGCCGGGGCCACCGTCGTCAGTAGCACCTGGGCACCGTCGTATCCGCCCAGCGCCCGCGAAGAGCCACCGCAGACGTGTCACGCACCGGACTTCTCGGGCCGACGGACGAGAGCGCGCAGAAGATCGCCATCAAGACCAGCTGGTACACGATGACCGTGACCGCCGCTAGGCCCACGGTGATCGGAGACTGAGCGGTTTTGCCAGAAGGATGGCTTGATATCGAGCAGTGAGGCCGCCGCGTCCGGCCAGGCGCCGCGGCGCGAACGCGAGACGGCCGCCCGTACGATGATCGAGTGACGACCCGCCGCACCCTTGGTACCGGCCCCCAGGACGCGAACAACATCCGCGCCTCCGAGGCCGACCTTCTTGATGAGCTCCCCGGAGTCCGCCTTCCCGACGTCGACGAGCTGCGGGCCCGCGGAGTGCTCGGCGCCCCTCTGGTGACGTCCCCGAGCCCGCGCCGCGCTCTCGGGGACGGCGGCCGCTCGGTCGAGGAACCGTCCGGTTGATGCCGCTCAGCGCGAAGCGCTCGCGGCCGATGGCCGGACACGAAGGCCCGGCACCTTCCACGGGTGCCGGGCCTGTGCAGGAGCTGGGTCAGATGACCCGGATGTTCTCCGCCTGGGGGCCCTTCTGGCCCTGGGTGACGTCGAACTCCACGTGCTGGCCCTCCTGCAGCTCGCGGAAGCCCTGGGCGGCAATGTTGGAGTAGTGGGCGAAGACGTCCGGGCCGCCGCCCTCCTGCTCGATGAAGCCGAAGCCCTTCTCCGCGTTGAACCACTTCACAGTGCCCTTGGCCATGCCTATCTCCTTCAAGAGGGTTCGGGCCTGCACCTTGCGGGCCCGGAGGTGATCGCCCTGGTCCGGAGTGGGCTGCACAGCAAAAACGCCCGCGGGCAAGGTGTCCACGGGCGCACGACTTCGGAACCACGACTGCTCTAGGTACTACGCTAACGCCTTTGCTGGCGCACCGCTAACCGAAACGCTGCGAGACTCGTCAAGCGCCGATGCTGCTGCTGCCGCGGGCCATTGAAGGCGAGGACCTACTTGCGGCAAGTGTCCTATAAGCAGAAAGCGCCATCACGCTCGCGCCGGCCGCACTACGCCGCCCAGGCGCGCAGAGGCAGAGCTGGGCTGAACACGCGTGGCAGGCGAGACCTGCGCCAATCGCAGCCCCCCACGGCCGTGCAGAGCCCACCCTGTGCACCCCGGGCGCGCCCACCCCGCCTGGCCCAGCGAACCGACAATCCCGGCCGCTCCCGAGTCTTCGACCCTTTTGCCGTCAACGATTCTTGACCGGCCGCGTCGACCGTCCAACGGCGCCCCCGGCCCCTGGGCGCCGCCGGGGAGATCAAGACCCTCCGCGTCACGTCCGCCGTCATCCGTTTCGAGCGTTCCAAGGGGCACGGTCCTGACGTTTTCAGCCGCGCGCACCGCTGGTACAGCGCCGCCGCGACGCAGACGCTGGAACAGCGAGAGGTCGGGTGAAACCGCATGCACCGGCCGGGCACGCGGCCAACCAGCGGACAAGCCTGCCACCCGAAAGGATTACGGCCGTAGTGGACGCATTCTCTGTTGCTCCGCACGTGCCGCAACAATTCAGCATGGCGAGAGTTCATACGGCCCGCCTCGCCACGCTCACTCATCCGGCGGGTGGGCCAGGCGGAACAAAGCGCGGACGCGCAGTCACACGCCGTGAATACTGTCCGGCGAGCTGGCCTGGGCGCCGCACCAGGCGCGGTACGTCGCTGGGAGCGGGCGGGGGCGCCCGGCGGGCCTGGCCAGCGAGGCGAATCCGACCGATAGCGGATGCTCGTCCTCCCTCAAGGACCGGCAGCCGGCCGCGTGCGCGTGCAGCCCTGGCGGCACAGCCTTGTTGTCTTCTGCCAGCAGACTGCGCTCCTCGCGCCGTTCACGACTTCTGCAGGCATAGGCCTTTCACTGCGGGGAACCTGAGACCTGCTCAACGTCGCTCGGAGTGGGGAGCGGCGTTGGTGCCCTGCATGCAACCTGTGCCTCGCGGTGGCGTTCGCCCGCCCAGCGGGCCGTGCCTTTTTGGGAGAGGAGCCACCATGATCCTTCCGGTGGAGAAAGAACTGCGCGCTGTACTGGCCAGGTTTGCTCATGCGCGCATTGAGCACGACGTGCGCCCCACCGGTCGCACCAGCCGGGACCTCGAGGACGCCACATACACGCTGTGCGTAATGACCGGGACCCGCCCCGCCGAACAGGCGCTGCTCGCCGCAGAAACACTGCTGCATCAACTCGGTGCCGACCGTGAGGGCCCCACCCGAGAGGACGCGACACTGGCCGCGTAAGCCCAGACTCGCCGGACGACGTGTTTGAAGGCGTTCCTGGAGACCGTCTCGGTGTGGCGGTCCGGGTCATTGGCTCAGGTGAGTCAGGATCTCGCGGTTCACGGGGTAGAGGCGTTCGGGGAGCAGGAGTTGGCGCGCTGCGCTCAGGGCTCTGGCCTGTACGTGCACGGGGAAGGTGGGGTCGAGCCGCTGGTGTCGGCGATGGGGGAGATCGACTGGACGGTGAACCGCGACGGAGCGTTCGCATCCGAGTGGGGGCACGGCTTTGACGCGTTCCGACGCCTCAACCCTTGCCTACACACAGCTCACGCCGGCTTGCGCACCATGAACACGTCCACCGGATCCTCGGCCTGGAGGGCGAATCCGTGCCGCTGGTACAGCCGCCGGGCCGGACTGCCCTGCAGGACGTTCAGTCGGACCAGGGTGCCATCGCGGTCGCACTGCCGCAGCAGCCCGCTGAGTACGGCCGTACCGATGCCCCTGCCCTGCACGTGCGGAGCCAGGTAGAAGTGCTCGAGCCAATGGGCGTCCTCGGCCGGACGCAGCGACACGCAGCCGGCGAACACGCCGTCCACCTCGATCACCCAGGTATGCGCAGGCGTGAACCCGTCCCGCAGGCGCTGCCTCACTCGCTGCTCGTCGTACCGCCCGAGCCGTTCCAGATCGGCCCGCAGCACCACGGCGCGCAACTCGGCCACTACCTCGACGTCCGCCGCGGAAGCAGGCCGAACTTCCCAGTTCGTCATGATCACCAGGCTAGTGGCCTGACCGAGAAGGTCTATCGCGTTGACGGGTCACTCCTCCTCGGAGGCCTCGGACGCAAGTGCGAAGTGAGCAGCGGTGAGTTGGGGTGCGCGCGATGCATCGATGTCGAGCCGAATCTCGGTGCCGGTGTCCGTGGCATCAACGCCGGCCGAATTCCTCGGGCTGACCGAGGCGTTGCGACCGGACCCGGCAGCCGTCCAAGCACATGCCGCGGCGCACCCTCGCGCTGCCGCATCAGGCGACGTTCGCCCTCTCGACCGCCTTACCCGTCATGCCTCGGGAGGAGTCGGCCGGGCCGTCTCGGGGGTCGCCAAGGGATCGGCAAGATGGCTACGGTTGTGGTCATGGTCAGCGATGACGACGCTCTCTTGGCGGAGCAGATCGCGTATTACCGGGCCCGCGCACCCGAGTACGACCGGGTTTATGCCGGGCGTGAGGACCTGCGGGAGCTGCTGGCTCTGATCGACACTCTCCCAGTCACCGGAGACGTGTTGGAGCTGGCCTGCGGCACGGGCCGGTGGACGCAGGCGCTCGCCGCTCGAGCCCGCTCGGTGACCGCCGTCGACGCGGCCCCCGAAGTGTTGGCGATCGCGCGTGAGCAGACCGTGTCGCAAACGGTCCAGTTCATCCAGGCCGACGTGTTGGCCTGGCGACCGCCGCGTCGCTACGACACCGTGTTCTTCGCCTTCTGGCTCTCCCACGTCCCGCCGTCCCGGGTGCCCGACTTCTGGGACACTGTGGCCACCGCACTCACCCCGCATGGCAAAGCGATCTTCATCGACAACGGGCCCGCCGAGGCCGCTGGTGAGGAGGTTCTCGCAGACCAGTCCGCACCTGCGGTGCGGCGTCGACTTAATGACGGCAGCGAATACCGCATCGTCAAGGTCTTCCACGATGCTCGGACCCTCGCAGCCGACCTTGCCGCTTTGGGCTGGTCGGCCCGTGTCCAGCCGGTGGGCGACAACTTCATCGTCGGTCTCGCTGAGCCGTCGGCCGGCTCCGGCTGAGCCCTCGGCGGCGACTCTGAGGGCGGGTCCACAAGCCCGCCCATAGGTGTTCCACCATCCGCACGAACCGCTCAGCCTGGCTCACAAATGACGTGCACGGTGGGCTCCGGTCGCGCACTCAGGCGCCGGTTGCGGCCAGCGAGCCCGGGACCTGCATCGCTCATAAAATGACATCAAGGTGGTCGCGCTCGCGAACCCTGGAGAGCGCGTATGTCACTAGACATTGATTTCACAACCTTCTGCGACGCCGCGCCGAGCCCGTATCTGGTGCTGGACGAGGACCTGGTGATCCGCTATGCCAATCCGGCATGTCTGCAGATCACCGGGCGCACCAGGGAAGAGCTCATCGGGAAGTATTTCTTCGACGCGCTACCAGGAAACCCCGGCGCCCCCGGGAACGATGCAGACCACCTCAAGGCGTCACTGCTGAAAGCCCTGGACACCGGGAAGCCGGACATCCTGACGCTGCAGCGATACGACATCGCCGCCCCCGCCCAGCCGCACAAGTTCGAGGAGCGGTGGTGGTCCGTGGTCCATACTCCGATTCCCGGGCCGGACGGCAACGTGAGGTGGGTCGTCCAACGGGCCGACGATGTCACCGCCTTCGTCCACTCACCCAGGGCACGTCACCTCACCGAGCACGACAAGGGCATAGCCGCCGAGCTCTACGCGCGGGCGCGGGAGCTGCAGCGGTTGAACCAGGAGCTGCGCCAGGCCCATGCCCGTGAACGCCAGGTCGCCGTCACCTTGCAGGAAGCCATGCTCGATGACCCTGACCTGCTCCGATACGAAAACATCGCCGTGCGTTACCTGCCCGCGGCGACATCACTCAACGTGTGCGGCGACTGGTACGACATCGTCGACCTGCCGCCCGATCTCTACTCGGTGGCGGTCGGAGACGTCGTTGGCCATGGCCTGCAGGCCGCGGCCGTCATGGGCATGCTTCGCAGCGCCCTGAGCGCAGCCATCCGGGCCCTCCCCAGCCCAGCCCAGGCCCTGGAAATCCTTGGCTTGTACGCCCGCTCCATTGAAGGCGCGACGGCCGCAACCGCAGTGAAGGTACTCATCGACCCTCGCACCAGACTGATCATCTACAGCAACGCCGGGCACCCGCCACCCGTCCTGCTCCACCGCGACGGGACCTGCGAGCTGCTGGACCGGGCCACGGATCCGCCGCTCGGCGCCCGCCCGCATCATGTCCCCCGCCCGCAGGCCAGCATGTCCTACACCCAGGGGGACACGCTCGTGCTCTACACCGACGGGCTCATAGAGCGGCGCGACGAGGACATCGACACCGGCCTGGCCCATCTGACCAAAGCCCTGACCCAGGACGCCACCCTTGCCCCTGACCAGTTGGCCGACGCGCTGCTGGCCCGCCTCGGCGTCACCAAGGGCGCCAACGACGACATAGCCTTGGTTGTCGTTCGCCTATAACTTTGAGTTATGCAGCGCACGCGGTACGTCACTCGGCCGTGCCCGATCTGACGGCGAGTGGCCCGCAGACGCGATCTTCCCGGCCGGCGCTGGAGGATCCTTCCGGCGGGCGTGAGTTGGTCATCGAGTAATTCGATCTCATGACGGCGACACCCTAAGAGGACGTCCCCCTCAGGGGCCGGCGCGGGCGGTAGGTCTGGTGGAGGGTTTCGGGTGATCCAGCCCGGTCACGCAGCCGATTCCAGGACGGGGGCTACGGGAACTGATGGGGCTGACCGCTCGGCCCAGACGATCAGTGGCCGCAGGTCTCAGCCAGCGGTGGCCAGTTGTGACTGTGCAGCGGCAGAGCGTGTGCACCATGACGCATGGGGCATTGATCTGGAGCCGTCACTCATCACGGTCTGCGGACAACAACCGGCGCAAGTCCCGCGGAACACTCCCGGGGAGCTTCTACGGGCACGGCGACGCGCTCTCGCCTACCGCGTGTTTCGCTGCAGGTCACCGGGGGCTCCGTCGTCCCGATTCGGTAAGGACGAGTGTCAGGCGGCCCAGCCATTCACCGTCACCGGGGTACTCCCAGTTCTTGGCATCTGCCAGCAGGGCAGGAAGGTCTTGTCGCGGGACGGAAGGTCCGGGCTGAAGACCTTGAGCCCCATCGGGGGCGGTCCATGGAACGAGGTGGCATACCTCGATCCAACCTTTGTCGACGAGGGGCAGGAGGATGGCAGCAAGAACTGAGGGGCCTCCGGACACGAGCGGCTCGTCCAGATCGCCTCGGACGCCGGGAAGGATGTCGATCTCGGACGCGTTGATCATAAATGCGCGCTCTGCGGACGACAGTTCGTCTGTAGCGGGATACCCCATACGGAGATCATAAAGCTGCCACATGGCGGGCCATGCCTGGGCTGTCCGAGGCGAACCGGTTGACAGGCGATGACAACCACTCCTTGCATCCGCGCAGGTCCCAGGCGGCTCCAGTGGGCCGCCGCACGGGGGAATGCCGGGTCATCACCTCCAGGAAAACCGATCGTCAGTTGGGCGGGCAGGAGCGAAACCAAGACAGCACGAAGAAGCGGCGCTAAGGGAGCGCTAAAGGGCTGTTCCGCTTCTGTCGAACCTCCGCGTCGGCGCCCGGAGCGAACTCGGTCAGTAGCAGATGGCAGGCTTACGACGTGCTGATTGAGGGATACAAGGGCGGCCCGCTGGTCGCCGGCGAGCCACTTGTAGACCGTCCGGGCTTCTGGTCGAACTGTGGGGCCCGTGTTGCCGTGATGCGGGTGCTGAGCCGGAGTGGTTCGGCGACGACGGAGCCGATGTCGACGCCATGTCCGACCTGCTCATGGACCCGGAGCGGTGGCCGGTGTTCCGGATGCCGGTTGAGGGCGGGTACGAGGCCGTGGTGGTCTACCGCAATCTTGTCGGCGACTACGGAGTCGACTACTTGTTCACGCATCCGAGCTGGAGCAGTGCCCAGCAAATCGCCAGCTGGGATGGCGACTTGCATGGAGACACGCTGACGTGGCGTGAACTCATCCGCATCGTTGACAGTCCGAGCTCCATAGCTGAAGGGATCGAGGACCCAGCTGCCCGTCTCCTGTTGCTGCTTCCCTTGCTCACCGAGCACGCCCTATCGGACAAGGCAGCTGCGACGCTCACCGCCGCTCTGATCGTGGTAGGAGCCTCTCAGGACATCGCCCCGGCCACTGCACAGCATCTGCTTGAGCACTCAGCCGGGAGCGGATGGCACGACCCCACGTGGGGCTCGCCACTCAGTGGTAGCTCAGGCCCTCCTAGCCCTACCGTAGGCGGAGTCCTGGGGCGCCTGGGTATCACCTGAGAGCACTCGATTCGTTCCCCCACACCTCAAAGGGCGACTCGCCCATAGTGACGGCTCCGCCAAGGCCGGAGTAATTGCCCCCGAGTGTCGACGAGCGCGGCTCGTTTGTGACACTCGTCCCCATGACCAGCAGCAACGCCCTTGGCTTCACCCAGATCGTTGACCCGCACGAGATCACTGACGAGCTGAAGCAGACCCTCGTGGACTGCTGGACCGAGGTGAGCAATGCGGGTGGGGCGGCCGGGTTCCCCTTTCCGCCGGTGGATGCCGCAGAGGTCACCGCTGTCCTTGACCGCATCATCGAGAAGCTTGCCCCAACGACCAGCCGCCTTCTGATCGCCCTGGCCGACGGCACCGTCGCGGGCTGGCTGAACATCCGCTGCGATCCCCACCCGCCCGTCGCGCACTGGGGCACGATTCACCACGTGCAAACCCGTCTCGGCGTCCGGGGCCAGGGGATCGGCGCGGCATTGATGAGCCGGGTCCGTGAGGTCGCCCGCGACGAGATGGGCCTGGAGCAGCTGCACCTTGCCGCCCGCGGTGGTGTCGGTCTCGAAGAGTTCTATGGCCGACTCGGCTGGAAGGAGATCGGCAGGTGGCCCGGCGCTCTGCGGTTGGCCTCCGACGACGATCGCGATGAGGTCCTCATGTTGTTGTCGCCTTTGTGACAGCCAGCATCCTGATCTTGGCCCAGGTAGGGCACGACGACAGGGACAGCAAGGTTGTCATGCCGAGAGGGGCTGCGTGCGCTCGATGAGCTGTCCGCGTTCGAAGCGGGCTCCGGCGCGGACGACGGCGACGAGGTGAGGTGAGTTCACGGCCCGCCGGCGGGCCTGGGCGGACTCGACGAGCTTGAAGACCATGGCCAAGGCGGCGGCCGCGCTGCCGGCCCCTCGGGTGACCTTGGTCCGCAAGCGAACGGTGGCGAAGGTCGACTCAATCGGGTTCGTTGTGCGCAAGTGGATCCAGTGCTCGGCGGGAAAGTCGTAGAACGCCAGCAGTTCGTCGACGTCGTCGGTGATCTTCTTGACAGCCTTGGGGAATCGCGCCGTAGCTCTTGGCGAACGCGGCGACGGCCTTGAGCGCGTGGTCGCGGTCCTCGGCGTTGTAGATCTCCTGCAGGGCCTTCTTCGCGCCGGGCTGCGCGGACTTCGGCAGGGCGTTCGCAACGTTGGCGATCTTGTGAGCCCAGCACCTCTGATGCCGGGTCTCGGGGAAGACTTCGGCCAGGGCCTTCCAGAAGCCGAGTGCGCCGTCGCCGACCGCGAGCACAGGAGCTCGCATCCCGCGCCGCTGGCAGTCGCGCAGCAGGTCGGCCCAGGAGTCGGCGGACTCGCGGTAGCCATCGTTCATGGCGATCAGCTCTTTCGTGCCGTCCGCGCGGACGCCCATCAGCACCAGCACGCACGGCTTCGCCTCCCTCAGGCGTATGCGCGGGTGGATGCCGTCGGCCCAGACGTAGACGTAGTCGCTGGCGGACAGATCGCGCTCGCCGAACGCCTGGTGGTCGGCCTGCCACTGCTGAGTGAGGCGGGTGACCGTCGCCGGCGATAGCCCGGCCGTCGACCAGGAACTGCTCGAGTGCGGGCACGAAGTCGCCAGACGACAGGCCGTGGAGATAGAGCAGCGGCAGCACCTCGCTGATCTTCGGGGACTTGCGGCACCAAGGCGGCAGGATCGCGGAGGAGAACCGCTTGCGCTCGCCCGAGGCCTCGTCGACGCGCTTGTCGTTCACCCGTGGTGCCTTCACCTCCAGCGCCCCGGCCGCGGTCGTGACCTTCCTCGGCTGGTGATAGCCGTTGCGGACCACCAGGCGGCGCCCGTGCTCGTCGCGCTGGTCTACCAACTCAGCTATATACGCGTTAACTTCGGCTTGCAGGGCGGCGGCGAGCATCCGCCTCGCGCCCTCGCGGACGATGTCGTCGATCATGGAGCCGGTCTCGGTCGTTCCATCGGCATTTACTACGCTCAGCACGGGCGTGCCTTCCCGACCGACGGTGCAACGTCGGTCTACTCGATGACCAGAAGTCGATCACTCGGGAAGGTACGCCCTTTGCGCCCAACCCGAGGCCGATCCACGGTCATGAGCATTGCTCGTGGTGGAATCTGTAGCGCGGCTCATGTCCGTGTCTGATGTGGCCGTGCGTGGGTAGTCCGCCGGAACGACAGGTTCGGGCTCGCTTCCCGGCTGGTGTCTGGTTGGGGTACACCAAACTGCACTCTCTGCGCGGTTCCTACTCGACCCCCGACTACGACCACCTGCGCCGATGGCTACACCAGGGCCCTAATCGTCGGCCCGAGAGAGGTCGTGCTGGTCGACGTCGTCCATCGCGGAACTCGATACCAAGAGGGCAGGCAGCCTGGACGCCAAGCTCACGAGCGGCACACCCGGCCGGGCGCCTGGTCTTCGAGATACGCAGTGCGTTCTTCGGCTGTGAAGTCCCGACCGACAGCCCTGCAGATCTTTGTGATTGCTGCGGTTCGGTCGGGCAGTTCGACGTCCCAAAGCTGCACCGTGGAGTCGTCGCTCCCTGTGGCCAGGCTGCGGCCGTCCCAGCTGAACGCGACCTCAGTCACCTCGTCGGTATGTCTGGTGAGGGCAGTGCGGATGCGGCCAGTCGCGGTGTCCCACAATCGCGCAGTGTCGTCACTGTCGCCCGTGGCCAGAGTGAGCCCGTCCCGGCTGAACGCAAGCGAGATCACGCCCTCTGTATTACCTGTGAGCGTGGTCCGGCGGTGGCCGGTGGCCGTGTCCCACAGCCGAACCGTGCCCTCCTCACTGACGGTGGCTAGCACGCGCCCGTCCGGGCTGATCGTCACCGCGTGCACTGGGCCGTCGGGGCGGGTCTGAGTGGTCCGTGAGCGGCCGGTTGAGATGTCCCACAGTTGCACCGTGCCCTTGTCGCTGGCGGTGGCCAGGGTGTGCCCGTCCCGGCTGAACGCCAGGGATACGACCGGTTGACGGCGACTGGGAAACTCGGCACGTGAGCGGCCGGTTGAGATGTCCCACAGTTGCACCGTGCCCTTGTCGCTGGCGGTGGCCAGGGTGCGCCCGTCCCAGCTGAACGCCAGCGCGATGACACGGTTGGCCAGAGTGAGGCGGCGCCGACCGGTCTTTGGGTCCCACAACCGCGCCGTACCCTTGTCGCTGAGAGTGGCCAGGGTGCGCCCGTCCGGGCTGAACGCCAGCATGGCGACGTCGGGTTCAGCAAGGAAGGTGTGGTCTCCGGTGGCGGTGTTGCGCAACTCCGCCTTCTTGTCGCTGGCGGTGGCCAGGGTGCGCCCGTCCCGACTGAGCGCCACCGCTCTTACGGGGCCATCAAGGTCAAAGGTGGTGCGGGAACGGCCGGTGTCTGACAACCGCACCGTGCCGTCATAGCTAGTGGTGGCGAGGGTGCGCCCGTCCGGGCTGAACGCCAGCGCGATGACGCCGTATTTGTGGCCGCCCGTAAGAGTGAGGCGGCGGCTGCCGGTCGAGGCGTCCCATAGCCGGGCTGTGTCGTCATAGCTGGTGGTGGCGAGGGTGCGCCCGTCCGGGCTGAACGCCAGCGCGATGACGCGGTCATTGTGACCGCCCGTAATTGCGGTGAGGCGACGGCCAGTTGAGGCATCCCACGTCTGTGCCGTGCCGTGCAGAGTGCCGGTGGCCAAGGTGCGCCCGTCCGGGCTGAATGCCACCGCGGTCACATCGTCGTCGTGGTCGGCGAGGGTGAGGCGGGGCTGGCCAGTGGTGGCGTCCCACAACCGCACCGTGCCCTCAGCGTCGGCGGTGGCCAGGATGCGCCCGCCCCTGCTGAGCGCCATGTCCTGGATCTCTTTGTCGGTTTTGTAGGTGACCGTGGCGCGTCGACGGCCTGTGGATGTATCCCACATGGACACGTTGCCGTCCCAGTTGGCGGTAGTCAGGGTGCGCCCGTCACGGCTGAATGCGATCGCTTTGGTTTCCCGCTGGATGGTGACGCGTCGGCGGCCTGTGGATGTGTCCCACAGCCGCACGGCGCTGTCGTCCGCGGTGGCCAGGCTGTGCCCGTCAGGACTGAACGCTACAGCGGTCACATCGCTGTTGTGGCCGGAGAGTTTGATGTGGGTGCGTCCCGTCTCGAGTTCCCACAACCGCACTGTGCCATCCCCGCTGCCAGTGGCGAGGGTGCGCCCGTCCGGGCTGAACGCCACTGAGGTCACTGCCTCTTTGTGGCCTATGAGGCGACGCTGGAGGGGGAGTTCGGCTGCCGCGTACAGGGCGGCGGTGGCGTCGGTGGTGGGGTAGATCCGGTAGGCCTGGACGGCCAGAAGGGAGGCCAGGTCGGGATTGGCGTCGAGCAGTGCGTCGTATTCGGCGACGAGTTGCCGGGACAGGGCCTGTCGCTGGGCCGTCAGTGCTGCCTGCCGTTGGGTGAGAGCGTCCTGGCGCTGCCAGAAGGCCAATGAGGCGGCAACTACAGCGAGGACCAGGAGAACGGTAAGGGCTGTGGTGAGGACGTGGCGTCGCCGGGCGGTACGGGTCTGGGCCCTGGTGCTTGCAGAGAGGAAGGCTGTGGCGGTGGGGGTGGGCTGGTCCTCGTGGGAGCGGTCGGCCCAAGTGCGGGCTTGTTCCAGGCGGTGGCCGCGGTAGAGCCTGCTGGGGTCGCGGTGGGCGCGGTCCCAGTCGGTAGCGGCCTCTTCGAGGCTTTGGCGGACGAGGTGGCCATCGCGGTTGGTGTCGATCCAGCGGCGCAGCTCGGGCCAGGCGTCCAGGAGGGCCTCGTGGGTGATCTCGACGGTGTCCTGGTGCCGGGTGAGCAGGCGGCCGTGGGTGTAGGTGTCGATGACCGCGGCGGTGGCTGCCGGGTCCTCGCCGGCGTTGAGCAGGTCGATGTAGGGCAGGCGGCGGCGGGTGTCGTCGACACCGTCGCCGATCTTGACCAGGCGTAGGAACAACGGGCGCGCGCTCTGCTGCTGGGCGAGGGTGAGGCTGGTGTAGAGGCGTTCGGCTGTGGTGGCGACGGCGTGGCGGATGCCGCCAGTGGCCTGGTAGCCGTCCACGGTCAGGGTGTGGCCGTGGCGTTGCTGCCAGGTGGCGCGCAGGGCGTGGGCCAACAGTGGCAGCCGCCCGGCCCCATAGCCCTGCGGCGGAGTACTCGTCGAGCCGGCGGCGTCGGTGCCGAGGTCGCGCAGCAGAAGCTCAGCCAGGCCCGGTTCGATCTCCAGGCCGACGGCCCGGGCCGGGAACAGGATCGCTTCGCGCAGTTCGATGGGGGTCATGGGGCCGACAACGAGCTGGCCGTCCTGCAGTACGGCGCGCAACTGGGGGTAGTCGGCGCAGGGAGTGTAGAAGTCGGAGCGCAGCCCGTACACCACCAGCGCGGCTGGCCCCGCCCCATCGGGCCCGGCATCCGCGAGGGCGGTCAGGACCTCGATGAAGCAGCGCCGCTCCTGATCGCTCGCGCACAGGGTGAACAGCTCTTCCAGCTGGTCGACGACCACCACAAGCCGCTGGCGCGCCCGGCCACCATCGCCCGTTGCCGCGCGGAGCAGAGCCACGGATGCCTGCCCACCGCCCGCTGCCAGGGCCTCGGCCACCTCCTGCTCGCTCACGCCGGTGGACTCGGCGAGGCTGGCGGCCAGTGCCGCGAGGGGATGCGCGCCAGGAGTGATCAGCAGGCGGGGCCAGGTGGCCGATCCGGGAGCGGGCAGCGCACCGCGCGCCACGGCGGGCAGCAGGCCGGCGCGCAGCAGTGAGGATTTACCCGCCCCAGACGGTGCCACCAGCGCCAGCGCGCCACCAGCGCGTAGCCGTTCGTCCAGACGGACCAGCAGATCTGCGGTCACCGCGTCCCGGCCGAAGAACCAGTGGGCCCGGTCTTCGTCGAAGGCGGCCAGGCCCGGATACGGGCATTCCAGCACGGGCGCGTCAGGTGCAGTGCGGCGGGAGCGGCGCACCCCGTCCTCGTAGTGCAGGTGCAGATCCCGCTGGGCGATGTGCTGATCCCGCCCGGCCTGATAGATCCGCGCCCCTTCGGACGCGCGGGCCTCAAAGCGCGCCTCCTCACCGCCGGGCGGCGCGGCCTCCGGCGCGCTCACCGCTCAGTGATGTGCTGGTCCCGCCCGGCCTGATACACCCGCCCGCTGCCGGACGCCTCTGCCCGCATCAGCAGCGTCCCGATCCGGGATTGCTCCTGCTCGCTCAACGCCGAGGTGAGCTGGGTGTCCAACAACTGGCGCAGTTCATCGGCGACCGCCGGATTGGATCGCAACAGCGCCTGGATCCGCATCTGCCAGTCGGCTACCAAGGCCTGCTCGGTGTCTGCCTCCCCGGTCTGCCGGGCAGCCAGCACTTGAGCCCGGGTTTCGGCCAGTTCCGCGTCGACCGCCTCGGCCTGCTCAGGACGTACCCGGCGCCACAACGCCACCATGCCGGTACGGGCGCCCTGCCAAGCATCCGCGGCTATCGCACTGACAAGCGCCGTCCCGGCCGCGAGCGCAATCGGATCCATCACACGTCCCCCTTACGCGCAAACCCGGAGAATTACGCTACCGGCGCGCACCGGAGAAAACAGTATTTGGGGCAAGACTTCATCGACACACGACTGGCGCGTTGGGGCGTACGACGAAGGCTGTTCGCTGGCGCAGTTGCCGAGGCACGACTCGGACCTTGGCACACTGAACCTCGATCCACCGCGGGAATTCTGATCACGGGCGTCGGACGGGTTCCGGGTGTTTCTTCGGGACGAGGGCAGGGGTGGTCGTCGGGTGGCCGTCCGATGCGGGGTCTCCAAAGTCTTTCGGGTCGTGGGCGGGCAGGGCAGTCGCGTGGGTCAGGTGATCATGCGCTGTCCGGTCGCCGTCCACAGGTCGGCGAAGTCGTCCTGCCAACGCCAGTGTTGGGGTAGGTGGAGGGTGAGGCGGCGGGCGCCGGTGGCGATCCGGGCGGGGATGTTGATCAGGTGGCGGCGGATCGTTCCGGTCCGTGCCCTGGCGTGGAAGACGGAAGCGAGATGGGCGGCGGCCCGGGTGAGGTTGTAGGCGGTGGCTGCGAGGGTGAGCCAGGCGGCGTTCGCGGTGAACTTCCCCGAGGGTAGATGGTCGAGCGCGGAGTCTTCCAGGTCGGCGAAGGCCTGCTCGACCTGGGCGTGTTCGCGGTGCATGGGTTCGGCCTGGGCCAGGACGAATGGGCTGTCGGTGAAGATGACGTGGTGGCGCCAGACGCCGAACAGCTCGGCCTGCCCCTCCGGCACGGACTTTGGGTTGAGCCGCTTCACGCGGCGCACGATCAGCCGGGCGGTGGCGTGGAACGCCTTCTTCTTGCTGGTGAATGCGGTGAAGGGGACTTCGGCGATCTCGGCGTCGGAGATCCAGCGTTCCTCCTCGGCGTCCCAGACGGCGGCGGCGTACTTGATCGGCGTCCAGGCGTCCTCGGCGATATGTGCGATGGCCTCACGGATCTTCTTCTTGACCGCGACCGCGAGCGAGAACCGTGCGCCGGCCTTGCGGCAGACGTCGACGACCTTGTGGGAGAAGTACGCAGAGTCGGCGCGGACGATGATCTGCGCGGTGATGCCCATCGCCCGCACTGTGGCCAGCGCCTCGCACAGCAGACTCGCCGCGCCCTTTCCGGAGCCTGCCGAGCCCTTGCGCAGCCTAGTTGCCACGATCACCGGCGCGCAGGTACCCGTCTTGACGGTGACGATCTGGAAGTGCAGGCCGTGCTGTTTGGTGTAGCCGAAGGAGGCGCCCTGCTTGGCCGGGCCGTATACCTGCTTGACCTTGGAGTCGATGTCGACGAATACCACCTCGTCCCTGGTGGGGACCAGGCCGGTGTGTGCGGCGAGATTGCAGGTGAACGCCCGTGCTGCGGACTCCAGTTGGCGCACGTGCCCCCAGGTGAACGCGCGCAGGAACGTGCCCAGCGTCGACGGGGCACGCACCCCGCCGAACAACCGGGCCAGCCCGCCATGACGTAGCAGGTCCAGGTTGTCGATGCTGTCCGCCCCGGCCGCCATCCCGCCCACGATGCTCATGACCTTCGCCTCGGCGGCCGTCCCGGCGCCGTTCTTCGCGCCGGTCAACTTCACCTTCGCGGCCACCAGAGCGGCCAGCCCGCACCGCTCGGCCAGCCGGATCGTGGGGACCAGCCCGGCATGTGCGATCAGGTCGGCGTCGTCGAACGCGGCGAACAGCTCCGCGGGCCTGTGGGAGACTTTCACTTCAGAGGTGCCTTGCCGATCGTGCGTGGTGGAAGCGTAGGAACTCCTATCATCGCAGGTCAGCAGGCACCTCTTCCTATTTCCCCGTCCACAGACAGCACGTCACACGGTGGATCAAGGATCAGGAGGCCACGGGCTTCGAACCCCACCCGAAGTCGGACGCCGACTTCGCGGGTCTCAACCGTGAGGACGGACTGTTCATCGGTTTTCAGCGGGTCGACGAATACCGGGCTCCGCGTTGGCCCGACCAGACCGTTCCCCAGCAGTTGCACCTTTGCTTCGACGTCGTGGATCTAGACGAGGCCGAGGCTCGGTTGCTGGAGTTGGGCGCGGGCAAGCCGGATCACCAGCCTCATGAGGCCGCCAAGGCGCGCGTTCTCACTGATCCGGCTGGTCATCCCTTCTGCATCTGCCGAGGCTGACCGTTGGGATCAGTACGGCATCGTCCGCACAGTCGCTCCCATAACGGAGCGCAGATGGGGACCCGGCAAGCCCGCATGCGGTACCCGACACCAACGTGCGTACTGCAGCGGTCGGAGCCGTACTCCGTGAACAGTGCATCAGGCTCAATGTGGTTCCGGTCAGTCCCACCAGCCGTCGCCGGCGTGCCGCCCATCTCTCCACTCCAGGAAACCGAGCGCCCTCCGCACGGGATACGGAGAGGCGCCGGCGTCCGCGCCGCCTCGCGGCGGTCTCACCCCGGCTGCTTGTCGCGGAGGACGTTGCGCAACGCCGCATGGCGTCCCGCACATGCCAGTGCGGAAAGCCATGCGGCGTCAGCGATGCGAGGCGGCCTTCCGGCCTACCTTCCCCCTCACCGGACGGATTCGGTGTAGGTGGGCCGGAGTGCCTTGGGTCGCCGATGCCCGAGAGTGCGTTGACGAACTCGACGTCGGCTGCCGTCAACTCTTGGACGAACGGACCGAACCGCCCCGCACCGCCCGGAAGTGCATGCGATACCAGTCCAGCCGGTCGTCATTACCGCTTGGTGACCCGCAAATGCCGTCGTTCGGCCAGCTCCTCCGCACTGACCACCGTCAGAACAGGGGTACCGGGAGGCGCGAACATGGTCACCACCAGCTGCGACTGAGCGTCCGAAAGGTTGTTGGCGCCCTGGTAGTGGATCACGTCGCCTCCGGGCTCGAAGAGGGCGTCACCGGCTTTGAGCACGCGAGGCGGCTGTCCCTCCAGCTCGAACAGGATCTCGCCCTCGGTCACGTAGCCGAAGAGCGGCCCTGGGTGCCGGTGCGGCGGCGCGCCGAGATTACCGGGCGGCAGGGTGACCCGGATGGTCCTGGCCTCGGCGTCGGCCGGGATGCGGGCCGTCACCCCCTGCAGGGCCGCAATCACCTCGACGCCCGGCGGCAGGTGTGCGTGCTCAGCGCTCATGTGTTCCTCCAAACAGGGACTGTTCACAGAGGAGGACAGGACAGCCTCCTTGTTTGTGACAGGCCTGTGCGGCGAGCGTGCCGAGAGCCGCGCCCGCGCGACCTGGTCGTGGCGGCGGATGAGCGTGCTCCGCACCTCCAACCCCCTCGCGGGTGTGCGACGCCGTGCCGGCCTGGGCCCAGCCTTTCGACGGGGAGCACGCAACTGCAGGCGGGCTCGCCGCGACCACTGGGGGACGGTTCGGAGCGGCGTCGGGCGGCTCATGCAGTAGTGGCGTTCCAATGGAGGCGCACCCCGGCGCCATTTCCCCGCCCGTGCTTCACCAAGGGATGCGTATCTCGGGGAGTGACAGCAGGAACCAAATGACCAGTGGCAGAACGAAGACCAGGACGAGGCCGGCCAGCATTTTCGCCCAGGTGGCGGTCTTTCCGCGGTCCTCCTCAGGCGGAGCGTCAAAGCGGTTGCTCACAGTCTTCCTCCCTCGATGCTCGCGCTTTCCCCAACGAGGCGCGATTGAACAGTGCTCAACGTGAGGTACTTATCAACGCCTCAAGCTGTTCGGGCACTTGCACGGACTCTGGCCTGGGGAAGTTCCTTGTCCAGCGCCTACAGGACACCGTACGCCGACTGGGCGCCCACTCCGGCCGTCGCGTTGCCAGTCGTGTTTGTGGCCGTCGTCGCGAGCACACAGGGGTGGTCGCCGGAGCGGCACGGGCCGAAGTCGGCGAGCAGGACGTTGCCCCAGGCTCGACGGTGCCTGTCGCAGATGAGAGCGTGGCCACCACTGTCGTCCGTGGCGCCGACCGCTCGAAACACCCAGCGGCCGAGATCCCGGACCCGCCGGCTCGCACCGCACCGCGCCACCGGATCGGCAGTTATTGCGCGAAGTTCATTGCAGGCAGGATGTCCCCCACGCGGCGAGTGCCGCCGCGGCATCGGGGAGACCACACATGGCTGACTGCTATCCGTACCGAATAGCGTCCAGGAGAGGAGACCTGACTCTGATCTGGCGGCCCGGAGAGGGTGACGCCCCCGACGAGCTCGTCGTTGGCGACCTCGGGGGACTCCTTGTGTTCCACGACCTCAAGACGCTAGAGGACTATTGTGTTCGCAAGGGCTGGGAGCTTGTCCAGGAGGGCGAAGCCACTCTCGATCTGCGCGTCGTACAGCGCTGGGTCGACCACCCTGACCTTGACTCGGTCTCGGCAGGACTGCTGCTGGACGCGTGGAACTTCTTCGAAGACCTCTCCCACAGCCTGAAAACCGGCTCACCCCTTCCCTCGCAAGGATCCATCCACGACAACGCCTACGAAAAGATCTTCGGCGGTGGCGCTCTCGAGCCGACCGCCGGCGAGGGAGCCTGGACGGGCGAAGAAGCCGCAGCCGTGCGCGAACTCCTCCGGGTGGGGCTCGAGCTGTGGCAGCACGCTGTGCATGGATCCAGCACCCGCTGATCGAATCCACGGGCGCCCGGCAGCAGTAGCGCGAACCGGTCCCACGCTGCTTCGTCAACCCGCCGCGAACCAGCACCAGATCGGTCGTGGCACGCCTCGGGCGAAGCGGATTTGGCATGTGGGTGGGTCGGTTCGTGCGGTGGACGGGTCGGCTGACGACACCTTGTCTCCTTCGTGACGCCTGTGGTTGAGTGTCATGGGAAGCGATTGAAACGATTCACTTCATGAGGGCGGTGTACACGCCGCATGCCGAATTGTGTTTCGTCGATGGGGGTAAGCGTGAGAAATCGCAGGATCGCAGGGCTGATGCTGTCGCTTGTGGCGACCGTGTCGGGGCTCGGCGCGACGTCCGGCGCGTCGGGCGTGCCCGTCCCGGACTCCCAAAAGGGCTCGGCCGTAGCCGGGTCGGGGCTCGCGGTGAGCGGACTCGAGGTCGAACACCAGGTCCGGCCCTTGGGTGTGGACGTCCCCCGGCCGAGGCTGAGCTGGCAGGTGACCTCGGGGCAAGGCGCCGCCGGTCCCACCGCCGTCGAGCAAGTGGCCTACGAGGTCGAGGTGTCGACGTCGCAGGGCGGCCGGGGACAGGTCTGGGACAGCGGGCGCGTGCGCTCCTCCCGGTCCTTCGACGTCGCGTACGACGGACCCGCTCTCGCGTCGCGTGCGAGCTACTACTGGCGCGTACGGGTCTGGGACCGCTCCGGAAAGGCGTCGCCGTGGAGTGGTGAAGCGCGATTCGAGACGTCCTTCGTCAACCCCGGTGACTTCCACGGGGCCTGGATCGGGGCACACGAGAAGGCGCCCGCGCTGCGGCTCGACGACGCGAAATGGATCTGGTACCCCGAGGGCAATCCGGCCGACTCGGCCCCCGCCGGTACGCGCTACCTGCGCCGGAGCTTCGACCTGCCCGACAAGACGCAGATCAGCTCGGCAGAGATGCAGCTCACGGCCGACGACCGCTTCACGCTGTATGTCAACGGCACCGAGGTGGCGCGTTCTCCGCTCGTTGCGGACTCCTGGCGGACGGCGAGCATCATCGACATCGCCCCCTACCTGCACACAGGCACCAACGTGCTGGCGGTCGAGGCGACGAACACCAATCAAGGGCCGGCGGGCGTACTCGGCAGCCTGCGCCTCCAGGGAGCGGGATCGCCCACCGACCTTGTCACCGACAGCGGCTGGAAAGCCTCCGATTCCGCGCACGAGGGGTGGGAGCAGCCCGGATACGGCGACGCGGCGTGGCCGAACGCCCTCGAGGCCGCCGGCTACGGTGCCGGCCCCTGGGGCCGGTCGGTGTCGGCTCCACCGTCCCCCGAGACGCTGCTGCGTGACGAGTTCACCGCGGCCAAGCCCATCGCGTCGGCGCGGGCCCACATCGCGGGCCTGGGCTACAACAAGCTCTACCTGAACGGCCGGCGCATCGGCGACCGAGAGCTCGAGCCCGGATTCACGGTGTACGACAAGACCGTCCTGTACTCGACGTACGACGTCACGGACGCGCTGCGCACCGGCGGCAACGCCATCGGGGTCAGCCTCGGCCGCGGCTTCTACGCGATGACCGATCCGGACGAATGGAAGGCGTCGTCCTGGTGGGGTGAGCCCAAGCTCAAGCTGGAACTCGACATCACCTACACCGACGGCACGCACCAGCAGGTGCTTAGCGACGACGGGTGGAAGGTGTCCGACGGGCCGACGACCACGCAGTCACTGTGGTTCGGGGAGACCTACGACGCCCGTGTGGAGCAGCCCGGTTGGGAGCGGCCGGGCTTCGACGACAGCACCTGGCGCGCCGCACTGACGGTCGACGGCCCCAAGGGCACCCTCCGTTCCGAGAGCTTTCCGCCCGTCAAGGTGACCGGCCATCTGAAGGCAGAGCACACCACCACGCCCGCCGACGGTACGCACGTCTACGACTACGGCACCCCCACAGCAGGGTGGGCGCGCGTCGGGGTCCAAGGACCTGCCGGAGCGACGGTCACCGTCACCTACGGCGAGAAGTTGCGTGCCGACGGCACCGTCGACAACACCGGCGCCTTCGGAATGGCCCTGCAGACCTACTCCTACACCCTCAAGGGCGAGGGGGTGGAGCACTACCAGCCGAGCTACAGCTACGCCGGTTTCCGCTATGCCCAAGTCGTGGTCCCCAAGGGGGTCACCCTGCGGTCGGTCGACGGGATGAGAGTCCACACGGCGGTGGCGTCCACCGGCGACTTCACCAGCTCGAGCGACCTGCTGAACCGCTACCAGGACGCGCAGGCCGACACGATCCTCAACAACCTCCACTCGATCCCGACCGACACACCCATGTACGAGAAGCGGCCCTACACGGCCGACGGCTTCCTGTACGCCGACTCGGCGATCGCGAACTTCGACATGCAGAACTTCTACGAGAGCTGGATGCGTTCGCACCGAGACGACCAGAACGACGACGGATCGATCGGCCCCACCGTACCCACCACCGAGTCCGGCAAGCAGGTCAAGGACCCCATCTGGTCGGCCAGTTTCATTCTCGGCACCTGGGACCTGTACTGGTACTACGGCGACACAGAGGCGGTCGCCGACAACTACGACGGCATGAAGGCCTGGTTGGAGCACTACGAGCGGGACATCGCCGACACCGGCGGCATCTACACCGGCTTCAGCTACGGAGACTGGCTCTCGCCGGAAGGCGCCAACGCGCCGGAGGGCACCCGGCTGTCCGGCACCGCGTACATCTACCTCACCGCGACGAGGCTCGCGACGATGGCAAAAGCGCTGGGCCACGAGGCAGACGCGCGGCACTTCGGCGCGTTCGCCACGCAGGTCAAGGACACCTTCAACGCCACCTTCTACGACCGGGACAAAGAGTCCTACTACGACGACAAGGCCGCAGGTTACCGGCAGACGGCGAACCTGCTCCCCCTGAGCTTCGGCATGGTGCCCAAGGAGCACCGTCAAGCCGTGATCGACAACCTCGTTGAGGACATCCACGCCCGTGGTGATCACCTGGACACCGGTGCGCTGGGCACCAAGGTCCTCCTTCCGGTCCTGACCGATGCCGGGCACGCCGACCTGGCCTACAAGGTGGCCACCAACCCGACCTACCCCGGGTGGGGTTACTGGTTCGAGGGCCTTGGCGCCACGACCATGTGGGAGGAGTGGAACGCGAACTCGCGCTCGCACGACCACGCCTTCATGGGCACGGTGGACGACTGGCTCTACCAGGATGTGGCCGGCATCGAACCCGCCGCACCCGGCTACACGAAGGTGACGATCCGCCCCCACCTCGTCGGCGACCTGACACACGCCTCCGCGCATGTCCAGTCACCGCTGGGTCGGATCGCCTCGTCGTGGACGCGGGCCAAGGGACAGTTCACCTTGCGTGTCGACGTGCCGGTGGGGTCGACCGCCGACGTCCTCGTACCGGTGAGCGGTCGGCAGAAGGCACATGCACCCGCAGCCGCGACGGCCGGCGCACAGATGGGCGGCTACGCCCGTTTCACGGTCGGCCCGGGCAGCCATCTGTTCCGCGTGACGGGCTGAACGGCGCGCGTCGTCGTGCGCGGACCTCGCCCATGGAGGGCAGCTTGATCATCCGCGTACGACTGCGACGGGCGTACGACGGTGGCAGGGCGGCCGGCGGTGAGGGTCCGGCCCATCTCTCCAGGAGCAGAGGCCCGCACGCTGGTGCGAGCCTCTGCCCATGGAACGTGACACCCAGAACTCGGGACGGAGGGCGTCGCCCCGGCCGCTGATCCGTTGCCCTCACCCGCCCTGCGGCCGGATCGGCAGGCTGTTGGGCAGGGAAGTGGGCATCTCGCGGGCAGGGTTGCCCGCCCAGTACCCCTGGGCCGGGACTTGCTCGCCCTTCATGAGGAAGGCGTCGGGCGCGAGTGTGGAGGTGTCGCCCATCGTGACGCCGTAATGGACAAGGCTGTTGACGCCGATGGTGCAACCGTTGCCGAGTGTGGTGCGGTCGGACTTGAAGGTGCCGTCCTCCTGCGAGTGGCACTGGATCCTGCTGCCTTCGTTCAGGGTGCAGTCATTGCCGATGGTGACGAGTGAGCGTTCGGGGATGAAGCATCCGTCGTCGAATACGTGGCTGCCGATCCGGGTGCCGAGCAGTCGCCAGATGAGGCTCTTGTACGGCGTGCCGTTGAAGACGGCGATCGCCTCGGTCGGGGTGGTGATCTTCCAGTACCGCTCGTGCCGCCAGAAAGGTTGCTCGTAGATCGAGCAGTACAGCGGTCGCAGACCGCCACGGCCCGCTGCGGCGCGTTCGGTGAGCAGCATGTAGACGATGACGAACAGGAGAGTCAGGAGGCCGGCCAGCACGATCACCGCCGCGCCGAGGGAGTCGTAGAGGTCGACAGCTGCCGATGCGATCACGGTCACGCAGAAGAAGTACAACCACCGCGCGAACAGGTGCACGCCCATGGTGAAGGCGTTGTGCTTGGTCTTGGCGGCCAGGCGGCGACGGAAGACCTCGCCCTCCTTGAGGTGGTCGAACCTGCTGTCCCGGAGGACCGTGCGCGGGATCTCGAAGCTGGGCGAGCCCAGGAGCCCGACGTTCTCGCGGATGGCTCCGACGAGCGGGACCATGACCTTGGTCGCCAGCAGGCAGTTGTCGCCGGTCCTGCCTCGCGCGGGGTAGGCGATGTAATTGCCGAGGAAGTTGCGCGGGCCTATGGTCACCGGCGACACGCTGAAGGAGGACGGGGAGAACTCGGCGTTGATGATCGACAGCCCGTCGGCCACCATCGTGCCCTTGCCGACAGAGCTCAGGTAGGGGATGTCGTGCTTGACCGCCATGCCGAAGTTGGAGCCCGTCTGTTCGACGGGGGAGAGCTTGTAGCCCAGGCGTTGCAGGTAGTGGACGATGCCCGAGCTGTCGCCGAACAGGATCGTGAAGAAGCGCCGGTTGGTGAAGAGCACGATGATGCGGTGGACCGCGTACCGCACGCCGTACAAGGGGTAGACGACGTCCGGCTTGAGGGTGAGGTTGAGCGCGCGGGGAACCGTCGCAGTGAGCAGTACACCCAGGACCACGGCCCCGACCACGAAGATCGCCGACCCGGCCAATGCGTCGGCGTAGAACGTCCAGTCATCCAGCGCCGTGGGCCCGGGCTCAAGGATCGAGGTCGACTCCGGGACGGCCGCCACCAGGATCACGACACCGGCGACGACCAGTGGGATATAGAGGAACAGCGCCATCAGCACCTGGGTCATCGAGTACATGGCCCTGCGGGCGCCGCCGCAACGGGCGGGGCCGACCCGGCGGTAGTCCACTTCGGTGGGCTGGGCCGGCGACCCGTGCCAGTGCTCTCCGTCGGGCACCACCTGGCCGGCGTGCAGCGAGGAGGTGTGGCCGAGCTGGGTCCTGTCACCCATGGCGGTGTCGATGTCGAGCACCGTCACCTCACCCACGAGGACATCCCTGCCGAGCGTGATGGGCCCGGTCCGGATCACTCCCGATTCCGCCCGGTAGCAGTTGTAGTAGGTGTCCTTCCGGATCACCGAGCCGTCACCGATGGTGAGCAGGTCCGTGCACACCGGGATGTGCCGGGAGAAGATGCTGACGCGACGTCCGATCTTCGCTCCGAGTGCCCGCAGATAGAGGGGGTACAGCGGTGAGCCGACGAACAGCACGAGCGGGCTGGTGCGGATGAGCGTCTTGGCGCACCAGAATCGGACGTAGGCCAGGCTCCAGGTGCGGATCCGCTGGGGCCGCCACCGGCCGATCAGCACCCACTTGGCCACCACTGGCAGCACGGAGGCGCCGAGGAAGAGCGCGGCACCGAAGATCACCGCTCGTAGGTAGGTGCCCAGCAGGCCGACGCCGTCGGAGATCCACTCCACACCCTGGGCGAGGACCAGGGCCACAACGTAGGAGTAGGCGAGGAAGAAGAGCAGTTGCAGCGCCCCGCACGTCACGTAGTGCGACGTGCCGGAGACGGGGGGTGGTGGTGCTTGCCTGTGGGGCGCCGCCACCGGTGGAGGGGAGGCCTCGGGCGTCGGCGGCGCGGTATCGGTAAGGGCCGCCGCCAGGCCCCTGACGGTCGGATGGCGGTAGACGTCCTTCATGGACACCGACGGCACGTCGTCCCGTTTTCTGAGCCGCGCACAGAAATGGGCCATGACCATGGAGTCCGCGCCCAGGTCGCTGAAGAAGTTGCTGTCGACCGAGACCCGGTCGACCCGTACGACCTGAGCCAGAACCTCGGCAAGGACCTGCTCGGAAGCGGCTATCGAAGATTCCCCCGGGTCCGGGGTGAGAACATCGACCGGGTTGTCCACCATGTCGGCTCCATGACGCATGCGGCCCGCTCTCGTCCAGCGGGACACGGCGTCCTCGAACCTCGCCAACGGTCCGAGCGCGCGATCCGCGACCGACGCGCTGCGCCAGTGTGCGGCCGCACCGAAGGCGCCGCATTGGCATTGTCTGCCCAGGCCCGCAGAATGGCCACTCCGCCGCTGCATCGCGGAGGCCCTTGCCGGACTGCAAGATCTCCTCGGTGGTCCATCAGCGTTCAGCGACGCGTGCCGGGGTGGGCGGCGGTGGCCCCGCTGCTGCCGAGTGGCAGCGGTAGAGGGCGAGTTCGCCGGTGGGTCAGCTGCGGAGCCGCGCCACGTGGGATGTGAAACTGGCGACCTCGCGTATTCGGCTGTCGCGTATTCCTTAATCAGTGAGCCTCCGCCAACTTGAAATCACAGGTCAAAGAGCTGGTGTGACCGGTTCTCGGGGTGCTCACGCTGGTCGTGGGCGACAGTCTGCGGAGTAGATCATCCGTCAGCGGTTGACTTCGAGGTTCGCCAGAACGAAAGGGCGCGCAGAAGGTGGGTGGCGCGGGCGGGGTCGGTGCGGAGTTTGGTGGGGGTCCGCCAGTTCTTGAGGTGGGCGAATCCGTGTTCGACCGGTGCGCGTCCGGTGGCGAGGACGCGGTTGGCGGTCTTCTGGCCGGGGGTGAGCTTGTGAGCGCGGGTGGCTGTGAAGCCGGTGACGATCACGGGGTCGCGTACGTCGTTGTCGAGGCCGCGGAAGCCGAGGTCCGCCAATGCGCCGAGACCGGCGGCGCGCAGGTGGGCCAGAATGTGGTCGTGGCGGGCGGCCGTGATGTCGTGGGTGCGGCCGGGCCGGGCGGCGGATATCCAGATCAGGCGGCCTTTCTCGTCGGTCACGGCGAGGAAGTGCAGGCCGTGATGGCGGTATTTGCCGGAGTAGTTTTGTCGGTCGGCCTTTCCTGTGCGGCGTCGGGTGGGGATGAGGGTGCCGTCGATCAGGACTACCTCCCCGCCCTGCTTGGCCACCTTCTTCAGGGCGCGGTCCAGGCGCGGAGCCTGCGCGACGAGGAGGGCGATCAGCTCGTCGCGCCAGCGGCGGACGGTGGACTCGGACTCATTGTTGCCGCCGGCCATGTCGGCCAGGCGCTGGTCGTGGCGCAGCACGGTCAAGACGATCACCGTGATCCTCCCGGGCGGCAGGATCCGCCACCTGGACCGAATCGCCTTCAGGTGGCGTCGCAGTAGATCGGCGAGGTACTTGACGGTGCTCGTGGACAGCGGCAGACGGTACTGGTAATCAAGCGGGCAGGTGTCCTCGGCGCGTTCTTTGGATCTCGTCACACAGTTCCAACGGCCGCCGGGGGCAACCCGGTTACGCCCGCACCCCACCACTCCGGGCGCTGGCGTCCCTGGTCACAGGCAGGTGGTAAACCGGCCGTCGGGTAGTTTCCGCAGCCAGCCGCGATCGACGAGTCTGACCACTCTCCCGCGCAGCGGTTCCAGCTTGGCCCGCACACTGACGTCGATTCCCAGCGCGTCACCGACCTGCCGGGCCATGACCGGTCCGGCGGCCTGCCGCACAGCGGCGAGAATGCGCTGGTGGTCCGGCGGGAGTGTGCTCTCCTCCACGCCTGACGTGCGGTGCGGGATCAGCATCACCGCTCGTCCGCCCACCTGCCCGGGCGCCGGCGTGACCGATGCCCGTTCGTTGGCGAGCTGTTCACTCACCCGTTCAAGGACGCGTTCGGCGACGGCGAGTTCGTTCCGCTCGGCCCGTACCTCCGCCAACTGCTTGGCCAGCTGCTTTTCGAGTTCCTCCAGTTCCGCGCGCCGCGGTGATCCGTTCCAGCAGCTCAGGATCCATGCACCGGATCGTAGAAGGCCGTCCAGCCGCAGCGAGCAAGAACCGGGGAGCTGACGAGGTTCAGGCCGTGTTCTACGGGTCTGGCGTTTGGCCAAGGGCCTCCCGTCGCGCTGTGCCTCGCTCCCACATGCTGCGCGCCACTGGTTCCAGCGCCCGGCCGTGGCTGGTCAGAATGTAGCGGACGCGCGGAGGCCAGCCCGGGGTGCGGTGAGGCTCGATGACGCCCGCACTGGTCAACTGGGTCGGCCTGTCCGAGAGAGCGGGCAGGGCGGCGGACAGTTCGGAGTAGGTGGTCTGACCGCGGCGTAGGAACTCGCGGACTACCAGCGGCGTCCACCGACCACCCAGCGCGGCGAGGGTGATGTCAACAGGGCACCGCGGTTCGTGGCCAGGCGGAACGAGGGCGCCGTCCGGGCAGTCCGCCAGCGGGCCGTCCTGATCACCCGTCGGTGCGTGTCCAACGGTTTGGTGCGTCACGAAAACCGTGAGCCGTCGGTCGGCCGATGGGCGGGGCGGATCAGTTGCGCGTGCCGGCCGGTGGGCCGACGACGGTGGTGAGCTGGAGTTTGGTCTCGTCCTCACTGCCCGGCGCGGCGGTCATGATGACAATCTTGAGCTCCGTGTCGCCGTCGGTCAGGACATCGCAGTCCACCGTGACCGGGCCCACCGACGGGTGATCGACCCTCTTGTGGACCTCGCGATTCGCGGTCACCTCTCCTGTCGCCCACAGCTCGGCGAACCTCTCGTTGCCTGCGTTCAGGTCGCGGACCAGCGCGGCCAGGCGGCTGTCCCGGGGGAAGCGGCCGGTGGCGCGGCGCAGATCGGAGACGAGGGCGGCGTCGGCGGTGTCGGGGTCCGTCTCGGTGACCGGCCACAGCGCGAGGGGGGTGTGATCGACGTCCACCGGGAACCTGTCGCGGGCGAAGTTGCGCATCCGCGGCGGCGAAGCCAAGGGGTCTCCCAGCAGGGCGGCCCACCCGTGGTTCCACCACACCAGTTGCCAGTCCGCCGCGAACACGGCCACCGGTACGTCTCCGAGGCGGACGAGTACCCGTTGCATACCGGGGGGGAGATGGTCGCAGATCGTGCCGTCCGCCGGCGGCACGATCTGGGCCAGCCGGTAGAGGTGGTCCCGCTCGGCGGTGGACAGTTGGAGAGCGCGCGCCAGGGACGCCACCACCGACGCCGAGGGTGTCGTGGCCCGCCCCTGCTCCAGGCGCACGACGTAGTCGACCGACACTCCGGCCAGGTCGGCCAGTTCCTCGCGCCGCAGCCCGACAGCCCGGCGCTTGCGGACGACCGGCAGCCCAGCGGCTGACGGGGGCAGCCGGTTCCGCCACGTGCGGATCATCGCGCCCAGTCCAGTTCCGGGGGGTGTCGTCGTCATGCTCTCCATCCTCCCGCGTCCCCGATCACATGCGGGGGCGCGAGGGTGGTACTGGTCTTCCCACCGTCGAAGCGTCCCTGGTCCGGCTCCCTCGTCAAGGCAACCATCGAAGGCATGACGATCACTTTCATCACCGGAGCCAACAAGGGCATCGGCCGCGAGACCGCCCGCCGCCTCATCGCGTGCGGTCACACCGTTCTCCTGGGAGCCCGCGACCGTGAGCGGGGTGAGGAGGCAGCCGCCGCGCTGGGCGCACGCTTCGTCCCCGTCGACGTGACCGACGACGCGTCCGTGGCCGCCGCCGCGGACGTCGCCGAGCACGAGGGCAGGATCGATGTCCTGATCAACAACGCGGGGGTCCAGGGTCCCTTCGGTGATCCCGGCGATCTCACCGCCGCCGACGCCCGCGCCGTCCTCGACGTCAACGTCATCGGCGTGGTCCGCACCACCACCGCGTTCCTGCCGCTGCTGCGCCGTTCGGACGACCCCGTGATCATCAACGTCAGCAGCGGCATGGGCTCCCTCGCCTTCACCCACGACCCCGGCCGGTCCGAGTCGCACGTCGTCGTGCCGCTGTACGCCTCCTCGAAGGCGGCGCTGACGATGTTGACCACGCAGTACGCCAAAGGGCTCAAGGGCATTCGCGTCAACGCCGCCGACCCCGGCTACACCGCGACCGACATAAACGGTCACAGCGGCTCCCAGACCGTCACCGAGGGCACGGACGCGATCGTCGCCCTCGCCACCGAGGGGCCCGGTGCCGGCACCGGACGCTTCATCGACCGCCATGGCGAGATCGCCTGGTCCTGAGACCGGCGGTGCCGGGTCACCGGCCCTGAAGAACAGAGCGGGCAGAACATCGAGACCGGTCCCGGATAGGAGAACCGCTGCCGCTACTGGCGTCGGCGGAACCTCCGGCCGAGGTGATCAGGACGTACGAGCCGGGGCCCGGCAATTCGAGACGGTAGCCGCCGTCGGGCCCGGTGACCGCGCGGTCCAGACGGCGTTCCACATCTCCGCCGCCTTCTTGGTGGTCGCCGCCCTCGTCGCCGCGTTTGTACTCAAGCAGAAGGGCTGGGAGAGCGTCGCCGAGGCAGATGCCGCCGTCGGGATGGCGGAAGGATGACGATGCTGCGGCAGCTCGGGTTCCTGACCGGAACTACTGCGCGACGCACTGGACTTGCGAGGAGCACGGAGACCACCCGCGCCACCCACCTCCTGCGCGCCCTGCTCGTCCTGACGAATCTTGAAGTCAACCGCTGACAGACGATCTACTCCGGAGACTGCCGCCTCCGACCAGCGTGAGAACCTCGGGAGACCGTCACGCCAGCCCTTTGACCTGTGCCTTCAAGTTGGCGGAGGCTCAGTGAGGGTCTGTAGTCACTGTGTGTGACCAGAGCGAAGGGGGACCGGCTCTTTCGAACCTCTGCGGTGAGGCGGGCGGTCAGGCCGCCGGCCGGATCCGGTCGCCGGTTGCGTGGCGCAGTGCGGTCTTGAGCCGGTCCCGGATCGCGGTCTGGGCGGCGATGCGTTCGTTGAGGACCGTCAGTCGCTCTGATGCGACCTGCAGGGCCTTGTCGGATGGCGGCGTCGTGGTCACGTCTCCGTCCAGGCACGGCAGGAAGATCTGCACGTCGTCCAGGGTGAGCCCGGCGGCCAGCAGGTGGCGGATGTTGCGGACCCGCACCACCGTCCGCTCGTCATAGATGCGGTAGCCATTGGGGGCCCGCTCCGAGGAGATCAGCCCCGCCTGCTCGTAGTGCCGCAGCGCACGGGCCGTCGTCCCGGTCGTCCTGGCCAGCTCACCGATCTGCACCCGCTCCACCTCCACGGCCACTCCTATCACGTCACGACCGCCCCGCCGTCGACCGGGAGTACCACGCCGGTGACGAACGACGCGGCTGGTGCGGCGAGCTGGGTGATTGCCCAGGCAACCTCCTCCGGTCGGCCGATCCGGCCCAGCGGGGTGTGTGCCAGCTGCCACTCTCGTAGTGCTGCCATCCGTTCCGGCGTCAGTCCCTGGTGCTCGCCGATCGGGGTGTCGACCGCGCCGGGCGCGACCGCCACCACCCGGACCCCGCGGGGTGCCAACTCGACCGCCCAGCTGCGAGTCAGCAGTTCCAGCGCGGTCTTGGTCGCCGCGTAGACCGAGCTGCCCGGCCAAGCCCGCTGCCCCACCGACGTACTGACGTTGACGATCGCTCCGCCGGACGCCTCGAGGGACGGCAGCGCGGCTTGGGCCAGCAGGATGGGTGCGATCAGATTGGTGGCGATCTGCGGCGTGATCATCTCCGGCGTGAGGGTGCCGAGGGCACCGCCGTGCACGATGCCGGCGTTGTTGACCAGCACGTCCAACCGGCCGTGCGCCTCCAGCGCGGTTCGGACGATCCGATCGGGCTGGCCCTCGGCGGTGATGTCGGCGGCCAGCGGGGTGATCCTCTCGTGCCCGGCTGCGGTCTCGCGGAGCGGTTCGGCCCGCCGGCCGATGGCCAGGACGCGGGCGCCCTCAGCGGCGAACGCGCGGGCGGTGGCCCGGCCGATGCCGGTGCCGGCCCCGGTGACGGCGACGACCCTGCTGACCGGAGGTGCAGTGCTGCTGTCCATGCCGGTCATCGTTCAACCCTGCCGCCAGTGGCAAGGTCAAACGGCGGCTGGTGGCCCTGCGGTCACCGAGTGTGGTCTCCGGGTGCGTAGTGTCGCCAGGTTCCTTCGGCCTCGGCGGCGAGTTGGGCGGTGGTGTCGTCGTGGTAGCTGAGCATGCGGGCGACCACGGGGGCGGGGGCCCGGAGTACGAGGTGGCGGATCGCCGACGTGCGTCCTCGCCGGGTAGGGAAGCCCAGGTCGCGGAGGCGAATTTCGAGGGTGTCCGAGGTCATGGGTTGTCCGGCCCGTCGACCTGGGAAGAGCCATCGGGCGCCCGGATTGGTTGCGGTCATGGTGTTCGGCCGCTGGCCCGGGTAGTCCAGCAGCATGCCGGCGAAGGGCTCAGGGACGGGCGACGGCGGGTCGCCGAGCCGGATCTGGACCTCGCCGTCCTCACGGAGGACATCGTCGATGGTGAGCCGTGCGATCCGGGTGAGCGACTGCGCGTAGAGGAGGACGAGCGGGGCGGCCACGCGGTCCTGGAGAGGGATGTCGTCGCGGTCGACGACCTGCCGTAGCAGGGTGAGCCGTTGCTGCTGAACGAGAGGGGTTGGGTTGCTGGTGGAGCGGTGCGGAACGGTGACCGTGGGCATGTGGTTGGACCGCATCGCCCATCGCAGGAAGGCAAGGGTGAGGCACTGGGCGGTGTAGCCGCCTGCGTACCAGTCGTGGACATCGGCCTGCGTGCAGTCGGCGAGGGTTCGCCCGCGCTCGGCGAGGTGAGCGAGGAAGGCGGTCGCGAGGTGGATCTCGTTGCGGGCCTGGTGGATCTGCTTGCTGGTGAGCGGGCAACGGTCGGCCAGGGTGTGCAGGCGGCGCTGGATGTGCCAGGTGGCGAAGAGCTCCAGCAGGCGCCGACGCCCGGGGTCATCGATGGCGGGCGACAGGTCCACGATCGCGTCGCCGGTGGCGACCTTGCGGATGGCGGCGTTCTCGGTCTTGGTGGCGATCAGGTCGGCCGGGGTGCACTCGAAGATGTCGCAGAGTGCGGCCAGCACCGGCAGCGACAGCCGCTCGGGAGTGCTGGTGACCAGCCGGTGGACCTGGGAGACCGTGCGGGTCGCCCGGGCCAGCAGCCCCCACGGCACCACTGCGATGTGGATCCGCGACCGCCTCGACGGCCTGTTCAGCGACGAGGACTTCACCGCCTGGTACCCGCGCGACGGCCGCCCCGGGCTCTCGCCCGCGCAGCTGGCCACCGTCTGCGTGCTGCAGTACGCGCTCAACCTGTCGCACCGCCAGGCCGCCGAGGCGGTGCGCTGCCGCATCGACTTCAAGTACGCCCTCGGCCTGGAGCTGGAAGACCCCGGCTTCCACCACAGCGTGCTGTCCGACTTCCGCGAGCGGCTCGCCGAGGGCGACCGCGCCGACCGGCTGCTGGGCCTGGCACTGACCCGGATCCGGCGGGCCGGCCTGCTCAAGGGGCGCGCCGCCCGCGCCAGTCGACCATTTCCATAAACCATGAATATAAAAAGGCTATGCTTCGCGCATGAGTCGTCAAGACACCGCTCCTGGCGCGTCCGCCGTCATCGGGGCAGCCCTCTACGGCCTGGCCACCAGGGCCGCGAGACGCCTGCCCCGGGACATGAGCCTGACGTCCGCCGCCACCCTGGCCACCCTGGACCGGACCGGCCCGCGGCGCATCACCGATCTGGCCGCGGTCGAGGGCGTCACCCAGCCCGGGATGACCGCCCTGGTCCGGGTTATGGAGGAGTCCGGCCTGGTCGAGCGGCGGGGCGACGCGTCCGACAAGCGGGTCACGCTGGTGTGCCTGACCGAGGCCGGCGCCTCCTATGTCCGGACACGGCGCCAGGCGGGCGTCCACGCGTTCGAGCGGTTGATCGGCGGGCTCACCGGCGACGAGGTCGAGGCGCTGGTGGCGGCCCTTCCGGCGCTGAAGCATCTGGCAGATCTCGAAAGCCAGGACCGCGAAGGGCCGAAGCAGTGACCGGGCAGCCGGTCGGCGGGGTCGCGGTGAAGGCGTTCCCCGTGGCGCGTTCCGAGGCGCGGCTGCTGGTCCCCGCCCTGGTGTTCATCGCTCTGGTCGTGGCGGCGGTCGCCAGCCTCGGGACACCGCTCATCACCAGCGTGGCGACCTCGTTCCACGTCTCGCTCGGCAGCGCGCAGTGGACGCTGACCGTCGCGCTGCTCAGCGGCGCCGTCGCCACGCCGGTCCTGGGCCGGCTCGGAGCCGGCCGGCACCGGCGGGCCACGATCCTCGCCACGCTGGCGGTCGTCGTCGCCGGCAGCGCGCTCACCGTGCTGCCGCTGCCGTTCGCGTGGCTGCTGGCCGGCAGGGGGGCCCAGGGCGTCGGGCTGGGGCTGACGGCGCTGATGATGGGCGTGGCCCGGGACCACCTCCCCGAGGAGCGCAGCGCGGCCGTGATCGCCCTGATCTCGGTGGTCTCGATCATCGGGGCCGGCGTCGGCTACCCGCTGGCTGCACTGCTCGCCGAGCTCGGCGGGGTACGGGCCGCCTACGGCCTCGGCCTGGTCGTCACCGCCGCCGCTCTCCTGACCGCGTGGCGCTCCATGCCCGAAGCCCCCGAAGGCCGCTCCGCCCACGTGGACGTGGCAGGCGCGGTCGTCCTGGCCGCTGCGCTGCTCCTGGTGCTGTTCCTCGCCGGCGAACGGAATCTGTGGAGCCGGCACCTCGCCGTGGCGGCGGGCCTCGCCGTCGTCGCGGTGGTGCTGCTCTGCGTCTGGGCCGTCATCGAGCTGCGCAGCACGACGCCCCTGGTCGATGTGCGGGCGGTGCGGCACCCGGCGGTCGCCGGGGCGAACCTCGCCATGTTCGTCGGCGGGATCGGCATGTACCTCCTGCTCACGCTCATCACCCGGTACGCGCAGACGCCGCACGGCGCCGGCTACGGCTTCGGGCTGACGACCTTCGTCGCCGGGCTGGTCCTCATCCCGTTCTCGGTGCTGGGGTTCGTCGCCGGCAAGCTCACGCCGCGGGTCCGGACGCGGATCGCCGACCCCCTGGTCCTGGCCGGCAGCGCCGTCGTGGTCGGCGGCGGGTTCGCCCTGTTCGCGGCGGCCCGATCGGACCTGGCCGAACTGTTCGCGGCGATGGGCGTGCTCGGCTTCGGCGTCGGCGGCTTCTCGGCCGCGATGCCCGGCGTCATCCTGGCCGTCACCCCCAAGAGCGAGACGTCGAGCGCCATGAGCTTCAACTACGTCGTCCGCAGCGTCGGGTACTCCCTGGGCAGCGCCATCGGCGGCCTGATCCTCGCCGCGGGCACCGGCCCCGGCCACCTCTTCCCCGACGACAGCGCCTACACCACCGCGGCGCTGGTCGGCATCGGCGCCATGGTGATCACGACGCTGACAGGCCTCGCTCTCGCCCGCCGACGCTCGTCCGAGACCAACCCGTAAGTCAGATGCACTCATCCCAACACTGGAGGTTCCATGCCCAAGGGCTACTGGGTCAGCGCCTACCGCACCATTTCAGACCCTGAGAAGCTGGCTGCTTACAACAAGCTGGCCGGTCCGGCCGTCGAGGCCGGGGGCGGTCGGATCCTCGCCCGTGGCAGTCGGGTCGTGGCGCATGACGCCGGAATCGCCGAGCGCACCGTCCTGATCGAGTTCGACAGTTTCGAGCAGGCCGTCGCGGCGCACGAGAGCGCGGCCTACCAGGAGGCGCTGGTCGCCCTCTCCGACGGCGTCGAGCGCGACTTCCGCATCGTTGAAGGCATCGACTGACCGAGGTCGAGTCGGATCTTCACTGAAGCAGCAGGATTCTGGGGTATACCGGCCCGCTCCCGTGAAGGAGCTGGACCTGACCGCCGCCGGTCTCGGCCAGGCTGCCTGAGCCGCGGAGGCGGTAGCGGGCTGAGGGCGGTGCAGTCCGTGCGTTCGTCTAACGCTGGTTTGCCGGAACGGACCGCGGCGGTGCCGTACTGTCCCGTGAAGCCGTGGCGAGCTGTTAACGCTGGTGCTCTCATTGGCAGTCAGGATGGCTGGACTTGGTCGAAGAGGGCGAGGGCTTCGGCGGGGTCCGGGCTCACTAGGCGTTCCAGACCGGCCATCGTGATCTTCGCCCACCTGCCGGCCCGTGCCCACATCTGTTCCTCGAAGGCGCGGACGGTCTCGTCCAGATCTCCAGGGCTGGTGGCGATGGATTCGGCGAGTTCGGCGCCTTCCAGCATCGCGAGGTTCGCTCCCGCCCCCAATGGGGGCATCAGATGGGCGGCGTCGCCCAGTAGCGTCACCCCGACGACGTGGGTCCACGTGTGGGACACGGGCAGTACGTAGAGGGGGCGGTGGACGAAGGCGTTGCCGTGGCGGAGGAGGTCGAGGACGGGAGCGGCCCAGCCGTCGAACAGAGCCAGCAGGCTCGATCGCATGGCCTCGACGTCGGCCAGGTCCAGGTTCGTGTGCCAGTCCAGTGGCGCGCGGAACTGGGCATATACCTTGACGTGGCCGCCGCTGTTGCGCTGGGCGACTAGCGCGCGGTTCACGCCGTACACAGCCACGGAACCGTCGCCGATCAACCGGGCGAGGTCAGGGTGGCGGGCGTCGACGTCGTCCAGGGAGGTCTCGACGGAGGTGACGCCGGTGTAGTGCGGCGTCACCGACGAGACTGCCGGGCGGAGCCGGGACCAGGCGCCGTCCGCGCCGACCACGAGGTCGTACGTCTCCTGTCGCCCGTCCGCGAAATGGACCAGTACGCCACCCCGGGTCCCCGGCACAACTTGCGTCACATCCCGACCCCACTGGACGTCGAGAGGGCCGAGCAGCAGGTCACGGAGTTGCCCGCGGTCGATCTCGGGATTGGCCCGGTCATCCGGGCGAGGTTGCCAGTCGCGCAGGACGGTCCCGGCCGTGTCCAGGATGCGCATGGCCTGCCCCTCGGGACGAGACAGCGCCTGGAACTCCGCCAGCAGCCCCGCCTTGTCCAGTGCAAGCTGGCCCATCCCTTCGTGCAGGTCCAGCGTGCCGCCCGGGGGGCGGGCGTCGGGGGCGGGATCGCGTTCGAGGACGGTGACGGGATGATCATGGCGGTGCAGGACGCGGGCGAAGGTAAGGCCGGCAGGACCGCTCCCGACCACTGCGATGCGGTGTCTCATATCGATACACTGTATTGCTCATATACAGTGCATCGCAACGGTACGGTGTGAGCATGACTGTCTGGGACCGGCCGGAGCCGCCGACTCGCCCCGTGCCGCTCGACCGGGAGCGGATTGTCGCCGCCGCCATCGCCCTGGCCGACGAAGGCGGGCTGGAGGCGGTGTCGGTGCGCAAGGTCGCGGCCCGCCTGGACGCCGGTCCTATGCGGCTGTACAGATACATCTCCACCAAGGAGGAACTGTTCGACCTCATGGTGGACGAGGTCCAGGCCGAGATTCTCCCCGAGGAACAACCCGGTGACTGGCGGGAGGCGCTGCGCATCCTCGCCCATCGCACCAGGCAGGCCGCTCTCCGTCACGAATGGCTGGCCGACCTGCTCGGCGGTCGCCCGACCCTGGGTCCGAACGGCCTCGCCGTGACCGAGGCCACGCTGGCCGCCTTCGACGGCCTCGCCGATGTCGACACTGTCATGCGCGCCGTGGAGACTGTCAGTGCCTACTTCATTGGCGCGATCAGGCGCGAGATCGCGAACCTGCGGGCCGAGCACGCCACGGGCCTGTCCAAGCACGACTGGCAGCGTGCCCACGGCCCGCATGTGACGAGAATACTGGCCACCGGCCGCTTCCCGGCGCTGGCCAAGGCCGTGTACGACGGCACGGACGTGGACGCCGAGACATCCTTCGCAACCGGCCTGGACTGGGTCCTCGACGCCGTGGCCGCCAAACTCACCCCGCCGCCGGCGTGACGCTCAGCTCCTGCCGAATGTGGGCGAGTTCGGGGTCGGTGTCCACGGGCCGTGCGGGCAGTCTGTCGGTCCCATTTCGCGGCGTGTGAATTGGTCACCGGTCAGCACGGAACAGCGAGAGGTGCGGGTAGAGCCTTGGCCGGACTCGGTCGGCAATTACCCACAGTGACCAAAGGTCCACACTCGCCGTAGAGTACGCGACGGTCGATTACGCGAGGTCGCCGGTTTTTTCCCCCACGTGGGACGCCGAGCTGCTGCCGTCCCTGCCACGGCCGGAACGACCGCTCGGGCACTCGTGCCCCGATGGGCCCGGGCAACTCGTGCCGGCCGACCCCGCAGTCCGCGAGCCCGGCGGCTTCGGCACCGCGTCGGCAGCGGATGTGTGAACGTCGTCGCCTTGTCCAGGCCGTGATGGTCAGTAACCGGTCCGAGGTTGAAGGCGAGCGCTTCCTTGGGCGGGCCGTCATGCAGGTGAGCCCTTCCAGTGGTGGGCTGTCATACAGGGCGGTGCCCTGGTTAGCTCGGCCGACCCTTGACGGGGAATTCGCCTCGGCTGTGGGCTGAGGCGCGTGCGGAGCGCCGCGTCCAATGTCGGCGCGCGAGGTCCCGTTCGTGCCGGGACGGCCGTCAAGGCGCTTTGCCGCAGTGGCGACCCCCCGCGGGTGCGGCGGCCCGGGGCCCGGAGAGTCGCGGTCCCCCGGCACCGGGTCGGTTCGACCGCGTACGCGGCCCTCCGCCCCATCCGCCGGTTCGGGAAACTCGGCGATCTTCCTCACTCAACGTGACGGAACAGCGCCCCGCCCTCACTCCAGAATCCATGTCTGAACACGTTGTATGGTTTCTCGTGCACGATGTCTTGGCGGAAGCGCTGTGAGCGACCTCGCCGGCCAAGAAGCAACCACTCCTCCTTAAGGCAGGGCACGAGCATGTCGCTGACAACCACTACGTTCGGGAAGCGCGCCACCGCCGCCGAGGTACTCGACGGAGTCGATCTGAGCGGGCGCCGGATGATCGTCACCGGAGGGTCCTCCGGCCTCGGCGTCGAGACGGTTCGCGCGCTCGCGGGTGCGGGCGCGCAGGTGACCATCGCGACCCGGAACCCGGCTTCCGCCGAGGCGCTGGTCAAGGAGTTCCCGGGAACGCAGGTCGTCGCACTCGACGTCGCCGACCTGGCTTCCGTCCGTGCCTTCTGCGACGCCTGGGACGGACCTCTCGACGCCCTCGTCGCCAACGCCGGCATCATGATGCTCCCGACCCGTGAGGTCAACGCACAGGGCTGGGAGATGCAGCTCGCCACCAACTACCTCGGCCACTTCGCCCTGGCCGTCGGCCTTCGCCCCGCTCTGCAGGCGGCCGGGAACGCACGCGTGGCCGTGGTCAGCTCCGGTGCCCAGTTGCGGGCCGGGTTCGACTTCGACGACCCGCAGTTCGAGCGGCGCGCCTACGACCCGTTCGTCGCCTACGCGCAGTCGAAGACCGCCGATGTGCTGCTCGCCGTCGGAATCAGCCGTCGCTGGGCCGAACACGGCATCACCGCCAACGCCTGCGCGCCGGGCGTGATCCACACCAATCTGGCACGCCACCTCGACCAGGCGACCCTGCAGGCCCTCGGTGCCATGGACGCGGACGGAAACCTCGTCACCCCCGACTACTTCAAGACCCCGGCCCAGGGCGCCGCCACCACGGTGCTGCTGGCGGCGTCGCCGCTCCTCGACGGCGTGACCGGGCGGTACTTCGAGGACAACCAGGAATCGGAGGTTGTCGACGGGGGCCCCGACGTGATGGCGGGCGTCGCCAAGTGGTCGATCGACCCCACCGCCGCCGACCGGCTGTGGGACTACGCTCTTCCCGTGGTGCGCTGACCCGCTGGCCCCTGTGCGCCAGGGGGGACCGACCCGACGGCTGGGCGGAGCCGCCGACGTGTCGCCCATCGTGTACGTGGCCCCGTTCGCCCCCGGGGGAGCTGGGACAACGAGGCGCGGCTGTGGCGGGGGCTGCCGCAGCCAGGGTCTTCTTCGCCGAGGGGCGGGGGCGATCCGAGCACAATGACGGACTGGAAGGTGCCTGATGAGACCCGTGACCCGACGCCAAGCCGACCACCATTCCGCGCGGTCGGCCGCGACCCGGGCGCAGGTGATGTCCGCCTTTGAGCGCATGCTCGATTCAGGTGAGGCCTTCTCCGAGATCAGCGTTCAGCGGATCCTGGAGGAGGCGGGGGTGTCCCGGGCCACGTTCTACGCGCACTTCCAGAGCAAGTCGGACATTCTGGTTCGGCTCTCCGACGATCTGCGGGAGTCACTGCTGGCGCTGGCACGCCAGTGGGATCCGGCCGGCGGGGAGGACGGGGTCGACCGGCTCACCCGGTTCTTCGAGGAAGTGATCAAGATTCACCGCGCCCACCAGGGCGTGATCATCGCGGTCCGGGAGGCGGCGGCCTACGACTCCGCGGTGGGCGATTTCTACACCGCCAACCTCGAAAGCTTCGAGGAGACGTCGCTGCGGACGCTCCTGTCCGATCAGGCCGCCGGCTCGACTCCTGCCGACGTCGACGCCGTCTCCGCGAGCCGGATCATCGTCTGGGGAGGCGCCCAGGCGATCGCGCACCACATCCGAGTCGACGACGGCAGCGGTGACGCCGTCTTCGCCCGCGAACTCGCCCGGATCTGGTGGTACGGCGCCCACCGTCGCCCCGCCGGAGCCTGACCCCGCACAAGGGCGCGCCCGAGTCTCGGACAGGCATTCACCGGGTGCAACACGGCTGTCTGGCGGTCCGACCCGTAGTCGCAGTCGCCGACTTCGGGTCGGACCGCCGTCCACTGTGTTGGCACGGCGGCTGTTTGGGCGCACCGTTTGTGTACAGGTTCCGCGGCCACATGTTCGCACCGTCGGCCACGTCGTTGATGTGGTGCATCCCCGTGTCCGGAGGGAGTCGGGCCGCATTCCACGGTCCGTGGCCCGGTACCGCACCGACGAGCCACGCCGATCCCACGCAGCAGCACGACGCTCAGCCGTCCGTGGTTCAGGCGCCCTTGGGGAAGGCGTGCTTCCTGCCGCCGATCACCGCCGCCCCGGCGGCGATCAGAAGCGCCAACGACGCCCAGGTGATCGACGTCGCGTCCAGATTCGCCAGCAGAAGGCCACCGATGAAGCCGCCGAGCGCGATGGACGCGGAGAAGACTGTGATGGTGATCGACTGAGCGACGTCGGAGGCGGCTCCCGTCGCGTCGATCGCTCCGCCGATGAACAGACTGGGGGAGCTGCCGAACGCGAAACCCCAGGCCGCGACTGCGATGTAGACCAGCAGCGGTACACCTGAGAACAGGGCCAGAACGAGCACGCAGATCGCGAACAGCACGGTGCTGCCCACCACGAGCCTGCGCAGGTGTCGGTCGATGTGCGTACCGACCACGAGCACGCTCAGGACGGAGGTGACACCGAAGGCGAACAGCACCCAGCCCGTCTGCCCTCCCATGCCCGCGTGCCGGAGGAAGTCGGTGATGTAGGTGTAGAGGATGTTGTGCGCGATCATGTAGGTGGCCAGCGTGAACAGGATCGTGCGCAGCCCGGGTATGACCAGGACCTGGGGGATCGTGAAGCGTCCGTCCACCGGCCCGCCGGGCAGGTTGGGAAGCGTCGACCGGATCCACGCCATGGTGAGGACGGTCAGGGCGGCGGATGCGTAGAAGGCGACCTGCCAGCCGCCGAGTCCGCTGAGCCAGGTTCCCAGCGGGATGCCCAGGGCCAGACCGATGGGGGTTCCCGCGAGGGCGATGGCGATGGCCCGGCCCTGCCGGCCCTGCGGGGCGAGCCGGGCGGCGTAACCGCCGAGGAGGGGCCAGATCAGACCGGTGCCCAGGCCGGCCATGAACCGGATCACCAGCGTCAGCGTGTAGTCGCCCGACAGCGCGGTGAGCGCGTTGGCAAGGGCGACGATGCCCAGGGCGAGTTGCAGGACGTTCTTGCGGTGCCAGGTCGCCGTCGCGCGTGCGAGCGGAATCGCCCCCAGTGCCGTGGCCAGTGCGTAGAGCGTGACGGTCTGGCCGGTGAGCGAGACGCTGGTGTCGAGCGAGCGGCTCATGTCCGGCAGCAGGCCGGCCGGCAGGCACTCGGTGAGGATGCTGATGAATCCGGCGAGGAAGAGGCCGAGCAGGGCTTTGCCGGGGAGGTGGTCTCGTCGGGGTGTGGTGGTGGGCCGGGCTGTGCTGGTTGTGTCGGTCATTTTCGCTGTTCCGTGAGCTGGGTGTGATGTGGCGGGGGTGTTTCGCCCCGGCGGGGACGGGCGTGGTCGACGGACGGGTCTGCCGGTGAGCGGTCAGGGCTTGATGAGGACCTTGAGGCTGTTGCGGTCGGCCATGTCCTGGTAGCCGGCCGGGACGCCGTCGAGGCCGGTGGTGGCGTCGAAGACCTTCCCGGGCTCGATGACGCCACTGAGGATGTCGGGCAGGAGCTGCTCGATGGAGGCGCGGACCGGCGCCGGTCCGCCGGCCAGCCGGATGTTGTGGCGGAAGAGGCTGGCGAACCCGACCGGTGCCTGTTCGTACTGCGGCAGGCCCACCCGGCTGATGGTGCCGCCCCGGCGGACGACTCCGAGGGCCTGCTCGTAGGCGGCCATGCTGCCTACGGCGTCGATGACCACGTGGGTGCCGTGCCCGCCGGTCAGGTCGCGGACCGCCGCGATGCCCTCCGCACCGCGGGCGGAGACGACCTCGGCGGCGCCGAATTCCCGGCCCAGGTCGGTCCGTGTCCCGTGGCGTCCCATGAGGACGATGTGTTCTGCGCCCAGCCGCCTGGCCGCCAGCACGGACAGCAGGCCGACGGCGCCGTCGCCGATCACGGTGACGCCGGTGCGCTCGTCGACCCCTCCCACCACGGCCGCGTGGTGGCCGGTGCCGAGGACGTCCGCGAGGGTCAGCAGGGAGGGGACGAGGGCCGAGTCGGCGGCCACGGGCAGCTTGACGAGGGTGCCGTCGGCGAGCGGGACGCGGACGGCTTCGGCCTGACCGCCCTCGTCGGCCAGGCCGTCCCAGAGGTCGGCCTGGGGATGGGCGCAGGAGGTGTGCAGGCCATCGCGGCAGAACGCGCAGGTGTTGTCGGAGACGGAGAAGGGGGCGACGACCAGGTCGCCCTTCCTGAGGGTGGTGACCTCGGAGCCGATGTCCTCCACAATGCCGATGAACTCGTGCCCCATTCGCGCGGGGACGTCGTGCGCCGTCCTGGTGGCGTAGGGCCACAGGTCGCTGCCGCAGATGCAGGAGGCGGTGATCCGGACGAGCGCGTCGGTGGGCTGCTCGATCACGGGGTCCGGGACGTCCTCGATCCGGACGTCACCGGCCTTGTACAGGAGTGTTGCGCGCATCAGAAGTTCTCCGATCAGGTGGGGCTCGGTACTGGCGCCGGGAAGGGGTGCGTCCGCCGGTGAAGGCGGTCGGTGCCGCCACCGGCAGGTGGCACCGCGGCGGCACGCGGTGGCCCCGGGCCGCCTTCGCGGTCCCCGGCGGAGCACTCAGGCTGCTGTGGCCGCACGGCCCGGGCCAGACACCTGTCCCACCTACGTCTCGTACGACTGCCACCAGCAGGGACAGGCTTGGATCGGGACCCGGCGCGATACTCGAAGCCATGGCTCCCCACCGCATCCCCCGCACCGACCCGCAGGCCGGGTCCGGCTCCGGATCCGACCCGGGACACGCCTTCGAGCAGCGGCTCGACCCGCGTATGGAGCTCGGCGACTTCCTGCGCACGCGCAGGGCCCGTCTGAAGCCGGCCGACGTGGGGCTCGCCGACTACGGCGGACGGCGCCGGGTGCCCGGTCTGCGCCGCGAGGAGCTCGCGCAGGTCTCCGGAGTCTCCGCCGCGTACTACACGCGCCTCGAGCAGGGCAACGCGCACAACGTCTCGCTCGAAGTGCTGGACGCGATCTCGCGCGCGCTCATGCTCTCCGAGGCGGAGCACGTCCATCTGCTGCGCCTCGCCCAGACGAGGCAGCGCAGGCCGCGCCCCGCGCCGCAGCGCCAGCGGGTGCGGTCCACGCTGGTGGAGCTGCTTTCGGCGATGGAGGGCGTTCCCGCCTATGTGTGGGGCCGACGCACCGATGTCCTGGCGTGGAACCACACGGCTTCCGCGCTCTTCGGTGACTGGGGGGCGCGTGCTCCTCAGGAGCGCAACTGGGCCAGGATCACCTTTCTCGACCCGGCGGCCGGGCGGCTCTTCGTCGACTGGGAGTCCAAGGCGTACGACGTGGTGGCCCAACTGCGACTTGGCGCCGGCCTGCACGCGGACGATCCGCAGCTCGCGGCCCTGATCGGCGAACTCTCCCTGAAGAGTGAGGACTTCAGGAGGCTGTGGGCGGCCCACGACGTGAAGAAGAAGACGCACGGCGGCATGCGGATGATGCATCCCTTGGTCGGCGAACTGACGCTGCGCTACGAGACGTTCACGCTGTCTGGAGACCGGGAGCAGTCGTTGACGAGCTACCACGCCGAGCCCGGTTCGCCCTCGGAGGAGGCGCTGGGTCTCCTGGCGAGCTGGGGCTCGGACGCCTCCCGGGACTGGCGGGCCGCCACGCGCGATTGAACCCGCCACCGGTCCGGGACACATCCGGGTGCGGCCTGCGCCGGTGACGCGGACATCGAAGGCCGGGCCCGGCTTCGATGGTGGTCGTACTATCGATGGTCCGACCGCATCGCATGCCATCCCGAGGAGTCATCGTGGCCCGCCCCCGTACCGCCGCCCGGACAGTGGAGCACCCCGACCTGTCGGACGTCTCGCTCCAGCAGGTCCTGGAGGCGTTGGTGGATCCGGTGCGTCGCGGGCTGGTGCTCCAGCTGTCCAGGGCCGGAGAGGACAAGAGCTGCGGCACCTTCGATGCTCCGGTGTCGCCGTCGACGCTCACCCATCACTTCAACGTGCTGCGCGAGGCCGGTGTGATCCGGCAGTACTACCAGGGGACGGCGAAGATGAACACGCTTCGCGCGGACGAGATGGAGCGGCGGTTCCCCGGTCTGCTGTCGTCCGTGATGACCGCCGCCACTCGGTCGGCGGCGGGTGTGGCCTGAGGGCGCCCGGTCGTCCCGCCCGCCGGGCGGAGGGCGCAGGCGTACATGTATTTCGACAGCGATCAAAGTTTGACGACTGTCGAACCTTAGGGCAGGGTGGATCGTGCACGGCGCCGATTCGGCGTATACCTCCTATCCCTGTCTTGAGGACGGTTTCGTCATGGCACGACTCGTACAGTTCGACCGGCTCGGCGGTCCCGAGGTCCTGACCCTGCGCGACGTGGAGGTGGGTACCCCGGGCGTGGGCGAGGTGCGTATCCGTGTCGACGCGATCGGTCTGAACCGGGCCGAGATCATGTACCGCGAGGGCGCCTACTTCGACCGGCCGGCCTTCCCTTCCACGCTGGGCTACGAGGCCGCGGGTGAGGTCGAGGCGGTCGGTGAGGGGGTGCACGGTCTAGCCGAGGGTGATCCGGTGGCGGTCGTGCCCGCGTTCCTGCAGAGCGAGTACGGCACCTACGGCGACCACGTCGTCGTTCCGGCCGCCGCCGTCGTCCCCCGTCCGGCGAATCTCGATCCGGTGCGGGCCGCGGCCGTGTGGATGGCCTACATCACGGCCTACGGCCCGCTCTTCGAGTCCGGCCGCGTACGTCCCGGTGACCATGTCCTGATCACCGCGGCCTCCAGCAGCGTCGGACTGGCTGCCATCCAGATCGCCCGCCACATCGGCGCGATCCCGGTCGCCACCACGCGCGGCTCCGGCAAGAAGCAGCGTCTGCTGGACGCCGGTGCGGCCCACGTCATCGTCACCGACGAGGAGGATCTCCCCGGCCGCGTCAAGGAGATCACCGGTGGTGAGGGCGTCCGGCTCGCCTTCGACCCCGTCGCCGGCCCCGGTGTCGAGACCGTCGCCCTGGGTATCGCCCCCGGCGGCAGCCTGGTCGTCTACGGCGCCCTCGACCCCCGCCCCACCCCGCTGCCCAACGCGCACTCCTACCCGGAGCTGACCAGCAGCACCTACACGCTGTTCACGATCACCAAGAACCCCGAACGCCTGCGCCGCGCCGTCGCGTTCATCAACGCGGGCCTGGCCTCGGGATCCTTCACCCCGGTGGTGGACCGCACCTTCGACCTCGCGGACATCGTCGAGGCCCACCGCTACATGGCGGCGAACGGCCAGGTCGGCAAGATCGTCGTCACCGTGGACCACGCCGCCTCCTCGTCGTGATCCGGACCGAGTCGATCCCCGGGCCGGCCCCAGGAAGCAGGGGCACCCACTTGGCCAACTCCGGGCGCGCGCCGCGCGGTTAGAGGGTCACGCCGTCCATGCGCGCGGGCGATACCGGCGTTTCCTAGCGGACGATGCGTGCGACCGCCCCGGCTTCGGGATCGCCGTACGCGGCGATCAACTGCTCGTCGGTCATGCGGTCCACTTCCTCGCTGCGAGCGACGGGAAAGATCACATGGTTGTCCCGGTCCGTCCAGTACTCAACTACGCGGAGCGTGTCGGTGGCGCGGCTCATGCTGTGCTCCCTCGTGATGCGTGGGTGGTTCAGGTTGCGTCTGTGCACGTCGAGGGTCAAGAGGAAGTAGGTCTTCCGTTTTGGCCGAGGGAGGCGTAGGTTCTGCATACCCCGCGACGGCGCCTCTCCAGGCCCCGGCCCGCAGCCCCGGGGAGAGGCGGGCCACGCGGGGGCCAGTTTCCTGGCCCGGCCCGACGCTGCCCGTCGGCCGGCCACAGGTGCCGCTCACGGAGGGGACGGCCCGGCGTCGCGACATGTGCCGGGTTCCGGACTCTCCTCGAGGGGACGGCAGTTGACCGAACATGGAAGCCGCCTCCGTGGACGCCGGAGGCGGCTTCCGTTCGTTCGGAAACCCGGGACGGGCGGTAACGGCTCTCGGCCGCCCCCGCGCCGATCCGGACTCCCTCGGCTTCGCCGTGCCGGTCGCACACTCAACATGGCGAAGCGGGCCGCGTCCACTCACGTTCCTGTGGACGGGCCCGCCTCAACGGTCATGGCTGCTCAGTTCCAGCCGTACCGCTCCCGCAGTCGGTGTACCACGAGGTTGAACCGCATCCGGTCCAGTGCGCACGCCTCGCGTCGCATACCGTCCTCGTGCAGCCGCAGGACACGATCGACGTCCACCCACGAGTCGCGCCCCGAGCGGTCCCAGGGCCCGCTGCCTATCGGCACCCACTCCCGGTCGCCGTCGTGGCGCTTGCTGGAGAGTTGCACGGCGAGCAGCGTGCCCGTCGCCTCGCGGGCGACCACGAGGACCGGACGGTCCTTGCCGCGCCCGTCGTTCTCCTCGAAGGGCACCCAAGTCCACACGATCTCACCGGGGTCGGGGTCGCCATCGTGCGTGGGGGAGTACTCCGTACGCACACGCCCGACCCGGCGGGGGTCGGCCTCGGTGGTCGCGGTGGGCCCGTAGCGGCCGGGAACGTCTTCGTCGGCAAAGGCAGTCACGCCGCTCACGTTAGAGCGTCGCCGCGTGCGCCCACCGAGCGGGGTCGCGGCGTGAGACCCCGTCAGTTCACCGGCCCCGCGTCACGGCTGGGGCGGGTTGTCCCGGTCCTGCGGGGAACCCATCTGCTGCCGCAGTGCGTCCGGCCCCTTGTCGACCTGGCCGGCGGGCCTGTCCTGGGTGTTCTCGGCGGCGGTACGGCCGCTGTCGCCCGTGCGTTCCGGGTGCCCTGCCAGCATCCGCTTGAGCTTGTCCATCATGGACATGGCGCCCTCCTTGCGGTGTTCCTCCCTCCAGCATCGCGGTCCCAGGTCAGAGGTGCATCCGGGACGCGTCGGAGGCACCGCTTCGAGGCCGAGGCCGGTCAGAAACCGATGTCGTGCAGTCCCGCGATCGGGCCGGTGAGCGCCGCACGGGTCCGCCTGCTGAAATCGTCGACCAGGACTTCGTCCGCGTCGTTCTCCAGGGCCCGCATCGTGTGCTCGGCCACCTCCTCCGCCCCGATCTTGGGGGCGTCGACCGATGCACTGAGGTCCGTGTCGACGAAACCGCAGTGGACGCCCACCACGAGCGTTCCCTGCTTGCGCAGCCCCTGGCGCAGCGCGTTGGTGAGCGACCACTGCGCGGCCTTGGAGGCCGAGTAGCCCGGTGCCGTCTCGATCGCCAACCAGGAGGCCGCGGAGAGCACGTTCACCAGTGCGCCGCCGCCGCCCGCCGCGAGGATCGGGGCGAAGGCGCGGGAGACAGACCAGGTGCCGAAGTAGTTGGTCTCCATCGTCCTGCGGGCCACGTCGAGGTCCCCGTCCAGAAGGCGTGTGGCGCCGCTGCCCTGGCCGGCGTTGTTGACCAGGAGCGTGACGTCCCGAGCGACCTCCGCCGCCGCCGCGATGGTTCCCGGGTCCGTGACATCCATCAGCAGCGGGGTGAGCCGGGGGTCGGTCACGGTCTCCGGCCGCCGAACCGCCGCGTAGACCTTCGCGGCGCCTCGGCCGAGCAGCGCTCGGCTCAGGGCAGCGCCGATGCCCCGGTTGGCGCCCGTGATCAGGGCCGTCTGTCCTTCGATGCGCATGGGTCGCCCTCTTCGATCCAGGAGCAGGGCAGGACCCGCTCAAGCTGTATTGGTTTTTCCAAGTTAGCACGTGGATTGGTTTTCCCAAGTCATGTACGTTTGGGTGCATGGCCAGAGCGAAACGACCTGATGTCACGCCGGACCTGCCGGTCTGCTCGATCGAGCGCAGCCTGGCCCTTCTCGGGGACCGCTGGACCCTGCTCATCGTTCGTGAGGCCAGGGGAGGCGCGAGCCGGTTCAGCGACTTCCGCGACGCCCTCGGTATCGCCACCGATCTGCTCACGCAGCGCCTGGCGTCGCTGGTGGACGCCGGTGTCATGGAGCGCCGCACCTATCAGGAGCCGGGCCGGCGAGCCCGCTTCGACTACCACCTCACGCGGGCGGGCCGCGACCTGACGCTGGTGCTCGGCGCGCTTCAGCAGTGGGGGGACCGGTATCGCCCGCCCGCGAGCGGGCCGAGTGCCGTGCGCCGCAGCCGTACGACCCAGCAACCCCTGGAGGTCGCGTTCGTGGACGGCAGCGGCTCGGCGGTCGACATCGCGGACGTGGAGTTCGTGCTCAGTGACGGCGGTTCCGGGGCCGCGCCGACCCGGGCGCGCGAGGAGATGTCCGGCTGACGCCAGGCGCCGGAGCAGCAGGGTCGCTTGACGATTCTAAGTAGACTGGTCATATTGGATTGGTCAGCACGCGAACCGAGGTGGCATCCCATGGCACGGGCCTCCAAGCGCGAGGAGATCGCGCAGGCAGCTCTCGATCAGTTCCATTCACACGGCTTCCACGCCACCGGCATCAACGACATCACCGCTGCCGCCGGTGCGCCGAAGGGCTCCTTCTACAACCACTTCTCCAGCAAGGAGGAGAGCGCGCTGGAGGCGCTGAGCCGCTACGCCGACAGCCTGCGGTTCGACATCCTCTTCACGCCGGGGCAGCCCGCCCTCGACCGGCTGCGGGCCCACTTCGAGTTCCTGAGGCGGATGACGGTCGACAGCGGCTTCGCACGGGGCTGCCTCGTCGGCAACTTCGGGGCCGAAGTCGCCGACCACAACGAAACGATCAGATCCGCGGTCAGGCAGAGCTTCGACCAGTGGGCGGGCCTGATCAGCCGGGTGCTGACCGAAGCCCGGGAGGCGGGCGAACTCGGTGCGGGCCCCGACGCCGACGAGGCGGCGCGGTTCATCCTCAGCGCCTGGGAGGGCACGCTCATCGTCGCCCGAGCCGACAAGACCTCCATCCCCTTCGACAGCTTCTTCCACATGGTTTTCGGCGTCGTCCTGCGCTGAACGCGCCACGCCGGCGGGACAGGACCCCCACCACCTTCACTCTCCGGCCCACGAGGGCCGACAACCCACCCAGGAGATCCAGCATGTCCACGTATCGCGCCTTCGAGGCCACCGGTGTCCACCAACTGCGACTTGCCGAGCGGGAGTTGGTGGATCCCGCGCCCGGGCACGTACGACTGAGAGTGGAGGCCTGCGGCGTCTGTCACACCGACGTCCTGGCCGTGGAGGGACTGCGTGCCGACCCCGCACAGCCGCTCGTACCCGGTCACGAGGTCGTCGGCGTGATCGACGCGGTGGGTGCCGGCGTCACCGCCTGGCAGCCCGGAGACCGGGTGGGTGTCGGATTCCTCGGCGGCCAGTGCTGGGAGTGCGAACCGTGCCGGCGCGGCGACTTCGTCAACTGCCTCCGCCAGCAGCAGACCGGCACCACCGTCGACGGTGGCTACGCCGAGGTGGTCTACGCACGATCCAGCGGACTCGTCCGCATCCCCGACGGCCTGACCGCCGCCGAGGCTGCGCCGCTGCTGTGTGCCGGCCTGACCACGTTCATGGCGCTCCAGCAGGACTCCACACGGGCCGGTTCCCTCGTGGCCGTCCAGGGCATCGGCGGTCTCGGCCACCTGGCCCTCCAGTACGCCCGCAGCCTCGGCCACCGCGTGGTCGCCATCGCCCGGGGGAGCGAGAAGGAGAAGCAGGCGCGTGAGATGGGCGCGCACGAGTACATCAACAGCACGGACCAGGACCCCGCCGCGGCCCTGCGCGACCTCGGCGGCGCGGCGCTCATCGTCGCCACCGCCGCCAGCGGCGCCTCCATGAGCCCTCTGGTCGGCGGCCTGGCCCCGGGCGGAAAGCTCGTCGTGGTCGGCGCGGCCCCCGACCCGATCACGGTGTCCACGCCCGATCTCATCTTCGGCACGCGCACCCTCGCGGGCAGCCTCACCGGTTCTTCCATCCAGAACGAGGACAACCTCGCCTTCGTTCTCGCACACGGTATTCGGCCGGCCGTCGAGGTCCTGCCGTTCGAGCAGGCGATGGACGGCTACGAGCGGATGCTCTCGGGCAAGGCCCGGTTCCGCGTGGTCCTCGACGTCGCCGCCTGAGAGCGCGACACCGAACCCCGAGGCACGCAGCCACCGGCCGCGAGACGGTACGGACGGCCGGAACTCCCCGGCCGTCAGCGCCTGTACAGGTCATCGCCGGGCAGCCAGGCGTCCGGGTCGTGGATGCCGAGGTCGCCGACGTGCCCGGTCAGGGCGTCGACGACGGCCAGGACCGAGGCCCGTTCCTCGTCGCCCCGCCATACCAGCGACCAGGTCCAATAGACCTTGGGCGCGACCAGCGGACGCCGGACCAGGTCGGGCGGTACGACAGTGGTCTGGCCCTTGGGGGAGTTGACCACGGGACGGCGGCAGCGGCGCACGTGGTCGAAGAAGGCCGCGCCGGTGACGCCGCCGTCGGTGGTGCGGACCGCCCGGGCACCGGTGTCGTCGGACAACTGCTGAGCGAAGGCGTTCCAGGACGCCCAGGACGTGGTGTCCGCGTCGATGAGCACCGTGGCGTCCCGTGTGTGCACGTCGCTGTCCTCACCGCCGGGGGAGACGGCGTAGAGCCGGTCCGCGCCGATGAGTCGCGCCTGCAGGCCCAGGCGCTCGAGCTCCCCGGCGGGGATCCAGCACACCGCGACGTCGAGACTGCCCGCGGCCACCCGGGCGGCCTGGGTGTGCGAAGGGGCGACCCAGGCGTCCACATGCACCTGGGCGACCGCGGCGCTACGGGTACTCAGGTCCGGAGGCAGCCAGTTGACGTAACCCAGCCGTACCGGCTCCGACCCGGCGAGACGGCCCGCTCGGCGTCGGAGGTCGTCCGCCCGCTCCACCAGAGCGCGGGTGTGCGGGAGCAGGGCCGCGCCGGCCGGGGTCAGGGACACCGAACGGCGGTCCCGGTCGAACAGCCGCACACCGAGGTCTCGTTCGAGCGCCTTGATCTGCTGCGACAGTGAAGGACCGGCGATCAGCAGCCGCTCGGCGGCGCGACCGAAGTTCAGTTCCTCGGCGACCGCGAGGAAGTACCGCAGCTGGCGTAGTTCCACGTCCGCCATGCTACGTCGCTGGGAGGCTCCGCCTATCAGCAACGAGAGAGCCGGTCATGGCATTTGCCCAGGTGGCAGGGGAAAGATGGCAGAAGGGCGCTGCGTGGGCCCCCGATACCCGCGGGGAGCCCGCCCACCTGGAGAGGGATCATGCGCGAGTTCCTGGTCGAGATCAACACCGCGGTTGCCCGGGGCACCGGCAGGGAAGAGGCGGTGCGCGGTCGCGCAGCCGACGCCGTCCGGGCCGGGGAACCGGCCGCCGCCGACCCGGGCCGCGCCCATTCCGTGTCCTGACCCGCAGGGCGCCGGCCCGCCCTCGGCGCCATCCGGTCGCTCCGGTACATCGAGGGCGACGGAGCGCGCCACGCGGGCCTCCGCCCGGACCGAGCCTCGGAGGACAACTCCATGCGTGCGCGCACTCAGCGCCCTTCATCCGTCGGCACGACCACCACCCCACCGCACTCGCCCTGGGCCCACGTCGCCCGGGCCGCCGCCGCGCTCGCGGCCGGCATGGGGGTCGGCCGCTTCGTCTACACCCCGATCCTGCCGCTGATGCACGCCCAGGCCGGGCTGTCCGCCGACGCGGGCGCGCACCTGGCCACCGCCAACTACGTCGGGTACCTCATCGGCGCCCTCGCGGGCATCCTGGCCCCCGCGCTGGTCCGTTCACCCGCCGTTCTGCGTGGGTCCCTGGTCGTACTGGCCCTCACCCTCGCCGGGATGCCCGCCACCCACAGCACCGCGGCCTGGCTCGTGCTGCGACTGCTGGCCGGGATCGCCAGCGCCTTGATCTTCGTCATCGCGGCCAGTTCCCTCCTCAGCCACCTCAGGGAGCACCCCGCCCACCTGCCCGGCTGGGCCTTCGGCGGGGTCGGCGCCGGAATCGCGCTGTCGGGCCTGCTGGTGCTCGTGCTGCGCAACGTCGCCGACTGGCAGGCCGCATGGTGGGCCTCGGCCGTCCTGGCCGCCGTCCTCGCCGCACTCTCCTGGAACCTGAGACCCGAGGTGGCGCCCGCACTCGGCGCGACCGTCGCACAGACGGGGCCGAGGCGGCCCACACACCGCTGGTTCGGTGCGCTGTTCGTCAGCTACACCCTGGAGGGCATCGGTTACATCGTCGCCGGCACCTTCCTCGTCGCCGCGATCGGGCAGAACTCCCCGGGCTGGGCCGGTAGCGGCGCCTGGGTGCTCGTCGGTCTTGCGGCGGTGCCGTCCTCGGCGCTGTGGGCCCGGCTCGGCCGCCACTGGTCGCGGCCCGATCTGCTGCTCGCCGCCCTCGCCATCCAGGCGGTCGGGATCGCGCTGCCCGCCCTGTTCGGATCGGTGGCGGCCGCCCTGGTCTCCGCGGTGCTGTTCGGCGCCACCTTCATCGGTGTCAGCACCCTTGCGCTGGCCACCGGCGCCCATCTGCAGTACCCCCGCTCCGTCGCCCTGCTGACCACCGGATACTCCGTGGGCCAGATCGCGGGGCCGCTCGCGGTCGCCCCGCTGCTCCACCACGGCTACCGCCAGGCGCTGCTGCTGGCGGCCGTCGTGGTGCTCGCCGCCGCCCTCGCCGCGGGGCTCGTACGGAGCGGATTCCCGCACCACATGGCGCTCGTACGGCACGGCACACCCGAGGACCGGACCGTCCCGGCAGCCGCGGCGCAGACCTCGACCGACCGGAGCTGAACCGACCGCGCTACTGTCGAGCTGACGGGGCGGCCGCTCAGCGATGTCATGCCCCCCGCCTGAGACGTGGAGTCACGCATGACCACTGCACGGGATCTGCTCATTGTCGCCCTGGACGCCACCCCCGGCCGTCCCGCCGAACCGGGTGAGCTGTCGCTTTCGCTCGCGGGAGCCGAGCTGATCGACCTTCTCGACGCCCGGGCCGTCTCGCTGGACGGTGACCGCATCGTGCCGGCCGATCCGCCGGTGACGGACGACCGCCTGCTGAAGGACGCCGCGTCGTCCCTCGTGCGGAAGATGCCGCACGAGTCGATCGAGGACTGGCTGTGGCGCCGGGGGCGGGGTCTGTCCTCGGTCTACCTGACCGTCTTCGAGGAGGAAGGGCGGTTCACGCGGCAGCACCGCCGCTGGCTGCCGTCCTGGACCGGAGTGGCGTCGCTGGTCGACTCGCCCGACCGGCGCCTGGCCACGGACCGGTGGACGTCGGGGGAGCCGGTGCTCGCCACGCTCGCCGCGACCGCCGGCATCCGGGACATGCCGACGGCGGAACTCCCCGACGAGGTCGGCGAGGCGGTGGCGACGGTGCTCGCGGCCGTCGACGACGCGGTGACGGAGCTGACGGCCGTACGGCAGCGGCGGGACATCGAGAAGGCGGCCTTCGACAACATCTGGAGGGGACCCGTCTGAGGCGCCGGGGCGCGAGCCTCAGAGTGCCTCGGCATCCAGGGGGCGACAGAGGTTCGCCTTGACCTCGCGAGTGCCTTCGTCGGTGAGGACCTCGACCCTGTCCTCGATCAGGGCGCGCACGGTCTGCTCGGCGACGTCCTCGGGGGTGATCTTCGGCGCGTCCACCCAGGAGGCCAGGTCCGTCTCCACGAAGCCGGCATGCACCCCGACCACCTGGGTTCCCTGGTCGCGCAGGGCCTCCCGCAGCGCGCTGGTCAGGGACCACTGCGCGGCCTTGGACGCCGCATATCCCGGCCACCCGGGCCGGCCGACCCAGGACGCCACCGACAGCATGTTCACCAGGGCACCGCCGCCGTTCCGGGCGAGCACGGGGGCGAAGGCGCGGGCGACGGCCCAGGTGCCGAAGAGGTTGACCTCCATGGCCTCGTGGGCGCCGTCGAAGGAGCCCTCGAGCAGTTTCGTCTCCCAGCCGCCGACACCGGCGTTGTTGATCACAATGGTGACGTCGGCCGCCGCCTCGGCGGCCGCGGCGACCTGCTCATGGTCGGTCACGTCGAGCCGCAACGGTGTGACATCGGTGTCGGTGACACCGTCCGGATCCCGCACGGCCGCGTAGACCTTGGCCGCGCCGTGGTCGAGCAACGCACGGGTGAACGCCCTGCCTATACCGCGGTTGGCCCCCGTCACGAGGGCCACCGAGCCTTTGATGTCCATCGCTCCTCCTCCGCAGTCCCGCCGTGCACGGCCATGAAGGGGCCAAGGCCCACCGACTCACCATCGCGCGCGGCACGACCGCTCGCACCCGCGGGCCCTGCCGTGTGCCTTCCACGCGAGCGCGGACACCGGAGGAACCGGGGACCCCTGGCCGTTCGCGTCGCCGAAGCCCACGTCCGCGAACCCGGCCGCCCCGTGGCTGCCGGTCTCGTGGGTGCCGGGGCGGTCACGTCGGCACCGTGACCGCCCCCATGGGGCGAGGAGCTGCCCGGCCCGGTGATCCGAAAGTAGACGACCGGTCGTAGACTGGCGCCATGGGACGAACCAGTGATGCCAAGGAGCGGATCCTCACGGCCGCTCAGTCGCTGATCGAGCAGCGGGGCTACTCGGCGCTGGGAGTGGCCGAGATCTGCAAGGCGGCAGGCGTGCCGAAGGGTAGCTTCTACTACTTCTTCGACTCCAAGGAGGAGCTCGCCCTCGCGGTGCTCGACGAGCACTGGGCCGGGCAGTACGCCGGGTGGAACCGCATCCTGCGTGGCGATGCCCCGCCGCTCGAACGTCTGCGGCAGCTGTTCGAGGAGACCGAGGCCGAGCAGCGTGCCGGTCAGCAGAGCTGCGGCACCGTCTCGGGCTGCCTGTTCGGGAATCTGTCCCTGGAGATGAGCAACCAGACCGAGGCCATCCGCGAACGGCTCCAGCAGATCTTCGAGGCCCAGGTGGACATGGTCGAGGAGGTCGTCGCGCAGGCGCGTGACGGTGGAGAGGTCACCGTCGCGGACAGCCGCGAGGCCGCCCGATCCGTGGTCGCCCAGCTCGAGGGCCAGGTACTGTTCGCCAAGCTCTACAACAACACGCAGCGCCTCGACGCCCTGTGGGCGAACTGTCTGGCCCTTCTCGGCGCCACGGCACCCGGTGCGTCGCATCGTGCGGGAGCATCACTCGTCTGACGGGTGACGCTGTTGCCGTGATGCATGTCACCTGTCAAAATGGTGACGTGAAACTGGAGCATGCCTTTCCGTGCGGGAGCCCCGCCCTCGACTTCGCCGCGACGCTGCGCGCGCGCCGTTCGGTGCGGTTCGAGATGTTCGTGTCTCCGGACCGGCTGGACGCCTGGTTTGTCGAGTCCGGGATCGTCGACGCCGTCACCCCGAGCCGTGAGTCCGACGTGGAGCGGGCCATCGAGGTCCGGGAGGCGATCTACACGCTGGTCGGCGCCCGGATCGCCGGCGAGGAGTTCGACCGGGGGGCGCTCGCCGTCGTGAACGCCGCCGCCCGTATGCAGCCCGCCACGCCCCAACTCACCCCCACGGGGCGCTGGACGGACGCGACACCCGACGAGGCGCTCTCCGTGGTGGCACGACATGCCGTCGAACTTCTGAGCGGGCCGGATGTGCCTCTGATGAAGGAGTGCGGCAACCCGCAGTGCACGCGGGTGTATATCGACCGTTCGCGTGGCATGCGCCGGCAGTGGTGCGGCATGGAGTCCTGCGGTAACAAGCTCAAGGCGCAGGCCTACCGCGCCCGCAAGAAGGAAGCCCAGGTGCCCGCCTCCCGCTGACCGGGCGCCGGGCCCCTGCGCGCTCCGACGGGGACTCCGAGGGCGACCGACTCGTCGCACTCGGCAGGGGATCTTGACCGTGGAGGCGACGAGCCGGCCGGTGCACCGGCCGCACCGGCGGATCAGCGGCGCCGCAGGGAGTCGGCCTCCACGACCGCTTCGGCGAACGCCTTCGGGGCCTCCTGGGGCACGTTGTGGCCGATGCCCTTCAGGGTCCTGTGCGCATAAGGTCCGGAGAACTTGTCCCGGTACATCGACCCGTCACCGGCGGGCGTGAACGGGTCGACCTCCCCGTCGAGGGTGACGGTCGGAACACCGATGACGGGTCCCTGGGCGAGCCGCTGTTCGAGGGAGTCGTAGCGCGGATCGCCCGCCGCGAGCCCCAGTCGCCAGCGGTAGTTGTGGATCACGATGGCGACGTAGTCGGGGTTGTCGAAGGCGGTGGCGGTGCGCTCGAACGTGGCGTCGTCGAAGTTCCAGGTCGGCGAGTTGAACTTCCAGACGAGCCGGGCCAGTTCGTCCCGGTACTGCGGGTTCTCCAGTCCGAGGCGCCCCCGCTCCGTGGAGAAGTAGTACTGGTACCACCATGCCCACTCGGTCGTGGGGGGCGCCGGCTGCTTGTTGGCCTCACGGTTGGTTATCAGGTAGCCGGTCACGGAGACCAGCGCCTTGCAGCGCTCGGGCCACAGCGCCGCGATGATGTCCGCCGTCCGCGACCCCCAGTCGTAACCGGCGAGGACGGCCTTCTCGATCCGCAGTGCGTCCATCAGGGCGATGATGTCGAGGGCGACCACCGTCTGCTGGGCGTTGCGGAAGGTCTTCTCGGACAGGAAACGTGTCGTCCCGTGGCCGCGCAGATAGGGCACGATCACCCGGTAGCCCCTGGCCGCCAGCAGCGGCGCGACATCGACATAGCTGTGGATGTCATAGGGCCAGCCGTGCAGGAGGATGACCGCGGGGCCGTGGGCGGGGCCCGCCTCGGCATAGCCGATGCTGAGCTCACCCGCCTTGATCTGCCGCAGCGGGCCGAACGGCGTGTGTCCCCGCCCGGCGGTCGAGCTCGCGGGCGTCCGTATCCCGCTAGGTGCGGCTGACGCGGCCCCGGCCGAGCTCGCGCCCCAGCCGATCAGCGATGTCCCGACCGCACCCACACCAGCGACCTTGCCGAAGCTCCGCCTGTTGATCATCCGAGACCTCTCTCCTGAGTCGTACGGCTGTGACGGCCGCTTGCGCATCGTCCGGCCGCGTCCGAATCGCGGGGGACCAGTGGTCGCCATAGGCTCGTGGCAAGACCGTTGCATGGCACTCGTCACCTGTCAAACCGGTGACTGATCTCCATCGTGAGACGTTCGAGCGTGCGGCCTTACATGCGTCTACCTGGGCGAAAGGTTGTGTGGCGCCTCCGCATCACCCTCTTGACAGGTGATGGTCGATGCGTGCAGTGTGGTGGCCGACAACCAGCGGACGGCAGCCGGTCACGGTGGACCCGGCCCCTGTCCGCGTTCGTCGCGAAGGGGGGGCGGGATGCGAGTCACTCGGGCCCGCCCCCGAGCGGCGGCCGGCCCCCGTCCATCCGTTTCCGCACCGGGAGTCCGGAACGATGTCCAAGACCCTTAAGATCATGTCGGCGATCGTGGCGACGCTCGTGATCGCCGTCGGCTGCTTCACCCAGGTCTTCTGACGGCCTGCTGAACACCCGGGGCGGCGGAATCCGGTGGCCCGCTCGATCTGGAGATTCCATGAGTGACAAGATCACCCTGTCGACCTGGCCCACACCGCTGGAACCCCTGCCCCGGCTGGCGGCGGCGATCGGGCTGGGCGAGGACGACCTGTGGATCAAGCGGGACGACCTCATCGGCCTCGGTGGCGGCGGAAACAAGGTCCGCAAGCTGGAATGGACCGCCGGGGCCGCCCTCGCGGAAGGCGCGGACACCCTGGTCACCACCGGCGCCGCACAGAGCAACCACGCCCGGCTCACCGCGGCCGCCGCGGCGCGCCTGGGACTCGACGTCGTGCTCGTCTTCCCCGGCACACCCGACGGCGCCGCCGGCGGCTCGGGCAACCTGGTGCTCGACGGCCTCTTCGGCGCGAGGATCCTCTGGGCCGGGGACGGCACTCCGAGCGAACTGGCCGGCGCCGCCGAGGAGGTCTGCCGAGAACTGGCCCAGGACGGCGCCCACCCGTACCTGATCCCATTCGGAGGCTCCAGCCCTCTCGGAGCACGCGGATACGTCGAAGGCGGCCAGGAACTGCGAACCCAACTGCCCGACGTGGACCACGTCGTGGTCGCCCTGGGCTCCGGCGGCACCATGGCCGGACTGATCGGCGCCCTGGGTGCCGAGCGCATCCTCGGCGTGCACTGCGGAGCGGTGGCCGAGCCGGCCGCGACCGTGGCCGACCTCGCCGGCGCGCTCATGGGCCGCCCCGTCGCCCCCGGGGCCCTCCGCGTCCGTACCGACCAGGTGGGCGCCGCATACGGCGTCCTGCACGAGCCCGTTCTAAAAGCGATGCGGACAGCCGCGGCCACCGAGGGCATCGTCCTCGACCCGGTCTACACCGGACGGGCCATGGCCGGTCTGATCGCCGCCGTCCGGGACGGCGATATCCGCAGGGGACAACGCACCGTGTTCCTCCACACCGGCGGACTCCCCGGGCTGTTCGGACACGCCGAAGCCGTGCATCGTTCCGTCGCCACACTGCGCTCGCACAGGTCCGGCTGAGCGGTCCGCCGGTCCGAACGCGCTTCGGGTGTACGGGAGATCTCCCGTACACCCGAAGCCCCAATGCATCAGCGGCTCATCGCCCCGGCCCCCGAACGACTCGGGAAACCGGTGCGTCCGGCCTCATCCCTCGCCCTTCTCCACCGTGACCCTCTCCGGGCGCGGCGGTGTGGAATCGTTGAGCCCGACAGCGCCGTTCGACGCCGCGCCGTTCTGGTTCATCGAGGACAGCAGTTGGCGGGCGAGACCCAGACCGGTGCCACCCATCGTCAGCGCCTTGGCAAAGACATCGGCCATACCGTCGGCGCCGTTGAGCAGCACCATGTTGTCGACGTTGCCGAAGGCGGACGCCCCCGCCTGGACGATCTCCGGCCACTTCTCGGCCAGTTGCTGCGCGACCACGGCCTCCTGATTCTCCGCAAGGGCTGCGGCGCGCGCCTTGATGGACTCGGCCTCGGCCAGACCCTGGGCCTTCGTCGCCTCGGCCTGCGCCAAGCCCTTGGCCTGGGCCGCGGCCGCCTCCGCCTCACCGGTGGCACGGGTCGCCGCCGCCGAGGCCGCACCCCGCGTCTTGGTCGCCTCGGCCTCGGCCCCCGCGGCCGTCTTGACCCGGGTCGCCTCGGCCGCGGCGGCCAATTCGGTCTCCTTCGCCTTCGCCTGCGCCGAGGAGATCCGCACATCGCGCTCCGCCTCGGCCAGCGTGCGCTTCTCGTAGGCCTTGGCGTCCGCCGGCTTGCGGACGTCCGCCTGAAGCTGCTGTTCGCGCCGGTGCGCCTCGAGTTCGGCGACCCGCGTCTCCTGCACGACGACCTCCTGCCGGGCCGCCGCGTCGGCGAGCGGACCGGCCTGACGCGCAGCGGCCGCCGCCTTGTCGCGTTCGGCCTGGTAGCCGGCCTGCAGGATCTCGCTGTCCCGAGTCGCCTCCGCCATCCGCGCGAACGACTGCTGCTCCGCCTCGGTGGCGAGACGGTTCGCCTCCGCCTGCGCGATACGCGCGTCCCGCTGCACCGCCGCCGCGTGCGGCGCGGCGAGGTTCCGGATGTACCCCGTCGGGTCCTCGATCTCGTGGATCTGCAGCGAGTCGACGATCAGACCGAGCTTCTCCATCTCCGTGCCGCACGCCGCCCGAGTCTGCCCGGTGAGCTTGTCCCGGTCGCGGATCATGTCCTCGACCGTCAACCCGCCCACGATGGACCGCAGATGACCCGCGAACACGTTGTGCACGCGCTCCGACATCAGCTTCTGCTGGTCCAGGAAGCGGCGGGCCGCGTTGGCGATCGACACGAAGTCGTCGCCCACCTTGAAGATGACCACGCCCCGCACCCGCAGCGGGATGCCCTGCTGGGTCACGCAGTCCACCTGCAGTTCCGTCTCGTTGAGGTCCAGCGAGAGTTTGCGCACCGCCTGCACACCCGGCATCACCAGCGTGCCGCGCCCCGTGACGATGCGGAATCCCATGCCCTCTTCGAGGCCTTCGGTCCGATGCTTCGAACCGGAGATGATCAGCGCTTCGTTGGGCTCCGCGACACGCCACATGAGCTTGAAGACACCAACGATGCAAACCAGTGCGAGGACAACCGCCCCCGCCACGACGCCGATGACCATCGGCATGCGCCCCCTTTGCCTGGTGCCGGGTCGGCACCGAACGAAGGGAGTGTGCGCCTGTGCAAGCCGGGGGTGAAGACGCTGACGGATCCTTGTCGCCATCTTGACACGAACGGCTCTCACCTGCGGCGAGGTGGGCTCAACTGTCGTACACGGTCTCGACGTAGACCGTCCGCGGCGGCAGGTGCTCCACCACCATGACCACCGTGCCCGGCTCGATGCGCCCCTTGCCGTCCGCGGGATAGGCGAGGAAGTGCTCGGCGCCGCCGCGCACACGGACCATCACCTCACCGATCAGCCCGGGCCCCACGGTGCCGGTGACACGCCCCATCAAGCCGACCAACGACGCATCGCCCATGGCCACAGCGTACGGTCAACGGGCCTACGCCGCCCGGTTGTCCGCCGACATCCCCTGCCCGGGCCGGTGTTCGTGCCACCGGAGGTCCGCCTCCAACTGCGCCGCCAGCGACACCAGAAGGGGCTCGCTGTGCGCCGGGCCGAGCAGTTGGGCACCCACCGGCAGCCCGTCGACGAAGCCCGCCGGGACGTTGACGCCGGGCCACCCCAGGACGTTCCACGGCCACGCGTACGGGCAGGCGGCGATCATCGCGCGGTCGGTGTTCCAGCCGCTCATGTTCGCCAGCGTCCCGATGCGCGGCGGGGGAGCGGCCGTTGTCGGGGCGAGCACGACGTCGTACCGCGCGAACAGCGCCCCCACCCGGCGGTGCAGCGCCGCCTCCGCGCGCCGCGCCACACGCAGTGGCGCCCCGCCGAGCAGTCGGCCCAGGCGTGCTGCGTCACGGGTGCGCCGGTCCAGCAGGTGGGGCGACGGTACGTCCCGCACCCGCTCGGCGATCCCGGCGGTCGCCCGTGGTACGAAGGCCAGCCCGATCTGCCCGTAGCGCGGTTCCGCCTCCTCCACCACATGCCCGAGCGCGGCCAGCCGCTCGGCGAGAGCGCGGACGCGGTCCCGTATGCGGGGATCGAGGCGCGCAGGCACCGCGGTGAAGGGCGGCTTCAGCGACAGGGCGATCCGCAGTGTGCCGGGATCGCGCCCCACCGCGGCCGAGATGTCGAGGGCGGCCGGCCGGTGCAGGTCACCGTCGTGGTTGCCGCCGGCCGCGTCCAGGAGCAGGGCCGCGTCCGCCACCGTACGGGCGAGTGTGCCGTTGACGGTGATGCCCTGGAACGACTCGGGGCGCGGCCAGGTCGAGATGCGGCCGCGCTGCGGTTTGATGCCGACGAGATGGGTCCAGCCGGCCGGGATACGGATCGACCCGGCGCCGTCCGAGCCCAGCGCCGCCGGAACGAGGCCGGCGGCCACCGCGGCGGCGGACCCACCTGATGAGCCGCCGGGGGTGTGGCCGAGGTTCCAGGGGTTGCGGGTGTCTCCGAAGGCGGGCCCCTCGGTGAACGGCCACTGCCCCAGTTCGCAGGTGTTGGTCTTGCCGACGATCACGGCACCTGCCGCCCGCAGTCGCCGTACCGCCTCGCCGTCCTCGGCCGCGGGCGGAAAGGCCCCCCGGCAGCCGAACGCGGTCGGCTCGCCTGCCACGTCCATGTCGTCCTTGACGGCCACCGGCACACCGAGCAGCGGTCGCCGCACCCCGGCCGCGAGCTCGTCGTCGGCCGCCTGGGCCTCGGCGAGGGCGGCCTCGGTGCGTACCAGGCGAAAGGCGTTGACCGAGGACTGCGTCGCCTCGATCCGGGCCAATGCGCGCTCGACGAGGATGCGGGAGGTCACCTCGCCCGCGGCGAGCATACGGGCGCAGTCGGCCAGCCCGGGAGTACGGTCGGACGCCATGGGGGACACCTCCGCGAGTCCGTTGTCTACCGAACGGTAACCTGCGGCAGCCCGACGGACCGTCGATTGCCCGACTTCCCTTGTCACAAGGGTTGTTGAGGAGCCACCTCGCACCCGGAGGCCGCCCGCCGTGACCGTTCTGCAAAGATGCGGTGCGTCATGGTGGAGATACCTGAACGGCCCGACCCTGCGTCGTCCGCACCCCCCGCCGTGCCGACGAGTGCCGATGTGGCCCGCCTGGCCGGTGTCTCGCGCGCGACCGTCTCGTACGTCCTGAACAACGCAGGCGCCGTACGCATCAGCGAACCCACGCGCCGCCGTGTCCGCGCGGCCGCCGAGGAGTTGGGGTACGTTCCGCACGCCGCGGCCCGCAGTCTGCGCGCCGGGCACAGCCGCATGGTGCTCATGCCGGCCCCGAACGTGCCGGTGGGTCCGCTGTACGGCCAGTTCATCAACGAACTGCAGTGGGCCCTCAGCCGCCTCGAGTACACGGTCGTCCAGTACGCCGGCATGGGTCTGCACGGTGACGAAGCCGCCCGTGCCTGGGCCGAGTTGCGGCCCGTGGCCGTGATCGTCCCCGGCGGTGGCCTCGGCCCGACGGGTGTGCGGATCCTCAAGCGCTCCGGCGCGCGCGCCGTGGTGACCCTCGGCCCCGAACGTGTCGAGGGCGCCCATGCGCTGGTCATGGACCACTACGGGGTCGGTCACAGCGCGGGAGCGCACCTGCTCGCCAGGGGGTGCCGCCGGATCGGAGTGGTCGTTCCTCAGGAGCCCGGCCTGGAGTACTTCTCCAGGCCCAGGCTCGAAGGAGTGCGGTGCGCACTGGAGGACACCGGGGCGGCCGTCACGGAGCTGCCGCTCGCGTACGAGGAGGAGGCCGCCGCCCGGATCGCCAGGCGCTGGCGCTCGCTCGGTCTGGACGCCGTGTTCGCCTACAACGACGAGTACGCGATGCTGCTGATGCGCGCACTGCAGGACGACGGGGTGGTGATTCCGGAGGAGACCGCCGTCATCGGCGCCGACGACCTGCTGCTCGGGCGGCTGCTGCGTCCGCGGCTGAGCACCGTGCATATCGAACTGCCGTCCGGACGCTTTCTCGCCGAGCTGGTCGACCGTGTCGTGCGCGATCCTGGAGGTGTGCCGGAGGCGCACAAGGTGCTCGGGGCGCGGGTCGTGCATCGCGAGTCCAGCTGAGCGCACGGCGGACGCGGAGCACCCGCCGCGCCCGTCGTCGGCGGCCGGCGCGCCAGGTGGCCGTCCGACCGGCCGCGAACGACACGGGACGTCCGCCGGAGCGGAGGTCCCGTCCGGTGACCGATGGGAGAGCCGTGATGCCGCTCGACCCGACGAAGTGGCGGTCCCGGCCGCTGACCGGCGCCGACTACGCCGTCACCGAGCCCGCCACGGGAGACACACTGACCACCGTCACCCTCGCGTCCGAACAGGACGTGGCGGCGGCGGCCTCGGCCGCGGACGCCGCCCGGCACGCCTGGTCCCGGGCTGCGCACTCCCAACGCGCCGCCGTGCTCCGCAAGGCGGGCGACCTGTTCGCCGCGCACGGGGACGAGCTGCGCGACTGGATCGTCCGCGAGTCCGGATCGGTCCGGGAGAAGGCCGACCTCGAATTGCGCGCCGCCGTTGGGCAGTGCTACGAGGCGGCTGCTCTGGCGTTCCGGCCCACCGGCCAGGTCCTGCAATCGGAGGCGGCCCCGCTGTCGTACACCCGCCGTGTACCCGTCGGCGTCGTGGGCGTGATCGCGCCGTTCTACGCCCCGCTGTTTCTCGCCGTGCGCTCTTTGGCACCGGCACTCGCGCTCGGCAACGCCGTCGTGCTCAAGCCCGATCCGCGCACCGCCGTCTGCGGAGGATTCTGTCCCGCCGCCGTCCTTGCCGAGGCCGGACTGCCGTCCGACCTGTTGCACGTGCTTCCCGCGGAACCCGACGTGGGGCAGGAGATGATCGCCGACCCGAGGATCGCGGTCATCTCCTTCACCGGCTCCACCACCGCCGGACGTGCGGTCGCCGAGGCCGCCGGACACCACCTCAAGCGGGCCCACGTGGAGCTCGGAGGAAACTCCGCACTGATCGTCCTGGAGGACGCCGACCTCGACGCGGTGATCCCTGCGGCGGCCTGGGGGTCCTTCTTCCATCAGGGGCAGGTCCGCACGGCGACGGGCCGTCACCTCGTCCACGCCTCGCTGTACGACGAGTACGTCGAGCGCCTGGCGGCCAAGGCGGACGCCCTCACCGTCGGCGATCCGTACCGCGAACAGGTGCACCTCGGGCCCGTCATCGACGCTGCCCAACTCGACCGGATCCACGGACTGGTGGAGGCCAGTACGGCCCGCGGCGCGAAACTCGTGGCGGGCGGCACGTACCGGGAGCTGTTCTACCGGCCGACGGTGCTGGCGGGCGCCGGCGACAGCACACCCGCCTACACGGAGGACGTCTTCGGGCCGGTCGCTCCCGTGCGGCCCTTCCACACGCCCCAGGAGGCCGCGACCCTGGCGTCAGCCGGGCCGTACGGCCTCTCGGTCGGGATCGTCACCCGGGACACCCTGCGCGGTCTCGACCTGGCGGCGCGCATCCGTACGGGCATCGCACACGTCAACGACCAGACCGTCAGCGACGCCGTGCCCTTCGGGGCCGCCGTCTCCTGCGGCACCGCCGCCCGCTTCGGAGATGAGGCCGTGATCGAGGCCTTCACCGACGAACGCTGGACGACGGTGCGCGAGGATGTGGCGATCTACCCCTACTAGGCGTTGCCTGCCGGCGTCACTCGCCGTTCTGGTCGGCCTTGGACTGCTGCTCGGCGACCGCCTTGCGGACCTCGTCCATGTCCAGCTTGCGGGCCTGCCCGATGACGTCGTCGAGGGCCGCCTGCGGCAGGGCGCCCGGCTGCGCGAACACGGCCACGCGGTCACGGACGATCATCAGCGTGGGGATCGACTGGATGCCGAAGGCCGCCGCCAGCTCGGGCTGCGCTTCCGTGTCCACCTTGCCGAACACGAGGTCGGGGTTCTCGTCGGCGGCCTTCTGGTACACGGGGGCGAACTGACGGCAGGGCCCGCACCAGGACGCCCAGAAGTCGATCAGGACGAAGTCGTTGTCCTGCACCGTCTGGTCGAAGTTTTCCTTGGTGAGCTCCACGGTGCTGCTCATTGCCTATCCCTCTTCCTGATGTCGGGGCTGAGCCGCTGTCCACAACGGCGACACAGGGGTATGTATTCCGCGCGCGTACCCGTGTGGCCACCGCGCACACCAACAACCAGACTGTCCCCATGACGGAAACGGAATCCATCGCCTACGACGTAGTGGTGCTCGGCGCCGGACCCGTGGGGGAGAACGTCGCCGACCGCACGCGTGCGGCCGGCCTCTCCACCGCGGTCGTGGAGAGCGAACTGGTCGGCGGCGAGTGCTCGTACTGGGCGTGCATGCCCAGCAAGGCCCTGCTGCGGCCGGTGATCGCCCGCGCCGACGCCCGCCGCGTGCCCGGCCTCGCCCAGCTGGCGCAGGGCGACCTCGATGTGCCCGCGGTCCTGGCCTACCGCGACTACGAGGTCTCGGACTGGAAGGACGACGGCCAGGTCGCCTGGCTGGACGGCGTCGGGGCCGACCTCTACCGGGGTCAGGGACGGCTCGCCGGGCCGCGCACGGTCACCGTGACCGGGCCCGACGGAGAACAACGCGTGCTCACTGCGCGGCACGCGGTGGCCGTGTGCACGGGCAGCCGCGCCCTGTTGCCCGGCCTTCCGGGGCTCAGCGAGGTGAAGCCCTGGACGAGCCGCGAGGCGACGAGCGCCAAGGATGCCCCGGGCCGCCTGGTCGTCGTGGGCGGAGGCGTGGTCGCCGTCGAGATGGCCACGGCCTGGCAGGCCCTGGGCTCCCGGGTGACCCTCCTGGTCCGCGGCAAGGGCCTGCTGTCGCGTATGGAGCCCTTCGCCGGGGAACTGGTCGCCGAGGCACTCACGGAGGCGGGAGCGGACGTACGCACCGGCACCTCGATCGAGTCGGTACGGCGCGAGGGCGGCACGCTCGTCGTCGTCACGGACACCGGTGACCGTATCGAGGCCGACGAGATCCTCTTCGCCACCGGCCGTGCGCCCCGCACCGAGGACATCGGGCTCGAAACCGTCGGCCTGGAGCCCGGTTCCTGGCTCTCGGTCGACGACACACTGAGGGTCACCGACAGCGAATGGCTGTACGCGGTCGGTGACGTCAACCATCGGGCGCTTCTCACCCACCAGGGCAAGTACCAGGCGCGTATCGCGGGAGCGGCGATCGCGGCCCGCGCGGCGGGTGTCCCGCTGCTGGAGACGGACCGCTGGGGCGCCCATGCCGCGACCGCCGACCACGCGGCCGTCCCTCAGGTGGTCTTCACAGACCCGGAGGCGGCGGCCGTGGGGCTCTCCCTCGCCGAGGCGGAGGAGGCGGGCCGCCGTGTGCGGGCCGTCGACGTCGACCTGTCACGGGTGGCGGGGGCCGGCCTGTACGCCGACGGCTACCGCGGCCGTGCCCGCATGGTCGTCGACCTGGACAGCGAGACCCTGCTCGGCGTCACGCTGGTCGGCCCCGGTGTCGGCGAACTGATCCACTCGGCGAGCATCGCGATCGCCGGCGAGGTGCCGATCAACCGTCTGTGGCATGCCGTGCCGTCGTACCCGACGATCAGTGAGGTCTGGCTGCGCCTGCTCGAGGCGTACCGGGGCTGACGATGTCACCGGCGGGGGACACCCGGGCCCCCGCCTCGCTCCATGAGGACGGCGAGGCGCCCGCGGAACCTGCCGCGGGCGCCCTCCCCGTACGGTCCATGACTCCTGAGCGGCAAACCAACTGCGAGGCGGATTCAGGGCGTTCGTCCCCGCAGTCGCCGCACCGGTCCCCGGCTCCGCACGGACTCGGTGCCTGAACCGGATCCGTCGCGTCAGTCGAACTTCACGTACTTGAAGACATGCCCGAACTCTCCGGGACCGATGGTGCTCTGGGCTTCGCCCCGACAGCCGCTGGACTGGTAGGAACGAACCCTCCGGTCCGTGTTGTTCGACGAGTAGAACGGAGGGTTGTTCCCGGAGAGGGTGTAACAGCGGCCCGACTGCGGGGAGGACAGCGCTCCGTCCAGCGCACCCACTCCGGAGGTGCTCCAGGAGAAGTCCCCGGTCGCCGCGTGCGCGGGCGCCGGCAGCAGTGCCAGCACAGCGGCAGCCAGCAGCCCCGGGCCGGTCGCCCGCACGATCTTCACGCCATACATTTCAGCAGACTCCAATCTTCGCGATTATTTCGCCCGCAGTGTTTCCCTATGGAACATGGAATTTAGAATCCAGTTCCCGAGACGCAGTTCGGATTGCTTGCTGAGGTGACTCGGGCCGTATACGGGAGTCCCGGAAATCTCTTTCGGGCACTGATTCAAATCGTTGCACAGCTGGTGATGGGTATCCAGGTGGTGCACCCTGGGATATTTCTTGCTGAATTCCAGAAGGATCCCGGAGTATGCGACCGTCACCGAACCCGGGTAGTGTGCGCCCGGCCATCCCAGCAGATACACCGGTGTGCGCCTCTCGGAGAGGATCCGGACAGCCTTGTCGAGACTGGTGACGAACCTTTTTCTCGCCTCTTCGTCGAGAATCGTCACCGGCTTCCCGGTCGGGGTGACCGGCTGCGCCATGGTGTCCATCTGGACGCTCATCAAAACCGCGTCCGGACGCACATGGTCCATCAGGGAGGGCCACTCGACCTCCCACTTCGGGCAAACCGTGGAGTGCTGGACGCGGATCCCGCAGCCGCCTTTCGCGGCATCCGTGACTTTCCCTTTTCCGGCAAGGGCCGTCGTAATCCCGGCGGCCGTGGCCATCCCCCAGGAGTCGCCGACCACCAGCACTTTCTTCCCTTCCGTGCCCGGCAGCAGGGTGGGGTCGCCCCACGGGGGGAGACCGGTGTTACGCGAGGCTGAAGGCCTTTCGGGGTACAGGCACGGAGCGGAGTAGCACGGAATGTCCGAGCGCCTCGGCTCTTGAGCGGCCCCCGGGGCGGCACTCAGGCACCCGAAAATTCCGGTTGCCAGGCACAGGGATACGCCTTTCAGGACTTGAAACGCGGGCATTTTCGCCAGCCCTTCCAGCGAAGGAAACAGACAGTTCACGAACGGATTTCGAGAACTCGGCGGACCAGAGGGTACTGGCGAAGAACGGCCGGACGGCCGCCCAACATGGCGAGGCCGGTAGGAATTACACCTGATCGGCCCTGGGCGACTCGAAGGATGCCACCGCACGATGCGCGCAAACTGGCGTGCCGGAACTTCATACGGACGGCCCGACGGCTAACCTCCTGGTGGCCAATCCGATTCCTTCCGACGGCGGTGCGGGCGTTGTTCCGTCTGATTGCAGCGCTTCTGCGCGTGGAATCCACAAACGCCGTCCGACGATGACGGACTCCCGAGAATCCAGGTGGATGATGATGTTGATGCGACGAAGAATTCGCGAACTCGGCGTCGCAGGAGCGGTCGCCGTGCTGGCGTGCGCCTGCAGCTCGCACCATGATGAGAAGACCACGGCGACGCACTCAAAAGCCGTAGCGGGCAGTGCTGGTGAACCACACTACGGAGCAGAGGTTCCCGCTCTCGGCTCCCCTTCGCTCTCCCGCGCGGTGACCGGCAAGACCGTCCTGGTGGTGGGCGACTCCTGGTCCGCCAGCATCGGTCTGGGCATGAGCGAGGTCGCGGCCTCCCACAACACCATCGTGAACGCGGGACTCGGCGGCTGCGGAATCCTGCTTCCTCCGGGCAAGGAGACCCCGGCAGCCTGCCGCACGTGGCCAGCCCAATGGCCCGCCTATCTGAAGAAGTACAAGCCCGACGCCACCCTACTGACCGTCGGCTTCTGGGACGTCACCCCCCAGCGGCTGGCAGGCGACCGGGAGGCCCGCGATCTCACCTCGCCGACCCACGAGACGGCCTTCCGGGACCGGCTGGGCCAGGCGATCTCCATTCTGACCAGCCGGAACACCCCGTTGTTCCTGATGACTTCACAGCAGGTCGGCAACCCGAAGTACCGCTCCTCCGCCCTGGTGATGAACCGGCTCCTGCGGGAAGCCGCAGCGAAACACCCCGGTGTGCGGCTACTGGATCTGCGCGGCCAGTTGTGCAATGACGCCGGCTGTCCCCGAGTCCTCGCGGGCACAAAGGTCTACGACCCCACGGAGCACCCCACCAAACCCGCCCGCGCACGACTGGCCGACTGGGCCCTGAACGCCATGTTCGCCAGGGACGGTGCCTGAGGTGTCGCTGGTCCTCGAACCACCCCCGGCCACAGTCGAGAGACAGACTCTGCACCGGAGAATCGGCGCGATCGACGGCCTGCGCGCCGTCGCCGTCGCCGCGGTCATCGCGTTCCACTACGGGGCCGGGCTCGACGGCGGCTTCCTCGGCGTCGATCTCTTCTTCGTCATCTCGGGGTTCGTCATCACCCGGCTGCTCCTGGCGGAACGAGCCCGAACCCCGCGCCCCTCACTTGCCGGATTCTGGTTCCGGCGAGTCAAGCGGCTACTGCCCGCCGTCCTGTTGGTGGTCGCAGCCGTCCAGGCGTGGGTGCTCCTGCAGGACCCTCCAGGGCTGCGTCCCACTGTCAACGCCCAGACACTGGCTGCCCTCACGTACACGTCCAACTGGTACGCGATCCTCGGACACATCGACTACTGGGACGTGGCCCAGGAGCAGGCGCCGCTGAACCACCTGTGGTCGCTGGCCGTCGAGGAGCAGTTCTACCTCCTGTGGCCCCTCGTGCTGATCGGGCTCACCGCCGGGGGAGCCCGATGGATCCGCCATCCCCACCGGCCCCTCCTCGCGACCGCCGCGGTCTGCTATCTGCTGGCGCACCTGCTCTACCTTCCCGGCGCCCAGGATCGCGCCTATCTGGGCACCGATACCCGGGCCGGGGCGCTCCTGCTCGGAGCCGCCATCGCCTTCCGCCCGGGCCTGCTCTCCCGGTTCTCCTGGCCGGCGGTAGCGGCCCTCGGCTGGCTGTGGTGCACGGCGGACATCGACACACCCGCGTTCTACGCCTGGCAGCTGCCCCTGGCGGGGATCGCGGCGGCCGCCGTCATCGATGCCATCGCGCACGCGGACCGCTTCCGCAACGTACTGTCGTCCCGCGCGCTCCTCTGGCTCGGGCACCGCAGTTACGGGCTCTACCTGTGGCACTGGCCCGTTTGGGTCTATCTCGGTGTCAGCCACCCGGAGTGGGACCAGGGCACGAAGGCGGCCGTGGCCCTCTGCATGTCCGTCCTGCTCTCCGCGGCCGGCTACCTGCTGATCGAACGCCCCGTTCGCCTCTCGTCCTGGCGCCCCCGTGCGCTTCTCCCTGTGCTGACCGTCTGCTGCGTCACGCTGGCCCTGGTCACCGCCATCCCCGTCACCCGCCCCGTGGACGCCCGCCACAACGGCCCGATCGTCACCGGACCGAACGTCTCCGACGGGAAGGGCAACTAGAGCGTGTATCGAACGCATCTTCAGGGCGGTTGCAGGGCTGCTCCGCTACTGTGCGGCCATGGCCGACTTCGTACTGGTTGCAGGCGCGCGACTCGGGGCGTGGGCGTGGGACGACGTGGTGCCGTATCTGCGTGCGGCCGGCCATGGTGCCCACCCGTTGACGCTGTCCGGACTTGCTGACAAGCAGGGGGTGCCGGCCGGGCAGCAGACCCACGTCCAGGACGTCGTCGACGAGGTCGAACGCAAGGATCTTCGCGATGTCGTCCTGGTCGGTCACAGCTACTCGGGGATCCCCGTCGGTCAGGCCGCGGAGAGAATCGGCGAGCGGCTGGCACGCGTGGTCTTCGTCGATTCCGCTGTTCCGGCCGACGGCGAGTCGTTCGTCTCCGCGTGGCCGGACGGCGGGGCGACGGTGAGGGCGTCGATCGCCGAGAACGGAGGATTCTGGCCGCTCGTGACCGCAGCACACTTCGACGGCCATGGCCTCGCCGATGAGCAGATCGCACGGATCGTGGGCGGTTCGACGCCGCATCCGGGCGCTACGCTGACCGAGCCTGCCGTGCTGGCCCGATCGCTTGCCGAACTTCCGGCGACGTACATCCTGTGCCTGCTCGCCGGAGCCGAGCCCGACGAAGACGTGACCAAGCTGCTGACCAGCGAGCACTGGCGGCTGGTCGAGATGAACACCGGACACTGGCCGATGTTCTCCCAGCCGCGCGAACTGGCGGACATCCTCCTCGACGCCGCGGGGGAGTGATCGAAGGCCGACGCTTGCGGGCCACCTTCAGGCGTGCATCGGGTGCACTGGTCCATGTCGGCTACGGGGAACCGCTTGTCGGGTGGCGGCCAGCGAAAGGTCCGGAGGGCCGACGGCTCGGGTGCGTTACCGGGTTCATCGGCCGGGCAGTGTGAACCCCAGTTCCGCCGCCGCTCGTTCGGGTGTCGGCTGCGCCCAACGCGCCATCACCGCCTCGTTCGTCGCCAGTGAGCGCAACTCGGCGCGGTCCAGATAGAGCACACCGTCCAGATGGTCCGTCTCGTGCTGGACGATGCGGGCCGGCCAGCCCGCGAACTCCTCGTCCACCACGGTGCCGTGTTCGTCCAGCGCCCGCAGCCGTACCCGCGCATGGCGGGCCACCACGGCCTGCCAGCCCGGCACGCTCAGGCAGCCCTCGAAGAACGCGGCCCGTTCGCCACCGAGCGCCTCGTACGACGGATTGACCAGCACCCGGAAGGGCTGCGGCAGCCGGCCGCGCGCCACCCTGACCTCCTCGGGCACGGGCGCCGGGTCCTCGATGACCGCGATCCGCAGCGGCACCCCGACCTGTGGGGCCGCGAGTCCCACCCCGGGCGCCGCGTGCATCGTCGTGCGCAGGGCCTTGACGAAGCGGGCCAGCAGCGCGGGCGACAACTGGCCGTCGTACGGCTCGGCTCCACGGCGGAGCACCGGGTGGCCGGCGGCGACGATCGGCAACGGGTCGCCGGCGACGAGGAGTTCTTCGACCAGCTCGGCGATCGGGCGGCCAGTGGGGTTCGTGCGGTCGACTTCGGATGCCATCCGGCCAGCATGACAGCAGAAGCGCGAGGCGAGGGCGCTCGCCGGGCGTCGCTGTGGCAGATGTCACCGCACGGGGGACCGATATGTGACGCAGGTCACGAACGGCGCGGGGAACTCGTCCGCACGGCCCTCCGACTACTGGACCGCCACGTCCCGCCTTCCGGTGCGTGGCCCCGAGTCCGTCACCAGCCCCGGAGAAGCTGCCGATGCCCACCGCTCCCACGACCACGACGGCCGAGCCGAGCCGGCCCGCCGCTCCCGACCCGTCCCGATGGGCGCCGCTGCGCCCGCTGGTGCTGCGCCTGCACTTCTACGCAGGCGTCCTCGTCGCCCCGTTCCTGCTGGTCGCGGCCGTGACCGGATTCCTGTACGCGGCGTCGTTCCAGGCCGAGAGGGTCGTCTACGCGCAGGAGACGACCGTCCCGGCCGGTGACAGCACACTGCCGATCGGCCGGCAGGTCGCCGCGGCACGCGCGGCACACCCCGAAGGCACGCTGTCGGCGGTACGGCTCTCCGCGGAGAAGGACGCCACCACCAGAGTGCTGCTGTCGGGTGTGCCCGGTGTGGACGAGGGCCATGTGCTCGCCGTCTTCGTCGACCCGTACACCGGCAGGGTGCGCGGCGCCTTGGAGCAGTACGGCTCCACCGGTGCCCTGCCGCTGCGCACCTGGATCGACGAGTTCCACCGCGATCTGCACCTCGGCGAGAACGGCCGCCTCTACAGCGAACTCGCCGCCAGCTGGCTGTGGGTGATCGCCGGTGGCGGTCTGGTGCTGTGGTGCGCGCGCCGGCGGGCGCAGCGCAAGGTGCGTGGGACGAACGGCCGCCGTCGCACCCTCGGCCTGCACGGCACCGTCGGCGTCTGGACCGCCGCCGGATTCCTCTTCCTCTCCGCCACCGGCCTGACCTGGTCCACGTACGCGGGGGCGAACATCGACGAACTCCGCACCTTGCTGGGCCAGGCGACCCCGTCCATCTCGGCGACCGTGGGCGGCGAGCACGCGGGCCACGGTTCGGCGGCGCGTGGGGACGGCCGGCACGGTGTGGGTCTGGACAGGGTGCTCGCTGCCGCGCGCGCCGAGGGCCTCACCGACCCTGTCGAGATCGTCCCGCCCGCCGACGCGTCCTCCGCCTACGTCGTCCGCCAGATCGAGCGCGGCTGGCCGGGCAAGCAGGACGCGGTTGCCGTCGAACCCGCCACCGGTGAGGTGCTCGACGTGCTGCGGTTCGCGGACTACCCGGTGCTGGCGAAGTTGACGCGCTGGGGCATCGACCTGCACACCGGTGTCCTGTTCGGACCGGTCAACCAGATCGCCCTGATGGGTCTGGCCCTCTCCCTGGTCCTGCTGATCGTGTGGGGATATCGCATGTGGTGGCAGCGGGGCCGCGCGGGCATGTTCGGGCGACCCGTGCCACGCGGTGCGTGGCAGCAGGTGCCCCCACAGATTCTCGTCCCGGGCATGGCAGCCGTAGCGGTGCTCGGCTACTTCGTGCCGCTGCTCGGGATCCCGCTGGCGGCGTTCCTGGCGGTGGACGTCGTCCTCGGTGAGATCGCCCACCGCCGGGGCCGAGGTTCCCGCGGGGGCCGGACGGCCCGGTCCGGCACGCTGACGCGCAACTAGCGCGGCCAACCGGACGGGCACCATGGTGCCGGGTGGTCTCTCCCATCGGACTGACCGGTGACATGGCGGCCCTTTGTGTCGCTCTTTCCGCCGGGGGAGCGGTGCCCATGGACCCCGCCGTGGCCGTTGCAACCCATGGGACGGCCCGTGCCCGGAAAAGCCGGGCACGGGCCGTCACCGTCGTCACCTGCGGACCGTCACACCTGCGCGAAGTCGCCCCCGAACGCGGACGCGATCCGCAGATGCGGCTCCGCCTCGCCGTCGCGACCCTGCCGCTGCAGGGTGCGCCCCAGCAGCAGACGGGCGTAGTGCTCCACCGGGTCGCGCTCCACGATGATGTTCAACTCGGCCTCGGCGCGACGCAGTTGGGCCGAGTGGTAGTAGGCGCGGGCCAGCAGCAGCCGCGGTCCGGTCTGCTCCGGCACCTCGTCGACCAGCCCCTCCAGGACCCGCGCTGCCGCGTAGTAGTCCTTGGCGTCGAAGAACATCCGCGCCCGCTCCCAGCGCTCCGCAGGCGCCCCGTGGTCGTAGTACGTCGTTTCCACTCGATACCTCCTTACGGGAGCTCACAACCGACCCGGATTGTTGAATATTCCACGACCATGCCCGGCCTGTTCCGGGAGAGGCTATGCGGCCGTCAGCTCGGTGTTCGCGCGCTGGAGGACCAGTGCCGGCACCCGCCCGGCCGTCTCCAGGTCCTCCTGGGGGATGCCCGCGTACAGCCGGGAGGCGACCTCCTTGCCCCCGTCCTGGATGCCGTCGAGCAGCTCCCGGCCGCGGTCCGTGAAGGACACCCGGTCGTCGGCGGACATGTTCAGCATCCCGTTCGCGACAAGGCCCTCGACGGCCGTGGCGATCTCCGGCTCGTCGGTGGTCCTGAGTGCGTCGCGAACGAGACTCACGAGCGAGCCGCGCTCGAGGACCCCGCCGCGGTCCGCAAGCGTCCGCAGTGCCGAGGACTGGGTGAAGGTGGTGCCGGTGCGAGCAAGGATGCGCTCCAGCAGTGCGCGGCTCGCGTAGTGGGTGAGGCCGATGAGCCGGCCGTTGGCGACGGGAACGGGGTGGGTCATGACGTCTCCTCCGTGATGCCGATGCCGATGCCGGTGCTTGCGGCCGACGGGTCGAGTGGTGCGTCGAGCAGGGTGCGCACTTCGTCGGTGAAGGCCTGGATGCGGGAGGTCGAGGCCGCCCAGCGGTGCGAGGAACTGCTCGTGGAGCCGCTGGACCACCTGGATCGCCCGCCGCGCGACCTGCTCTCCCTCAGCGGTGAGCGAGAGCTGTATGGCCCGCGGGTCCGCCGGGTCGCGCGCCCGGTCCACGAGACCGGCGGTCTCCAGGGTGCGGGCGAGCTTGGAGACATAGAGCGCCTCGAGCCCGGTGTGGTCGGCGAGCTGATGCTGGCTGGGGCGCCTGCCGCTGCGGTGCATACCGAACAGCGTTGCCACCAGTGCGTACTGGGCGTGCGTCAGACCGAGCGGTGCCACTGCGCGATCGACGGCCACGCGCCACTTCGTGGACAGTCGCCAGACGAGAAAGCCGGGGGTCGCGCCTTCGGGTGCCGTACTCATGGGAATTACCGTACATGGCTACTATAGCCATGACTACTATATTTTCGACTCCATCAGTCCTCCATGAGTGAAGGCCCCCGCGGGGAATCTCGACGTCAGGTTCGATTCAAGAGCGCCGCTACGGACGCGTGGTTGGCCTGACGCAGGCGTCCGCGCAGGACTAGGTTGTGCGGCATGAGCAATCTGGATCGCGAGGCGGTGCCCGCCGTGTGCGGCGGCCGCGGGTTCGTGGTGGCGGAGCCGGTGCGCGAACTCCTCAGTCCACGCCGTGTCCGGCTCGGCGAGTCGACGGAGGTCCGCCGACTGCTGCCGAACCTGGGGCGTCGCATGGTGGGCGCGTGGTGCTTCGTCGATCACTACGGTCCGGACGACATCGCCGACGAGCCCGGGATGCAGGTCCCGCCGCACCCGCACATGGGCCTTCAGACGGTTAGCTGGCTGCACGAGGGCGAAGTGCTGCACCGTGATTCGACCGGCAGCCTCCAGACCATCCGTCCGCGCCAGTTGGGCCTGATGACATCGGGCGGGGCGATCAGCCACTCCGAGGAGAGCCCGAAGTCGCACGCGCGCTTTCTGCACGGCGCGCAGCTGTGGGTGGCCCTGCCCGACAGCCACCGGCACACCGAGCCGCACTTCGAGTACCACGCGGAACTGCCCGTGGTCACGGCACCAGGCCTGACGGCCACGCTGATCCTGGGCGGGATCGACGGCGCGACGTCGCCCGGTACGACGTTCACCCCGATCGTGGGCGCCGATCTGTCTCTGACACGCGGATCGGACGTACGACTGCCGCTGGAGGCTGACTTCGAGTACGCGGTGCTGTCGATGTCGGGCGAGGCCCATGTCGACGGCGTGCCGGTCCTGCCGGGTTCGATGCTCTACCTCGGCTGCGGCCGCACCGAACTCCCGCTGCGTGCCGAGTCGGACGCGAGCCTGATGCTCCTCGGCGGTGAACCGTTCGACGAAGAGCTGATCATGTGGTGGAACTTCATCGGGCGCACGCAGGAGGACATCACCCAGGCGCGTGCCGAGTGGATGACGGGCTCACGGTTCGGTGAGGTGAAGGGGTACGACGGTGCTCCGCTGCCCGCGCCCGAACTGCCGCCGGTACCGCTGAAACCGCGCGGGCGGGTGCGCTGACCCGAGTAGTGGATGCCGCCGGGGAGGGCAGGGTCCGCGTCGGCCTTGGCGGCGACGGACCTCGCGGTCACACGTGGCCCGGGCCGCCGTCCCCGTGCCGCTCGATCAACTGGTCGGCGATCGCATCGAGGTCCTGTCCGATGAGATCGGGTTGCGGGCCGACGTCGAGTGGCGCGTTGCCCTTGCGAAGGATGAGCGCCGTCTGCCAGCCGGCCGCCGCGGCGCCGATCGTGTCCCAGACGTGGCAGGCGACCAGACAGATGTCGGCCGGATCGAGGTCGAGTGCGGAGGACACCGATCGGTAGGCCTCCGGGGCGGGCTTGTGGCGTCGGACGGTCTCGTCGACGCTGAACCGGCGCTCGAACAGGTGGGTGAGGCCCGCCCGATCCAGCTGCCGTCCCGAGATGTCGAGAGTGTTGTCGGTGAGCGTGAACAGCCGGAAGTCATGGTCGTTGAGGCGGCGCAGGGCGGCGGGGACCTCGGGGTGGGGCGGCATGGCGGCGAACCGGTCGGTGAGTTCGGCGGTGTCGGCGTCGCTGATCGTG
>NZ_LMWH01000243.1 GCF_001507435.1 Streptomyces sp. NRRL F-5122
GACACCACCCCCCAGGTCATCCGTTCGACAGGGGGCAACAGCCATGCCGGGCCCGGAGGCCAGCGGCCCTCTTGCAGGACCGCAAAGAAGATAACGGGGCTGGGTCGGCGGGGGGCGTGCGGGCGGCGTCCAGGCCCGGCGGGCCGGCGGGGCCTGGCGGTTGTACGGCGAGGTCGGCCAGGTGCTCGACGGGCACAGCGCCGGGCTGCTTCTCGTGGCAGCCCACGCCGGGGGCTTCGCACGGTCGCGGACCCTGTTGTTCCTCGTACGCGATGCCGGGCTGCGGACACGGCAGACGGCTCTGGACGTGACCCGTCCCCGCGCCCGGGTCCGGCTGCGCGACGTCGAGGCGGAGCTGCTGGGCGAGGACGGAGCCGATGTGCCGGGCGCGCTCGCCGCCGTCGGGAACCGCGCAGCGGCCGTCCTCGCCTGCGAGGCCGTGGGGGCCGCCGACCGGGCGCTGGAACGGACCGTGGAGTACGTCGGGCAACGGGAGCAGTTCGGGCGGGCGATCGGGTCCTTCCAGGCCGTGAAGCACCGCCTGGCCGATGTGTACGTGAGTGTGCAGGCGGCTCGTTCGGCGGCCTACTACGCGGCCTGGGCGGCCGGGCAGGGGGAGCCGGTGGGCGGGCTCGCCCTGGCGCAGGCGCTGGAGGCGCTGCGGATCGCCGCGGCCGAGGGGATCCAGCTGCACGGCGGCATCGGGTTCACCTGGGAGCACGAGGCGCATCTCTTCTTCAAGCGCGCGGCCGGCGACGAGCTGCTGTTCGGTCCCGTGCACCGGCTGCGGGCGCACGCCGCCGACACCGCCGGGCTCTTCGAGGGGCGAGAGGTGGCCGTATGACGTCCGCGGGTGTACGGATCGTGCGGAAGCTTTCCTCCATGGGCGCCTTCGCGAAGGTCGCGCCCCACGTCGTGCCGGCGACGGACCGTGCGGTGCATCGGCTGACCCGGGGAAGGGCCCTGCTCAGCTCCCTGATGCTGCCGGGTGTGGTCCTCACCTCCACCGGAGCCAGGAGCGGGTTGCCGCGCCGTACGCCCCTGGCGTGCATGCCGGAGCGCAGCGGCTGCTGGATCGTCGTCGGGTCGAACTTCGGGCGGAGCGGTCACCCCGCGTGGACCGCCAACCTCCTCGTCCGTCCCGACGCCGAGATCAGCTGGAAGGGGGAGGACGTCCCGGTCACCGCCCGTCTGCTGGAGGGCCGTGAGCGGGCGGAGGCCTGGGAGGCGGTCGTGGCCTTCCGGCCCCCGTACGCGACCTACCAGGAGCGGGTGGAGCGGGAGATCCGTTTGTTCCGGCTCGTGCAGCGGTGATCAGGCCGTCGGCGCGGCACCGGTCGCCCGGCCCGTGGGCGATCGGCCCTCCGGTGAGCCGGTGGGGCGCCCTCGCGTCGCTCAGATCGTCGCCAGACGCTCCACCAGCAGGAACGCGCCGATCCCCAGCATCGCGGCGCCGCTTGTCCGGGTGACCGCACGGGTGGCGGAAGGGTGAGTGCGCAGCACGGCCCGGGCCAGGGTGCCGACGGTCAGGTAGACGGCGGCGCAGCACGCCATGTGCGCCAGGCCGAGCACCCCCGTCTGCACCGCCACCGGCAGGTGCGCACCCCGCGTGACCAGGAACTGGGGCAGCACCGAGAGATACAGCAGCAGCCCCTTGGGGTTCAGTCCGCTGATCGCAGCGCCCCGCAGGAAGCTGTGGGCCGGTGACGTGCCGGTGGTGCCCTCCGGCGCCGCGCCCGGAGTGCCGGGGCGGCGCAGCACCTGCCAGCCCAGCCGGACCAGATATCCGGCTCCGGCCACCGTCAGCGCCGTCAGCAACCCGGGTGACCCCGCCACCAGAACCGCGAGCCCCGCCGCCGCAAGGGCCGTGTGCGCCGCGTACCCGGCCACCAGGCCCGCCACCGCCGGCACCACCGACCGCCCCCGCAGCCCCGCCGCGATCGCGTACGCCCAGTCCGCACCCGGCACACACACCAGAAGCAGGTCCACGGCGAGGAAAGACATCAAGGTTCCCGTGTCCATGCCGGTGACATTAGGTGTGATAGGCCCGAATGTGTTCCCTGAATTTGCTCACTGTGGCCCGTTTCGAGGGAAGATCTGCCTCATGGACAGTGTGGATCGGGAAATCCTTGCCGAGCTCCAGCGGGACGGCCGGCTGACCGTGACGGAGCTGGCCGCGCGGGTGCGGCTCAGCGTCTCGCCGTGCCACCGGCGGCTGCGCGAGCTGGAGCGGAGCGGGGCGATACGCGGGTACCGGGCGGTCGTGGACCCGGCCGCACTCGGGCTGAACTTCGAGGCGCTGGTCTTCGTCTCGATGCGCCAGGAGGACAGGGACACCGTCGCCGGGTTCGAGCGGGCGCTCAGCGAGGTGGAGCACGTCCTGGAGGCGCAGCGGCTGTTCGGCGACCCGGACTATCTGCTGCGGATCGCCACCGCCGACCTCGCCGCCTTCCAGCGGCTGTACGACGAGCGCCTCGCCACCCTTCCCGGCGTGGGGCGGCTGACGTCCACCTTGGTGATGAAGCACGTGGTGGAGGACCGTCCGCTGCCCGCCACCCGCACATGAGCAGCGGGCGGTGGTCCACCGGAGTGAACCACCGCCCGCATGACAGAACTTGGGCTGGAACAGCCGACCAGGGCAGGGAAAACCTTACGGCGACGCAGCGTGACGGACGCCTACTTCGTCGGTTTCTTCCCCGTGACACCCAGATGCACCAACAGTGCGAGGTTCGGTTTGAGTTCGGCCTGTTTGACGCCCCAGGACTGGAAGCCCTTCTGGTGCGAGGCCACGGACGCGAGCATCGCCACGAGCGAGCCGGCCACGGCCGCCGGGTTCACGTCCTTGTCGACCCTGCCTTTGGACTGGAGTTCGGTGATGGAGTCCGCCAGGGAGTTGTTCACCGAGTTGAGGATCTTCATGCGGATCTTGTAGAAGCGCTTGTCGCCCTCGGCCGCCCCGAGGTCGACGACCCGCAGGATCGCGTCGTGTTTGCGCCAGAACTCGAGGAATCCGTCGACGAGTTCCTGGGCGGTCTGCCAGCCCGTCTTGCCGACCCACGAGCGCCCTTCGAGCAGCGCGGTCAACCCCGCGCCCTCCGCGGCCATTTGCTCGGCGATCTCCAGGACGGCGCCTTCGACGTCCGGGAAGTACTGGTAGAAGGTCGCCGGCGACGTCCCGGCCTTCCGGGCGACATCAATGACTTTGACGTCCCGGTACGGCGACGAGCTGAGCATCTCGCTGAGGCAGTCGAGCAGCTTCTGCCGGGTCGCCTGCCCACGCCGACCGGCCACGCGGCCGTCGACGGTACGCACTTGTCCTGTCATGCCGTCAGCTTACCGAGGGGTGATCGGAGCGCGATTCGGCCGACTGCAAATGGGGAGTAGAGGGGTGCACAACCGCTCCCCGGGCGCGTGAGAAGGGAGTACGCGGGCGCGCGCCCGACGGGAAGCGCCCTTAAGTTGGCGGCATGGCCGAAAATCCGCCCTCGACCCCGCCATGCGAGAACGGCGCGAGCCCTGGAGAGGGCGCCTCCGGCCGTGAGGATCCGGACGGGCCCGCCTTCCCGGAGGGCGTCCCCTGCTGGATCGACGCGCACGTGCCCGACGTCGAGGCGGGCAAGCGGTTCTACGGCGGCCTCTTCGGATGGGACTTCGAGGACGGCCGGGGCTCGGTGTGGGCCCGTTCGGGCGGCGAGACGGTGGCCGCGCTGGTGCCCAAGCGGGACGGGCGGATGCCCACCGTCTGGACGGTGTACTTCGCGACGCCCGACGCCACGGCGCTCTCCGGGCGGATCCGGTCGGCAGGGGGCCGGATCGTCGTTCCGCCCACGCCGGTGGACTCGCTGGGCACCATGGCGCTGGCGGCCGACCCCGAGGGCGCCGTCTTCGGACTGTGGCAGGCCGGTACGCACCCGGGCTTCGGAAGGCGGCACGAACCCGGCTCCTTCACCTGGGCCGAGCTCTACGCGCGGGACACGGCCGCCGCGAACACCTTCTACACGGGTCTGTTCCACGACGCCCTGTTCGGCCCGGACGCGGTGCCCGACTTCGGGCGCGCACCCCTGCTGGACGTCTTCCCGGCCGAGATGCCGCCCCACTTCCTCGTCCACTTCGGTGTCGCGGACGGCGCGGCCGCGCTCGGCGTGCTGAGCCGGCTCGGCGGTCGTGTACAGGTACCACCGTTCGAGACCTCGTACGGACGGGTGGCGGTGGTCACGGACGATCAGGGGGCTTCCTTCGCACTGCTCCAGCGGTAGCCGGGACCCTTTCCCTGTCAGGGGCCGCACTTCGTGGCACGGCAGGGGCGCGCGGGGCGGCACTTCACGGGCGCCTCAGGCGTTTCATGATGCGGGCGCCTGCTTCCCGAAGGACGGTCCGGCATGGTTTTGTCCTGAGACACCCCGATCCGCCCCCGGGTTCGCAACCAGTGGCCCGGACAGGGAGAATCGGGCTGCGTGCCGCCACGGCGGTGCGGTGGTGAGACGCTGCACGGGGTCGCGTGCACAAGGCGGATGACGCGACCCGTACGGGGAGGTGGCAGGCAAGTGGTGGATCAGCTGACACAGCACGATCCGCGCCGGATCGGGCCGTTCGAGGTGCTGGGACGGCTGGGTGCCGGCGGCATGGGGCTGGTCTATCTCGCGCGCTCGGCGTCCGGCAGGCGCGTGGCGATCAAGACGGTGCGCACCGAGCTGGCCGAGGACCAGCTCTTCCGTGTGCGCTTCACACGTGAGGTCGAGGCCGCACGCGCGGTCTCCGGCTTCTACACGGCGGCCGTGGTCGACGCCGACCCGCGCGCGGCCGTGCCGTGGCTCGCCACCGCGTACGTGCCCGCACCCTCCCTCGAGGAGATAGTGACCGACTGCGGGCCGCTGCCGGCCCAGGCCGTGCGCTGGCTGGCGGCCGGCGTCGCGGAGGCGTTGCAGTCCATCCACGGGGCGGGCCTGGTGCACCGCGACCTGAAGCCGTCGAACGTGCTCGTCGTCGAGGACGGTCCACGGGTGATCGACTTCGGTATCGCCTCCGGGGTGTCGAACACGCGTCTGACGATGACGAACGTCGCCGTCGGCACCCCGGCGTACATGTCCCCCGAGCAGGCGAAGGACTCGCGCAGCGTGACGGGGGCGAGCGACGTCTTCTCGCTCGGCTCGATGCTCGTCTTCGCGGCCACCGGACATCCCCCCTTCCACGGCGCCAATCCCGTCGAGACCGTGTTCATGCTGCTGCGCGAGGGCCCGGACCTCTCGGGGCTGCCGGACGAACTGCGTCCGCTGATCGAGTCCTGCATGCAGATGGACGCGACCGGCCGTCCGAACCCGGCCGACCTCCAGGCGCAGCTCGCGCCGCACCTCTTCGGCTCGGGGTCCGACGACAGCGGTACGGCGTCCGCGTGGCTGCCCGAGAAGGCCGTGGGCCTCATCGAGTCGCGCCGGGGCGGGCGTCCGGCGGCGAAGCCGTCCTCTTCGGGCAACCGCAGCGGCGGGGGCGCTCGCCCGGCGGTGCCGCCTCCGCCCCCGCACCCCCCGGTGCCGGTTCCGGTCGGGGCGCCCGACGCCGGACCGGTGCGGCTCGCGGGTGCAGCCGTGCCCATCGGCCCCGGGCCGCGGGTCGCCGACGCGCGGGCCGCCGCGGTCAAGGCGCCGCCTCCGGAGGCGGGCCTGGTCGCTTCCTGGTCCCGCCCGGGTCCCGGCGTCAACGGCCTGGTCGGGGCCGCCGCGGTCGCCCCCGCGGTCGCGCCGCCGGAGAGCGCCTCCGGATGGCGGCCGTGGCGCTTTCGGATGTCGAACGACGTCTGGGGCACCCCTTCGGTCGCCGACGACCTCGTCTACGTCACGTCCTTCGAGGTGCACGCGCTGGACGTGGCGACGGGCAGACGCCGCTTCAAGACCCGGGACGTGGCCTGGTCGATGGCGGTCGCGGACGGCCGCGTGCACGCCTCCGACGGCCCGACGCTGTTCGCCCTGGACGCCCGTGAGGGCTCGGACCTGTGGCGGCTGTCCATGGACGGCTGGGTGTACTCCCTCAAGGCCGACCGCGGCACGGTCGTCACCGGCACCCGCGGCGGCGGCGTCCAGGCGTGGGAGGCGTCCAGCGGGCAGAAGCTGTGGGAGATCACCGGTGCCCAGACGGACTTCGAGTCGCCCGAGGCCGGACCGGTGGTCCACGACGGCACGGTGTACGTGTGGAAGGACGCCCGGCTGCGGGCGCTGGAGGCCCGTACCGGCGAGGAGCGCTGGTCCTACCCAATCGGGGACGCGGCCTCGTGCGGCGGTGTCCCCGTGCGCCTGACGCGGGCCGCGGACGGCTATGTGTACGTCTCGGCCGGCACCCGGGTCCTTGCCGTCGAGGTGTCGAGCGGAATGGTGCGCTGGCACTTCGAGGCGCCGGCGGTGTTCCTGTGCCCGCCGACGTTCGTGCCGGGTCCGGCGGTGACGGGCGGCGGCATCTATCTCGCGGACTACCTCGGCACGGTGTACGCCCTCGACGCGACGGACGGCCGCGACCGCTGGCGCATCGCCACCGAGTCGCGTGCCGCGATCGAACCGGTCCTGGTGGCCGCGGGGCACGTCCATGTGGGCAGCGGCAAGGGCCTCTACACGCTGGACGCGGTCACGGGCACACCGAAGTGGCGCTTCCAGGCGGGTGGCGACATCGTGGGCTCCCCGGCGGTGGCCGAGGGCCGTATCCACTTCGGCTCCACGGACCACCTGCTCTACACGCTGAAGGCCGACGACGGCCGGCTGCGCTGGAAGCTGGCGACCGGGGGCGAGATCACCGGTGCGCCGGTCGTCAAGGACGGTGTGGTGTACGCGTGCAGCAAGGACCGCTGCGTGTACGCCCTGGACGCGGAGAAGGGGACGGGGACGGCCCGGACCACCTGAGCCGGCGTGAGCCGGACGGCCGTCGCACCAGGCCTGACGGAAGGGGCGCCGGACGGCGGCCGCCACCGCAGACGCTACGCCGGGTGCGCGAGTCGTGCCAGACGGTGGCGGTCGGGGTGGGGTGTCCGGATAATCCGTTGGCATGAGCATGCTGTGGCGTGGTCTCAAGTCCACAGGCCCTGGTCGCGCTGGTCCTGACGGGGTTCTCCGACGGATGCCATGGAAGCCGCAGGCGGCACGGGACGGCGGCGGAGGAGGCGGGTGGCCGGCCCGAGCCCCGCGACACGAGGGCTACCGGAGCCGGAACCCCGCTTTCCGTCTCCGGGCGAAGAGCTCCGCCTGCCGTTCGGCGGGCAGGTTGCCGAGTGCGATGAGCCCCGGCGCCTGCGCGAACGACCGGGCGAGCGCCGCCTCCTTCGCCGCCCACAGGGCCCGTACGGTGCCCTGCACCCCCTCCTGCGGGTAGGAGGCGACGACGGCGGCGCAGCGCAGTGCCGCCTCCAAGGCGCCGCCGGGATCGGTCAGTTCGGACACCAGGCCGGTCTCGTACGCCCGGCGCGCGGAGATCCGCTCCGCGGTGCCCATGAGGGCCATCCGTGCCGCCTCGCCGTACGGCATGCGGTGCACCATGTACGCCGACTCGTACGCGCTCACCATCCCGTACGTGGTGTGCGGGTCGAAGAAGACGGCGGTGGTGTCGGCGACGACGAACTCGCTCTCACCGAGCAGATAGAACGCCCCACCGCAGGCCATGCCCCGCACGGCGGCGATCACGGGCTTCCACAGGTCGTTCGCCTTCGGGCCGATCCTGAGCAGCGGATCGTCCAACATGTAGGGCGAGTTCGGCTGGGGCACGTGTGCGTCCCGGTCGAGGCCCGTGCAGAAGGCCCGTTCTCCGGCGCCGGTGAGGACGACGGCCCTTACGGAGTCGTCGTAGCGCAACTCCAGCCAGCAGGACGTCAGTTCCGCGGCGGTCGGCAGGTCGATGGCGTTGAGTCTGGCCGGCCGGTCGAGGGTGACGACGGCGACCCCGGTCTCCTTGTCGGCGGCGATCCGCAGCCCTGCGCTCACGACCGCTCCAGAACCCAGCGCGGCATCCCGTCCCCGTCGAAGACGGCCTGGACCCGGGCGCCGATGCGGATCCGATCGCCGGGCACGGAGTTCACAGGAGCGTCGCGGCCGCTGACGAGGTTCCCGACGAGCCGGATGTGCGGCGCCTCGGCCAGCTCCACCACCACCACCACGTTGTACGGCGCACGCGCCGCGTACGCCGCAAGCAGCGGCGGATGCGCGACGACGTACGACCAGATCCGCCCCTTCCCGCTCGTCGGCCGCCATTCGCTCGCGAAGGACCCGCAGTCCGGGCAGCAGGGGCGCGGCGGGAAGCGCGGCTCGCCGCAGTCCGCGCAGGCCTGGACACGCAGCTCACCGTGTGCGGCGTACTCCCAGAAGGGCGCGCCGTCCTCGTCGCGGACCGGGGAGAGGAGGTCGTCGGCCATGCTGCGGCTCCTTGACGAAGGGTGGGCGGACACGGGTCAGTTCCTCAGCAGAAGGGCGGAGGTGGGCACACCCTCGCCGGCGGTGACCAGGCAGGTTGCCGCGCCCGGTATCTGGGCGGTGCCGGTACCCCGCAGTTGCCTCACGCCCTCGTTGATCAGGTTGAACCCATGGACGTACGCCTCGGACAGCCCCCCCCCCGCGGTGTTGCCCGGCAGCCGCCCGCCGATCTCGACCGCGCCCCCCTCGGTGAAGGCCCCGCCCTCCCCCCTGCCGCAGAAGCCGTATCCCTCCAGGGAGAGCAGTACGAGGGGGGTGAACGCGTCGTAGATCTGCGCGACGTCGACGTCGTCCGGGGCGAGGTCGGCGTGCTTCCACAGGTGCCGGGCGGCCGTCCAGGCCGGGCCGGTGAGCGGGTCGTCGTTCCAGTAGTTGACCATCCCGTGGTGCTGCGCGGGCAGTCCCTGGGCGGCGGAGTGGACGTACACCGGCCGGTGCCGGCAGTCGCGGGCGCGCTCGGCGGAGACGACTACACAGGCCAGCGCTCCGTCCGTCTCGAGGCAGTTGTCGAACAGGCACAGCGGCTCGCTGATCCACCGGGAGCTCATGTACATCTCCCGTGTCAGCGGGCGTTCGTACATGATCGCGGCAGGGTTCTGGTTGGCCCGGTTGCGGCAGGCGAGGGCGACGTTGAAGAGGTGGTCCCGGGTGGCCCCGTGCTCGTGCATGTAGCGGCGAGCGAGCATCCCGATCTCGTCGACCGGCCTCAGCAGTCCGAAGGGCCGGGTCCACTGGGCGGGGGTGGGCAGTTGGACGGCCGTGTTCCGCCACGGCCGGGGGCCGCTGCCGCGCTTGCGCGACCTCCACGCGACACCGACGGTCGCCTGCCCGGTCGCGACGGCGGCGGCGAGATGGGCGACGGTGGCACAGGAGCCGCCGCCCCCGAAGCCGACCTTGCTGAAGAAGGTCAGGTCCCCGAACCCGACCGCCTTGGCCACCTCGACCTCGTCGGTCTCCTCCATGGTGTAGGAGGCGAGCGCGTCCACCTCGCCGGGCGCGATTCCCGCGTCGTCGAGAGCCGCGAGGATCGCCCGGCACGCCAAGGTCTTCTCGGGCTCCCCCAGTCGGCGGGCGAAGTCGGTCTGCCCGATGCCGACGACGGCGGTCGCGTCCTTGAGCCCTGCCATGGGCACACCTCCGCGTGGAGTCCGGACCGGCGGCTGACAGGTCGTCAGGTTACAGCTAATCTGACGGACAGTCAGCTACGCGTTCCGAGTTCATGTTCCAGGAGGTCGCTGTGCGCGGTGACATGGAGTGGGGCTGCATTGCGGGCCTGGTGCGCAGCGCGGCCGATCGCCACGGGGACGTGGAGGCGGTGGTCGAGGGCCGCGCCCGGATCTCGTACGCGGAACTGGGCGCCCGGGTGGATCGTGCCGCCGCGGCCTGCATCGCGAACGGCGTCGGTGTCGGCGACCGGGTGGCGATCTGGGCACCGAACACCCTGGACTGGATCGTCTCGGCGCTGGGTGCGGTGACGGCCGGGGCGGTGCTCGTTCCGCTCAACACGCGGTTCAAGGGCACGGAGGCGGCGTACGTGCTGGAAAGGAGCCGGGCGAAGCTGCTGTTCGTCACCGGAACGTTCCTGGGCACGTCGTACGTGGCGTCGCTGCGCCGTGCGGCGGGGGAGGGACCGGGGAAGGGCCCTCTGCCGGGCCTTCCGCACCTGGAGCAGGTGGTCGTGCTGGCGGACGACGCCCCGGCCGACTTCCGCACCTGGAAGGACTTCCTGGCCGGCGGCGAGGGGACGGGGGAGGGGGAGGTACGGGCACGGACGGCGGCCCTGACCGGGACGTCCCCCTCGGACATCGTCTTCACCTCGGGCACCACCGGCCGTCCGAAGGGGGTGGTGATCACCCACGCCCAGTCGTTGCGCGCGTACGGGATCTGGTCGGATCTCGCGGGTCTGAGGCGGGGCGACCGCTATCTGATCGTGAACCCCTTCTTCCACACCTTCGGCTACAAGGCCGGGGTGCTCGCATGCCTGATGCGGGGAGCGACGATGGTCCCGCAGCCGGTGTTCGACGTGGACACGGTGCCGGCGAACATCGCGGCCGAGCGCATCTCGGTCCTCCCGGGCCCGCCCACCCCCCACCAGTCCCTCCTCGACCACCCCTCCCGTGCCGCCCACGACCTCTCGGCCCTGCGCCTGGTGGTGACCGGGGCGGCCGTCGTGCCGCTGCGGCTGGTGGAACGCCTGCGCGCCGAGCTCGGTGTGGAGACGGTCCTGACGGCGTACGGCCTGTCGGAGGCGAGCGGTTTCGTGACGATGTGCCGCAGGGGGGACGAGCCGTCCGTGATCGCGACGACGTCGGGCCGCGCCCTGCCCGGCACGGAGGTACGGGTCGCCGACGCGAGCGGCCGGCCGGTGGCTCCCGGCGTCCCCGGTGAAGTGCTGGTCCGCGGCTTCAACGTCATGCAGGGCTACTTCGAGGACGAGCGTGCCACGGCCGAGGTGCTGACCCCCGACGGCTGGCTGCGCACGGGCGACGTGGGCGTGCTGGACGCGCTCGGCAATCTCCGCATCACGGACCGGCTCAAGGACATGTTCATCGTCGGTGGCTTCAACGCCTACCCGGCCGAGATAGAGCAACTGCTCGGCCTGCACCCGGACGTGACGGAGGTCGCGGTGATCGGGGTACCGGACGCCCGCCTCGGGGAGGTCGGCAAGGCGTACGTGGTCCGGCGCCCCGGGGCGGTGCTCACCCGCGACGACCTGATCGCGTGGTCCCGCCGGGAGATGGCGAACTACAAGGTGCCGAGGGTGGTGGAGTTCGTACGGGAACTGCCGCGCAACGCGAGCGGCAAGGTGGTGAAGGGTGAGTTGCGGGACGGGTCGGCCACCGGGGCTGAGCGCGGCGGTTCACGACGGCCGGTTCCGGTTCAGAGCTCACCGTCCGGGCCGCCGGTCACCGGGGCGGGAGCGCGGTGGGAGCCCACACCGGCGCCGACGGGCCGGGGTCCCTGGCCGAAGGGCTCGATCCGAGCGGCGCCGGGTGCCGGGGCGCCACCGGGGCGGCGGCGGGCGACCGGGGCATCGGCCATGATCACGGCGAGTACGCACCAGAACAGGACGTCGATCCGGTCCAGGTTGGCCGGATGGTCCAGCATGCTCATCAGGAAGAACCCGGTCAGCGAGGCGAGCCCGACGGTGCCGACGACCGACTTCGTACGGGCGGCGCGCGCCGCGGTGGCCAAGGCGATCAGCGCGACCAGGGCGACCGCGAGCAGACCGAGCGGCCCCGCCTCCACCAGCCAGTTGAGCCAGAGGTTGTGGGCGTGGACGAAGACCCGGTCACCGGGTGCGGTGGCGGATATGACGGCGCCCGACCGTCCGAGGCCGACGCCCAGCGGATGGTGGGCGCCGATCTCGAGAGCCGCGGCCCAGGCCTGGCCCCGTACGCCCAGGGAGTTCCCGGCCCGGGACACCGCCCAGATGACCCCGGACGCCAGGAGCAGGGACAGCACGCCCAGGACGGCGAACAGCCGCCGCTGCGCCCGCTCGGCGAGCCGGGGTGCCAGCCAGTGGGCCCCGCCGAGCACCAGGAGCCCGGCGGCACCGGCGACATATCCGGCGCGGGAGAACGTGGTCAGCAGAGCCCCGTATCCGACGAGCACCAGGACGACGATCGCGGTGCGCGCCGTGCGGTCGTCGACGGAGACGGCTGCGAGCAGGACGAACGGCAGCAGGAGCACCAGGAAGGCGGCCAGCAGGTTCGGGTTGGAGAAGGTCCCCGTGGCCCGGATGAGCACACCGTCCCCGCCCGCGTCGCAGGCGACGTCGGTGAGCAGGCCGGTACGGCAGAAGCCGGTCGGGATCTCATTGGTCACCTGGGAGAAGGCGGTGGTGCTCGCCGCCGCGAGCCCGGCCACCGCGAGCACTCCGATCGCGCGCCACGACGCGGGCTGGGTGCGGCGCAGTCCGACGACCAGGTAGTAGCAGACGACGACGCTCAGCAGTCCGCGCAGCGGCGCCGTGGGGTGCCCGCCGGCGTACGTGGTCGCCGCCGCGGCGAGGAGCAGCAGCACGATGGGGAGGTCGAGCCGGGTCCGGAAGTCCCGGAGCCGGGCCCGTCGCCGGCCCGGCACGGGCACGACCAGGGCGATCAACCCGACCACCAGGGTGAGCCGTGTCGGCGTCAGGATCCCGACGAGCGGGTCGTCGGGGAAGAAGTCGGTGGCGGCGTCCATCAGCACGACGGCCACCACGGCGAGCGGGAGGAACTCAGCGATCGCCGTCGGCAGCCCAGCTCCTGCCGACGCGCTCCGGTCGGATGCCATGGCACCTGAGCGTGGCCCTCGGGTGCGACGGATGGATGTCCGGCGGGCGAACGGGGCGGAGCGGGCTTGCGGCCGAGGCCCCGCCGCTCTCCGCGGGCCGACGGCGTGTGGCGCCGCCAGGTCCGGCTCAGGGGAGTCGACTACTGCTGTGGCGGCGGGCGCCGGTACAACTCTGCTCGTGACACACCACGGCCGCGGCGGCTCCCCCTCCGCGCCGCCGCGGCCGATCCCCGTGTGGAGGTAAGTCTGGTCAGGCCTTCTCGTCCGTGGCGTGGACGTTGTCCGGCGTGGCCGTGCCGGTGCCCTCGCCCTTCAGGTCGAGCGGCTCGCTCGTGGCGTGGACGTTCTTGACCGTGACCGGTTCCTCGGTCGCGTGGACGTTGTCCGTGGACGCATCGCCGACCGGCTCGCCGGTGGCGTGGACGTTGTCCGTGGTGTTCTGGTCGCTCATCTCGCTGACTCCCCTGTGTTGTGCGCTGGTTGGGCAGGATCCGCCCGGCAACTCCCCCGAGGGTTGCCGGACGGATCTGCTGGGCCGGTACACCTTAGAGGGGCCGGCCGGCCGCCGCTCCGTCTGCCCCCCGATGCGACGGTTCGACACAGCCAAGAGTGCTGTGCGGCGATAAACGAATGATGAACGTCTGCTCCCCGACGGCGATCCGCTTGGACTCAGGCGGCCGACGCGACCTTGAGCAGCCCTCTGACCTCGTCCGCTTCCGGTGCGCCCAGCGCCTCCAAGAGTTCGAGGGCCTCGCGCCAGCACACCTGGGCGCGGTCCAGCTGGCCGATCCCGTTGAGGGAGCGCCCCAGCACCGTGAGGACATTGGCGTGCCGCCATTCGCCGCCGATGCCGCGCAGCAGCGTCAGGGCCATCTCGGCGTTCGACGCCGCCTGGGCCGGGCGCCGGGCGGCGAGGTCGAGCTCCGCGAGGCGGAACAGGGTCATGCCTTCCCACAGCCGCTGCCTGCTGTCCCGGAAGACCCACAGTGCCTGATGCAGGCATTCCGTCGCCTCGGCCAACTTCCCGCTCTGCGTGAGGGCGAGGCCCAGTGCGTACCGTCCGTTGGCGCCCTTCAGGGCGTGCCCCATGTCGTCGTACATCGCCGTGCCCTTCCGTGCCAGTTCCACGGCGGTCTCCGTGCGTCCGGTGGCGAGGTGGACGCGCGAGAGGTTGCACAGCGCGCTCGCCTCGCCCGGCCGGTCCCCGAGCGCGCGGAAGTTCTCGATGGCACCCGTGAGGTGCACCTCGCCGGCGTCGTTCCGGTTCTGGTAAAGGGCGATCACACCGCTGATGTTGGACGACCAGCAGGCCGTGAGCGGGTCGTCGGCGGACCGGGCCAGCTCATTGGCCGACTGTGCCTCCTCGACGGCCACGTCGAACCGGCTGCCGTTGTGCTGGTGCACAAAGGCCAGCGCCGTCAGCGCCCGTGCCTCGGTACGGGGGTCGCCCGCCTCCCGGGCGACATCCCGCAGGAGCGCGGCCACGGCCTCGTACTCCTTGGAGTTGGCCCCGGACTCGGCCAGGTCGACCGCTGCCCACAGGACGTCGACGGCACGGCGCATCATCCCCGTGCGCATGGCCTGGCGTACGCACGCCAGCAGGCAGACCGCCTCCGAATACAGCCAGTCCTGGGCGGGGTGCCGGTCCGAGAAGGTCAGCCCCGGATATGCGGCGTGCTCCAGGTGGTCCACCAGCCGGTCCCCCGGCCGCTCGATCAGGTAGACCCCCGAGACCGTCGCCAGATAGAAGTCCAGCAACCGCGACATCGCCGCATCCCGCTCGCTCGGCGGATGTTCGTCCCGCTCGGCGCAGGCACGCGCGTAGAGCCGGACCAGGTCGTGGTAGCGGTAGCGGCCGGGCGCGGCCGACTCGAGCAGGGAGGTGTCGACGAGCGACTCCAGCAGGTCCTCGGTGTCGTCCACCGGCAGGTCCAGTACCGCCGCGGCCGCCGCCAGGGAGATGTCAGGGCCGTCCGCCAGGCCCAGCAGGCGGAACGCGCGGGCCTGGGCCGGCTCCAGCTGGCCGTAACCGAGCTCGAAGGTGGCCTTCACCGCCAGGTCTCCCGCCTGGAGCTCGTCCAGGCGGCGCCGCTCGTCGGCCAGCTTCGCCGCCAGGACCGAGACCGTCCAGGTGCGCCGGGCCGCGAGGCGGGACGCCGCGATGCGGATGGCCAGGGGCAGGAAGCCGCACGCCGCCACCACGTCGAGCGCCGCCTTGCGTTCCGCGGCCACCCGTTCCTCGCCCACGATCTTCGTGAACAGGGACAGCGCCTCGTCCGGGGACATCACGTCCAGGTCCACGAGATGCGCGCCCGCCAGGTCCACCATGCGCACCCGTGAGGTGACCAGGGCCGCGCAGCCCTCCGTGCCGGGCAGCAGCGGGCGTACCTGGGCGGCGTCCTTCGCGTTGTCCAGCAGGACCAGGACCCGTCGGCCGTCCAGAACCGAGCGGTACAGCGCCGCCCGTTCCTCCAGCGAGTCCGGGATCGCCGAGTCCGCGGCGCCCAGAGCGCGCAGGAAGGAGCCGAGGACCGTCTCGGGTTCCGCCGCCCGGGGGCCCGCACCCTGCAGGTCCACGTACAACTGCCCGTCCGGGAAGGCCGAACGCGCCTGGTGTGCCACGTGCACCGCCAGCGTCGTCTTGCCCACGCCGCCGATCCCCGCCAGCGCCGAGACGGCCATCACCCTGCCCTCGGCCGAGGCCAGGACCTCTCCCAGCTCGGCGACGAACGACGCCCGGCCCGTGAAGTCCGGGACATTGGCGGGCAGTTGCGCAGGCCGGACGGGTGCGGACGAGACTTCCTGAGCCGGGGCGGACGGTTCCGCGAGGCTCGGATCCGCCTGGAGGATCCGCTGCTGGATGTCCTTCAGGCCGGGACGCGGGTCGACTCCCAGCTCGTCGGCCAGCAGACGCCGTGTGTCGGCGTACACCGCCAGCGCCTCCGCCTGGCGGCCCGAGCGGTACAGCGCCACCATCAGCAGCTCGCGCAGCCGCTCGCGCAGCGGGTGCGCGGCCGTCAGGGCGGTGAGTTCGGAGACCGCCTCCGCATGGCAGCCCTGCTCGAGGTCCATGTACAGGCGGGACTCGAGGAGTTGCAGACGCCACTCCTCCAGGCGGGTGCGCTGGGTGTCCGCGTACGGTCCGGGCACGCTCGCCAGCGACTCCCCGTCCCACAGCGCCAGCGCCTCGTTCAGCACCTGCCGTGCGTGGCACAGGTTCCCGGCGTTCTTGGCCTTCTCCGCCTCCGCTGCCAGCTCCTGGGCGGCCGCGACGTCCAGGGAGCGGGTGTCGCCCAGCCGCAGCGCGTACCCGCCCGACTCGCTGACCAGCACTCCGGGTGAGAGGACCTTGCGCAGCCGTGAGGCGTAGGTGCGTACGGCGGCCAGCGCGCGCGGCGGCGGCTCTTCGCCCCACAGCGCGTCGATCAGTTCGGACGCGGTCGCCGTACGGCCCTCGCGCAGCAGCAGCGCGGCCAGCAGGGCGCGCTGCTGTGGCGAGCCCGTGGCCAGCAGCTCCTCTCCGCGCCACGCGCGCACCGGCCCGAGCACGCCGAAGCGCAGCGTCGCCGATTCCTCGGGACCCCGCTGCTGCGGCACTCGCGGTACACCCTCCATCGCTGCCCCCAGGCCCCCTGCCGAACCGTCCACAACCAGGAGGCCAGTTTGCCTTGTTCATGGCGGATACGTCAGCCATGGGAGACAGCGATCACAGCCCGCCGGGTGGGACATCACACTGCCCACACAAGTTCTCTCCACGCATCGCCGGGCCGGAGTGGTTCCATAAGAAGCTGACGGATCGTCAGGTCAGCGCTACCGTGACCGTATGGAGACCTCACAGTCCAACGGAACCAGCACCTTCCCGAAGATCATCTCCGTCGACGACCACACGGTGGAGCCCCCGGACGTCTGGCAGGACCGGCTCCCGCGGAGGTACCGCGACACGGGACCGCGCATCGTCCGGGCGCCCCTGAAGGAGATGTCCTTCCTGGGCGGCAGGTTCGCCCCCGTCATGGGCGCACCGGGCGACGACGGGCCGGTCGGCGACTGGTGGGTCTACGAGGATCTGCACCGCCCCCTGACCCGCCTGGACACGGCCGTCGGGTACAGCAGGGACGAGATCAAGCTCGAGGTCATCACATACGAGCAGATGCGGCCCGGCTCGTACGACGTCCCCCGGCGCCTCGCCGACATGGACGTCAACCACGTCCAGTCCGCCCTCTGCTTCCCGACCTTCCCGCGCTTCTGCGGGCAGACTTTCACCGAGGCGAAGGACCGCGAGCTGGGACTGCTCGGGGTGCGCGCCTACAACGACTGGATGGTGGAGGAGTGGTGCGGTCCCGAGGCGCAGGGCCGTCTGATACCCCTCACCCTGGTCCCGCTGTGGGACGCCGGTCTCGCCGCTGCCGAAGTGCGCCGCAACGCGGAGCGCGGCGTGCGGGCCGTCGCCTTCTCCGAGATCCCGCCGCGTCTCGGGCTGCCGTCCGTCCACACCGACGAGTGGGACCCCTTCCTCGCCGCCTGCGACGAGACCGGCACCGTCATCGCCATGCACATCGGCTCCAGCAGCAGCATGCCGTCCACCTCCGCCGACGCCCCGCCGGCCGTCGGCTCCACCATCACCTTCGCCAACTGCTGCTTCTCCATGGTCGACTGGCTGCTGAGCGGCAAGTTCGAGCGCTTTCGGCATCTCAGGGTGATGTACGCGGAGGGGCAGATCGGGTGGATCCCGTACATCCTCGAGCGCGCCGATGTCGTGTGGGAGGAGAACCGCGCCTGGGGAGGGGTCGCCGACAAGGTGCACAGGCCGCCCCCCGAACTCTTCGCGGAGCACGTCCACGGCTGCTTCTTCGACGACGCCTTCGGGCTGCGCAACCTCGACGCCATCGGTGTCGGGAATGTGCTCTACGAGACCGACTACCCGCACTCCGACTCCACGTGGCCGAAGTCGCGGCAAGTGGGCGAGGCGCAGATGGGCCATCTCGCCGCGGACGTCGTGGAGCGAGTCGTCCGGGGCAACGCCATCGAGCTGCTCGGGCTGACCGAGGACGGCCTGTGGCCGGGGCAGGCCCCCGCGGCGGCGGGGGAATGAGGAGCATCCGCGCAGGGTCCGGGGCGCGCAGATGAACAATCGCGCACCGCGCTGAACGTTCACCGACCGTGGCCGCACCGGGACCGGCCGGTCCTCAGCATGGGGGCACCCGCATATCCCCGCTCCCCTTGCCGGAGGACCGCCGTGCCCCGTCGGAGATCAGTCCTGGCCGCCCTGTCGGCCGCGTTCGTCGGCGCCACCGTGCTGCTCGGCGCGCCGCCCGCCCAGGCCGCTCCCGGTGACGCCGACCTCGCCTACCGCTGGGCGCCACTGCACCACCAGGACACCTCGTCGTCCTACTACACCGCCGACTGCCTCGCGCCGGTGAACTACGACGGCGACTGGAGCACCGTCGACGACTGGGAGGACCTGGACGCCAATGCCTCGCGGTTGACCGGCACCGTGTACTACTCGGTGGCCGAGACCGAAACGCACTGGTACATCACGTACGCCTTCTTCCATCCCCGGGACTGGAAGGACTACCCGCTGAACCTCCTGTCGCACGAGAACGACATGGAGGGCCAGGTGGAGGTCGTCCGCAAGGACGGTGGCGAGTACGGGACCCTGCAGGCCGTCGTGACGCTCGCGCACGACAACTTCTACTCCTACACCCCGCCGGGCAGCCCCTTCACCGACGGCCGCGAGAACATCGACGGCACGGTGATCATGCAGAACTACGACGGCGCGCAGCACCCGACCAGCTTCCAGGAGGCGCGCGGCCATGGCGCCTACGCCTGGGACGGCACCGACTTCCCCGGCGGCGACGGCATCGTCTACGCGCCGAGCCGCGGCGCGGGCTCCGTCCCGAACGGCGGCAACGACCGCGACGCACGCTACGGACTCACCGATCTCACCACCGCCGACAGTCTCTGGGGGCGGCGCAACAACACCGAGACCTACGCCAAGTGGGGCGCCTTCCGCGGTGACAACGGTCAGGACAACGCGGCGCACGCCCCGTGGGCCTGGGACGACTCCAACGACGGCAGCGACCTCCAGGCCGGCGTGATCGCGACGGATCCCGCGTACCTCGTCTCACGCTACTTCGGCAACACGGGCGACCTGAGTCAGACCTATCTGCGCAACCCGTACCGCTCCTGAACGTGGCCGCCCGGAACGCGGGCGGCACCCCCTTGTCTGACGGGCCGTCAGTTATCACTATGGACTGGCTCGGTCAAACTGTCGGTCCGTCAGCGAGGTGGATGGCTTATGCAGGTGCGGCCGGACGGGCAACTGGTATACGGGATGCAGCTCCCGATCCAGTCCCAGAGCACGCTCTACGCCGAGGCCTGGGAGGCGGGTGCGGGTCCCGAGGACCTCGTCGCCGTCGCCCGGGCCGCGGAGGACGCCGGGTTCGCCTATGTGGCGAGCTGCGACCATGTCGCCGTCCCGCGCCGCCTCGCCCCCGCGATGAGCACGGTCTGGTACGACCCGGTCGCCACCCTCGCCCACCTCGCGGCCGTCACCGAGCGCCTGCGCCTGCTGAGCCATGTGGCGATCGTCGGACTGCGGCATCCGCTCGTGACCGCCAAGCAGTACGCGACCCTCGACCACCTCTCGGGCGGACGGCTGGTGCTCGGTGTGGGGGCCGGACATGTGCCGGAGGAGTTCGAGGCGCTCGGAGTGGACTTCGGCCGGCGCGGTGCCCTGCTCGACGAGGTGATCGACGCGCTGAGGGCGGCGCTGGGTCCGCAGGAGTACCCGGAGCACCACGGGAAGGCGTACGACTTCGCGGATCTCGGGCAGCGGCCCCGGCCGGTCCAGACAGGTGTCCCGCTGTGGGTCGGCGGTTCCTCGCCCGCCGCCGTGCGCCGGGCCGCGCTCAAGGGCGACGGCTGGCTCCCGCAGGGCGATCCCCGGGACCGGCTGCCCGCGCAGATCGACCGTCTGCACCGGATCCGGGCGGAGGCCGGAGTCGAGGGGCCCTTCACCGTGGGAGCCATCACCGAGCCGCTGTACGTGGGTGGGCCGGGGTGGGACGTGGGCCGGCGCACGCTCGCCGGACCGCCCGGGGTCCTTGCCGAGTCGCTGCGCGCGTACGGCGCCATGGGCGTGCACCAGATCCAGGTGCGGTTCCGCAGCCGCAGCCGCGCAGAACTCACCGACCAGATCGCGGCGTTCGGGGCCGAGGTCGCCCCCGATCTTCACTGAGGAGACCCCATGGGCAAGCTGGACGGACGCGTCGTCATCGTCACCGGTGCGGCGCGCGGACAGGGCGAGCAGGAGGCGCGGCTGTTCACCGAGGAGGGCGCACGGGTCGTCCTCGCGGACGTGCTCGACGACCGGGGGGAGGAACTCGCGAAGGAGCTGGGGCAGTCGTACGTCCACCTCGACGTGGCGCGCGAGACGGACTGGGCCGCCGCCGTGGCCGCCGCGAAGGACGCGCGCGGCCGCATCGACGGGCTGGTCAACAACGCCGGGATCCTGCGCTTCAACGCCCTGGTCGACACGCCCCTGGACGAGTTCATGAACGTCGTCCAGGTCAACCAGGTCGGCTGTTTCCTCGGCATCCGGGCCGTGGCGCCCGAGATCGCGGCCGCCGGAGGCGGCACCGTCGTCAACACCGCCTCGTACACGGCGGTGACCGGTATGGCGGCCGTGGGCACCTACGCGGCGACCAAGCACGCCCCTCCTCGGTCTCACCCGGGTCGCAGCGATCGAGCTGGCGCCACGGCGGATCCGCGTCAACGCGATGTGTCCGGGCGCGATCGACACCCCGATGTCCAATCCCGCCCTGCTCGATCCCGAGGCGGACGCAAAGGAGATGTCCGGGGCGCTCGACGAGCTCTACCGCAGGCTCGTGCCGCTCGGCCGGATCGGCAGGCCGGAGGAGGTCGCGCGGCTCGCCCTCTTTCTGACCTGTGACGACTCCTCCTACATCACGGGACAGCCGTTCGTGATCGACGGCGGATGGTTGGCCGGCGTCTCCGTTATCTGACGGCCTGTCAGCTATTGACGGTGCATCCCGGCGGTGCCACAGTCGGCGACGGAAAAGAACCTGACGATGCGTCAGGTCATGACTCGGGGACGGTGAACCTCCTTGGAATTCGGGCTCTTTGTACAGGGATACGTGGGCAAGCGGGCCGAGACCGATCCGCTCGCGGAGCACAAGGCGCTGATGGAGGAGACCGAGTACGTCATCCAGGCGGACAAGTCCGGCTTCAAGTACGCCTGGGCGTCGGAACACCACTTCCTGGAGGAGTACTCCCACCTCTCCGCCAACGACGTCTTCCTCGGCTACCTCGCCCACGCGACCGAGCGGATCCATCTCGGCTCCGGGATCTTCAATCCGCTGGCCCAGGTCAACCACCCGGTGAAGGTCGCCGAGAAGGTGGCCATGCTCGACCACCTCTCGGGCAACCGGTTCGAGTTCGGCAGCGGACGCGGCGCGGGCTCCCACGAGATCCTCGGCTTCCTCCCCGGGATCACCGACATGAACCACACCAAGGAGATCTGGGAGGAGACCATCGCCGAGTTCCCCAAGATGTGGCTCCAGGACGAGTACCCCGGCTTCCGGGGCAAGCACTGGCAGCTGCCTCCGCGCAAGGTCCTCCCCAAGCCGTACGGGAAGTCGCACCCCGCGATGTGGTACGCGGCCGGATCGCCGCCCTCGTACGCCATGGCCGCCAGGAAGGGCCTCGGAGTGCTCGGCTTCAGCATTCAGAAGGTCTCCGACATGGAGTGGGTGCTCGAGCAGTACAAGACGGCGATCGTCGACGCGGAACCCGTCGGGGACTTCGTCAACGACAACGTGATGGTGACGACCACCGCCATCTGCGCACCCACCCACGAGGAGGCGATCCGGGTCGCGATGAACGGCGGACTGCACTACCTGCCGTCCCTCGTCTTCCGCTACCACGACACCTTCCCGCGCCCCGAGGGCTTCCACGTCTGGCCCGAGACGCTTCCCCAGTACACCGAGGAATTCCTCGAACTCCTCATCGAGGAGGAGCTGCTCGTCTGCGGCGATCCCGACGAGGTGCTCACCCAGTGCAAGAGGTGGGAGCAGGCGGGCGCCGACCAGCTCAGCTTCGGACTGCCCGTCGGGGTCCCGAAGGAGGAGACGCTTCAGACGATCCGGCTGATCGGCGAGCACGTGATTCCGAAGATCGACACGGACCCGGTGCATCGCACGACCCGGTTCCGTCAGGCCGCCTGAGGGGGTGCCCGCATGCTCGACCACGTCATCAGGGGCGCTACCGTCGTGGACGGCACGGGAGCGCCCGGATTCACCGCGGACGTGGGGATACGGGACGGCCGCATCGCCGCCGTCGGCACGGTGACCGGGGAGTCGCGCACGTCCGAGGACGCGACCGGCCTCGTCCTCGCCCCCGGCTTCGTCGACCCGCACACCCACTACGACGCCCAGCTGTTCTGGGACCCGTACGCGACTCCCTCGCTGAACCACGGAGTGACCACCGTCGCGGCCGGCAACTGCGGCTTCACCCTCGCCCCGCTGAATCCCGCGCGCCCGGGGGACGCCGACTACACCCGCAGGATGATGTCCAAGGTGGAGGGCATGTCGCTGATCGCCCTGGAGGACGGGGCACCCTGGAACTGGCACGCCTTCGGGGAGTATCTGGACGCACTCGCAGGGCGGATCGCCGTCAACGCGGGCTTCATGGTGGGGCACTGCGCGCTGCGGCGGTACGTGATGGGACCGGACGCGGTCGGCGGACAGCCGTCCGGGGAGCAGCTGACCGCCATGCTCCGGCTCTTCCACGAGGCCATGGACGCGGGTGCCCGGGGGTCTGTCCACCACGCAGTCGTCCACCCACTCCGACGGCGACGGCCGGCCGGTCGCCTCCCGGCACGCCCGGCCGGCGGAGCTGCTGGCCCTCGCCAAGGCGGTGGGCGAGCACGAGGGCACACAGATCGAGGCCATCGTCGCGGGCTGCCTCGACCAGTTCAGCGACGCCGAGATCGACCTGCTCGTGGAGATGAGCGCGACCGCCGGACGGCCCCTGAACTGGAACGTCCTCACGATCGACGCGTCCGTCCCGGAGCACGTGCCGCGCCAGCTGACGGCGAGCGAGCGGGCCCGCAAGGCGGGCGGCCGGGTGGTGGCCCTCACCATGCCGATCCTCACTCCGATGAACATGTCCCTCGGCACGTTCTGCGCGCTCAACCTGATCCCCGGGTGGGGCCCGGTCCTCGGTCTGCCCGTGCCGGAACGGATCGAGAAGCTGCGCGACCCGGACGTCCGCGCCGAGATGCTGCGCCGCGCCCGATCCAAGGAGGCGGGCGTCTTCCGGCGGCTCGCGAACTTCGGGCGGTACGTGATCGGGGACACCTACAGCCCCGGCAACGAGGGTCTGACCGGGCGGGTCGTGAACGACGTCGCCGCCGAACGCGGACAGGACCCCTTCGAGTGCCTCGTCGAGATCTGCGCGAGCGACGGACTGCGGACCGTTCTGTGGCCCATGCCGACGGACAACGACCCCGACTCCTGGGCGCTGCGGGCCGAGACCTGGCGGCACGAGGACGTCCTGCTCGGGGGCTCGGACGCGGGCGCCCATCTGGACCGTATGTGCGGCGCCCCGTACACGACCCGGTTCCTCGGGGACTGTCTGCGCGGCCGGAAGCTGGTGCCGCTGGAGCAGGCCGTGAAGATGCTGACGGACGACCCGGCGCAGCTGTTCGGGCTGCGGGAGCGGGGCCGGGTGCGGGAGGGCTTCCATGCCGACCTGGTCCTTCTCGACCCGGAGTGCGTCGACGCCGGTCAGGCCACCCTGGTGCACGACCTGCCGGGAGACGGTCCACGGCTCGACTCCAAGGCGATCGGGATACGGGCGGTCTGGGTCAACGGCGTGGTGGCGATCCGGGACGACGAGGTGACCGGGGCCGTGCCCGGCACGGTGCTGCGCTCCGGGCGGGACACCAGGACGGTGAGCACGACGTGACGCGGCGGCAGCGGCTGTTCGTCGGCGGTGCCTGGGTGGAGCCCGACGACGGCCACTACGAGGTCGTCGACCCGGCCACCGAGCGGACCGTCGGATGGGCGCCGGAGGCCTCCCGGAAGCAGGTGCACGCGGCGGCCGCGGCGGCCCGTGAGGCCTTTGGGCCGTGGTCGCGGAAGTCCCCGGAGGAGCGGGCGGCCGTCCTCGCCCGTGCGGCGGACGTGATGCAGCGCAACCTCGTGCCGTACGCCGACCTGGCGCGGGCGGAGAGCGGTGCCACGACCGGTACGGCGCGCGGGATGCAGGTCGGGGTGGCGGTGGCCCGGTTCCGCCGGTACGCACGGGTGGAACCGGCGGAGCAGCCGCTGCCTCCGCAGATCAACGAGGCGGGGCCGTTCGGCGGGGCCGCCGTCCTCGGCGCGCTCGCGGTGCGCCAGCCGGTCGGTGTGGTCACCTGCATCACCTCGTACAACAACCCCTGGGCCAACCCGGCGGGCAAGATCGCGCCCGCGCTGGCCATGGGCAACACGGTGGTGGTGAAGCCGGCGTCGCAGGACCCGCTGTCGGTGTACCGCATGGCCGAGGCCCTCCAGGAGGCGGGCGCGCCGCCCGGCGTGGTGAACGTGGTCGGCGGCTCGCGCCCGGAGGCCGGCGAGGCGGCCGTGGACTGTCCCGACGTCGACATGGTGAGCTTCACCGGTTCCACGGCCGTCGGGCAGCGCATCGCCGAGGTCTGCGGCCGTTCCATGAAACGGCAGTTGATGGAGCTGGGCGGCAAGGGCGCCGCGCTCGTCTTCGACGACGCGGACCTGGACGCGGCGGTGGCGGGGATCGGGACGACGTTCTCCTTCTACAGCGGCCAGATCTGTACGGCGCCCACCCGGGTGATCGCACAGCGGGGTGTGTACGACCGCCTGGTGTCCCGACTGTCCGGGTACGCCCGCCACCTGACGGTCGGGGATCCGCGCGAGAGGGCCACGGTGGTGGGTCCGGTGATCTCGTCGGCGCACCGGGACCGGGTGGAGTCGTATGTCGAACTGGGCCGCAAGGAGGGCGCGCGGCTGGTCGCGGGGGGCGAACGGCCGCCCTGCGAGCGCGGCTTCTACGTCGCTCCGACGCTTCTCGCGGACTGCACCCCCGATATGCGGGTGGTCCGCGAGGAGATCTTCGGACCCGTGGTCGTGGTCGTCCCCTTCGACGACGAGGAGGAGGGGGTGGCACTGGCCAACGACAGCGACTACGGCCTGATCGACTACGTCTGGTCCGGGGATGTGGCCCGTGCCTTCCGCGTGGCCCGGCGTCTGCGGGCGGGCGGAGTCGGCGTGAACACCGTCGGCCGCAACATGGAGGCGCCGTTCGGCGGTTTCAAGAGGAGCGGCGTCGGCCGTGACGTCGGCTCCTACGCCCTGCACGCCTACAGCGAGTTGCAGGCGATCGTCTGGCCGGGCTGAGCGGCCCTCAGTCGTCCAGGTCCACCCGCACGGTGAGCAGTCCGGTCCCGAACGCCCGCACCGCCGCGCTGTTCAGAGGGGGCAGCGCCTTCAGCCGGACCAGGGGGTCGTCGTCGGGGAGCACATGGGCGGTGCCCGGGTGCCAGCGTCCGCCGATGCGGACACGCACCCGGGGATCTGCGCGGAGGTTGCGGATGTACTGGGACCGCTCGCCGTGCTCGGAGACCAGCCAGAAGGAGTCGCCGATGCGGCGCCCGCCCAGGGGGGTCCGGCGCGGCAGACCCGAGACACGTCCCGTGGTCTCCAGGAGCGTCTGCAGCGGCATGCGGCGCTGCACCGGATTGACGACGTGCCGCTGGAGTGCCGTGATCGCGCGGTACTTGAGGTCGGTGAAGCCCGGCATGGTCCCGTGTCCCCCTGACGACGTGAAGGGCGAGCCGCTCCACGCAGTCTCGCAGACCTCTTGCGGGGGCGCGCGGTAACCGGCCACGCGCCCCCGGTGGGCCTACGCCCGGCCCAGGAAGATCGGGTTCGTGAACGCGGCCAGGACGCCCGGCAACGGGCCGACCGCCGCCTCGTGCCGCAGCTCCGCGCGCACGTATGCGGCGTACTGCGCCGTCGTGTGCCACTCGACGGTGCCCGAGCCGGTCACCGGCAGCGGGTCGCTGGTGAACAGCACGCCCTGGTCGGTGACGAAACGGACCGAGCAGCGGGGCACACCCTGCGCCTCCAGGCGGACCGTTACCGGGGTGTCGCGGTCCACCCGCAGCCGTTCGCCGATGCCCGCGTGTTCGCCGCGGCCGCCCGCCGCGGTGAACGTCAGCGAGACGTTCTTCGACTCGGCGACGTAGGAGCGGCCCGCGCGGATGCCCTCCTGGACGGCCTCCCTGGTGAGGTCGTCGGCGAGGACGACCGTCTGTGGGGTGCCGATCGCGTCGGGGTCGCGGTGGGCGTCGCTGTTGCCCATCGCCGGCAGCCACCTGCCGTGCCCCTCCCGGACGGCCGCCACCAGGGTGTTGTCCCACTCCGCCAGCGTCACCTCGTCGTCCGGCGTGTAGGGGCCGTTCCACACCTCCAGCGCGTCCGCCTCGCCGAAGCCGAACTTCCAGCCGCAGCCGATGCAGGTGGCGTGCGGATGGGCCGGGACGACCAGGCCGCCCGCCCGGCGGATGTCCCGGGCGAACCGCGCCCAGCGGTTGTCGCCCGCCCGGTAGCGCCAGTCGACGAACGTGCCCGGGTCGGTACCCAGCGCCAGCACATGGCCGTTCCGCGTGGTGACCTCCTCCCCGAGCATGATGAGCAGGTCGTCACCCGCCTGGTCGGCCCAGTGAGCATGGGAGGAGTGGGTGTTGTGGTCCGAGGTGTTGATGAAGTCGAGGCCCGCGGCCCGGGCCAGCGCCGCGATCTCCGCGGGGGTGCGGCGGCCGTCCGAGTACCAGGAGTGCATGTGGCAGTCGCCCCGGTACCAGGCGCGGCCGCGGCCCTTGGCCCGGTTCGGCGGGTACACGGGCGCCGGGGTCCGGCCCTGCGCGCCGTAGGTGAGCGTGATGGTCACCTCGTACGTCAGGCCCTGCGGCGCCACCGTGTACGGGCCGAGCGCGATGTGCCAGGTGCCGGCGCGGACCGGGCCCGGGATGTACCCCGGGGTGGCGTCGTCCGCGCGGATGAAGAACTCCGTGCGCGCGCCGCCGGACCAGCCGCGGAAGCCCTTGCCGCCCAGTTCCGTGCCGCGCTCGTCGAAGACGCCGATGTCGAGGGCGTTGCCCTGGGTGCCGGCCGGGACGGACGGCCTGTCGTAGGTGTAGGAGGCCTTGATCTCCCGGACGCCTTCGGGGACGTCGACCGGGAGGTAGACGAAGTCCGGGGAGCCGGTGGGCAGCGTGCCGCGCACCGTCTTCGTCTCCTGGTTGTCGGCCGCCTCCGCGGCGGGCCCGTTGGAGAAGCTCACGGTTCCCAACGTAAGCGCGACGGCCGCACCCGTCACGAACAGTGCGCGTCTTCCGATGCCGTGGTCGTCCTCGCACATGCTGCTGCTCCCGGAGTGTCGGATGACGGGGTGGTGCAGAGAGGGTGCTTCCCACTCTGGTGTTCACCCGTGAACTCCATTCCACGGGAAGCCGATCTGCAGCCGCGCGTCGGCGTAACAGGGGGTTGCCGGTGCATTGCCGCGCCGTACCACCGGGACGCGAGCGCCCTGTAGGACCTGATCACCGCAAACGTATGCTCGGAGGATGACGACTTCCGCGACCTCCGGAACCGGACCCACCGAGAACTCCATGCGTCGCGCCCTGAAACGTGCTCGTGACGGAGTCGCTCTGGACGCCGCCGAGGCGACGGTGCTGCTCCAGGCCCGTGGCGGCGATCTGGAGGACCTGGCCGCATCGGCCGCCCGGGTGCGGGACGCCGGCCTGCGGGCCGCGGGCCGACCGGGTGTCATCACCTACTCCAAAAGTGTCTTCATCCCGCTGACCCGTCTGTGCCGGGACAAGTGCCACTACTGCACCTTCGTCACCGTGCCGGGCAAGCTGCGCCGGGACGGGCACGGGATGTTCATGTCCCCGGACGAGGTCCTGGACATCGCCCGCAAGGGGGCGGCACTGGGCTGCAAGGAGGCGCTGATCACCCTCGGGGACAAGCCCGAGGACCGCTGGCCCGAAGCGCGCGAGTGGCTGGACGCGCACGGCTACGACGACACCATCGCCTATGTGCGGGCCGTCTCCGTCCGGATCCTGGAGGAGACGGGTCTGCTGCCCCATCTCAACCCCGGGGTGATGTCGTGGACGGACTTCCAGCGGCTGAAGCCGGTCGCCCCGTCGATGGGGATGATGCTGGAGACCACGGCGACCCGGCTGTGGTCGGAGCCGGGCGGACCGCACCACGGCTCCCCGGACAAGGAACCGGCCGTGCGGCTGCGGGTGCTGGAGGACGCGGGCCGTTCCTCGGTGCCCTTCACCTCGGGAATCCTGATCGGGATCGGTGAGACGTACGAGGAGCGCGCGGAGTCGCTTTTCGCGCTGCGGAAGGTGGCCCGCAGCCATCACGGCATCCAGGAACTGATCATCCAGAACTTCCGCGCCAAGCCGGACACGGCGATGCGGGGCATGCCGGACGCGGAACTGGACGAACTGGTGGCCACGGTGGCCGTCGCCCGGCACATCATGGGTCCGGCGGCCTGCCTCCAGGCGCCGCCGAACTTGGTGGACGGCGAGTACGAGCGGCTCATCGGCGCCGGCATCGACGACTGGGGCGGGGTCTCGCCGCTGACCATCGACCATGTGAACCCGGAGCGGCCCTGGCCGCAGATCGAGCGGCTGGCCGAGCGCTCCCGGGCTGCGGGCTTCGAGCTGCGCGAACGCCTCTGCGTCTACCCGGAGTTCGTCCGGCGCGGTGAGCCCTGGCTGGACCCGAGGCTGCTGCCCCACGTCCGGGCGCTGGCGGACCCGGAGTCGGGGCTCGCCCGTGCGGACGCGATCGTCGAGGGGCATCCGTGGCAGGAGCCGGAGGAGGTGTTCCGGGCGTCGGGGCGCACGGACCTGCACCGCGGCATCGACACCCAGGGGCGCACCGGCGACCGCCGTGCGGACTTCGACGAGGTGTACGGCGACTGGGAGGCGCTGAGGGAGGCGGCCGTGCCCGGCATGGCGCCCGAGCGCATCGACACCGACGTACGGGCCGCGCTGCGCCGGGCGGCGGACGATCCGACGAAGCTCAGCGACGAGGAGGCGCTGGCCCTGCTGCACGCGGACGGTCCCGCGCTCGACGCGCTCTGCCGGGTGGCGGACGACGTCCGCAAGTCGGTGGTCGGCGACGACGTCACGTACATCGTCACCCGCAACATCAACTTCACCAATGTCTGCTACACCGGCTGCCGCTTCTGCGCGTTCGCCCAGCGCCGCACGGACGCCGACGCCTACACCCTCTCCCTCACCCAGGTCGCCGACCGTGCCCAGCAGGCCTGGGACGTGGGCGCCGTCGAGGTGTGCATGCAGGGCGGCATCCACCCCGACCTGCCCGGCACCGCCTACTTCGACATCGCGAAGGCGGTGAAGTCCCGGGTTCCCGGGATGCATGTGCACGCCTTCTCGCCCATGGAGGTGGTGAACGGCGCGACACGCACCGGCATGTCGATCCGCGACTGGCTGACGGCGGCGAAGGAGGCGGGCCTCGACACGATCCCCGGCACCGCGGCCGAGATCCTGGACGACGAGGTGCGCTGGGTCCTGACCAAGGGCAAGCTGCCGGCGGCCACGTGGATCGAGGTCGTGACGACGGCGCACGAACTCGGCATCCGCTCGTCGTCGACGATGATGTACGGCCATGTGGACCAGCCCCGCCACTGGCTGGGGCATCTGCGCACCCTCGCCGGCATCCAGCAACGGACCGGGGGGTTCACGGAGTTCGTCACCCTCCCGTTCATCCACACCAACGCGCCCGTCTACCTGGCGGGCATCGCCCGCCCCGGTCCCACGATGCGCGACAACCGCGCCGTCACCGCCATGGCGCGCCTGCTGCTGCATCCGCACATCCCCAACATCCAGACCAGCTGGGTGAAACTCGGCACCGAGGGCGCGGCGGAGATGCTCCGTTCCGGCGCCAACGACCTGGGCGGCACGCTGATGGAGGAGACCATCTCGCGGATGGCGGGCTCGTCGTACGGGTCGTACAAGTCCGTCAGGGAACTCGTCGCGGTGGCGGAGGCGGCGGGCCGCCCGGCGAAACCGCGCACGACGCTGTACGGCGAGGTCTCGCAGGAACGGCAGCGGGCGGCGGAGGCGTCGGACGGGCATCTGCCGGAACTGCTGCCGGTGTTGGACTGACAGGACGGCGGCGTTCGGCTCCTCCCGCCGCGGCCCGCGGCGGGAGGAGCCGAAACCCTGTGATGTTTCTGTGATGTTGCTCCGGGCAACGAACGAGGCGCACGGGTGGTCTGAGGGGTGTGCCCAGGCACGGAACACCCCTCAGACTCCGACATCCGACAAGGAAGCGTTGATGAGACGTCCCGTCCGCAGAGCCGTATCCCGGGCAGTGCTCGGATTCACGGCGGTCGCCGCTCTGTCCGCCGGGTCCTTCGCCACTGTGCCCGCCTTCGCCGACGGAGGCACGCCGCTGCCGGTCGCCATCACCGGAACGAACCATGTGGACCTCCCGCTCCACGGGGACAACGGCGACCCGTCCGTGCCGCAGGTCACCCTGCGGCTGGCCGCCCCCGGCAGTGACGAGCCCGGTGAAGGCGGCGTCATCCCCGTCGCGCACAACGGCGACTACAAGATCAAGATCGATGCAAGCGGCCTCAAGGGTGTCGCGGCCGTGAAGCTGCCCTGCCAGGCGAGCGGTCTCACCGCCGTCTGCGAGGGCAACGAGATCTACGCCGGGGAGCAGTACAACCGGCTCGGCGGCATCCGCCTCGACATCAACGACGACAGCGCTGCGGGCGACTTCGGCTCCATCAAGGTCACCGGAGAGGGCGAGGGCGTCGACTTCGCGCCACTCACCATCGATGTGCTGGTCGGCGGCCCCGAACTGCTCGGCCGCAAGCTCACCGAACCGGCTGGTCTCGCCGCCGGCGACATCTACCGGGCACCGGTAGGCTTCCGCAACGCCGGCGGCCTGGCGGCCGAAGGGGCCGTGCTGCACTTCTACGGTTCACGCGGCCTGAGCTTCCCCGACAGCTACGGCAACTGCGCCTACAAGGCGACCACCACCGGTTCGCTGCTGCATCAGGGCATCGACGCGATCTGCACCTTCTCCGGCACCTACAAGGCGGGTACGGCCTACGCACTGGCCGAGCCGCTGAAGGTGCGCACGGCCGGCTTCGCGCTCAACGACGTGTTCAGCTACGGCTTCTCCGCGGTCGAGGCGGGGAAGGCGAAGGCCCTGCTCGCGGGGGACGGCTACACGCCGGGCACCGGCGCGCCGCTGACCCTCGAGGAGGTGCCGGGCGCCGCGTCCGACTACACCCGCTACACCGATCTTGACCTCCCCAGCCACAACACCTATGACCTGGTGCTGACCGGTGCCTCCCTCCGGGGCGAGGCGGGGGACACGGTGAAGGCGGACGTCGGATTCCGCAACGACGGACCCGCCTGGATCAGCGCGCTGCGCTCGGGCGGTGAGCCGATCTCCTTCTCCGTCGCCGTGCCCGAGGGCGCGACGGTGACCAAGAGCCCCGACCGCTGCACCTTCACCACCATCGAGGCGGGCACGAAGGGCTACCGCTGCCAGGTGGACACGCCGCTCCTGGAGAACACCAAGGTCGCCTTCCCCTTCGAGCTGCGCATCGACAAGGTCGTGAAGAACGCCCGGGGCAAGGTGGCGCTGCCGTCCTGGGACAACCCGTTCGAGACCGAGCGGTCCAACAACACCGCCTGGATCGTCCTGAACGGCCCCGACGACGGCCAGGGCGCGGGAGGGCCGTCCACCGGCGGGCCGTCGGGCAGCCCCGGCCCCACGGCCTCCGCGGGTGACACCTCCGGTGCCTCCGGCACCGACGGCGGCTCCGGTTCCGCCGGTTCGGACGGTGGCTCGGGCGACGAGGCGACGGGTTCGGGCGGTGGGCTCGCGTTCACCGGTGCCGGTGGCGCGCTGATCATCGGCGGGGCCGCGCTCCTGGCCCTCGCGCTGGGTGTGGGAGTCGTCCTGGTGGTGCGCCGCAGGGCAGCCGCCTGACGCACGTCCATGTGTGCCGCTCGTGGCCACGGGCCACGAGCGGCACACCGTGCCGTCCCTCCCGTCTTCTCCGGTCCTCGGCCGGGGCGACCGAATGTGCGAAAGCTGTCCACTGGTGTGGCGCGCCTGACTCTTCGGTGTCCTGAATCGACCGTTCCTGTTCTATTACAGTGCTGGACTGTCGACGTGCGGACGGTGCCCCGAGGAGGACTGGGTGGGTGCGACAGCCGGTGCCCCCTGGGGCCGGACCGAGCAGCAGGACTTCCGCAGCCGCGTACGCGGAACCCTGCTCGGCGTGGCCGTGGGTGATGCCTTGGGCGCCCCCCTGGACGGGCTCTCCCTGGAGGAGATCCGCACGGCCTACGGCCACGAGGGGCTGAGCGGCCTCGCCGTCGAGCACGGCCGGCGCGGCGCCATCACGCATCTCACCCAGCTCAGCCTGTTCACCGTCGACGGCCTCATCCGCGCCCAGGTCCGCCGTGACACCGGCGCCTGGCATCCGCCGACCGATCTCCACCGCGCGTATCTGCGCTGGGCGGCCACCCAGCGGGACTGGGGCCCCGACGAGCGCCGCGAGGACGACGGCTGGCTGGCCCGCGAGGAGTGGCTGTACGACCGCCGTTCCCCGGCCCGGGCCTGTCTGACCGGCTTCGGCGACGAGACCATGGGCACGCTGGACGCGCCCAAGAACCCCGGCGAGCAGGGGCCCGAGGCGGCCGCGCGTTCGGCGGCCTTCGGACTGCTCGTCGGCTGGGACCCGCAGCTCGTGCTCCAACTCGCGGTCGAGTGCGCCGCGCAGACGCACGGGCACCCCACCGCCTGTCTTGCCGCGGGCGCGTACGCCGTGATCGTGCACGCCCTGGCCCGTGGCGAGAGCCCGGACGCGGCCGTGCAGCGGGCCCTCGCCCTGCTCGCCCCGCGGCCGGGGCAGCAGCCCGTCGCCGACGCGTTGCAGCATGCGCTGGGCGCGGTGCGGCAGGGCATGCCCACACCGGCGCGTATCGAGGAACTCGTCGGGGGCGGTGGGGCGGACGGGACGCTGGCCGTCGCCGTGTACTGCGCGCTGGTGGCGGAGGACGCGCGGCACGGGCTGTGCCTCGCGGTGAACCACGGCGGCCCGTCGGGGGCCGCGGGCGCCCTGACCGGCGGACTGCTCGGGGCACTGTACGGCGAGACGGCCCTCCCGCCGGCCTGGCTGGCCGAGCTGGAGGGCCGTCCCACGATGCTGGTGCTGGCGGACGACTTCGCCATGGAGATGACACAGGGGGCCGCCCTGCACGGCCCCACCGGGTCGTCGCAGGGGTGGCTCGTGCGCTACCCCCGGGCGTAGGTCCTGTCGTTCGGATCATGCCGGCGTCGATCGAAAGGCGCGTTATCGCCCAGCCGACCTGATCCGAACGACGGACCCTGGTCCCGTACCTCGTCGTCCCTCAGGTGCCGGACGGCGTGGTGGTGCCCGGGCCGGGCGCCACGGCGTCCGCCGCCGGCACCGCGGCCGTCGCCCCGTCGTCGTCCGTGTTCAGCTGCTCGATGATCGCGTCCCGCTCCGGGGTGTCCTCCGGACGCACCAGACCGATCACGATGTACAGCACCAGCGAGATCACCATCGGCAGCGACACCTGGTACTCCAGCTTCACGTCCGTGCGCTGGGAGAAGTCCAGGTTGTAGTTGACGAAGAAGAACGCCAGCAGGCCGGCCGCCCAGCTGATCAGCGCGGCCGCCGGGCCGGACTTACGGAACGGCCGCAGCAGGCCCAGGATGAACGGAATCGCGATCGGGCCCATCAGACCGGCCACCCACTTGATGACCACCGTGATGATGTCCTTGAAGGTGGGGGAGTTGACCTGGGTCGCCACCGCCATGGACAGGCCGAGGAAGGCGACCGTCGTGACCCGGCCCGCGATCAGGCCCGTCCGGGAGGTCCATGTCCGCGCCGCCTTGGAGAACACCGGTACCACGTCCCGGGTGAACACGGCGGCGATCGCGTTGGCGTCGGAGGAGCACATGGCCATCGTGTGCGAGAAGAAGCCCACGACCACCAGGCCCAGCAGGCCGTGCGGCAGCAACTGCTCGCTCATCAGACCGTAGGCGTCCGAACCGTCCGGCTTCTGCGCCGTCACCAGGAGCGGCGCCAGCCACATCGGGATGAAGAGGATGACCGGCCACACGAACCACAGGCCCGCCGACAGCAGCGCCGACCGCGTCGCCTCCTTCGCGCTGCCCGTCGCCATGTAGCGCTGGGCCTGGTTCCACATGCCGCCGTTGTACTCGAAGAGCTTGATGAAGAGATAGGAGATGAAGAAGACCGTCAGATAGGGGCCGGCGAAGCCGTCCCCGTGACCGTGGAGCTTCGGCGAGTCCAGGGCCTTGGACAGACCGCCCTGGTCGGAGATCTTGTTCAGCGCGATGACCAGCATGGCCAGACCGGCCAGCAGCTGGATGACGAACTGCCCCAGTTCGGTCAGCGCGTCCGCCCACAGGCCGCCGATCGTGCAGTACACCGCGGTGATGCCGCCGGTGATGATGATGCCCTGGGTGAGCGTGACCCCGGTGAAGACGCTGAGCAGGGTGGCGATCGCCGCCCACTTGGCACCGACGTCCACGATCTTCAGCAGAATGCCGGACCAGGCGAGTGCCTGCTGGGTGGGCACGTTGTAGCGGTCCTTGAGGTACTCCAGCGGCGAGGCCACGTGCAGCCGTGAGCGCAGCCGGTTCAGACGCGGCGCGAACAGCTTCGCGCCGATCAGTACGCCGATGGCGATGGGAAGCGCCCAGGTGACGTAGGACGTGATGCCGTAGGTGTAGGCGATGCCGGCGTACCCCGTGAACATCACGGCGCTGTAGCCCGACATGTGGTGGGAGATGCCGGACAGCCACCACGGCATCTTGCCGCCCGCGGTGAAGAAGTCGCTGACGTTGTCGACGCGCTTGTGGGACCAGAAGCCGATCGCGGTCATCACACCGAAGTACGCGATCAGGACGGCCCAGTCGAGACCGTTCATGTGCCCCCTCCAGGGGTCCGCCTTGTGAACCTGCAGATACCGGACGGCACTTCGCCAGTAGGTACACACGGGCGGCGCCCCCGTGCGGGAGCGGGGGACTTCGGGGATTGAACCGCTGGTCAGGTGGTCGGTCAAGACCTTTCTCGGTCACGGATATGAACTCAGATCAGAAAGCAGAACGATTTTACCGTCTCTTGACCTGTACGGCGGTTGTCGTGCTCGTGACGAGGAACACACCATGAGCGGGCACTTCGCCAGTGGGAAACATCCGATGGATCGGGAACGGGCTTACGGGATGCGGGTCCCGGGCGGCCCGGAGGGGAGCCGCCGTTGCACGGAACATCCACCCGCCCGGTCGTCCTTGGAGCCGCTCCGGGGACCGGCCGGACTGCCGCATGAGTTCTCCAGCGTTCACGAGCAGGGACTGGCCCGTGATCGCCCGCGCCCGGTCCGAGGCGAGGAACACCGCGGCGTCCGCCACATCGCCGTCGGTGGCCAGTTCGGGCAGCGCCGTCCGATCCGTCAGCCGGTGCTTCACATCCGCCTCCGGTACGCCCTCGGTGTGTGCGGTGAACTGCACATAGGCCTGGACGGGCGGTCCCCACATCCACCCGGGCAGCACCGTGTTGACCCGGATCCGGTACGGTCCGAGCTCCCGGGCCAGTGAGTACATCGCACTGGTCAGCGCGCCCTTCGAGGCCGCGTAGGCCGCCTGCCGCACCTGGGACGGCGCGGCCACCGACGACTGCGTGCCGATGAACACGACGGAGCCGCCGCACCTCTTGAGGGCCGGCAGGCACGCCCGTGTCATGCGCAGCGTGCCGAGCAGGTTCACGTCGATGACCGAGTGCCAGGGGTGAAATCCGCGTCCTGAAGGCCGCCGAAGTGGCTGTCCCGGGCCGCGACGTGCACCACGGCGTCGATCGCTCCGAACCGGTCCACCGCCAGTGCCGCGAGGGCCTCGCACTGTCCCTCGTCGGTGATGTCCGTCGCGCGGAACGCCGTGTGGGCGCCGTCCGGGTCGAGTGCGGCGGCCGACTCGGCGAGGTTCGCCTCCGTGCGCGCGCCGAGCACGGCGTTGCCGCCGTCGCGCACCACGGCCGCGGCGACCTGGTGTCCGAGCCCGGCGCCGACCCCCGACACGACGACGGTCCTGCCCTGGAGCAGTGACATCGAACCGACCGCCCTTCCTCCCGGCGTGCCGCGCCCCTGGCACTTTTCCTGACGGGCCGTCAGAGTATGGGCGGGCGGCGGATGAGGGAAGGGGAGCGGCATGGGCGAGCGGACACGCAGCGAGGTGTACGGGGAACTGGCCGCCGTGGGCCCCTACGGAGTCCACCCGGGCCACGCCCTGATCACCATGGTGGAGCCGCACCCCGGTCACGAGTACGCGTACAACCGCTGGTACGAGGACGACCACTACTACGCGGGCGCCATGGCGATGCCGTGGATGTTCGCGGGCCGGCGCTGGGTCGCCACCCGGGATCTGCAACTCCTTCGCAGCCCGGAGAAGTCGGCCGTCGCGCAACCGGTGACGGCGGGGTGCTACCTCGCCACGTACTGGGTCACGGACGGCCGCTACGACGACCACATGCGCTGGACGGTGGCCGTGAACAAGCGGCTCAACCACGACGCTCGCGTGTACCGGGACCGTACCCATGTCTTCACGGCCTTCCAGGACCACGAGGGGACGGTCCACCGGGACGGTGCGGCGGGCCCCAGGGACTTCCACGCGCTTGACCACCCGTACGCGGGCCTGGTCCTGGAGGTCGTCGACGCCGACGGGCCCGAGGAGCGGGCCGCGTTGCTGGAGTGGCTGCGCACCCGCCATCTGCCGCGGCGCCTCGCCGGCTCCCCCTCCGCCATGGTCACCCTCTTCCGTCCGACCCCGCTGCCGGGCGACCGTATGACCTATGTGAAGCAGGTGGAGGGAGTGGACACCCGTCTGACCCTGCTGTGGTTCCTGGAGAAGGACCCGAGGGAGTGCTGGGACGAGCACTTCGCGGGCCTCGACCGGGCGGTGGCCGAAGGCGGTCTCGGGAGAGTGGAGTTGGTGGCGCCGTTCGTCCCCACGGTGCCGGGCACGGACCGGTACGTGGACCGGCTCCGCTGAACCGCGTGGCGCGGACGCCGCCTCGGGCGCGGACACCGTCTGGCGCGGCGGACGCCGCCTCGGGCGCCCGGAGCCGGCCGGGCCCCCTGGGAAGGAGTGAGCCCCCTCGGCCGGGACGGCGGGCCAGTCGAGAGGGCTTTCGGAGATCTTTGTGGAGATGTACTGCTCGTTGCTACTTGATCCCCTCCACGAAGGCGTTCCAGGCGTCGGCGGGGAAGGCCAGGACGGGCCCGTCCGGAACCTTGGAGTCCCGTACGGCGAGTGCCGCCGCGGTGGGCGACTTGACCTCGACGCACGCGCCGTTGCCCGCCGAGTAGGACGACTTGGTCCACGTTGCCGTGGCCCCCTGAAGTACTGCCATGTTCACTCCGGTAGCGAGTTGCTGAGTTGCTGTCGTCGCCTTGCGGGAACACCTGGATGGTGCCCGCGATGCGATTCGCGCCAACTTGTTTGTCTGATGGCGTGATCGAAGCTACTCGTCGACATCCCTGCTCGGAGGAGTCGTTCACTCGACCGGATGGCATATTCCAGTGGGCCCTTACGCGTGAAGGTTGCGCTGGTGTAAGATCCGCCGCTCCTTCGCGTAAGGGCTCAGCGCGCGTACTCCTTCGCGGTATCCGTGATGAACTGCCGCGACTGGTCGACGTTCAGGGCCTGCGCCCGCAGATGCTCGTACATCACCGCGTACTTCTGGACGTCGTGCGCCTTCTCCAGATACAGGTCGCTGGTGACTCCCTCCAGGTACACCACACTGGAGTCGGCCGCGTCCGCGAACTCGAGGATCGCGTACTGGCCGTTGAGCCCGGGATGGGCCCCCACACCGAAGGGCAGCACCTGCACGGTGACGTGCGGGAGCTGGGACATCTCCGCGAGATGCTCCAACTGCTCGCGCATCACCAGGTTGTTCCCCACGACGCGGCGCAGAGCCGCCTCGTCCAGGACGACCCACAGACGCAGGGGGCTGTTCTCGGCGGCGATACGTTCCTGGCGGCGCATGCGCACCTGGACGCGCTTGTCGATGTCCGCCGCCGACGTCTCCGGCAACGCCCCCTGGATCAGGGCCTCGGCGTAGGAGCGCGTCTGCAGCAGACCGGTGATGATCTGCGGTTCGTACACCCGCAGCGACTCCGCGTCGGTCTCGAGTCCGATGTAGACGCTGTAGGGGATGTCCCCGAAGGCATGCCACCAGCCCTGCTGGCGGGAGTCCCGCGCCATCTCCATCAGGGACTCGACGACACGCTGGTCCTCGACCTCGTAGACCCCGCACAGATCGCGGACGTCACGCTGACTGATGCTGCGGCGGCCGTTCTCCAGACGGCTGATCTTCGACTGCGAGACCAGCAGGCGTTCCGCGACCTCTTCCGCCGTCATGCCCTTGACTTCACGGAGCCGGCGCAGCTCCTGGCCCAGCCGGCGCCGCCGGACGGTGGGATTGACATTCGACGCCACGGGACGTGCACCTCCGGCTGCGTGCCTCTGCTGCTTTGCGTATCTGCCGTTGAGCAGATTGCCACCAAGGTGCTTTCTACCGCTGGGAAACACCGGATATGCGCAGCCCGCGCACCACTTGGGCGGCCAGTCGGCCGGATGCCGCGGCCGACGGCGTCCTGGACGACGCCCGCCCCGGGCCGGCCGGCGGGGTGCCGTGCGCGGCGGAGGCCTACGGCGCTCCCGCATGCGGCCGCGCGGGGCGGTGGGACCGTGTCGTCGGACGTACGGTCTCATCGCCCCGCGCGGACCGGCGGCTCCCGAACCGGATCTCGGGGACGGATCGCGCGCCTGCCGGGTCGTGCGGTACCTGCCGTACCGGTCCTGCCGGTACAGCCGTTGGTGGTGCCGTGGGACTGCGGCTCAGTGGGCCACGACGCGCGCCATGGAACCGTGGTGCGGCTGCATCGGAACACCGCGGGCGGGTTCCGGTGCGGGCCTGGGTCCGGCGGCCGGGCGGCCGGCCGGTGCCGGGCTCCGGCGCGGCTGTGCGGCCGCGCCGTTCTGGACGTCCATCACGGCGTGCGCCACGAGACCGCCCATGGGGTCGTGCCTGATCAGGTCCCGCAGCCGGGAGCGGGACGAGCGTCCCTCATTGCCCGGATACAGGTGCTTGCCCAGGCCGACCGCGTGGGCCAGCGCGGCGAGCGCCGCGGTCCGCGGGTCCGGCGGCACACCGGTGCGGATCGCGGAGTCCAGCCGGGACCTGATCTCCCGGCTGATGGCGGTGTCCGTCGCCTGGTACCGGGTCGTCGGCAGCACCCCGCACATCTGGCCCGGCACGGCGTGGACCATGCCGCACCGCTCCAGATGCGAGAGATAGGTCTGGCGCAGCCCTAGACGTGGCCCGCCGATCCAATGGACGGCCCGTACCGGAGCGCCGCGCCTGCGCAGCAACTCCAACGCGCTGTCCAGAGTTGGATCTCCAGTCGGCCGTGGTGCCACCACGGCGATACGATCCCCGTCTGGGGCTATCCGTCCGGCCAGCGCCAGCTCCACTAGCTGTGCTCCGGCCAGACCCAGGTCGAGCGACTGCGGCTGCGCAGTGGTACCCGTGGTCGGGTCCAGTGCGAGCAGCAGAAGCTCCTCCGGAATTGTTCTGCGGCTCCTGCCCATCCATGCCTCCCCGCGTGGATGAATGACAGGGTGACCCCTCTCACATTGGTCTGTCGAGGGTGCGTGACCGGAATGCAGTGGAACCAGTAGGTATGTCGTTCTCGTCTAGCGCTTGGGTCAATCCCTCACACAGGACACTGGTACATGGTTCGGACAGCCGTGCTCGGGCGGCGGTTCACGGTTCGGCAAGGCGCGCGAGTGGGTGCGTGGCGCAACGAGGAGGCATCGGTGGCGGGCGAGTCCCCCGACAGGTCGAAGCAGCACGAGTCGTCGCAGGAACCGACGTCGGGGAGCGGGGCGGCGGTTCCGGGGCCGGCGGGGGCCGGAGGCGATCCCCGGCTCGCGCGGGCCGGTGACACGTCGCGGGTCGACCAGGCGACGGCGGTTTTCTCCACGCGGGGGCTGCGCGGCTCCGCAGGAACGGCCCTGGGCGAGGCCGCCACGGCGCCGGAGGCCGCCGATGAGGACGCGGAGGCCCCGGATTCCGGGGAGGAGGCCGGGAACGGCTCCTCCGGCCGTGCGACCGTCGTGCGCGGGGACGGCGGGGCGGGCGACACGCGGCGGCGTGCCTCCCTGGCCTCCTGGGTGCGGACGGCGGACGACCACGAGGTCGGTCCCGAAGCCGTGACGGAGACGGCCGACGAGCGTTCGGGCGATGCGCAGGAGCGGGCCGAGAAGAAGCCGGAGGCGGCCGAGGCGGTGGAGGACGCGCCGTCCGTCGACGCCGTGGAGACACCCGCGGAACCCGAGGGAACCGAGGAGCCCGGGGAGCCGGAGGCCGAGAGCACCGCCGGAGCGGAGCCGGAGGACGCCTCCGAGGACGAGGACGAGGACGCGTCCGCGGCTGACGCCCCGGCGGCGGCCGACGCGGCGCCCGAGGCCGACGCCGAGACCGAGGAAGTCCCCGAGACCGAAGGCGGGACCGAGGGCGACGACGACGCCGACGGGGACGCCTCCGAACCGGGCGAGACCGAGGACGCCTCCGAACCGACGGCGGACGAGAATGCCGATGAGGAGGCCGTGGACCGGCCCACCGCCGTCTTCAAGACCACGCGCCGGCCCGCGGTGGACCAGCCGACGACGATGCTCAAGCTGGGCGATGTGAAGCCGTCGGGCAAGGCGGCGGGCGAGCCTGCGGACAAGTCGTCGGGCGAGCCCGAGGACGAGCCCGCGGACAAGGCGCCCGAGAAGTCCGGGGAGTCCTCCGGCGCGGCGGAGAAGTCCGCGGGGGAGTCGGGGGGTGCGGGGGCCGGGAAGCCCGCGGTGGACCAGCCGACGACGATGCTCAAGCTGGGCGATGTGAAGCCGTCGGGCAAGGCGGCGGGCGAGCCTGCGGACAAGCCTGCCGCCAAGGCCCCGGCGCCGTCCGACGCCGAACGCACCAGCAGGTTCGTCCCGCTGAGGGCGCCTGACGACGTCGCGCCCCGGATGAGCCCGGCGGAGGCGACCGCCGCGCTCCCCCAGGTCGGACCCGAGCGCACCGCACAGCAGCCGCTTCCGCCGAAGCCGCCGCTGGACCTGCTCGCCGAGCTGACGAACACTCCGCCGCCGCCAGAGACCCCGGTGCGCACGGTCCTGCGGCGGATCAAGATCTGGACGCCGCTCGTCGTGCTGCTGGTGATCATCTTTGCGATCGTGCAGGCGGTCCGCCCGCTGCCCGCGGCCTCCCTCGAACTGACCGCCGACGACACCTACACCTTCGGCGGCGGCAAGCTCGACCTGCCCTGGCCGGGCCAGGGCCAGTCGGCGATCGCGGTCGACGGCGTCGGCACGATCGGCACGGAGGGCACGCAGAGCCCGAAGCCGATCGCGAGCGTCGCGAAGATCATGACGGCGTACGTCACTCTCCAGGAGCACCCGCTCAAGGGGAACGACGGCGGCCCCACGATCACCGCCGACCAGCAGGCGGAGGACGAGTCGAAGAACGAGGACGAGTCGACGGCGGCCATGAAGAAGGGCCAGAAGTTCAGCGAGCGGCAGATGCTGCAGATGCTGATGATCCCCTCCGGGAACAACGCGGCACGGCTGCTGGCCCGTTGGGACTCCGACAACAAGACCTTCGTCGGGAAGATGAACGCGGCGGCCGAGAAGCTCGGCATGACGAAGACGACGTACACCGACCCGAGCGGTCTGGAGAAGACGACCGTCAGCACCGCCGTCGACCAGCTGAAGCTGGCCCGGGCGGTCATGCAGAACGAGGTGTTCCGCTCCGTCGTCGGCATGGCCAAGGCGGAGATCCCCGGCCTCGACCAGCCGATCTACAACAACAACGACCTGCTGGTGAAGCAGGTCGGCGTGATCGGCCTGAAGACCGGTTCGTCGACCCCGGCCGGCGGAAACCTCGTGTGGGCGGCGACCAAGGTCGTCGACGGGGAGACGCAGACCATCTACGGTGCCGTCCTCAACCAGGACGCCCACACGGGCCGGGTCTGGGACAGCCTCCAGCTCGCGCTCGACAACAGCCAGAAGCTGATCGACAAGGTCCAGCAGAGCCTGGCCACCGCGACGGTGGTCAAGAAGGGTGAGGTCGTCGGCTACGTGGACGACCAGCTCGGCGGGCGGACCCCGGTGGTCGCCACGAAGAACATGAAGGCGATCGGGTGGCCCGGGCTGAAGACCGGCATCTCCATCGGGGACAACGGCAAGCCGCTTCCGCACGAGGCGAAGGCCGGCACGGTCGTCGGCGAGCTGAAGGTCGGCGACGCATCCAACCGCGCGGTGACGATCCCGGTCGCCCTGCAGAAGGACCTCGCGGAACCGGGCTACGGCGCGAAGTTCACCCGAACGGGCTGAGCCGCCGTACCGGCCGCCGGAACGACGCCGCGCACCCCGCCGAACGAGCCCCCACCCGGGATCCTCTCGGCGGGGTGCGTGCTAGCGTCGCGAGATCGGGGCAGACCGTGAGCGGCACGACCTGACCCGGCCCGGACACCGGAGAGAACCCCGACGGAACGGTGACGTAACTCTTGCGGACGCCCGGACACGGGGAGAGAACGGAACCGGGGCGGACGAGAACGGAAAACGGGACACGGGGAGTACCTTCAGGTGGCCACAGCGGAGCCGAAGCACGCCGACGACGCGGATCCGGGTCGTCATGCGGGCGGGTCGTCGGGCCCGCGAATACCGCTGAGCGCGCCCACCGCCGACGGGACCCCGTCCCGGGCCGTCCCGGCGCCTCCGGACAGCCTCCGGCCCCCGGCCGCTGACTCGGCGCCCGAAGCCCCTGGCGGGGGCCCCGAGTCGGCGTCGGGCCTGCGCCCCCTGCTGACCCGGGTGAGGTCGTCGCGCGCGGCGGACCTGGCCCGCCGGCACACGGTCCTCACGATCACCGCTCTCGCGGGAGTGCTGCACCTCGTCTGGTTCTTCACGTTCGCGAACAGTGGCGGCGACCTCGCCGCGCAGGACGCCTGGGCGGAGTTCGTGGGCCGCCACCCCGACTCGGCGTACAACCTCGCCTGGTACGGGGGTATGCACCCGGTGTCGTACAGCGTGGTGTCGCCGTATCTGATGTCGGTCCTCGGCGTGCGTACGACGATGATGGTCGCGGGGACGATCTCGGCGGGGCTGCTGACTCTGATCCTCATCCGCAGCCGTGCGGTCCGCGAGCCGTGGGGCCCGGCCCTGGCCGGGGTGTTCGCCCTGCTGTGCAACGCCATCTCGGGACGGGTGACCTTCGGCCTGGGCACGATGTTCGCGCTGGGTGCCACGGCGTGCGTCTTCTGCTGGCCCCACCGCTGGCGTCACAAGCGCTGGGCGAAGGCGCTGTGCGCGGCGCCGCTGGCCGCGCTGGCCACCGCCTCCTCACCGGTGGCGGGCCTGTTCGTGGGTCTGGTGGCGGTGGCGCTGTTCCTGCAGAGACGCCGCCCGGGAGCATGGGCCCTGGGCCTGGCGCCGACCGTCGTGGTGGCCCTCTCCGCCTGGCTGTTCCCCTTCTCCGGCACGCAGCCGATGACGTGGGCCTCGGCGCTCCTGCCGTTCGTGTACGCCGTCCTGGTCGCCGTCCTGGTCCCGAGGGAGTGGCGGACGGTACGGATCACGGCGCCGGTGTACGCGCTGTCCGTGCTCCTCGTCTGGCTGATCAGCTCCCAGATCGGCTCGAACATCACCCGGCTGGCGATGCTGTTCGCGGGCGTGGCGCTGGTGGCGGCCCTGCCGTTCGCCGTGCCGCGCAGCCGGAAGTGGTATGCCCTGGTGATCGCGTCGGCCGGCTTCGTCGTCTGGATCGGGGCCAAGACGGTCGACGACATCGTCCACACGACCCCGGCGGCGTCCTGGGCGCGCGAGCTCGCGCCGCTGGTGAACCAGCTCCAGGTGGCGGGCGCCGAGCGGGGCCGGGTGGAGGTGGTCCCCGCGCGCTCGCACCGCGAGGCGTCGGCGCTCGCCCCGTACGTGAACCTGGCGCGCGGCTGGAACCGGCAGGCCGACATGGAGCGCAACCCGCTCTTCTACGACGACACGCTCAACTCCGCCAACTACCACGCGTGGCTCCAGCGCTGGGCGGTGCACTACGTCGTACTGCCGAAGGGGGAGCCCGACGGGGACGGCGGCGAACGCGAACGGGAGCTCGTCCAGCGAGGGATGCCGTATCTGAAACAGGTCTGGGGCGACGCCAACTGGCAGCTGTTCGCGGTGACCGACCCCACTCCGCTGGCGGACCCCCCGGCGGTCGTCGACCGCGCGGAGCAGGGTGAGCTGACGATCGAGGTGAAGAAGGCGGGCCGGGTGCTCATCCGCATCCCGTACTCGCCCTGGCTGGGCCTGGTCGACGCGGACGGCAAGAGCGTCAAGCCGCCGCAGGAGACGGAGGAGTCCAAGCACCGGGCCCCGGGCATGCCGAAGACGTACGACAACGTCCATGGCTGTCTGATGGAGACCGCCGAGGACGCGGCGGGCGACAAGTGGACGGAACTCGTCGCCCCCGGCTCCGGCGTCTACCGCTTGGCCGCGCCGTACCAGCTGCCGCGGGGCACCCCGTGTCCGGAGGAGCTGCGGTAGCCGCCGTCCGTCGCGACCGCGGGCGGTCGTGCCACCGCGACGGCCTACCGCGCGGCGGTGCCCCTGACCGGGAACGCCACGTCGCACACCGGGTCCTGCGGCCCCGCCGCGTCCCAGTCGGCGAAATACACCTCGCGGCAGGGCCCCGCGTACTCCAGTCCCTGCTCCGCGACCCAGGCCTCGACCGCCTCGAACGCCGCGAGGATCTGCGGGTGCGCGACCTGCGCCTTGGTGATGCGGGTGCATGCGAGCCGCTGGGCGGGCTCGACCCGCACCTCGGTCTCCCATGTCCGGCCCCGCTGTTCGGCCCAGGCGCGTGCCGCCGCCTCGTCGGCCACCGGTACGCACGCCTCGGCGGGTCCGTCGCTCTCCTGGGAGACCTCGGCGTGGTAGACGACGAACGGTGCGCCGGCCACCCCGCCGCACGCCCGTGCCGCCTCCTCCAGCCGTCCCAACGAGGCGCCGATCCAGGCCGGCAGCTCGTCCGCCAGCGTGTGCCGCTTCTCGGTGATCACCACCTGCGCCGGCACGTCCACCGTCTCGACCACGAACTTCCCGTACATCTCGGAGCTCCTCCCCGACAGCCGTCCACGGAGGAAGTCGGCGAGGGTGCGCTGTCCGGCGATCCGCTCCTCGACACCGGCCCAGTAGCCGGCGAGCAGCTCGGACGCCCGGCCGCCGTCCGACTCGCGCGCCGCCACCACATCGGCGACCTGCGCGAGGGGCATGTCGAGCCGGCGCAGCAGCGCCACCGTCCGGGCGCGTTCCACCTGGTCGGCCCGGTAGTAGCGGTAGCCGCTGGCCTCGTCGACGTGCGCGGGCGTCAGCAGTCCCAGCCGGTCGTACAGCCGCAGCGCCTTCGCCGACAGCCGTGACCGCGCGGCGAAGGCGCCGATCGTGAGCAGTTCTTCCTTCACCCTGTCATCCTCCGTCACCGGGCGCCTGCCGCCCGGTGACGAGGACGCTCCACCCTGCCCCTGGGGCAGGGTCAACCATGTGGAGAACGCGGTCAGACGATCGCCTTCTCCACCGCCGCCACGACCTCGGCGGACTCCGGTTCCGTCTTCGGCGCGAAGCGGGCCGCGATCCGGCCGTCCTTGCCGATCAGGAACTTCTCGAAGTTCCAGCGGATGTCGCCGGTGTGGCCCTCGGCGTCCGCGTGGCCGACCAGACGCTCGTACAGCGCGTGCCGCCCGTCGCCGTTCACCTCGACCTTCTCGGTCATCGGGAAGGTCACGCCGTAGGTCGCCGAGCAGAACTCCGCGATCTCCTCGGCGCTCCCGGGCTCCTGCCCGAGGAACTGGTTGCACGGCACCCCGAGCACGGTGAAGCCCATCGGCGCGAAGCGCTCCTGCAGCCGCTCCAGGCCCGCGTACTGCGGGGTCAGCCCGCACTTGGAGGCCACGTTCACCACGAGGACGGCCTTGCCCGCGTACTGGGAGAGGTTCGCGGAACCGCCCTGGAGGGCGTCGATCTCGACGTCGAGGACGGAGCCGCCGGAACCGCTGGTGTTGTCTGTAGTCATGACGCGGATGCTAACTCCGCATCATGACGAGGCCGTCAGTCCCGCTGTGCTGTGACGAGCACCTCACCCGCGGCCGTACGGGAGTAGAGCACCGACCGGCCGGTCCGTCGCCGATCCACCAGACGGGCGTCGAGCAGCACCTTGAGGTGGCGCCCGACCGTGCCGAGCCCCTGTCCGGTCACGGCGACCAGCTGGCTGGTGCTCATCGGCGAGTCGAGCAGGACGAGGACCCCGGCCCTGGCCGGTCCGAGCAGGGTGCCGAGGCTCTCCGGCACCTCCGTACGCGGTCCCTGCGCCAGCACGCCCGCACACGGGTAGACGACGGCGTACCGGTCGGTCTCCTCCCAGGACACCCAGCCGGTCTGCGGGGTGACGGGCACGAAGAGCAGCTCGGCGCCGGAGATCTCGCGCGGCGGGTACTCGTGCAGATTGACCTGGAGCCGGTTCCCGCCGAGCCAGCGTGTCCGCCCGGGCCGCAGGGTGTCCACCGCGGCCGCCCAGCCGCCCCGGCCGAACTGCGCGGTGCGGGCGACCACGTCGGCCTCCAGGATGCGGCGCCGCCGGTCCCAGTAGGGGCGTACGGTCCGCGTCCACACATAGGTCAGGAGTTCGGCGGCGCGTTCCGGCAGGTCGTCGCGGTCCAGGCGGGCGGGGAGCGGGCCGCGCAGGGAGACCGTGAGATGAGCGCGGGCCACGGCGGGGGACGCCGTGCGCACCCGGGCGACGCCCTCCTCGAAGCTCTCCTGCTCCCTCGGGGTGGGGGTGAGGAAGTCCGCGATCCACTCCCGGCCCAGGCCGCTGCGCACAAGCAGCGCCGTGACCGGGTCGTCGGCCAGCAGCCGCCGGTAGGCGGGCAGATGGGTGTCCAGCCAGGCTCTCTCGCCGGGGTGGGAAGCCGCGCCCGCGTGCAGCAGCTTCAGGCTCGCGAAGGTCTCGGCGAGCGGCGACACCATGAACCGGCTGCCGGCGAGGGTGTCGGCGTTGAGGTACCAGAGACTCATGGGGCCCGCGCCCTCCCGATGTTTCGCGTGTACGCGAAACATTAACGACCGTGCACGGGCGCCGCCCAGACTCCGCGCATGCGCAGCTACTCCGACCTCTTCCGCACCCGGGAGTTCACCCCGTTCTTCCTGTCCACCTCCCTCCTGACGGCCGCCTCGACCGTCGGCGGTCTGGCCCTCGGCACCCTGGTGTACCGCGCCACCGCCTCGCCCCTGCTGTCGGCCGTGAGTATGTTCGGCCCGCAGCTGGCGCAGGTCCTGGGCGCGACGACCCTGCTGTCGGCGGCGGACCGGCTGCCCCCGCGGGCCACCCTGGCCGGCATCGCGTGCGTGTTCGCGGTGGGTACGGCGGCGATGGCGGCGCCCGGCCTGCCCGTCGGCTGGGTGTTCGCGCTGGTCCTGCTTCTCGGTCTGGTCCAGTCGCTCGGCGGCGGGGTCCGCTGGGGGCTGCTGAACGAGATCCTGTCCAAGGACGGCTATCTGCTGGGCCGTTCACTCTTCAACATGATGAGCGGGCTCATGCAGATCGCCGGATATGCGACCGGCGGTGTTCTGGTGGCGGTCCTGTCCCCGCGCACGACCCTGCTGACCGCGGCGGCCCTGTACCTGGCGGCGGCCGTGGGAATCCGTCTGGGCCTGAGCCGCCGCGCCGCGCGGACCGGCGGTCGTCCCTCGGTCGCCCAGACCTGGCGCACCAACGCGCTGCTGTGGTCGTCGCCGCCGCGCCGGAGGATCTATCTGCTGCTGTGGATCCCCAACGGCCTGATCGTCGGCTGCGAGTCGCTGTACGTCGCCTACGCACCCGAGCGCGCCGGGGTGCTGTTCGCGTGCGCGGCGTTCGGGATGTTCGTGGGGGACGTGACCATGGGCCGTCTCGTGCCGCCCGCCGTGCGGCGCCGCCTCGGCGTTCCGTTGCTGCTGCTTCTGGCGACGCCCTATCTGCTGTTTGTGCTCCGTCCCGCGCTGCCGGTCGCGGCGGTCTGTGTGACGGTGGCCTCGGCCGGCTTCGGCGCGAGCCTCGTTCAGCAGGAACGGCTGATGGAGCTGACGCCGGACGCACTCGCCGGGCACGCCCTCGGTCTGCACTCGGCGGGCATGCTCACGATGCAGGGCGTCAGCGCGGCGCTGGCCGGAGCGGTGGCCCAACTCGGTTCGCCGGGCTCCGCGATGACCGTGATGGCGGTGGCGTCGGTCATGGTGACGCTGGCGGTCGGGGCCCGGCGCCGGCAGCCGCGCGACGGCCTTCTCGTGCCCGCCGCGGGTGCGAAGAGCGGGGAGTGAGACCGCACTTCGGGATGCGGGGGGCCGTCGCGTCCACCGGCGAGGGGGCCCGGTCCCGGACCACGAAGGTCCGGGACGGGGCCGTCCGCGTTGTCACGCCTCGTTGCCGGGCGCCTCGTTCGCGGGCGACGGGAAGACCGCGGTCGACAGCCGCGGGTCCGCGGGCGGCTGCACCTGCGGGGCCTGCGGGGCCTTGACGGCGTCCGCCCGGGGCCCCGGCGCCTCCTCGGACCCGAACTTGCGCGCCGCCCGGTCGAAGTACCGCAGCAGCTCGACCGGGAAGGGCATCACCAGCGTCGAGTTCTTCTCCGCGGCGACCTCCACGACCGTCTGCAGGAGCCGGAGCTGCATGGCCTCCGGGGTGTCCGACATGATGCGCGAGGCGTTGGCCAGCTGCTGCGCCGCCTGGAACTCGCCGTCGGCGGTGATGACCCGGGCCCGCCGCTCGCGCTCGGCCTCGGCCTGCCGCGACATGGAGCGCTTCAAGGACTCCGGCAGCTGGACGTCCTTGATCTCGACGCGGTCGATGTGGATGCCCCACCCCGCGGCCGGGCTGTCGATCATCAGAGCGAGGCCTTCGTGCAGCCGCTCACGGTCGGACAGCAGATCGTCGAGGTCGCTCTTGCCGATGATGGACCGGAGCGAGGACTGGGCGACCTGCCCGACCGCGAAGACGTAGTCCTGGACCTCGATGGCGGCCTTCACGGGATCGATCACCCGGAAGTAGACGACCGCGTCGACCTTGACCGAGACGTTGTCCTTGGTGATTCCCTCCTGAGTGGGTACCGGCATGGTCACCACCTGCACGTTCACTTTCCGCATCCGGTCGGCGAACGGGATCAGGAACGTGATGCCCGGCTGCCTGTGGTGCGACTGTGCCTTCCCCCAGCGGAACACGACCCCGCGCTCGACCTGGTTGACCACCCGCATTCCGCTGCGCAGCACGAGCAGAACCAGCACGACCACCAGGACGACCGCCACGACGGTGCCTTCCATGGCACTTCACTTCCCTTACAGGGTTTCGAAGAGTGACACCCAGATGGACACCGCGGACCGGAGTGCCGGATGCGGGCGAAGCGTCAGGAGTTCGTCAAGAAACGGGAACCGGCCCCCATCCACCTGGAAGGCTGCACCGCCCGGGAGCACAGCTCCTCGATCCACGCGGTAGCCTCTGCGTCGGCCTCCGGCGGCACCGGGCGCCCGTCCCACGGCACGGTGGACTCCCCGCAACGGGACCGCGGTGGTGGCGGCGCCGAAGTCCCGTGCCTCGCACGGCTGTTCACGGAGCGAGCGCCGGGCGAGTGCCTCCGAGTCGCACATGCCGCCGACCGACCTGTCGACTCCCCCGAATGTCGACGAGTCGGCCGGCCGCAACCAGACGATCGCAGCGGAGGGTTGGTCGATCAAGGCCGAAGTAGTACACAATCCATGAGCCGGGCTCATCGATGCGAGGAGCAAGGCAGTGGATCTGACGGAGATCGAGACCTTCCTGGTACTGGCGCAGGAGCTGCACTTCGGCCGCACGGCGGAACGCATGGGACTGTCCCAGTCCCGCGTCAGCCAGCTGATCCGGTCCCTGGAACGGCACATCGGCGCACCGCTGTTCACCCGCACCAGCCGCCGGGTCGAGCTGACCCCGTTGGGCGAGCACACCCGGCGGACGCTCGGCGCGGCGTACACCGGCCTCCGCAGGAGCTACGACGAGGCCTGCGCCATCGCGCAGGGCATGGTCGGGACCCTGCGGGTGGGCTTCCTCGGCTGCCTCAACGGGCCGCCCCTGACGGACATGGTCGTCGTCTTCGGCCGCCGCCACCCGGCCTGTGACGTCGTGGTGACCGAGGTGGCCTGGCGCGACCCCTACTCGCCGCTGCGCAGTGGCGAGGTCGACGTACTGCTGACGCTGCTGCCGATAGACGAGCCCGACCTCCAGGTGGGGCCCGTCCTGGTGTCCCACGGGCGCGTGCTGGCCGTCGGCCTGGACCATCCGCTGGGGGAGCGGGAGTCGGTCGACATCGAGGACCTGGCGGGCTGGGTCCTGCTCGACGGTCCCGCCGAACTGCCGGAGGCCCTGCGGCACGGCTTCTGCCCGCCGTTCACCCCGACCGGCAGGCCCCTGCGCCGCGGGAGGGGCGGGAGCACCTACCAGGAGGCGCTGCACAACGTCGCCACCGGCGAGACGGTGTGGACGACCCATGAGGGACTGTTCCGCGCATACCGGCATCCCGGCGTCGTACACCGCCCGCTCAGTGGTCTGCCCCGGGCCAACGGCGCCCTCGTCTGGCGCGCGGACACCGAGAACGCGAAGGTCCGCGCGTTCACGTCGCTGGCCGCCCAGATGGTCTGCGACCGGGTGCCCTCCCCGGCGCGGCGGCCGGCATGACACTGCGGGTGCCCGGGGCCACGAGGGCGCATGCCCCACCCCGGTCCGGTGCGGCCGTTGCGATCAGGGGCCTCGTGGGTTTGACGGCGCCGAAGGGATGGGGTGTGGTGGAGGTATCCCGTCCGAGGGACGTGCCGTCCGGAGCCGTCGTCGACGGCTCACGTCCACGGCACTGCGCCCGGCGTTCGCGGCGTGGGGCGACCTGGTCGCACGCACCGGTCCGCGGACGGCACGCCACAGATGATCGGAACGCCCGTGGATCCCGCTACCACCACCCGGACCGTCGTGGCCGGGCGGGTCCAGGCCGCCGACGGGTCGGCCTCGAGCGCCTGGGTCCGCCTGCTCGACCCGGCGGGCGAGTTCGTCGCCGAGGTCGCCACCTCACCGGCCGGCGAGTTCCGCTTCGATGTGCTCCCGGGGCGCTGGGTGCTGCGGGCGCTCTCCCCGCTCGGAGTCACCGAGACACCGGTCGAGGCGGAGCCCGGCCGGACCGTCGAGGCCGAGCTGCGTCTGTGCGAACTGCTCCCCGAACGCCTGGAGACCATCCAGATCTCCACACTCAGCCTCGGCAACCGGAGCTACCTCATCACGGACGGGACGGTCGCGGTCGCCGTCGACCCGCAGCGCGACGTGGAGCGGATCGTCGACGTGCTGGACTCCCGCGGCCTGCGGCTCGGTTCGGTCGTGGAGACCCATCTGCACAACGACTACGTGACCGGCGGCCTCGAACTCAGCCGCCGTTTCCGGACCGGGTACGCGGTGCCCACCGGGCCGAGGCTGGGCTTCGACGCCGTCCGGGTCGCCGACGGGGACCTGCTGGAAGCCGGTGAGCTGCGGATCCGGGTGATCGCCACGCCCGGGCACACCGACCACCACGTCGCCTACGCCTTCGCGTCCGCCGACGGGGTGCCGCGGCTCGTGTGCACGGGAGGCTCGCTGCTGTACGGCACCACCGGACGCACCGACCTCATGGGCAGTGAGCGGACCGGGCCGCTGGTCCACCAGCAGTACCGCTCGGTCCGCCGCCTGGCCGAGCTGCTGCCGGACGACACGGTGGTGCTCCCGACCCACGGCTTCGGCAGCTTCTGCGCCGCGACCACGACGAGCGTGGTGCAGCGGTCCACCATCGGCCGGGAACGGCAGGTGAACCCCGTCTTCGACCAGACTGAAGACGCCTTCGCCACGACGACGCTGGCCGCTCTGGAGCCCTGTCCCGCGTACTACCACCGCATGGGGGCGATCAACGCCGCCGGGCCGGTGCCGCGGGCCTCGCTCGCCCCGCCCCGGCCGGCTGAACCGGCCGAACTGGCCGACCGGATCGCGGCGGGCGAGTGGGTGGTGGACGTGCGCGCACGAGCCGACTACGCCTCGGCCCACCTGCCGGGCACCGTCAACTTCGACGCCTCGGGGTCGCTCGCCACCTATCTCGGCTGGCTGGTGCCGTTCGACTCGTCCCTCTCCCTGCTGGCCACCGGCCGCAACCAACTGGAGGCGGTCCGGATCGAGCTGCTGCGGATCGGCTTCGACCGCATCGCGGCCGCGGCCGTCGGGAGCCCCCTGGAATGGGCGGGCGCCCAGTGGCTCGCCTCGTACCCGCGTGCCGACTTCGCCACCCTCGCCCGGGTCCGGACCGGGCGACCTGTGGAGGTACTGGACGTCCGGGGCGGCCGTGAGTGGCGCTCCGGCCACCTCCCCGGCGCCCGCCACATCCCGCTGCCCCAACTGCCCCAGGCCCTCGCGTCCCTGCCGGACGCGGAGTACTGGGTGCACTGCCACAGCGGCTTCCGAGCCGCGATCGCCGCCTCGCTGCTCGCCGCCGCCGGCCACCGGGTGGTACTCGTCGACGACATCGTGGAGCACGCGGTGATCGACGCCCTGGAGCGGTAACGGATCGAGCCGGGGCAGGCCGGTGGTCCCGACTCCCCCCCGCGAAAGCCCGGTCAGCCGGCCCCGGGCAGCAGGTGCGCCGCATACTTCGCCATCGCTTCCAGCAGCTCCTTCTTCGACGGGCTCACCATCGCCCGCCCGGCCACGGTCACCGGACGGACGCAGCGATCGCCGGAGTCCGGCCGCCGGTCCGTGCGTCGCGCGGACCTCAGGCGGCGGGCTTGAGGGCGGTCCGGGTCCGGGAGGTCGCCTCGATGAGGCCGAGCAGCCGGTGCCGCTCCAGGGCGTGGTCGAAGCCGGGGACGGTACGGGTGCCGTCGCGGAGGTCGGCGGCGAACGCGGCGTAGACCTGCGCCACGTTGTGTGCCGGTCCCGTCAGCCCGCGGGGAACCGCGGCGAAGTACCGGTCGGGGATCTCGATGGGTGCGACCGTGTCGTCGGACCCGCGGCCACCCTCCAGGCGCAGGTCTGCCACCTGCAGGTTGCCGTTGACGCCAGGGGCGGTCAGAACCAGATCGCCCTCGGTGCCGTTGATCTCCCAGCGCAGGTTGTCGCCGCGGGAGTGGGCCCCGCGGTAGTAGACGGAGGCGGCGGCGCCTCCCCGCAGGGTGCCGGTCACGGACACCTGGTCGGGTGCGGTCACCGGGACGGTGGTCCCCTCGTCGGTGATCCGGACCTCCGTACGTCCCCTGACGAGGTTGGCGAAGACCTCGTCGAAGTCTCCGAGCGCGAAGTTCAGCGCCTCCAGAGCGTGCATGGCGGGGACCGTGAGGGTCGTCGTGCCGCTCGCACGGTCGAAGATGTAGGCGTGGGCGCGGTCGGTCTCGCCGACCCAGGCGAGCCCCGAGCCGATCAGGGTGGTGCCGAGCACCTTGCCGACGTAGCCGTCCGCGACCAGGTCGCGGACATGGCGCACGGCGGGGGCGAACCGCGCCTGCAGACCGATCACCGTGCGGACCCGTGCGGTGCGGGCGCGCTGCGCCAGGTCGACGGCCTGGTCGAGGTCGACGCCGAGCGGCCACTCGCTGTAGACGGCCTTGCCGGCCTCCAGCGCCTCGGAGACCAGCATGTGGTGGTGGGCGACCTTCACCGACACGACCACCAGGTCCACCTCCGGGTGGGCGATCAGATCGCGGTGGTTGTCGAAGCCCGACGGGACGCCGAACTCCTGGGCGGCCGCGTCCGCGGACGCGCGCCGGGTGGTGCTGATCGCCCGCAGTTCGTAGTCGGGCAGGACCCTGAAAGCCGGTATGTGTCCGAGTGCGGCCCAGCCGCCGCGGCCGGCTCCGATGATGCCGACGCCGATCTTCGCCATGTGGTTCTCCTCGTGCGCTGTGGCAGTCCGCCTTCGGCCTCCGGTCACCGCCCTGTGGCTTTTACAGTGGTGGGACGCATGTGATGCGCTCCGGCACCGCCGACTGCTCACGATCGAGCCTCGTGTCGGTGGCGGATCCGGACAAGAGAGCACTTCGAAGTGCCCAGGTATCCCGGAGGGAACCGTGACCGCGGCAACTGCAGAAGAACTCCGTACGGAAGCGGCGTCCGAGTCCCCGGGCTGCCGCGAGGAGGCCCGTCCGCTGATCCGCAGCGTGCTGGAGCGGATCGGCGACAAGTGGAGCGTGGTCGTCGTCTGCCAGTTGGGCGAGTCGACCTACCGGTTCAACGAACTGCGGCGACTGACCAGCCCCATCACGCAGCGGATGCTGAGCGTGACGCTGCGCGGTCTCGAGCGGGACGGCCTGGTCAGCCGCACCGTGCATCCGACGGTTCCGCCCCAGGTCGACTACGCGCTGACCGAACGCGGCCGCTCGCTGCTCGGCGTCGTCCGCGATCTGGCCGGCTGGGCCGACGCCCATGCGCAGGAGATCGGCGAGTCCCGTACCGAGTACGACGGCCGGGAGGAGTGACCTTCCGGCCGTCGTACCCAGAGGACAGCGTGTGGCCTGTGCGCGGCTGAACGAGGCCCGGCGGCCCCGGAGTTCCCGCCGTCCGTGCTCTGCGCCCGTCCTATCGGTAGTCCTCCGGGTGGCCCTGCATCCAGGCGTTGATCTTGTCCCGGGTGCCGGTGAGCAGTTGCTGGTGCTGCTTGAGGTTCTCGAAGGAGCGGTCGCCGCCGAGTTCGGCCCGCAGTTCCGCGATCCGGGCCAGAGGCTCCTTGAAGTGTGCGGGTCCCTGGGGGTCCGCCTTCATCGCCGCGTCGAGGCCGTTGAGCTCGTCGAGTACCCGGCCGAGGAAGTACTCGCAGTTCCCCGGGGTCGTGCACCCGTCGTTGTAGGTGGCCTGGAGCCGGGCGAACACGTCGCGGACCTTCTCGACCCCCGGTGCCGGCTCCGTCGCGTCGGCGGCGGCCGGCTCGCCCGCGGCCGGCTCCTGGGCGGCGGGTGCCGACGCCGTCGTGCGGACGTCGTGTGAGGGCGACGTCCCGCCGCCGGACGTCGTGTTTGGGCTGCCGGAGCAGGCGAGCAACAGGGACGCCAGGGCCACGACGAGCGTGGAGGCGCCGAGAGCGTGGCGTGCGCGTGTGTCGATCATGCCGCTTAGGACTCTTCGGAGGGCTCGCCGGTTGCGCCGCCGCGCGCCGGACACGCAACGGCGCCGATCCGCCCCGGGGCCGGACCTGTCGGCCGCGGACCGCTCCCGCATCCGGCAGGGCCGGGCCGTACGAGCCCGTTACTTCCCGTCCGGGGCGGCGTCCCGCAGCCGGGCCAGCACCACCGGATCGATCTTGCCGGAGACCAGGCGGTTCTCGAGGTTCTCCACCCCGGCCCACATGTCCAGTGAGGCGTAACCGCGCTCGGTGACCAGGCTCTGGACCTCCTCCTTCAACTCACCCGACAGGTCGAGCAGGGTGCCCGGGTCGGGCGTGCCGAACAGCAGCTCATGGACGTCCCGCAGGCGCCGCAGCTCCCCGACCGGGTCGGGGTGGTCGTCCACCCGGAGGTCGCATGCGACATCGCTGCCACCTCCGTATCCGGCGCCCGGTGACACCACGTACAGGGCCGCGCTCTGGCGGCCCCGGCGGTCACCGCCCGCCGCGTCGCCCGCCGCCAGCACCGCGAGGAGCCGACGGTCGAGCGCCTCCTGGGGCGAGGACAGCCAGGCCGACTCCATGGCCTCGACCACCTCGGGGCCGGTGAGGATGTTGCCCTGGATCGCGTAGCCGTCCCCCGCCGTCCCGCCGGCCCAGTCCAGGCACTCCTCGCCGGTGTACGTCGCTCCGGGACCCTCGGGTCCGACGATCCCCACCTGACGGTGCGCGCGTTCCCGGTCGGCGGCGACGAGACCCGCCACCACGTCCGCGGGCTGAACGCCCGTACGCAGCAGGGCCAGTCCCTGGGGGAGGTAACGGAGGTTGGCCGCCGCCTGGGTGGCCACCGCCCCGGCCCCGGCCTCCGCGGCCGGAACCACGGCACCGACCGCAAGGAACTTGCTCGCCACTGCGATGCCCAGGGCCTTGCCGGACCGGGCCACGATCGAGAACGTCATGGAAGAGGACCCTAGAGGGGCCCGGACACCGGCACCAGAAGCCGGGACGGACACTCACGCCGGTGATGTGTTGCCGCTGTCGCCCGAGGGGGCGAGCGGCCGGAGCCGGGCGCGCCGGGGCGCCGGTGGACGAAGCGGGGTGCCGGCCGGGCTCGTTCAGGAGGTGCGGCGCAGCGGGGTGGCGTGGCGCTCGCCCCATTCCCGAAGGCCGCGGAGGACGGGCTCGAGGTCCTTGCCCGCGGCGGTGAGCAGGTACTCGTCGCGGGGCGGACGCTCCGAGTACCGACGGCGCTCTATGAGTCCGGACTCCTCGAGCTTGCGCAGACGCAGTGTGAGGGTCTCGCGGGGTGCGCCGGTGTTGGTCCGGATGTCCTTGAACCGGTGCACGCCGAAACCCAGTTCGCGGAGCACGAGCAGCGTCCAGCGCTCGCCCACGACGTCGAGCGCGTCGGCGATGGGGCAGACCCGGGGCGCGCCCGGATTCGTTGGCTCGCTGTTCCGACTCACCCTGCTACGGTAGCGCCGCGGTGAGTCCGAAAACCGAATCCACAGAGGTCCGGTGCCGGACGCGGACGAGGGACAGGGTGCGTATGACAACGCTGGACAGGTTCGCCGCGCTGGCCGCGAAGGAGAGCGGTCTGGTCGTCGTCTCGACGCTTCGGGCGGACGGCACGATCCATGCCTCGGTGGTGAACGCGGGGCTGCTGCCGCACCCGCTCACGGGCGGGCAGGCGCTCGGGTTCGTCACCTACGGCAAGGTCAAACTGGCCAATCTGCGGGCACGGCCCCAGGTGACCGTTTCGGTCCGCTCCGGCTGGGACTGGGTCACCGTCGAGGGCTCGGTCGCTCTCGTGGGGCCGGACGATCGGGTCGCCGGCGTCGACGGCGAGCGGCTGCGGCTGCTGCTGCGCGCGGTGTTCACGGCGGCCGGCGGCAGCCACGAGGACTGGGACGAGTACGACCGGGTCATGGCGGAGCAGCGGCGCACGGCCGTCCTGGTCACCCCAACCCGGATCTACGGCCGCTGACCTCCCGCGTCCGCGCCCTGCTCCCGGTCCTCGCCGAACTGCACACGTGGGGTCGGCGACACGCCTCGCCGGGGCAGAATCTCTCGCACGCGCACCAAGACCACCCACGGCTCGCCGAAAGGCCCGAGCGGTTGAGCGGCGCCCCCGGGACGGGTTTCAGCAGGGACCAGTTGCGCCGCGGCGCGGAACGCCTTGTCCGTGGATGCGCACCGGGCGTCGGAAGGCCGCAGGGATTCCGCCTTCCCGGATCGGCCGGCATGCGCCGCCCCCGAGCTCATTCCGCCGGGACGATACGGCCGTCCCGCAGCTCCAGCACACGGTCGGCGATGGCCAGGAGCTGGGGGTCGTGGGTGGCCACGAGGGCGGTGACGGACTGGCTGTGGACGACCGCGCGCAGCAGTTCCATGACGGAGCGGCCGGTCTCCGCGTCGAGCTGCCCGGTCGGTTCGTCGGCGAGGAGGAGGGAGGGGCGATTGGCGAGGGCGCGGGCGATGGCGACGCGCTGCTGCTGGCCGCCGGACAACTCGCCGGGACGCTGTGCGGCGTGGTCCTCGAGGCCGACCAGGCTGAGCAGCAGGGCGACGCGGTCCTCGCGTTCGCGGCGCTCGGTCTTGCGCAGGCGCAGCGGGACACCGACGTTCTCGGCCGCGGTGAGGACGGGCAGCAGGCCGAAGGACTGGAAGACGAAGCCGATGTGGTCGCGGCGCAGGTCGAGCAGTTCCTTCTCGCCGAGGCCCACCAGTTCGGTCCCGGCGACGCGGACACTGCCGGAGTCCGGGCGGTCGAGCCCGCCGACCACGTTGAGCAGGGTGGTCTTGCCGGAACCGGAGCGGCCCTTGAGTGCGACGAGCTCTCCGCGCGGCACACCGAACGACACCTCGCGCAGGGCGTGCACCGCCGTCTCCCCGCGGCCGTAGGTCCGCGTGACCTGGTGAACCGTCACCATGTCGCCGTCCGCCGATGCCGGGTCGCCCCCCGCCGGGCCGTCCGCCTTGTCCAGCACCCGTTCGCTCATGCCGGTCAGCATAATCTCGCCCGTGGATCACCTGACAGGCCCCTGGTGTCCAGGTACGTTGTGGCCCGTGTTCTCATGACCACAGGGACAAGGGGAGAACGGAACAGGCTTCGCCGGGGGCGGAGCCGGCCGCGTGCCTCTGGGCAGGTGCGCGGGACGGTGGCGGGGTGAGTCTTGACGGGGTTCGTGTTGCTGCGCGCACGCGCGCACTGGCTGCTGCTGGGTGCTGCGCTGCTCTGCGTGGTGCTCACCACGTGCGTGATCGCCTCGCTCGCGGCGTTCAGCGGAGCGGTCGGGGATGTCGGACTGCGGCGTGCCCTTCAGGACCAGGGGGCGGCGCGCACCCTGGTCGAGGCCGACGCGGATGTCACCCCCGCCGACCGCGCCAAGCTGGACGCGGCCGTGCGCAGGACCGTTCCCGCCGCCTTCGACGGCATGCCGGTACGGGTGGCCGCCAGCGTCCAGTCCGCTTCCTACGGCCTGCCGCGCGCCGCCGGCACCTCGCATGACGCCGACCCCGATCTGACGCTGCTGGCCACCCTCGACCCCGCGCAGGTGACGATGACCGGCGGAGCCCGGCCCGGCCCGCCCGGGCCCCGGGGCCCGGTGCCCGTCGCCCTGCCCGAACAGGCCGCCCGTGCGCTGGGTCTGCACGCCGGGGACCGCGTCACGCTCAGCGACCGCCGCGGCGGCCGGCCCCTGCACGTGCTGGTGACGGGCCTGTACCGGCCGGTCGACCGCACCGCGCTGTACTGGCGGCTCGACCCGCTGGGCGGCCGGGGGGTGCGGACGCTGTCGTTCACCACCTACGGCCCGATGCTCGCGGACCCCGGCGCCTTCACCTCCGGGAGCGTTCCGCCGGACCGTATGTACTGGCAGGCCCGCGCCGACTTCTCCGCCATGAGCACGGCGCGCATGGACCGTCTGGCGCACAGCGTGCAGCAGACGCTGCACGACCTGGACCGGGCGACGGGCGGATCCGTGAGAGCCCGCAGCGAGTTGCCGGATCTGCTGACGGATCTGCGCCGCACGCTCCTGGTGAGCCGCTCCACGGTGCTGATCAGCACGCTGCAGGTGGTGCTCCTGGCGGCCTTCGCGCTGCTCCTGGTGGCCGGCCTGCTCGCCGGGGAACGGGCCGGTGAGATCGCGCAGCTGCGGGCCCGTGGCGCCGCCCGCTCCCGGGTGGCGGGGCTCGCGGCGGTCGAGGCCCTGCTGCTCGCGCTGCCCGCGGTCGTGGTGGCCCCGCTGCTCGCGGGCCCGCTGCTGCGGTTGCTGGCCGGCCATGGCCCGCTGGCCCGTGCGCAGGTGCGGCTCGACGCCTCACCGGCCGGGACGTGGTCCGTGGCCGCGATCACCGCGCTGGTCTGCGCGCTCGCCGTCGTGGGCCCGGCGCTGCGCCGCTCCGGCACGTACGTCGACGAGCGGAACACCGGTCGGCGCCGGGACGCGCTGCCCGGGATCGTGAAGGCCGGGGCCGATGTGGCGCTCGTCGTCGTCGCGGTACTGGCCTACTGGCAGCTGTCCCGCCGTGCTTCGGGCTCGGGAGTCCTGACGGTCGACACCGGCGGCGCCCTCGGTGTCGATCCGGTGCTGGTCGCCGCCCCGGCGCTCTGCCTGTGCGCAGGTGCCGTACTGGCCCTGCGCCTGCTGCCGTTCGCGGCCCGGCTCGGCGAGCGGCGGGCCGCAGGCACCCGCGGACTGACGGCGGCGCTCACCGGCTGGCAGCTGTCCCGCCGGCCCGGACGGGGAGCGGGCCCCGTGCTGCTGGTGGTGCTCTCCGTGGCGATGGGGATGTTCGCGACCGGCGAGTACTCCAGTTGGGCGCGGTCCCAGCGCGACCAAGCCGACTTCGCGGTCGGGGCGGACCTCCGGGTGGTCGGTTCGTCCACCCCGCCCTTCGCCCAGGGCGGCGTCTACGACGCCATTCCCGGCATCGCGGCCGCCACCCCCGCAGTCCGCACCGAGGTCTCGCTGCCCCGCGACCGCAACGCCACCGTGCTGGCCATGGACACCGCGGCCGCGGCCGGGGTGGTCGACTGGCGTGACGACCTGACGGACCGCTCACCGAGCCGACTGCTCGGGCCCCTCCACTCCGGTGCGCAGGCGCAGGGCAGTACCGCGGGCTTCGAGCTGCCGGAGAACACCGGCCGGCTGAGGATCACCGCGCGCCTGGAGGTGCTCGGCCCGGCCGGCGGGTCCTCCCGGAGCACCGTCGCACCCGACCTCGTCGCCACCGTCACGGACCGGTACGGCGTCCCGTACTCATTCCCCTTGGGCACACTGCCCCCGGACGGCCGTCCGCACGTGCTGACGGCGGACTTCGCCGCCGATTCGGACCGGGCCGAGGGCGCGGCACCCGCCGCGCCGCTCCGGCTGACCGGCATCAAAGCCGCCTACCGCCTGCCGGAACGCGGCGAGGAGCACCGGCTGACGGTCACCGGGCTCAGCGCCGTCCTGGCCGACGGACGCACGCACGCCGTCCCGGTGCCCGCCGGCGCAGCCTGGGGTGCCCGGGTGCTGACCTCCGCCACGGGCGACTCCGACGGCGCCCCCCAGCGGCCTCGGGCGACGGCGGCACCCTCCACCGCCGCGGCCCCGCTGTCCATCAGATACGGCACCGGGCAGGCGTCGCCGGACGACCCCGTCGAACTCACGAGCGGGGAGCTGGACCTGCGGGCCGACACGGCCGCCGTCCCCCTGCCGGCCGCGCTCGCCACGGATGCCTTCCTGCGCGCCACGGGAACACATGTGGGTCAGACGGCCGACGTCAGCCTGGGCAACACGACGTTGAGGGTCCGTGTCACCGCAGTCGTCAGTGCCCTGCCCACCGTCGTGCCGCCTGCCACCGATAACGGCGGTGCACTGCTGCTCGACCTGCGCGCCGTGAACCGGGCCCTGGCGGACCGCGGCGGGGTGGCGGTGCAGCCCGGCGAGTGGTGGCTGGCCGCGGACCACGGCGCCGTCTCCCGTGTCGCGACGGCGCTGCGGGGGCGTGCCGATGCGGCCTCGGTGCTGGTCCGGGACGAGGAGCGGGAACGGCTCAAGGCCGACCCGCTCGGTGCGGGCCCGCAGGCCGGACTCCCGGCGGCGGTGGTCGCCGCGGCGGTGCTGGCCGCCGTGGGCTGCGCGGTGGCGGCGGTCGGCGCGTACCGGGAACGCGCGGACGAACACGCGGTGCTGAGGGCTCTGGGCGCCTCCCGGCGCTCGCTGGCACGCGGGGCCGCCGCCGAACAGGGGCTCCTCCTGGTCGTCGCGGTCGCCGTCGGTGCGGGCCTCGGCGTACTGCTCACGCGCCTCGTGGTGCCGCTGATCGTCCTCACGGCGCAGGCGGAGCGTCCGCTCCCGGCCCTCCGCGTCGAACTGCCCGCGGGCCCCGTGGTGCGGATGCTGATCGCGGTGACGGCGGTACCGCTGCTCGTGGTCGTACTGACGGCGCTGCGATCGGGCGAACCGGCTCAGGCCCTGCGCCGCCAGGGAGGTGAATGACATGACCGCTCTTCCGAGTCCCCGGCGCACGTCCGCCGAGGACGGCACCGTCCCCTCGGCCGACACGCCCTGGATACGCACCCGTCTGCGCGCGGCACCCGGCGCCGCGCTGGCCCTGTCACTACTGGTTCTGGTCACCGCGTTCCTCGCGGCGGCGCTGCCCCGCGCGATCGACGTTCACGAGGACACGGCCCTGCGCGACACGGTGGCGCAGGCGCGTGTCGCCGATCGCAGCGTGACGGCGACGCTGGACGTGTCGTGGCTGTCCTTCCCCTACAACGCCCGGTCCCTCGTCACCCCCCGTTCCCTGGCCTCGACCGAAACGGTGTTCCAGAGCTTCGTCCACCCGCCCCTCGCTCTGGACCGGCGGCAGACCGTATACGGCGTACGGACGGCTCAGGCCGCGCCCGCCACGGACGCGTACCTGCCCCGGCCGACCGCGCACACCGACCCGGAGGCAACCGTCGTCGCCCAGCCGGACCTCGACCGCTTCACCCACGTCGTGGACGGACGACTGCCCCGGCCCGGCTCGGGCACCGGCACCGTCGAGGCGGCCGTCACCGAGCGCACGGCGCGCGTCATGCATCTGCGCACGGGTTCCGTGGTCCATCTGGCCGGGGGCGGTGAAGCGGGGCTCGTGATGCGGATCACCGGTGTCGTCCGGCCGCTCCACGGCGAGGCCGCCTACTGGAACGAAGAGCCGGACCTGAAGGCGCCGACGCTGTCCACGGTCCCCGGACAGGACCGCTCGGACCCCAAGTACTACTGGCACTTCACCGCCCTGATCGACGACAGAGCGGCGGGGGCCCTGCTCGGCCTGCGGGAAGGCGCCACCGCGTACTGGCGCCACCCCGCCGACACCGGCGCCCTGACCGCGCGCTCCGCCTCGGACCTGGTGGACCGTATCGCCGCGCTCACCAGCGGCCCGCAGGCCGCACAGCTCCAGCAGCGGACCGGGCTGCGCGGGATCACCGTGGAGGAGGAGGGGCTGGCCACCCTCGTCGAGCCGTTCGGACAAGAACGTGCCGCCACCGCGCCGCTGGTCATGGTCGCGGCGGTCGGCGTCGGCACGGTCGCCGTCATCGTGCTGCTGATGGCCGGTGAACTGGCCGCCGCCCGGCGGCGAACGGAGCTGGTGCTGCTGCGCGCCCGGGGAGCGGGTCTGCGCGGCCTCGCGGTGCGTCTGCTCGGTGAGAGCGTCCTGACGGCGGTACCGGCCGCGGCCGTCGGACTGGTGCTCGCCCTGCTGCTGATTCCCACGCAGCGCTCCGCCGCCGCCGTGGCCGCGGCGGGTGCGGTCGCGGCCGTCGCGTCACTGGCGCTGCCCGTACGCGCCCTGTTCGCCGTCCGCACGGTGCGGCCGGGCGAGCCGGAGGACCTGGTGCGCGCCCGTCCCTCGCGGCGCCGCACCGTCGCCGAGCTGACCGTCGTCCTCGTCGTGACCGGCGCCGTGCTGGCGCTGCGCCGCCGCGGTACGGCGGACGGCGGCCTCGACCTGCTCACCGCGGCCGCCCCGGTCCTCGTGGCGGTGGTCGCGGCCGTGGCGCTGCTCCGGCTGTATCCGCTGCCGCTCCGGCTGCTCGCCCGGCCCGCGGCCCGCCTGCGGGGTGCGGTCCTCCCCCTGGGCGTGGCGCGCGCCGGCCGCGCCCCCGCCACGGCCACTCTGCCGCTGCTCGCCGTCCTGGTCGCGCTCACCGTCACCTCGTTCGGCGGTGCGGTCCTCTCCGGCGTGACCGCCGGCCGGGACCGGGCGGCCCTCGCGGCCGTCGGCGCGGACGCCAGCATCGAGGCACCGGCCGCCCTGCCGGCCGGTCTTGCGGAACGCGTCCGCCGCCTCGACGGCGTGCACGACGTGGCGCCCGTCCGCATCGAAGCCGGTCTTCGCACGGATTCCCGCAGGACCGTTTACGACCTGTTCATGGTGGACCCCAAAACCTATGCGCGGCTCGCCGCGGCGACGGGCGTGGACGACGGCTTCCCCGCGGGAGCGCTCGACAACGGCCGTGCCGGCGCGTTCGCCGCCGTCGTGTCCCCGCAGCTGGCGGGGCAGTTCGGGAGCGGCCCGAACATCGTGCGGGCGTCCGCCGGCTCCTTCGAGGTGCGGGCCGTGGCGACGAGGAAGGCAGCCGCGGCGGCGACCGCCGGCCGGAACTTCGTCATCGTGTCGTCGAAGGCCCTGGCGAGGGCCCATCCCGACTGGCTGGACGCGGGCTCCCTGAACCCCACGGCGCTCTACATGACCGGTGACCACATCGACGGCCATTCCCTGCGCGCCACCGCTCACCAGGCGTCGGCCCGGCTGACCGTCCTGGTGCGGTCGGAGGAGCGGGCGGCGCTGAAGAGCACCGCTCTGCAGTCCGGTACCCAGCACGTCTACTTGGCGGTGGTCGCGGCAGGCGGCGGCTACTGCGCCCTGGCTCTGCTGCTCTCCCTGCTGCAGAGCTCACCACAGCGCAGCACCACGCTCGCCCGGCTGCGCACCATGGGCATGCAGGGCCGCCAGCGCCAGTGGCTCGCCGTGCTCGACATGCTGCCGCAGATCCTGCTGGGCGCGCTCGGTGGCATGCTCACCGGGCTCGCCGTGGTCCCGCTGCTCCGGCCCGGGGTGGACCTGACCGCTCTGGCCTTCACCAGCAGGCCGCAGACGGCCGACGTACCGACGGTGGTGCTGGACACCGACCCGCTCGCGCTCGTCCTGCCCTCGGCGGGGCTGCTGGCCGTGGCGTGCGCCGTACTGGTGGCCCAGGCATGGCTGACCGGACGAGGCGGCGAAGGCACGAACCTGAGGATGGGTGACCAGGCATGACGGAACAGACCTCCGCGGCGCCGGACGCGCTCACGCTCGCCGATCTGGAGCGGCGCGTCGAGCAGCAGCGACAGCGACCCGCCCACGGCCACGACGCGCTGATCGCGTGCGACCGCCTCGTGCGCATCTTCGCCGGCCAGGGCGGCGAGGTGCAGGCCCTGCAGGGACTGGACCTGCTGGTCGCGAAGGGCGAACTCATGGCCCTGGTGGGCGCTTCGGGCAGCGGCAAGTCCACGCTCCTGAACATCCTGGCGGGCCTGGACGTCCCCACCGCGGGCGGCGCCTCGGTCGCGGGCTTCGATCTGCTCGCCATGGACAGCCGGTCCCGGCTGCGCTACCGGCGCGAAGTGGTGGGCTTCGTCTGGCAGCAGACAGCGCGCAACCTGCTGCCCTACCTCACGGCCGCGCAGAACGTGGCCCTGCCCATGCGCCTCAGCGGCATCGTCAAGGGCAGGCGGCAGCGCGCCGCCCGCACCGCCGAGCTCCTGGAGATGACCGGCGTGGCCCACTGCCGCGACCGGCGTCCGCACCAGATGTCGGGCGGCGAGCAGCAGCGCACCGCCATCGCCGTCGCACTGGCCAACCACCCGGCCCTGGTCCTGGCCGACGAGCCCACGGGCCAGCTCGACTCCGCCACCGCCGAGCAGGTCTTCGCCACCTTCCACACCGTCAACGAGGAACTCGGCACCACGGTCGTCCTGGTCACCCATGACACCGCCGTCGCCTCCGCGGTCCACCGCACCGTCGCCATCCGCGACGGACGCACCGCCTCGGAGGTACTGCGCCGCACCACCACCGACGACCAGGGGCGCACCATGACCACGGCGCGCGAGTACGCCACCGTGGACCGTGCGGGACGCCTCCAGCTCCCGGGCGACTTCACCCAGGCCCTGGAGATCCGCGACCGCGTCCTGCTGGAGCTGGAGCCCGATCACATCACGGTACGGCCGGACCAGGCGCCGTAGAGGGCCCGGCGGGCGTCCGGGAGCCGTCGCTCGGCGGATCAACCGCAAGGGGGGCCGGAGAGCCGCCGCACGCGGTCACCCGCCGGGCCTCCCGTGCGGGACGGCCGGTGCACCACGCAGGGGGCAGACGGCGGATGGCCGGCGCGCACCGGAGGCTCGTCCGGGACACGGCCCCGGTCGGACTTCCCCGAGGTCGGCGGGACACCTCGCCGACCCCGACCGGCCACCGCCTCTTCCACGGGCCGAGCGCCGGCGTGGCTAGACTCCGGCCGGCATCGGCCCGGCCTGAGCGGCCACGGGGTTCTCCAGGGGGGGCACATGGTCTGGTCACGGCTTCGTCGCGGGCGGGACGCGCCCGGACTTCCGCTCCCCGGCGTTTGCGGGCACCGGCGGCACACCCTGCGCACGGGCCGTCTCCTGTTCTACAGCCTGGAGACGTGGCTGGACCTCGCCGCCGCCCTGGCCGCCGGCTCGGACCCGGAGGCCCAGCGGTGGCTCGGATGGGACAAGCACATCATGACCGACCCGAAGGTCCGCGAGGTCTATGTGCAACTGCGCCCCGGCGACACCGACTCCCTCCGTACGTACCCGGCCGTCCAGCGCCTGCTGCGCCATCTCGTCGAACCCGTCCCCGACCAGGCGGTGGCGCTGATCGGTGTGCGCGTGGACGACGGCAGATACGCCGGGTTCGCGGAGCTGGACCCCGACACCGGGCTGATCGGTGGATGGCTGGCACCGCACGCGCGTGGCCTGGGGCTCGGTGTGGAGCTGTTCGGGGCCGTCGCGTCCCTCGCCCACACCCATCTGGGGCTTCGGACGGTGCGGGCGGGCCACGAGCCGGCCAACACCGCGAGCGCGCGTGCGCTGGCGGGCGCAGGCTTCGTCGCGGACGACGGGCCCCCGCGCCACACCCTGCGCGACGGCCGTGAGGTCGACGCCTGCTGGCTCCGGCACACGGCACCGGGGACGATCTCCCGCTGCCGTGCCGCCGGTCGGCAGGACCGAAGGAACTCCTGAGTCGTTCGGCCGTGGGCATCAGGAAGTCGGGGAACACCGCGAAAGCGTGCGGGCCCCGATGGGCATTACCCCTTCAGCCGCTCCGCCGCGCTGCGTTCCACGCAGAACTCGTTGCCCTCCGGGTCGTACAGAGTCACCCACCCGGTTCCGTCGGGCCGACGGTGGTCCCCCTGAAGCGTGGCGCCGAGCGAGAGCAGTCGCTCGACCTCCTCGTCCCGGCTGCGGTCCTGGGGCTGGAGATCAAGATGGACGCGGTTCTTCACGGTCTTGCGGTCGTCGACCCGCACGAACAGCAAGGCGGCTGCCGCAGCCGTGACCGAGGCTTCCGGATCTCCCGGAAAGTCGTCATCGGCGAGCGAGCCGTCCAGGGCCTGGGCCCAAAAGCCCGCAAGGGCATAGGGGTCGGTGCAGTCGACGGTGACGTGGCGGATCAAGGAAGTCATGCGCGCAACCCGATCACGAATGCCTCATGGGGTCCAGAGCCCGCGTCCTCGATGTCGAGCGTCTTCCGGCCTGGGCGCCGGGGGAGTTGAGGCGAACGGAGGGCCACCGCACCGGTGCGTTCCGAGGCCGGCCATGGGTGATCTGCTTCGCCGGCCGTCGGCGTAGCCTCGTCCGCGCCGGGGTTGATCGACAGGCGTGTGGGGGAGCAGGGCCTGATCTTCATGACGCTGGGCGCGACCGTCATCGGCGACCGGCTCTTCTGCAGCGAACGGCACAGCCAGAACTATCGGTCTCCGGAACCGACCCGGGATGTCGCGCCGCCCTTTGCCACCGGATCTCCGGAACATCTGGGCCGGATCGCCGCCGCCTGGTTCGAGGAGATCACGAGCCGCCCCGTCATCTCCCCTCTGTCGTCGAACGGATACCGGTTCGTCCCTCCGGGGGCCGCCCTTCCGCCGAGACATCGCTGGGTGCGCAACGGACCCCGGTGCTGAAGCCGTCCAGAGGAGGGCTGCGGTACGTGTCACAGGTGCTGAGCCGTGTCGGTGATCTCGAGCCGACGGCACATCGCAGGCCGGGCCCGCGCCGTCCCAGAGGTAGTGATCGAGTGCGCACCGAGGGCGGGGCCGGCCGGGGAGATCGTCTGCCGACCGCTGTAGTCCCGGCCGTTGACTTCGCTGCTGTACGGCCATGGGGGCTGCGCCGGCGTCGGCCGATCCCTCGAAGGACACGCGCTGTTCACCGGTACGGCCGACGAGTGCCGAACAGCCGTAAGAGACGGGGCAACCCTGCCCCCGTCTCATGGGTCACACAGGAGCCACCTGTTCACAGGTTTTTCAAAGGTCCGAAAGGGGCCCCACCCTCTGTGATGACTCGTACCCGGCTGACCGCGCTGGCCGCGACGGCCGCCGTCGCCGCCGTCGGCGGCCTGATCACCGCCGCTCCTGCCTCCGCGGCCGTCAGCTGCACCTCTCCCGTCTGGAAGGCTCAGTACTTCGGCAATTCCACCTTCAGCGGCACGCCGAAGCTGACCGCCTGCGACTCCGCCATCGCCGAGAACTACGGCTACGGCGACCCGCCCGGCGTCACGCTCCCCAAAGACAACTTCTCCGTCCGCTGGTCCCTCACCCGGGACTTCGGCTCCGGCGGGCCCTTCCGGCTCTCCGCAGCCACACAGGACGGCATGCGCGTCTACGTCGACGGCGTGCGGAAGATCGACCTGTGGAAGAACGTCTCCACCACCGCCCGCAAGACCGTCGACCTGACCGTCCCGTCCGGCAAGCACACGCTGCGCGTCGACTACGTCGCCTGGACCGGCACCGCCAACGCCGGTTTCACGTACGCCCCGCGCACCGAGGCCGGAGTCGACAGGGTCAAACCGCTTGCCCCGACCGGCTTCACCGCCGCGTACAACCGGGACACGAGGAAGACCACCCTGCGCTGGGCCGCGAACAAGGAGATGGACCTCGCCGGTTACCGCGTGTACCGCCGGCTGAGCGCCACCCAGTGGGCGAAGGTCAGCGGTTCGTCGCCGCTCACCTCGCCCTCCTTCGTGGACGCGACGCCCGCCACGGGCCAGACCTTCCTCTACGAGGTCCGCGCCGTCGACAAGGCGGGCCGCGAGTCCGCCGGCAGTCTCGACGCCACCACCGTGAGCGTGGACCGCACGGGGCCGGCGACGCCCACCGGTCTCACGGTCGCCGGCGACAACTGGTGGGCCACCCTGGCCTGGCAGGGGCCCGCCGACGCCGCGAAGTACGAGGTGTACGCCGCGTCCGCGGCCACCGGCCCGTTCACACTGCTGGGTACGACGACCACGACGTCGTACCGCACCGAAGCGCCCGTGAACACCCTCCGGTACTACCGGGTCCGCGCCCTCGACGTGTCCGGCAACCCGTCGGCGTACGCCGCCGTCACCGGCGACGGAGTCGACCGGACACCGCCGGCGAAGTCCCCGACCTCTCTCGGCTCCGTCGTCAACGTCGGCGACACCGAGGTGTACTGGGACCAGCCCGACGGCTTCTATGAGGACTTCGACAACGGCGGGTCCTACCGCGTCTACCGCTCGCCGGGCAAGACCCTGGACCCGGCCGCGCTCACCGGCGTGACCTGCGCGGAGTGGAGCGACGAGACCAGCACCGGCGGCAAATGCCACGACCGGGACATGCCCGCGGGCACATATGTGACGTACGCGGTCGCGGCGGTGGACCCGGCCGGCAACGAGTCGGCGCTGTCCGCCCCGCTCGTCGTCCGCACCGGCGACCGCGTCGCGCCCGGTCCGGTGGGGGGCGTGAAGGCCACCCCACGTGCCGACGGCGTGCTGGTGAGCTGGGCGGCCTCGACCGAGGACGACGTCGAGCGCTATGTGGTCCGGAACGGCACCCGGCAGGCGGACGGCACGGTCAAGTGGCTCGGCACCGCCTCCTGCTGGGAGGGTACGAGCGACCCGCTTGCCGTCCTCTGCGGCGACCTGCCGGACGGCGAGACGTACGTGTACGCGGTCGTCGCCAGGGACCGCTGGGGCAATGCGCTGTCCCCGAGCGACCCGAAGGTCACGGTCGTCGAGGCCACCGAGCTGGACGTCCGGCCGTCCGTGACGGTCGTCCGGGACTGGGACCTCGGCAGCCTGGGCCACGGCAGTTTGATCGGCCCCGAGCAGGACGGGCCGTCCATCGGCTGGCGGTGCGAGAAGACGGCTGTGTGCGACACCGTCGCGGGCTACCGGGTCGGACGGTGGAACGCGGTCACGAAGGCGTACGAGCCGCTGCACGCCGGACTGCTGCCCGCGGAAACCCGTGCCTACACGGACACCACGGCCGCGCGGGGGGCCACGCACTTCTACACGCTGGAGGCGGTGCGCGCCGACGGCAGCGTCGCGGCCACGTACGTGTGGAACTGCGTCTTCCAGGACCGCGTCTAGCCGGCGCGAGGTCGGCGGAACTGCGTCATGGGCCCCGGACCGTGATCGGTCCGGGGCTCCGCCTCGGGTGCCGGGCGCGGTAGCCTCGGGCCATGCCCGAGACCTCGGCGGCGAATTTTTACGACGAGCTGGCCGACGACTACCACCTGATCTACGCGAACTGGGACGCGAGCATTCGTCGCCAAGGAGAGGTCCTGGACGGCCTGATGGGCCGGGACCACGCGGCGGTGCTCGACTGCTCGTGCGGCATCGGCACGCAGGCCATCGGCCTGGCGCTGCGCGGGCACCGTGTCACCGGGACGGACCTCAGCGCCCGCGCCGCCGCCCGCGCTGCCCGTGAAGCCGCCCGGCGGAAGGTGTCATTGCGTACGGCCGTCGCCGACATGCGACGCCTGCCGTTTCCCGACGCCCGGTTCGACACCGTCGTCTGTGCCGACAACTCGCTGCCCCATCTGCTGACGGAGCAGGACGTGCACGCCGCCCTGGCGGAGATGCGCCGCGTGCTGCGCCCCGCGGGCCTGCTGCTGCTCAGCACGCGCCCCTACGACGACCTGCTGCGCGACCGCCCCGATTCAACGCCCCCCCAGGTCCACCGGCCGGCGGCCGGAGGAGAACGGACCGTCACCTTCCAGCTCTGGCACTGGCACGAGGACGGCGAGCACTACGACTTGGAGCACTTCCAACTGCTGCCGGCCGAAGGTGAATGGCACGTCAAGGTCCGCCGGACCGTCTACTGGGCGCTGGGCCGTGACCGACTGGCGGGCTTCGCCACCGACGCGGGGTTCGCGGACCCCGAGTGGCGGATGCCGCAGGAGACGGGCTTCTTCCAGCCGCTGCTGGTGGCACGCGCAGGCGAGTAGGCGACACCACCGCCGTGCGCGGCGTTTGCCACGATGCTCAGGGGGTGAATCTTCGGCCGATCTGCCACGGATGCGGCACGACTGCTCTTCGTCCCCAAGTGACTCAGGCGAGGGCTCTGCGTTGGACCGGCGTGGTCTCCACCTGCCCTGGCGGGCCCATAAGAGTCCGCGCTTGCGCACGGGTGTACGTCGGTGCGGTGACCCAGTCGGGTACTCAACCTGCTGCCCTTCAGGGCCCAGCCGCTGCACCGGGGATCTGGCGCGCGAGCTCCTCGACGACCTGGGGCACGACACGTTGGGCGCCCTCGTCCTGCAGCGCTTCGACGAGTGCCTGATGCACCACCGTGAACGGCTGCCCCGCATGTGAGGCGCGGGTTCGGTCAACCGCCCCTTCGATCTTCGCGAGATGGGCTGCCACGATCGATAGCGCCTTCTCGCTGCCGTCGATTTGAGGCCCGGTGCTCCCCGTGGTTACCCACAGGATCCGACACGCGGCTAGGGTCATGGCCAGGTGATCGGAGTCATGGCTGAGGTGGGCACGTATGGCGACTTGGCAGGAGCTGCAAGCCGAGGTCGTAAGCCGGTTGGACAATGCATCCGCGGATGAGCGCCAGCTGTTCGCCGTGGGCGTGGCGGAGCGACTGATGCGGGCCCAGGAGGCTCTGCCGGCCGATGAGCAGGCGGAGTACGCCCTCAGCCTTCGGCCGATGCTCAATGCGCTGTGGGAAGCCGCGTTGGGCAACACAACGGCGTTCGGAGAGATCAAGCACGGTATGGGCGAGTACCTCCTGAGCGAGTACTGCCACAACGACGGTCAGGACGGTCCCGGAGACGCTGACGAGCCGGCTGCGGCCGCAGTGCTCTACGCCGCTGCCGCCTATCTGTTCGCGACGGGTGATCCGGCCTCGGTGGTGAGCAGCCGCGCCGTCGAGGCTGTGGACGAGCGCTTGAACACGGGTGACAACTACGCCGACGACCAGGACGGGGTTCTCACCGCCGAGTTGCACCGACAGCTCCAGGACCTGGACCTCATCGGTCGGCACAGCGGATCCCTGCGCTACGCCGGCCTGGGCCTCGACATGGAGACCTCCGCCCGGCTCCACCGCGTCCTGCGCATCCCCCTGTCCTCCATCGAGGCCGGCGAATAACGGCATCCGTTGATGCAACTGCTCGCGGGGGACGACGAGGCGTACGTGGCTGCTCTGGGCATCAAAACGATGGGGAACCACAGCTTCTGGGGCGAGGTTGGGCCCTTTCAGGTGTGACCTGCGGATTCCCTGCCCCTGGACGGAGTCCGGTGGCTCGCACCCCGTACACCTCGTTTCCCCGTGGGCCCCCGCCTGTTCTGGCACGGAAGCGGCACGACTCTCGTGGAACGTGTTGACCTCACTTGTTGGTGCCGCTCGGCGGGTTGCTGCCCCTGTTCAGTTTCGTGGCCACGGTGGAGATCAACTCTCCGGATGCATTCGGGGGATGGCGGGACAACCTCAGCAGCTTCGCGCTGTTTCCGCTGGTTCTCAGCGTTGCCTCGCTCCTCGGAGCCCTGGCAGTCACCTTGTGGGCGTCTCGGCGCGTGCGGCTGCTCGTCGGCGTGGTGTGCGATCTACTGCTCGTCGCGGCCTGTTGGCGGGCGTACACGCTTGCACCGATGCTGAAGTGTTGGAGTCACGACTCCATCGCGCGGGAGGCGGACGGCTCCTATGACTGCGCTGACCGCTGACCGCTGACCGCTGACTTGGCTATCCACTTCTGCCTGGTTCGCGGCCCCGAAACGGGAAACAGCGGGCACGGTGACCCCCCTCGATGCGAACTACGGGCACAAAGATCGCTGAGGTCGTCCGGCCTGATTACGGGTGGATCGGTTCTGCCATGAGTTCCTCCCGGACAGGGCCACAGGGTCGGTGGAGTATCAACTGCCGTGGCACGCAAGGGCATGGCGTCGTTCCCCGGACTTCCCCGCTCGGCACGCTCGCGGCCGGTACGGATGTGGCACGCCCGTCCCTGCACGGAATCCTGTGGAGCCTGGCCGGCCCCGTCCGTAGTCTGAACGCATGGCGCATGCAAAGACCTCGTACGTCTGCCTGCCGTGCCGGGCCTCGTACAAGCAACCGTACGTCGGCGACCACGAACGGGTGTGCCCGCGTTGTGCCGAACCGCTTATCCATGTCGGCTCCCCCTTCGCCGTGCCGCGTCGTCGGGACACCGCCGGCTGGCGGGTGCTCGCTGTGCTGTTGAACGCGGGTGTCCGTTTCCACAAGAGCTGTTGCGGTGGCCCCGGATACCGACCTCGGACTCTCAGGGAGGTCCGTGAACGCATGGCGCACGCCCGCTCCAGCGGGGAGCCGTTCGCCAAGGCATTGGTGTACCGCGAGTTGCCCTAGCCGCTCCAACGCCGCCGCGGCGTCCGCAACGACGCCCCCAGGAGCCGCCGCCGTCGCGCCGTTCCGCTTCCCGGTCTCTGTATCGCGCCCGTCCCTGCGCCGACACCGGATACGGCAGGCAACTACTCGTGCCAAGGAGTAGGGATCCGGCGGGAGTCGGAGTACGTCTTCACCACCCGGACCGGTCGCGAACCATGGGGGCGACGGCCGCTGTAGTCCGCCAAGCGTGTCAGTTGGGTATCTGCGGCCGTTCGGGGTCGGTTGTGGGCGAGATGGCTGCTGTATCGCGCTGCAGTACAACAGCGGCTGAGGTTGCTGTGTGTTGGTATTCCGCTGATTTCGACGGCTCGTGTCGATAGGACCGTCGGTAGAGACCTAGGGCACCGAAGACGAAGCAGAATCCCACGATCGTGGCGAATGCCGTCATCGGCTTCGATCCCAGGTGGTGATGCACGGGACCCACGGTGAGTGTGCCCCCGATGCCCATGCAAATATCCGCGCAGCCCCCGAGACGCGGCGATGAAACCGTCTTCCTGAACCATGGGGGCACCCATCCGGCGCAGATTGCGGCAGTGCCGGGAGCCAAGGTCACGAGCCAAAAGAGCACCAACAGAGCCCAGCCGATGACCCCCACAGCAAGTCCCCCCCATGCGACAAGTGTGCGACTCGACGGCCGCCATGCGTGATCATTGCATGGGCGTCGTGCCCCCGGTGAAGGACCCGTGTAGTTGACGCCTGGTTCGCCGCCATGTCCGAGAAGACCATGTGTTGCGAATCGCTCAGAACCGGAACATCCGCTCGTGAGTGCCCGATGTGGAGTCACGATCTTCGAGGCTCGCGCCAAAGCGGCCGGCTGAAGTCGTGGCCCGGGCCGCCGCAGCCACGGCGTGTTCTGACTTCATGCCCCGTGCGGCCGCTCGAGGGAGCGAAGTGACGACCGGTGGTGAGGTCTGTCATGTGCGCTGCTCATAGAGGCGTTACGGGTTCGGCCCGGTCCCCTGCAGTCGGCGTGGCAGCTGTGCATCCCACCTGGACCGCAGTCGGTTTGGCCCACCGCCACCTGCTCGTGATCGCGCCTCTGCGGGGGTAGGTAGGGCATGCTCGATCCCCCGAATGGCGGCACCCGGTTTGTTGCAGAAGCTATTGCGCCGTTCGAGTGACCCGAAGTGCAGGTGCGGCACGAAGGCATGACGGATCGTCGGCGGAAAGTGTGCTGGTCAGGGGCCTGTTCATGGGTAGATGTCATTCAACATATGGTATTTCGTCCTCATTGATAACAACCGCGGCGGATAGTTGTGGAAATGTCACTGTTCTGTAACACGGCTTGGTTCGTTGCGGTCCCGCGGCGAGAGCGCGTCACAGTTGCGGTCCTCGGCACCGCGCCGAGACCCGGATAGCACGCTGACTCCCACCAGGGTGGGTGTGCACTCATGTGAAGGGGAAGCTTCATGTCTGTTGCTCGTACCACGGTCCGTCTGATGGCCACCTGTGTGGCGTCGGCGGCCCTCATCGGGGCGGCTGCCATGCCGGCCCTCGCCGACGGACACGGCCAGGGCTTTGACAACCGCGGCCGTTTCTCGCACAGCGCCGCTTCGCATGGCGGCGACCGATACGGCCACGACCGTGATTTGCGCCGCTACGGTCGTTGGGACCACGGCAGGTACTACTACCGCAGCCACAACCGCGACCGCTTTGGGCACTGGCTCTGGTTCCTGGCCCCGCGCCACGTCTGGGACAGGTCCCACCACCACCGCTGAGCCGCCCGGCCGGTGACGCAAGGGCGGGCGGCGCACCGCGCCGCCCGCCGGAGCAAGGGCTATTGCCCCGTCTTTTGGGGCCGAAGACCGTTTCTCGCGGTCTTCGGCCCCGCTTGCGTATCGGGACCACGCCTGACGGCCGCCGGCGTCGTGCCGCGGGTCATCATGGATATCCTGGGCACAGCCAGATCAGCATCACGATGGCTGTGTACCGCGCACGTCGTGCACGACACCCAGCGCGAAGGCATCAGCCACATGGACCGGCTGCTCAGGGGACGTCTGCCCTCCGCCCGAGAGGCGACTGCCGTCAAAAGCCCCGGACCACGATCGGTCAGTAGCCTTTTGGCTGGTGCCCCGGAAGGATTCGAACCTGCGACACCCGCTTCAGGAGCGAGGTTGGGCGATCACTGGCCTGACCTGTGGACGCCCAGCCTTGAATGGAGTGGGCGGCGCTTCCGCCTGCGAACCGCGATCTGTCAGCGCCGAGGTCACAGAGGTCCACGGAGCGATTACCCAGTCGCCTGGGATGGGCAACGGTCGTCCACGGTTGCTGTACTTCGCTGCTGTAAGGGTCGCTTCGCCGCCGCGTTCCGGGCATGAGCCTCACGCCGCAGCCGACGCTCATAGTCAGTGACCTGTCGGGGCACGGCCCTTGCGGTGGCCGAGATGGTGGGTTCGTGGTCCAGTCGGTCCGGTGGATTGCTCCTGGTGGCGCGAGTCTGCCATCACCCTGTGCTCTTCAGCGCGTTGGCGCCGGCGGCTTTGGCGGCCGCTGTACTCATTGGTGTACGAAGTCTCGCCGTCCGAATCCTGTCAGTGACGGCGGTCGTCCTGGTCACGCTCCTCGCGGTACCCGTCTTTCTCCTCGGCAGTTCTGAGCACCGGATGACGATGAACGAAGCCGCGCCCAATTAGGGAAAGTTCGATCCCGGTCACGTCCCCCCTGGCGTCCTACTTCGATTGATGCTTAACGCGTTGACGTCGCTTGATGCTTGATGCTTCCGTCCTCGGCTTTGCTGTCTGCGACTGCTGTCGGGGAGGCGGGGCGAGGTCGGTGTTAGTGGAGCTGAGCGTGGTCGAGCGGCGGTATCACGCGGTCATGGTGTGGCCGCGGGAGCCACGGTGGTTGAGGTCGCGGCGCGTTATGGGTTTCGGGGAACGACGCGACGTCACGAATCCGGGGCGGCTATGACCCGAACTTCGTCCATTGCCCTTCGGAGACCACCTCGATGGAGTCGTCGACGACTTTGATGGCCGTCTGTTCGTCGATGGCGTAGGCCGGGACGCCGATGTCGGCGGCCCATCGCTCTGCGTCGGCCAGGGTGTTCGTCGGGAAAGCGTTCAGGTGCGGGAAGATCGAGAAGTCGACGACTCCCAGAGTGCGGTCGTCCGACGCGGACGGCCATTCGACGAAGTACGGTCCGATCCGGGGCGTCATCACCATGCTTCCGGCGCTCACTCCCGCCCAGACCGTGTCGGGCAGCGAAGGCAGCAGATCGACCAGCCCGGACTCCCGCATCCAGTGGCAGAGGTACGTCGCGTCGCCGCCGTCGACCAACAGCACGTCGGCCTCCCGGATCCAGGGGACCCATCGTTCCGCGCCGATGGTGGGCAGTGCGGTGAGCTCGAGCACACCGAGCGATGCCCAACCCAGGCCGGTCAGGTGCTGCCACGTGGGCTCGGCGGCTACGAGGCCCCGCACCGATGTTGGGCCGCACATCGGGTGACCCCACTGTGCTGTCGGGACGCAGAGGGCGTGGCACTCGGCGATCGGCTTGCCGAGAAGCTGCACGAGCGCCGAGTGGATGCTTGGGTTCGTGACGCCGCCTGACGTAAGCAAGAGCTTCAAGATGCCTCCAAATTCGCGCGGGAGGTGGATGTACCTGAAGACTCGGGACCGTGCTGAAACTCATCGCATCCCGGTCCGTTTTCCAGGGCGGCCAGGAGTTCAATCAAGATTGATGGGTGCCGCCGCATCCAACCGACGCTTGGCACGAGAGTGGCACGGGCCTGGGGGGCACACATGAGCTCTCCCCAGTCCCAGCCCCACCCCTGCTGGTAAAACTGCCCCAAGAGTGCCGTCAGTGATTCAGCTTGCAGGATTCCGTCTGTCCAAGACTCAACCCAGCCGTCCACCAGGAGCGGAGGTGGGGGCTGGTTACGGACGTCATACACGAGCAGCTCACGGCTCCCGTCGCCTCCGGTGATCACAGCGCCCGGAAGGCGGCTCGCCAGCTCGGCTGCCTCGTCAGATCATCCAATGGGTCGAGCATGAGGTAATCGCCGGTGGATGACCAACGGCCAGTGGTCTCCGGGTCGTCGGCAACGAGGTCCTTGTAGTCCCGGGGGAGGCTGATGCCGAGCTTCTGCTCGACTCTTCTGATCGCTTCCGTCGACGAACCCATCGGCTGTCTGCTCTTGTTCCAGCCTTCACAACGCCCTGGCGGCTGCCAGATGGCCGGTGGCAGCCTAGTAGCGCGGGTTGGGGTACACCTCGAACCCGCCCGCGCCCGGCATCTGGGGCGTGTTAGCACGCAACGCGGTCGGCGTCGCGACTTTGGGCGGGAGCTGCCATGGGGCGAGTGATGATGGGCCGTAAGCTTCCGGCGAGTCGGACAGTCTGTGGACTTGGCGGATCGTCACTGCGGTGAACGCCTACCACTTCACCGGAGGCCCCTGCGCCGAGCTGGTTCTCATCGGCGCGGCAGCCGCCCAGGGCGCCTACGAGCTGGACACCATCGTCGCCGTGGGCGACCGCGACCGGGGAGTTGTTCCGCCGTGCGGCCGGTGCCGTCAGGTCCTCTTCGACTACTTCCCCACTCTCTAGGTCATTGTTGGCGAAGGCGACCGCGTCCGAACCGTCTTCATCACCGACTTGCTGCCCGAAAGCTACGTCTGGGCCGACCACCAGCTCGACGCCGAATAGGCCGCCGCTCAGCGCGAGCCGGCACCGTCGGCCGACAACAGGGCGAACCTTGGCTGATGCGGCACCAACTTGCACGACTCAGTGTGGTGAGGTGATCGAGGTACTCACGGCCAGTCGGCTCGGTGGCGAAGTCTCGATTGATACACCGGCAACACCCTCGCCGCATCAGGTGCGAGCCTGCGTGAGCTGATGACCCGGATGGGCCACAGCACACCCCGTGCCGCCCTGATCTATCAGCATGGTCAACGGCCGCGACCGAGAGATCGCCGATCGCCTCGGCTCGATGATCCGCGAAGCCCGGGGTGATGTGGACTCTTAGTGGCCTTTGTGGCGGGGGAGTGGCACGGCCGTGATCACAGCGAAGGGCCAGTTCGAGGGGATCAAGCCTCTGAACTGGCCCTTCATCGTGTGCCCCCGGCAGGACTCGAACCTGCGACACCCGCTTTAGGAGTTCGATCTCTTCCCCGTGCGGTCGAGATTCACCCTGCGCCCCGATGCCACGCGTGACTGCCGATCGTCGTCGCCGTCTCTGGTCGTTGACGTCGGCGTTGGATGTCAGCGGAACGCTCAACGCCGTCGTTCTCACCTGGTGTACGGGGACGGGAGTGTCTTACGCGCGCCACCATGGACCCGCATTCACGCACGGCGCGCCCCTTTCACCCCGGTACCGTCGCTCGGCCTGCGCTGATCTTCAGCGATCAGGGTCACGGGCAACGTGGGGACCGGGTCGGTACCCAGCCGCCGATCCTTGCCGTCGCGTGCCGATAACTGCGTTGTCGGGACAGCGCAGTTGGTGTCTAGTGACCTCACACATCACCATCCGAACAGGAGAAGAGATTGATCAGACTCAGACGCCTGCTGGCGTCGATGGCCGCCGCCGGGGTCGCCTGCATACTGAGCGCAGCCCCGGGGACCGCTGCGGCACAGCACCACGTGGCGGCGCCGGGCGCCGCGTCGGCGATGAGTGTTTCGGCTCTGTCGTTCAGCGCCAAGTCGGTCGATGCCACCACCGGGTCGGCCACCATCGAGCTGAACTGGACGATGACCTCGTCCAATCCGAACGCATCCGGCTTCGGGGGCGACATCCACATACGCCGGACGAATCCGAAGACCGGCGCCTACATCGGCACCGAACTCGCGGCGGGCTTCGACTCCCAAGGTTCACCGTTCGGTGACGTCACCATCGAGCCCGGCGCAACCCCTGCCTCGACCACGTATACGTGGACTGTCCCCGTCCCGCAGTACGGAGTCGGGACGAAGACGACCTGGGCGGTCTCGGAGATCCAGGGTGGTGATGGCGCCGGCGACTCGATCGACTGGACCGCGCCCCAACTATCTGCCTTCCCACGTACTTTCACCGCCCGGACCACCGCGGACCAGGGCTACCCGAGCCTCGACCAGATCGCCCTCGCGCAGGGGATGCAGGCCACCGTCTACGAATCCTCGGGGCAAGGTGCCACGCTGCGGTACCAGCTCGACAGCCAAGAGGCCAAGTCCGGCGTGTACGGCGGAGCGGTCGTGGTCACCGGTCCGGGCGGTCGCACGGCCCGCGGATCGTTCGCCATCGGCTGGGACTGGAGCGAGGGCTACCAGGGCTGCGGCAACATCGGCTGGATGCAACGCCAGGTGCTCGACTGCACCGTGACCGTGTCGCTGCCAGCAGGCTTGCCGGAGGGCGACTGGAAGGTCACCGAGGCGGACCTGACCAGCAACGCCGGGGTCACCCACGCCTACACCGGGCTGTCCGAAGCCGCAGTGCACGTGACCTCTGACAGCGTGCTGTCGGCGACCGGCTTCGCGTTCACCCCGAGCCAAATCGACAGCTGGCACTCGCCCGTCCCCACCGCACAGTTCTCGCTACGGCCTTCCGGCGCCGTGGGCGGGGTCAGCTCCGTACAGCTGACGAACTGGGGAAACAACGCCAACGAGTGCCAGCAGCTATCCACCGTCCCGACCGTGCAGGCGGACGGCACAGTCACCGTGCCGGTACGCGGGCTGCCGGGCCAGTTCAGCTGTCAGCTCACCGGTTTGATCATCACCGACGGTCACGGCAACCAGGCCGTCTACGGCTCGTCGCTGGGCGCCCCGGACATCGATGCGACACTGACCAACATCCCTGACGACGTGTTGCCCACGGTGGATGGTGTCACAGTCACCCCTCGTACGGTCGCGGCCAACGACACCCAGACATGGATCAAGCTGACGATCAACCTGTCTGCCTCCACCGCCGGGGTGAACGGCCTCGACCTGTACCTGGTCGATGCCTCCGGGCACGCCGACTCGATTCAGTTCGGTGGTGTGCCCACCACCTTCTCAGGTCCTTTGGACGAGTACTTCACGCTGCCGCAAGGCACCGCGCCCGGCACCTACACCATTGGTTTCCGGCTCCAGGACCAGGGTTACAAGACCGTGAGCTACGGGCTGCCCGGCAGCGGCAGCCAGCTGATGCCCGGCGGACCGGTCACCCTTACAGTCACCGACCCGGTAACCGCCAGGTGACTATTCGGGACACGCTCCAAGGCTAAGGAGCGCGCCCCTGAGCAGTCACGCAACAGAGCAACTCCGCTGAGTCGCAGCAGCTCACAGCGTAGATCCGTCAGTACATGACGGAGACTTTGACCGTGCGATCGCTGGTCGACTGGGGGCCGCGCTCCGCGAGGACAGGGAGAGGCCTGGGACTGAGGGGGCCGACTCGGGAGGCAACCCCTCGTGAGCCGGCCCTGCCTGCTGTGCCCCCGGCAGGATTCGAACCTGCGACACCCGCTTTAGGAGAGACACTATTGTCGGCCCTCTCTGTGGTGTTCTTCCGCGGGATTCGCCGTTCCTGCTGGTCAGCGAGCCGAGTCCTTCCGTCCCTGTCCGATCCTTCCCCGCCTTTACTCGGCCTTCCGTTCCCATGACGTTCCCATGAGGGTTCCCCTCCAACCTGTGGGAACGAGGGTGAGGGAGTCCGCCGAGACCAGCTGCGGTGTGCGAAGAGGTGAGCACCGCAGATCCTTGGGGGGCGACAAGGGCCCAGCGGCCCCGGAGATTAGCTCATGAGCGCGGCAGAACACACTTCGTTCGCCTCCCCTGTCACGCAAGCAGATCCGGCGCGGCGTCCACAAGAACGTCCAGGCACTCAAGAAAGACATCCGCGACTGGATCACCCACTGGAACGAAGACCCCAAGCCGTTCACCTGGACCAAGACCCCCGACCAGATATTCGAACGCCTCGCCGGCTACCTCAACCGCCTACCGAACCCCGAACCCTAGAAATGCAGCCTTTCTAAGACTCAGGACACTAGTGGCATCCTGCGGGCTTCTAGTGCTTGCCGCGGACCACAGCGTCGTACGCGCCGTACAGCGTGTTGCCGGAGGTCTGGCGGGCTATGGAGGCCAGCGCGTCGTAGTTCTGCGCGCCTCCTGTCGCGCAGGTGCCGGTGCAGCCGTCGGCGTAGGCGGCGAGCACGTGGCCCTGGGCGTCGGTGGTGACGTCGATGAAGTCCAGGAGGTTGCGGTCTTTGCCGCAAGTGGTGCCGCCCGTGCAGATCGACCCCTTCTGGACGGGGTCGGTGGGGGTGGCGTCGGCGGTGACCCAGGACTGGCCGCCGTCGTAGGTGGTGGCCACGTACAGGTGCCACACGCCCTGGAAGGCCGGGTCCTGGTAGTTGCCGCCCGTGGTGGTGCCGAGGAAGGCGAAGGCGGCGCGGTCGTCGTCGCCCGCGGTCACGGCCGGGAAGACGGCGTTCTTGATGCCGAGGGTGGCGCCGACGTTCTGGTCGTACAGCCAGGACCTGCCCTTGTCATTGCTGACGGCGATGCGGGGCGTGCCGTCGCTGTTCTGGTAGCCCAGGTAGACGGTCCCGCCGGCCCCGACGCCCACGCTCGGGTCCGAGTCACCGGGGGTGCTGGACGGGTTGTGGCGGACGGTCCAGGTCAGTCCGTCGTCCTCGGAGACGGCCACGGCCTGGTGGCCGCCGCAGCCCTTGTTGGGCACGTACACCGTGCCGTCCGGGGCGACCTTCACATGCCCGTGCAGGCCGCCGCAGTCCAGCAGCGAGTACATAGCAACGGCGGGCCCGTACGTCAGTCCGCCGTCCCGGCTGACCGCGCAGGAGGCGTCGGCGATGTCCTGGGAGCAGTAGTAGACGGCGTTCGGGTACGAGGTGAGGGCGCCCGGTCCGCCTGCGACGAAGGGGCCGCCGCCGATGGTCTGGTGGTCCACGCCGGAGTTGATGCCCGAGCCGCCCGTCGGCGTCCACGTCTCGCCGTCGTCGTCGGTGTAGCAGGTCAGCGAGGCCTTGCCGGCGAGCTGCGATTCGAAGGTGCGGTGGGTGGCCGGGTCGGTGAAGAGGATCGGGTCGAGGCTGGTGGTGCTGCCCTGGGGGCAGCCGTCGGCCGCGTTCGCGCTCTTGTCCTGCCAGGTGGCGGCGCCGGAGCCGTCGTAGGTGACCTTGAGCGTCGACGTGTTCGCCTGGAACATCGCGGCGCCGCTCGCCCGGTCGACGCCGATCGAGGGTTCACCGGCGTTGTGCGCATCCGTGATGCCGTCGGGTGCCGAGGAGTTTGCGTACGCAGGCGGTGTGGCCGTGCTCGGCGGCGGATCGGCCGGTGGGGTGATCAGGCTCGCGGTGCCGGTGAAGCTGTCGCCCAGCGGCGCGTAGGGCACCACGCGCACGGTGTACGACGCCGACACCGCCGGGAGCAGCACGGTCTCGGGGTCGCTGGACGAGGCCGAGGCGGCCACCTCTCTGCCGGTCGCGTCGAGGACGTACAGGTCGAAGTCGGCGGCGGAATCCGGCCATCGGACGTCGATGCGCAGGCTGTGACCGGCGTCGTAGCCCGCGGGCACCGACACCTTCAGGGCGTAGTCGTCGCAGGGTTGCGCGGTCCCGCAGCTCACCGCCCCGGCGGTGCCGGAGACGTTGGGGACGGCGAAGGGGCCGGCGCTCCAGGTGGTCGAGGGCGCGGTGTCGCTGACCGATCCGGAGGGCGGGGTGGCGGCGTCGGCGACCGCGCTCGGCAGGGTTCCGGCGACGAGCGCCAGAAGCCCGACGGTGAGGCGCCCCAGCGACCGCGGGGGGTGGTGGCGACGGAGTGCGGAGAGGAGGGCCACAGGTACCTCGACTTTCGCGAGTCGGACGAAGGGTGGTGGTGTGCGGCGGAGAGGGTGGTGCCTGCGGTGCCCCCGCAGACCGTATGGCGCTTGCGGAGGCCTGTTCAGAGGAGTCGGAGGGGTCAGAGGGCGTCGACGCCGCTCACCTTCCAGCCGTCGGAGGTGCGGGTGAGCGTCATGCGCACCCGGTTCAGGTCCAGCCGGGGCTGCGGGACCTGGGTGCTCCGGGTGACCTGGTTGACGAAGAGCAGGACGACGGCCCGGTCCGGTGCGGCCGACACGACGGAGGCAGCCGGGGCGCCGCCGTCGGCGGGGGTGGCCACGGTCGCCTTCACCACGCCGTGGTACTTCGTCGCGGTCGGCGCGACCACCGCCTTGGTGGTCCTGCCGTACTGGTCGCGGAAGTGCCCGGTCAGCAGGGCGCGGGCCCGGGAGAAGTCCCGGTCAAGGTGCCGGTAGTCGTACGACAGCACGACCGGCGACGCCTTCCGCGCGGCCGCGAGGGCCTCGTCGCGGGCCTGCTCCGCCTGCCCCTCCTGCCGGTACTGCCACCCGAGTACGGCGGCCGCGGCCAGGGCCGCCACGAGGACGGCGCCCAGCACCGCGGTGAGCACGCGCCGTCCGGTCCTGCGCGGGAGCGCACCGTCCTCCGGATCCCCCTCGAACGACTCGGGCGACTCGGGCTCGGGCGGGTCCTCCCAGCCGTTCGCCGGGGGCTCGACGAGCAGGGTGCGCCCGGAGGGCGTCCGCTCCTCCTCGCGGGCACCGTGCTCGGGGCGCGCGGGCCGCCCGGCGCGCTTGGCTGCCGCGCGGGCGGCCGCGGTCATGGTGCGGCGGCTCGGTGAGCCGGTGCCGCGGGTGCGGGAGGTCGGGTTTGCCATGGTGTCTCTTCTCATCGATGGCCTCAGGGGTGGGTCAGCCCACGAACGCGACGTCGGAGGTCAGCCAGCGGCCGGCCACGCGCGTGAGGTCGAGCTGGAGCCGGTAGGTGCGCGCCTGGCCCTCGGGCGCGGCGGTGTTGGTCACCTTGCTGTCGGCGACGACCAGGACCCGGGCCGTGCGCGCGTCGGACCGCACGATGCCCGCTTCCAGGACCTGCCCCTCGGACACCGACTTGTTCTGCGCGACCAGCTTCGTCAGTTGTGCGGTCTGTGCGGCGAACTCCTTCTTGAACTCGCCGGTGGCGCCCCTCAGCACATTGCCGCTGTCCCGGTCGTAGTGCCGGTAGTCGAGCGAGGTGAAGCTCAGCGCCGACTGGCGAGCCGCCGCCAGGATGTCCTGACGGCGCTGCTCCGACGCGTGCTGGTCGGACAGCTTCAGGCCCAGCCAGACACACAGCACGGTCGTCAGCACGGTCGCGGCGACGAACCCCGCCGACAGCAACCTCATGCGTCCGCCTCTCACACCATCGGTCCCACGAGCAGCCATTGCCACGACTCCTTTCCGAACACGGTCTGTTCCCCGCCCGTCGAGCCGATCTCGACGGGCGTTCCGTCCGGGCCGGTCACGGTGCCGGTCTCCGGGTCGTAGGGGGCCACGAACGCGGCCTGGCCGGCGCTGTACCGACCGGTCGTCGCACCGGGCGCGTTCTGCGCTCCGCGCACCGAGGTCTTGCTGCCGCGCGGCAGCGTGCAGCGCGCGTCGGTGTTCGCCGGGCGCGTGCCGGTGTCGGCGGGGTCGCGCCGCTGGGTGCCGTAGCCCTGGGTGCACGCGGGAGGGGCGTCGGCGTTCACGGTCAGTCCGAAGTGGGTGGTGCCGTCGCCGGGAATGACCGTGTAGCTGCCCGCGACATTGAGCGGAAGCGTGACCAGGGCCTGTTCGACGCCGGGCAGCCGGGCCACGGTGATCTGGCCGCCGCTGATGAGGTTGGTCAGCAGGACCGGCACGTGCGGCCGCGTGGATTTCAGCAGGGAGTCGATCTCCTGCGCGGCGGGCGCGGTGGTGCCGATCAGTCGGCGCAGATCACCGTCGCTCGACTTCAACTGTTCGGTGAGCGTGGCAAGATCGCGGGAGAACGACTTGATGGCCGAGCCCTGGTCGGCCTGCGTCTTGAGCACCTTCCGCGAGTCCTCGATCAGCGAGACCGTCTGGGGGAGCGACTCGGATGCCGACTCCAGCAGCGCGTCGCCGGAGTCGACCAGCCGGCTCAGGTTCGGTCCGGTGCCGGCGAACGCCTTGCCCAGCTCGTCGACGGTGACCCGCAGATCGTCCTTGCCGACCGAGTTGACCAGCCGGTCGAGGCTGAGGACCAGGTCGGTGACCGGAAGCGGGGTCCGGGTGCGGCTGCGCGGGATCGGGCTGCCGTCCATGAGGTACGGCCCGTCCGACCGCCGTGGCTGGAGGTCGACGTACTGCTCGCCCACCGCCGAACGGTTCGCGATCACCGCGAGCGTGTCGGCCGGGATCTTCGGGGCGCCGTCCTCGATCTTCAGCGCCACCGAGACCCCGGACCCGGTCAGCCGCAGATCGCCCACGCGGCCCACCGGAACCCCCCGGTAGGTGACCTCGGCGCCGGGGAAGACGCCCCCGGACTCGGCGAAGTCGGCACGCACGGTGTACCCGCGGTGCAGGACGTCGTCCACCAGACCCGTGTAGCGGGCGCCGACGTACGACACCCCGAGGGCGGTGACGGTCGCGAAGGCGAGCAGCTGGGCCCTGACCGTACGTGTGATCACGGCAGCATCCCCTTCAGCATCAGCTCGGCGAGGCCGGGATCGACCCCTGGCGGGAGGCGACGCGAGCCGCCCCCGGTGCCGTAGGCAGCGGTGCACACCGGCGGGCACAGCAGGGTGCTGCCGTCGGAGGGAGTCGAGGGCACGGCGGGCGCGGAGGGTACGGAGGGCACGGAAGGGGTGCCCGGCACGGACGGGGTGGACGGGAGGGGGGCGGGTGTGGGGACGCCGGGAAGACGCGGTGTCCCGGGGGCCGGGGACTTCCCGCCCTTGCCAGGTCGGCCGGTGACGTTGCCGTAGAGGTCCGCCAGGTCGAGGTCGGCGGTGATCTTCAGGTTGACATAGTCGCCCTTGACGACGTCCGTCGCGTTGCGCGGGAACGGGTAAGTGGTCAGGATTTCGAGGGAGTTGGGCAGGTCGTCGCCGGCCTTGTTCAGCTCATGCAGGATGGGCTGGAGCTTCTTCAGGTTGGCGACGGTGTCGTCGTGGGAGGCGTTCACCACCTTGGTGCCGGTCTTGCCGAGCCTGGACAGGGCGGTGAGCATCTTTGTCAGGTCCTTGCGCTGGTCGGCGACGGCCTTCAGGGCGGGCGGCATGGTGTCGACGGCCAGGGCGATCGTCTTCTTCTCCTTCTTCAGCCGCTTTGCGAGCCGGTCGACGCCCTTCAACGCGCGCACGATCTCCGCCCGCTGGTCGTCGAGGCCGCCGAGGAACGTGTCGAGCTGCTTCAGCAGGGACCTGACCCGGTCCTCGCGGCCGCTGAGGGCCTTGTTCAACTCGACCGTGATCGTCTTCAGCTGGGCCACCCCACCGCCGTTGAGCAGCGCGGACAGGGCCGACAGCACCTCCTCGACCTCAGGGTTGCGGCCGCTGCGGGACAGCGGGATGCGGTCGCCGTCGTGGAGCCGTCCGACGGGCCGCGTGCCGGCCGGCGCGGACAAGGCGACGTATTTCTCGCCGAGCATGCTGGTCTGCCTCAGATCGGCGACCGCGTTGCCGGGCAGCTTCACCGAGTCGGCAATCCTGAGCCGCACGCGGGCGTGCCAGCCGTCCAGTTCCACCTTCTCGACCGCGCCGACGGTGACGTTGTTGACCTTGACCGCCGACTGCGGCACCAGGTCCAGGACGTCCCGGAACTCGACGGTGACGTGGTAGGCGTGACCGTCCGAGGCGGCGCCGCCGGGGAGCGGGACGTCGTACCAGCCGTTGAACTCGCAGCCGGTCAGCAGCAGCGAGCCGACCGCCGTCCAGGCGGCCACCCGCCCCTTGCGCCGCACGCTCATGCCGGTGCCCCCAGAATTCCGCCGAGGGTCTTGTCGACCGTCCCCGTCGACGCCGGGGCCGACGGAACCTTGGGCAGGGAGTCGAAGAGCCTCTTCAGCCCGGCACAGTTGTCGTGGTCGTCGCCGGTAGTCTTCAGGATCGAGCAGAGAAGGGATGACGGATCCTGCGGGGCTTGTGCGTTGTTGCGGGTGTCGAGAGTGCCGGCGGCGGGGTTGTAGGCGTTCTGCAGGTTCGACAGGCCCGTGGGGGCGACGGTCAACAGCTCCTCCAGAGCGTCCCGTTGGGTGACGAGGACCTTGGTGACCTTGGCCAGGCCCTTCACGTCCGAGGCCAGCGCCTTCCTGTTGCCCTTCACGAAGCCGGACACGTCGCCGAGTGCGGCGGCCAGGTACTTCAGCGCGGCCGCGAGATCCTTGCGCTCCCCGGCGAGCTGCCCGGCCACGTCGGCGAGGTCGGTGTTGAACGACCGCACGCTGGTGTCGTCCGCCGCCAGCGCGGTCGTGAACACCTGAAGGTTCCGCACGGTCCCGAACAGGTCGCCGCGCCCGTCGGACAGCGTGGTGACCGCCTGGGACAGGTCCTCCACCGTCTGGTTGAGGTTCTCGCCCTGCCCCTGGAGGTTGTCCGCGCTCACCCCGAGCAACCGGGACAGCGAGCCCTTCTTGTTGGCGCCGTTCGGGCCGAGCGCGTCGGCGGTGGTGTGCAGGCTGTCGAAGATCCGGTCCAGCTCGACGGGGACGGCCGTACGGGACTCGGGGATGACGTCTCCGTCCCGCAGCACGGCGCCCTTGCGGTACACCGGCAGCAGCTGCACGTAACGGTCGCTGACGACAGAGGAGTTGACGATGGCGGCCTGTGCGCCGGCGGGGACCTTGCGGCCCCGGTCGTACTCCAGCTCGACCCGTACCCGGCCGCCCTCCGGCGTGATCTTCCCGACCTCGCCGATGCGGACGCCGAGGACGCGGACGTCGGAGCCGGGGTAGATGCCGACGGTGCGCGGGAAGTACGCCGTGACGTGGACGGGGCCGGGGCCCGGCCAGAGGACGGCGGCCAGGCCGACGAGAATCGCGAGCGCGGTGAACAGGGCCAGGAGTCTGCGGGTCATCGGGTGCCTCCCGTCCGCGGCGTGACCGGGGCGGCGACCAGGTTCTGGATGTAGGAGTCGAACCAGCGGCCGTTGCCGAGGGTGTTGGTGAAGAGCCGTACGTAGGGGGCGAGCAGCCGGACGCTGCGGTCGAGGCTCGCCTGGTTGCGTTCGAGCATCGTCACGAAGGTGTCGAGGTTCTTCAGCGCGGGCCCGATCTCCTTGCTGTTGTCGTCGACCAGGCCGGACAGCTCGATGCCCAGCAGCGCGGAGCTCTTGAGCAGCTTGTGGATCGCCGCGCGCCGCTTGCCGATCTCCTTGAACAGGGCGTCACCGTCCTTCACCAGCGCGGAGAAGTCCTTCGTGTGACCGGCCAGCACATCGGTGACTCCGTTGGCATGGTCGAGGAGCCCGCGCAGCGCCTTGTCACGGGCGGCGACTGTCCGAGAGATCCGCGACAGCCCCTTGATCGACGCCCGCACCTCCGCGGGGGAGTCCTGGAAGGTGACGGAGATCGTGTCCAGTGCCTTCGCGAGCCGGTCCGTGTCGACCTCCTCGGTGGTGGTCGTCAGGTCGCTGAAGGCCTGGACGACGTCGTACGCCGACACGGTCCGCCGGAGCGGGATCTCGCTGCCGGGCTTCAACTGGCCGGGCCCCTTCGGGTACAGGGCCAGGTACTTCGCGCCGAGGATCGTCTTGACCCGGATCGCCGCGCCCGTGTCGGTGCCGAACGCCGGGCGGTCCTTTACCTTGAAGGTCACCTTGACGTGGTCGCCGTCCAGGTCGACGCGCTCGACCTTGCCGACCTTGACCCCGGCGATCCGTACCTCGTCGCCCGGCTTGAGCCCGCCGGCCTCGGAGAAGGCCGCGCTGTAGGTGTCGCCGCCGCCGATCAGCGGCAGGCTGTCGGCGTTGAAGGCGGCAACGGTGAGCAGCGCGAGGACGGTGAGGCCGACGGCGCCGACGACGACCGGGTTGCGCTCGCGGAAGGGCTTCAGGCGCGGTCGCTTGAGCCGGATCCTGGGCAGCTTGGGCGGCAGGACGCGTACCTTCACGAGGGGTTCGGGGCGTGGTTTGCGCTTCGGCAGGAGCCTGGGGAGTTTCGGCAGCTTGGGCGGCAGGACTCGGACCCTCACCAGCGGCTCGGGTCGGCGGACGGTGCGCCGCCTGATGCGCATGCTCATCCGCCACACCTCGCCCGTGCCACGTGGAGCTCCGGAGTGATCACCCGCTTGGTCTTCGGCAGCACGATCCGGCCGTCGAAGTCGCAGAGGTAGAAGTTGAACCACGAGCCGTACGAGGCGGTCCCCGTCAGCTTCTCGAGCTTGTTCGGCAGCCGCTTCAGGACGCCCTCCACGGTGTTCTCGTTCTTGTTCAGCGTTCCGGTGAGATCGCCGAGCCCGGCGATGTCGTCCTTCAGCGGTGGACGCGCGTCCTTCAGCAGCCCCGACGTGACGTCCGTGAGGTCGCCGATGCTCACCAGCGACTCCCCGATGGGCTTGCGGTCGGCGGACAGCCCCGAGACCACCCGGCGCAGTTGCGTGAGCAGCCCGGAGAAGCGGGACCCGCGCTTGTCGAGCGTCTCCAGGACGGTGTTGAGATTGTCGATCACCGATCCGATCAGCTTGTCGCGGTCGGCGAGGGTGCTGGTGAGCGAGGCCGTGTGCGCGAGCAGGCTGTTCACCGTGCCGCCCTCGCCCTGGAGGGTCTGGACGATCTCGGTGGCGAGCTGGTTGACGTCGCTCGGGCTGAGCGCCGCGAACAGCGGCTTGAAGCCGTTCAGCAGGGCGTTGAGGTCCAGGGCCGGCTGGGTCCGGGACAGCGGGATGGTGCCGCCCGGCCGCAGCCGGGCGGTGACGTCGCCTGTGCCCTCGGTGAGCGCGATGTACCGCTGGCCGACCAGGTTGCGGTAGCGGACGACCGCGTGGGTCCCGGCGAGCAGGGGCCGGTCCGCGCTGACGGTGAACGTGACCTCCGCCAGGGTCCGGTCCTTGATCCGGATGCCCTCGACCTCTCCTACCCGCACTCCGGCCACCCGGATGTCGTCGCCGGTCTCCAGCCCGGTGACGTCGGTGAACACCGCGTGGTAGGTGTCCTTGGGGGTGAAGGAGACGTTGGCGATGGTGGCGGCGAGCAGCGCCGTCGCCGCGATCGTGACCAGCGCGAAGAGGCTGAACCTGATCAGCGGGGCGGCGGTCTGCCGGGCTCCTGACCTGCTCATGCGACACTCACCGCCGTTCCGCGCGCGAGCGGTCCGAACAACAGGGTCGCCACGGGCGGCACCCGGTCCGCGGGGACGCCCATGACGGGGGCCACGAGCGAGCCGACGGCCCGCTGCTCGGCCCGGGTGGCGGACACGTCGACACCTCCGGGGAGTGCGCCGCCGGAACCTCCGGCCGACGTACCGTCGTCGAGATGGGGCTTCGGCCCGGGCACCTGCGGGTGCGGCAGGCCGCGGCAGTTCGGGCCGGACCGCTCGCCGTACACCGGCTCCTCACCGGGCCGGTACGCCCCCTGCGGCCGGACGACCTCGAGGGTGATCCGCATCTCGCCGCCCCGGAACGCGTCCTCCGAGGCCTTCTCCTGCCGGACCAGGCCCTGGAACAGGCACGGGTACTCCGGGGAGTAGCGGGCGAACAGCTCGAGCGTGGGGCGGGAGACCCGGCCCAGGGTGATAAGCCGGTCGCCGTTCTCGGACAGGAAGTCGTTCGCCGTGCCTGCCACGGAGGCGGTCGCGCGCAGAGCCGAGGCCAGCCGGCCCCTCTTCTCGACGATCGTTCGGCTGGTGGTGACCGTGTTGCGCAGGATCCGCATCAAGTCGGGCGCGGCGTCGCCGTACACCTCGGCGACGTCCGCGAACCGCGTGATGTCCTCCTCGAGGGAGGGCATGTGCGGGTTGAGGCGGCGCAGATAGCCCTCGACCCGGGTGAGGTTGTCGCCGATGCGGTCGCCGCGGCCCTCCAGCGCGGTGGCGAACGCCGAGAGTGTGGCGTTGAGTTCACCCGGCCGTACCGTGCGCAGCAGCGGCAGCAGGTCGTTCATCAGCTGCTGTACCTCGATGCCGACCTTCGTGCGGTCTTGGGTGATGACGTCGCCCGCACGGATGGGCCGGGCCGACGCATGCGCGGCGCCGGCGGGAGCGACGAGGTCGACGTACTTCTCGCCGAACAGCGTCTTGGGCAGCAGCCGCGCCTGCACGTCCGAGGGGATGTACGACACGTACTGCGGCTTGAGCGCGATGTCGAGCGTGGCCTTCGTCCCGTCCGCGTGCGTCGCCCGAACCTCGCCGACCAGCAGCCCGCGCAGCTTGACGTCGGCGCGCGGCTCGAGCTGGTTGCCGAGCGTGTCGGCCTGCAGCGTGATGCGCACGACCGGCGTGAACGCCTGCTCGTAGACGGCCACGGCGAGCGACAGCAGCAGCGCGAGCACGGCGATGAACGCGACGCCGTACAACCTGAGCCTCAGTGCTCTCATCGGCCTCACCCCGCGATTCGTACGGTTGTGGTGGCGCCCCAGATCGCGAGGCTCAGGAAGAAGTCCAGGACGTTGATGGCGACGATCGAGGTCCGCACCGCACGGCCGACCGCGACGCCGACGCCCGCCGGGCCGCCGCTCGCGTGGTAGCCGTAGTAGCAGTGCACCAGGATGATCAGGACGGCGAAGACGATCACCTTGCCGAAGGACCAGAAGACGTCGACCGGTGGCAGGTACTGGTGGAAGTAGTGGTCGTACGTGCCCGTCGACTGCCCGTAGTAACCGGTCGTGATGGTCCGGGCGGCGAGGTACGAGGACAAAAGCCCGATCACGTACAGCGGGATCACCGCGACGAAGCCGGCGATCATCCGCGTCGTCACCAGGAACGGCAGCGACGGGACGCCCATCACTTCCAGCGCGTCGGTCTCCTCGCTGATCCGCATCGCACCGAGCTGCGCGGTGAACCCGGCGCCGACTGTCGCGGACAGGGCGAGTCCGGCCACCAGCGGGGCGATCTCCCGGGTGTTGAAGTACGCCGACAGGAACGCGACGAAGTTGGAGGTGCCGAGCTGGTTGAGGGCCGCGTAGCCCTGGAGGCCGACCTCGGTACCGGTGAAGAAGGAGAGGAAGGCGATCACGCCGACCGTGCCGCCGACGACGGCGAGGGCGCCTCGGCCGAAGCTCACCTCGGCGAGCAGCCGCAGGATCTCCTTCTTGTAGCGGCGCACGGTGCGGCCCGTCCAGGCCAGTGAGCGCCCGTAGAAGGAGAGCTGGGATCCGAGCTCTTCAAGAGCGCCCAGTGGACGGCTGAGAAGTCGCATTGGCTAACCCCTCTGCGGGACGACCTGGAAGTACACCGCGGTCATCACGAAGTTGGTCACGAACAGCAACATGAAGGTGATCACAACCGACTGGTTGACCGCGTCGCCCACGCCCTTCGGCCCGCCCTGCGCGGTCAGCCCCTTGTAGGAGGCGACGATCGCGGCGATCGCCCCGAACACCAGCGCCTTCAGCTCGGCCGCCCACAGGTCGTCCAGCTGGGCGAGGGTGGTGAAGGAGGCCAGGTAGGCGCCGGGCGTGCCGTTCTGCAGGATGACGTTGAAGAAGTAGCCGCCCGCGACGCCGACGACCGACACCAGACCGTTGAGCAGCACGGCCACCACCATCGAGGCCAGCACGCGCGGCACCACCAGCCGGTGGATCGGGTCGATGCCGAGCACCTGCATCGCGTCGATCTCGTCCCGGATCTTGCGCGCCCCGAGGTCCGCGCAGATCGCCGTGCCTCCCGCGCCCGCGATCAGCAGGGCCGTGACGATCGGCGAGGCCTCGCGCAGCACCGCGAGCACGGACGCGGCCCCGGAGAAGGACTGGGCGCCGAGCTGCCGGGTCAGGCTGCCGATCTGGAGCGCGATGACCGCGCCGAAGGGGATGGACACGAGGGCGGTGGGCAGGATCGTGACACTCGCGACGAACCACGCCTGCTGGATGAACTCCCTTACCTGGAAAGGCCGTCGGGGCAGGGTCCGGACGACGTCCAGGGCCATCGCGAACAGGTTGCCAGAGTGCCGTAGTGCACCGGTGGGGGACAGGCTCATGCGCCGGTCACCTCCTTCCGCTGAAGCTCGGCCTCCCGTGTCGCGATCGCCTCCCAGCGGGGCGGTCGGGTGATGCCGGGGCCCGGCAGCAGGCGGGGGGTCAGGGGCCTGCTGCCGGGAGTCCTGGTGGGTTCCCGGATCTGGGCGAGTTCCTGTTCGACCTGGGCCGCGTCCTTCTCCTCCGCCATGCCGATCGGCCCCTGCATCCGGCCGTTCAGGAACTGGCGGACGACCGGCTCGTCGCTGGTCAGCAGCTGTTCACGAGGCCCGAACATCACCAGCTCGCGCCGGAACAGCAGCCCGATGTTGTCGGGGACCTGGCGGGCGGAGGCGATGTCGTGGGTGACGATGAGGAAGGTCGCGTCGATCTGCGCGTTGAGGTCGACGATGAGCTGGTTGAGGTAGGCCACACGCACCGGGTCGAGGCCGGAGTCCGGCTCGTCGAAGAGGATGATCTCCGGGTCCAGGACCAGCGCCCGGGCGAGCCCGGCGCGTTTGCGCATACCACCGGAGATCTCGCCGGGCAGCTTGGCCTCGGCGCCGAGCAGCCCGACCATGTCCATCTTCTCGAGCACGATCCGCCGGATCTCGCTCTCCGACTTGCGGGTGTGCTCGCGCAGGGGGAAGGCGATGTTGTCGTACAGGTTCATCGAGCCGAACAGCGCGCCGTCCTGGAACAGCACGCCGAACAACTTCCGCACCTCGTACAGATCGTGCTCACGCAGCTTGGTGATGTCCCGCCCGGCCACCGTGACCGAGCCGCGGTCCGGCTTGAGCAGGCCGACGAGCGTCTTGAGGAACACCGACTTGCCCGTCCCGGAGGGGCCGAGCATGACCGAGACCTCCCCGGCGGGCAGCGTCAGTGACACGTCCTGCCAGATGACCTGGTGACCGAAGGACTTGGTCAGCCCTTCCACACAGATCTCGACACCCATCCGGTCCCGCCCTTCGCCCGTGCCCTCGCCCGTGAGTAGCTCCGACGACTGCTCTACGGGGAGGGGCGGGGCGTCCGTCGCGGCGGACCCGGATTTTTTTCGGACGGGTTCGCGGGCCCTACGGCAGCTTCACGCGAGGCGTACTCGGGGTGGGTACGGAGAGCGGGGCGGACGGTACGGCGTCAGGGGCCGGGACCGGCGGGACCGACGGCGGCGCGGGGACGGCCGACACAACCGGCAGGTCCGGAACCCGCGGTACCGCGGGAGCCGACAGGCTCGGAAGCGAGGCGGGCAGGACGGCCGGCGGGGGTGGCACGGACATCTTCGCCGACGCCCCGCCGGCAGTGGACGCGGCCGGCTGGTGCGCTCGGCCCGTCGGCTTGCGTGCGGCTTCGGGTGTCCCCCGGACCCACGCCCGGGCCGTGCTGTCCGGCCGGATCGCCCCGGCACCGGTGGACACCGCCGGCCGGGGCGCCGGGCCCTTCCCGCCGCCGTCCAGCGCGTACGGCAGCGCGAAGCCCGTCACCACCAGCGTCGCCGCCGTCGAGGCCACGGCCACCGTGTGCGCCTTGCCGCCCGCGCGCGGGCGGCCACGTCCCAGCAGGAACAGCACGAGCCCGAGCGTCCCGGCCAGCGAGGCGCGCAGCGTTCGCCGGGCGCGGGCCAGCAGGGACTCGACGGTCCGGTAGCTCAGCCCCATGCGCACGGCGACCTGGCCGACGTCCAGGTCCTCCGACTTCAGCCGCAGCGCCTCCGCCTGCCGGGCGGGCAGCTCACCGCTGCGCACGGCGAGCCACTTCGCCTCGGCCCGGTCGCACACCGCCTCCTCGACGGATACCGGGCCCGGCGCGACGAGTGTGCGGCGGCTGCCCACCTCGGCCTCGCGGTTGACCTGCCGGTGCCGGTCGACGCACAGCCGCATCGTCACCGTCGTCAGCCAGGCGCCGAGCCGCTCGTCGTCGAGGTCCGGGCGCTCCGCGGCCCGCAGCATCGCCTCGTGAACGGCGTCCTCGGCGTCCTCCCGGCTCATGGATCGCCGCCGGGCCACCTTGAGCAGCTGCTCGCGATGGCTCCACATGCGCTGCCAACGCTCGTCGTCGGCCGCTGTGTCCGCAGGCATGTCCGTCGCCATGAGGGCCCCTTCGCACTCACCCGCCGGTCCTGTGCTTCCGGCGGGTGGCGACATTACCGCCGGGTAGTGGCATTTGTGGAGGGGGAGACGTCCATCGTGTTCCCGCCGTTGCCGGTGGTCAGCGGTCCCGCGTCCGGCAGCACACCGAAGTCGGGCAACGTGAGGGTCGGTTCGGGGACGGGAACCAGTGGCGGCCTGGACTCCTTCGGGACGCCGGCCTTGGGGGACGGGCTGGGGGAGGGCGAGGTGGGCGGGGGCGACGGCGTGTGCGAAGGACCAGGGCCCGGCTCCCGGTCGTCCGACGGCTTCGGCCTCTTCGGGCGGGCGGGCTTCGGCCGGTCCGACCGGGAACCGTCGGATGCGTCCGGCACCACGCGGTGTCCGGTCAGGTAGTACGCGTACCACGCCTTGACGGTGCGCAGATAGGCGTCGGAGTGGTTGTAGCCCAGGATCGCCCGGTCCAGGTCGGCGGGGTTCGACAGGTCCCGGCCGCCCGCGCACAGGTAGCGGGCGGCGGCGAGCGCCGCATCGTAGACGTTGTTCGGGTCCCTCAGTCCGTCGCCGTTGCCGTCTGCTCCCCAGCGGGCCCAGGTGGACGGGATGAACTGCATCGGGCCTACCGCGCGGTCGTACACCGCGTCCCCGTCGTACGCACCGCCATCGGTGTCTGCCACGACGGCGAAGGCGCCGCCGGTCAGCCGCGGGCCGAGGATGGGCGTCACGGTCGTCCCGTCCCGGGTCACCCGGCCGCCCCGTGCCTGCCCGGACTCCACCTGTCCGATCGCGGCCAGCAGCTGCCAGCGCAGCCGGCAGCGTGGCGCGCTGCGCGCCAGCTCCTCCTCGGCACGCCGGTACGCGGCGAACACGCTCGCGGGCAGGGCGTCGCCGCCCGTCACCCCCTGTGCCGAGCCCTTCTTCCGCGTCCGCAGCGGGGGAAGACCGGTGCGGTAGGGGGTGTCGCCGGACACGCCGAGGCCCTGCTCGGCGGGTGCCGCCCTCCGCGCGGGCTCCGCGGCCTCGGCCGAGACCGCCCTCGGCGCCTGCGACGCGGTCAGCACGGCCATCGCCGCCGCCGCGATCGCTGTACCCCTGGCACCCCTCAGTGCCCCCTTGAGTGCACGCGCTGTCACTGTGCATTCCCCTCCGTGGGTGAATCCGTCGTCTGCTCTACGCGGCCGGAAGGCAAGTCCGTCGCGCGCAACCGGGGGCAAACGGCTCCACCCCTGCACGATGCCGCCCGCGTACCTCCCCCTGGAGGGCAGGCGGCCCGACCCACGTCCGGGGGTCACTTCCTTCAGCGCAAGCGGGTTTCAAGTAGCACGGGTGACGGCCCGCCGCCATGAGGGCAACACATCATCTGTGTGGTGCTGATCTTGCGAGCGTTACAGATCGTCCACAAAGTCCGCCGCACGCGTGAGCATGAAGGGCCCGGCAGCGGGCAGGCGAGGAATGAGTCGTCTGAGGTGGATGAGCTTGTCGCGCAGGTCCTGCATGCTCTGAACCAGGCGGGATTTGAGGTGGTTGGCGGAGGGGATTGTCAGATGCCCGGTCTCCAGGTCAGTGACACCCCTGCGGGGTACTGGTCGCGTGGGCGACGTCTGACGGATTCAGTGCGCTGGCTGCTGACAAGCCTGGCGGCGGTTCCCGGGACGGCATGCGGTTTGCCGTGCAGGCTGCCCTCTCAGCTTTGATGACCTCCCGGGGATACCCGGTCACAGGAACGCCCACCGGAGACATCATCGTCCTGGTGAAAGACGGCGATGCCGGCTAGACGGGCATAGCCGCCAGCATGCCCAGTTGGGTCAGAGGCGCCGAGATGGCCCCTCCACACGCGGTGGGACGCCCGCCGGGTCCCGAGGATGGCTCCCGCGTCGGCGATAGGTCCGTCCGTTACCTGTTCGTGCTTGACCCATCGTCAGGCCGGACCGGATGCTGAGCCGCCCCCTCCACATCTTCCCATTCGTATCCCGAAGATGGGCCTACCCCATGCGTACCCTCATCCGCGCCGGCGCGCTGACCGCCGGCGCTTCGGCCGTGCTGCTGTTTGCGCCGGCCGCGCACGCCACCGCTCCCGGTGACAACGGCACAGTGAAGATCCACGACGCCAAGACAGGCGAGGAGCTGCGCCGCAACGAGCCCCACGTCTGCACGTTCTACCTCGACGCCTTCGGCTTCGACGCGGTCCAGCAGGTCGACTGGTACATCGAGGCCTGGGCTCCGACCGCCGACACCAAGGGCGAGACCGTCAAGGCCGGCGCCATCACCCTGGATGGCCAGGGTCACGGCCGGACGGCGGACGTGTCGCTGCCCGACGGGCACTACAAGCTGTTCTGGAACTTCGACGGCGAGAAGGGCGCCGCCAAGCACAAGGTGTTCTGGACCGACTGCAAGGGCTCCGAGGGCGGTGGTGGCGGTACGACGCCGTCCGCCTCCGTGTCGCCCTCGTCTTCGGACTCGGCAGGTGCGTCGGCCTCGCCGAGTGCTTCGTCCGGCGAGGGCGGTGCCGCCGCGTCGGCCGCCGCATCCCCGTCCGCGCAGGGCGGCAGCGGCGATCTGGCCGAGACCGGCAGCAGCGCGCCGGTAGGCCTGTTGACGGGCGCTGCGGCGGCGCTCGTGGCCGCGGGCGGTTACCTGGCGCTGCGGCGCCGCAGGGCCTCCCAGGGCTGACGCCCGCCGCGTATGACGGTGCCCGTGCTCGTCACCCGGACGAGTACCGGGGCACCGTCATGCACACACACCGCCGCCGGGCAGCGTGAGGGTCGGTCGGGAAGGGGAACGCGCGGCGTCCCGGACTCCTTCGGGACGCCGGCCTTGGGGGACGGGCTGGGGGAGGGTGAGATGGACGGCGTCGACGGCGTGCGCGAAGGACCAAGGCCGGGCTTCCGGTCGTCGCTCGCGACCACCGCCCGGCGCTTGTTCTTCCTCCAGCGGGCCAGCCGACGACGGCGCCGCCCCGTCCGCGCGGGCGGCAGGGGCTCGGCGTCGGCGGCGACGTGCGGCCACGGCCATGGCAGTGCTGGACTCCGCCTCGCCGTCCGGAAGTCTGTCGTGCCACGGACGGAGCCCGCAGGGTCCCGGTGGACCGTTGTGGCCGGTCCGACGCTCGTCGTCGCCGGGGCCGAGCCGCTGTGGCCGTCGGCGGCGGGCGGGGCGATGTCCGGGGCGTAGGGGTCGCACCCGGGGCACACCAGGGCGCCGTGAGGTGTCGACGGCATGAGGAGAGTAATCCATCTGCGGTTTTCCGGTCTTCCTGGTTCGATGTGCCGTCGGCCCGCCTGGGCCGCGTTGGTCCTTGGGCGAGGACGGGGACATGCGGACGTACCCGCGCCGGGGCTCACTGCTACGGCGGCGACCCGCGCCACTCCGGCTGACCAGCCGCAGCGGCTCCGGTGCCGCCGTCCCAATGACGGGCTTGCTGACCCGCGTCCCGTCCGGGCAGCAATTGCGCTGCCTGGTGGTGCGTGTGTTCCGCGGCGCGTTGAGCTTCGGCGACGACGTCACCCCAATCGCGTATCAGGTCCTCATAGATCGGCGGGTGATCGTTGCAGCACGGGCAGACGGCACGGCAAGTCGATTGTGAGCCAGCCGGTTTCACCATGCGACTGCCGTCTGTGCTGGCCAAGATCATGTCAATGCAGGGGCCTGTAAGGCTGCCGCGGTGAGCGAGTGAGCCACCGTTGGTGCTCGCGTGTCCGCGGGAGTGCTCACTACGAGGACACGAAAACTCCTCCTGCATCTTCGAGATGAGTCCTCATCCCGAACGATTTGCTACGCAATTGAGCCATCGGAGTCCTGAGGGCCTACTCGTGTCCGAACGGCAGGGATGCTCGCTGATCACGAGCAGCAACCGGGCGCCCAGCGACTGGTATCCCGCTTTCCCTCAGCCCCCTTCGACGCCGGATCGCTCCTGGACCGGTTGAATAAGTGCCCCCGGGTTGGGGGTGGGGTGTGGCTCGAAGAAGGTGCCCGCGACTCCCGGACGCGATCGTGGACGTGCGCATCCATCGCGCCCTGGGCCGGGGTACCACCTGCGAAAACAGACACGGCGATGTGGACGTCGCGGCTGTTCAGCGGCTTATCCCAGTGTCGGGACTGGCCGCGCGTCCGGCCTCCAGCAGCACTCCCAGCCCGGCGGCGTCGGGGGTGGGGTCTGCCGCCAGATCGGGATCGTCGTGGTCGGGGGACCTCCGGCTCTGCGGCACTGCTGAGCGAAATGCGTGCCAAGGCCCCGCCGTCACTGACCCCCGGGGGCCCGGCCCACTACGGCCGACTTGCCAGTCACCGTCGCCACACTGGCAACGTGCCCCGACATCACCCTGGCCAGCGAACCATGCGGTACTCCAGCTTGTGCACGGCGCTCGCGCTGACTTCTGGCATCGCGCCCGTCTCTGCAGCAGGCCTGACGGTCAGTCAGATTTCGTTCCCACGGCGTTCCCATTTCTCCGGGAAGTGGGAACGCCGAACTACTTCGCGGCAAAACCGCAGGTCAAGCGTGCCCCCGGCAGGATTCGAACCTGCGACACCCGCTTTAGGAGAGAGGCTGGGTGATCTGCGGGCTGAGCTGCGGCTTCGCCAGCCGACGCAGCGGCGGCTACTGGACTGCGAAACACCGGCGTTGACCGCAGCTGACCCCTGCATCTGGCACGGTTGTGGCACGACCCTCAGCCGACGACAGTCAGCCACGACGGCGGGCGCGCCGACCTACCAGGCGCGCGTGTGTCTCGCTGTACCCCCCCCGACATCACCATGCTGCCAATCCCGTCGACTAGAGCAAGCCACGGCGGCCGGCACGTGCACGGGTCGGAGCCCGACCGAGGTGACGCGTTCGTCATGTCGTTCGCCGCGGAGTGGTTGAGAACTACCGCAGTGCACTCTCAGGCCCGACATGACCAGATCACCGGCCAGGGAGCGGCCCGGGCGGCCTCCCGGTACGGATGCACCATCGGCGGCGGGGGAGCCCCCAGTACCCGTTGGCGGCGGAAGTCGCGAACCGCGCACCTTCATAGCGCTGCCCTGCGATCATCTACCTGTTCCCGAGCGAGCGAACATGAGGGCCGGAGGAGAACCATGGCGTGGGATTACGCGGAACTGGCCAAGGAAGCCAGCAAACGGGGCGGACCCCTCGCGTTGAAGTGTTTCTACACCGGGCGGGGCGTCATCATCGGCAGCGTCATCACCGCCGCCACCATCGCCGGGACCGTGGCCCACGACAAGCGGAGTAAGCGCCGCGCCGCCGTTGCCGAGACCTCGGCCGAAAGCACGCCGGCCCCCGGCGACGCCCCGGCGACCGCGCGCAGCTGATCCCCGGGCTTCGGATAGGGCCGCATGCTGCTCGTCACCCGAGGAGGAAGAGCCCGTGGACGAGTACGCACCCGGCGGCCAAGTGCCGCCCACCACCGTGGCGGACCTCAACGCCCGTGTGGTCTTCATGCCGCTCGGCTACGGGTAGGGGCCGATGTCTTCCCGGCTGATGACGGCCGCAGGGAGGGCGTCATCCCCGGATGGCCGGCGGGCCCTGCTTACGGAACATCTCTCGTAGCTCCTCGCCGCTTTTGGACTATGTCTGGCGCACTGAACGTTGCCCGCCGTACGGTGTGCCTCTGCGTTGCATGGCTAGTGCACACGGTAATAGGGGGCGCGTGATCAATCCTGCCGAGAGCCCGTCGCGGAAAGCTCTTAGTGCTGAGAATAGCGAACCAGCTCTCGTAGCGCTCGGCTCGACGGTGTCACCCGATATGAGTGGGAGCGTCACCTTCGGCAAATACCGTTACCAAGCTAAAGTTGCCGCCTTGCTCTGGATCTCATGTTTGCAGCAGGATGGACCTATAGCCGTTGTCTGCGAACACGTTGACGACTTGGTTCTAGTCTGGGAGCAGAGGCTTGAGTTCCGACAGGTCAAGACTCGAATTCCCGGCAGAGCCAGCTGGACATTCAATGAGGTCTGCAAAGACGGTGGCGGCGTCGACTCGCTCATCCGCTCGCGGATCGCTTTCAATGGGCGTTCCGAAGGATCGGAAGTACGAGATAGTTACTCGCTTTGGCTCGAAGGTGCAGCCTCACTTAAAGAGCCCACAGCAGGATTCTTTGCCCGTCCCAGTTCCATATCGGGTAATTATAAAAGGAAAGTAGTCGCGCTCGCTAAAGCGGTAGCTAAGGATCAGAAGAAGGATATTTCCGACGCCGAGATATCCGCATTCCTCGACGCTCTGGTAATCTTGCCCAACCGAGTCAATGAGCAAGACATTGATAATATGGTACTTGCGGCATTGGCCAGGGCCTTGCCTAATACCAGAGTCGTTCATGTTCTAAGCGCTCTGGAGACAATTTTGCAGAGAGCCGAGGATGCGCAAGAAGGCACACTTGTTACGCGCGAGGCGCAGGAATTCATGAGGGCTGTGGGGTTGGCTCCCGCGAACGAGCCCAGCCCATTGGAACGTCAGACCCTCACCAAAGCTGAGCTGATCGATATACTGCCTGACGACCCTGTACTTGGTCATGCTCACCTAAGCGCACTTCTGACCTCCGGAAAGCCGATTTCTAATCTGCGCAGAAAGCTCATGCTTGCTTGCGCGAGCCAGGAAGTGCAGATCGAGGCAGCGGCTCTTCAGTCAACTGCAGATTCTCGAAGGCTCGAACTTCTTGCTTCCTCGATCACTGCCGAAGAATCTTTGGCCGCTCTTGCTGAGGAGCTACTCGATCACGGCAGAACCGTTGCGATGCGGCATGCTAACCACACGACACCCGGACAGCAGGTGTTCATCGATCTCAAGCTTGATCGAATGATGCTAAAGCAGCTTGACGTCGACAATCTTTTTACCGACCGGCACGGCCAACTCGGATACCTTTGCTGCCTATCAGACGAGTGTGAATACTCATGGAGAGCGTCATGAGTGCCGTAGGCCTGGAGGCTCGTCGCGCTCGTCGCGTTGCAGCGGAAAGAGAGAAGTACCGTCCTTCCGCTGAGGGGGCCGCTCGACTCCTCTTGCTGATCGACACGTTCAGCCGGCAGAAGGGAACGCAGGCACATCTCGAAGGACGCACAAAGCTAGCTAAGCTGGACTTTTTTCTGCGATACCCTGAGCGACTTGCCGTAGCGTTGCAGAGCAAGGGTGTTAACCCAGAGACTATTGCTACGGCTACCGAGGAGGAAGTCCCGATCGATGAACGGATGGTCCGCTATCGGTATGGCCCTTGGGATCCCGCCTATTATTCCCTGCTGGGGAGCCTCATCGGCCGGGGCCTGATCGAGGTAGTATCCGTTAATTCGCGTGGACACGGCTACAGGAGTACTCCCCAAGGGGCAGCTTTAGTCGAGCGACTTCTAGAAGATGAGTCTTGGAGTGAGTATCAAGAACGCTCATTGCTCTTGAGACGTCACTTCGACCTCACAGGCGAGAGGCTGAAGAAACTCATCTATTCCCTGTTTCCGGATATTACCGGGTCGTCTTGGGGGGAAAGTATTTAATGGCTAAGCAAAACCACTTGCTTCAGATCGACTATGTGAGGCTGGTCGGTGGAGGCAGAGAAGTAAATTTCAATCCTGATCTCAGCATTGTGCAGGGCGAGATCGCAACAGGAAAATCAACTCTGCTGCGACTCATGCGCGGGTTTCTGGGAGCCTTGCCGAAGAGCATGCCTCCTGAAGTCAACTACGTGAGTGCTATTACCGGTCAGGTCCATACTGGCGCAGCCGAGTGGCTCATTTCTCGACCTCGTGTAACCACGCCGACAGCGAAGGTGGATATTGTCGGCGCGAATAGCGCATATAGACTTCCCGCCGTAAAGAACGATGGAACGGCCGATAAGACCTACTCGCAATGGCTCCTTGAACAGATCGGGTTGCCCGTCGTTGATGTTCCAACGTCACGATCGCGCCCCGAATCCAGTGAGTACGTACCGGTTACTATCAACGACTGGTTGAACTACTCGATGGTCCCGGGTGCTGAGATCGACAACATGGTATTCGGTCATCGAGACCCTTTCAGGAACATCAAGCGCCGGTACGTTTTCGAGATTGCCTTCGGTCTCTACGACACCGAAATGGCGCGGCTGCAAGCTGAGCTTAAGGACGTTGAGAGTCGAATCAACTTCCTTTCTCAACAAAGCGCGGCATTTGACAGGCTGATGCGTGGAACGATGCTCGGCGATCGCAGGGAGTTGGAAGCGCGGCTGACCACGCTGAGGGAAGAAGCTGCTGAGCTGGAGTCTGAGGCTTACGACACTGCGAATGGTCTCCACACAAGCTTGGGTACGGAGAGCTTGCGCGATACCGTAATTCGGCTTGAAGACTCGTGTGGCACCTTGACGGAAGAAAAAGATGCCGTCGAGCGACAGCTAGGCGACCTTGAGCAGTTGAGGATCCAGCTTCACTCACAGGTAGTCAAGCTATCTCGTGCCATCGTGGCCGAAGATAACCTGTTGGACTTTGATTTCATCGTGTGTCCACGCTGCGGACAAGACTTGCCATCAGCGCATGAGCAGGATCACGATCACTGTCGCTTGTGTACCCAGCCCTTGACTGACCAGAGTGATCGGCGGGCCGCTCTGATCAAGGAGCAAGGACGAGTTCAGGCGCAAATTTCTGAAATTTCTGAGGTGCAGGGATTTCGTCAGGCAGAACTTGCTGCCATTGAGCAGGCTCTGGCGCAGCGGCAAGCGGAGCTGGAGGCGGCGGTAGCTGAGCTAGATTTCAGAACACGCGCGTTCGTCAGTAGCCGTGGTGACGAACTTAGTGAGCGTAGCGCTCGGCGTGCCCGAAACGTCGAGGAGCAGGCGCGCATTCAAGAATACCTGGAGATTCTCGCTCGTCGTTCTAGCATCATGGATGATGCGCGAAGTCTGCAAGATCTGAAAGATTCAATCACTGCCGATCTAGCGGGTCGCGACAACTCATCTGTTGCTGAGGACAATTTGGATGCTCTTGAAGAGCGATTCGAGGAATACCTAGCTCAGTTGGAGCCACCTCAGATCGGCGGAGCCGGCCTTGGGGTGAAGATCGACAAGCGAAACTTTCTTCCTATTGTCGGCGGGCGTTCCTTCGACGAAATCTCCAGTCAAGGGATGCAAGTGCTCGTAAATATCGCCTATTCTTTGGCCGTTCATACCGTTTGTATTGATCGAGGCCTCCCTATGGCGGGACTCCTAGTTCTTGATGGAATTAGTAGTAATACCGGTCGTGAGGGGTGGGATGCGCGAAGGGAAGATAACGCATTTCGTCTACTTGCCGAAATGGCGGAACGCTACCGAGATAAGTTGCAGATCATTGCGATCGACAACGATGCCCCGAAGTTCTTGGAGGAGAAGGTTGTACTTCGCTTGTCGGCGGATGATCGCCTGATTCGGATTGCGTCATAGTGTCAGTGCCTGCTCATCAGGCCTGGATTGGCCGGCGTAAGCGGTCGGTGGAGTCTCAATGACCGAGTTGAAGGGACGGGTCCCTGACCTGCGGCCGTGCAATCGATCAACGCTGCGACCTGCGACTTAGCCGTCGGTGGTTGTCAACGTGGGCCGTCGTTGAGCACCGTCCGACGGCCCCAGGACGGCCCGGCGGGCGCATCGTGGCAAAAGAGCCACACGGTTGGTTCCAACCCGACATGCTTGGCTCATGACTCGCCGTAATGCCACCCAAGATTTCATGGCGCACAACCAAGCCATGATGCACACGTACTGCCACCAGTTGGCCGCGACCTGGTTCGAGTTGCACCCGGAAGCCACGGCGAGTGAGCTGGTGGCCTTCCTGAAGGATGAGGCGCACAAGGCGCAGACGGTCGCCGCTGAGGTCTATGTCGCCAAGGAGGGCATGACCATGGACGAGGCCATGGAGTTTCAGGTGCGCCACTACGATTACCGAGACTTGATGCGCCGAGAGCTGTCCATGAACGACTGAGGTCGGCGGAGCTGCTTTGGGCTGGAGCTGCTTTGGGGCGAGTGATCATGGCCCCGTAAGCCTGCGGCGCGTCGAGCAGTCTGGGGACCTGCCCGGTGAAGCCACGACGTGTTCTGACTTCCTGCCCGTGTGCCTGCCTCTTGGGCGGGAGCGGGCGGCCGGCGGTGCCGAGCGGGGCGGAGACATGAGCGCGGGCGCCGCCGGCCGCCCGCGCCCGCCCGGAGGAGCGAAGCGACGACGGGTGCTTGAACCAGTAGAGAAAGTTGTAACTCAGTCGGTTGGATGGTCCTGATCTTGCATGACTCGCCTCGTGGGCCGCTGCTGTGTCGGCGGCGGTTGGTGTGTCGTCGGCAGTCGTGGATGTGGGGAGTGTCATGGGTGCCGAGGCTGGCTACGGGACGCAAGCGGACGTGATCGCGGTGCTGCTGCAATCCGTTGGAGATGCGGCGGTGGTGCTGTCGTACGACGAGGACAGGACGTTTGCAGCACTGAGCTTGAACCGGTTCGGTTCTGTGGGGTCGTATCGGCTGGACTGGCAGGGTGCCGAGGTACAGCGCTCCCCGGCGTTCGACGGTGGGGAGCTTCGGAGGCTTCTCTCCGGTCTCGCAAGCCCGGACGAGTTGGCGGTCGTGTTCTGGGGCAATCTCGCGGTGCCCTCGCTCGCTTCGGAGGCTGGCCTGCTGGCGACGCATGCCGACGCGGTACTCGAATGCTGCCCTGAGTGCTGGGTCTACCTCGTGGACCGCGGGGTTCTGATCGAGTTCCAGGATGGTGAAGGGTTCACCATCGGGCGGGTGCCGGACTGACTCTCTGAAGCAGGTTCATCCGTTGCCGGCGGGCTTGAAGTCGTGCGCACAGGCTGGGAGGTCGAGCCCCTGCCGGTGTGAGAGGGGCAGGAAGAGTGCTGGACGGACTGTCCATGTGATGCGCGTGCTGACGTGCGTGATGGACACCGTCCAGGGCTCCCGGCGCAACAAGGCTCGTCTCGTGTCGATGCGGTCATCCTGGAGGCGTGTCCACGCTTCCTGAGAAGCGGCTGTGTCGAGTGTTGGTGAGATGGTGCGCAGGATCGTCGCCACCCAGTTGTTCGCCTCGACCGCCGAGTACGCGTCGAAGGATCCGAAGAGGGCCGGCGGGCGTCGCCCGTCCAGTCGTTGCGTCCAGCATTCGCACCAGAAGCCGGGCCTGGTCGTCGTCAGCACGGGTGCCCTCCTCGGCGTGCGTCGGTGAAGAGCTCCGCCGTGATGGTGTGGCCGGCCTCGCTGCTGTGGACGACGACCCGGTGAGCGATCGCGCTGACCATGCCGAGTCCGCGGCCGTGCTCGGCGTCCTGGTCCTGGTGCTCGATCTTCGGGGCCGTGCCCATGCCTCCGGCGTCCGTCACCGATACGGCGACCACCTGCGCCGAGACGGCGACGGCCAGGTGGAAGCTGCCGGACTCATGGCCGCTCGCCGTGTGGAGGATTGCGTTCGCGCTGAGCTCGCTCACGATCAGCTCGACGTCCTCGGCAAAAGGGGAGCCGCGCAGGACGTCGCGCGTCCATCGGCGGGCCCGGCTGACCTCTTCCGGGAAACCTGGGCAAGACAGTCCCCAGACCCGGGCAGTACTCGTATACTCGTGCATACAAGTTCCTTCATGCTGGTAGGCCGCCATGTGCAGCGGGTTCGGACTAGACGAGTTTCACGCCGTCGTGGGCGCGGATGGCCGGCGGGGACGCCGCGTCGAGTGCGTCTATGACGCGGATCGCGTACGCCTCGTCGGCAAGTTCGGAGACTTCTTCGCGGGTCACCCAGCGCAGTGCGCGGGTCTCGTCGCCGGTGGTCGGCGTGCCGTCGGCCGCCTCACAGCGGAAGACCAGCGAGACGATCAGGCCCGTCATGTTCTTGTAGACGCCGGTGAGGGTCGCGGGAAGCGCGATCTTGATGCCGGTCTCTTCGAGGACTTCGCGCTGAAGGGCTTCGGGGACGGTCTCCTCGCGTTCGAGGATGCCGCCCGGCGGTTCCCAGTGACCGTTGTCCCGGCGCTGGATCAGGAGGGCCCGGCCCTGGGCGTCGACGACGACCCCGGCCACGCTCACGGAGTGCGGGCGTTCTGTGCTCACGTTCCTCGGCCCTCTCGGATGGCTAGGCTCTCCACCGTAGCAACAAGCACTCGCCCACTCGTCTAGATACCTAAAGGAGTACACACGTGAGCCCTCTTTCTTCGGGCCTGCTCGGTGATCTCGATCCCACGAGTGATCGTGCGGTCTTCCGACAGATCGCCGACCAGCTGCGTGACGCCATCGACCGTGGGCGATTCCGGGAGGGCGAGAAGCTGCCTTCGGAAGCGGAGCTCGTCGACCACTACGGGGTCTCTCGCATGACGGTCCGCAACTCCTTCTCGATCCTCCAGGGGGAGGGCCTGGTCCACGCCGAGCACGGCAGGGGCGTCTTCGTCCGGCCGCGTCCGCCTGTGCGGCGTCTCGCCTCGGACCGGTTCGCCCGGCGTCATCGCGAGCAGGGGAAGTCCGCGTTCATCGTCGAAGCCGACGCGGCCGGCAGTCACCCCCAGGTCGACAGCCTCGAGGTCAAGGAGGAGAAGGCGAGCCATGACATCTCCACGCGGCTCGGGTCCGTGCGGCGGGTCCTCGCACGTCGGCGCCGCTACCTCCTTGACGGTCGGCCGGTTGAGTTCGCCACCTCCTACCTACCGCTCGACATCGCCCGCGGCACGCAAATCGCCGAACCCAACCCCGGCCCCGGCGGCATCTACGCCCGCCTCGAAGAGCTGGGCCACCGCCTCGACCACTTCGAGGAGGAGATCCGGGCCCGGATGCCCTCGCCGGACGAGGTGCGCACGCTGAGGCTGGCGGCCGGCGTGCCGGTCATTCACCTGATCCGAACCGCCTTCGACACGGAGAAGCGGCCCGTCGAGGTCTGCGACACGGTCATGGCGGCTGACGCGTACGTCCTGGCGTACCAGCTCCCGGCGACGTGATCGCATGACCGGTGTCGGTGGGGTGCTAGGCCTCCGGCGTGAACATGTCGCCGACGTTGCTCCACATGAAGCCCTCGCGCCAGTCCGGCTTGCCGGTCGCCCAGCCGATGAGCGCCTCCCGCACCTTCTCCTGCGAGACGGTCTGCGTCTGGTAGTGCTCGGCAGGGACGCCGTCCCGGTACTCCAGCTGGTAGGTGTTGTTGGCGCGGAACAGGACCTGGATGTACCAGTCCCCCTCGAGGTCCTCTTCCTGCCGCTCAAGCACCATGTGCTCCATGCCGCGTTGCAAGTTGGCGAGCATCGTCCCGATGGCCGGCTTCGAGGGGCGCTTCACCACGAGGCCGTTGGCGTTTGTCGCTATCAGCATGGCGGGATTCTGACGGATGGGTCTGACAGTGGCCGGCACGCTTCTCGAACTCGTACACCCCAACACGCTTACTCGTATAGACGAGTGGGCAAGTGGTGTGGCAAGGTGATCGTCGTGAGCCCGAGGAATCGGGTTCGCAGATCGCATCTTGTATAGACGAGTAGATAGGAACGTGCCTGTGCGCACCATCCGTGTTGAGACCTCCGCCGCGACGATCCTCCTCACCGAGGCTCCCGAGCCGAAGGTCCGTGACCGCCAGACCGGTGAGATCGCCAAGGACGCTGTCAGCGGTGAGGCGCTGATGACCATCGGCGTCGTCTACATCGAAGACGGAGAGTCCTCGCTCATCAAGGTCACCGTCCCCGAGGGCGGTGTCTCCGAGGGGCTGAACCTCGGTGCGCCGGTCGCGCTGCCGGGGCTCGTTGCCCGGCCGTGGGAGTCCGTGTTCAACGGCCAGCAGCGTCACGGCATCGCCTTCCGGGCCGCCGCTGTCACCCCGGCCGCCTTCCCGGCCGTGATGGGGGCCTCGGCCTGATGTCCGATCTCGCGACGCTTCTGGAGGTGGGTGGTCCTGTCGCCGCGCTCGGCGGTGGGGCCGCCTACGCCCGGGCCAACCACCCCGGCCTCTACTGGTCCGCCGTCGGCGGGCCGATATCCACCGTCCGACTGCTCAGCTCGTACGCCTCGGTCATGGAAGCCTGCGGCCTGACCGTCGCGCCGTCCCGGCTGCGCATCCTCGCCGTCAAGGCCACCACTCGGCGGGAGGTGCGGCCCACCCCTCCTCGGCGGGGCATCATCCGGCCCACCTCGACGGGCTTACGGCTTCGTCTCCGCCTCGCTCCGGGGCAGGAACCCGCCGACGTCACCGCCTCGGCCGAACGGCTGCGGCACGCCTGGGGCGTCCACGCCGTGTACGTCTCCACCGTCAAGCCCGGTGTCGTCGAACTGCGGCTGGTCGGCTTCGACGTCCTGCGCAAGGTGCGGATGCCGCGCAAGATCGACGGCGGCTTCCTCAAGGTGCCGGTCGCGTTGCGGGAGGACGCCATGCCCTTCGTCCGCGACTACCGGGCCGTTCCCCACCAACTCACCCTCGGCGCGACGCTGTCGGGCAAGTCCATGTACCTGCGTCATCTCGTCTCGGGCCTTGCGCCGCAGGACGTCGCCCTCGTCGGCGTCGACTGCAAGCGCGGGGTCGAGCTGTCCCCGTTCGCCTTGCGCCTCTCAGCGCTGGCCACCGATCCGGATGAAGCGGCAGAGCTGTTGCCTGTTCTGGTCAAGGAGATGGAGGACCGGTACGACCTGATCAAAGCCCGGCAGGGCATTGCCCCCGGCACCCCTGACGAGGAGATCACCTCCGACATCTGGGGCCTGCCCGAGAGCGAACGGCCTGTGCCCGTCGTCCTGTTCGTTGACGAGGTGGCGGAACTCTTCCTGACCGCCACCCGCAAGGACGAGGAACGGCGCGATGAGATGGTCACCCAGCTCATCCGCCTCGCCCAGCTCGGCCGCGCGGCCGGCATCTACCTCGAGGTGTGCGGGCAGCGCTTCGGTGCCGAACTCGGCAAGGGCGCGACCATGCTCCGGGCTCAGCTCACCGGCCGGGTCTGCCACCGCGTGAACGATGAGGCCTCCGCGAAGATGGCCCTCGGCGACATCGCGCCGGAAGCGGTCCTCGCCGCCTGCGCCATCCCCGCTGAACGTCCCGGCCTGGCGGTCGCGGGTGACACGTCCGGCGGCTGGTCCCGCATCCGCACCCCGTATCTCTCCCTCGGCGACACTGCCGACGTCTGCCGGGAGACGGCCCACCTCGTACCGGACCTCCCCGCGCTGAAGCCGTTCCGGCCCTACGTGCCCGACCCGCTGCCCTCCGTCGAGCGGCCAGGGCCCGCAGTCCAGCCGAACCTCCTCACTGACTGAGCCTCCCTCCATCCCGTCCGGCGTGACCGTCTCGCGCCACGTCCCTACCCCTCCCATGCCTGATCCCGGAAGGAGACGCCCTCATGCGCGCCCAACTGGCCCGGGTTGACGCGGTACTCGTCCAGGCGCTCATCGCCGCCGCGTTGTCTTTCGCGCACATCCACGACGTCGCTGTGGCGGCCGGACAGGACGGCTGGAAGGCCTGGGCCTATCCCGTCTCCGTCGACCTGCTGCTCGTCGCCGCCTGGCGTCGACTGCGCTCCGGCTCGGCCAAGGGTGCGGCCTGGTGCTGGTTCGTCATCGCGCTCGCCGCGTCTCTCGGCGCGAACGTCGCCACGGCCGGCCTGCTCGACCTCGGCGACGTCCCGGCCTGGCTGCGCATCCTCGTCGCGGGCTGGCCTGCCGTCGCCTTCCTCGGCGGAACGCTCCTCGCCCACTCCGCACCCAAGGCAGCCGTCGACGTCAAGGTCGTCGAGGACCAGGAGGACGAGCCCGAAACCGCCCCCGAACCCGAGTCGCCCGCCCAACCCGCCATCGAGGCCCCGCCTGACCGCCCGGCCGTCCCGGTCCCGGCCGCCCTCATCGACCACGCCCGCAAGGTCGCCGCCGAACACCACACCCGAACCGGCACCCCCATGGACGTCACCACCCTGCGCGCCCGCCTCGGCGTCCCGGCGCCCATGGCTGAAGCCATCGCCGCCCACCTCTAAATGGAGCTCTGATGACCGCCAACCGCCGCTTCCGCAACGTCACCCGCATCGGGCCCGTGCAGGTCGGCACGGCCTACGACCACCGCGGCCGCGAGAAGCACACCGCCGCCTGCACCGCCCCGCGCTGCAACTTCTCCGCCGACTACGACAGCCGCGCCGCCGCCGAGCTGGCCGCCCGCACCCACCGCTGCCCCGTCCGCTGAAAGGACCCCGTACCCCGTGACCGTCAGCCTTCCGCTCGTCGTCGTCCTCGGCTTCTTCGCCTGGGCGGCGGTCAAGTTCCTCGGCGTCCGCATCTGGATCGTCGTCCTGATCACCCTCTTCGGCTTCTGGCTCTCGCGCACCGTCCTCGCCCCCGCCATCGAGTCCGGCACGCGATCCGGGGTGGACGTCGTAAACGGCTCACATGACTAGACGAGTAGATAAGGAGTTCGCCGTGTTCCTGGCCAAATACCCGGACAACCCCACCCCGCCGCCCGCACACACCCACACCCCGACAGACCCGACACCCGCCCCGGCCCGGCGCTCGCTCCCATCGGTCTCCATCGACCAGAAGACCGTCGCGGCCGTGCTCGTCGGCGGAGTCGTCCTCACCGCGCTCCTGGCCGCCGTCGCCGTCACGGCCATCTCGGTCGCCGTCGCCGCCGTGGTCCTGCGCTCCCTGCTCCGCGACCACCACCGCCGCTGACCTGCGGCCAGACCTCCGGGGCGGCGCGACACCGCCACGTACCCGCCGCCCCGGCGGCCCACTCCTCCCGAAGTGCCCGTCAGAAGGAGAACCGCCATCTTCACCAGCGTCACCCCGCCCCCACTCCCGGAACTCAGCAACCTCGCCGCAGGCGGCACCCTGCCCGCTATCCTCCGTCAGCTCTCGAGCCTCGGCGGCTGCACCCACCCGATCCGCCTCGACGGCCACCGCACCGAGTACGACGTCGACACCGCCACCGGCGAGATCGGCCGAGTCCTCCATCAGCTCAACTCGGGCGACCTCCCGGCCGGCCAACTCCTCGTCCGCTGCAACAACCGCCGCACGACCCGCTGCCCGGCCTGCTCCGAGGTCTACCGCCGCGACACCTTCCAACTGATCACCGCCGGACTGCGCGGCGGCAAAGGCACCCCGGAACACGTCGCCACCCACCCCCGGGTCTTCGCCACCTTCACCGCCCCCGGCTTCGGCCCCGTCCACAACCGCTGCACCGACGGCCGCCCCTGCCGCTGCGGCACCCACCACGACCAGGACGACGAAGCCCTCGGCACCCCGCTCAACCCGGACACCTACGACTACGAAGCCGCCGTCCTCTGGAACGCTCACGCCGGTCCGCTCTGGCGACGCTTCTCGACTTACCTGCGCCGGGAGGTCGGCAAGCGCGCCGGCCTGTTACAGCGGGAGCTCCGCGACCATGCACGCGTCTCCTTCGCCAAGGTCGCCGAGTACCAGAAGCGCGGTGCGGTCCACTTCCACGCGGTCATACGCATCGACGGCCCCGGCGGCGGCGAGACTCCGCCCCCGGCCTGGGCCACCGCCGAGCTGCTGACCGACGCCATCGGCGCTGCCGCGGCCAAGGTCCGCGTCGACGGCCCGACCATCGACGGACGCGCCCACAAGTTCGTCTTCGGCCGCCAACTCGACGTCCGCACCATCCGCTCGGCCGACTTCAACGACGGCCAGGAGCTCACCGAACGCGCGGTCGCCGCCTACATCGCCAAGTACGCCACCAAGGGCGCGGAGACAGCCACGGGAGCTCTCGACCGCCCGCTGAAGTTCGTCGCCGAACTTGCCCAGCTCGACATCAGCGAGCATGCCCGCCGCCTGATCCGAACCGCCTGGGCTCTCGGCGCACGCAAGGACCTCGAACACCTCCGCCTGCGTGCCTGGGCCCACATGCTCGGCTTCCGCGGCCACTTCTCCACCAAGTCCCGCCGCTACTCCACCACCCTCGGCGCGCTCCGCGACGCCCGCGCCGAATGGCGACGAGCACAGGCAGCACCGAACGAACCCGCCCCCGAGACCACGTACGTACTCGCGCACTGGGTCTTCGCCAGAACCGGCCTCTCCGACGCCGAAGCCTGGCTCGCCGCATCCCTCGAACCCGCCCCCGGAACGGAAGGAGAACCCACCCATGGCTGACCGCTACCTCACTGTGGCGCAGGTGGCCGAACTTCTCGGCACCACGGAACGCTTCCCGCGTCGTCTGATCGCCGAGCGACGCATCACGTTCGTCAAGGTCGGCCGTCATGTCCGCATCCCGGAGCGTGAGCTGAGCGCGTTCATCGACGCCAACACAGTGCAGCCGATCAGCCACCGGCGAGGCTCGCTGCGGAGGGTTGCCTGATGGCCAACAAGAAGGGGCAGCGCAGAAGCTTCGGATCGGTCCGACAGCTCAAGTCCGGTCGCTGGCAGGTCCGCTACCGCGATCCCGAGACGGGGCTACTTCGTCCGGCCGAGAAGACTTATCCGACCAAGAGCGACGCCCAAGTCGCCCTTGCCCAGATCGAGGCCGACATCACGCGCGGCCAGTGGTCGGACCCGGACGCCGGGGCGGTCAACTTCGCGGAGTACGCCACGGCATGGCTGCGGGACCGGAAGCTCGCCGATCGCACCCGTGAGCGGTCTGAGTCCGTGATGCGGCTGCACATCCTGCCCACCTTCGGTGCCGGGACCATGGCGGACGTGACGACGGCTCGTGTGCGTAGCTGGCGGGGGAAACTCCTCGCGGCCGGCATCGGCGAGCCGACGGTGGTCAAGGCGTATCAACTGCTGCGGGCCCTGATGAACACGGCCGTGGACGACGAACTGATCCGGCGCAACCCGTGCCGTATCAAGGGCGCCGATCGCTACGACGTGCCCGAGCGGCCGGTCCTGTCGGCTGTCGAGGTCTTCGCCGTCGCCGACTCCATCGCGCCGCGCTACCGGCTGCTCGTCCTCCTGGCCGCGTTCACCACTCTGCGGTTCGGCGAACTGGCCGCCCTCCGCCGTCGGGACGTCGACTTGGAGAGGCTGACCGTCAGCGTCCGTCGGTCTCAAACCGAGTTGCAGGACGGCCGTCTCTTCGACAAAGCGCCGAAGTCCGCCGCCGGCGTTCGTGCCGTCTCGTTCCCCGCCGAGCTGCTCGACGACGTGACACGCCACCTGGATCAGTTCGCCGCGTCTGGCCGCGACGGGCATGTCTTCGTCGGTCCGCAGGGCGGCCAGCTCCGGCGGAGCAACTTCCGTGACGACTGGGTGTCGGCCAGGAAGGCCGCGGGGGTCACGTCGGAACTCCACTTTCACGATCTCCGCCACACCGGCAACACGCTGGCCTCGACTGCCGGTGCCAGCACCCGTGAGCTGATGACCCGCATGGGCCACAGCAGCTCGCGCGCCGCGCTGATCTACCAGCACATGACCAGCGACCGTGATCGGGCCATCGCTGATCGGCTCGGAGCGATGATCCGTGAGGGTGGGGGAGAGGCCGTCTCGGACTAGAGGATCCGGCCTCCACACAGCCGTAGTGGCACGCGTGTGGCACGACCCCGAACGCGATGAAGGGCCAGCCTGGGAGGAAACCCTCCTGAGCTGGCCCTTTCTCTGTGCCCCCGGCAGGATTCGAACCTGCGACACCCGCTTTAGGAGAGCGGTGCTCTATCCCCTGAGCTACGAAGGCTAAAGCGCGGCCTGGGTGGAATCCTGCCCGTCGCTCGGTGTACGGGTCGCGGTCAGGTTTTCCGGGCAAGCCTTGAACGACCTGGGGAGGGCTGCTGCGGTGAGGAGCGCGGGGAGCCGCGTGACACGCCGCAGCGCCCTGCCGGGGCGCTCGTTGCACAGCGTACCGGATCAGGGCTCTGGCGGGCGCTGGTGTCGGGCAGCCGAGTCGCAGTGCTCGGGCCGTGCCGGCCGGCGGACCGGCTTCTCCGCGGTGCCTTCGGGCGGCCGCTCGCGTGGTGTGCGGGGACGAAGTCGAGGGCCGGGAGGTGCCGGGCTTCGACGCCGCGGGGAGTGTTCGGACTCCGGTGATGCCAAGTCGGCCGGCCGACCCGGCACGGGCAGGTGGCCTGCGGCCTCGTCTCAGTACAGGGCCTGCTCGGTCAGGTGCACCTACATCCACACCCGCACCGGCCCCGAGCTGCGCGCAACAAGACGCCCCGCGGTCAGCCCCGCGTGGAGCTCGTGCCCTGGGTCGGGGCGTCCTCGGTCTTGAGCTTGTCTCCCGTGTTGGAGATGAAGATGACCAGCAGTTTCGCCGGCTTGGTCGAGCTTGTGTTCTCCGTGAGTACATGGTGGGCGCCCGGCGGTTCGACCCAGTACTGGCCCTGGTGGTACTCGTGCGCCTGCTCCCCGGCAAGCCGGCTGCGCACCGTGCCCTCCAGCACATACGCGTAGACGAAGGCCGCGCCGTGCCGATGCGGCAGGGCGTGTGAACCGGGCGGGAAGTCCACGATCGCCGAGGTGAATGTCTTGCCCTCCACGTTCGTCAGTGGTTGTTCGAGTACGGGCGTCAGCGTCTCGGTCGGGCGCGGAGAGGCCACGGCGGCGGCCGGCGCCGCCTGGGCTGTGGCCGGGGCACGGTCTGCCGCGGTGGAGCACACGATGGCCGTGGCCGCTATGCCGGCGGCCAGAACGCCGCCTGTGATCCGCATTCCGATCATGATTGCTCTCCTTCTTCTGCTCTCTTCTGTCCTCGTCCGCCCTCTTCTTCAGTCCCTGGCCGAGCGGTCCAGGACGTCTCCCGGTTCCGTGACGACACCCGACAACTCGTGCCCGGGCACGCGCGGTGTCCGGTCGTGGCCGGCGCGATCGGTCCAGGTCCCCGGCCAGTCCAGCTCTCACCGCGTGAGCCCCGCGTCGTGCACCCGTACGACGACGTCGTTCTCGGCCGCAGGGGGGTGGGGCAACGGTCCCGCACGCGCGGACTCGCACGGGCGGAGTAGCTCCCGCGAACGGCCGTGTGGTGGAGCGTGGTCGGCAAGAAACCGGTACCGGTGACTTCGGTATCCGTGAGCACGGCATCGACCGCGGAGTATGTACCGTGCGCTCCCGGCGTTCATGGGATCACGACACCGGCAAGCCCGCAGCTTCAGCGGCACACACACGTCCGGCGCTCGCGGAACGCGTAACCGCTCCGCGGAAGGTCCGGCAGGGCTCCGGAGCCGTCGTCACCTCGGTGACGCGCCCCGCCCACCGGCCGTCTCGGCTCGTCGTCCGGGAGAACGCGAACGGGTGATGCCGTGTGCTCGTCGCCCGCCGAGTGCACGGCGGTGCCGCTCGGCACTCGTCGCCGGACCCGGCTCATGTGCACGCGTGCGTCGTGTGCCGGACGGCAACTCGTCCCGGTCGAGCAGCAACTGACGGCGGGCCCAGGGCTCGACCCCAGGCGGGGTCAGGGATGCGAGGTGCGGTGATCGCCGGTGCGGCCGTACGGATCGCCGGCAGGAACGTCGTCAGATGCTCGGCACCTTCCTGAATCGCCCCGCCACATGCAGGTCCGCCTCGATCCGTGCCGCCGTCGCACGCAGTTCCGGCAGCAGCTCGGCCACGCACTCCTCGATCGTGCGACGGCTGCTGTGCATGGCGATGTTCACCGCGGCGACCACTTTGCCCCCGCGGTCCCGCACCGGTACCGCGATCGACCGCAGGCCCTCCTCCAACTCCTCGTCGACCAGGGCGTATCCCTCGCGCCGGACGCGGTCGAGCGCCGCCCTCAGTTCGTCCGGGTCCGTGACCGTGCGCGACGTCAGGGAGGTCACCTCGGGCAGCTTCGGTTCCGTCTGGTCCGCCAGCATCACCCGGCCCAGTGACGTCGGATACGCCGGCAGCCGGGTGCCGACCGTGAAGTTGACACTCATGATGCGGCTGGGCGCGACCCGGGCCGTGTACTGGATCTCGTCGCCCGCCAGCACCGCCAACGAGGTCGACTCGAGCACCTGCTCGGACAGGGTCCTCAGATGGGGAGCCGCGATGTCCGGCAGCGTGACCCGGGAAAGGGAGGGGTAGCCGAGGCCCAGCACGCGCGGGGTGAGCCGGAAGACGCGATCGTGCGCGGTGACGTATCCGAGGTGCTCCAGCGTGATCAGAGCCCGCCGTGCCGTCGCCCGCGCCAGCCCAGTCGCCTCGGCCACCTCGGTGAGTGTCAGTTCGGCGCGTCCTTCGCCGAAGGACGTGATCACCGTCAGTCCGCGGGCCAGTGACTCCACGAACTCCCGTCCGAGCTCCTGCTTGGACGCCCCGGTCCAGGTCGCGAGTCCGGACGGCGCGTCGGGGGCGGCGGGCGGCGCCTCGTGCAGCTCCCGTTCCATCGCCGCCACCGCCGAGCGCAGCCGGGGCAGCAGGGTCCCGTGCAGATCGTCCGCGGAGTGACGGCTCGTATGGCTGACCACGCTGACCACACACGCGATCCGGCCGTCCGCCTTCCTCACGGGCATGGCGAGCGCCACCAGACCCGGCTCGATCAGCTGGTCGTCCAGGGCCCAGCCCTGCTCGCGGGCCTGCTGGGTGCGCTCCTCGAAGTCGTCGCCGAGGGCGCTGCCGCCGGACCCGGCCAGTGGGCGGCTGCGTAGCGGCACCGCCGGGAAGCCGCGGTCCTCGGGGTCCGCGGCCCGCCGCTCGTGCCAGCGCTTCCAGTCCGCCTCGTCCCACTCCGTGGCGAACAGCGGTCCGGGGGCGGTCCGCTCCGCGGGCAGCAGATCACCGATGCGGAAGCTCAGGGACATCGCGCGGCGGCGGGTCGCCTGGTGGATGAAGCGGATGCCGTCCCGGTCGGCGACGGCAAGCGACACCGATTCGTCGAGTCCGTCGGCGAGCGCGTCCGCGTGCGGATCCAGCAGTTTCGGCAGCCGCAGCGCGGCAAGGTAGGCATTGCCCAGTTCCATCAGCCGTGGTGCGACGACGGCGTCCCGGCCGTCGAGTCGTACATAGCCCATGCGGGCCAGCGTCGCCGTGATCCGGTCGACCGTGGACCGGGCGAGCCCACTGGCCCGCTCCAGAGCGCTGAGGCTGCAGCTGCCGTCCGTGTCGGTGAGCCGCCGCAGCACGGTGAGCCCTCGCATCAGGGGCGTGACGGCCTCGGCGGGGGCGGCCGAGTCCTGGGCGGGCATGGCGTTCGGGCGCATGAGGTCACGGTAATGCCGGTCAGGCCGCCTGCGCCGGGTAAGCCCGCCCCGTGCGCCGCCCCGGGCCCCGGGATGTCCGGGGATTGCTCACCGGCGTGTCACGCGGACGCGGAAGTTCCCGGAATCGTCACGGTCCAGGACGGTGACCACGATCCCCGTCTTCGGGTCCGTGAAGCTCTGACCGGGGAGGAAGGTGGCGTCGGACATTTCGGCCTGGACGTTGGGGCTGTGGGTGCAGCCGCCGCTGTCGCGCTGGGCGTCGTGGACCATGATGGGCCCGTTGCCGGTGTCGACGTTGGCGTCGACGCGGTAGACGAGGATGCCGGGCCGGCACATCGTCGCGTCGTTGCCCGCGCGGGTGCGCAGTTCGAGGGCGTATCCGGCTCTGGAGCTGATCGGTATGAAGACCAGTTTGCGGCCGCCCGCGAGGCCGAGCGGGGTCAGCGTGTACTCGCTGGTGCCGCGGGTGCTGACACAGCTGACCTGGGAGTCCGCGAGCCAGCCCAGCTTCCACTTGTGCCAGGCCAGCAGGTCGTTGTCGGCGCCCCAGTCCTCGCTCATGATGTCCCAGTGGCCGACGGCCGCCCCGCCCTCCTGGGTGTAGAGGTCGGGCAGACCGAAGGTGTGGCTGTTCTCGTGCGGCAGGACCCGGTAGCCGGTCCGGGCGTAGGAGCCCGAGCCGTCGTCCTGGCGGCTGTAGATGAAGGACGCGTTGGACAGCGGCACGCCGTCGGCTATCGGGGCGTCGGTGTTGCCGGCGAAGGTCACCGACAGGACCGTGTCCAGGGCCGAGGGGCCCGCGTTCGGCGTCACGAGTACGTTCAGCAGGTCGTAGCGGCGGAAGTCCACCTCGGGGTCGGCGGCTGCCACGATGTCCTGCACCAGCCGGCGGTAGCCGGGGTCGAAGGGGGCGCCACGCTCCAGGCCGTACGCCGAGAAGGGCTTGGGCATCCGCAGCCAGTGCTGTATCGGGGCCTCGGGACGGTAGTCGAGCCGGCCGTAGGAGCTGGTCGTGAACCACTTCCGGGTTTGCGGGAAGAACTCCGCGAACCGGTCCATCGCGCTGCCCTGCCCGGGAGCGTCGGAGAAGTCGACCATCAGGTTCAGGGCGTGGACGGTTCCGGTGGAGCGGACGTACCCGGCGGGGGTCGGGATGCCCTCCGGCATCTGGACGCTGCTGCTGCCGTGGATCATGCAGGCGCGCAGTGCTCCGCGGGCCGGTGCGATGGGTCCCGGTGTCGTGGAGCCGGTGATGAGATGTCCGGTGCCGGCGGAGGTGGAGACCGCGAGCGTCAGAACGGCGACCGAGGCCAGCGAGGCGACGCGGCGGGAGCGTATCCGGCGGCGGGACAACTGCATGCGGTGACCCCTCGCTGCACGGCAGCCGCCCGTCACCGACTGCACCCTTGCGCTCACCCTGTGCCGAGGGGAGGTCGGGCGCGCGCTGGAGCAGCCCGAACGAGGGTTCAGGGGTGCGGAAGAGGTGAGGGCGCGACGGCTGTGGGAGGGGCGTGCGAGGGCGTCGGCGGCCCGGCGCGGACGGGCCGGGACGGTGCCCGGGCCGCGGTTCCACCAACCGGGTGAGGCATGTGTCCCACGTCACAGAAAATCCGGGTCGGGGCGGGAAATAACCGGGGACCGATTCCCCGTTTAGACCTGTGTCCGAGCGAAACGGGGACCCAGTCCCCGGAACGCGCTTCCACTCCACCTGAGGAGTACGCCGTGCAGACCGCGCCCCCAGTGCCGCGCCGAGTGACCCGGCCGCGTGCCGATGCTCTGCGCAACCGGGAGCGGATCGTCACCGCGGCCCGGGAGATGTTCGTCGAGTTCGGCCCCGAGGTGCCGTTCGACGAGATCGCCCGCAGGGCCGGTGTCGGCAATGCCACGGTGTACCGCAACTTCCCCGACCGCGACGCACTCGCCCGCGAGGTCGTCTGTTGGGTCATGGATCGAACGGCCGAGGACGCCGAACGGGCCCTCGCCGAGAGCGGCGATGCCTTCGAGGCGCTGTCGCACTTCGTGCACGCTGCCGCCGACGAACGGATCAGCGCGCTGTGTCCGATGGCGGCCAGCGCGTTCGACGAGCACCACCCCGATCTGGAAGCGGCACGTGAACGGGTCGAGCGACTGATCGTCGAGCTCATGGACCGCGCCCGCGCGGCCGGGCAGCTCCGCCCCGACATCGGCGTCGGGGATCTGATGATCGCCGTCGCACAGCTGAGCAGGCCTCCGGCCGGCACCGGCTGTGTGAGCCTCGACCGCTTCGTCCACCGCCATCTGCAGCTGTTCCTGGACGGTCTGCGGGCTCCGGCCCGCTCCGAACTGCCGGGTACGGCCGCGACCATGGAGGATCTGCGCCAGTCCTGAGCGACGAGTTCAACGGGCGCCGCCCGTCCGCACGACACCAGACAGCTGTGACAGACGCCGGACAGCTGTGACATGACAGGCGTCCCAGCCGTCACCGTCGACGGGCCACGCCTTCCCGCCTTCCTTTCCGCCTGCCCTCCTTCCGCACGATCCCTTTTCGCTCCCGAGTCCTGACTTTTCCGTCACGAAGTCCCGAAGTGGATACCTCCATGTCTGAAACAGCCCGAAACATCCCGGGCGCCTCCGCCCCCGACCCCAGTCGCTGGCGGGCCCTCGTCTTCATCGCACTCGCCCAGCTGATGGTCGTCCTCGACGCCACCATCGTGAACATCGCGCTTCCGTCCGCCCAGCAGGACCTGGGGATATCCGACGGCAACCGCCAGTGGGTGGTCACCGCCTACGCCCTGGCCTTCGGTGGTCTGCTGCTCTTCGGCGGCCGTGTCGCGGACCTGTGGGGCCGTAAGCGCGCCTTCGTCATCGGCCTCGGCGGTTTCGCCCTCGCCTCCGCGCTCGGCGGTGCCGCGCAGAGCGGCGCGATGATGTTCGGCTCCCGTGCCCTCCAGGGCATCTTCGGCGCACTCCTCGCCCCTGCCGCGCTGTCCTTGCTCGCGGTCATGTTCACGGACGCCAAGGAGCGCGCCAAGGCGTTCGGTATCTACGGTGCGATCGCCGGTGGCGGTGGCGCCGTCGGCCTGATCCTCGGTGGCTTCCTCACCGAGTACCTGGACTGGCGCTGGACGTTCTTCGTCAACATCCCCTTCGCCGTCGTCGCGGCGGCGGGCGCCTACTTGGTCATCCGGGAGCCGGAGGGCGGCCGCAACCGCTCGCCGCTCGACATCCCGGGCGTCATCCTCTCCACCCTCGGTCTGGTCTCGCTCGTCTACGGCTTCACGCGTGCCGAGTCGGACGGCTGGGGCGACTCCATGACGGTCGGCCTGTTCGTCGCGTCCGCGGTGCTGCTCGTGGCCTTCGTGATCACCGAGGCCAAGGTCAAGGCCCCGCTGCTGCCGCTGCGTGTCATCACCGACCGCAACCGTGGAGGCGTCTACCTCTCCCTCGGTCTCGCGATCATCGCGATGTTCGGCACGTTCCTCTTCCTGACCTACTACCTGCAGGTCGTGAAGGGCTTCTCGCCGGTCAAGACCGGCTTCGCCTTCCTGCCCATGATCGCGGGCATGATCACGGGCTCGACCCAGATCGGCGCCCGGCTGATGACCCGTGTGCCCGCGCGGCTGCTGATGGGCCCCGGATTCCTGGTCGCGGCCGCCGGTATGTTCCTGCTGGCCCAGATCGAGCTCGATTCGGCCTACGCGGCCCTGATCCTGCCGGCCATGCTGCTGCTCGGCCTCGGCATGGGTACGGCGTTCATGCCGGCCATGGCGCTGGCCACGCACGGGGTGCAGCCGCGGGACGCCGGTGTCGCCTCCGCGATGGTCAACACCTCGCAGCAGGTGGGCGGCGCGATCGGCACGGCCCTGCTGAACACGATCGCGGCCTCGGCGACCACGTCCTACATCAAGGACCACATCGCGACCGCCACCTCGAAGTCGCAGTCGCAGCTGGTCCAGCTGCAGGGACAGGTGCACGGCTACGCGAGCGCGATCTGGTTCGCCGTCGGCATCCTCGTGGTGGCCGCGGCCATCGCCCTGACCCTCGTCAACGCCGGCCGCCCCGGCGCGGCGTCGGTCTCCGGCCAGGACACGGGCACGGGCGCCGAGGACGAGCTGCACGTTCCGGTGGTCGCCCACTGACCGTGGCCGGTGGTCGTCCGTCCACCGGCAGGTCACGGGAGTGAGCCCGAGGGGCTTGGCCCCGGAGGCGAGCCGGACACCACGGACGAGGGCCGGGACGCCTCGTCCGAGCACTCCGGGTGTGCCCCGGCCCCCCGCGGGGGGCCGGGGCACACCCGTGTCGGCGCCGATCCGCCCGGTGGCTCAGCGCAGCCAGGGCAGATCCGCGCCTGCCTCCGAGGGCTGCAGACCCTCGGCGATGATCGACATGATCTCGCCGAGGGACTGCTGCTGTTCGGGGGTGAGCCGGTCGAAGAGGGCCTGGCGCACGGCGGCCACATGCCCCGGCGCGGTGTCCGACAGCACCGCGTATCCCTGGTCGGTGAGGACCGCGAGCTGCCCGCGCTTGTCCGAAGGGCAGTCCTCGCGCCGCACCCAGCCGTTCTGCTCGAGGCGGGCGACGGCGTGCGAGAGCCGGGAGCGCGTGATCTTCGCCCGCATGGCCAGCTCTGTCATCCGCAGCCGCCGCTGCGGCGCCTCGGCGAGCTGGACGAGCAGTCCGTAGTACACGTGCGGCATGCCCGCGTCGCGCTGGAGCTGGCGGTCGAGGTGGTCCTCGAGAAGAGTGACGGCGTGCATGTACGCACGCCAGACGCGCTGCTCCTCGTCGGTGAGCCAGCGTGTGTCATCAGCGGGTGCCGTCGTCATGGGACCACTGTACGAGGCTCCTTCTTGAAGGTTAAACAAGTGCGGAGTAGGCTGGCCGATATAACTTGAGACTTCAAGCAAATTGCGAAGGGAGTGGCCGCCATGCCCGCCGTCACCGAGGAGCGCACCGTGCCCGAGCGCATGCCCGCCCTCTACCTGAGCCATGGCGCACCCTCGCTCGCCGACGACCCGGTCTGGCCCGGCCAGCTCGCCGCCTGGTCCGCGGACCTGCCGCGCCCCAAGGCGATCCTGGTGGTGTCCGCCCACTGGGAGGAAGCACCGCTGGCGCTCGGCGCCGTGGAGACGGTCCCGCTGGTCTACGACTTCTGGGGCTTCCCCGAGCACTACTACCGGGTGCGGTACGGGGCCCCGGGCGCCCCCGAACTCGCCGAAGCGGTGCGCAAGCTGCTGCGCGCCCCCGGCATCCCCGTACAGGACGTGCCGGAACGCGGTCTCGACCACGGCGCGTACGTTCCGCTGGTCGAGATGTATCCGGGGGCCGACATCCCGGTCCTTCAGGTCTCCATGCCGACCCTCGATCCGCTGAGGCTCATGGAGATCGGCCGGAAGCTGGCGCCGTTGCGCGACGAGGGCGTCCTGATCCTCGGTTCGGGCTTCTTCACCCACAACCTGGCGGCCCTGCGGCAGCCGGGCGGGGGAGTGCCGGGCTGGTCGGCGGAGTTCGACGACTGGGGGCACCGCGCGCTGGAGGCCGGCGACGTCGACTCGCTCGTCGACTTCGTCCGCAAGTCCCCGGCGGGCCGCCTCGCCCACCCCCGCACGGAGCACTTCGCCCCGCTCTTCGTGACCCTGGGCGCGGCGGACGCGACCGGTGAGCTCGACGCGCAGAAGTCGGTGATCGACGGGTTCTGGATGGGTCTGGCGAAGCGGTCGGTGCAGTTCGGCTGACCGCCGACGGGGCCCGGGCGGCCACCGGAACTCCGCGGACGCGACGGCGGGCGGCGGCATGTCGCCCGCCCTTCCGCGCGAGCGCGGCGCGACCCGGTCTCCGCCGTCAGAGCTCCTTCTCGTACCAGGCCACGTCCCAGTAGCGGCCGAACTTGTACCCCACCTCGCGGTATGTGCCGATGTGCCGGAAGCCCAGGCGCTCGTGCAGTCGCACGGACGCCTCGTTGGGCTGGGCGATGCCCGCGTACGCCCGGTGCAGGTCCTGCCCGGCGAGGGAGTCGAAGAGGGCGCTGTAGAGACGTGTGCCGACGCCGCGCCCCTTGGCCTGCGGGGCGAGGTAGACCGTGACCTCCACCGAGGTCGCGTACGCCGGTTTCGGCCGGAAGGCGCTGGATGTGGTGTACCCGAGAATCGTCCCCGATTCGGGATCCGTGGCAACCATCAGGCGGTGCGGCCCGTCTTCAGGGTGGGAGAGCAGCCAGGGGCGTCGCTCCTGCGGGGTGAAGACCGCGGTGTCGAAGGTGATGGGCGTCTCGCGCACATAGTGGTTGTAGAGGTCGGTGAGGGCCACGAGGTCGCTCTCGACTCCCGGCCTGACCTGCACCTCTCTGAATTCGGACAACATCCGGCCTCCCTGGTGGCGGCACAGGGTACTGCATGATCAGAAAAATTGAGGGGCCCGTTGGGAATTCTGTCCTGATTCCAGTCGTTGTTTCCATCGGATGCAGGGCACCCGGGAGGGTGACCGAAGCGTCACAGGACCATCCGCCAGCCCACCATCGCAAGGGAGCACGCATGGCAACCCGTGCCGTCGCCCGTCGCAAGTCCGCCGAGAGCGAGACCGTCGACGCGGCTAACAGTGTTCGCGCCCATGGCGGCGAGATCGCCGATCGCGACCTGGTCGGCATGTACCTCGACGAGATCGCTCGCACGCCGCTGCTCGACGCCGCGAGGGAGGTCGAGCTGTCCCAGGTCATCGAGGCGGGTGTGTTCGCGCGCCAGATCCTCGACGGGGAGGAGAAGGCCAAGGCCGAGGCCACCCGTGAGGAGCTCGAGGCCCTGGTCGCCGCCGGCGAGCGGGCCAAGGACATCTTCATCCGCTCGAACCTTCGGCTCGTCGTCGCCGTGGCGCGGCGCTACCCGCGCAGCGGTCTTCCGCTGCTCGACCTGATCCAGGAAGGCAACGCGGGCCTGGTGCGCGCGGTCGAGAAGTTCGACTACCGCAAGGGCTTCAAGTTCTCGACCTATGCGACCTGGTGGATCCGTCAGGCGATCACGCGGTCCATCGCCGACCAGTCCCGGACCATCCGGCTGCCCGTGCACCTGGTCGAGGAGCTGGGCCGGATCCGCCGTGTCCAGCGGGAGTTCAACCGTGAGCACGGGCGCGACCCCGAGCCGGCCGAGATCGCGGCCGAGTTGGACTCCTCGGCGGACCGCGTCAGCGACGTCCTCGACTGGGCCCGTGACCCGGTCTCCCTGAACATGTCGGTGGACGACGAGGGCGAGACCCAGTTCGGCGACCTGCTGGAGGACACCTCCGCGGTGTCCCCGGAGCAGTCGGTGCTCACGCTGCTGCGCAGCGAGGAACTGGACGACCTGATCGGACGGCTCGACGAGCGGACGGCCTCCATCATCAAGATGCGGTACGGCATCGAGGACGGCCGGGAGCGCACGCTCACGGAGGTCGGCAAGGAGCACGGACTGACGCGTGAGCGCATCCGGCAGATCGAGAAGCACGCGCTGCTGGAGCTGAAGAAGCTCGCACGGCAGACGGGCTTCGACGCGGCGGCCTGACGGCTTCCGCCCGGGCGGCGGGCGGCGACGCCGCCCCGGGCGGCCCGCCGCACCGCACGGACTTGGCGGGTTCCGTCGCTTCAACCCGCCGGGTCCGGGGCACAAGACCTCCAGGTCCCGTACGGCACGGGCCGTATCGTGCGGCCCCCACGAGCCGAGTCCCGACGCACCTCCCCCCGGTGCCGGGGCTCTCCCGAGCCGGGCTTCGGCGCCACTCCCCCCTGGCGCCGGGGCCCGGCTCCTTTGCTGCCCCCGCCGCGGACGGCAGAAATCGACGGGCCGCCCCGGACCTGAACCCCGGGGCGGCCCCGAATGGCAGATTGTGCCACAGCGGCATAACCTGCCGTCGTGACCGGTACCAAGCGTATGACCGGGGCATCCTCCGGCCGTGCGGCGCAAGAACCCGAGGCTCTGTCGCTCACCGAGCGACGCAAGGCGGCGACCCGGATGGAGATCGCCCGGGCCGCGGCAGGGCTCTTCATGGCCGACGGCCTGCGCGCCACCCGCGCGGAGGACATCGCCCGCGCCGCCGGGGTCGCACCGCGCACCTTCTACCGGTACTTCGCGACCAAGGAGGAGGCGCTCTCCCCGCTGTTCTCGGCGGGTGCGCACCAGTGGGCGCAGGCCGTCCGCGAGGCCCCCGCGGGCCTCTCCGTCGCCGAGGCCCTGCATCACGCGGTGGTCCACACCCTGACCCCCGGGGTCGGAGTCTCCGCGAGGTCCCTCGAGTGGGTGCGCGCCCTGCTGCGCCTCACCGGCACCAACCCCGCGCTCACCAAGGTGTGGGCCGAGATCTGCCAGGCGGGGGAGCAGGAACTCGCCGAGGTCCTGGCGGCGCGGACCCAGGGAGGTGACGAGGCGTCGGCGGACAACACCCCCGCTCTGCGCTTCGCCGCCGCCCTCGCCAGTGCCTCCGTGCGCGTGGCGGTGGAGAGTTGGGCCGCGGGCAACGAATCGGCCGCCGGCCCGAACGGTCCGGCCTGCCTCGCCGTCCGTAACCTGGAGGCCCTGCGGGACTTCGTGTGGGAGATCGGCTGAGCCCCGCCTCTCAGGGCTGCGGCGCCTGCGCCGCCCGGCCGAGAAGCTCACCCAGTTCCCTTGTCCGCGTGATGAGTTGCTCCGGGCGATGCACCGTGAACTCGCAGCCGACCATGGCGAGCCGCACCGCGAGCCACTCCACGGAGTCGCTCGCCGCGCCGCGCAGCCGGCACCCGCCCTCGCCGAGCGGCTGCGGCGGCTCGAACCAGTGGGGCAGGCGGGCGGCGACCACCTCCGCCGGTGCGGCGAAGGTCGCCTCGAACTCGTATGTCTCCTGCCGCCGGTACACCGACCGGCGCAGATACTCCGCCGCGCTCCCCGCCGGCAGTTCGCGCGGCGGGAACCGGGCGCCCGTCGCCGACGGCTCGGCGATCCGGTCGACCCGGAACGTCCGCCAGTCGTCCCGCTCGAGGTCGTAGGCGACGAGGTACCAGCGGCGTCCCGTCGAGACCAGGCGGTACGGCTCGGTCAGACGCCGTGACCGGGTTCCGTCCCCGGAGCGGTAGCCGAACCGCAGCCGCTCGTGGCCCGCGATCGTCGAGGCCATCACGGTCAGCGTCTCGGGCGCGATGCTCGCCCCGTCACCACTGGTCAGATGAGTGGTGGCGGCCTGGAGCGTGGCGACGCGATGGCGCAGCCGGGCCGGCAGCACCTGCTCCAGCTTGGCCAGGGCCCGTACGGACGCCTCGTCGACGCCCTCGACCGCATGTCCGGCGCCGGCCCGCAGCCCGACCGCGATCGCCACGGCCTCCTCGTCGTCGAGCACGAGCGGCGGCATGGCCTTCCCCGCGACCAGCCGGTATCCGCCGTCGGCGCCCTTGGTGGCCTGGACCGGGTAGCCCAGCTCGCGCAGCCGGTCGATGTCCCGGCGGACCGTGCGCCGGGAGACTCCGAGCCGCTCGGCGAGCTCGCCGCCCGGCCATTCGCGCGGGGTCTGGAGCAGGGAGAGCAGCTGCAGGAGCCGGGCGGGAGTGTCCGTCGTCATGAATCCGAGGATGCCGCATAACTAGGACACGATCCGACCTAATGGCGTCCTAGCGTCGGGCCATGACCTCCACCGAGAGCACACTCAGCAGCACCGCGGCCGGCGGCGCGGGCGACCGAAGGCGTTGGTTCGCGCTCGCCATCGTGATGACCGCGGCCTTCATGGACCTGGTCGACGTCACGATCGTCAACATCGCGATCCCGTCGATCCAGCGGGACGCGGGCGCGTCCTTCGGCCAGATCCAGTGGATCACCGCGGGGTACGCGCTCGCTTTCGCCGCGGGGCTCATCACCGGCGGCCGGCTCGGCGACATCCACGGGCGCAAGCGCCTCTTCCTGATCGGCATAGGCGGCTTCACGCTCGCCTCGGCGCTGTGCGGCTTCGCGGCGAACCCGGAGATGCTCGTCGCCTCGCGGATCCTGCAGGGCGCGATGGCGGCGCTGATGGTGCCGCAGGTGCTGTCGATCGTGCACGCCACCTTCCCGGCACACGAGCGGGGCAAGGTCTTCGGCCTCTTCGGCGCGATCGTCGGCCTCGGGGCCGTCTCCGGACCGCTCCTCGGCGCGCTGCTGACCGAGTGGAACCTCTTCGGCCTCGAGTGGCGGCCCATCTTCCTGATCAACCTGCCGGTCGGCGTCGGTGCCTTGCTTCTGGGCCGGCGCTTCATCACGGAGTCCCGGGCGCCGCGGGCCCTGCGCCTCGACCTCGTCGGCGTCGCCCTGGTCACGCTGGGTCTGCTGATGCTGCTCTACCCGCTCACGCGCGGCCGTGAGCTGGGCTGGCCGCTGTGGGGGTATGCGTCGATGGCGGGAGCGCTCGTCGTCTTCGCGTTGCTCGTGGCGTACGAGAGGCACAAGACCCGGCGGGACGGCTCCCCGCTGGTCGAACTCTCCCTCTTCCGCGTGAAGAGCTTCGCGGCGGGCATCGCGGTGCAGACGGTCTTCGGCGTCAGTCTCGGGATCTTCTTCCTGGTGTGGACGCTGTACATGCAGGTCGGCCTGGGCTGGAGCGCGCTGCGGGCGGGCCTGACGGGTGTGCCGTTCTCGCTCGCGGTCTCCACCGCGGCCGGGTTGTCCGTACAGAAGCTGGTCCCGCGCTTCGGCCGCAAGGTGCTTCAGGCGGGCGCGCTGGTGATGGCGGTGGGTGTGCTCCTCTACATCTGGGAGTCCGACCGGTACGGCCTCGCCATAGCGTCCTGGCAGATGGCCCTGCCCCTCGTGGTGATGGGGGCCGGAATGGGGCTCATCGTCGCCCCGCTGACGGACGCGGTCCTGTCCGATGTGCCGCAGGAGCACTCGGGTTCGGCCTCCGGCCTGATCAACACGGTGCAGCAGATGGGCAACGCGCTGGGTCTCGGCCTGGTGTCGGTGGTCTTCTTCGGGCGGATCGCCGACCGCTTGGCCCCGGCGCGGGTGGGACCGGCCTTCGTGCACGCCTTCCAGTACGCGCTGGGCTGGGTGGCGGCCGTGCTGGGGGTGATCTTCCTGCTGATGTTCGCCCTGCCGAAGCGGCCGGCGCAGCACATGGAGGGGGCGCCGGACGCGGAGGAGGAGCAGGCCGGGGAGCCGGAGCCGGCGCTCGTCCCCTGAGCGGTGGTCGTCTCCCGAGCGGTGGTCGACGGCGCCCGGCGGTCGCGTTCTGCGCGAGACCGCCGGGCGCCGCCGCGTGTGGCGGCACAGCCCACACAAGGTCCCGGGCCCGTTTGTGTCCGGGTCCATGCCCGAACCCGTTTACTTTTCAGCAATCCAGACGTAGCCTCCCAGGGGAAACCACACGTTCGGGCACGAGGCGGAGGCGAGCGGACATGTACGCACCGGAGCGGCAGCAGGAGATTCTCCGGCTCGCCCGTGACGGCGGACGGGTGGACGTGGTGTCCCTGGCCGAGGAGTTCCAGGTCACGGCGGAAACGATCCGGCGCGATCTGAAGGCCCTGGACCGGGCCGGACTGGTGCGGCGGGTGCACGGCGGTGCCATACCCGTCGGACGTCTGGACTTCGAGCCCGACCTCGCGGAACGGGAGTCCACCGCGGCCGACGAGAAGGACCGGATCGCGAAGGCGGCCCTCGCGGAGCTGCCGGGCGAGGGCACGATGATCCTCGACGCCGGTTCGAGCGTCGCCCGGCTGGCCGGCGCCATCCCCCTGGACGCGACGCTCACGGTGGTCACGCACAGCCTGCCCACGGCGGCCCGCCTCGCGGACCACCCCGGCATCCAGCTCCATCTGGTGGGCGGGCGTGTACGGCACCGCACGCGCGCCGCCGTGGACGCCTGGGCGCTGCGCGCGTACGGCGAGATCCGCGCCGACGTCGCGTTCATCGCGGCCAACGGCTTCTCCGCCGATCACGGACTGACCACGCCCGATCTCGCCGAGGCCGCCGTCAAGCGCGCCGCGATCCGCGCCGCACGCCGCGTGGTGCTGCTGGCCGACTCCTCCAAGCACGGTCAGGAGCACTTCGCCCGGTTCGGCGAGCTCGGCGACGTGGATCTGCTCGTCACCGACAGCGGGCTGAGCCCCGAGGACGCCACCGCGATCGAGAGCGGCGGCACGGAAGTAGTGCGCGCATGATCCTCACCGTCACCCCGAACCCTTCCCTCGACCGCACCTACGAGGTCCCGTCCCTCGGCCGCGGTGAGGTCATCCGCGCCACCGGCGAACGGATGGACCCGGGCGGCAAGGGCGTGAACGTCTCGCGGGCGGTCGCGGCTGCAGGACGGCGCACGGTCGCCGTCCTGCCCCTGGGCGGCGCGCCGGGTGCGCTCGTCGCCGATCTGCTGCACGCACAGGGCATCGAGGTCGCGCCCGTCCCGATCGCGGGGGCCACCCGCTCCAACATCTCGGTCGCCGAGCCCGACGGCACCCTCACCAAGATCAACGCACCCGGTCCCGAGCTCTCCGCCGCCGAAGCCGAACTCCTGCTGGAGGCGGTCCGCGAGCAGTACCGCGCGGCCGAGACCGGCTGGGTCGCCTGCTGCGGCAGCCTCCCGCGCGGCCTGGCCCCCTCCTGGTACGCGGACCTGGTGGCCCGCGCCCATGCGGCCGGGGCCCGGATCGCACTGGACACCTCGGGGCCCGCCCTGCGGGAGGCGTTGCGGGAACGCCCCGACGTGGTGAAGCCGAACGCCGAGGAACTCGCCGAGGCCGTAGGACGTCCCCTGGCCACGGTGGGCGACGCGGTGAAGGCCGCGGAGGAACTGCGCGAGCTGGGGGCGGGCGCCGTGCTGGCAAGCCTCGGTGCGGACGGCCAGCTGCTCGTGTCGGCCGACGGAGTCTGGTTCGGCAGCGCGCGCGTCGACGTCGTACGCAGCAACGTCGGCGCAGGTGACGCCTCCCTCGCCGGTTTCCTGATCGCCGGCGGCAGCGGCCCGAAGGCACTGGCCTCCGCCGTCGCCCACGGTGCCGCGGCGGTCCAGCTGCCCGGCAGCCTGATGCCGACCCCGGCCGATCTGGACCCCTCCGCCGTGACGGTCACGTCGGAGGTACCCGTGGACCGCGTTCTCACGGAGCCCGTGTCATGAACGGCAGTCCCACATCCCCCGGACCGCGGCGGGAGCCGGCCAATCCCACCGCCACCCGGAGGCGGGTCTCCCCCGGCCACCCGGCCGTCCCGTCCTCCGCCGTACCACCCCACCGCATCCCCGTCCCCACCAACGCCCATGAGACTCCCCGGGCGATACGCGTGCGAAGGAGCCCGCGATGAGCGAGATGATCACCGCGGACCTGGTCGACCTCGACCTGTCCGCCGAAACCAAGGAGGCGGCGGCACGCGCCCTCGCCGAGCGGATGGTGACCGAGGGCCGGGTGACCGACCTGGACGGCTTCCTCGCCGACGTCGCGGCACGCGAGGCGCAGATGCCGACCGGGCTCGACGGCGGCATCGGCATCCCGCACTGCCGCAGCGAGCACGTCACCGAGCCGACCCTCGCCTTTGGGCGAAGCGCGCGGGGCATCGACTTCGGTGCCCCGGACGGTCCCGCCGACCTGATCTTCCTGATCGCCGCTCCGGCGGGTGCGGACGACGCCCATCTGACGATCCTGTCCTCCCTCGCCCGCCAGCTCATGAACGCCGAGTTCACGTCCGCGCTGCGGGCCGTGGACGACGCGGCGGCCGCGGCGGCGCTCATCCGCGGGGACGAGGCGCCCGCGGCCGAGGTCGCGTCGTCCGGGGAGACGGCCCCGGCGGGAACGGCCCCCTCCGGCGCCGCTGCGGACGGCGCGCCCCCGATGACGGATGCGCGCGCCGAGGACGGGACCGCCCCGCAGCCGGGTGCCGCCGAACGTCCGTTCCGGATCGTCGCCGTCACCTCCTGCCCCACCGGAATCGCGCACACCTACATGGCCGCCGAGTCGCTGGAGAACGCGGGCCGTGGAGCGGGCGTCGAAGTCGTCGTCGAGACTCAGGGTTCGGCCGGGTTCACCCGGCTCGACCCGGCCGTGATCGCGGCGGCGGACGGTGTGATCTTCGCCCATGACGTCCCCGTGCGGGACAAGGAGCGTTTCGCCGGGAAGCCGACCGTGGACGTCGGGGTGAAGGCGGGCATCAACCGCCCCGCCGAGCTCATCGCCGAGGTGCGCGGCAGGGCCGCGCGCGGCGAGGTGACCGCTGCCGCCGCTGCGGGGACGCCGGTCGAGCGTTCCGGTGACGCCGGCGAGGGCTACGGCACCAGGCTCCGCAAGTGGTTGATGTCCGGTGTCAGTTACATGGTCCCGTTCGTCGCCGCGGGCGGTCTGCTCATCGCCGTCGGCTTCGCGATCGGCGGCTACAAGATCAACAAGGCCCCGTCGGTCATGGACCACTTCGTGTGGACGCAGGCGGACAGTTGGGGCGCGCTGCTGTTCCAGATCGGCGGCGTGGCCTTCAACTTCCTCATCCCGGTCCTGGCCGGCTACATCGCCTACGGCATGGCGGACCGGCCGGGCCTTGTGCCCGGCTTCGTGGGCGGCTCGATCGCGCTCACCATCAACGCGGGCTTCCTCGGCGGTCTGGTGGCCGGTCTGCTCGCGGGCGGTGTGGTGATGGCGATCCAGCGGGTCAGGATCGCTCCTGCACTGCGCGGCATCATGCCGGTGGTGGTGATCCCGCTGATCTCCTCGGCGGTCGTCGGGTTCCTGATGTTCGTGGTCGTCGGCAAACCCATCGCCTCCGCGCAGAAGGGCATGACCGACTGGCTGAACGGCCTCTCCGGCGCCAACGCGATCCTGCTCGGCACGCTGCTGGGCCTGATGATGTGCTTCGACCTGGGCGGCCCGGTCAACAAGGTCGCCTACACCTTCGCGACGGCCGGGATCGCGGTCTCCGACCCGAGCGACTCGGCGATGAGGATCATGGCCGCGGTGATGGCCGCCGGTATGGTCCCGCCGCTGGCGATGGCACTGGCGACGACCGTGCGCGGCAGGCTCTTCACCCAGACCGAGCGGGAGAACGGCAAGGCCGCCTGGGTGCTCGGTGCCTCCTTCATCTCCGAGGGCGCCATCCCGTTCGCCGCGGCGGATCCGCTGCGCGTGATCCCCTCGTCGATGATCGGCGGTGCGGTCACCGGCGCTCTGTCGATGTCCTTCGGAGCCACCCTGCGCGCCCCGCACGGCGGCATCTTCGTGGTCCCGCTGATCGGCAACCCGTTCCTCTACCTGGTCGCGATCGCCGCCGGTGTGTGCGTGACCACGGCCCTGGTGGTCGTTCTGAAGGGAATGCGCAGGCAGAGCCCCGAGGGCGTGGGGAAGCAGGCCCGGGGAGCGGCGACAGTGGCGCTCGAAGAGTCCCAGCAGCCGGTCGCCGCCTGACGGCGAGGCCATCGTCACGCCGCTCGGCCGCAACCCCTCCGAGGGGTTGCGGCCGAGCCGCGTCGGGCGGGCTGTGGACACTGCGTGGGCCCGCGTGTCGAGGGGCCCGTTTCGGGGTGTCCATTGCGGCCACTCTGGGCACTTCGGGGCACTCGTCGTATCTGCGATATGCGTCACGGTCCGGGGCCAAAAGCCCGGATCGTGGTGTCTACTTGGGGCATGCCTGCCGACACGTCGATCTTCCAGCTGCTGGGTGTGCCCCTGCTCGCCCTGGCGAGCGCAGTCTGGATCGTCTGTGCGGGCCGCATTCTGCGCCGCCGCCGCTACGAGGAGGCTGCCCGGCGTTACCGCAACAGGCTCGGCGCTCTTCCCCGTCAGCCGAAGCAGGGGCCGGCCGTGGAGTCCGTCGAACTCACCCCGGCCGAACGCGACGCCTTCGCGGGCCTCATGCGGCAGTTCGACGAGGGCCGTTCCTAGACCGTGTGCATCGGGGCGCGCGCCGGGTCGGCCGAGTGTCGCTCCGGGTCAGCCGAGCGTCGCCGCGCGCCGCTCCATCGCCTCCCGCGCCGCCTCCTCGGACGGATACACCTCGCACATGTGCCGGCCGTCCGGCGTCGCCGTGTGCTCGACCTCCCACAGGGACACCTCGCGGCCGTCCCGCAGCAGGAACGCATGCTCGTAGAGCGCGTAGGACAGACCTGCCTGAGCGGCCCGGGACGGACGGCCGAAGGCCTGTGTGATCTCGTGGGCGAGGGCGGAGCCCAGGAGTAACCTCGCGAGATCACCGTCCGGGGGGTCCGGGTTCTCCGCCCGGCGCAGCAGCCGGCGCACGTGGTCGGCCGAGTCGTCCGGAGCGTACGCGTGACGGGGCTCGGGGACGGGCGAGGGCTGTACGAGCACGGGCAGTTCGAAGTCGGGCGTGTCCGGCGGCAGCGGCAGCCGGGACGTGGCGGCGCGCAGCTCCTCTTCGTCCACGTACACCTCGTGCTCCAGGTGACCGTCCGGCCCGGTGTTGTGCACGAGCTCCCACAGCGTGACCGCCGAACCGTCCGCGAGCAGCCATGTATGCCGGTAGGTTTCCCGGTGCAGCCCCGCGCTGTGGTGCGCGGAGTGCAGGGAACTGTCGTACGCCAACGCGCAGTCGAGCCGCACCATCGTCTCGTCCGGCAGCTCGAAGGAGTTCAGGGCGCGGCCGAGGAGTCGCGCGAGGTGTTCCTCCGGAGCCTCGGGCGACTCGGCTGGCTCGTACGCCGCCGTCTCGTACGGAACGCTCAAGGTTTCTCCCGGCGTCGCTGCATGTCACCTTGTGGGTGCATACCGTAGCCCTTCGGTCGGACATCATGTCCGGGAACCGAGAAAACGTACGGTGGGAAAACGGACGGGCCGCGCGGTGTGTTCCCGCGCGACCCGATCGATCGTCATGCCGTGCTGGTCAGGCGGCACTTCCCGCGGTCCAGGTGCTCCACGGGACGTTCCAGCCGTTGAGTCCGTTGTCCGGTGCGACCGTCTTGTCGGGGGAGTTCTTGACGATCACGACGTCCCCGACGAGCGAGTTGTCGTAGAACCACTTGGCGGTCGAGTCGGCCCGCGCGCCCCGTACGTCCTGCATGCCGACGCAGCCGTGGCTCGTGCCCTCACGGCCGAAGGGCGGGTTGCCCTTGTTGTACCAGTAGTTGCCGTGGATGAAGGTGCCCGAGGCGGTCAGCCGCATCGCGTGCGGCACGTCCGGTATGTCGTACTCGCCGCCCAGACCGACCGTCCTGCTGTTCATACGGGTCTGCACGAACTTCTCGGAGATCACCATCTGCCCGTTGTACGTGGTGTGCTGCGGGCTGCCCGACGAGATCGGAACCGTCCTGAGCGTCCTGCCGTCCCGCACGACCGTCATGGTCTGGGTGCGGACGTCGACCGTGGAGACCTGCGAGCGGCCGATGGTGAAGGACACGGTCTTCTTCTGCACCCCGTGGACGCCGTTCGCGCCCTCGACCCCGTCGAGGTCGATCTTCATCGTGACCTTGGAGCCGGCCTTCCAGTACTCCTCGGGCCTGAAGTCCAGCCGCTGCGCCCCGAACCAGTGCCCGACGACCTGCTGCCCGCTGCTGGAGGTCACCGTGATGTGGGACTGCACGCTCTTCTTGTTGCTGATCGCCTTGTCGAAGGTGAAGGACACCGGCATCCCGACGCCGACCGTCGTCCCGTTGTCGGGCGTGTACGTCCCGATGAAGCTGTTGGCCGATGTGACCGTGGTGAATATCGAGTTGGCGGCCGCCACGCGGTTGTCCGCGTCCTTGGCCGTGGCCGAGATCTCGTACTTCGTCCCGCGCTCCAGCTGCTGCTCCGGCTTCCAGGACGTCCCGTCCGCGGACACCTCGCCGGGCACGGCCGTGCCGGACCCGGCCACCGTCATCTTCACCTCCGTCAGCTTTCCGCCACTGACCTTCACTCCGGTCGTATTGATCGACGCGCCGGTCGAACCGTCCTTCGCGGAGATGACGATCTCGGCGGCCGAGGTCTTGGGGGAGTCCTGCGCACCGGCCCCGTTCTTGTTGTTGTCGGCCTTGGCGTCGCCGCCGCAGGCGGTGAGGGTCAGTGCGCCGACCATCAGGGCGGCGCAGGCCGCCAGTACGCGCCGCGCTCGCATGTCCGGCGTTGTCACGGGCTTCTCCAGATTCGTCATGGTGTGGGGGTTCCGCTCGAGTACGTGGAGAAAGAGCGAATGCCACGACCACGGGTTCCCGCTCGTCGCCGTCTACGCCATCGCGTGACAGAACCGGGACAATCGCCTGCTCCGGCGACTACCGGGCGCCGTATAACTCCGTGTACGAGGGCCAGGTTCCGCCCTGTGCGTCCACCGACTCGGCGGCACGCACCGCCCGTACGATCGCGCGCGTCACGAGGTCCGCGCCCGCCGCCAGCACCTCGTTCAGTGCGAGAGGGCTCGTGGAGTCGAGCGGACGCGTCCCGGTCGCCAGCCCGAACACCGTGTCCCCGTCGGTGAGCAGATGGGCCGGACGCACGGCGCGCGCGATGCCGTCGTGCGCCACACCCGCGAGCTTCTGCGCCTGGGCCTTGGTGAGTTCGGCGTCGGTCGCCACGACGGCGACGGTGGTGTTCAGCGGGGGCTGCGGTCGGTGTGCGGCGAGCCCGGCCAGCCGCCGCCGCGCCGCGTCGTGCACGTCCGGTGCGGGACGCTCGGCCCCGCCCTGGAACAACTCCCCGTAGAGGGCACCTGTTTCGGGGTCGACCGCCGAACCCACCGCGTTGCACACGACCAGGGCGCCCACCGTGACCCCCGATTCCAGCACCGTGCTCGCGGTGCCGACGCCGCCCTTGACGGGTCCGATCGTCGCTCCCGTGCCCGCTCCCACACAGCCCTCCGGCACCTGCGCGCCCGGCTCGCTCGCGGCGGCCGCCTCCACGGCGGCCCGGCCGACGGCCGCGTCCGGCCGGGCGGTGAAGTCGCCGCCGCGTCCCAGGTCGAAGACGCAGGCGGCGGGCACGACCGGCACCACATGCGTCGGTCCGGGGCCGACCCGCACACCACGCCCGCGCTCCTCCAGCCAGGCCATCACGCCCGACGCCGAGTCGAGTCCGTACGCGCTGCCGCCGGTCAGCACGACCGCTTCGACCTTCTGCACCAGGTTGCGGGGATCGAGCGCGTCGGTCTCCTTCGTGCCCGGCCCGCCGCCCCGCACGTCCACCGCCGCGACCGCCCCGCCCTCCGGGGCGAGGACGACCGTGGTGCCGGTGAGCCAGCCGTCGCCGATCCGTGTGGCGTGCCCCACACGCAGACCCATGACATCCGTCAGCGCGTCAACTGTCATGGCCCCATGATCCTTCGGCATTCGCCGGTCACCACCACCCGGGTCGGAATACACCTGACTTGTGTCGCCCATCGGCCACCGACGTCCGTCAGAGGCCCGGGATCCTGGGGCGTCCGCCCAGGACACCGTGGACGTACGCTGGTGGCATGAGCACCGCCCCCGCCCGTGATCGACGGGACCCGAAGCCCGACCCCAAGGACGCCCTGGTCTTCGACGACCCGCTGAGCCGGCAGTCCTCGGACGACACGGACCAGGGGTGGGGCGAGCGTCCCCGGCCGAGCGGGGACAGCGCCGCCGATCTGGCGCGCTTCCTCGACGAGAAGCCGCCCCACCACCTGTGAGCGGCGTGCGCGCGATGCCGCACCGCCGCCAGTGGAGCAGACCCTAGCCGCGGCCCGGTCCCCGCTGCGCGACCAGCGTGTCGCGTATCTCCTTGAGCACCTCCAGCTCCGTCACACCGACCACCTCCTGCGTGCCTTCCTTGGCCCTGCGGCGGGCCTCCTGGCGGGCCAGGAACTTGGCCATGGGCAGGACCATCAGGAAGTAGACGACGGCGGCCGTGATCAGGAAGTTGAGCGTGGCGCCGAGGACCGAGCCCCACAGGATGCGCACGCCCGTCGCGGTGTCACCGGTGCCCGTGCAGGGTTCCCGGAGGCAGGAGCTGTAGCTGTCCAGGCTCTTGGTGCCGAGGGCACCCACGACCGGGTTGATGACTCCCTTCACCACGGAGTTGACGATGTTGGTGAAAGCGGCGCCGATGACGACCGCAACCGCCAGATCGACGACGTTTCCCCGCATCAGGAAAGCCTTGAAGCCCTGCATGAGCCCCGGCTCCTTCTTCTCGCTCACCAGTGAGCCCCTCCTCGACTGCACAAACAGCGGAACGAACAGCTCCGCAACCTACGGCAGGGTGTCCCGTGCCTGTCCAGTCCATGCCGGGTGAACCGGAATCCGTGCTCGCGGGACGGGGTCCGGCGGGCGGCTCAGCACAGCGTCACCGTCAGCCGTGAGACGGCGCCGGCACCGGCCAGACGGGCGGCCGTGGTGCGCGGTACGGACAGCACGACCAGCGCGCCGTTCTCGGTGGGATCGACTTCCGGAACCCGCGTGACAAGTGCCCCTGCCGCCACGACCTTCGCGCCGCCGTCACCGTCGGCGGCGATCACGTCGACCTTCGCGCCGGGCCGCAGCAACCGCACCGTGGCCCCGTCCGCGATCCGCACCGGCGCCGTCACCGTCCCGACCGCGCCCTGCTCCGGCGCGGGCCCGGGCGCCGCCCGCGGATGCGCGACGGCGTCCGGGTGTGCGCGAGCGTCCCCGGAGCCGCCCGGTCCTGCGGCCACGAGGGAGGCCGCCGTGACCGCCAGGCCCATGGCCACGGCCCTCCTGCGGTGCCTCACGAGGCGCCGCAGCCCGTGGCACCCGCCGCGCACACGCACAGGGGCGAAGTGCGGCACCGTGCACCTGGGAGGCGTGTCCGCACGGCCCGCGAGATCCGCCTCGGGTGGGGGCGCCGGGCCATCGGCGCCCGGCAGGACCATGGGGGCCTCCTCATGGGGCGGGTGGCCGAGGGCGGAACCGCGGGCCCGCCGCACGAGGCCTTCTCCGTAGGGCGGTGCCATGAGGGCTTCCCCGCGAAGTGCGGGTGCGGATCCGTCCGGTGGCATGTGCGTCACGGAGGCGTCCGTGCCGACGCGCGGCACGGAAGGGGCGAGGTACGAGGGCTGTGGGGAGGGGGAGAACCGGGCCATGCTGACCACCACCTGCGTCGCGAGATCGGGACGCGACCAACGATGAGGCCTCGCGGCGAAGTCCGCCGACGCCCGTGGATCACCGGCCGGTTGTGGACAACTCGCCCACCCGAACGTGAGGTTCCGGACGTCGTCGCACTGCCCCTGCCCCTGACTCTGCCCCCGCTCCGTCTCAGCCCTCGTCCGCTGCCGCCGGCACGGTCGACGCGGCCGCCCTCATGGCCGAGGCGGCCGCCGTCACGGTCACGGCAGCTCGAACCCCGGATCCATCCCGCCCAGCGCCGTCCTGCACGGGCAGTCCCGCTTCTCGTCGGCCGGCAGTGCGGCCACCGCGTCGAACAGCACGCCCCGCAGCCGGTCCACATTTCCCGCGAAGACCCTCAGCACCTCGTCGTGCGAGACGCCCTCGCCGGTCTCCGCGCCCGCGTCCAGATCCGTGACCAGGGTCAACGACGTGTAGCAGAGCTCCAGTTCACGGGCGAGTGCCGCCTCGGGATGACCGGTCATGCCCACCACGGACCAGCCCTGCGCCCGGTGCCACAGCGACTCGGCGCGAGTGGAGAAACGCGGGCCCTCGACCACCACCAGCGTGCCGCCGTCCACCGGCTCCCAGTCCCGCCCGCGCGCGGCACGCAGCGCGGCAGCACGGCCGACGGGGCAGTACGGGTCGGCGAGGGACACGTGCACCACGTTCGGCACGGTGCCGTCGGGCAGGGGGAGCCCGTCGAAGTACGTCTGCGCCCGGGCCTTCGTGCGGTCCACCAGCTGGTCGGGCACGAGCAGGGTCCCGGGTCCGAGCTCGGGCCGCAGTCCGCCCACCGCGCAGGGGCCGAGGACCTGCCGCACACCGACGGAGCGCAGGGCCCAGAGGTTGGCGCGATAGTTGATGCGGTGGGGCGGCAGATGGTGGCCGCGGCCGTGGCGGGGGAGGAAGGCGACCCGCCGGCCGGCGACCTCGCCGAGGAAGAGGGAGTCGCTGGGCGCCCCGTAAGGGGTGTCGACGCGGATCTCGGTCACGTCGTCGAGGAAGGAGTAGAAGCCCGAGCCGCCGATGACACCTATCTCTGCGTTCTCCATGGCGAGCACAGTAGCTGGCCGGGAGGACACCAAGGACCCCGCCGTCCCGTGACGGCGGGGGAGCGGTCGGCCGGCCTTATGCGGCGGAACTCGAGGAGGTGCTGCCCGAGGACGAGCCGGAGTCCGACGAGGTGGAGCCGGACGAGGTGGAGCCGGACGACGAGGTGGAGCTCGACGGCTTCGACGAGGCCGGGCTGCTGCTCGAGGAGGAGCCGCGGCTGTCGTTGCGGTAGAAGCCGGAGCCCTTGAAGACGATGCCGACCGCGGAGAACACCTTCTTCAGGCGGCCACCGCAGTTGGGGCACTCGGTCAGGGCGTCGTCGGTGAACTTCTGCACCGCCTCGAGGCCCTCGCCGCACTCGGTGCACTGGTACTGGTAGGTCGGCACTTGTCTTCCTCCTGGCACTCTCACTTAATGAGTGCTAACGACGATCTATACTGACGCATTCCTCGGGTTCAGTCCACCGAGAGCGGCACGCGGTGACCGACGCCACGTGCCACCGTGCGGCCGCCCGGGCGTGTCGTCAGCCGGGACCGCAGGGACACCAGGGTCGCCAGTGCCAGCACCGTTCCGGCCATCGGGACCAGGAAACCGGCACCGTCCCACAGCCGGTCCTCCAATTGTCCGGCAACCGTGACCGCCGCCGCCTGGCCGAGCGCGACCGCGCCGGTGAGCCAGGTGAACGCCTCGGTGCGGGCACCCACCGGGACCAGCCCCTCGACCAGCGTGTAGCCGGTGATCAGGGACGGTGCGATGCACATGCCCACCAGGAGCCCGAGACCGGCGAGGACGAGTACCGAGTGCGCGGTCCACAGGCCGGAGGCGGCCAGCGCGAGGGCCGTGTAGCCGATCACCAGGCGGCGCTGCGGCGCGGTCTTCCAGGCGACGGCGCCGCACACGACGCCGGAGAGCATGTTGCCCGCCGCGAAGATCCCGTACAGGACTCCGTTCAGGCCGGGCTCGTCGATCGACTGGCTGAACGCGGCGAGCGAGACCTGCATGCCGCCGAAGACGGAGCCGATGCCCAGGAAGGTCGCGATCAGGACCCGCACACCGGGGACGCGCAGCGCGGAGACGTGCTCCAGGTGCGCGTGCTTCTGCGCGGCCACGGACGGCTGGGTGCCCTTCTGCGCGGCGAACAGCACACCGCCGACCAGGGTCAGGGTCGCCTCCGTGAGCAGGCCGGCGGCCGGGTCGACCGCCGTGCACAGGGCGGTCGCCAGCAGCGGGCCGACCACGAAGGTCAGCTCGTCGGTGACGGACTCGAAGGCCGCCGCCGTCGTCATCAGGGGTGAGTCCTGGAGCTTCACGCCCCAGCGGGCCCGCACCATGGGGCCGATCTGCGGCACCGAGGCGCCGGTCGGGACGGCGGCCGCGAACAGGACCCACAACGGCGCGTGGGCCAGCGCCAGCGCCGTGAGGGACACGCCCGCCACGGCGTGCACCAGGACGCCGGGAAGCAGTACCGCCCGCTGGCCGTGGCGGTCGGCGAGACGGCCGCTGTAGGGCGCGAACAGGGCCATGGAGACGCCGGTGGCCGCCGCGACGGCGCCCGCGGCGCCGTACGAGCCGGTCGTGTGCTGGACGAGCAGCACGATGGAGAGGGTGAGCATCGCGAACGGCTGACGCGCCGCGAAGCCGGGGAGCAGGAACGTCCAGGCGCCACGGGTCCGCAGCAGCTGTCCGTACCCCGGACGGGACGACTTCGAGGTGACCGTGGACGCCACGGCCCGTGCCTTTCTGCCGCCTGGTAGCGCGGGGCGCCGAGAGCTGTCCTCATGCGCGGACTGCGGTAGATACCGGCGCCCGCTGCGGGGGCGTCCCGGCCGCCATACGGTCGCGCCAGCTCTGCGTCAGGCAGAGTTGGTTCGATCAGGTGCGCCTCGAGTGTACAGAGACACCCGGCCGGGACCCTTGTGAAACAGGGCACCATGCGGCAGCTCGACCTGGGATCGCCAGACGTGTGCGGCGACCGGACCGGGGTCTCAACGCCTGCGCCCGGGCGTCCCGTTCCCGGTCATGCCGAGCCATCCGGCGAGCTTGCCGCCCTGGCCGACCGCCCGCAGACGCTTCTCCGCCGCGTCGCGGACCTGGTCGGTGGTGACCACGAGGAGTTCGTCCCCGCGCCGCAGCTCCGTGGTCGGCAGCGGCACGAACGACTTTCCCTCCCGGACCACGAGCGTGACCGCGGCACCGGCCGGCAGGCGCAGCTCGCTGACCTCGACGCCGTGCATCCGTGAGCCCTCGGGGATCGCGACGGACAGCAGATGCCCGCGCAGCCGCTCCAGGGGCGCCGACTCGATGCCGAGGTCGGAGGCCTCGGGGTCGCCGGCCAGGCGCAGCGTGCGGGCCAGCCAGGGCAGTGTCGGGCCCTGGACCAGGGTGTACGCGACCACGAGGACGAAGACGATGTTGAAGATGTGGCGACTGGCGGCGACGCCGTTCACCATCGGGATCGTGGCCAGGATGATGGGCACCGCGCCGCGCAGGCCGGCCCATGACATGAGCGTCTGTTCCTGCCAAGGCAGCCGGAAGGGCAGCAGACTCACCACCACGCTCAGCGGCCGCGCCACCATGGTCAGCACCAGGCCGATGACCAGGGCGGGCAGTACGTCGGCGCCCAGTTCGTGCGGGGTCACCAGCAGACCGAGCAGGACGAACATGCCGATCTGCGCGATCCAGCCGAGCCCCTCGGCGAAGCCGCGCGTCGCGGGCCAGTGCGGCAGCTTCGCGTTGCCGAGCATCATCGACGCGAGGTACACGGCGAGGAAGCCGCTGCCGTGGGCCAGCGCACCGGCCGCGTAGGCCGCGACCGCGATGGCCATGACGGCGATCGGGTACAGGCCGGAGGCGGGCAGGGCCACGTGCCGCAGGCCCCAGGAGCCCAGCCAGCCGACCGCGAGGCCGATCGCGGCTCCGACGGCCAGCTCCGCGACGATCGTCAGCAGCAGTGTGTACCAGTGCTCCACCGGGCCGGCCGCGGAGAAGGCGACGACGAGGATCACCACCGGGGCGTCGTTGAAGCCGGATTCGGCTTCCAGGGCCCCGGTCACGCGCGTGGGCAGCGGGACCCTGCGCAGCACCGAGAAGACCGCCGCCGCGTCGGTCGACGACACCACCGCTCCGATGATGAGCGACTGCCGCCACTCGAGCCCGGTCAGGAAGTGCGCGCCGACCGCCGTGACACCGACGCTCACCGCGACACCGATCAGCGCCATGGAGGTGGCCGCGGACAGCGCCGGCCGGATGTCCTTCCACTTCGTACCGAGACCGCCCTCCGCCAGGATCACGACCAGAGCCGCGTATCCGATGACCTGGGTGAGTTCGGCGTTGTCGAAGTGGATGTCGCCGACGCCGTCCTGGCCCATGGCGATGCCGATGCCCAGGTAGATGAGCAGGCTGGGGAGCCCGCTGCGCGACGAGATCCGAACCGCTGCCACCGCGATGAGCAGAACGAGCGAGCAGACGAGCAGGAGCTGGTTGAGGTGGTGGACAGTCAGCGGCCGTTCCCTTCTCGCAGTGCGGGAGCCGCGATGCGAACGCCCCGATCCGAGCTGCTGAAGCCGGTGCGGGCTTCAGGACAACTACTTCGTTACCTTACCTAACTCTTGACGCTTTCTTGACATTCCTGCGATCTGATCGAACTTCAGTCCGGGCCGGATCCGGACTCCGCGTCAAGGCATGCCGGGCCCTGCGCCTATGGTTGCTCCAGCGCTCAGTAGAAAGCACAGCCCGCCCTGCCGCTCGTGTTAGGACAGCAAGGACAGCGATGCCCGCCAACACCAACGCCTCTTCCGGCCAGAAGCCCGGCAAGTCCGGCAGGAGGAAAGGGCGCAGAGCCCGTCTGCTTCTGATCGTCCTGGTTCTGGCCCTTGTGGGAGGGTTCGGTTACGGAGGGTACTGGTCCGTCAGCACCGTGCGAGCTTCCTTCCCGCAGACCAGTGGGTCGATCACGCTCGAAGGCCTGTCGGGCCCCGTCGACGTCAAGCGCGACGGTTACGGGATCCCGCAGATCTACGCCTCGTCCGACGAGGACCTCTTCATGGCGCAGGGTTATGTCCAGGCGCAGGACCGGTTCTACGAGATGGACGTGCGCCGGCACCTGACCTCGGGGCGCCTGTCCGAGATGTTCGGCAAGAGTCAGGTCAAGAACGACGAGTTCCTGCGGACCCTCGGCTGGGACCGGGTCGCCGAGCAGGAGTACGACACCAAGCTGTCCCCCTCGACGAAGAAGTACCTCGATGCCTACGCCAAGGGCGTCAACGCCTACCTGAAGGGCAAGAGCGGCAAGGACATCTCCTTGGAGTACGCCGCGCTGGGCCTCGTCAACGACTACAAGCCGCAGCAGTGGACCCCGGTCGACTCGGTGTCCTGGCTCAAGGCGATGGCCTGGGACCTGCGCGGCAACATGCAGGACGAGATCGACCGCTCCCTGATGACCAGCCGTCTCGGCCCGAAGCAGATCGACGACCTCTACCCGGACTACCCGTACAGCCGGAACAAGCCGATCGTCCGGACCGGCCAGTACAACGAGATCACCAAGGCGTTCGAGCAGAGCGGCTCCACGGGCACGCAGTCGTCGACCGGCACCTCCACGGCGAACTCGTCGTCCTCGGCCCTCCAGAGCCAGCTCGCGGGCCTCTACAACGTCCTGGACAACGTTCCGACCGCCGTCGGAGTGAACGGCAACGGCATCGGCTCCAACTCCTGGGTCGTGGACGGCAAGCACACCATCACCGGTAAGCCGTTGCTGGCCAACGACCCGCATCTGTCGGCCTCGCTGCCGTCCGTCTGGTACCAGATGGGCCTGCACTGCACCACGCTCTCCAGCAAGTGCCAGTACGACGTCACCGGCTACACCTTCGCGGGCATGCCCGGCGTGATAATCGGCCACAACAAGGACATCGCCTGGGGCATGACCAACTCCGGGGTGGACGTCACCGACCTCTACCTGGAGAAGCTGTCGGGCAGCGGCTACCTCTACGACAACAAGGTGCGCCCGTTCACCACCCGCACCGAGACGATCAAGGTCGCCGGCGGCGATTCCAAGAAGATCGTCGTACGGGAGACGAACAACGGGCCGTTGCTGTCCGACCGTGACGACGAGCTGGTCAAGGTCGGCAAGAAGGCGACGGTCGAGACCGCGGCACCCGACCGCGGCGACGGCTACGGCATCGCCCTGCGCTGGACCGCCCTGGACCCGGGCACCTCCATGGACGCCGTCTTCGCGATCGACAAGGCGTCGAACTGGGACGAGTTCCGGTTGGCGTCCCGTTCCTTCGACGTGCCGTCGCAGAACCTGGTCTACGCGGACACCAAGGGCAACATCGGCTACCAGCTGCCGGGCAAGATCCCGGTGCGCGGCAAGGGGAACGGCCGGCTGCCCTCGCCGGGCTGGGACTCCGCGTACAGCTGGACCGGCAAGTACATCCCGCAGAACGCGCTGCCCTACGAGTTCAACCCGTCGCGGGGCTACATCGTCACCGCCAACCAGGCCGTGATCGACAAGAGCAAGTACCCCTACACGCTCACCACGGACTGGGGGTACGGCACGCGCAGTCAGCGGATCACCGACCTGATCGAGTCGAAGATCAAGGGCGGCGGCAAGATGTCGACCGACGACATGCGCCAGATCCAGCTCGACAACTTCAGCGACATCGCCAGGCTGCTGGTGCCCAAGCTCCTCAAGATCGACGTCTCCGACAAGAACGTCCGCGAGGCGCAGAAGCTGCTCGAGGGCTGGGACTACACACAGGACGCCGACTCGGCGGCGGCCGCGTACTTCAACGCCGTCTGGCGCAACATCCTCAAGCTCGCCTTCGGCAACAAGCTGCCCAAGGAGCTCCGCGTCAAGAGCCAGTGCCTGTGGGTCGAGCCGGCCGACAGCACCGGGCCCGCGGACGAGGACCAGAAGGTGCGCGAGTGCGGTGAGCGGGACGCGGACCAGGCGCAGCCGGACGGCGGCGACCGGTGGTTCCAGGTGGTGAACAACATCATCAACGACCAGACGAACGACTGGTGGCACCTGCCCAAGACCCGCACCCAGAAGGCCACCACGACGCGCGACGACCTGTTCAAGCGCGCACTGACGGACGCGCGCTGGGAGCTGACCGCCAAGCTCGGCAAGGACATCGACACCTGGAACTGGGGCCGGCTGCACCGCCTGTTCCTGAAGAATCAGACCCTCGGCACCAGCGGTCCCGGGGTGCTGCAGTACATGCTCAACCGGGGCCCGTGGAAGCTCGACGGCGGCGAGGCGACGGTGAACGCCAGCGGCTGGAACGCGGCGGGCGGCTACAGCGTCGTGTGGGTTCCGTCGATGCGGATGGTGGTCAACCTGGCCGACCTCGACAAGTCCAAGTGGATCAACCTCACCGGCGCCTCCGGCCACGCCTACAGCGCCCACTACACCGATCAGACGGACAAATGGGCCCAGGGCGAGCTGCTGTCGTGGAGCTTCTCCAAGACGGCGGTCGACAAGAGCACGACCGACACCCTCGTGCTCGAGCCCTGACGGACGCCTCGATGTGGAACCGGCCCCGCACGCGCGCGTGCGGGGCCGGTTCCACATCAAGCGGGTTGCCGGCGACCGGGCGGGGACTCCCGGAAACGGCGCACGCCCGAGGGGGTCACCACCGCGTGCACCGGCCGGTCGTGGGGCTCCTCGGGTACGCGCTCCACGACCTCCGTGTCGTACAGGAGCACCACCAGGGCCGGGTCGGCGCCCGCACGCTCCAGACGGGCCAGTACACGGTCGTACGAGCCCCCGCCGCGGCCGAGACGCATACCGCACGCGTCGACCGCCACACCGGGCAGCAGCACGGCGTCCGCCCGCCCCACGGCCTCCGGGCCCAGACGCTCTCCGGCCGGCTCCAGGAGGGCCATCCGTCCGCCGTGCCGGACGCGTACGAGGGATCCGGGCCCGGCGTACACGCCCCAGTCGAGGTCGTTGTCCGGCAGGAGGACCGGCAGCAGCACCCGCACGTCCCGTGCGCGCAGCGCGTCCAGCAGGGGTGTGGTCCCCGGTTCGCCGCCCACGGAGACGTACGCGGCCACCGTGCGGGCGCGCGCCAGCTCGGGCAACTCGAGCGCCCGCCCGGCCAGTGCGTCCGCCGCCTCACGTACGTCACCGGACGTCAACCTGTTTCTCATCTCGAGGAGCCTTCGCCGCAACATTCGCTTGCCAGGCTCGGCCTGGTCTCCCATGGGAACCACTGGTCAGTGCCCTGCCCTTCCTCAATGCGCTCATATGAGAGCGAATTAGCCGGAGGCGCAGATTCAGTACATAGCCACCGGATATGGTTGTGAGCATGACTGAGTCGCACCCCAGGATCACCAAGGCTGTCATTCCCGCAGCAGGCCTTGGCACGCGGTTCCTGCCGGCCACCAAAGCCACCCCCAAAGAGATGCTGCCGGTCGTCGACAAGCCCGCGATCCAGTACGTGGTCGAAGAGGCCGTGTCCGCGGGGCTCGACGACGTTCTGATGATCACCGGCCGCAACAAGCGGCCCCTCGAGGACCACTTCGACCGCAACTACGAGCTCGAATCCGCCCTGCAGAAGAAGGGCGACGCCGCACGGCTCGCGAAGGTCCAGGAGTCCAGCGACCTCGCCACGATGCACTACGTGCGCCAGGGCGACCCCAAGGGCCTCGGGCACGCCGTGCTCTGCGCCGCACCGCACGTCGGCCACGAGCCGTTCGCCGTCCTGCTCGGTGACGACCTGATCGACCCGCGCGACCCCCTGCTCGCGCGCATGGTCGAGGTCCAGGAGCGCAACGGCGGCAGCGTCATCGCCCTGATGGAGGTCGCGCCCGAGCAGATCCACCTCTACGGCAGCGCCGCCGTCGAACCCACCGAGGACGGCGACGTCGTCAGGGTGACCGGCCTGGTCGAGAAGCCGGAGCCGAAGGACGCCCCGTCGAACTACGCGGTCATCGGCCGCTACGTCCTCGACCCGCAGATCTTCGAGATACTCCGCAAGACCGAGCCGGGCCGTGGCGGCGAGATCCAGCTCACCGACGCCCTCCAGCAGCTCGCGCAGGACGAGAAGGTCGGCGGTCCCGTGCACGGTGTCGTCTTCAAGGGCCGCCGTTATGACACCGGCGACCGTGGCGACTATCTGCGTGCCATTGTCAGACTCGCGTGCGAACGTGAAGATCTGGGTCCGGACTTCCGGACCTGGCTTCGCAGTTACGTGAACGAGGAGATGTAGGGAATTTGAGCGCCGCCGCGACCCGCACCACCGGCCAGGACCACCTCTGGTCGGTGGACGACCATCTGGAGGACATCCTCGCCGGCATCCGGCCTCTCGAGCCCATCGAGCTGCAATTGCTCGACGCCCAGGGGTGCGTGCTGGTCGACGACGTCACGGTCCCGGTCTCGCTTCCGCCGTTCGACAACAGCTCGATGGACGGATACGCGGTACGGGTCGCGGACGTCGCGGGCGCGAGCGAGGAGTTCCCGGCCGTCCTCACGGTGGTCGGGGACGTCGCGGCGGGCTCGGCCGGCGCGATGCGGGTGGGTCCGGGCGAGGCCGCGCGCATCATGACCGGCGCCCCGCTGCCGCCCGGTGCGGAGGCCGTCGTCCCCGTCGAGTGGACCGACGGCGGTCTCGGCGGGGGTCCCGTCTCCGGGATGCCGGCCCGCAGTCTTTCCCCCGAGGGCGCCTCGGGGCAGGTGCGGGTGCACCGTCCGGCCGGGGCGCGTGCGCATGTGCGGGACAAGGGCAGCGATGTGAGGGCCGGCGACCTCGCCCTCGAGGCGGGTACCGTGCTCGGTCCGCCGCAGATCGGGCTGCTCGCCGCCATCGGCCGGGGCACGGTGCGGGTGCGCCCCCGCCCGCGCGTGGTCGTCATGTCCACCGGAAGCGAACTGGTCCAGCCCGACGAGGAGTTGGCGGCCGGCCAGATCTACGACTCCAACAGCTTCGCCCTCACCGCCGCCGCGCGGGACGCCGGGGCCATCGCCTACCGGGTCGGCGCCGTCGCCGACGACGCCGACACCCTGCGGTCCACCGTCGAGGACCAGCTCGTCCGCGCCGACCTCGTGGTCACCACCGGCGGGGTGAGCGTCGGAGCGTACGACGTCGTCAAGGAGGCGCTCTCCTCCGTCGGCGACGAGGACGAGCCGGGCGGCGGCATCGAGTTCCGCAAGCTCGCCATGCAGCCGGGCAAGCCACAGGGCTTCGGTTCCATCGGCCCCGACCACACACCGCTGCTCGCCCTGCCGGGCAACCCGGTGTCGTCGTACGTCTCCTTCGAGCTGTTCGTGCGTCCCGCGATCCGCACCCTCATGGGGCTGCAGGAGGTGCACCGGCCCAGGGTCAAGGCCGTCCTCACCGCGGACAAGGCACTGACCTCGCCCGAGGGGCGCAGGCAGTTCCTCCGCGGGAAGTACGCGGACGGGCAGGTGACCCCGGTCGGCGGCGCCGGCTCGCATCTGGTCGCGGCACTCGCGCACGCCGACGCTCTGATCGTCGTGCCCGAGGACCACACGTCCGTCGAGCCGGGTGCCGAGGTCGAGGTCGTCCTCCTCGGCTGACGCGCGCCCGCCCGCGCGGGGCGGCGCGGAGGCACTCCGGGCCGGGCGTGTTGCCCTGTCCGGGGTCCCTTCCTGGTCGGAGGGCCCGTTCACCGGACCTTGCTCCGGTGATCGCGCGCCCGTGGCGGTACCGTGTCGCGCACAGCAGCCCCGCGCGCCGTACCGCGCCGGGCAGGGACCGGGAGCGCCGCAGCAGATGAGTACGCACGACCGACTGACCCACATCGACGACGCGGGCGCGGCCCGCATGGTCGACGTCTCCGGGAAGGACGTGACCGAGCGCACCGCGCGCGCCAGCGGTCGCGTGCTCGTCTCGCCGCGTGTGGTGGAACTGCTGCGCGGCGAGGGAGTCCCCAAGGGCGACGCACTCGCCACCGCGCGGATCGCGGGGATCATGGGCGCGAAGCGCACGCCCGACCTCATTCCCCTGTGCCACCCACTGGCGATCTCGGGTGTGAAGCTGGACCTGTCCGTCGCGGACGACGCCGTCGAGATCACGGCGACCGTGAAGACCACCGACCGCACGGGTGTCGAGATGGAGGCGCTCACCGCGGTCGGTGTCGCGGCGCTGACCGTGATCGACATGGTCAAGGCGGTCGACAAGGCGGCGGTGATCACGGACGTGCGGGTGGAGGAGAAGACGGGCGGCACGTCGGGCGACTGGAGCCGGGCATGACGGCACCGGGAGGCCCGCCGGTGGGCGATGCCCTGTCGGCGGCGTACGCGGCCCTGGTCGTCACCGCGTCCAACCGGGCGGCTGCGGGCGTGTACGAGGACAAGGGCGGTCCCCTCGTCGTGCAGGGGCTCCTCCGGTTCGGCTTCACGGTCGACGGGCCCTTGGTGGTCCCCGACGGGGAGCCGGTGGAGAACGCGCTGCGGACCGGTGCCCGCGCGGGCTACGACGTGATCGTGACGACCGGGGGCACCGGCGTCTCGCCCACCGACCGCACACCCGAGGCGACCCGGGCCGTGATCGACTTCGAGGTGCCGGGCATTCCCGAGGCCATCAGGGCGTTCGGAAGAGAGAAGGTGCCGACGGCGGCCCTCTCCCGGGGACTCGCGGGAGTCGCCGGAAGGACGCTGATCGTCAACCTGCCTGGTTCCACCGGCGGGGTGAAGGACGGACTGGCCGTTCTGGAGACCCTGTTGGTGCACGCCGTCGACCAGATCCGCGGCGGCGACCACCCGAGGGCCGAGTCGGCCGGTCCCCCGGTCGGCGAGGACGGGTCCGGACCGAGTGGGGGTGCGAGCTGAACAGCCCATCCTGGCCAGTCGAGCTGGCGGACGGCGATGTCGTCCTCCGGCCGATAAAGCTGCGCGACCAGCGGGTCTGGCGCGAGGTCAACCGCCGCAACCGGGACTGGCTGCGGCCCTGGGAGGCGACCATTCCGCCGCCTACGCCCAGCGGTCCCATCACCCACCGGCCGACCTACCGCCAGATGGTCCGGCATCTGCGCGGCGAGGCCAACGCGGGCCGGATGCTGCCCTTCGTCATCGAGTACCAGGGCCGGCTCGTCGGGCAGTTGACGGTCGCCGGCATCACCTGGGGCTCGATGTGCTCGGGGCATGTCGGCTACTGGGTGGACCAGGCGGTCGCGGGCCGCGGTGTGATGCCGACCGCCGTGGCCCTCGTCGTCGACCACTGCTTCAGGACCGTCGGACTGCACCGCATCGAAGTCTGCATTCGCCCCGAGAACGGGCCGAGCCGCCGGGTGGTGGAGAAACTCGGATTCCGTTCGGAGGGCCTCCGCCCGCGTTATCTGCACATCGACGGGGCCTGGCGGGACCACCTGGTCTTCGCGCTCACCGCGGAGGAGGTGCCCGAGGGGTTGCTGGCGCGCTGGCAGCGGGCACGCTCGCAGCAGGCACACGCGAAGAGTCCGAGCGCCGATCCGGGCAAGCCGGCGCACCCCGGCAAATAAAAAGTATGTTCGAAATTGATCGAGCTGCGATCGACTGGGCGCAATGAATTAGCGGGCGCGTCGGCCCGTTGATCGCATCGGTCCCAAAAAAAGTTCGAAATATCAGCCAGATCGTGCGACACACCGGCGCAATTGGCAGATGGCCTCACGCAAACCCCTCTACCGTGTGAGGCGTGAGCAGCAGCGGCCTCATCTACGCAGTCATTGTCGGGGCCTGGGCCGCCTACTTGGTGCCTATGTGGCTCCGTAGGCAGGACGAGCTGAACGAGTCTCGTCCGACGGAACGCTTCAGCACCGCCATCCGGCTGCTGTCCGGACGGGCGGGGATGGAGCGTCGATACGCCAAGGACCTGCGGGCGCGCTCCACCGAAGAGGGGGAGCACAACCCCGCCCCGGACGGCGTCACCGATTCGGTGGACGTCCGGGCCTTCGCCATGCCCCCCACCGGGCAGCAGGCACGGGCCCGGGTGGAGCCGGAGGGGACGGTCCGGCGGGAGCCGGGAGCCCAGGGTGCCTCCGCATCCGGCGCCCCGTCGCAGGCCACCGCCCCCGAGCGGGCCGCCAAGGGCGTCTCCGCCCCCGAGCCGAAGAGTGCCCGGCCTTCTGCGGGCAAGGCCGTACCGCGGGCGCGGACGACGGCGTCCTCGGCGGAGGCCATGGCGCGGGCCCGCCGTATGAAGGCGCTCGCGCGCCGGCGGCGTACGACCGTCCTGCTCTTCCTGGCGTTCACGTTCGGCGCGATCGTCGCCGCGGTCGGGGGCCTGGCCTTTCTGTGGGCACCGGGTGCACCCGCCGTGCTGCTCAGCGTGTACATCGCGTATCTGCGGGCGCAGGAGCGCAAGCGGTTCACGTACACGATGGACCGCCGCCGGGCCGAGGCGGCGGCGCAGCGACTCCGGGAGCGGCAGCCCAGACGGCGGCCGCCGGCGGACTCCGGCGGGGGCGAGCCGGAGGACGCGTCCGAGCCGGAGAGCGACGCGGGGCTGTCCGCGCTCGCGGCCGACCGCCGGGCGCTCGTCGAGCAGACCGATCACGCGGAGTGGGTGGACCAGCAGCGCGAGCGGCAGCGCCGGCCGGGCCACGGCGACAGCTGGGAGCCGGTGCCGGTGCCGCTGCCCACGTATGTGACCGCCCCGGTCGCTCCGCGTGCGACACCGGACGTCGACCTCGGGGCGCCCGACGCGTGGAGTTCCGCCCGGTCGAGTACGGCGGAGGCGGCGCCCGTGCCGGCGGCGTCCGGCGCCGCCGCCGAGGCGGACTCCGCGGAGGACGATGCCGCGGCGGACGACCGGGCCGACTCCGTGGACGGCGGCCGCAGTGACGCCCGCCGGGCGGCTTCCGCGAGGCGGTCCCGGGAGCGGGGGCGCACTCCGCTGTTCGACCAGTACGAGGACGGTGAACGGCCCCGGGCCGCCAACGAGTAGTGGCGGTTCGACGGCGACCCTGCCGCGCCCCCGGTGCTGACCAGGGGCGGAACGGATTTCCGGGCAGGCCGATGAGGATGCTAGAGTTTCACTCGTTGCAAGGGCCTGTGGCGCAGTCCGGTAGCGCACCTCGTTCGCATCGAGGGGGCCAGGGGTTCAAATCCCCTCAGGTCCACCGCAACAACTCCCTGAGGCTCAGGGCAGTTGAGAGATCCCGTCCGATCGGAAGATCGGGCGGGATCTTTGTTGTGCCCCGAAACCGGCGAACGCGGCGCTCAGCGCGCGCAGTTCACGGCAGTAGTGGCGTGCGGGGACCGGGTGGCCCGGCCCCCGCGTCGCGCTACAGAGGCTTCGCGAAGCACATGCTGAGCTCGTGGAAGCGGTAGTAGCCGAACTTGGCGCACGGCTCGTAACCGCTGGAGGAATACAGGGCCACGGCCTCGGGCTGCTTGCTGCCCGTCTCCAGGACCATGCGGGTGCGGCCGGCCGAGCGGGCGTCCTCCTCCAGCGCGGCCAGGATGCGCCGGGCCAGCCCGCGGCCGCGCAGCTCCTCCATGACGTACATGCGCTTGAGTTCGGCGTCCCCGTCCAGGTAGCCCTCGTCGCTCTTGTTCTGTGTGCGCCAGCCGCCGGTGGCGACGGGGCGGTCCTGCTCGTCGTACGCGATCAGATAGAGCCCGGCCGGGGGCAGGAACATCGCCGGGTCCAGGTGCGTGGCGTCGCCCCCGTCGCCGTAGCGCACGTGGTACTCGGCCTGGACCTGGTCGTTGAGCTTGACGGCGTCGGGGTGGTCGAACGGAACACGGCGAATATTCATGCTGTTCATCGTACTTCTATGCATAGGCGGACATGTCGGCCCCACCAGTGTGCCGGTAGGGTTCCCGGGTGCTGACTGTGACCTCCGTGAACGTGAACGGGATTCGTGCCGCCGCGAAGAAGGGCTTCGTGGAGTGGCTGGCCGGGACCTCGGCCGACGTGCTGTGCCTGCAGGAGGTGCGCGCCGAGCCGGGGCAGATGCCGGAGAGCGTCCGGGAGCCCGAGGGGTGGCATGTCGTCCACGCGCCCGCCGCCGCCAAGGGGCGCGCGGGGGTGTCGCTCTACACCCGGCGCGAGCCGGACCGGGTGCGGGTCGGGTTCGGGTCGGCCGAGTTCGACGGCAGCGGCCGGTACGTCGAGGTCGATCTGCCGGGAGTCACGGTCGCCTCCCTCTACCTGCCCTCCGGTGAGGTCGGAACCGCGCGGCAGGACGAGAAGGACCGTTTCATGGCCGAGTTCCTCGGTCATCTCAAGGACCTCAGGCAGCGAGCCGCCGCCGACGGCCGCGAGGTCCTGGTCTGCGGCGACTGGAACATCGCCCACCGCCCGGCTGATCTGAGGAACTGGCGCGGGAACCAGAAGAACTCCGGCTTTCTGCCCGAGGAGCGGGAGTGGCTGGGCCGGGTCCTCGATCCCGAGGACGGCGGCTATGTCGACGTCGTGCGGGCGCTGCACCCGGACGTCGAGGGACCGTACACGTGGTGGTCCTACCGAGGGCGGGCCTTCGACAACGACACGGGGTGGCGGATCGACCTGGCCGTGGCGACCCCCGGGCTTGCGGGCAGGGCCGTCAAGGCGGTCGTGGAGCGCGCGGCGACCCACGGCGAACGATGGTCCGACCACGCGCCCGTGACGGTGACCTTCGAGCGGTAGCGGCGCAGGCCGAGCGGGAACGCCAGCGGGGGGCTACCGCTCGCGCAACCGCCGGTCCAGGGCGAGGGAGAGTTCCGCCTCCGCGACGCTCTTCGCCAGCGGGCGAAGCCGGTTGGCGTCCTGCGGGGATCGATTGTGGGAGATCATCAGATCGGCGAAGACCTCCGCCAGGGCCTCGGCGTGTTCCCGGACACGCCGGCCGGCGGCCAGGACGTCCGCGAGCGGGATGCCCTCGCGGACCAGGGCCGCCGAGACCTCCAGCAGCCGGCGGCTGATGTGCACGATCTCGCCGCCGTCCGTGCCGAGGTAGCCGAGATCGAGGGCCGCGGCGAGGTTCTCCGGAGTGGCCTCGGAGCCGAAGACGTCGGCCAGCGCCTCCGGGGTGAGGCGGACCGGGGTCTCCTCGGTGGGTGCGCCGAGGCCGAGCAGATCGCCCACGCCGCGTCCGTGGTCGAAAGCCTCGGCCAGCTCCGCGATGCCGTTCAGGGTGTGGCCGCGTTCCAGGAGGGCGGAGATCGTACGCAGTCTGGCCAGATGCGTGTCGTCGTACCAGGCTATGCGGCCCTCGCGGCGCGGCGGTTGGATCAGCTTGCGCTCGCGGTAGAAGCGCAGCGTACGCACCGTGATGCCGGCCTCCTTGGCCAGCTCCTCCATGCGGTACTCGCGCCGCTCCCCGTCGTCTGCCACTCCCGAACCCTACGTCGTACCCGGGGTAACTTTCCTTGGCCCGCCCCCTACCCATCGGTACGTTGCTGGCCTACCCTCCCATTGCGCCAGCGTTCACTGGCGGAGTCGCATAGGCATGGAGGGGCGTCGGGATGGCCGAGCACGAGCATGTGCCTCATGTACGAGTAGCGGTGATCGGGTCCGGATTCGGCGGCCTCGGCGCCGCGGTGCGGCTGCGCCGCGAGGGAATCACCGACTTCGTCGTCCTGGAGCGGTCCGGCAGCGTCGGCGGCACCTGGCGCGACAACAGCTACCCCGGGTGCGCCTGCGATGTGCCCTCCCATCTGTACTCCTTCTCCTTCGCGCCCAACCCCGACTGGCCGCGCACCTTTTCGGGGCAGGAGCACATCCGGGCGTATCTGGAGCACGTGGCGGACGTCTTCCGGCTGCGCCCTCACATCCGCTTCGACTCCGAGGTCAAGCAGATGACATGGGACGCGGAGCGGCTGCGCTGGGCGATCGAGACCAGCAGCGGCGAGCTGACCGCCGACGTGGTCGTCTCCGCCACCGGACCGCTGTCCGATCCCAGGATCCCGGACATCCCCGGCCTCGACTCCTTTCCCGGCAAGGTGTTCCACTCCGCGCGCTGGGACCACGAGTACGATCTGCGCGACAAGCGCGTCGCCATGATCGGCACCGGTGCGTCCGCCATTCAGATCGTGCCCTCCATCCAGCCCGAGGTCGCCGAACTCACCCTCTTCCAGCGCACCCCGCCCTGGGTGATGCCCCGGGTCGACCGCGCCATCAGCGGCCTCGAGCGCGGGCTGCACCGGGCGCTGCCCTTCACCACGCAGTTGCGGCGCGGTCTGTTGTGGGGCATCCGGGAGATGCAGGTCCAGGCGTTCACCAAGCACCCCGACGAACTCGGCTTCGTCGAGCGGCTGGCCAAGCGCAACATGGCCCGCGCGATCAAGGACCCCGCACTGCGGGCGAAGCTCACCCCCGACTACCGCATCGGCTGCAAGCGGATCCTGCTGTCCAGCAGCTACTACCCGGCCCTGACACGCCCCAATGTGGACGTCGTCGCCAGCGGGCTGGCGGAGGTCCGCGGATCGACTCTCGTCGCCGTGGACGGGACCGAGACCGAGGCCGACGCGATCATCTTCGGAACGGGTTTCCACGTCACCGACATGCCGATCGCCGAGCGGGTCGTCGGGGCGGACGGCCGGACCCTGGCGGAGACGTGGAAGGACGGGATGGCGGCCCTTCGGGGGGCCACCGCGGCCGGCTTCCCCAACTGGATGACGATCATCGGGCCCAACACGGGCCTCGGGAACTCCTCGATGATCCTGATGATCGAGTCCCAGCTGAACTATCTGGCCGACTATGTGCGGCAGTTGGACGTCCTCGGCGGCCGGGTCGCCCTCGACGCCCGCCCGCAAGCCGTCGACGACTGGAACCACAGGGTGCAGGAGCGCATGAAGCGCACCGTGTGGAACACCGGCGGCTGCACCAGCTGGTACCTCGACGCCCGCGGTCGCAACACCACCATCTGGCCCGGTACGACATCGGAGTTCCGGGGCGCGACGCGGCGGGTGGACCTCGCCGAGTACGAGGTGATCCGCGCCACCGGGGCTGCGGAGCCGGGCCGGGGCCCGGACGACACGAAGCTGGGGGTGGGGGCATGAGCCGGCCGACACACGTGGTGAGCGGGCCGTACGCGCCGCCCGCCCCCACCCGGGAGCTGACCGTCCGCTCCGCCGACGGCGCCCGGCTGCACGTGGAGGTGCACGGACCCGAGGCCGCGCCCCCGGTCGTCCTCTCCCACGGCTGGACCTGCTCGACCGCCTTCTGGGCGGCGCAGATACGGGATCTCGCCGCCGACCACCGGGTGATCGCCTACGACCAGCGCGGACACGGACGCAGCCCCGCGAGCCCCGCGTGCAGCACACAGGCGCTGGCGGACGATCTGGAGGCGGTGCTCGCCGCCACGCTGGCGCCGGAGGAGAAGGCCGTGGTCGTGGGCCACTCCATGGGCGGGATGACCGTGCTGGCGGCGGCCGCACGCCCCCGGTTCCGGGAGCACGCGGCGGCCGTCCTGCTGTGCAGCACGGGGAGTTCGCGCCTGGTCGCCGAGGCGCTGGTGGTGCCGCTGCCCGCCGGACGCGTCCGCACCTGGCTCACGACCCGCGTCCTCGGATCGCGTGCGCCGCTCGGGCCGGTCACGCCGTTGGCGAAGCGCATCCTCAAGTACGCCACCATGGGAGCCGGTTCGGCGCCGGACATGGTCGAGGCATGCGCCCGGGTGGTGCACGCCTGCCCCCGCGCGGTCCGCCACGACTGGTCGCGCGTGCTCGCGGGGCTGGATCTGGAGGCCGGCATACGGGAGTTGACGGTGCCGACGGAGGTCGTGGTGGGCACGGCAGACCGCCTCACACCGCCGGTGCACGCCAGGGCGCTGGTCGCCGCGCTGCCGAACTGCGTGGGCAGTACGGAACTGCCCGGGCTCGGCCATATGACACCGGTGGAGGCGCCGGAGCTGGTGGCCGGGCGGATCCGGGAACTGGCCGCGGCGTACGCGGCGGACGTGACGATCGAGGAGGGCGCATGACCAGGGTGGGTCTGGAGGGGCAGGTCGCGGTCGTCACCGGTGCCGCGCGGGGTGTGGGCGAGCTGCTGGCCCGCAAGCTGTCGGCGCGCGGCGCGACGGTGGCGCTCGTCGGTCTGGAACCGGACGCGCTCAAGCAGGTCTCGGAGCAGTTGTACGGGGAGAACGGCCACTGGCACGCGGATGTCACCGACCATCAGGCGATGACCCGGGTCGCGCGCGAGGTGAAGGAGCGGTTCGGGAAGGTCGACATCGTCGTCGCCAACGCCGGTGTGGCCAACGGCGGGCCGTTCGCCGACTCCGACCCTCAGTCGTGGCGCCGGGTCGTCGAGGTGAATCTGATCGGCTCCGTGGTGACCGCCCGCGCCTTCCTGCCGGTGCTGCTGGAGAGCCGCGGCTATCTGCTCCAGATCGCCTCGCTCGCGGCGATCACGCCCGCGCCGATGATGACCGCGTACTGCGCGTCCAAGTCGGGTGTGGAGGCGTTTGCGCACAGTCTGCGCGCCGAGGTCGCGCACAAGGGCGTGCGGGTCGGGGTCGGGTATCTGTCGTGGACCGACACGGACATGGTGCGGGGCGCCGACCGGGACGAGGTGATGCGGGAGCTGCGGCAGCGGCTGCCGTGGCCCTCCAACAAGACCTATCCGCTGGGGCCGGCGGTCGACCGGATCGTGGCCGGGATCGAACGGCGGTCGAGCCATGTGTACGGGCAGGGGTGGCTGCGCGGGATGCAGGCCGTGCGCGGCTGGCTGCCGGGGATCATCGCGACGGTGGGGCAGAGGGACGTACGCCGGTTCGAGCCGCGGCTCAAGAGCGTGAGCACGGGGCTGGTGGGGGCCGGTGGCGAGGCCGATGAGCAGCAGCGCAATACGCTGCGTAACTGATCGAAATGCGTAGAGTGTCCGGGCGTGTCACTCTGGTCGAGGCCCAATCCCCTCACCCACAACGGGAGTGAACACCCATGGGCATGAAGGACCAGTTCCAGGAGAAGTCCGGGCAGGCGAAGCAGCAGGCCAAGCGCAAGATGGAGCAGGGCAAGCAGCAGGCCCAGCAGGGCAAGCAGCAGGCCCAGGAGCGCGGCCAGCAGGCGCAGCAGCGCGGCCAGCAGGGTCAGCACGATGCGCGGCGGCAGCAGGACGAGGCGGAGGACCGCTTCAACCAGGACTACGACGCCTAGGCGTCGTGCCCGGCTTCGGCCGTCGAACGGGGTGCCCCGTCTTTTCGGGGCACCCCGTTCTCGACGCCCGCGGCCGCACCGGGGCGGCGGGCAGTGGGCCGGCTGCCCCTCAACCGGTCCTGCGTGGGGGCAGTTTCGGACGGGTCCTGTCGGGGACGCCGGTGTAGTCCGGCGGTGTGGCGGGCGGTTCGGCGTTCAGAAGGTCCAGGGCCATACGTACCGCGTCGGCCAACTGCTTGTAGCGGCCTTCGGCCCAGTCCAGCGGGGTGCGCAGGATCTCCAGGTCCGGCTCCACGCCGCGGTTCTCGATCGACCAGCCGTACTCCTCGAACCAGGCGGCGTTCATCGGGACCGTGATCACCGTGCCGTCGCCCAGCCGGTGCCGGCCCGTCATCCCGACCACCCCGCCCCAGGTGCGCGAGCCGACCACCGGCCCGAGTTTCAGCAGTTTGATCGCAGCGGTGATCATGTCGCCGTCGGAGGACGTCGCCTCGTCGGTCAGCGCCACGATCGGCCCCCGCGGTGCGTTGGACGCGTACGACACCGGCTGGGCGTTGCGTGTCAGGTCCCAGCCCAGGATCGTGCGTGTCAGCTTCTCGACGACCAGCTCGCTGATGTGACCGCCCGCGTTGCCCCGTACGTCCACGATGAGCGCGGGCCGGGAGACCTCCATCCGCAGGTCCCGGTTGAACTGCGCCCAGCCCGAGCCCCCCATGTCCGGGATGTGTAGATACCCGCAGCGGCCTTCGCTCAACTCCCGCACGACCTTGCGCCGCTTGGCCACCCAGTCCTGGTAGCGCAGGGGCCGCTCGTCGACGAGGGGGACCACGGCCACACGGCGGGGTCCGGCGTCCGCCTCCGCGGGGACGAACGTCAACTCCACCGTTGTGCCGCCCGCCGCCGCCAGCAGCGGAGCCGGTCCCGTCAACGGGTCGACCGGCCGCCCGTCCACATGGGTCAGGACCGCGCCGTCCCGGATCCCCGTGCCCGCGAGCGGTGAGCGTGCCTTGGAGTCCGAGGAGTCGCCCGGCAGGATCCGCCCGACCACCCAGCCCTCCTCGCGGCGCCCGAAGTTGGCACCGAGCAGGCCCTGGTAGCGCTGGTAGTGCGCAGGGCCCTCGTTGCGCCGGGCCGGCGACACATACGCGTGCGACGTGCCGAGCTCGCCCAGCACCTCACGCAGCAGGTCCGCGAACTCGTCCGGTGAGGCGACCCGTTCGACCAGCGGACGGTACTGCTCCAGGATCGCGTCCCAGTCGATCCCGCACATGTCGGGCTCCCAGAAGTAGGCCCGGATGAGCCGTCCCGCCTCCGCGTACGCCTGCCGCCACTCCGCCCCCGGGTTCACCTCGTGCATGATCCGGCGCACATCGATCCACACGGTCGAGTCGGCGTCGCCTGACTCGGTGGACGGGACGGCCCGCAGGTCGCCCTCGTCCAGCACCACCAGCCGTGTGCCGTCCCCGCTGACGGAGAACCAGTCGAGATGGCCGACCAGTTCGGACTTCTTGGCCTTGCTGATGGTGAAGTGCTCCAGCGTCGGGCGGCCGGAGGTGTCGTCCGGGTTCACGAACGTCTCGCCGAGCGCGCCCGAGATCGGCCACCGCATCCACACCAGGCCGCCGCCCGCGACGGGGCGCAGCTCCGAGTACTTCGAGGCGGTGACCGGGAACGGGGTCACCCGGTTCTCGAGTCCTTCCGTCTCGACGGTCACCACCCCGTCGCCCTCTTCCTCCTCCAGCGGGTCGAGGCCTCCGGCGGCGGGCCGTCCTTCCGGGTTCACCGCGAAGGGGGAGGGGGTCGCCGACGACAGGGGCACCAGATACGGGCGGCAGCCGAGCGGGAAGGACAGGTCCCCGGTGTGCACGTCGTACACCGGATCGAACCCGCGCCAGGACAGGAAGGCCAGATAGCGCCCGTCCCTGGTGAACACCGGGTTCTCGTCCTCGAATCGGCCGTTGGTTACGTCGACGATCAGCCGGTCCTTGATCCGGGCCATCTTGATCTGGCGCAGCGACCGGCCGATCCCCGGATGCGACCAGGTGAGCCAGTGGCCGTCCGGCGAGAACGCGAGGTCCCGCACAGGCCCGTTGACCGAGCGGATCAGCTCGGTGACCGCGCCGGCCGGCTCGTCGGTCTCCGTGGCCTCCGCGGCTTCCCCGGTCTCGTCCCCGACGGTGAGCAGCAGCAGCCGCCCGTCGTTGGAGGCGATCGCGAGCCGCTCTCCCTGCGGGTCCGCCACCATCTCCAGGACGCAGCCCAGTTCGCCGGAGGCCATGCGGCGCGGCGCACGGTCGCCCGAGGCGCGGGGCAGATAGGCGATCTCGACGGCGTCCTCGCCGTCGGCGTCCGTGATGTAGGCGACCTGCCCGCCCACGCCCAGCATCTCCGGCAGCCGGATCCGCACACCGGGCGTGTCGGTGATGGTCCGGGCGGGGCCGTCCCGGTGCGTGAGCCAGTACAGGCTGCCGCGCACGACGACGGCGGAGGCCCGGCCCGTCTCGTCGACCGAGATCCCGTCGATGTGCTGCGCGGCCGGCACCTGATAGGGGCGGCGCCCCGCACGCGGTCCGCCCAGGCGGATGTCGAGGCGGCGCGGGATCGAGTCGGGGGAGAGGTCGTCGACGATCCAGATGTCGCCCGCACACTGGTACACCACGCGCCGCCCGTCGCTGGCGGCGCTGCGGGCGTAGAAGGCGTCGTGGTCGGTGTGCCGGCGCAGGTCGCCGCCGTCGTACGCGCACGAGTAGAGGTTCCCGATGCCCTCGTGGTCGGAGAGGAACGCGATGCGCCCGTCCACGAACATCGGTGACTCGAGATGGCCCTCGAGGTCGGCGAGCAGCCGCTGACCGTGCAGCCACAACCGGCCCATGGCGCCGCCGCGGTAGCGCTTCCAGGAAGCCGGTTCGTGCGGCGGCGTGCCCGTCAGCAGCAGGGTCCTGTGCTCGCCGTCGACATCGGCCACCGCGATGTCGGAGACGGGACCCCAGGGGAGCTTGCCGCCGGGGTCGCCGTCGGTGGGGACCTTGTAGGCCCAGGTGAAGTAGGAGAAGGGCTCACCGTGCGAGGCGACGGCGAGGATGTCGCCCTCCGGGGTCCAGCCGCACACGCGTGTGTCGGAGCTGCCCCAGTAGGTGAGCCTTCGCGCGGGCCCGCCGTCCACGGGGGTCAGATGGATCTCCGGGACGAGGCTGCGCCAGCTCGTGTAGGCGATCAGGCGGCCGTCGGGCGAGAAGCGGGGATGGCCGACCTTCGTACGGTCGACGGTGAGCCGCCAGGCTCGGCCCGAGCCGTCCACCCGGGCCACCCACAGATCGTCCTCGGCGGCGAAGCACAGGCGGTCGCCGTGCAGGTGCGGGAAGCGGAGGTAGCCGGGTGCGTTCTCGAACACGTCGCTCGCGTCGCTCACCTACCCATGTTTTTCCCGCGGACCGGCCGCGGCAACTCGTACGCCGGGCCGTGGCCGACCGGGCGGGCGGTTGAGCCCGGGAGCCGTGATTCATGACACGTACGAAACGGTTTCGTTTCGTTGACAGCGGGGGTATCGTCATGAACGTACGAAACGGTGTCGTTCGGAGTCTGCAGCTCCGGCGCGGAGCAGGAAGGTGAGTCGGGTGGCTGAGGTCGCAGCGGCACGTCGCACGCGGATCACCCCCGAGCGCGAGGCCGAACTGTACGAGGCCGTGCTCGACCTGCTCCGGGAAGTCGGCTACGACACCCTGACGATGGACGCCGTGGCCGCCCGTACGCGCTCCAGCAAGGCGACGCTCTACCGACAGTGGGGCGGCAAGGCCGAGCTGGTGGTGAAGGCCATCCGGCACGGGAAGCCCGGCTCCATCGACGCGATCGACACCGGCTCGCTCCGGGGTGACCTGCACACCCTCGTGACGCGCGAGGACGACTGTGTCATGGAGCAGAACTCCGCGCTGATGAGGGGTGTCGCCATGGCGATGCACCACAACGCGGACCTGCGCCAGGCGTTCCGGGAGCAGCTGATCGAGCCGGAGATGGCGGAGTTCCAGCGTGTGCTGCAGCGCGCCATCGAGCGGGGTGAGATCCGTCCGGACTGCCCGGCACTGGAATTCCTGGTGCACATGCTGATCGGCGGTTTCGCCACCCGGGCCCTGATCGACGACCAGCCGCCGACCCAGGCCTTCCTCACGTCGTACATCGACGCCGTGGTGCTCCCCGCACTCGGCGTGCCCACCCCCTGACCAGCCCCATCACCTGACCCCCACCTGACGTCACCGCTCACGTCGTCGGGCTGATCCCTCCTGCCCTGAACACCCCACGACCTGACCGGGAGTACGCCCTCGTGGCCACATTCCTCTACAAAATCGGCCGGCTCGCCTTCCGGCGCCGGCACTTCGTCGCCCTGATCTGGGTGGCGCTGCTGACCCTCGCGGGCGTCGGCGCCACCAGTGCCCCCGCAGCGGGCTCCTCCTCCTTCTCGATCCCGGGGACGGAGGCTCAGAAGGCCTTCGACCTGCTGGAACAGCGATTTCCCGGTATGAGCGCCGACGGCGCGACCGCCCGGGTCGTCTTCGAGGCGCCGGGCGGGGAGAAGGTGACCGCCAAGCACCACAAGGCGGTCGTCGAGAGGACCGTCAGGGAGCTGCGCGACGGCTCCGAGGTCACCTCCGTCGCCGACCCGTTCTCCGGGCACGCCGTCAGCAAGGACGGCATGATCGCCTACGCACAGGTGAAGTACAAGGTCTCCGGCATGGAGCTGGAGGACGCCTCGAAGGACGCCCTGAAGCAGGCCGCGCAGAGCGCGCGGGACGACGGGCTGACGGTCGAGATCGGCGGTGACGCCCTGTCGGCGGTACCGGAGACGGGCGCCACGGAGGTCATCGGCATCGCGATCGCCGCGGTCGTCCTCGTCATCACCTTCGGCTCGCTGGTCGCGGCCGGCCTGCCCCTGCTCACCGCTCTGATCGGTGTGGGCATCGGCGTCAGTACGATCACGGCCCTGGCGAACGCGCTGGACCTCGGCTCGACCACCTCCACACTGGCGATGATGATCGGCCTCGCGGTCGGCATCGACTACGCGCTGTTCATCGTCTCCCGCTACCGCGCCGAACTGGCCGAGGGCCGCGAGCGCGAGGAGGCGGCGGGCCGGGCGGTCGGTACGGCCGGTTCGGCGGTGGTCTTCGCGGGTCTGACGGTCGTGATCGCCCTCGTGGGTCTCGCGGTCGTGAACATCCCGATGCTGACGAAGATGGGCGTCGCTGCGGCGGGCACCGTCGCCATCGCGGTCCTGATCGCGTTGACGCTGATCCCCGCCCTGCTGGGTTACGCGGGCCGCAAGGTCAAGCCGGCGGGCGAGAAGAGCCGGATGCTGGGCGGCGGCCGGGCCGCCGCCGCCAAGGGCAGGCCGAACATGGGCACGCGCTGGGCGAGCTTCGTCGTGCGCCGACCGGTCGCGGTCCTGCTGCTGGGCGTGATCGGACTCGGTGCCGCGGCCCTCCCGGCGTCCCAGCTGGAGCTGGGCCTGCCGGACGACGGTTCGCAGCCGACGGCCACGACACAGCGCCGGGCCTACGACCTCCTCTCGGAGGGCTTCGGCCCCGGGTTCAACGGTCCGCTGATGGTCGTGGTCGACGCGAAGTCGAGCGAGCATCCGAAGGCTGCGGTCGCGACCGTGACCGACGACATCAAGGGCATGCGGGACGTCGTGACGGTGACGCCCCCGACCTACAACGCCTCCGGCGACACGGCGATGATCACGGTCGTCCCCGGATCCAAGCCGTCCTCGGCGACCACCGAGGACCTGGTGCACGGCATTCGCGGTGCGGGCGCCGGCATCACCGCGGACACGGGAGCGAAGCTGCTGGTCACGGGCTCGACGGCGATGAACATCGACGTCTCGCAGAAGCTGAACGACGCGCTGATCCCGTATCTGGCGCTGGTGGTGGGTCTCGCCTTCCTCCTGCTGATCGTGGTCTTCCGCTCGATCCTGGTCCCGCTGAAGGCGGCGCTCGGCTTCCTGCTCTCGGTGACGGCGGCGCTCGGTGCGGTGGTCGCGGTGTTCCAGTGGGGCTGGCTGTCCGGGTTGATGGGCGTCGAGGAGACCGGACCCGTCATGTCGATGATGCCGATCTTCATGGTGGGCGTGGTCTTCGGCCTGGCCATGGACTACGAGGTCTTCCTCGTGACCCGCATGCGCGAGGCCCATGTCCACGGGGAGAACCCCGGTCAGGCGATCGTGACCGGCTTCCGGCACGGTGCGCGGGTCGTCACCGCCGCCGCGGTCATCATGATCGCCGTCTTCTCCGGCTTCATCGGCTCCAGCGAGTCGATGATCAAGATGATCGGCTTCGGCCTCGCGATCGCTGTCTTCTTCGACGCCTTCGTGGTGCGGATGGCGCTCGTCCCGGCGGTGCTGGCCCTGCTCGGCAGGAAGGCCTGGTGGCTTCCGAAGTGGCTGGACCGCGTTCTGCCGAACGTGGACGTCGAGGGCGAAGGACTGCGCACGCGGCGGGACGAGGGCCGCAGGGACCCGGACCAGGACCGGGAGCTGGTGGGGGTCTGAGCCCCGCCTCACGGACGCGGACCGCCGCGCCACCGCACAAGGGTGGCGCGGCGGTCCGCTGCTCCGAACGGGTCGACATGGCCGCTCCCGGCGGGACCCGGACCGCCGGGAGTCCTGGCCGCTGCGCGTGGTGAGCGGAGGGAATCCGTTCGTGACCCGGGTGAGCGGCGACTAGCCTGCCCTGCATGACCACCACCGACGCAGCGAACTCCGGAGCCCATCCCCGTTTCGCCGAGGCCCTCGAAGAGCTGGGACTGGGCGAGCTCCAGGCGCGGATCCGGCGGTTCCCCGACGCGACCCGTACCGCCGCCGAGGCAGCCGCCGCCATCGGATGCGAACTCAGCCAGATCTGCAAGTCGCTGATCTTCGTGGCATGGGAGTCCCCCCGGTCCGACGGGAGCGGGGAGCCCGCGGGAGGGACGCCGGTCCTCGTCCTCATGGACGGGGCGTCCCGGGTGGACGTGGAGCGGGTCCGGCGGGAACTGGGGGTCGCCGAGGTGACCCGGGCCAAGGCCGACGTCGTGCGGGAGAGCACCGGGTACGCGATCGGCGGCGTACCCCCCTTCGGGCACCGCACGGCGACACGTGTGCTCGCCGATCGCTCCCTGCTGGACCACGACACGGTGTGGGCCGCGGCCGGCACCCCGCACACCGTGTTCCCGATGGATCCCAGGACGCTGATCACGCACGCGGGCGGCACGCTGGTCGACGTGCGCGAGCGGCCGGCGTGACGGATCGCGGGCCCCGGGACGCTCTTCGGCCCCCTGGCCGGTGAGCACCCAGGAGGCGTTGCCCGGGAACTCGAGCCGGACCGATCGGCGAGGTGTGGCGCAGATCACGGGAAGCCGGTGCGCGGGGCCGGACAGCTCATGGAAGTGAGCACTCAACTGCGAACCCGGATACGGGCCGGGGATTCGAGCGCGTTCGCGGAGCTTTTCGACAGCTGTGCGCGCGCGGTCTACAACCACGCCTTCCGGCTGACCGCCGACTGGTCGACGGCCGAGGACGTGATGGCCGCGACGTTCATGGAGGCGTGGCGGCTGCGCGACAGGGTCGATCCCGAGGGCGGCTCCCTGCGGCCCTGGTTGCTGGGTATCGCCACCAACACCGCGCGCAACCAGTACCGGAGCAACCGGCGGTACCGGGCGGCCGCGAGCGCCGCCGCCGCGGCCGAGCTGTCGGTTCCCGACCACGCCGAAGAGGTGGCCGAACGCGTCGACGACCGGCGCCGCCTCGCCAAGGCCCTGAGCGCCCTTGCCTCATTGCGCCGGACGGAGCGTGAGGTGGTGGCGCTGTGCCTCGGGGAGGGCCTGGACTACGAGGCCGCGGCCGAAGCGCTCGGGATCCCGGTGGGCACGGTCGCCTCCCGGCTGTCCCGGGCGCGCAAGAAGCTGCGCGCGCTCACCGAGGACGAGGCGGCCGCCCCGGCCGTCAGGACGACGCCGAAGAATGTGCGCGGAAATCGGGAAGCCGGCCGCCCGGGCCGACAGATAAGAGGCGATCACGCACACGTGGTCCGGCCCGTGCAGGGAGGAAACCGATGAACACGAACACTTCCCGGCAGAACCCGGCCGAGTGGGACGAGGACGCGCAGTTGCTCTCCCACACGGCGCGCGACCTGCCGATGGGCCGTCACCAGTTCCACAAGGAGCGTCTGATGGCTCGAATTCAGCAGGAACAGCGCACACGGACGGCAGCGGCCCCGGAGAAGGCAGGGCGCTTTCGGCTGTCGCGCCCGGCGATCGTGCTGCCGGCCGTGGCCGCGGCCCTGACCGGGGCGGTCATCGCCCTGGTGGCGATGCCCGCAGGCAATGGGGCGGGCGGCGGCGGAGTCGCCACCGGACCCGCCCTGACCACGACGGTCGGTGCCGCGACCACCAAGGGTGTGCCGCAGCTGCTCGACCGGATCTCGCTGGCGGCGGCCGAGACCTCCCACCCGGCGGTCAAGCCCGGCCAGTACATCTACATCGAGTCCAGGACGGCCGACACCTTCACCAAGACGGTCGGCGACAAGACCACCCTGGCCAGCCACGAGCTGCACCGCCGCCAGATCTGGAACTCTCCCGACGGCACCGAGGGCTGGCTGATCGACCCCGCCGTCAACGACAGCCCCGAGGGGGAGACCCTGAGCCTCCCCGACGAGCAGGGAAACCCTCGGGAGGCCGGTTTGAACGGGCCTTCGTACGACTACCTGGCCAAGCTGACCACCGACCCCGACGCACTCCTCGCCAAGATCTACAAGGAGGAGAAGGGCCACGGCAACTCCCCCGACCAGCAGGCGTTCACCACCATCGGCGATCTGCTCGGGGAGAGCTACCCGCCCGCCGAGCTGTACTCGGCGCTGTTCAAGGCCGCCGCGAAGATCCCCGGTGTCGTCGTCGTGCAGGACGCGGTGGACGCGGTGGGACGGCACGGGGTGGCCGTGGCCCGGCTGGACGAGACCAGCGGTGAGCGGGAGGAGTGGATCTTCGACAGGAAGACCCATGTCTTCCTGGGCGAGCGCAGTGTCCAGGTGAAGGAGAACAGCGGCGAGGACGCCTTGATCAAGCCCGGAACGGTCACCTACACCAGCGCCATCATGAACCGGGCGATCGTCGACGGCATCAAGCAGACCCCGTCGCAGGCGGGCTGACGGGCCCACCGGACGAGCCTGCGCAGGACCGTCCCGCGCAACCCCACGACGGCCGGACCCGACCTTTCGGGCCGGCCGTCTGGCGTGCCGGGCGACGTCGGCGGGTCGGGAGGCTCCTGCCGGTGGTGGATTCCGCACCGGCACACCGCCGAGTGGCGGCCGAGGGCAGGGCGGCCGACGATGCCCAGAGGGAAGAACAGCCCGGTGAAGGACCCGCCCGGGCCGGAGGACGGCGTCCGTGTCCGGGCAGCCGGCTTCGGTTGGTCCGCCCCGCGTCGGGGAAGACGCGCGCCTGAGCGAGCATGGGAAGCGCACGACTCATCGTACGGATCAGGAAGTTGGCGTCATGACAGACAAGCTCACCGTGAGCGTCCTGGGCACCGGGATCATGGGCGCGGCGATGGCCCGCAACATCGCCCGGGCGGGACACGCCGTCCGCGCCTGGAACCGCACCCGCGCCAAGGCCGAGCCGCTGGCCGCCGACGGCGCGCACATCGCCGACACCCCTGCCGAGGCGGTACAGGGCGCGGATGTCGTCCTGACCATGCTGTACGACGGCGGAACCGTCGTGGAGGTCATGGACGAGGCCATGCGCGGGCTGCGCCCGGGCATCCTCTGGGTGCAGTCGACCACCGCGGGGATCGAGGACGCCGCCGAAATGGCCGCCTTCGCCGATGAACACGGACTGGTCTTCTACGAGGCCCCGGTGCTCGGCACACGCCAGCCGGCCGAGGCGGGGCAGCTGACCGTGCTCGCCGCGGGTCCCGTCGAGGGCCGGGACGCGGTGGCGCCGGTCTTCGACGCCGTCGGCGCCCGCACGCTGTGGACCGGCGAGGACGGTGCGGCGGGCAGCGCCACCCGGCTGAAGCTGGTGGCCAACAGTTGGGTGCTCGCGGCGACCGCCGCGGCCGGCGAGGTACTGGCCCTCGCCGAGGCGCTGGGCGTGGACCCGCAGGACTTCTTCGGCCTCATCGGCGGTGGTCCCCTCGACATGGGATATCTGCGCGCCAAGATCGATCTCATTCGCGACGGCGGGCTGACCCCGGCCAGTTTCGCGGTGGCGACCGCGGAGAAGGACGCCCGCCTGATCGTGGGGGCCGGTGAGCACAACGGAGTCCGTCTCGACGTCGCCGCCGCGGCCGCCGAACGGTTCCGCCGGGCCGCGGCCCAGGGCCATGGGGACGAGGACATGGCCGCCGCCTACTTCGCCAGCTTCGAGGACGAGCCCCGTTCCTGACGACCTGAGGAGTCCATATGTCCAAGCCCCCGCTGCCCGCCGCGGCCGTCGAGATGCTGCGCCGCCCCAACCCGGCCGTCATCGCCACCCTGCGCGCCGACGGTCAGCCCGTCTCCACTCCCACCTGGTACCTGTGGGAGGAGGACGGCCGTGTGCTCGTCAACATGGACGAGGGACGCGTACGCCTCACGCATCTGCGCCGTGATCCGCGTCTGAGCCTCACCGTCCTGGACAAGGGGGACTGGTACACGCATGTCACCGTCGTCGGCCGGGTCACGGAGATGGAGGCCGACAAGGACCTGAGCGACATCGACCGCGTCTCCGAGCACTACATCGGCAGGTCCTACCCGGACCGGGAGCGCGGTCGGGTCAGCGCCTGGATCACCATCGACCGGTGGCACGGCTGGGGGGACATGAAGGACAGCGATCAGCCGGGCTGAGGTACGGCCGTGCGCAGCCGTACAAGGAGGGGCACCCTGGAATCAGCGGTTCCGGAGGTGATCGACATGATGCACACCGCAGTCGGATGGCATGTGGAACTCGAATTCGAGGAGGACCAGGAGCGTACGCGGGCGGCGGCACTCGTACGGCTTCCCGACGGGAACGAGGTCCGGTCCCACGGGTACGCAAGCCGCCACCACACCGACGCTAATCAGCCACGTGTGGGGGAGGAGATCGCGGGGGCGCGTGCGCTCAACGATCTCGCGATGCAGCTGCTCACGAAGGCGCACGGGGAGATCGACGACGCGTCGGGGAGGACGTCGCATCCGCTGACGCACTGAACAGGTCCCGGGGAAGCCGGTACCGGTGAGGCCCGTGCACGACACCGTGTGCGGGCCTCACGGCCGTCCGGGCCGCGCGGTCACCCGAGGGACGCGCGTACCGCCCGTACCAGGGACTGCGCCCGGGGGTCCGCCGTCACGCTCTGGCGGAAGCCGTTGGTGACATAGCCGAAGGCGATGCCGGACTCGGGGTCGGCGAAGCCGAGAGCGCCACCGCGGCCCGGGTGACCGAAGGAACCGGGGGCGAGCAGCGGCGAGGCACCGCCGTGAAGCATGTAGCCGAGGCCGAACCGGGTGCCGACCACCAGAACGCGGTCGGGGCCCGCCGAGGCATCCGCGCGGGCGTGCTCCAGCGTCCGCGGTGCGAACAGACGGACGCCGTCCACCTCGCCCGCCAACGCGGCGTAGAAGCGGGCGAGACTGTCGGCCGTCGCGATGCCGTTGGACGCTGGCAGGACGGCCGCGCGGTAGGCGGGATCGTTCTCGTCGGGCAGTGGGGTGATCGCCGCGAAGGCACGGCGGGTGAGGCTGTCGGGGTCGGCGTAGGCGTCCGCGACCGCGCGCTTGGGGCGGGTGCGCAGCGTCCCGGCCTGGGCCGGCACCTCGAGGGGGCCGACCCGGCCCACGCGGTGCGCCTCGGCCTCGGGGAGTCCGACCCACAGGTCCAGGCCGAGTGGCCCGGCGATCTCGGCCGCGATCCATGCGCCGAGGTCCCGGCCCGTCACCCGGCGGACCAGCTCGCCGGTCAGCCAGCTGTACGTCTGAGCGTGGTAGCCGTGGTCCGTGCCGGGCTCCCAGAGAGGCGACTGGGCGGCCAGCGCCGCGGCGGCGAGATCGGGATCGGCGGCCTCGGCGGGGGTCAGCGGAAGGTCCAGCGCCGGCACCCCGGCCCGGTGCGCCAGCACGTGCCGCACCAGGGTGTGCTCCTTGCCCTGCGCCTTGAACTCGGGCCAGTACCGGCCGACCGGGGCGTCCAGGTCCAGCTCTCCGCGTTCGGCCAGCATCAGCAGCACAGCCGCGGCCACGCCCTTGGTGGCCGAGCGGACGATCTGGGCCGTGTCCCGCTCCCAGGGGTGTGTGCCGTCGATGTCCCGCGTCCCGGCCCACAGGTCGACGACCTTGCGGCCGTTGCGGTACACGGCGACCGCCGCCCCGCGTTCCCCCATCGTCTCGAAGTTCCCGAGGAACGCTTCCCTGACCGGCTCGAAGCCCTCGGCCACAGCGCCGTTCACGTCCACGCCCGTGTTCCCTTTCATCCGCCTGCGACAGTGACTCCAACACCGTCGTTGCGCCTTCGATTCCTCAGCCCGGCACGGGCACGACGCCGATGTTCCGGTGCCGGCGCCGCAGGGCGGCGGGCAGCTCGGGACCCGTCCACCAGCCGGGCGTGACGGCGGTCACCGGGAGCGGTCCACCGCCGACGGCACGGATCGGGGATCGAAGCCGTAGGGCAGTTCCAGCCGGTGCGCGCGCATGAGCGTGTCGTCGGCGAGCAGCTGGCCGGTCTTCCCGTCCGCGGTGATGACGCCCTCGCTGAGGATCAGCGAGCGCGGGCACAGCTCCAGCGCGTAGGGCAGGTCGTGGGTGACCATGAGGACCGTGACGTCAAGGGACCGCAGGATGTCGGCGAGTTCGCGCCGCGAGGCGGGATCGAGGTTCGACGACGGCTCGTCCAGGACCAGGATCTCCGGTTCCATGGCCAGCACGGTCGCCACCGCGACCCGGCGGCGCTGGCCGAAGGAGAGGTGGTGCGGCGGCCGGTCCTTGAAGTCCGCCATGCCGACCTGTTCCAGGGCGCGGTCGACGCGGGCCTCCAGCTCGGCGCCCTTGAGCCCGGCCGTCGCGGGCCCGAAGGCCACGTCCTCACGGACCGTCGGCATGAAGAGCTGGTCGTCCGGGTCCTGGAAGACGATGCCGACCCGGCGCCGGATCTCGGTCATGTGCTTCTTTCCGACGGGCAGCCCGGCGACCTTCACCGTGCCCGTGCCGCCGGTCAGGATGCCGTTGAGGTGCAGCACGAGCGTGGTCTTCCCGGCGCCGTTCGGCCCGAGCAGTGCCACCCGCTCACCGCGCGCGACGGTGAAGTCGACGCCGAACAGGGCCTGGTGCCCGTCCGGATACGCGAAGGCCAGTCGGGCCACTTCCAGCGAAGGTGTCACAGGGTCCATCCCAACAGGCAGACGACGAGGGCGGCGAGGGGCAGGGCGAGGGCGCGCGACCACTGCGCACGGGTCGCGGACACCTCGTCGATGACCGGCATGGAGCCGGCGTATCCGCGGCTGACCATGGCCAGGTGGACGCGCTCGCCCCGCTCGTAGGAGCGGATGAAGAGCGCGCCCGCGGACTTGGCGAGGACGCCCCAGTGCCGGATGCCTCGCGCTTCGAAGCCGCGCGACTCCCGTGCGATGCGCATCCGCCGCATCTCGTCGGTGATGACGTCGCCGTAGCGGATCATGAAGGAGGCGATCTGCACGAGGAGCGGCGGGAGTTTGAGGCGCTGCAGTCCGAGCAGCAACTCGCGCAGTTCGGTGGTGGCCGCGAGCAGAACGGAAGCGGCGACGCCGAGGGTGCCCTTGGCGAGCACGTTCCAGGCGCCCCACAGCCCGCCGACGCTGAGCGAGAGCCCCGCGACGTCGACACGCTCGCCCTCCGCGACGAACGGCATCAGCACGGCGAAGGCGACGAACGGGACCTCGATCAGCAGGCGCTTGAGGAGGAACCCGGCCGGTACACGGGCCCGGTGCGCCACCGCACCGAGCAGAACGGCGTACAGCGCGAACGCCCACATCGCCTCGCGCGGTGTCGACACCACGACGACCACGAAGGCGAAGGTGGCGGCGAGTTTGGTGTGCGGCGGCAGGGCGTGCACGGGAGAGTGCCCGTGCCGGTAGAGCCGGTGCGCGGCACCGCGCTCGCCTCCCCTCGCTCGAGAGGGTCCGGTTTGCGTCCTCATCTCAGGCGGCCGGGGAGGTGCTCTCGGCGCGCCGCCTGCGGACGGCCCAGAAGACGGCGCTGCCCGCCGCGACGGTGACTCCGACGCCGATCACACCGGCGAGACCGCCGGACAGGCGGGCGTCGTCCACGTCCTTGACGCCGTAGTCGGCGAGCGGGGAGTCGGCGGAGGCGTGCTGCCGCGCCGTGCCGTCGATGCCGTGGTCGGCGGCGACCTTCTCCAGGCCGTCGGGGCTGGCGGAGGCGTAGAAACTGACGAAGCCCGCGAGGACGAGGGAGGTGACGAGACCCGTGATCCACAGCCTGCGGTGGGACCGGGCGGCGGCCGGCACGGGTGCGGGCCCGGTGGCCGGCGCGTCGACCAGTTCGCCGCCTACGCGCAGTTTGAGGCGTTGCTGAAGACCCCGGGCGCCGTACACGAGATCCGGGCGTACGGCGATGACGGCGCCGACGGTGAGGGCGGTGATGACGGCCTCGCCGAGGCCGATGAGCACATGGACGCCGATCATCGCGGTGGCGACCTTGCCGATGGAGACATCGGTGGTGCCGCCGACGGCGTAGATCAGGGTGAAGGCGACGGCCGCCGCCGGGACGGAGAGCAGTGCGGCGAGGAAGGAGGCGACGGTGACGGAGCGGCGCGTCCTCGGGAGGATCTTGACCAGACCGCGGAAGACGGCGTAGGCGACGACGGTGGTCACGATCGCCATGTCGGTGATGTTGACGCCCAGGGCCGTCAGTCCGCCGTCGGCGAAGAGGATCCCCTGCATGAGGAGGACGACCGACACACACAGGACCCCGGTGAAAGGCCCGACCAGGATGGCGGCCAGCGCCCCGCCGAGCAGATGTCCACTGGTACCGGCGGCGACCGGGAAGTTCAGCATCTGTACGGCGAAGATGAACGCGGCCACCAGGCCGGCGAGCGGCGCGGTGCGTTCGTCGAGTTCACGCCGGGCACCCTTGAGGCTGACGGCCAGGGCACCCGCGGCGAGGACACCGGTTGCGGCGGAGGTGGGGGCGTTGATGAATCCGTCGGGTACATGCACCGTTGGAGGATAGCGGCTTATTGCGAAGCTATTGCAAGAGCTTGGTTTCCGTGACTACCTCTTGCGAGCATCGAAAGCCGCCTTTGTCCTGATATGAGACATTAGAGAAGTAGTGGATTCACCTTCTGTGTGGGTGACGCAACGTGAGGAGCGGTCCCATGACAGTTGTGGAGCAGTACGCACGAGCCCATGTCGTCACGGATTCCCCCGAAGCCCCGGACGCCGTTCCCATCGTTCTTCGCTACGACCCCGACACCGATCCACGATCCGTCAGCATCGGTCTGCCCGGACCGCACGAGTGGGCCTTCTCGCGGGATCTCCTGGAGAGGGGGCTGCGCGCCCCGGCCGAGAAGGGCGATGTCCGTATCTGGCCCTGCGGCCGGGTCCAGGCGGTCATGGAGTTCCACTCGCAGCGGGGGGTCGAGGTGGTGCAGCTGGAGTCGAAGGCGCTGCTGCGCTTCCTGCGCCGTACGTACACGGCGGGGGCCGCCGGGCAGCGCTTCTCCTAGCCGCCCCGCATCCGCGGGGCCCGATGCCGCGGATGCGGCCGAGGGCCACCTCGCCGCGGGCCCGCGGCGAGGGGACACGACCGGTCGCGGGTCAGCTCCCCGCGCGCAGCAGGGACGCCACGATCGGTCCCGCCGAGTCACCGCCGTGGCCGCCCTGCTGGACCACACCCGCGGCGGCCAGGTCGCCCTTCCACGCCGTGAACCAGCCGTTCGGCTGCTCCTGGCCGTCCACCTCGGCCGAGCCGGTCTTCGCGCCGTAGTCGGGACCCAGGCCCGCCATCGCCTTGGCGGCGGTGCCGGCCGCGGCCGTGTACTGGAGGACCTCCTTGAGCTGGGCCTGCGTCGACGCCGACATGGTGCGGGTCGCCTTGGCCAGCGTGCGGTCGTCCACCGACGGTGAGACCAGGTACGGCTGGTGGAAGACGCCGGTCTTGGCCGTCGCGACCACCGAGGCCATGTTCAGCGGATTCATGCGGACGCTGCCCTGGCCGATCAGGGAGGCCGCCATCTGGGCCGCGTTCTGTACCGGGACCGCGCCGTCGAAGGACGGGACGCCGATCGCCCAGTTGTTCATGCTCAGACCGTAGATCTGCTGGGCGATCTTCGTGAGGTCGTCGTTCTTCAGCTTCTCCGCCTGGCTGATGAAGGCCGTGTTGCAGGAGGCCGCGAAGCTCGCCTTGAACGTGCCGTTCTTGATCTCGAACTTGTCGTCGTTCTGGAACTTCCAGCCGCCGTACGTCACGTACTTGGGGCACGGGTGCGGCTTGTCCGCGTGCGCGAGCCCCTTCTCGAACAGCAGCGTCGACGTCACGATCTTCATCGTCGAGCCAGGTGCCAGGGAGCCCTGGAAGGCCGCGTTGAAGCCGTGGCTCGAGTTCGCCACGGCCAGGATCTCGCCCGTCGACGGGCGCATGACGACCGCGGAGGCCTTGTCCTTCTGCGACACCTGCTGCTCGGCCTTCGCCTGGAGCGTCGGGCTCAGCGTCGTCTTCACCGTGCCCGGCGTGCCCTCGCTCAGCGTCACCAGCGTCTTGTCGGGCACCTTCTGGCTGCCCTTGGCCGCCGCCTTGCGTACGATGCGCAGCTCGACGCCCGCCTTGCCGCCGGCCTTCTTGCCGTACTTCTCCCGCAGACCGTCCAGCACGGTCCCGAGCGAGGGGTACTTGCCCGTCGTCAGCTCGCCGCCGTCCCGGTCGAGGGCCTTGATCGGTGGCGTGCCCGCCTCCCCCGTCACCAGGCGGTCGCCCTCGGCCATGTCCGGGTGCATCACCGAAGGCTGCCAACGGACCAGCGGCAGACCGTCCTCGGCCCGGCGCACGACCGTCAGCTTCGAGCCGTACGCCAGCGGCTTGCTCTTGCCCTGGTACGACACCGTCGCCTTGACGGAGAACGGCACCGAGGCACCGGACGGAGTACCGCGGGTCAGTGTCACCCCGGTGATGTGCGCGTCCTTGCCGTAACCCGTCAGGGCCTGCGTCGCGGCCGCCGAGTCGTCCGTCACGGCCGCGGCCTTCGCCACCTGGCCCTGGTGCCAGGCCGTGAGGAACGCCGCCGCCGTCGTGCGGACCTCGGAGGCGGACGGCGGCCCGGTCTTCGCGGGCTTGAGCACGCCCCGGAACGCCTTGCCGTCGTCGGCCGCCGCGCCGCCGAGCAGGCTGTAGGCGCCGAACGCTCCGGCCACACCGACGACGGCGATCAGTCCTCCGACCACCAGCGGGCGGCTCTTCCTGCGCTCGGCGGCGCGCCTTCTCTTGCCCACAGCTCCCGATCCTCCGCAGTCCCCAGGTCCCCCGGTGCCCCCACGTTCCTCAACGAGAACACCACACTAGAGTCCCGGGTCGGCGCGGGTGACCTCAGCCGCCGGTTCGTAGCACAGCTGCGACGATAGGACCGGCCGCGTCGCCGCCGTGCCCGCCCTCCTGGGTCATGGCCGCCGCGGCGACATCGCCCCGGTAGCCGGTGAACCAGCTGTTGGACTTGGTCTGTCCGTCGACCTCCGCCGAGCCGGTCTTCGCCCCGATGTCACCGCTGAGCCCCGCCATGACGTGTGCGGCCGTGCCCTGGGTCGCCGTCAGCCGCATCATCGCCCTCAGCTGGGCGACGGTACCGGCGGACAGGCCCCTGGCCCGGGCCAGTTGGCGGCCGTCGAGCTTCGGCGAGATCAGGTACGGCTGCCGGAACGCACCGGTGGTGGCGGTCGCCGTGACCGACGCCATGTTCAGCGGGCTCATCTGGACCTGGCCCTGGCCGATCAGGTTGGCCGCGGTGTCCGGGCCGCCGGAGGCGGGCACCGACCCGTCGAAGGAGACGATGCCGGTCTTCCAGTTGTCCTGGCCGAGCCCGAAACGGTCCTCGGCCTCCCGGGTGAGCGAGTCGACCTTCACCGCGTCCGCGTACTTCACGAACGCCGTGTTGCACGACCGCATGAAGCTGTTGGCCAGCGTGGCCTGCTCGTTGGGGACCAGACCCTGGAGGTTGTGGAACGTCTGGCTCTGCCAGACGGCCGATTCAGGACACGGCGCCGGGCCGTTCATGCTGGTGACGCCGTTGTCGATGAGCGTCGCCGCGCTGATGACCTTCATCGTGGAACCCGGCGCGAGCCGTCCCTCGAAGGCCGCGTTGAACCCGTCCTGCCGGTGGTTGGCGACCGCGAGCACCTCACCCGTGCTCGGCTTGACCGCCACCACCGACGACTCCGCGTACTGCCGCACGGCCTGTTCGGCCGCCGCCTGCGCGGGGGCGCTGATCGTGGTGCGGAGCTTGCCCGGGGTGCCCTTGGCGAGCGTGAGCAGGGTCTTGCTCGGCGCGCTCGGATCGGCGCGCTCGACGGACAGCTCCACGCCGGGCCTGCCGCCCGCCTTGTCGCCGTACTTCTCGCGCAGCGCGTCCAGGATCGGTCCGAGCGAGGGGTACTTGGCCGCGGTCAGGACCGTGTTGTTCCGGTCCACCGCCTCGATGGGCGGGACCTTGGCCTCACCCGTGACGAGCGTGTCGCCCTTCTCCAGGGCGGGATGGACCAGGGACGACTGCCAGTCGACCAGTGCCCGCCCGGTGGTAACACCGCGCACGACCGTCAGCTCGCTGTCGTAGGCGAGCGGCTCGGACTTCCCGCCGTACGACACCGTCGCCTTCACCGAGTACCGCACCGAGTCACCGCTCGGCGCGCTCGGAGTGATGTGCACCTTGGTGATGTGCGCGCTGGTGCCGTAGGCGGTCAGCAACTGCTCGGCGGCCCCGGCGTTGTTCGTGTACGAGGCGGCGGCGGCCGCGTCGCCCTTCTGCCAGGCGGCGAGGAACTTGGCACTCGCCTCCTTGACCTCGCTCGCGGACGGCGGTCCGGTCTTCACGGGCGCCGGTCCGCCGACACTGCTGCCGGAGGAGGTGTCCCCGTTCAGTGCCGTCAGGAAGTTGTACGCCCCGTACCCGGCACCCCCCACCATGACCATGAACACCCCGCCGACTATGGCGGTCTTGACCCCCTTGCGCATGGCGCGTCATCCCCTCCCCGTAGATCTCGCACTGTAGGCGGCCCTCGGGGAGGTTGTGACGGGCGTGTTTGATTATTGGCCGAAGAGTGATCAGATACATGACCCAAACCCCCACATCGAACCACATACCTGAACGACGACGGCGGCGCCCGACCCGCTCCACGACTGCCCGGCGCCGACCTGGTTCAGCAGCTTGTCCAGAGTGATCGGCAGGTCACGGACGCGGCCGCCGGTGGCGTGGTGGACGGCGTCGGCGATCGCCGCGGCGGTGCCGACGACGCAGATCTCGCCGATGCCCTTGGCTCCCTCCGGGTTGGTGAACGGGTCCTCCGCCTCCACCCGGTACGCCTTGAGCGATCCGACATCGGCGTTGGAGACTGCAGAGCACGAACGGGCCGGATCGTCTCCTGACGATCCGGCCCGGGTAAGGCAGAGCATGAGCTGCAGACGGCGGCGATCAGTGGCACGAAGGGTGCGTGGCCTGCGATGACCGCAGGCCACGCACCCTTCGTCGTGCTTGCGCCGCCGTCACCGCTGGCGGCAGCGCGCAGGTCCACGACAATCGGACATGGTGGTACGGGGACAGCGGGGCCGGCTTCAGGTGGCGGGGTCCGTCCCGATACGAGTGGCTGCGGAGGTGGCAGCGTCATGAAGCAGACCGTGAAGACTCCCGAGGCGTTCCTCGGCGTCGGTTACACACATGACCGGGCCGGGCTGCCGCTCGAGGCGGTGCGGATTCCCGTCGCGCAGCCGGCGGCGGGCCAGGTGCTCATCCGCGTCGCTGCCTCGTCGCTCAACCCGCTGGAGTACAAGCTGGCCGAGCTCAACTTCATGGGACGGACGCCCCCTGTCGGCCTCGGGCTCGACCTCGCCGGTGTGGTGGTCGCCGTGGGTCACGATGTCGGTGATGTGACCGTCGGCGACGCGGTGGCCGCCCTGGCCGATCTGGACGGTGACGGCGGCTGGGTCGCATCCGGCGGGGGCGAGGGCGGCTATGCCCTCGCCCACCGATTCCTCACCGCCCGCAAACCACCGTCCCTGAGCTTCCGCGATGCGGCGGCGCTTCCGATGTGCTTTCTGTCCGCGTTCGCGGGTCTTCACAAAGCGGTGCAGACCGGCGACACGGTCTATGTCCCGGGCGGCGGGGGCGGCGTCGGGCATCTGGCCGTGCAGATGGCAGCGCGTGCGCTGGGTGCCGGAATGGTCGTCAGCAGCGGCAGTACGCCGCAGTCCATCGCACTGGCCCGGCAATCCGGTGCCCAGCACGTCTTCGACTACAAGCACGACGACATCGCCGCCGACATCGCCCGGCTGACCGGCGGCCGGGGAGTCGACCTCGTCTTCGACGCCACCTACAGCGAGCAGGGTTTCGTCGAGAGCGCGAAGACCGTCCGGCGGGGCGGCAGCTGGATCGTGCTCGGCGTCGGCCCCGGCAGGACGACGCGCCTGGCCGAAACCCACAGCCCTGTGGACGCGATCCTGGCCGAGCGCGGCGCCGAGCGTGTCGACGTCAATCTGCTGCGCTACTTCTCCGAGCCCGCCACGCTCGACGGCGAGGCGCGCGCCCTTCTCCGGCAGGGGATGGATCTGGCGATGGAGTGGGCGGAGCAGGGGCTTGTGGTCCCGCACATCGGCCGGACCATCGACAGCGCCGTCGACGCCATCAACGCGGGGCTCCAGTCGCTGAAGTCGGGCCACGGCGTGGTGGGCAAGGTAGCGGTGATCGTCGACCGCGACCTGGCCCTGGGCACTTCTCCCGGGGCGCCCTGACCGGGCCGTCCGGGGGCGGTGGGCGGCAATCGCCGACGACCGACAACGACGAAGCAGGCGCGGCAGGTCGCCGCGCCCCTTGCTACGCCTGAGCAGCTAGACCCAGGTGTCGAGCCACATCCGCGACCGCCACTGGTCGATCGGGATCGCGGTGCCCGTGTACAGGGGCCAGAAGTAGATGAAGTTCCAGGCGATCAGCAGGACCAGGATGCCCGCGCCCGCCGCTCCCACCAGTCGGCGGCGTTCGTCCGAGCCGGGTGGTCCGATGATGGCGCCGATCATCATCGCCACCGCCAGGCACAGGAACGGGACGAAGACGACCGCGTAGAAGTAGAAGATCGTGCGCTCCTGGTACATGAACCAGGGCAGGTAGCCCGCGGTGATCCCGCAGGCGATCGCGCCGGCCCGCCAGTCGCGGCGGAACGCCCACCGCCACAGGATGTACAGGATCGCGAAGCAGGCCGCCCACCACAGCAGCGGGGTGCCGATCGCCAGGACCTCCCGGGCGCACTTGTCGCCGGCGTCCGCGGGGCAGCCCGACTCGCCGGGGGAGGGGGACTCGTAGAAGTACGAGACCGGCCGGCCCACCACGAGCCAGCTCCACGGGTTCGACTGGTACGTGTGCGGGGACGACAGGCCCACGTGGAACAGGTAGACCTCGTGCTCGTAGTGCCACAGGCTGCGCAGCCAGTCGGGCAGGAAGGCCCAGGTGCCGCCCTTGCCGTCGGTGGCCGCCCAGTTGCGGAAGTAGCCTCCGGAGCCGTCGGCGGGGGAGAGGATCCAGCCGATCCACGAGACGAGGTAGACGCAGATCGCGACGGGGACCGTGGCGAGGAAGGTCAGACCCAGGTCGCGCTTCAGGACCGCCGTGGCGCTCTGCCGGGCCCCGGCGACCTTGCGGGCGGAGTAGTCCCACAGGACCGCCATCACACAGAACGCCGCCAGGAAGTACAAGCCGTTCCACTTGGTGCCGATGGCGAGACCGAGCATCACTCCCGCCGCCCAGCGCCACGGGCGCAGACCGAAGCGGACCGTCTCCGCCGTGTGCGGGTCCGGGCGCACCCGGCCGTCGGCGTCCGCCGGAAGCGCCGCCGCCAGTTTCTCGCGCACCCTGTCCCGGTCGATGAGGAGGCAGCCGAAGGCCGCGAGCACGAAGAACTCCAGGACGCCGTCCAGCAGCGAGGTGCGGCTCATCACGAACTGCAGACCGTCGACGGCCATCAGCGCACCGGCCAGACAGCCCAGGAAGGTCGAGCGGAACAGCCGGCGGCCGATGCGGCACAGCATCAGCACGGCCAGCGTGCCGAGCAGCGCCGTCATGAACCGCCAGCCGAACGGGTTGAACCCGAAGATCAGCTCGCCGAGCCCGATCACGTACTTGCCGACCGGCGGATGCACCACGTAGGCGGCGTCCGTCGGGATCGCCACATGCCCGTGGTTCTTGAGGATCAGGTCGTTGGCGTCCTTGGCCCAGTTCGCCTCGTATCCGTTGTGGATGAGCGCCCAGGCGTCCTTGGCGTAGTAGGTCTCGTCGAATATCACCGCCCTGGGGCTGCCCAGGTTCCAGAACCGCATGAGCCCCGCCACGAGCGTCACGAGCAGCGGGCCGCCCCAGCCCGACCAACGGGTGAGGCGGTCCGCGACCTCCTTGCGCAGGCCGAGCGCCCCCCAGACACGGGGGCTGGGCTCGCTGTAGGGCGGCACCAGCCGGTCACGGACGTCGCCTGTGGGGCGCGCCGTGTATCCGAAACGGCGCAGCCGCTGCTGCCATGCCGGCCGGTGCTCTTCGGTGGCCTGGCCCTGCCGGGTGTCCGTGGAGGACGCGGTACTGGTCACGGCGCCATCGTAGGGAACGCGTCTGTGTGAGTCCCGCGCTTGGCCCCTCCGATCGGGTACGGCCCGCGCCTGGGAGGATGGAAACGTGACAGCTACGCCCGGAACCCTGGTCCTCGCAGGCACCCCCATCGGGGACATCGAGGACGCTCCGCCGCGGCTCGCGAAGGAGCTTGCCACCGCCGACGTGATCGCCGCCGAGGACACCCGCCGGCTGCGCCGGCTCACGCAGGCGCTGGGCGTGCAGCCGGCCGGGCGTGTCGTGTCGTACTTCGAGGGCAACGAGTCCGCCCGGACGCCCGAGCTGGTCGAGGCGCTGGAGGGCGGGGCGCGGGTGCTGCTGGTGACCGACGCGGGGATGCCGTCCGTGTCCGACCCCGGGTACCGGCTGGTCGCCGCCGCCGTCGAGAAGGACGTCCGCGTCACGGCCGTGCCCGGTCCGTCCGCCGTGCTCACCGCGCTCGCGCTGTCCGGGCTGCCCGTGGACCGCTTCTGCTTCGAGGGGTTCCTGCCGCGCAAGGCGGGCGAGCGGCTGTCACGGCTGCGTGAGGTCGCCGAGGAGCGGCGCACCCTCGTCTACTTCGAGGCCCCGCACCGGCTCCAGGCCACCCTCGACGCCATGGCCGAGGCCTTCGGCGCCGGGCGCCGGGCCGCCGTCTGCCGCGAGCTGACCAAGACGTACGAGGAGGTCCGAAGGGGTCCGCTCGGCGAACTGGCGGAGTGGGCCGCCGAGGGTGTACGGGGCGAGATCACCGTCGTCGTGGAGGGCGCGGGCGAGAAGGCCGCCGAGGAGCTCGACGCGACCGAGCTGGTGCGCCGGGTGCGGGTGCGCGAAGAGGCGGGCGAACGGCGCAAAGAGGCCATCGCGGCGGTCGCCGCCGAGGCGGGCGTGCCGAAGCGGGAGGTCTTCGACGCGGTGGTGGCGGCCAAGACCGCCGACCGGTCCGCGTGAGGCCACACCCCCTCCGAGCAGGGATCATCTCCCATGAGCGGACGCCCCATGGACGGGCAAAGAGCTGTCGCCGAAGGCAAAGCCATAACGGTGCGTTCGGGTCGATTTGGCAAGCGGACTCCAAATCGCCTCCAACACTCGGCAGGCCTTGATGCGTTCGCGCTGGTGAAGTCGTCCACTGGGTGAAGGGACGTCCCCGTCCCTCGCCCACAGTGGGACCTCGCGGGATTCCGGGGGAACCCCGCCTCACCGGGGCGCTTGTCCAGCGGACAAGAGGAGCTGGCATGAGTGAGATCGCAGGACGCACCGGCCGGATAGAGGCGGCCGGTATCGGGCAGGCCGACCGAGGCATGGCCACCGCCGTCGTACAGGAGTCCTACTCCTTCGCCTGCATGCGGTGCGGGCACGGCTGGGAGCAGTCGTACGACATCGAGCACCACCTCGACGGAGACGGCAACGAGTTCGTGATGTATGTGGCGGGCGGCCGCGTCGTCCCGTCGCCGCTGAGCCGTCCCAGCTGCCTGAACTGCGACAGCCACGTGGTGCGCATCATGCGCCCCGGCCAGGTGTCCTCCGTCCAGAACTCCATGCACCGGCACCACCACCCGGCAGGGCGGACCGCCGGGGAGGAGACCCTGGACGAGGCGGCGGCGCGGGCGCAGGAGACCGGGCAGCACCACCACTGGCACCTCTCGGACCTGCTCCACATGTTTCACCATCGCAAGGCGGGGTGAACGGATCCTCCCGGGCGAGAGGCGGCGCGGCCCTTTCGTAGGATCGGAGCATGCCTTCCCAAGCGTCCGACAAGAACGGGCCGCCCCCGCTTCCGGAACCCCTGCGCGTGCCCGTCGCCGACTCGCACACCCACCTCGACATGCAGTCCGGGACGGTGGAGGAGGGGCTCGCCAGGGCGGCGGCGGTGGGCGTGACCACGGTCGTGCAGGTCGGCTGCGATGTGAAGGGCTCGCGCTGGGCCGCGGAGACGGCCGCCGCGCACGCGTCCGTGCACGCGGCCGTGGCGCTGCACCCCAACGAGGCGCCCCGCATCGTCGGCGGCGACCCCGACGGCTGGTCCCGGCAGGGCGCCCGCGAACCGGGCGGTGACGCCGCTCTGGACGAGGCGCTCGCCGAGATCGACGCTCTCGCGGCCCTTGCGCACGTCAAGGGCGTCGGTGAGACCGGGCTCGACTACTTCCGCACCGGGCCCGAGGGCAGGATCGCCCAGGAACGCTCCTTTCGCGCGCACATCGAGATCGCCAAACGGCACGGCAAGGCGCTGGTCATCCACGACCGTGACGCCCACGCCGACGTGCTGCGCATTCTGCAGGAGGAGGGTGCGCCCGAGCGGACGGTTTTCCACTGCTACTCGGGTGACGCGGCGATGGCCGAGACCTGCGCCCGCGCCGGGTACTTCATGTCGTTCGCGGGAAACATGACTTTCAAGAACGCGCAACCGCTGCGGGAGGCTCTCGCCGTGGCCCCGCTCGACCTCGTCCTGGTGGAGACCGACGCCCCGTTCCTCACTCCCGCGCCCTATCGGGGCAGGCCCAACGCCCCCTATCTCGTTCCGATCACGGTCCGCGCGATGGCCGCCGTGAAGGGGCTCGAGGAGGACGTGCTGGCGGAGGCGATCGCAAGGAACACGGCGCGCGCCTTCGATTACTGAACGTGATTTCACCCGGTTGCAGGCGTGGGGCCGGAGCGCCGGAACGTCCGGATTTCCGGGTGTTTCGGAGTGAAAGCGTGTCGCCACACCGAGTAACGACGTTGCTTTGGAGAGTGACGGCCAGGCGCTAGGTTCTGGTCTCCCGTTTCGGACCTCTCTGGAGCGTGTCGTCGTGAGCAATCGGCAGTACTCGCCATGCGGGACGTACGACCCGGCCCCGGCGTACGAGGATCACGAGCCCTACGGCCCGGCGTACCCGGACACCTACCGGCCTGCCTACGAGGCGCGGGCCCACACCGTGCACGCCGGGGACATAGCGGGACCGAGGCCGGGCCAGCCGGAGACGACGGCCCGTCCGCCGGGCCGTGCCCAGGCCCGGCACGCCGCGCGCCGCGGAAAGGGCCGCTCCCGCCCCGATTCCGTCCGCCGTCTCATCCCTCAGGCACTGGTCGTCGCATTCCTCGCCGGCGGCACCACCGCGTTCGTCGCCAACGACAAGGCGATCGAACTCACCGTGGACGGCCGGCCGCGCGCGTTGCACACCTTCGCCGCCGACGTGGGTGAACTGCTCACCGAGGAGGGGGTCTCCGTGGGTGCGCACGACGTCGTCTCGCCCGCGCCCGGGACCCCGCTGGCCAGCGGGGACGATGTCGTGGTGCGCTACGGGCGACCTCTGTTCCTCACCGTCGACGGCCACCGGCGCCAGGTGTGGACCACGGCGCGCACCGTCGACGGTGCGCTCCAGCAGTTCGGAGTGCGCGCGGAGGGCGCCTTTCTGTCCACCGTGCGCTCCCGGAAGATCGGTCGCGAGGGACTCGCGCTGAACATCCGCACCGAGCGTTCGGTCACGGTGATCGCGGACGGCCGGCCGCGCACGATCCGGACCAACGTGGCGACCGTCCGCGAGGCGGTCGAGCAGGCCGGCATCGTCCTGCGCGGACAGGACACGACCTCGGCACGGCCGGACAGCTTTCCGCGCGACGGCCAGACGGTGACCGTGCTGAGGGTGAAGGGCTCGAAGGAGATCCGCGAGGAGCAGATCCCGTTCGACGTGCGGCGCACCCGGGACCCGCGTCTGTTCAGGGGCACCGAGGTCGTGGTCCGCGCCGGGCGGCCGGGCACGCGCCGGGTGACGTATGTCCTGCGCACCGTCAACGGCGTCCGGCAGAAGCCGAAGCGGATCGAGTCCGAGGTGGTGCAGGAGCCCAGGACCCAGCTGATCCGGGTGGGCACCAGGCGGCACCCGGACTCGGTGAGGGGCGCCGAGGGCCTGAACTGGCACGGGCTCGCCACCTGCGAGTCCGGCGGCAGGGCGCGTGCGGTGGACCCGTCGGGCACCTATGGAGGCCTCTACCAGTTCGACCGGCGCACCTGGCGCAGCCTGGGCGGCTCCGGCCGGCCGCAGGACGCTCCGTCCTCGGAGCAGACGTACCGGGCCAAGAAGTTGTACGTGCGCCAGGGCTCCAGTCCCTGGCCGCACTGCGGGCCGCACCTCTACCGCTGAAGCCGCAACCGCCGCCGTTCCTCCGGGGACGGCACCGTCCACGGGCCTCCCCCTGGCTCACAAGGCACCGGGGGAGGCCCGGGCCGCCCCTGGCTCACAAGGCACCGGGGGAGGCCCGGGCGGCCCGCGGCCGTGCGTGCGCGGCGCCGTCACACCGCCCCGTACCCTTGCTCCGTGAGCAGCTCCACCCCCGACGCCCTCCTGGGCCCCGCCGACGTCCGTGAACTCGCGGCCGTCCTCGGTGTGCGCCCCACCAAACAGCGCGGCCAGAACTTCGTCATCGACGCCAACACGGTGCGGCGCATCGTGCGCACCGCCGACGTCCGTCCCGAGGACGTCGTTGTGGAGGTGGGGCCGGGACTCGGCTCCCTGACGCTGGCGCTGCTGGAGGTGGCCGAGCGCGTCACGGCCGTCGAGATCGACGACGTCCTTGCGGGGGCGCTGCCCGCGACCATCGGCGCGCGGATGCCCGAGCGCGCGGAGCGGTTCGCACTGGTGCACTCCGATGCCCTGCACGTCACCGGGCTGCCGGGCCCCGCGCCCACCGCCCTCGTCGCGAACCTGCCGTACAACGTCGCGGTGCCCGTCCTGCTGCACATGCTCGACACCTTCCCGAGCATCGAGCGGACGCTGGTGATGGTGCAGTCCGAGGTCGCCGACCGACTGGCCGCCCCACCCGGTTCGAAGGTGTACGGGGTGCCGTCGGTGAAGGCCAACTGGTACGCCGACGTCAAGCGCGCCGGGGCCATCGGACGCAATGTCTTCTGGCCGGCGCCCAACGTCGACAGCGGGCTCGTCTCGCTGGTCCGGCGGGCCGAGCCGGTCAAGACCGCCGCGTCGAAGGCGGCGGTGTTCGCCGTCGTGGACGCCGCCTTCGCCCAGCGGCGCAAGACGCTGCGGGCCGCGCTCGCCGGCTGGGCGGGGTCGGCCGCCAGGGCCGAGGCCGCGCTCGTCGCCGCCGGGGTCTCGCCGCAGGCCCGCGGGGAGTCGCTGACGGTGGAGGAGTTCGCGCGCATCGCCGAGAACCGCAACAGCGGGAACGACAGCACCGGGAACGACAGCACCGAGAACGAGGAGCAGGCCCAGCAGTGAGCGTGACCGTACGTGTCCCCGCCAAGGTCAATGTGCAGCTCGCGGTGGGCGGCGCCCGTCCCGACGGCTTCCATGACCTGGCGAACGTCTTCCTGGCCGTCGGCCTGTACGACGAGATCACGGTGACCCCGGCCGATGCCCTGCGCGTCACCTGCTCGGGCCCCGACGCCGCACAGGTGCCGCTCGACGTCACGAACCTGGCGGCCCGGGCTGCGCTGGCACTCGCCGGCCGCCACGGGTTCGAACCGGCCGTGCACATCCACATCGCCAAGGACATCCCCGTCGCCGGCGGAATGGCGGGCGGCAGCGCGGACGGGGCCGGCGCGCTCGTGGCCTGCGACGCGCTGTGGGGCACGCGGACGTCACGCGAGGAACTGCTCGAGATCTGCGCCGGGTTGGGCAGCGATGTGCCGTTCAGCCTGGTGGGCGGGGCGGCGCTGGGTACCGGGCGGGGCGAGAAGCTCACGGTGCTCGAGGTCGGCGGGACCTTCCACTGGGTGTTCGCCATGGCCGACCGGGGGCTGTCGACGCCCGCGGTGTTCCGCGAGTTCGACCGGCTCAGCGAAGGAGTGCGGATCCCGGAACCCGTCGCCTCACAGGATCTGCTGGAGGCGCTGGCCAAGGGGGACACCGGAGCGCTCGCGGCGGCGGTCTCCAACGACCTCCAGCCGGCCGCGCTGTCCCTGTTCCCAGAGCTGGCGCAGACCCTGGACGCCGGGCGTGCGGCGGGGGCGCTCACCGCGCTGGTGTCGGGATCGGGACCCACGACGGCGTTTCTCGCCCGGGACGCGTCCGGGGCGGAGAGGATCGCTGAGGCTCTGCGGGCGTCCGGGACGTGCAAGTCGGCACGGGTTGCTCCGTCGCCGGCTCCGGGAGCGACCGTGGTCCGCCCCGGCCACCGGGACGCGACCGGGGCTCGAGACTGAGAAGGCGAATACCCAAGGCCGCGTGCCCAAGGCGTACTTGAGCAAGTCCGGGTGCCTGGGCCTCATGTGAGCAAGGGCTTGTTCGCCGGGCCCAGTTGGGCAAAGTCCCCTTGGCGAGAGGCGCTTGAGCAAGTCCGCGCGTAGCTGCCGGGCTTGAGCAAGCCGCCGCACCCGGGCCGCCCTTCGGCAAAGGCACCACCCGCAAGGGCGCGTTCGAGCAGGTCTCGTCGGTGCGCTCTCGGTCAAGGCGCCGTACTCAGAGCGCACTTGAGTACAAGTGCGCTGACATGTCCCCTCGCCGCCGCGCGATCGTGGCGCCATGAGGCCCAGCGATCTCGCCGCCGCCACACCCGCCTCCCGCGACCGCTTCATCGATCTGTTGCGGGTCGCCTCGCTCGCCACCGTCGTGCTCGGGCACTGGCTGATGGCGGCCGTGTCCGTGGAAGCGGACGGGCGCGTCCAGGTCGGCAACCTGCTCGCCCTCCAGCCCCGGCTCCAACTGCTCACCTGGGTCTTCCAGGTGATGCCGGTGTTCTTCTTCGTCGGAGGCTTCTCGCACGCCCTCTCCTGGCGGTCGACCCGCCGCCGGACCGCCAGGGCCTACTCGGTGTTCCTGCGCGTGCGCCTCCAGCGGCTGTTGCGTCCGACCGTCGTGTTCATCGGGGTGTGGGGCGCGGTGGCCGCGGCCCTCCAGATGTCCGGGCTCGGCGGCGGGCTGCTCGACGTCACTCTGCGGCTGGTCGCGCAGCCCCTGTGGTTCGTGGGGATCTATCTCGCCATGGTCGCCTTCACCCCGCCGCTGCTCGGGCTCCACGAGAGATACGGGTGGGGGGCGTTCGGCGGGCTGGTCGCCGCGGCCGGGCTGGTCGACCTGCTCCGCTTCGGACTCGGCGTCCCCTACGTCGAGTTCCTCGACTTCGCGTTCGTCTGGCTGGCCGTCCACCAACTCGGCTTCCTGCGCGCGGACGGGCGGCTCGGCCGGCCGTACGTCCTCGCCGGGGCGGGCCTCGCGGGCGCGGCGCTGCTGGTGGCCCTCGGACCGTATCCGGTGTCGATGGTGGGCATGCCGGGCGAGAAGGTCTCCAACATGGCGCCGCCCACGCTCGCCCTGCTGTGCCACGGGCTGTGGCTGGTCGGGGTCGTGGAACTGCTGCGCGCGCCCGCCGCGCGGTGGCTGGACTGTCCGCGTGTGTGGCGCACGGTCGTGGCGGCGAACGGCGTCTCGATGACCGCCTTTCTGTGGCATCTGACGGCGATGCTCGGCGTCTACGGCGCGCTGCTCGCCCTCGGTGTCCGACTGCCGGAACCCGGCTCGAGTGCGTGGTGGATACAGGTAACATGGCGCATCGTGGCCGCCGTGACACTCACCGGTGCCTTGGTGGCCGTCTTCCGTGTCTTCGAAAAACCCTCGGGCGCGCGGGAGTCGAGTGCGCCGCGCGCCTGGGCGGGATCCGCCGCCGCGCTCGGCGTCACCTTCTGCCTGTTCGGGGTCCTTGGCCTGTCGGCGGTGGGCTTCGGGGGTCTTCTGCAAGGACGTACGGCGCTGCTGATCGCCGTGCACGTCACCGCTCCCGCGGCGGTCGTGATGACGCTCTCGGGGTGGCTGCTGGTGGAGCTGGCGGGCCGGAGCCGGGGTGCGGCCGTCCGACCCGTTCCGGAGGTCGCCGAAGGCGTTCCTGCCGATGCCGATGACGCGCGTCGATCGCATAGCGCCTCACTACGAAGAGTGACGCCCCGTTCGCGTCCCGTCACCACCCCCGCAGGCCCTAGGCTTGAAGGCTGATCGATCCCCGCGTCAGGAGAGAAATGGCCGTCAACCTGGTCAATGTCGAGAACGTCAGCAAGGTGTACGGCACCCGCGCCCTGCTCGACGGCGTCTCACTCGGCGTGTCCGAGGGGGACCGGATCGGGATCGTCGGCCGCAACGGCGACGGCAAGACCACCCTGATCCGGATGCTCGCCAAGCTGGAGGAGGCCGACTCCGGTCGGGTCACCCACTCCGGCGGGCTGCACCTCGGCGTGCTCACCCAGCACGACTCCCTCGACCCGGCCGCCACCGTCCGGCACGAGGTCATCCGGGACATGGACGACCACGAGTGGGCCGGCAACGCCAAGATCCGCGACGTGCTCACCGGGCTGTTCGGCGGGCTCGACCTGCCCGGCTTCCCGCAGGGTCTCGACACCGTCATCGGTCCGCTGTCCGGTGGTGAGCGGCGCCGTATCGCACTGGCCAAGCTGCTCATCGCCGAGCAGGAGCTGATCGTGCTCGACGAGCCCACCAACCACCTCGACGTCGAGGGCATCGCCTGGCTCGCCGCCCATCTGCGCGAGCGCCGCTCCGCGCTGGTCTGCGTCACCCACGACCGCTGGTTCCTCGACCAGGTGTGCACCCGGATGTGGGACGTGCAGCGGGGCACGGTCCACGAGTACGAGGGCGGCTACTCCGACTACGTCTTTGCCCGTGCCGAACGCGAGCGGATCGCCGCCTCCGAGGAGACCAAGCGGCAGAACCTGATCAGGAAGGAGCTGGCCTGGCTGCGGCGCGGCGCGCCCGCCCGGACCTCCAAGCCGCGTTTCCGCGTCGAGGCGGCCAACGAACTGATCAGCGACGTGCCCCCGCCCCGGGACAGCAGCGAGCTGATGAGGTTCGCCGGCTCCCGGCTCGGCAAGACGGTCTTCGACCTCGAGGACGTGACGATCCAGGCCGGCCCCAAGGTGCTGCTCAAGCACGTCACCTGGCAGCTCGGTCCCGGCGACCGGATCGGCCTCGTCGGGGTGAACGGCGCGGGCAAGACCTCCCTGCTGCGTGCCATGGCCGAGGCCGCGCGCAGCGCAGGGGAGCAGCAGCCCGCCGGAGGCCGGGTCGCGGTCGGCAAGACGGTCAGACTCGCCTATCTCTCGCAGGAGGTCGCGGAGCTCGACCCGGCCTGGAGGGTGCTCGAGGCCGTGCAGCGGGTGCGCGAGCGCGTGGATCTCGGCAAGGGACGCGAGATGACGGCCGGGCAGCTGTGCGAGACCTTCGGTTTCACCAAGGAGAAGCAGTGGACCCCCGTCGGGGACCTGTCAGGTGGTGAGCGGCGGCGGCTGCAGTTGCTCAGGCTCCTGATGGACGAGCCGAACGTCCTCTTCCTCGACGAGCCCACCAACGACCTCGACATCGAGACCCTCACCCAGCTCGAGGACGTCCTCGACGGCTGGCCCGGATCGATGATCGTGATCTCGCACGACCGGTTCTTCGTCGAGCGGACCACGGACAAGGTGTATGCCCTCCTCGGCGACGCCACATTGCGGATGCTGCCCCGCGGTATCGACGAGTACCTGGAGAGGCGACACCGCATGGAGGAGGCCGCGGCAGCCGCCGCGACCCCGGCGCCCGTCGTCGAGAAGCCGGCCGTCTCCGCCGCCGACGCCCGCGCCGCGAAGAAGGAACTCCAGCGGATCGAGCGGCAGTTGGACAAGCTCTCCGGGCGGGAGGCCGAACTCCACCGGAAGATCGCCGAGAACGCCACGGACTTCGAGAGGGTGGCCGGCCTGGACGCCGAGCTGCGCGAACTCGTCGGCGAGCGCGAGGAGCTGGAGCTGCGCTGGCTGGAACTGGCGGACGAGGCCTAGCCGTTCGGCGGCGCCCGCAACCCGGCGTGAAGGCCCCGTGAAGGCCATAACGGGGTCATCACAGGCCGGTCCTCCCTTGGGAACAGGGGCAGGATCGGCCCGGTGTTCATGGGCGTCCCAGTGATACAAAGGGCCGTCCGAGAACAGCCTGAGTACCACCGGCGTATGCGCGATTTTGCGCACCGCGGGTGTGGGGACGCATCAGTTATGAGGGGGAACGCACTGATGACTCAGCCTCCCGACCAGCCGTCGCAGGGCGGCTTCGGAGCACCGCAGAATCCACCGCCGCAGGGGGGCTTCGGCGCTCCGCAGGACCCCCGGCAGGCCACGCCTTCGCCGCCCGCCCAACCCCCGGCCCCGCCGCAACCCGGGTACGGCCGACCGCAACAGCCAGGCCCCTACGCCCATCAGCCCGGCCCGTACAACTCCCAGCCCGGCTACGGCTATCCACAGCAGCCGGGCCCCTACGCCCCGCCGCAGCCGGGGTACGGGTATCCGCAGGCGCCGCCCCAGTTCCCGGGCGCCCCGACCCCGCCTCCCGGCGGCTCCAAGAACCCCTTCAAGGGCAGGCCGGCGCTGGCCGTCGGCGCCGCGGTCGCCGTGCTGCTCGTCATAGGCGGGACCGTGTACGCGGTCAGCGGTGACGGCGGCGGGGACAAGAAGCCCACCGCCGAGAGGAGCGGGCCGGCCAAGCCGTCCGCGGCGGCCTCCACACCGGTCGACCGGGGCGACGGCAGCGGCGACGGCGGCCAGGACCCCGAGAACCTCAACGAGGGCCGCAAGGCGGGTGAGTCGAAGGTCCTCTGGTACAAGGAGGCGCCCGAGGCGCCCGGTTCCGGCGCCGACGCCCCCGGCATGTGGGTCACCGGCAAGGCGGTGGTGAAGGCCGCGTACAAGCAGGTGTTCGCGTACGACATCGCCGGCGGCGCCCCGGCCTGGCAGCCGGTCTCGTTCCCGCAGAAGATCTGCGCGGTCACCCCGCACAAGACGGCCGACGACAAGGTCGTCGTGGCCTATATGAGCGGCGTCAGCGAGAACGCCAAGTGCAACCTGCTCCAGCAGATCGACCTCGACACCGGCGCGTTGGGCTGGAAGGCGCAGGTCGCCGACGGCGCCCTGTTCGACAGCACCCTCGGCCTGGATCTCAGTGTCACCGGCAAGACCCTGGTGGTCGGCCGCTCGCAGTCGGGCACGGCCTACGACGTCGGCACCGGCAAGAAGCTGTGGGACAAGCGGGAGTACACCGGAGCCTGCTTCCCGACCGCCTTCGCCGGCGGCACCAGGCTGATCTCCGTGGCCTCCTGCGCCGCGGGCAACTCCAAGGCGCACGACGAGGTGCAGGAACTCGACCCGGCGACCGGCAAGACCAAGTGGACCAGGCCGATCCCGAAGGGCTGGAAGGTGGCGCGCGCCTTCTCCGTCGATCCCGTCGTCCTGTATCTGACCAACGACGACAAGAAGGCCGTGGCCATCTCCACGCTGAAGAACGACGGCACCCCCCGCTCGGATGTCGAGTCGAAGGACTCCTTCGCGCCCGAGTGCGGCTTTGCCGTCCTCAGCCGCGACCTGCAGGGCTGCACCGGCGCGGTGGCCGACGCGACCACCCTGTACCTGCCGACCGAGTCGAAGAGCGGCCCCAACGAGGTCGTCGCGTTCAGCCTCGACACCGGCAAGGAGAAGTGGCGGGTGAAGTCCCCCGCGGACGAGACGATGCTCCCGCTGAAGACGGACGGCACCCGGCTGATCGCCTACGTCGAGCCGTCGTACTCCGCCGGCGGTCAGGTGGTCTCGATCCCGACGAGCGGCGGCAGCCACGGCGTCAGCAGGCTGCTGCAGAACCCGTCGGGTGCCGCGCAGGTCGAGAGCGGCTTCTACGCCAAGGCGGTCGACTACGTGGACGGGCGCTTCTACATCTCCACGACCCGGCTGAGCGGCACCAACCAGTCGAAGGAGAAGCTGATGCTCGCCTACGGCAAGTGACCCGGCTGCCGGCTCCTCCGTCCCTGCCCACCACTCTTCCGTCCTTCGAGGTACCCCTTCATGAGCCAGCCGCCTCCGCCCCCGAACCAGCCGCCGCCGGGCGGTTTCGGCGCCCCGCAGGATCCGCCGCCGGGCGGTTTCGGCGCTCCCCAGGATCCGCCGCCGGCGCGGGGCCCGGGATACGGCACCCCGCCCCCGCCCCAGACCCCTCCGCCGCCGGCGCAGGGCCCGGGGTACGGCTACCCGCAGGCGCCGAACCCGCCGCAGCAGCCGTACGGCTACCCGCAGCACCCCGGTCACGGCTACCCGAACCAGCAGCCCTACGGCTCCGCGCCGACCGTTCCGCTGGGGGCGCAGGCCCCACAGGGCGGCGGCCGCAAGGGGCTTTCCGCCCAGGTCTGGATCATCGTCGCGGCGGTCGCCGCCATCGCACTGATCATCGGCGGCGGTGTCTGGTACGCGAACGACCGCGGCGGTGACAAGGGCGGAAACTCCGCGTCCGACGGCGGCAAGGACAAGGGCCCCATCGGCGGCTCCGGTTCCGGTGGTGCCGAGGAGAAGGCCCCGGCCGACACCGCCGCCAAGGTGCTGTTCCAGCTGCCGATGCCGGTGGTGAAGAACGACTCCAGCGTCCAGGTCGCCGGCTCCTGGGCCACCGACAAGGCGTATGTGAAGAGCGGGGTGGCCGAGATCGACGGCTACGACCCCGACAAGGGCACCAAGTTGTGGACCATCAAGCTTCCCGGCCCGGTGTGTGCGGTGAGCCGCTACACCAGCGAGGATGACCGCACGGCGATCCTCTACCAGTCGGGGATGCCGACGAAGGACAAGCCGTCCTACGGCTGCACCGAGGTCGCCGCCATCGACCTGAGCGCGGGCAGGAAGCTGTGGACCGGTTCCGCCAAGGCCGGTGACGACAAGATCTCCTTCGGCAACATCACCCAGAGCGGGAACACGGTCGCCCTGGGCAGCACCTCGGGCGGGGCCGCCTTCGACCTGGCCACCGGCCGGTCGCTGTGGAGCCCGAAGCCGGGCGACACCTGCTACGACGCGGGGTACGGCGGAGGGCCGGCCCTGGTCGCCGTCCGCAAGTGCGGTCAGTACGGCGCACGCCAGCTGCACATCCAGACCATCGACCCCAAGTCCGGGCAGGTGAAGTCCGAATACAAGATGGCGACCGGCATCGAGTACGCCAGCGTCGTGTCGACGGACCCGCTCGTGGTCGCCGCGGACGTCGGCGACTCCGCGGCCGGCAGCGGCATCTCGGACCTGTTCTCCATCGACAACAAGACCGGCGCGCTGCGTACGAAGATCTCGCTGCCCGCCAAGACGTACGCGGCCAGGTGCGACGGGATCACACAGACCGAGGCGTGCACCCAGATCACCGTCGGCAACGACAGGGTCTATGTGCCGACCAAGGAGCACGAGGGCAGCGCGGGCGGCTACGGCGAGACCAACGAGATCGTCGCCTTCGACCTCGGTACCGGGAAGCTGAACGGCCAGCGCGCGGACGCGGGCGACGGCTACACCCTCTCCCCGCTGCGCATGGACGGCGGCAACATCATCGCCTACAAGCGCCCGCCCTACGACAAGGGCGGCCAAATCGTCAGCATCGACGGCGGCTCTTTCAAGCCGACCGAGCTCCTCGAGAACCCCTCGTCCGAGTCGGTCCGCAACGCGGAGAGCCGTTTCTCCCCGGACTACGCGGAGATCCGTTACCGAAGCGGCCACCTCTACATGGCCCAGGTCTTCGCGGACAAGCTGTCGGGCTCGGGCGACGGCCGTTACCTGGCCGTCGCGTTCGGCACCGGCTGACGGCCCGGCCGGCCTTCGCGATCACCGGCCCGGACATCTGACCGAGTCTCGGTCGTGCGGTCCCGTCCCAGTTCAAGGGCGGGGCCGTACGCGTATTCTCGTTCCTTCCGAATGGTTGGGATTTCCGCAATCCGGGGCACTTCTCACCGGTAGGGGCGCGCGACGTCGAACAAGCGTGTAGCTTCCGGGGGCATGAAGGGCGGGGGTGCGCGGGGGCTTTCGCCCGTACGGGCCGGTGGGCATCCGTAGTGGGCATCCATGGGGGGACTGGGGGGTTGCTCGATGGGAGTGCGGCTCATGGTGGTCGACGACCACCGGCTGCTCGCCGAGGCGCTCGCCTCGGCACTGAAGCTGCGGGGGCACCGGGTGCTCGCCGCGGCCGCGCCGGCCGCGGGCGCGGCGGAACTGGTGATCACCAGGGCACCCGAGGTGTGCCTGCTGGGGACGGCGACACCGGCCGAGCCGGGGATCTTCGACCCGGTGGTGCGGATCAAACGGGAGCGCCCACAGGTGGCGGTGCTGGTCCTCGGACCGGTGCCCAGTCCGCGCGGGATCGCTGCCGCGTTCGCCGCGGGCGCCTCGGGCTATGTGCGGCACGACGAGCGCATCGAGGGGGTCGAGCGGGCGATCATGAAGGCGCGGGCGGGTGAGGCGGCGGTGGCGCCGCAGTTGCTGCAGGGCGCCTTCAGCGAGCTGCTCAATCCGGCGGCCCAGCCCGACGACGAGGGGCAGCGCCTGCTGCAGATGCTGACGCCGCGCGAGGTGGAGGTCCTGGTACGGGTCGCCGACGGCGAGGACACACGGCTGATCGCGGCCGGCATGGGCATCGCGCCGTCCACGGCCCGTACCCATGTCCAGCGCGTCCTGATGAAACTCGGCGTGGGCTCCCGTCTGGAGGCGGCGGCCCTCGCGGCCCGCACGGGTCTGCTGGACCGTGCAGGACCGCTCGACAACGCGCGGCCGCACGGGGCGGACCCGGCGCCGCAGTAGCCGCGGATCCATCGCCGTGCGGCCGTTCGCGACCGGCCGGGCGGCACCCCGCGCTCCTGCCGGGGCGCGGGGTGCCGCTGCGGCTCAGGCCGCGGACGGTTCGCCCGCCGAGGGGCACGTCATGGCGCAGGCTTCTCGTCCGCGGTCTCCTCCGGAAGCGGCGGAGCCGTCGGGCGCAGTTTCAGCCAGACGAGGAAGAACAGGCCGAGGAGCAGCATGCCCAGGCCGGTCCAGAGGTTGATGTTGACGCCCTGGGCCTTGCGGATGTCCGCGTCGGAGGCGGTGAAGCCGGCGATCATGACGATGATCCCGTAGACCACGAACAGGCCGCCGATGATGCGGCGCAGGTCGAAGATCCGGGCGGCGGTCGTGGACTTGCCCTCGAGGTCGGTGACGGCGCGGTGGACGTCGTGCTCGGAGTACTCGGACATGGTTTCTCAATCCTCCCGCGGTCAGAGCGAGAACGGGATGTAGCAGGCGGCGGCGAGGACGACCGCGCCCCAGCCCAGCAGGGCGGGCTTGCGGTACCAGGCGTCGTCGCCCGCCGCGGGCGCCTCGGCAACGCCGGGGGAGCGGGTGCCGTAGACCAGGCCCTGCAGGCTCTCCGCGGGCTTCGGCTCGGTGAACAGCGAGACCGCCACCATGACGACGGCACCGGCCACGAAACCGGCGATCGCGGAGACGAAGTTGGCGCCCTGGTCGGTGGGGATGCCGATGATGCCCTGCTTGTAGATGACGAAGTAGTTCACCATCGCGGTGACCGTGCCGGCGAGCAGGCCCCACAGTCCGGACTTCGCGGACGCGCGCTTCCAGAACATGCCGACGATGAAGACCACGAACATCGGCACGTTGAAGAAGGAGAACAGCGTCTGCAGGTAGCTCATGATGTTCGAGAACGACGAGGCGAGGAACGCCGTGCCGACCGACGCGAGTACGCCGATGGCGGTGATGAGCCGTCCGAACCTGACGTAGTACGCGTCCTCGCGGTTCTTGACCGCGTACTTCGCCCAGATGTCGTTGGTGAACACCGTGTTGAAGGACGACACGTTGGCCGCCATGCCGGCCATGAAGGCCGCCAGCAGGCCGGTCACCGCGATGCCGAGGATGCCGTTGGGCAGCAGTTCCTGCATCAGGTACGGGATCGCGTCGTTGTACTGCAGATCCGAGCCCGGGGTGCCGATCTTCGGCACCAGGACGGCGGCGACCAGGCCCGGGATCATCACCAGGAAGACGATGAAGATCTTCGGGAACGCGGCGATGAGCGGGGTGCGCTGGGCGGCGGAGAGGTTCTTCGCGGACAGGGCGCGCTGCACCTCGGCGAAGTTGGTCGTCCAGTAGCCGAAGGACAGCACGAATCCGAGGCCGAGGACGATCGTCAGCCAGTTGGCGCCGAGCGGGTTGGCATGGCCGATTCCGGTGCCTCCCCAGGCGGTGACGAAGTCATGCCCGTGGGTCGCGCTGAGCTTGTCGGTCAGGCCGTCCCAGCCGCCGACCTTCTTCAGGCCGAGCAGGGTGATCGGGATGAGGGCCGCCAGGATCACGAAGAACTGGAGCACCTCGTTGTAGATCGCGGAGGACAGACCGCCGAGGGTGATGTAGGCGAGCACGAAGAACCCGGCGACCACGATCGCCACCCACTGCGGCCAGCCCAGCAGCGCCTCCACGACGATCGCCAGCGCATACAGGTTCACGCCTGCGATCAAAATGGCGGCGAAGGCGAACAGGATCGAACTCAGAAGGTGTGCCCCTTTGTCGAAGCGGAGCAGCAGGAACTCCGGGACCGAGCGGACCTTGGAGCCGTAGTAGAAGGGCATCATCACCAGGCCGAGGAAGACCATGGCCGGGATGGCGCCGATCCAGTACCAGTGGACGGTGTAGGCACCGTACTGGGCGCTGTTGGCGGCCATGCCGAGGATCTCGGTGGCGGCCAGGTTGGCCGAGATGAACGCCAGACCGGTGATCCAGGCGGGCAGCGAGCGCCCGGACAGGAAGAAGTCGAGGCTGGTCTTCACCGAGCGCCGGGCGGCCAGCCCGATGCCGAGGACCACGGCGAAGTAGATCCCGAGGATCGTGTAGTCGAGCCCGTTTGTGGGGAGACGGAGCCCGGCGGCGAGATATGTGGGGGTTTGCATACGTACTCGCTTCGTTGCGTGAACCAATCAGAGCGGAACCTACGCCGTTGTGTTCGATATTTGAACACTTCCGATGATGGGCTTTGTTGGATTGTGATGTTGACGCTGGTGGTTGCTCGTGGTTTGTTGTGTTGAGTTATGTTTGAAGAGTGGTACGGGTGCGGATGACGAGCCCGTTCGGGTGCGGACGGCGAGTCCGGCAGTGCAGCAGAAAGGCAAGGTGTCGTGAAGAAGACCTCGACCCGGCTGGCCGACGGTCGTGAGCTCATCTACTACGACCTGCGCGACGACACCGTGCGGGACGCCGTGGACCGCCGGCCGCTGGAGCGGACCGTCACGACCTCCGAGATCCGCCGCGATGTGCTGCTCGGCGACTCGGTCGCCGTCGCCTCGCACCGGCAGGGCCGCACCTACCTCCCACCCGCCGACCAGTGCCCGCTGTGCCCCTCCCGGGGTGAGCGGCTGAGCGAGATCCCGGACTCCTCGTACGATGTGGTGGTCTTCGAGAACCGCTTCCCCTCGCTCGCCGGCGACTCCGGCCGCTGCGAGGTCGTCTGCTTCACCTCCGACCACAATGCCTCCTTCGCCGACCTGACCGAGGAGCAGGCTCGCCTGGTCCTGGACGCCTGGACCGACCGCACCGCCGAACTGTCCCATCTGCCCGCCGTGGAGCAGGTGTTCTGCTTCGAGAACCGGGGCCGGGAGATCGGTGTGACCCTCGGCCACCCGCACGGTCAGATCTACGCCTACCCCTTCACCACGCCCCGCACCGCCCTGATGCTCCGTTCCCTGGCCGCGCACAAGGAGGCGACCGGAGGCGAGAACCTCTTCGACGCCGTCCTCGAACGCGAACTCGCCGACGGGCGGGTCGTACTCGAGGGTGAGCACTGGGTGGCCTTCGTGCCCTATGCCGCGCACTGGCCCTACGAGGTCCACCTCTATCCCCGCCGCCGTGTCCCCGATCTGCTGGCGCTCGAGGAGGCGGCGCGCACAGAATTCCCCAAGGTCTACCTGGAACTCTTGAGGCGCTTCGACCGGATCTTCGACGACAGCGAGGGGGGAGCGCAGGAGTCGCCGACGCCGTACATCGCCGCCTGGCACCAGGCGCCGTTCGGCACGCTGGAGGAGTTCGACGGCGTGACGAGGGACGACTTCGCCCTCCACCTCGAGCTTTTCACCATTCGCCGCACTTCAGGCAAGCTGAAGTTCCTCGCGGGTTCCGAGTCCGGCATGAACGTGTTCATCAACGACGTGCCGCCGGAAGCCGCGGCCCAGCGACTGCGAGAGGTAGCGAGTTCATGAGCGGGAAGTATCTGGTCACCGGTGGCGCGGGCTATGTGGGCAGTGTGGTCGCGCAGCATCTGCTGGAGGCGGGGCACGAGGTCGTCGTTCTCGACAACCTCTCCACCGGCTTCCGCGAGGGCGTGCCGGCCGGCGCTTCCTTCGTCGAGGGCGACATCCGCGATGCCGCCAAGTGGCTGGACCCCTCCTTCGACGCGGTCCTGCACTTCGCCGCGTTCTCGCAGGTCGGCGAGTCGGTCGTGAAGCCCGAGAAGTACTGGGACAACAACGTGGGCGGCACCATGGCGCTGCTCGGCGCCATGCGCGAGGCGGGTGTGCGCAAGCTCGTCTTCTCCTCCACCGCGGCGACCTACGGCGAGCCGGTCAGCACCCCGATCACCGAGACCGACCCGACCGCGCCGACCTCCCCCTACGGCGCCTCCAAGCTCGCGGTCGACCACATGATCACCGGTGAGGCGGCGGCGCACGGTCTGGGCGCCGTGTCGCTGCGCTACTTCAACGTGGCGGGCGCGTACGGCTCCTGCGGCGAGCGGCACGACCCGGAGTCCCACCTCATCCCGCTCGTGCTCCAGGTCGCGCAGGGCCGGCGCGAGGCGATCTCGGTCTTCGGTGACGACTACCCGACGCCGGACGGCACCTGCGTGCGCGACTACATCCACGTCGCGGACCTGGCCGAGGCCCATCTGCTGGCACTGGACGCCGCCACCGCCGGCGAGCACCTGATCTGCAACCTCGGCAACGGCAACGGCTTCTCCGTGCGCGAGGTGATCGAGACGGTGCGCCAGGTCACCGGACATCCGATCCCGGAGGTCGTGGCCCCGCGCCGGGGCGGCGACCCGGCGGTCCTGGTCGCCTCCGCGGCCACGGCCCGCGAGCGGCTCGGCTGGAACCCGTCCCGCGCGGATCTCGCGGGCATCGTCGCGGACGCGTGGGAGTTCGCACAGAACATCACAAGGGAGCAGTAGGTGGGCGTACGCGAGGGCTTCGAGGAGCTGTACGGGGCGGCTCCCGAGGGCGTCTGGGCGGCACCGGGCCGGGTCAATCTGATCGGCGAGTACACGGACTTCAACGAGGGGTTCGTGATGCCGTTCGCACTGCCGCACACGGCGGTCGCGGCGGTCTCGCGGCGCACCGACGGGGTGCTGCGCCTGCACTCGGCGGACATCGAGGGCCCGGTCGTCGAACTACGCATCGACGAACTCCGGCCGCGGACCGACACCGGCTGGGCCGCCTACCCGGCCGGAGTCGTGTGGGTGCTGCGCGAGGCGGGGCACGAGATCACCGGCGCGGATCTGCATCTGTCCTCGACCGTGCCGACGGGCGCCGGTCTGTCCTCGTCGGCGGCGCTCGAAGTGGTCACCGGCCTCGCCCTGAACGACCTGTACGGCCTCGGCCTCGGCCGTCCCGAGCTGGCGAGGCTCGCCCAGCGCGCCGAGAACGACTTCGTGGGCGTGCCGTGCGGGGTCATGGACCAGATGGCGTCGGCCTGCAGCACCGAGGGCCATGCCCTCCACCTCGACTGCCGTGATCTGTCCCTCCGCCAGATCCCCTTCGACCCGGCCTCCCAGGACCTCGCGCTGCTCGTCGTCGACACGCGTGTCAAACACGCGCTGGGCGACGGGGCGTACGCCGAGCGGCGCGAGGGGTGCGAGGAGGGCGCTCGACAGCTCGGGGTCTCGCATCTGCGCGACATCGCCTACGAGGACCTTCAGCCCGCGCTCGAGCGCCTGTCCGACGAGCGGCTGCGCCGCTATGTACGCCATGTCGTCTCGGACGACCACCGCGTCGACCGGGTCGTCGCCCTGCTGGACGCGGGCGACGTCCGGGCGATCGGGCCCGTGCTGACCGAGGGCCATGTCTCCCTGCGGGACGACCTGCGCATCTCCTGCCCGGAGCTGGACCTGGTGGTCGACACCGCGAACGCCTGCGGCGCGCTCGGTGCCCGGATGACCGGCGGCGGCTTCGGCGGCTCGGCGATCGTCCTGGTGGAGGCCTCGGAGGCGGACACCGTCGCCAAGGCGATCGAGGAGGCGTTCGGCGCCGCCGGTTTCACGGCGCCCCGGGTGTTCCCGGCAGTTCCTGCGGCGGGAGCGCACCGGGTCGGCCGAAGCGCTTCGTAAGGGTGTACTCCGTGATCCCCGGCGGATAGTCGGGGATCACGCACACCACGTCGTAGCCCTGCTTCCGGTAGAACTCCGGGGCCTGGAAGTCCCAGGTCTCCAGGCGCGCGGCCGTGCAGTCGCGCTCCTCTTTCGCAACGCGCTCCGCCTCGCCCAGCAGCCGGCCGCCGAGGCCGGCGCCGCGATGGCGGTCGTCCACCCAGAGGTAGGCGACGTACAGCCACGTCGCCCAGGTGTGCCCGACCAGGCCGCCGGCCAGTTCGCCCGTCGTGTCCAACGCCCATATCTGGAGCGGGACTTCGCGTTCGGTCGGGGTTCCGCGCAGCGCGCGCAGTATCGGGGAGGCCGCCGTGTTCGTCTCGCGCAGCCGAGTGATGAGCAGTTCCCGCCGCGTCTTGTCGACTTCCGTCTCGATACGAAACATGCGGCACACCATAAGCGCGTCGGCCAACCAGTTCTGCAAATTTCCTTCCGCTCCCGGTCCCTGGCCCTACCCTGTGAACAGCGCCGGTGGGGGCCGGTGCTGATCAGGGGGCGAAACAGTCGGGTACGACGCCCGGGGTGGGGGTAGCAGTTCCAGCACGGCGGCGGCCGTGCGACTGCGTCGCCTCCGTCCCAGGTGAATGACCGGGGAGCATTCCGGGCGCCGTACCTGCGCCGGTCGTCCCCCGAGCTGTGGGGGTTTCAGTGATCCGCATCCGAGTCCTGGTCGTCGACGACCACCGCATCTTCGCCGAGTCGCTCGCCGCCGCCCTGGCGGCCGAGCCCGACGTCGACGTGTCCGCGGCCGGCAGCGGCCCGGCCGCACTGCGCTGCCTCGACCGGGCGGCCGCCGAGGGCCGCAGATTCGACGTGATGCTCGTCGACGCGGACCTCGGGGGCAACGTCCCGGGCTCGCGCCCGGCGGTCCCCGTCCAGGCGGGCGACGAGGACGGACTCGTCGACGGCATATCCCTGGTCGCCGGGGTCCGTTCCGGTCAGCCTCATGTGCGGACCGTCGTCCTCGCCGAGAAGGACGACCCGCGCCGTGCCGCGCTCGCCCTGCAGGCCGGGGCGTCCGGCTGGGTCGCCAAGGACTGCTCGCTGTCCCGGCTGCTGACGGTCATCCGGGGTGTGCTGCGGGACGAGACGCATCTGCCGCCCGCCCTGCTCACCGGTGTACTGCGCGAGCTGACCGCGGCCCGCAAGCACCGCACCGAGAGCGAGCGGCTGGTGGAGTCCCTGACGCCCCGGGAGCGTGAGGTACTGCGCTGCATGGTCGCCGGGCTCGGCCGCAAGGCCGTCGCCGAGCGGCTGTTCCTCTCCCCGCACACCGTCCGCACACACATGCAGAACGTCCTCGGCAAACTGGGCGTCCACTCCACCCTCGCGGCCGTGGCCCTCGCCCGGCGCGCCGGTGTCGGACCGGTCGACCTAGCCGGGGATGTTGTCGAACGGGGCGGTCAACTGGCGTAGCAGTGCGGCCAGTTCACTGCGCTGGGCGGCGCTCAGCTCCGCCAGGATCGCGCGCTCCTGGTCGAGCAGTCCGGCGAGTGCCTGGTCGGCCCGGTCCCGGCCCTCGTCCGTGAGGCGTACCAGCACACCCCTGCGGTCGCTCGGGTCGGGAAGCCGCTCGACCAGGCCCTTCTTCGCCAGGCGGTCGATGCGGTTGGTCATGGTGCCGGAGGTGACCAGAGTCTGGGTCAGCAGCTGGCCCGGCGAGAGCTGGTAGGGGCCGCCGGCCCGCCTGAGCGCGGTGAGGACGTCGAACTCCCAGGGCTCGAGACTGTGTTCCGCGAACGCCAGCCGACGTGCGCGGTCCAGGTGCCGGGCCAGCCTGCTGACCCGGCTGAGCACTTCGAGCGGTTCCACGTCGAGGTCCGGGCGCTCCCGGCGCCACGCAGCGACCAGCCGATCGACCTCGTCCTCCATGTCGATCAGTGTAGTGGTTGTGTCGACATGAAGTCTCTTGATGTGGAGTCTCTTGACGTCGAGATAGTTTGGGTACGAGGATGCTGTCCGTACGGAGGCGACGTCGAACGTCGAACGGGGGCGCCGCCTCCGTACGAGGGCACCCGGGCAGGGTGCTCCGCCGCGCCCCGTCCGCCTGCCGTGAGGAGGCCCTGTCATGCCCGCCGCCCCCGTCTGGGATCCCGGCCAGTACCTGCGCCACGCCGGCCACCGCGCCCGCCCCTTCGCCGATCTGCTCGCCCGCGTCCCCGATCTGCCCGGCGGCCCGCCCCGCATCGCGGACCTCGGCTGTGGCCCCGGCAATGTCACCGCCCTGCTCGCCGAGCGCTGGCCCACCGCGCACATCACCGGGTACGACAACTCGCCGGAGATGCTGGACAAGGCCCACACCGAGCACGAGGGCCCCACCCCGGGCGGCGGGCGCCTCGACTTCGCCCCGGCCGACGCCCGCACCTGGACGCCGGCGCAGCCGTACGACCTGATCGTCAGCAACGCCACCCTGCAATGGGTGCCCGGGCACGCCGCACGCTTCCCCGACTGGATCGCCGGCCTCGCTCCCGGGGGCACCTTCGCCTTCCAGGCCCCCGGCAACTTCGACTCGCCCAGCCACCGGCTGATGCGGGAACTGGCCCACTCGCCCCGCTGGAAGGACCGTCTGGCCGGCACGCTGCGCCACGACGACGCCGTGCTCACCCCGGGGGCCTATCTGGAGCGCCTGGCCGACCTCGGCTGCACGGTGGACGCCTGGGAGACGACGTACCTGCATCTGCTCCACGGCGAGGATCCGGTCCTGGACTGGGTGAAGGGCACCGGACTGCGCCCGGTGCTGACCGAGCTCGGGGACGGCGCGGAGGAGTTCCTCGCCGACTACCGCGCGGCCCTGCGGGAGGCGTACCCGGCGACCGCGCACGGCACGTTGTTCCCGTTCCGCCGCATCTTCGCCGTCGCCACGAAGGAGGCGTGAGGGATGCTCGCCGCCGTCGACCACGTCCAGCTCGCCGCCCCGCCGGGCTCCGAGGAGCTGCTGCGGGCGTTCTACACGGATGTCCTCGGCATGACCGAGGTCCCCAAGCCGCCGGTGCTCGTCGCCCGAGGGGGCTGCTGGTTCCGGGCGGGCGCGGTGCAGCTGCACCTGGGGATCGAGAGCGACTTCCGGCCCGCGAGGAAGGCCCACCCGGGGCTGCGGGTCACGGACATCGGGGCGTACGCGGCCCGGCTCCGGGCGCGTGGGGCCGAGGTCACCTGGGACGGCGGCCTTCCCGGTCACCGTCGCTTCTACATGCAGGACCCGGTGGGCAACCGGCTGGAGTTCCTCGAGCCGGTCACGGCCGGCGAGGATCACCACAACGGGTGACCCCGGCGGGCCCGCCTCAGTTCTTGCGATGGCCTATCAGCCGCGGCTTCGGTTCCAGCCCGTCCAGGCCGTGCCACGCCAGGTTCACGAGGTGGGCGGCGACCTCGGCCTTCTTCGGCCGGCGCACGTCCAGCCACCACTGCCCGGTCAGGGCGACCATGCCGACCAGGGCCTGGGCGTAGAGCGGGGCCAGCTTGGGGTCGAATCCGCGGCTCTTGAACTCGCGGCCGAGGATGTCCTCCACCTGGGTGGCGATGTCCGAGATGAGGGAGGCGAAGGAACCCGTCGACTGCGGGATGGGCGAGTCGCGGACCAGGATGCGGAAACCGTCGGTGTACTCCTCGATGTAGTCGAGGAGCGCGAAGGCCGCCTGCTCGCACAGCTCGCGGGGATGCCCCGCGGTCAGCGAACCGGTCACCATGTCCAGCAGGCGCCGCATCTCGCGGTCCACCACCACCGCGTACAGCCCCTCCTTGCCGCCGAAATGCTCGTAGACCACCGGCTTGGAGACCCCGGCCTTCGCTGCGATCTCCTCCACCGATGTGCCCTCGAAGCCCTTGGCGGCGAACAGCGTGCGACCGATCTCCAGCAACTGCTGGCGGCGCTCCGCACCGGTCATCCGGGTGCGGCGGGGGCGCCGCGGCTTTTCATTGCTGGGGGTGCTGGAGGAGTCGGTCGCCACGCGTCAATCATGCCGCGTCGGCGGTCGCCTTCCCTCGCCGGGAGCCGTTCCCGTCCGTGCTGCGGCGGGAATCGATACGCGAGCGTGACGGCCAGCGCACGTCGGACGCCCAGCCGAGCAGCTCGAACCAGCGGATGATCCGCGCCGAGGAGTCCAGCTGGCCCCGCTCCACGCCGTGCCGGGCGGACGTCGGGTCCGCGTGGTGCAGGTTGTGCCACGACTCGCCGCACGACAGGATCGCCAGCCACCACACGTTGCCGGAGCGGTCACGGGACTTGAACGGGCGCTTGCCCACCGCGTGGCAGATCGAGTTGATCGACCAGGTCACATGGTGCAGCAGCGCCACCCGGACGAGTGAGCCCCAGAAGAACGCCGTGAAAGCGCCCCACCAGGACATCGTGACCAGCCCGCCGATCAGCGGCGGCAGCGCCAGGGACACCACGGTCCACAGCACGAACTGCCGGGAGACCGCCCGCAGGGCCGGGTCCTTGATCAGGTCCGGTGCGTACTTGTCCTGAGGCGTCTGCTCCTCGTCGAACAGCCAGCCGATGTGCGCCCACCACAGGCCCTTCATCAGGGCCGGGAGCGTCTCGCCGAACCGCCAAGGGGAGTGCGGGTCGCCCTCGGCGTCCGAGAACTTGTGGTGCTTGCGGTGGTCGGCCACCCAGCGCACCAAGGGGCCCTCCACGGCCATCGAACCCGCGATCGCCAGCGCGATCTTCAGGGGCCGCTTGGCCTTGAACGAACCGTGCGTGAAATGGCGGTGGAAACCGATCGTGATGCCGTGACAGCCCAGGTAGTAGAAGAAGACCATCAGGCCGAGGTCGAGCCAGCTCACGCCCCAGCCCCAGGCCAGCGGCACCGCCGCGACGAGCGCCAGGAACGGGACGGTGATGAACAGCAGCAGGGCGATCTGCTCGATCGAGCGCTTCTGCTCGCCACCCAGAGTCGCGGAGGGCAGCAGAGTGTCGTCGTTCGCCTGTGTGGCGTCTGCCATCACATCGGAGCGTGCGGTCATGGGGCGTCCCCTGTGGGGTCGAGGGTTGCGGCAGGTGCCCGGATTACGGCCCCAAGGTGCTCCCGTGATCTGACGGGAGACCCTACGTCTCCGTAACCTACGGCATCGTAAGTATGGCAGTGCGTTGCCCGGCGGCAAGAGCCCGTGGGCCTGCGCGTCCGCCCGGCACCTATCCTGGAGTCGGTCGGACACCGCGGTCCGCATTGTTACCTTCCCGGATGCCCGTTCCGTATGCGGCACCCACCGCGCGGCACCCATCCGGGTTCCCTCCCAGACGACCTCCACCCGTCGCCCACCACCGCCCTTCCAGGGAGTCGCTGACGCGACGCACCTCCTGAATACTGCAAGGAGCCGCACCTGTGAGCAGTGCCGACGACCAGACCACGACGACCAGCAGCGAGCTGCGCGCCGACATCCGCCGACTGGGCGATCTGCTCGGCGAGACCCTCGTCCGGCAGGAGGGCCCCGAACTCCTGGAGTTGGTCGAGCGGGTACGCCGGCTCACCCGAGAGGACGGAGAGGCCGCCGCGGAACTCCTGCGCGGCACCGAGCTGGAGACCGCGGCCAAGCTGGTACGCGCCTTCTCCACCTACTTCCACCTCGCGAACGTCACCGAGCAGGTCCACCGCGGCCGCGAGCTGCGCGCCAAGCGCGCCGCCGAGGGCGGACTCCTCGCCCGTACGGCCGACCGCCTCAAGGACGCCGACCCGGAGCACCTGCGTGAGACCGTCACGCACCTGAACGTCCGCCCGGTGTTCACGGCCCACCCGACGGAGGCCGCGCGCCGTTCCGTCCTCAACAAGCTCCGGCGTATCGCCGCGCTCCTGGAGACCCCCGTCCTCGAGTCCGACCGGCGCCGCCAGGACATCCGCCTGGCCGAGAACATCGACCTCGTCTGGCAGACCGACGAGTTGCGCGTCGTACGCCCCGAGCCCAGCGACGAGGCCCGCAACGCCATCTACTACCTGGACGAACTGCACGCAGGCGCCGTCGGCGACGTCCTGGAGGACCTCACCGCGGAACTGGAGCGCGTCGGCGTCAAGCTCCCCGACGGCACCCGCCCCCTGACCTTCGGCACCTGGATCGGCGGCGACCGCGACGGCAACCCCAACGTGACCCCCGAGGTCACCTGGGAGGTGCTGATCCTGCAGCACGAGCACGGCATCAACGACGTGCTGGAGATGGTCGACGAACTGCGCGGCCTGCTGTCCCAGTCGATCCGCTACACCGGCGCCACCGAGGACCTGCTGGAGTCCCTCCGCGCGGACCTCGAGCTGCTGCCCGAGATCAGCCCCCGCTACAAGCGCCTGAACGCCGAGGAGCCCTACCGCCTCAAGGCCACCTGCATCCGCCAGAAGCTCGTCAACACCAAGCGGCGCCTCGCCAGAGGCACCCAGCACGAGCCCGGACGCGACTACCTCGGCACCGGCGAACTCCTGCACGACCTGCGGCTCGTCCAGGCCTCGCTGCGCGCCCACCGGGGCGGCCTGTTCGCCGACGGCCGGCTCGCCCGCACCATCCGCACCATCGCCGCCTTCGGCCTCCAGCTCGCCACCATGGACGTCCGCGAGCACGCCGACGCCCACCACCACGCCCTCGGCCAGCTCTTCGACCGGCTCGGCGAGGAGTCCTGGCGCTACGACGACATGCCGCGCGAGTACCGGCACCGGCTGCTCGCCAAGGAACTGCGCTCCCGCAGGCCCCTCGCGCCCACCCCGGCCCCGCTCGACGCCGCGGGCGCCAAGACCCTCGGCACGTTCGAGACGATCAAGCGGGCCCTGAAGGTCTTCGGACCCGAGGTCATCGAGTCCTACATCATCTCCATGTGCCAGGGTGCCGACGACGTGTTCGCCGCCGCGGTCCTCGCCCGTGAGGCCGGACTGATCGACCTGCACGCCGGCTGGGCCAAGATCGGCATCGTCCCGCTGCTGGAGACCACCGACGAGCTCAAGGCCGCCGACACCCTCCTCGAGAACATGCTCTCCGACCCGTCCTACCGGCGGCTCGTCGCGCTGCGCGGAGACGTGCAGGAGGTCATGCTCGGCTACAGCGACTCCTCCAAGTTCGGCGGCATCACCACCTCCCAGTGGGAGATCCACCGCGCCCAGCGCCGGCTGCGCGACGTCGCCCACCGCTACGGCGTACGCCTGCGGCTCTTCCACGGCCGCGGCGGCACCGTGGGACGCGGCGGCGGCCCCAGCCACGACGCGATCCTCGCCCAGCCCTGGGGCACCCTGGAAGGCGAGATCAAGGTGACCGAGCAGGGCGAGGTCATCTCCGACAAGTACCTGATCCCCTCCCTGGCCCGGGAGAACCTGGAACTGACGGTCGCCGCCACCCTCCAGGCCTCGGCTCTGCACACCGCGCCCCGCCAGTCCGTCGAGGCCCTCGCACGCTGGGACGCGGCCATGGACGTCGTCTCCGACGCCGCCCACGCCGCCTACCGCAGGCTCGTCGAGGACCCCGACCTGCCGGCGTACTTCTTCGCCTCCACGCCGGTCGACCAGCTCGCCGACCTCCACCTCGGGTCCCGCCCCTCACGGCGCCCCGACTCCGGGGCCGGACTCGACGGACTGCGCGCCATCCCCTGGGTCTTCGGCTGGACCCAGTCCCGGCAGATCGTGCCCGGCTGGTTCGGCGTCGGCTCCGGCCTGAAGGCGCTGCGCGAGGCCGGCCTCGACACCGTGCTCGACGAGATGCACGAACAGTGGCACTTCTTCCGCAACTTCATCTCCAACGTCGAGATGACCCTTGCCAAGACGGACCTGCGGATCGGCCGCCACTACGTCGACACCCTCGTCCCCGACGAGCTCAAGCACGTGTTCGGCACGATCGAGGCCGAACACGAACTGACGGTCCGTGAGGTACTGCGGGTGACCGGCGAGCAGGAACTCCTCGACGCCAACCCCGTCCTGAAGCAGACCTTCGGCATCCGGGACGCCTACCTCGACCCGATCTCCTACCTCCAGGTCGCCCTGCTCAAGCGCCAGCGCGACGCGGCGGCCGAGGGAGCCGAGGCCGACCCGCTGCTGGCCAGGGCCCTGCTGCTGACCGTGAACGGCGTCGCCGCGGGCCTGCGCAACACCGGCTGAACCCACCCCGCGCACCACGGTGCCCCCGTACCCGCCCCGCAGGCGGGCACGGGGGCACCGTCACACCCGGCAAACGGCCACCCCGGACATTATCCGGACACCCTCACAGCAGGGCGAAGGCGGCCGTGAGCAACGCGACCCCGGCCCCCGCCAGCACCCACGCCGCACGCACCGCACGCAGTCCGCCCGCCACCACGACCGAGGCCAGCAGCAACGCCCCGCCCAGCGGCACCCAGGCATACAGAACACCCGCCGGACCGGAGCGCACGACGGCGTCCGAACCCGGCTTCACGATCACCGCGTACGTCTGCCCGCGCTTCACCGCGACCGACTTGTCGATGACCACGCTCCCGCGCGCCCGCGCCCCCGGCGAGACGGGTGTGAAGGGACCGGTGCACGTGTCGGCGCCGCACCGCGTCACCTCGATCGTGCCGCGCTCACGGCCCTTGGTCAGCATCACGTACTGCGCGGTGCCCCAGGAACCCCAGGCGCCGGCGACCACGATCAGGACGGCGACCGCACCCATGGCCGCGAGCCGCCCGAACCGCAGCACCGCGACCGCACCCTGAGAGGACGAGACGGCAGAAGGCATGCCGGCGATCCTTGGCCATGGCCTTGCGCCCGGTCAACTCCGGCCCGTCGCCGAGTGCGACAAGTCCCGAGTTGTACCCATGAAACGCCGCCTTGCACCCGACACGCGCACCCACCCGTCCGCACTCAGGAGTTGTACGTGCCCTGCGCCCGCTCCAGCCCCTCGATCACCAGACACTCCACCGCGTCCGCCGCACGGTCCAGGAAGTAGTCCAGCTCCTTGCGGTCCGCCGACGAGAAGTCCTTCAGCACAAAATCCGCGACCTGCATCCGCCCCGGAGGACGACCGATCCCGAACCGCACCCGGTGATAGTCCGCACCCATCGCCTTCGTGATCGACTTCAGCCCGTTGTGACCGTTGTCCCCACCCCCGAGCTTCAACCGCAGGGTGCCGTAGTCGATGTCCAACTCGTCGTGCACCGCCACGACGTTCGCTACCGGAACCTTGTAGAAATCCCGCAGAGCACTCACCGGGCCGCCCGACAGGTTCATGTACGACATGGGCTTCGCCAGGATCACCCGACGGTTCGCCGGACCCGGCGGACCGATCCGCCCCTCCACGACCTGAGCCTGCGCCTTGCCCGCCCGCTTGAACTTCCCGCCGATCCGCTCGGCCAGTAGATCGGCCACCATGAACCCCACGTTGTGCCGGTTCATCGCATACTCGGATCCGGGATTGCCGAGGCCCACAACGAGCCAGGGGCCGTTTACCGGGGTGGTCACGTCCATGTCTCCTCGATACGCGCCAGCCGCTGCCCCACACGGGAACAGCGGCTGACAGAACGACGACGGGAATCAGGCCTCGACGGCGGCCTCTTCGCCCTCGGTCGACTCGCCCTCCGGGGCCTCCTCCGCCTGCGCGGCCAGAACCTGCAGCACCACGGCGTCCTCGTCCACAGCCAGGGTCACACCCGACGGAAGAACGATGTCCTTGGCGTGGATGGACGCACCGGCCTCCAGACCCTCCACCGAAACGGTCACCGCCTCGGGGATGTGAGTGGCCTCGGCATCCACCGGCAGCGCCGCCAGCACGTGCTCCAGCAGGTTGCCACCCGGGGCCAGCTCACCCTCGGCCTGGACCGGAATCTCGACCGTGACCTTCTCGCCACGCTTGACCAGCAGCAGGTCCACGTGCTCGAGGAAACCCTTCAGCGGGTCACGCTGCACGGCCTTCGGAATCGCCAGCTCATTGCTCTTGCCGTCGATGTCCAGCGAGATCAGAACGTTCGGCGTACGCAGCGCCAGCAGCAGCTCGTGGCCCGGCAGGGTCAGGTGCAGCGGCTCGGAACCGTGGCCGTACAGCACACCGGGAACCTTGCTGTCACGACGGATACGACGCGCGGCACCCTTGCCGAACTCGGTGCGCGTCTCGGCGGCGATCTTCACCTCGGACATGATCACTCCTCGTAGAAGCAGTAATGGACGGTCACCCGGCCACGAACGGCCTGCTACGAAGAGCGCGTCGATAACGGACCGCCGTACCCATGGGTACGGCCTCCCTCGCCGAGCAACTGCAGCAGTCTACTCGGAGCGGGAGGCCACACCCAAAACGATCTCTACCGGCCCGGCCGGACCACCATCACTGCTCGTCGAACAGGCTCGTCACCGAACCGTCCTCGAACACCTCACGCACAGCGCTCGCGATCGTCGGCGCGATCGACAGCACAGTGATCTTGTCCAGATCCAGCTCACCCGGCGTCGGCAGCGTGTCCGTGAACACGAACTCACTCACCTTCGAGTTCTTCAGCCGGTCGGCCGCCGGACCCGACAGCACACCGTGCGTCGCCGTCACGATGACATCCTCCGCACCGTGCGCGAACAGCGCGTCCGCAGCCCCACAGATCGTGCCACCCGTATCGATCATGTCGTCGACCAGGACACAGATACGGCCCTTCACATCACCGACGACCTCGTGCACCGTCACCTGGTTCGCTACGTCCTTGTCACGCCGCTTGTGCACGATCGCCAGCGGCGCACCCAGACGGTCGCACCAACGGTCCGCCACCCGCACGCGACCCGCGTCCGGGGACACCACCGTCAGCTTGTTCCGGTCCACCTTCGCGCCCACATAGTCCGCCAGCAGCGGCAGCGCGAACAGATGGTCCACCGGACCGTCGAAGAACCCCTGGATCTGATCCGTGTGCAGGTCCACCGTCAGGATGCGGTCCGCACCCGCCGTCTTCATCAGGTCCGCAACCAGGCGTGCCGAAATCGGTTCACGTCCGCGGTGCTTCTTGTCCTGCCGCGCGTAACCGTAGAAGGGCACGATCACCGTAATGGAACGCGCCGACGCCCGCTTCAGGGCGTCGATCATGATCAGCTGCTCCATGACCCACTTGTTGATCGGAGCCGTATGGCTCTGGATCAGGAAGCAGTCGGCACCACGCGCCGACTCCTCGTAGCGAACATAGATCTCGCCATTGGCGAAGTCGAAGGCCTTCGTCGGGACGACCCCGACATCCAGCTGGCGGGCGACCTCCTCGGCAAGCTCGGGGTGGGCGCGGCCGGAGAAGAACATCAACTTCTTCTGGCCGGTCGTCTTGATCCCGGTCACAGCACTGTCTCCTCAGAGGTGTTCTCAGCTCGATGCCGGCAGACGCCGCGGCTGGGTGCGACGGCCGTCTCAGCTGGTGGGTGCGGGTGTGCACTTATCACGGTACGCCGTGTCAGACGCACCTGTTTCCGGTCAGGCTTCGCCTTCCACGTCCCGGACAGCCGCCTCGGCCGCCTTCGCAGCCGCGCTCCCCGGACGCTTACGGGCCACCCAGCCCTCGATATTCCGCTGTTGACCACGGGCCACAGCCAGCGAACCGGCCGGCACATCCTTCGTGATCACAGACCCCGCGGCCGTGTAGGCGCCGTCCCCGACCGTGACGGGAGCCACAAACATGTTGTCCGAACCGGTGCGGCAGTGCGACCCCACCGTGGTGTGGTGCTTGTCCTGCCCGTCGTAGTTCACGAAGACACTCGCCGCGCCGATGTTCGTGTACTCGCCGATCGTCGCGTCCCCCACGTACGACAGATGCGGCACCTTCGTGCCCTCACCGATGGAGGCGTTCTTCGTCTCCACGTACGTACCGATCTTCGACTTCGGACCCAGCCGCGTACCCGGACGGAGATAGGCATACGGGCCGACGGAGGCCTGCGGCCCCACGACCGCCCCGTCGGACACGGTGTTGTCCACCCGCGCCCCCGCACCCACCGAGGTGTCCTTCAGCCGCGAATTCGGGCCCACCTCGGCCCCCTGCCCGATGTGGGTCGAACCGAGCAGCTGCGTCCCCGGCAGCACGACCGCGTCCTGCTCGAACGTCACGGCCACATCGACCCAGGTGGTCGCGGGATCGACGACCGTCACCCCAGCGAGCATCGCGTCGGTCAGCAACCGGTCGTTCAGGATGCGGCGGGCCTGCGCCAGCTGCACCCGGTTGTTGATGCCCGCGATCTCACGGTGATCGCCGGCCACGGACGCACCCACACGGTGCCCGGCCTCCCGCAGGATCCCGAGAACGTCGGTGAGGTACTCCTCGCCCTGGCTGTTGTCCGTGCGGACCTTCCCGAGGGCGTCGGCGAGCAGAGGCCCGTCGAAGGCGAACACACCGGAGTTGATCTCCTTGATCGCCCGCTCGGCGTCGCTCGCGTCCTTGTGCTCCACGATCGCGGTCACGGCACCGGTGCCGCTGTCACGGACGATACGGCCGTAGCCGGTGGCGTCGGGCACCTCCGCGGTCAGCACCGTGACGGCGTTGCCGTCCTGCTGATGCGTGCCGGCCAGCCGCTGGAGGGTCTCGCCCGTCAGCAGCGGAGTGTCGCCGCACACCACGACGACGGTGCCCTCGACGGACCCGCCCAGCTCCTCCAGAGCCATCCGGACGGCGTGCCCCGTCCCGTTCTGCTCGGCCTGGACCGCTGTCCTGGCCTCCGGGTCGATCCCGGTGAGGTGCGCGGTGACCTGCTCCCGGGCGTGGCCCACGACGACGACGAGGTTCTCGGGCTTCAACTCGCGTGCGGCGGCGAGTACATGCCCGACGAGGGAGCGGCCACAGATCTCGTGCAGAACCTTGGGTGTGGCCGACTTCATACGGGTGCCCTCACCCGCTGCGAGAACGACGACGGCGGCCGGGCGGTTGGCGCTCACGGAGATGCCCTTCGGCTTCATGGTGGGGTGGACAACCGCAGGATACCGGGGTGTTTCCGGTGCGACATGAGAGCGGGCCCTGACGGTGCTGTCAGGGCCCGGGCGCCAGCAGCTCCCCCATCAGGATTCGAACCTGAACTTAAGGGACCAAAACCCTCAGTGCTGCCTGGTTACACCATGGGGGAAGACACCTGGCTGAATCGGACATTCGGTCAGACCGCCGGGTTGGCACCCAACACTATGCCGTACCAGGACCCCTCGATGCGACGGTACAAGTCGGCTCCCTTCAGGACTTTGATCACCAGGCATCCTCGGTGGGAGTCCGCCGACGTTCTTGCGCACCGTCCTGGGATCGTGCTTCTCGAGCGTCGCGGTTGCGCCTGCGCTCCGGCGTCGGAGGACCCCGTACCCACATCGAGACGGAACTCCTCGAGCACCCCAGTTGTTGAAGATCTTCAACTGGTTGCGATCTGCCGAAGGCTGAGCCACGAGCGCCCTGGCGCGACCGCCCGTTCCCTCGGTTCTTCGAAGTCCGCGTATTTGCCCTGTGCGTCTGCCACGGGCATACCGTCCGGGCGGAATGTGGTCGTCCGTGGTCGAACGTTGTGTGATTCAGCAGTTCGAGGGATTCCGGCCGGTTTCGCTTCTGTTCGATTACGGAGGGTGGTGTGACGCAGCAGTGGAAACTCGCCGGAAAACCCCCGCCCTGCGCCCGTAGGCTGGAGGCATGACCACGACGGGGGAAGTCCACCAGGGGGCCGTGACCGGCCCGTGGTGGTGGACGCGGTGGCGTAGTGCGGTGCTCGACATGTCTCTCGCGGCGGTGTCCGCCGTGGAGTGCTCGTTGGAGGGCATCCAGTTCTCGAGGGATGCCGGGCTGCCCGTTCCGGTCGGGATGGCGTTCGGGCTGTTCGCCGGGGTCACGTTGCTGCTGCGACGGAAGTGGCCCGTGGCGGTGGTGCTCGTGTCGATCGCGATCACTCCGGCGCAGATGGGTTTCCTGCTGGGTCTCGTGGGGCTGTACACGCTGGCGGCCTCGGAGTTGCCCCGGCGGATCATCGGCGCGCTGGCGGGGATGTCGTTCGTCGGGATGTTCATCGTCACGTATGTGCGGGCGCATCAGGGGATGGTGCGCGGGGATCTGTCGATCGCGGGCGGGTTCATCCCGTTTCTTTCGGTCACCACCGCGCTGGGGATGACGGCTCCGCCCGTGTTGCTCGGGTTGTATGTGGGGGCCCGGCGGCGGCTGATGGAGAGCCTGCGGGAGCGGGCGGACTCGCTGGAGCGGGAGTTGATGCTGCTCGCTGAGCGGGCGGAGGAGCGGGCCGAGTGGGCGCGGAACGAGGAGCGGACGCGGATCGCGCGGGAGATGCATGACGTCGTCGCGCATCGGGTGAGTCTGATGGTGGTGCATGCGGCGGCGCTGCAGGCGGTGGCGCGGAAGGATCCGGAGAAGGCGGTCAAGAACGCCGCCCTGGTCGGGGACATGGGCCGGCAGGCGCTGACGGAGTTGCGCGAGATGCTCGGGGTGCTGCGTACGGGGGAGGGGCTGGCGGGCCGGTCGGTGCGGGACGCTGTGCCGCTTGCGGCTGTCGGGGCGGCTGCGGCGGCCGCAGCGTCCCGGGCGGTGGGGGATTCCTCCGAGGGGCCGTGTCTGGCCGAGTTGGACGAGCTGATCGGGCAGTCGGCGGCGGCCGGGATGGTTGTGCACCTGTCGGTGGAGGGTCAGGTGCGCGCGTATGCGCGTGAGGTGGAGCAGACCGCGTATCGCGTGGTGCAGGAGGCGCTGACCAACGTGCACAAGCACGCGGCGGGGGCGAAGACGCATGTGCGGCTGGCGCACCGCTCGGCGGAGATCGCGATGCAGGTGGAGAACGAGCCGCCGTCGGAGCCGGGTTCGGCGCAGTCGGCGCGGTTGCCGAGTGGGGGCAACGGCCTCGTCGGGATGAAGGAGCGGGTCAGCGCGTTGGGCGGGGTTTTTGTGTCGGGGCCGACGGACGCCGGTGGGTTCCGGGTGTCGGCGGTCATTCCGGCCCAGGTGGCCTGAGGCGGTCCCGGGTGCGGGCCGGCTTTTGTGTGCCATGGCCCGTGTGGTGGTGGCGGTCGTCAGCCGGGGGTGAGCCGTACGGGTTCGATCCCGGTGAGCAGGGTGGCGAGGCCGTGGTCGATGTCGGGGCCGAGGTACCAGTCGCCGGTGTGGTCGAGGGCGTAGACGCGGCCTTCGGTGTCGATGGCGAGGACCGCGCGGCTGTCGGTCTCCTCGCCGAGGGGGCAGACCTCGGTGTCGAGGGCCCGGCCGAGGTCGCCGAGGGTGCGGGCCATGTGGAGGCCGTGCAGGGGGTCGAGGTGGAGGGCGGCGGGGGCGAGCCCGCGGCCGGGTCCTTGTGCGGTGATGTGCAGTGCGCCGAATTCCGCCCATGCTTCGACGGCCGCGGGGAAGACCGCGTGCTGGTGGCCTGCGGGGGAGGTGTGGCCGCGGAGGGTGTCGGCCCAGACTTCCGCCTGCTTTATGTCCCAGCGGCCCGGTTGCCAGCCGGCGGCGCGCAATGCGGCGTCGACGGGTACGGAGAAGCGTGTGGTGGAGGTGCGGTCGGCGTGCATCTGCCCTTCGTTCGTCGAGTGCGGTGGCGCGGCGCGGGCGCCGTCGTGCGGTGGGGTGTGGGGGTGGTGGTGCTGCGCCGTGGGGTCAGTCCTGTGCCGTGGGGTCGACGATGCGTACGCCGAAGTGGTCGCTGAGTGCGGTGCAGGCGCGGCAGGGTGCGGCGAAGCTGCCGTGCAGGGGGTCGCCGTCCTCGCGGATGCGGCGGGCGGTGAGCTTGGCCTGTTTGAGGGTTTTGCGGGCTTCGCCGTTGGTCATGGGTTTGCGTGCGGCGCGTTTGGTGCGTGCCGCGTCGGCGGTGGCGATGTGCCGCGAGATGAGGATCGTTTCGGCGCATCTGCCGGTGCAGCGGTCGCGCTGGCCGCTGGTGAGGGTGTCGAGGAAGTCCTGGACGAGAGGGTGCAGGACGGGGGGCTGGTCGCCGCGGGCGGCGGTGCCGGTGAGGGTGGCGCCGCGGACGGAGAGGGCGGCGGCGACGGTGGGGAGTATGCCGTCGCGACGGTGGTGGAGGGTGGGGGCGGGGGCGGCGTCGCTGGTGCTCCAGTCGACGCGTGGGTCTCCCGACGTGCCCGTTTGTGTTGCGTTCATGATCGTCTTCCCCTCCCTTGCATCCCTCCTGGGAGGAAACAGACTGCCAAATGCCCTGGCCGGTGCGGAAGCTGGGGCGCTGCGACACGCCAGGGCTTCGGCGTACGGTCACGGTGGGGTGACGGCTGGTCACGATGGCGGCGTGTCGGCCACGGTGTGTGAGCGGTGGCCCGGTGACCGGCGCCGTCGTACCGCATAGGCTGGTGACATCCGCGATCCACACTGCCGTAGAGGCCAGACAGAACGCCGCAGGGGGCAAACGTCATGACGACAGGTCGGCTCGGGCTGGGGGTACCTCAGGCTGGGGGACATGCCGCGCCGCCGAACGCGGCTTACGCCGGACAGGTCGTGCACTTTCCTGACCCGGTGAGGGCTGCTCGGCATCCCAGGGGGGTGCAGGTCGACGAGTTCGGGTATCCCGACTTCTCGCCCTATGCCCGTGCGGCCGCGGAGATCGCGGAGCCGCCCGAGGGGTTCGGTGTGGACGAGTTGCGGCTGACGGACTACGTGTCGGCGAATGCGGTGTCGGCGGCGTCCGGCAACGAGCTGTGGGACACGATCCCGGCGGTGGCGACGCCGCACGGGTGGACGTGGCACCACGTCCGGGGCACGCGGCGGCTGGAGTTGGTCCCGGTCGAGGTGAAGGCGCTGTTGCGGCATCACGGCGGGGTGGCGACGGCGCGCGTCGATCACGGCAAGCGGGGGACGCGTCCGCTGCAGGAGACGCGGCCGGCGCACTTCGGGCTGCCGAAGTCGTCGGTGGCGGTGACGGAGCAGCAGGTGCTGGGGGTCGAGGAGGACCTGGGGTACCGGCTGCCGGGCGCGTACCGGTCGTTCCTGAAGGCGGCGGGTGGTGCGGCGCCGGTGGGCGTTGCGCTCGACGCGGAGTTGGGGCTGCTGGTGGACCAGCCGTTCTTCACGGTGCGGGACGAGGCGGCCGTCAACGACCTTGTCTATATGAACAAGTGTCTGCGCGACCATCTGACGAAGGACTATCTGGGTGTCGGGTTCGTGCAGGGCGGTCTGCTGGCCGTGAAGGTGAAGGGCGACGCGATCGGTTCGGTCTGGTTCTGCGCCTATGACGACGTGCGTGACGTGGATGCGTCGTGGACGGCGGCCGAGCGTGTGCGGCGGCTGTTGCTGCCGTGCGGTGACGACTTCGACGGGTTTCTGTCGCGGCTCGCGGGCGGTCCGCCGGAGTTGGAGACCGTGGCGAACCTGATGGTGGACGGTGGGTTCGCGCGCGCGGTGCCTGTGTCGTCGGTGGGGGAGTGAGTCGAAGCGATGGTGACGTTCGCTCAGGCGCAGGAGCGCGCGGAAGAGTGGATCAACGGTGACGTGCCGACGTACCAGCATCGTGAGGTGCGGGTGCGGGAGTTCGAGCTCGGCTTCGTGGTGTGGGCGGAGGACAGGGCCGAGGGGCCGCGGTCGGACGGTGGCGCGCAGCGGCTGGTGATAGCCCGTGACAGCGGTGAGGCGACGCTGTGGCCGGGCCTTGCGGTGGGTGAGGTGATCCGCCGGTACGAGGAGCAGTACGGGGTGGTGGACGCGGCGGCGCGGCAGGCGCCGGCGCCGCCGGCCCGGGTGGATCTGAACCAGACGTCGTTCCTGCTGAGCCCGCCGGAATGGCTTCAGGAGGCGGCCGACAGGATGGGTATTCCGGACCGTCGCCGGGACGGCGGTTCGTCGTCCGGGGCGTCGGACGGCGCGGGTCCGCGCCCGGCCGCGGCGGCCGGGTCCCAGGACGGTGCGGCTGCCGCGGCCCCTTCGGGTACGCCGTGGCCCGCGGCCGGGGGCGGGCAGGAGGAGCCGCAGGACGCGAGGCCGGGTGTGCCGGCGGGGGCGACGCCGTGGACGGGGACGGACACCAACGCCGATGCGGGCGAGGACCGTTCGGTTCCGCTGCCGGCGACGGTGTTCGCGCCGCCGTTGGCCGACGCGGACGACGGCGGTACGCCGCCGCCCGCGTCCGTCCCGGATGCGGAGACCACGCTGATGGCGGGCGGCAGCCGGCTGCCGCATACGTCGGTCGCTCCGGTGGTGGAGGAGCCGGGGGCGGGCGCCGCGCCCGGGGGTGCGCCCTCGTACGGCTATCCGCAGGGTCCGGGCGGCGCGCCGGGTGCGCCGCAGGGTCCGGGTGGTCCCGGTGCTCCGGCGTACGGCTATCCGCAGGGCCCCGGTGGTGCGCCGGGCGCGCCTCGGCAGGATGGGCCGCAGGCTCCCGTAGCGCCCGGCGCCGGGCAGCCCCCGGCGGCTTCGGCCGCGTCGGGCCCGCGGCTCGCGCCGAACGCCGAGGACATCGCCGATGCCGCGACCAGCAAGGCGGCGCCTCCTCGGGGGGCGCGGTCCGGGGGTGCGCTCCGTCCGCCGGGTGAGCCCGGCGCGCCGGGGCCGCGGCCGGGTGCCGCACCGCCGCCTCCGCCGCCGGGCCCCGGGGCGGGTGGTTATGTGCCGACCCAGTTGGTGTCACAGCTCGGGCCCGGCGGGCCGGGGGGTGCCGCGGGCCCGGGTGCTCCGCAGCCGCCGGGCGCCCCTGGTGCACCGGGTGTGCCGCCGCGTGCGCCGGGCGCCGCCACTCCTGCGGCGCCGGCCGCTCCCGCGGGGCCGCCGGTTCCTCCGGGGCCGCCGGGGGGTGCTCCGCAGACTCCGGGTGCGCCGAACACGCCGGGTGGTACGCCTCCCGGCGGAGCGCACCACGCGGCCACGATGCTCGCCGGTCCGTCCGGCCCGGGTGCCCCGCAGCCGCCGGCCGCCCCCGGCGCCCCGGGGATGCCTCCCGGCGCTCCGGGTGTCGTCCACCACGCCGAGACCGTGCTGTCCGGGCCGCCGGCCGGTGGGCCCGGGACGCCTCCGCCGCCCCCGGGGGCCCCGGGTGTGCCGCCCGGGGCTCCGCAGCCGGTGCCGGGTCAGCAGCCGGCGTACGGGTATCCGCCCTCCGGTCTGCCGACGGTGGGTCCCGGCTACCAGGCCGTGCTGCGCTACCGCGCGCAGGACGGTTCCGAGCAGCAGCTGATCCGGCGTTCGGCGCCGGGAACTCCGCATCCGGAGTGGCAGATCTTCCACGAGCTGCGGGCGATGAACGTCCCGCCGGACCAGGTGCTGGAGCTGCACACGGAGCTGGAGTCGTGCGAGCTGCCGGGGGCCTACTGCGCGCGGATGATCCGGGAGAACTGGCCGCAGGCGCGGATCACCAGCATCGCCCCGTACGGCACCGATCACGCCTCGCGTCAGCAGGGCATGCAGCAACTGCTGGCGCACCAGGGTGAGTTGCACCAGGTGGCGGACGGTCCGGCGCGGCCGGGCCCGGTGCGTGCGCCGCTGCCCGCGGTGCAGCCCGTGCCGCCGATCCCGCCGGAGGGCATCGCGCAGGAGCTGGCGGGCGCCTTCGGGCCGGGGATCTTCCGGTTCGATCATGCCGCGGTCTCCCGGCAGGGTGTGCCGCCGATCGTGTCGCACACCCTGGTGGTGGCCGGACTGCCGCTGGACATGGGCCCGTTCTTCTGGGCGCAGGCCCAGCCGGGCCGTCCGGTGCCGACGCTGGCCGAACTGGCGCAGGAGCGTGGCGTGCAGCCCGCCCCGGACGCGGCCTCGTACCTGGTCATGGGCAGCGACTTCGGCAAGGCGATCTGTGTGCAGTACGGCACGGCGAACATCGTCGCGGTGCCGGTGGAGGGTGCCGTCTCCGTTCCGCCGCAGTTCGTGAACACGGGCCTGCCCGAGTTCGTGCGCTGTCTTGCGCTGCTCGGGCGGATGTGGCGGCTGAGGTTCGGGCTCAACCAGGAGCAGGCGGGCCGCTGGACCGTGGACTTCCAGGCCCAACTCGCCTCCCTGGACCCGGCGGCGCTCGGTTCGCCGGAGAGCTGGTGGTCGGTGCTGCTGGAACAGATGTGGGACGGGCTGCTCTGACCCGTTTCTGAGGTTTCGTCAAGGGCTGGGCCCGGTCGTACATACGACCGGGCCCAGCCCCTTTTTCAGGTGATCTTCACCGCTGTCCGTTGCTTACATGTGGAGTGTCGCGTTATGAACACTTCTGTCTGATCCATCAAGATGTGCGCACGATCATCGGCTCCTGTGGGTCGGGCGGAGAGGGGTTCCATGAGCAGCGCAGCGGGGTCGCCGCACGGCTTCGTGTCCGTGCGGCGGGGTTACCGTCCCGATCAGGTCGACGCGTACACCGCGGCCCTCTCGCAGGACCGCGACGCCGCCTGGGAGCGGGCCGCCCGGCTCACCGTGCTGGCCAAGGAGATGGAGGGGGACCTGGAGCGGCTGCGCGAGACGGTGTCGCAGCTCGATCCGCAGACGTACGAGGCGCTCGGCGACCGGGCCCGGCGGTTGTTCGACATGGCGCGGGAGGAGGCCGGCGCCCTTCGGGACGAGGCGCGGCGGGAGTCGCAGGAGTTGGTCGCCGGGGCGGAGGAGGCGGCCGGACGGATGCGGCAGGCCGCGGAGGACCACGCGGGCGAGGTGCGTGCGGACGCCGAGGAGCGGGTCCGCACCCGGATGCTGGCGGCCCGGGCCGAGGCCGACGACATGCGGATCCAGGCACGGCGCGAGGTGAAGGAGGGGCGCGGTGAGGCGCTGGCCGCGCTGCGCGAGGTGCGGCAGCGCACCGAGACGCTGCTCGCCGAGCAGGAGCGGGAGCACGCCGAGCGCCAGGAAGGCGAGGAGCGCGCGGTGGCCGCGCGGGCCGCCGCGCTGGACGCGGCGGAGGCCGAGCGGGTGGCAGGGGTGGAGGCCGTACTGTCGCAGGCGAAGCAGGCGTTCGGCGAGGCCGAGGAGTCGGCCCGGCAGATCCAGCGGGACGCCAGGGCGCGTGCCGCCGAGATCATCGCCGATGCGCGCCTGCGGGAGGAGCGCATCGCCCGGGAGACGGAACGGGTGCTGCGGGAGCACGGCGAGCAATGGGACTGTGTGCAGGCCCAGATGGACCATGTGCGCAACAGCCTCGCCATGCTGACGGGCCGGGCCGTCGCGGAGTAGTCCGGGTTCTGGGCGTGCCCCCTCTCAGCCGCTCCTTCGCACCGCCCCCGCCAGGATCCACCCCTCCACCGCCTCGTACTGCCGGCGCTGCTCCGCGGCCTGGCGGCGGCCGGAGGCGATCGTGCCCAGCCAGCCGTAGGCGAAGCCGAGCGGGATGGAGACGAGACCGGTGGTGGTGAACGGATACCAGTTGAAGTCCACGTTCGGGAAGGCGGAGGTGGGGGAGCCCGAGACCAGGTTCGTTCCGGTCATCAGGACCACCACCGTCACCGTGCCGCCGATCAGCGTCCACAGCAGGCCGGTTCGGGTGTAGCGGCGCCAGAAGAGGCTGTACACGAGTGCCGGTGCGATCGCGGACGCACCGATGCAGAACGAGAGCGTCACCAGCGGCTGAAGGCTCAGGTGCTGGACGAGGGTGGCGAGCAGGATCGCCAGGGCGCCCACAGCCAGTGCCGACAGGCGTGCCGCCGTCATCTCGCGACGCGGTGTCAGGTCCCGTACGTGGGAGGCGAACACGTCGTGGGCGAGGGAGTTGGCGCAGGCGAGGATCATTCCGGCCACGGACGCCAGCAGGGTGAGGAAGATCGCCGTCGTCACCGCGGTGAACAGCAGGGTCGCGGCGGCGGACAGGTCCGGCCCGAACGCGGCCCGGGAGCCCAGCAGATAGGCCGTGCGGCCCTGCGGGTCGGCGGCCGCGACGGCCGCCCGCCCGATCAGGGCCGTCGCGCCGAACCCGACGACCGTGATGATGGGCACGAGCAGGGTCACCGACGGCACCGCCCAGGACAGCGAGCGGCGCACCTGCCGGGCGCTGTTGGCCGTGTACATGCGCATGGTGATGTGCGGCAGGCAGGCGCCGCCGAGCACCACCGTCAGCTCGGAACTGATCATGTCGAGTCGGGGGGCGGGACCGCCCGCGAACTGCAGTCCCGAGTGCAGGAAGGCGGAACCGACCCCGCTGTTCTGCGCGGCCGCCGTGAGCAACGCCCCCGGGTCCCAGCCGAAGCGGCGCAGGATCAGCGCGGCGACGGTCGCGCCGGAGCCCAGCAGCATCACGATCTTGAGGATCTGGATGAGGGCGGTGCCCTTCATGCCGCCGATCGCCGCGTAGCTGATCATCAGCGTGCCGAGGCCGACGATGCACCCCGTCTTCACGGAGTCGCCGGAGAAGCCGAGGATGAAGGCCAGCAGGTCCCCGGCCCCGGCGAGTTGGACGAGCATCATCGGCAGCAGCGCGGCGAGGGTCACGATGCACGCGGTCATGCGGACGGCCCGTCCCGGCATCCGCCGCGCCAGGGCGTCGCCCATGGTGAAACGGCCCGCGTTGCGCAGGGGTTCGGCCAGCAGGAACATCAGCAGCATCAGCGACAGGACCGTGCTCAGGGCGAGGACGACACCGTCGTACCCGGTGAGCGCGATGATCCCGCTGGTGCTGAGCACGGTGGCGGCGGAGATGTAGTCCCCCGCGATGGCGAGGCCGTTGCTCATCGGGGAGAGGGAACTGTAGCCGGTGTAGAACTCGTCGAGGTCGTCCCGGTCCGGGCCGGTCATCACACACAGCAGGAGCGTGATGGTGGCGACGGTGGTGAACGCCACGAGCGACATGGTCTGCGCCGAACTGCTGAATCCGGTGAGCCCGACGGCTGCGGTCGCGGTCATCGTCCGGCCTCCCGCTTGGCGTCCAGTGCGGTCTGCCGGCGGATGCGGTCGGCGATCGGGTCGACGGTGTGGCGGGCGGTGTACTCGTAGACGGCGATCGCGACGCAGGTGACGGGGACCTGGATCAGGCCCAGCAGCATGCCGGTGGTGAGACCGCCGGAGACCTCGCCCGTCATGAAGGAGGGCGCGAACGCGGACAGCACCAGGAAGAACGTGAAGTAGCCGAGCGCGGTCAGGGTGGCCACGCGCCGCTGCCGGCGGTAGGCGGTCCGCAGCACGCGCAGGTCGCTGTGGCGTCCGAGCGGCTGGTGGCGTGGCAGCCGCCTGCGGACCGGTTCGGCGGGCGGCGGCTGCCAGGGATAGGTCGCGTGCGACGGTGGCGCGTGGTGCGGCGGTGTGTACTCGGGGGGCGAATGCGGTGACAGAAAGGCGTCGGACATCCCGATTCTCCTTGCCGGCTCGGGTCCGTGGCGGCGGACCGCAGGGAGCGGGGGGTGGCGACGCACGTTACCCGCGCGTAGGGAACCGTGCGGGCTTTTCACCGAACTGAGCGGTCGGTATGCGCTTACCTTCACCGACCTGTGTTGTTACCCGCGTTTACTTCAATACTCAACGTCTCAGGGCCGGCCTCCGCGCGGCCCCGGCGGTAGCGGCCGGGACCGGCGGGAGCCCGCGTCGACACGGCCGTCGGTCAGTCGTTGAGCACCGGGAAGCGGCGTGGGGCCAGCAGGAGCAGGGCCACGAAGGCGAGCGCGGCCGCGCAGGACGCGCCCAGGTAGACCGAGTGGACCGCGGACGCGATCGCCCTGCGGGTCGCCTCCGGCACGGACCCCTTGTCCAGGGCCCTCGTCACCGCGTCCAGATCGCCGACACCGCCCAGCCGGGACGCCAGGACGCCGTTGGCGATCGCGCCGAACACCGACGCCCCCACGGTCTGGCCCGTCTGACGGCAGAACAGGACCGACGCCGTCGTCGTGCCGCGCTCCGACCAGCCGACCGTCGACTGCACGCCCACGATCAGCGGGAGCTGGAAGAGCCCCAGCGCACCGCCGAGCAGCAGCATCAGCAGCGTCGGCTGCCAGGGGGAGCCCGGATAGGGCAGGAAGGGGAAGGCCAGCAGGATCAGGGCCGCGAGCCCGATGCCCAGCAGCGCCGTGTCCCGGAAGCCGATGCGGCGGTACACGTGCTGGCTGAGCGCCGCCGACACCGGCCAGCTGAGCGTCCACACCGAGAGCACGAATCCGGCCGCGACCGGGGCGAGGCCGAGGACCGCCTGGGCGTACGTCGGCAGGAAGACCGACGGGGCCACCATCAGCAGCCCCAGCGCGCCGAGCGCCAGATTGACCGCGGCGATCGTACGGCGCCGCCACACCCAGCCGGGGATGATCGGCTCCGCCGCCCGGCGCTCGACCGCCACCACGATCGCGATCAGCGCGAGTCCGGCGGCGAACAGCGCCAGCGAGGGTGCCGACAGCCAGGGCCAGGCCACCCCGCCCTGCACCAGCGCCGTCAGCAGGACGCCACCGCACGCGAACACCGCGAGCGCCCCGGCCCAGTCGATACGGGGACGGGGACCCCGTTCCCGGTGCGGCTCGTGCAGATGGCGGACGATCAGCCACAGCGCGAGCGCCCCGATCGGCAGATTGACCAGGAAGATCCACCGCCAGTCGGCGTACGCGGCGAACACTCCGCCGAGCGCCGGGCCCGCGACCGCGGACACCGCCCACACCGTGGACAGCTTGGACTGGATCTTCGGACGCTCCTTCAGCGGGTACAGATCCGCGGCGAGCGTCTGCACCGTTCCCTGGAGGGCGCCGCCTCCCAGGCCCTGCACGATACGGAACGCGATCAGCGCACCCATGTTCCACGCGACCGCGCACAGCAGCGAGCCCACCAGGAAGAGGGCCGCGCCCGCGACCAGCACCGGCTTGCGGCCCATGGTGTCCGAGAGCTTGCCGTAGACGGGCAGCGTCACCGTCACGGCCAGCAGATAGCCCGAGAACAGCCAGGAGAAGACGGAGAAGCCGCCGAGGTCGCCGACGATCTGCGGCACGGCGGTCGACACGATCGTCGAGTCGAGCGCGGCGAGCGCCATCGCGAGCATCAGGGCGGCGACGACGGCGCCGCGCCTCGCGGATCCGGTGTGCCGTACGGCCTCTCGTGTCGCGGGTCTTGTACTGCCCACCGGATGCCCTCCCTTTCACATGTCTGCCGCACGCAAGTTTCTCACCGACCCGGACCCCGCGGTAAGGCCGACTCCGGGGGGCGCGTGAGGGCCTCGCGCGCCCCCCGGGGCCGTGGATCCTTGACCCTCACGCGACGGAAGGGTGGAGCCTGATGTCGCAGGTGGGTGGAGCCCACCCTGAGAAGGACTCCACCCTCCGGTGGACTGCCCCTAGGGGTAGCTCCGTACCAGGGCTCGGGGAGGGTTCGTCCCGACGGAGGACGAGCCGCGCCCCGTCCGTTCTTAACCTGGCTTTACGCCGCTGGGGAGCGGCCGGGACGCACGGGGGCGTGCCCGCCGTACCGGAAGGGGTGGGGTTTTCCCCAGCGGAAGACGGGGCCGGGCACCAGCGCGCCGGGGCCCCTCCCGGAACCAGACTGTTCGACGCGGCAGGGCACCGCCCGCCGCGACGCGGGACCGCACGTCCCGTCCACCGACCGCAAGAGGAGACTTTGCCATGACATCGGCCGTGACCATTCCCAGGCACGGGGGTACTGGAGGGCGTACGGCCGTAGCCGCGCGGGCGCGGCAGGTCGTCAAAGCGTACGGCTCCGGGGAGACCCGGGTCGTCGCCCTCGACCATGTCGACGTGGACATCGCGCGTGGCCAGTTCACCGCGATCATGGGCCCCTCGGGCTCGGGCAAGTCCACCCTGATGCACTGCCTCGCCGGGCTCGACACCGTGACGGGCGGCCAGATCTTCCTGGACGAGACCGAGATCACCCGGCTGAAGGACAAGAAGCTCACCCAGCTGCGCCGGGACCGCGTCGGATTCATCTTCCAGGCGTTCAACCTGCTTCCCACGCTGAACGCGATCGAGAACATCACGCTGCCCATGGACATCGCGGGTCGCAAGCCGGACCGCGCGTGGCTGAACCGCGTCGTGGAGACCGTGGGCCTGGCCGACCGCCTCAAGCACCGCCCCACCCAGCTCTCCGGAGGCCAGCAGCAGCGTGTCGCCGTGGCCCGCGCCCTGGCGGCCCGCCCCGAGATCATCTTCGGTGACGAGCCGACCGGAAACCTGGACTCACGGGCCGGCGCCGAGGTGCTGAGCTTCCTGCGCCGCTCGGTCGACGAGCTCGGCCAGACCATCGTGATGGTCACGCACGACCCGGTCGCCGCCTCGTACGCCGACCGCGTGCTCTACCTGGCGGACGGCCGGATCGTCGACGAGATGCTGAAGCCGACCGCGGACACCGTCCTCGACCGCATGAAGGACTTCGACGCCCGGGGGCGTACGTCATGACCGTCCTGAAGACCTCGATGCGCAACTTCTTCGCGCACAAGGGACGCATGGCCCTGTCGGCCGTCGCCGTCCTGCTGTCGGTGGCGTTCGTGTGCGGCACGCTCGTCTTCACCGACACGATGAACACGACCTTCGACAAGCTCTTCGCGGTCACGTCGTCGGATGTGACGGTCAGCGCGAAGGGCGCCTCCGACACCGGTGAGACCACGTCCGGGAACGGAAAGCCGCCCGTCATGCCGGCCTCCGTGCTCGGCGAGGTGCGCAAGGCGCAAGGGGTGAAGTCCGCCGAGGGCACGGTCTTCTCCACCTCGGTGACCGTCGTCGACGCCGATAAGAACAACCTGTCGCCCAAGAGCGGCGCCCCCACCATCGTGGGCAGCTGGAACGGCAACGACGCCCGCACCATGAAGATCACCTCGGGTGCGGCGCCCGAGGGCACCGACCAGATCATGGTCGACGCCGACACCGCCGACAAGCACCACCTGAAGCTCGGGGACGACATCGGCGTGATCAGCGCCGTCGGCACGCACTCCGCGAAGATCTCCGGAATCGCCACCTTCACCGTCACCAATCCCGGTGCCGCGATCTTCTACCTGGACACCAGGACGGCCCAGGAGGCGCTCGTCGGGAAGACCGGCGTCTACACGAACGTCAACGTCACCGCGGACAGCGGCGTCAGCGACGCACAGCTGAAGAAGAACGTGGCGGCCGGGATCGGTGGCGCCTACAAGGTGCAGACCGCGAAGGAGACCGCGGACGCCAACCAGAAGGACGTCGAGAGCCTCCTGAGCGTGATGAAGTACGCGATGCTCGGCTTCGCCGGGATCGCCTTCCTGGTCGGCATCTTCCTGATCATCAACACCTTCTCCATGCTGGTCGCCCAGCGGACCCGGGAGATCGGTCTGATGCGGGCGATCGGCTCCTCGCGCCGCCAGGTCAACCGCTCGGTGCTCACCGAGGCCCTGCTGCTCGGGGCGACGGGATCCGTTCTCGGTGTCGGTGCGGGAGTCGGCATCGCGGTCGGCCTGATGAAGCTGATGGGCTCGATGGGCATGCATCTGTCCACCAGTGATCTGACCGTCGCCTGGACGACCCCCGTGGCCGGTGTCGTGCTGGGTGTGGTCGTCACGATCCTGTCCGCCTACCTGCCCGCCCGGCGTGCCGGCAAGATCTCCCCGATGGCCGCACTCCGCGACGCGGGTGCCCCGGCCGACGCGAGGGCGGGACGGATCCGGGCCCTGATCGGCCTGCTCCTCACCGGCGCCGGCGGCTACTGCCTCTACCTGGCGGCGGCGGCCGACAAGGCCACGGACGGCTCGCTCTGGCTCGGCCTCGGCGTGGTCCTGTCGCTGATCGGCTTTGTCGCCGTCGGACCGCTGCTCGCGGGAGGTGTGGTCCGGGCGCTCGGAGCGGTCGTCCTGCGGATCTTCGGCCCGGTCGGGCGGATGGCCGAACGCAACGCCCTGCGCAACCCGCGCCGCACGGGCGCGACGGGCGCGGCCCTGATGATCGGCCTGGCCCTGGTGGCCTGCCTCTCGGTCGTCGGCTCCTCCATGGTGGCCTCCGCGACCGACCAGCTCGACAAGAGCGTCGGCACGGACTTCATCGTCCAGAGCGACAGCGGGCAGCTGATCACCCCGCAGGCGGTCAAGGCCGTGAAGTCCACCCCGGATCTCGAACGGGTCACCGAGTACAAGGTGCTCGACGCCGCACTGACCACGCCCGACGGACGCACCTCCAAGAACGAGACGATCAACGCCGCCGACCCGACCTACGCGCAGGACCTGCGCACCGAGACGGTCGCGGGAGACCTGGCGGACGCCTACCGCCCGGACTCGATGTCCGTCTTCGAAGGGTTCGCCAAGAAGCACGGCATCAAGGTCGGGTCCACCGTGAAGGTCGACTTCAAGGACGGCCGGACGGCCGATCTGACGGTCCGCGCGATCACCAGCGACGACGTCGTGATCGACAAGGGCGCGATGTACGCGTCGATCACCACGGCCGCGAAGTACGTGCCGGCCGACAGCATGCCGCTGGACGTCCTGGTGTTCGCCACGGCCAAGGACGGCCAGGAGACGGCCGCCTACAAGTCGCTGAAGTCGGCACTGCACGACTATCCGCAGTACACGGTCCGGGACCAGACCGACTACAAGCAGGCACTGAAGGACCAGATCGGCCAGCTGCTGAACATGATCTACGGCCTGCTGGCACTGGCGATCATCGTCGCGGTCCTGGGAGTCGTGAACACCCTGGCCCTGTCCGTGGTGGAGCGCACCCGGGAGATCGGCCTGATGCGGGCGATCGGGCTCTCGCGCCGCCAGCTGCGCAGGATGATCCGTCTGGAGTCGGTCGTGATCGCCCTCTTCGGTGCCCTGCTCGGCCTCGGACTCGGCATGGGCTGGGGCGCGACCGCCCAGAAGCTGCTGGCCCTCGAGGGACTGCAGGTCCTGGAGATCCCGTGGGGCACGATCATCGCGGTCTTCATCGGCTCCGCGTTCGTGGGCCTGCTCGCGGCCCTGATCCCGGCGTTCCGCGCCGGCCGGATGAACGTGCTGAACGCGATCGCCACCGAGTAGCCATCGGGCGGGGAGAACGGGGGCACGGGGGAAGGCCCGGTGCCGGGGAGCGACCGCTCCCCGGCACCGGGCCGCGCGCGTCGGTCGCCCCGAGTCCCTCCCCCGCCGCGGCGGATCCCCCGGGGGCGGTTGCACTCCGTGCCGGGCGTGCGACGGCGGGCGTTGTCCACAGGCCCGGCGTACACCCGCGCAGCGTCGTACGCTGGACAACCCCGGCCCCCGGAACCTCGCGGCCGGGTCTTCGTGTTGCCCACCCGGGACGGGATGCCCCTTCATGAGCCTGCACGGTCTGCTCGACGCCGTCGTCAAGGACACCGCCCTCGCCGAAGCGATCCAGGCGGCCGCAGACGGCAACCGCATGCATGTCGACCTGGTCGGCCCGCCCGCGGCACGCCCCTTCGCGATCGCCGCCCTGGCCCGCGAGACCGACCGGCCCGTGCTGGCCGTGACCGCGACCGGCCGGGAGGCCGAGGACCTGGCGGCAGCCCTGCGCTCCCTGCTGCCCCCCGACGGCGTGGTGGAGTACCCGTCGTGGGAGACCCTGCCGCACGAGCGGCTCAGCCCCCGCAGCGACACCGTCGGCCGCCGGCTCGCCGTCCTCAGACGGCTCGCCCACCCGAGGCCGGACGACCCCGAGACCGGACCGGTCTCGGTTGTCGTAGCTCCCGTGCGTTCCGTGCTCCAGCCCCAGGTCAAGGGGCTGGGCGACCTGGAGCCGGTCGCGCTGCGCACCGGGCAGCGGGCCGACCTGGAGGAGATCGTGGGCGCGCTGGCCGCGGCCGCGTACTCCCGGGTCGAGCTGGTGGAGAAGCGCGGCGAGTTCGCAGTGCGCGGCGGCATCCTGGACGTCTTCCCGCCCACCGAGGAACACCCCCTGCGCATCGAGTTCTGGGGCGACGACGTCGAGGAGATCCGCTACTTCAAGGTCGCCGACCAGCGCTCCCTGGAGGTCGCCGAGCACGGCCTGTGGGCGCCCCCGTGCCGTGAGCTGCTGCTGACCGACGACGTGCGGAGGCGGGCCGCCGCCCTCGCCGAGGCGCACCCCGAGCTGGGCGAGCTGCTCGGCAAGATCGCCGAGGGCATCGCGGTCGAAGGCATGGAGTCCCTCGCCCCCGTTCTCGTCGACGACATGGAACTCCTCCTGGACGTTCTGCCGGCGCGCGCCATGGCCGTCGTCTGCGACCCCGAGCGGGTGCGGACCAGGGCCGCGGACCTGGTGGCCACCAGCCAGGAGTTCCTGCAGGCGTCCTGGGCGGCCACCGCGGGCGGCGGCGAAGCGCCGATCGACGTCGGCGCGGCCTCCCTTTGGTCCATCGCGGACGTCCGGGAGCGCGGCCGCGAGCTGGGCATGCTGTGGTGGTCGGTGTCGCCGTTCGCGGCCGACGACGAGCTGGACTCCCTGGACGGGGACACCCTCAAGCTCGGCATGCATGCGACCGAGACCTACCGCGGCGACACCGCGAAGGCGCTCGCCGACACCAAGGGCTGGCTCGCCGACGGCTGGCGCGCCGTGTTCGTGACCGAGGGCCACGGCCCCGCGTCGCGCACGGTCGAGGTGCTGGGCAGCGAGGGCATCGCGGCCCGTCTGGACGCCGACCTCGGGGAGATGTCCCCGTCGCTCGTGCATGTGGCGTGCGGCTCGATCGACTACGGCTTCGTGGACCCCGCGCTCGGACTCGCCGTGCTCACCGAGACCGACCTCTCCGGGCAGAAGGCGGCCGGACGTGACGGCACCCGCATGCCGGCCCGGCGCCGCAAGACGATCGACCCGCTGACCCTGGAGCCGGGCGACTACATCGTCCACGAACAGCACGGCGTGGGCCGCTACATCGAGATGGTGCAGCGCACCGTGCAGGGCGCGACCCGTGAGTACCTGGTGGTGGAGTACGCGCCGGCCAAGCGCGGCCAGCCCGGCGACCGGCTGTACATCCCCACCGACCAGCTGGAGCAGATCACGAAGTACGTCGGCGGCGAGGCCCCGACGCTGCACCGCCTGGGCGGCGCCGACTGGACCAAGACCAAGGCCCGCGCGAAGAAGGCGGTCAAGGAGATCGCCGCGGACCTGATCAGGCTGTACAGCGCGCGGATGGCGGCGCCCGGCCATGCCTTCGGCGGGGACACGCCCTGGCAGCGCGAGCTGGAGGACGCGTTCCCCTACGTCGAGACGCCCGACCAGCTGACCACGATCGCCGAGGTCAAGGACGACATGGAGAAGTCGGTGCCGATGGACCGACTGATCTGCGGAGACGTGGGCTACGGAAAGACGGAGATCGCGGTCAGGGCGGCCTTCAAGGCCGTGCAGGACGGCAAGCAGGTCGCCGTCCTCGTCCCCACGACCCTGCTGGTGCAGCAGCACTTCGGCACGTTCAGCGAGCGGTACTCGCAGTTCCCCGTGAACGTGCGGGCGCTGTCCCGCTTCCAGACGGAGACGCAGGCGAAGGCGGTCCTGGAGGGGCTCAGGGACGGCTCGGTCGACGTCGTCATCGGCACGCACCGGCTGTTCTCCTCGGAGACCAAGTTCAAGGACCTGGGCCTGGTCATCGTCGACGAGGAGCAGCGCTTCGGCGTCGAGCACAAGGAGCAGCTGAAGAAGCTGCGCGCGAACGTCGACGTGCTCACCATGTCGGCGACGCCCATCCCGCGCACGCTGGAGATGGCCGTGACGGGCATCCGCGAGATGTCCACCATCACGACCCCGCCGGAGGAGCGGCACCCGGTGCTGACCTTCGTGGGCCCGTACGAGGAGAAGCAGATCGGCGCGGCCATCCGCCGTGAACTGCTGCGCGAGGGCCAGGTCTTCTACATCCACAACCGGGTGGAGTCGATCGACCGTGCCGCGGCGCGCCTGCGCGAGATCGTCCCCGAGGCGCGGATCGCCACGGCCCACGGCCAGATGTCGGAGCAGACGCTGGAACAGGTGGTCGTCGACTTCTGGGAGAAGAAGTACGACGTCCTGGTCTCCACGACGATCGTCGAGTCCGGTATCGACATCTCGAACGCGAACACCCTGATCGTCGAGCGCGGCGACAACTTCGGTCTCTCCCAGCTGCACCAGCTCCGCGGCCGTGTGGGCCGGGGCCGCGAGCGCGGTTACGCCTACTTCCTGTACCCGCCGGAGAAGCCCCTCACGGAGACCGCCCACGAACGCCTCGCGACGATCGCCCAGCACACGGAGATGGGCGCGGGCATGTACGTGGCGATGAAGGACCTGGAGATCCGCGGCGCTGGCAACCTCCTCGGCGGCGAGCAGTCGGGCCACATCGCGGGCGTCGGCTTCGACCTGTACGTGCGGATGGTCGGTGAGGCCGTCGCCGACTACCGCGCGTCCCTGGACGGCGGGGTGGAGGAGGAGCCGCCGCTCGAGGTGAAGATCGAGCTCCCGGTCGACGCACACGTCCCGCACGACTACGCCCCGGGCGAGCGGCTGCGTCTGCAGGCCTACCGTGCGATCGCCTCCGTGAACACGGAGGAGGACATCAAGTCCGTCCGCGAGGAACTCGTCGACCGCTACGGCAAGCTGCCCGAGCCTGTCGAGAACCTCCTCCTGGTGGCGGCCCTGCGCATGCTCGCGCGTGCCTGCGGCGTCGGCGAGATCGTGCTGCAGGGCAACAACATCCGCTTCGCCCCGGTGGAGTTGAGGGAGTCCCAGGAGCTGCGGGTCAAGCGGCTCTACCCCGGCACGGTCATCAAGCCGACGGCCCACCAGGTCCTGGTGCCGCGCCCGAAGACCGCGAAGGTGGGAGGAAAGCCGCTGGTCGGCCGGGAACTGCTGGGGTGGGTCGGGGAGTTCCTGACCTCGATCCTCGGGTCCTAGGGGCCCGTACGGTTCGGGCCGCGGGCCCTGGCGGACCGCCGGGGCCCTGTCCGCCGGCGTGCCGCCCTCGCGCGTCGGTTCCGTCGGCGTCCTGTCCGCCGGTGCCTTCTCAGCCGGAGCGGAACAGCATCCCGGACAGCGTGCGGAAGACGTCCTCGGGGTCCCGGTCGCCGATCGGGGCGTCGAGATTGTGGCCGAGGAGGAGTGTCGCGAAGCCGTGGGCCAGGGACCACGCGGCGACACCGGCGAGGCGGGCGTCGGCGGTGCGGCCCGCCGACTCCGAGTCCGCGACGGCCGTGCGCAGGCGCTCGCCCGCCAGAGCCCGGGCCGCGGTCAGTTCCACGTCGTTCCCGCGCAGCAGCTCCGGTGTGAACATCACCTGGAAATGGGCCGGATGCCCCGTCGCGAACCGCACATAGCGGACGCCGGCGTCGCGCAGGCCGTCGGCGTCGCCGAGTGCCGCGGCGAGCAGGGCGTAACCCTCGGCCGCGATCGCCGTGAGCAGGCCGGTGCGGTCCTTGAAGTGATGGGCGGGAGCCGCGTGCGAGACGCCCGCGCGACGGGCCAGATCGCGCAGGCTGAGCGTGGACGGGCCGTCGGTGCCGATGACGTCGAGGGCCGCGGACAGGATCGCGCGGCGCAGGTCGCCGTGGTGGTAGCGGCGGGAGGGTGGCCCTTCGGCCTCCTCGGGCCGCGTGGCCTCTTCGGCCCGCCCAGCCGCTGCGGCCCGCACGGCTTCCTCGGTCCCGGCGGGGTCGTCGGCAGACGTGGTCGTGGAGTCGTTCGCGGTCCGGGTGGTCTTCGCGGTCCTGGCGGCGGTCATGTGCAGCAGGGTACGCGGAATCTAGGCATTGACAAGTTCAGTGGGGTCCGGCAATCTAGTCAGTGTCAAGTTCCATGGTGGCCGAGACGAGGGGTGGGCCATGTCCGGGAATGTCGAGAGCCCGACGAGCGCCGTGGGCGCGGGGGAGAGTGACGCGGTCGAGCCGGGCCGGGTACGGCAGTTGTGGCACTTGCTGGAGCCTTTGCACGCACTGCTCTACTACGCGCCCGAGGCCTTCGAGGAAGCGGCCGCGCTCGGGTTCGACATCGGGGAGCGCTGGCCGAGCTACTTCCCGTACCGCGCCGCGCCGTTGGGTGCTGTCGGCGGTGAGCGTGCGGCCTCCGCCTTCTACAGCTTCAGTCCGCGCATGGTCGCCGAGCACATCGCTCCCGCATGGCGCATCGCGCGTCCGGAGGTCGTGCTGAAGGCACGGGAGCGGGCGGTCGACCGGGTCTACCGGTCGATACTGAGCGACCGTGTCGACAGCCCCGAGCTCGCCAGGGCCGCGGCGCTTGCCCGTCGCGCGGCCGAGGCCGCGAACACCGCCGGCCGCCCCCTCGCCGCCGCCAACGCCGAACTGCCCTGGCCCCGAGCGCCGCACCAGCAGCTGTGGCACGCGGCCACGATCCTGCGCGAGCACCGCGGTGACGGCCATCTCGCGGCTCTCCTCGTCGCGGGCCTGGACCCGGTCGAGTCCCTGGTCTCCTTCGCCGCGATAGGCGCGGCTTCGGTGGAGCGCTTCGAGAGCCGGGGCTGGACGTCCCAGGAGTGGGCGGCGGCCCGGGACCGGCTCGTTGCCCGCGGCCTGGTGAACCGGGACGGCACGGCGACAGAGGCCGGCCGCGAGCTGCGGCGCCGGGCCGAGCAGCACACCGATGAGCTCGCCGCACAGCCCTGGCTGGCGTCGGGCCCGGCCGCGGCGGCCGAACTGGCCGACCTGCTGGGTGAGTTCTGGGTGGCCGCACTGAGCTCGGGTCTGCTCCCCTCCGAGACGACGCTCGGCATCGGGAAGGTATGAGGAAGTGCCAAGGCGGCGACGGGGCCGAACGGTTCGGCGCGGCAGTCCCCGGCCCCGGGACCGGCCGAGCGTGCCCCGGCCGGTGCCGTACGCGCCGGGCGTGCACCCGGTCGACCGCCGGGCGGTGGTGTGGGCATGACGCCCCGGCCGCTACGGTGAGATCAGGGAAACCGTGCCCACGGGGGCGGTTCGGACGAGTGCTACGGGCAAGGGGAGGGCGGGGCGCCATGCGTTCCGAGAGGCATATGAGGCACATCGGCGGAACCCGGCGCGTTGTTGTGGCGTCCGCGGCCCTGCTCGGCACCGGGCTGCTGCTCACGGGCTGCGACAGCGCCGACTTCCCCATCGACGGCTCCGCCTCGGGCGCCGGTGTCCCGGCACAGAGCGGTCGCGCGGTGAGCCCGCTGGACAACCCCGACGGCACGAAGCCGGGACTGGCGGCGATCACCTCGGCGGCGGACAAGGCGAAGGCGCGCACGCTGATCGAGAAGGTGGCCACAAAGGGGCGCGGCCCCAAGACGGGCTACGAGCGGGACAAGTTCGGGTACGCCTGGATGGACTCCGCTCCCGGCGGCATTCCCTTCGCGCACAACGGGTGCGATTCCAGGAACGATCTCTTGAAGCGTGACGGGGAGCAGGTCCGCTTCCGGTCGGGCTCGGACTGCGTCGTCACCTCCCTGACGCTGCACGACCCCTACACCGGCAAGACGATCGAGTGGACCAAGTCCCGTGCCACCACGATCCAGATAGACCACGTGATGCCGCTCTCCTACGACTGGCAGATGGGCGCCGCGCACTGGACGAAGGGCAAGCGCGAGGACATCGCCAACGACCCGCTCAACCTGATGCCGGTGGACGGCCCCACCAACGGCTCCAAGAGCGACTCGGGCCCGGCCGCCTGGCTGCCCCCGAGCAAGGGGATCCGCTGCTCCTACGCGGTGCGCTTCGCCCAGGTGTCGCAGAAGTACGACCTTCCCGTCACGACCGCCGACAAGCAGGCGATGCTGGCGCAGTGCGGCGGCTGACCGCTCCCACCTGCGCGTGCCCTGTGTGACGGGTGCCGGATCCCTGCCGTCCGCCCGTCCGACCGCCTGTTCCCGCGTGTCCACGCCGCCGGACGGTGTGCCTTCGCCGAGGCGCGACATGGGGGCAGGGCACCGGTCGTGAAGGGTGCCGTGGGTCGGTGCGGGCGGGGCCGCCCCCTCCGATCGGCCCCGACCGCACCGCCCGGTTCATGTCAGCCGCCCAGCTTGTCCAGGTCGAGGACGTCGCCCTTGGGCGCGACGGCCGGAACGGGCTTCTCGTAGTCCGTGAAGACGATCGTGCCCGGGTCCTTCTTGGAGGTGCTGGTGACCTTCAGGAGGTAGGGCTTGCCCTCGGCGGCGACGTACAGCGTGTAGCGGTCGCTGCCTTCCTTCTCCTCCAGGACGATCGCCGAAGTGCCGTCGACCGTGGTCGTCCGGCCGCGGGTCGCGTCCGAGTTCACGTTCCGGGCGTCGGCCAGCACCGTGTTGAGGTCGCAGAAGCCCGCGATGTCCTTGGCGTCCTGGCCCTTGGCCGACATCTTGGTCCACTTCCCGGCCATCATGGCCACCACCGCGTCGGTGTCGGCCTTGGACTCGCCCTTGCCCTGGGCGCGCAGGAACGCCTCGTCGTACTTCATGTAGACGGTGTCGCCGCTCTTGACCAGGTCGGCGTTGCCCTGTCCGCTCATGCTCATCGTGCCTGCGCACTCGCCCTTCTTGTTCAGGGCCATGTCGATCCGGATCGTGCCCGCGCTCTCGTCGTCGGGGACGTCGCCCTTGATACGCAGCGACGTCGCAGCGGTGGTGGCCTTCACGGCCCGGTCGGCGATCTCGCCCCCGGTCATCCCGGCGAACGGGCCCTTGGGCTTGTCGTCGGCCGTGTTCTGGCCGGGCAGGCAGCCGGTGAGTCCCGCGGTGGCCGCGGCGGCGAGGCAGAGAGCGGCAAGTGCGGTGCGACGCATGGGAGTTCCTCGAGGTGAGATGGCGTGAAATGAAGTGAGTGGAGAGCCGCGGGAGTGCGGGTGCGCGATGGCATGTCCGCCCCGGTGGGGCGGCGAGTCAGGACGTCGTCCCGGCCCGGCGGTCCGTCGCCCGGAAGCAGGCGTCGTGCGCGCCGACGGTGACGACGGTGGTTCAGGTGACGACGGCGTTCGCCTTGACGGGCCCAGGGGAGTGCGGGGCGTTCTCGGCGCACTGCCGGGAGCGCCGGGCGCAGGACCGCACGGTGGGGTCCGGTGGTGGCCCGGAGCGCCGTCCGGTGGGTGCGGACGGCCCCCTGCCGTCCCCGCCGGCTCGGGCATCCGCGATCGCCGACGCCGTGCCGATGACGACGTCGCAGGTCACGGCGCTCAACACGATGCCTGTTCCGATGCCCACGGCAGTTCCCCTCCCCCGTACCGACGTGGCCGCTGCCTTTCCCGGGCGGCCGTTCGTCCGATGAGTCAATAAGACCAGAGCTTGTGAACCGAGTCAACACGAACTCATCGTTGAGTCGAGTACACGCGCGTGAAAGGGTGGATCTTGCGTGTATCGGTATGCTCGACGCCATGTGACGGGTGCACCGCACGCGACGACCACCGCGGGCAACGGCGTAGCACGGGCAGTCGGACCGCGCAGGGCAGAGGGGAGCCGGGCGGGTGCAGGACAACGGGACAGAGGTGACCGCCGCCGGGATCGCCCGGCTCGCGGGTGTCGGCCGCGCCGCCGTCAGCAACTGGCGCCGCCGCCATACGGACTTCCCCAAGCCGATCGGCGGCACCGAGACGAGTCCCTCCTTCGCCCTTGCGGACATCGAGGAATGGCTGCGCCGCCAGGGCAAGTTGGCCGAGGTGCCCCTGCGGGAGCGCGTGTGGCAGCAGGCCGCCGGCCACCCGGAGGGACCCGTCACGGCCCTGGTGCACGCGGGCTGCACCCTGGTGCTCGTCCACGACCGGCCGACGGTCTGGAAGGAGGCGAGCGCCGGTTCGGACGCCCGACTCGCGGAACTGCTGCCCACGGCCCTGGAGCAGGTGCTCACCCCCCGCACGGGCGTGCCGGCCCCGACACCCGCCGAGCTCCTGCCCTCCGCCCCGCTGCTGCGCGCCGCCGCCCAGCTCGCCGCCGAGCTGGGCGCTCCACAGGCGTACGAGTTCCTGCTCGGTCGGCATCTCGACGCCAACCCACGCCAGTACACGCTCACCCCGGGCGATCTCGCCGCCCTGATGGCGGACCTCGCCGGCCCCGCCCGGACGGTTCTCGACCCGGCCTGCGGCACGGGCGCCCTGCTGCGCGCCGTCGCTCCCACACCCGCCCAGGAACTGCACGGCCAGGACAGCGACCCGCATCTCGCCGCGCTCAGCGCGCTGCGCCTCACGCTGCACACGAAGGCTGCCGTGCGCACCGCAGCGGGCGACAGCCTCCGGGCCGACGCCTTCGACACCCTCAGGGCCGACGCCGTGCTGTGCCACCCGCCGTTCAACGAGCGCAACTGGGGCCACGACGAACTCGCCTATGACCCCCGCTGGGAGTACGGCTTCCCGGCCCGTATGGAGTCCGAACTCGCCTGGGTGCAGCATGCGCTGGCCCGTCTCAAGGACGGCGGCACCGCGGTCCTGCTGATGCCGCCCGCCGCCGCCTCCCGGCGCTCCGGCCGCCGCATCCGCGCCGACCTGCTGCGCCGCGGCGCCCTGCGGGCCGTGCTCGCCCTGCCCGCCGGTGCGGCGCCACCGCACAACATCCCGTTGCACCTGTGGGTGCTGCGCCGCCCCGCATCGGCCGCCGTACAGCCCGAGTTGCTGGTCGCGGACGCCGGGGCGCTCACGGCCGAGGGGCGGGGCGGCCCCGACTGGCAGGCGGTGCGCTCGATGATGCTCGACGCCTGGCGCCGGTTCGCCCGCAGCGGCAGCGCACCTTCGGTGGCGGGCCTGAGCCGGTCCGTTCCCGTCATCGAACTCCTCGACGACGACGTCGATCTGGCCCCCGCCCGCCATCTGCCGCCTCCCGCGGCGGGCGGCGGCGCCGAGGAGCTCGGTGCCCTGCGGGCACGCCTGGACGAGACCCTCCGCCTCACCGCCGACCTCGCCCCGCCCGCCGCCGACACCAACGAACAGGGCCGCTGGCCGCTCACCACGGTCGGCGAACTGGCCCGTGCGGGCGCGCTGGTGATGCGGACCGGTGGACACGGCCCCCATGCACGCGTGCTCACCGACCACGACGTCATCGCCGGTGTCGCGCCCTCCGGCGCGCTGCCCGACTCCGGGGAGGACCCGGTCCTCGTCGAGGAGGGCGACGTGGTCGTCCCGGTCCTGGGCGGCGGCGCCGTCGCGCGGGTGATCGACGAGGCGACCGCGGGGGCGGCGCTCGGGCGCAACCTCACGCTGCTGCGCCCCGATCCGGCCGCCGTCGATCCCTGGTTCCTCGCCGGTTTCCTGCGCGGCACCGCCAACAACCGCCAGGCCAGCAGCTACGCCTCCACCGCGACCCGGCTCGACGTGCGCCGGCTCCAACTGCCGAGGATCCCGCTCGGCAAGCAGCGCCGTTACGGCGCGCGCTTCCGGGCGCTCGCCGCGTTCGAGGACACCCTGCGCCTCGCGGGCCGCCTCGGTGACCAACTCGTGCGCGGCCTGTACGACGGACTGACGGACGGCAGGGTCGCGCCGGACTGACGGGCGCGCACCCAAGGCCGCCGCACCCGCATCCCGCGCCCCGCCCGACGCTTCGACCGGATCACAAGGACAACGGTTCGGTACAACCCGTGACCGTGTGTCCGAGCCGGGCTATACGCTCGGACCTCGACACTCGTACGCTCGTCCTCACCCGGTCCCAGGAGCAGTCATGTACGGCCACGGCGCGGCGCCGCCCACCCGCACGTCGGGCACCGTCATCACCCTGCGGGTGCTGTTCGTCATCGCGGGCTTCCTCAGCTGCGGGCTGCTCTCCTGCCTGCCGCTGTTCCGGGTGGCAGTGCTGCGTGGCAGGCGGACGGACTGGCTGCTCGCCTGGATCAGTCTTCCGGTGGCCATCGGCTGCCTCGCCGTCGTCGGCTCCGTCCCCGAGAGCGACCACCGGGGCGACGTCGCGCTGGCGCTGGTCCTCGTCCTCGGCGCGTTCAGCGGTGCCTACTTCCTGGTGTTCGACATACGCCACCACCGAGCCCAGCCTCCCCTCGGCCCCGCACCGCAGCAGACGGGCGCCTACCTGCCGCCCCAGCCGCCGCCGCAGGGCCACGGCTATCCACCGGCAACCCAGCCGTACCAGGCGGCGCAGCATCCGCAGCCTCCGCCGCAGTACACGCCGCCTACCCCGCCACCGCAGCGTCCCGCGCCCGCCCGCATCGACCAGGTACGCGCCGAACTGGACGAACTGAGCGACTACCTTCGCAAGCACGAGGACGGTAGGTGAGCGTGGCGACCGGACGCGTCGTCGCCGGCCGCTACGAACTGTCGACACTCATCGGTCAAGGCGGCATGGGCCAGGTCTGGACGGCGTACGACCAGCGGCTGGACCGCCGGGTGGCCGTCAAGCTGCTGCGTCCCGACAAGGTGGCCGGCCACGAGGCCGACGAACTGCGCAGCCGCTTCGCGCGGGAGTGCCGGGTGACCGCGCAGGTCGACCACCCGGGGCTGGTCACGGTGCACGACGCCGGCAGCGAGGGGGAGGAGCTGTACCTCGTCATGCAGTACGTCGACGGGGCCGACCTCGCCGACCACCTCGCGGAGCACGATCCCTACCCCTGGCAGTGGGTGGTGGCGGTCGCCGCCCAACTGTGCGCCGTACTGTCCGCGGTGCACGCCGTGCCGATCATCCACCGTGACCTCAAGCCGCGGAACGTGATGGTCAAGCAGGACGGTACGGTCACCGTCCTGGACCTCGGCGTGGCCTCGGTCATGGACACCGACACCACCCGCCTCACCCATACCGGTTCCCCCATCGGCTCGCCGGCCTACATGGCGCCCGAGCAGGCGATGGGCGGGGCCGTCGGCCCGTACACCGACCTGTACGCCCTCGGTGTGCTCATGCACGAACTCCTCAGCGGGGACGTGCCGTTCACCGGCGCCACCGCGCTCGGGGTGCTGCACCGCCATCTCTACGAGCCCCCGGTTCCGGTGCGCCGGCTGCGCCCCGAGGTGCCGGAGCCGCTCGAATCGCTCGTCCTGCGTCTGCTCGCCAAGGACCCGCAGCACCGCCCCGCCTCGGCCCAGGAGACGTACGAGCACCTGCTTCCGCTGCTCCCGGCGCGCGGCATACCCACGGGCGCCCCGCTCGATCCCACCCGGCCCTTCCTGCGCCCGTACGCCCCGTGGCCCGATCGGGCGCGCACCCCGGCGCCCCGGCCGCAGGCGGCGCCCGCGGTCGAGAAGCCCGATGTCGCCGGTGCCGTCGACGAGGTCAAGCGGCTGCTCGGCGAAGGCCGCATCACCCAGGCCGTCGACATACTGGGCGCGATCCTCCCGGCGGCGGCCTCCCAGCACGGCGAGCACTCCCCGGTGGTCCGCACGCTGCGCAAGCAGTACGCGGCGACCCTCATGGACGACGGCCAGTACCGGCGGGCGCTGCCCGAACTCCGCCGCCTCGCGGACGAACGCGCCGCCGAGGTGGGCCAGGCGGACCCTCAGGCGCTGCGCTTCCGCCTCGACGCCGCGCAGTGCCTCGAGCAACTGGGCGAGCCGGCCGCGGCGCTCGCCGAGTACCGGGCACTGCTGCCGTACTACGAGAACCAGTACGTGGCGGGCGACCCGGAACTCGCCCATGACGTCCGCCGCCGCATCGGCCATCTGCTGCTGGCACTGGGCGACCGGGCCGCCGCCCACGACACGCTCGCACGGCTCCTGCACGAGGTCGAACGCCTGCGCGGCCCAGGTCATCCGCTGGCCGTGGACGTCCGCCGGACGCTCCAGTGGTTGGGGCAGGTGCGCGGCTGAGTCACGTCCGAGGCCCTTGCTTTTGCCGGGCTTTGGAGAAATCTTGTGGGGCCCGGGGGGTTACGTTTTCCGATCACGGAAGCACCGTCCACTAGGTTGCCTCCGTTTGTGTCATGCACGATCGATCATGGGTGGGGACCTTCATGTCGAATCACCGGTTGTCCAGGAAGCGCAGATACATCGCCTGGGGGGTGACGGGCGCTGCGGTGGTCGCGGGGGCCGGGATCGCCGCGCAGACCTCGATGGCCGCCACGACCTGGCCCGCCCAGAAGACCTACACGGGGCGCGCCTTCGACACCTGCACCGCGCCCTCGCTGTCCGCGATGAAGGCATGGAAGGGCGGTCTGTACGGTGCGGCCGCCGTATACGTGGGCGGCAAGAACCGCGGCTGCAGCCAGCCCAACCTCACGGCGTCCTGGGTGAAGTCGGTCAGTTCGCTCGGCTGGAAGCTCATTCCGATCTACGTCGGCGCCCAGCCGTCCTGCCAGACCGGTACCAACCCCGAGAAGCTGACCGTCTCCACGGCCGCCTCCCTCGGCACGAAGGACGGCGCGGACGCGGTGGCCAAGGCCTCGGCGCTCGGGATGAAGGCCGGCAGCGCGATCTACCTCGACATGGAGCCGTACGACATCACCAACAAGTCGTGCAACGACGCGGTGCTCACCTACGTCCGCTCCTTCACCAAGACGCTGCGCGCCAAGACGTACCGTGCCGGCTTCTACGGCTTCAGCAGCTCCAGCGCCAAGGCCATCGCGACCGCGACGAACAAGACCGACCTTCCGGGCAACCTCTGGTACGCCCTGTGGGACAAGCAGAACACCACCACCACGGACTGGCCGTGGGGCAAGACCCAGTACACCGGCCACAGCCGCGGTCATCAGTACATGGTCAACAGCAAGGAGACCAGGGGCGGTTACACGCTCACCGTGGACCGGGACGCGTGGGACGCGCCGGTCGCCATCACCGGCTGAGCCCGGGGCGGACGCGGCGGTGCCCGAAGTCCCGGCGAATCGTTGGTTCGAATGGGTTGGCCAGAGCCTGGTCACTGCCTACCATCGATCTTCGCAAGACCTTGTGCATCGCCGCACAATCTCCTCGGGAGGCCACCTTGCACCGCCGTCGCACCGCGATCGCCCTCAGCGCCGCCCTGGCCGCGGCTCCCCTCCTCACCGCGTGCGGCGGGTCCCCCCACGCGGGTGCCGCAGCCGTTGTCGGAGGGCAGCGGATCACGGTCGCACAGCTGGAGAGCCGGGTGAACGAGGTGCGCACGGCCCAGCACGCCGCCGCCACCGACGACGCCCAGTACCAGCAGACTCTCGCCCAGACCAGCAGCCTCACCCGGGACACGCTCCACACCATGGTCCTCGACCGGGTCCTGAACCGTGCCGCCAAGGAGGCGGGCGTCAGCGTCACCCGCAGTGACGTCGAGCAGATGCGGCAGGGCCTGGAGCAGCAGGCGGGCGGCAGCAAGGCGCTGCAGTCGGCGTGGCTGCAGCAGTACGGGGTCGCCCCCCAGCGCCTCGACGACAGCCTGCGCACGGAGGTCCAGGCCCAGAAGCTGGCCGGGGCGCTCGGTGTCGACATGAACACGACCGACGGTAAGGCCGCGTTCTGGACGGCGATGGCGCAGGCGTCCAAGGAGCTCGGCATCAAGCTCAATCCCCGCTACGGCACCTGGGACGTGCAGAAGAGCAGCCGCGTGGACGCGAGGACGCCGTGGGTCAAGGAGGTCACCGCGGCGGCCGGGCAGCAGGCGTAGCACGGTCGGTGCGGGGCCCGTGGACCGCGTACGGGCCGTCAGTGGCGTGCGTTACGTTCGAAGGGTGAACACCACCAGCTCCCGCGCCCAGGGTCCGCACGGGACCGAAGCCTCCGAGGCGGCCGTCGGCCGTATCGTCCTGCTCACCACCAGCCACCGGGTCGCACCGGGTCTGCTGTCCTGGCCCGCCTGGCAGGTGCTGCGCGACGCCGACCGGGTCAGCTGCGCGGACGGCGCGCACCCCCAGCTGCCCTATCTGCGTGAGGCGGGCATCGTGGTCGACGAGGCCGCCCCGTCCGCACAGGAGCTGGTCGAGGCCTGCGCCGGCGGCCGTACGGTCGTGGTCGTCGCGACCGGCGAGGGAGAGCCCCGGCTCACCGACGGTCTGGCCCGGCTGGCGGGCTCCGGACGGGTGCGGATGCCGGAGCTCGAGCTGCTGCCCGCGTCGTACGACCTGCCCGGCGCCCGGCTCCTCGACCTCGTCCAGGTCATGGACCGCATCCGCGCCGAGTGCCCCTGGTCCTCCCGGCAGACCCACCGGGGTCTGGCCAAGTACGGCATCGAGGAGGCGTACGAACTGGTCGAGGCGATCGAGGCGGGCGACCGGGACGAACTGCGCGAGGAACTGGGAGACGTCCTGCTCCAGGTCGTCTTCCACTCCCGCATCGCGCAGGAGGACCCGGATGCCCCGTTCTCCATCGACGACGTGGCGGGCGGCATCGTGGCCAAGCTGATCCACCGCCACCCGCATGTGTTCGGCGACGAGACCGCCACGACGCCGGAAGAGGTCAAGGAGCACTGGCTGCGCACCAAGGCCCTCGAGAAGCAGCGCACTTCGGTGACGGAGGGCGTCCCCCTCGGCCAGCCGGGCCTGGCGCTCGCGGCCAAGCTGTCGTCCCGCGCCCGCACGGCCGGTCTCGACGTCCCGCTGCCGCACGGGGAGGGCATCGGATACGAACTGCTGGCGATGGCCGCGCGCGCCGAGGCCGAGGGCGTGGACCCCGAGGCGGCGCTGCGCGCGGCCGCCCGTGCGTACCGGGACGCGATCCGGGAGGCGGAGAGCGGCGGCTGAGGTGCGGCCCGCTGCGGGCGGCCGGATACCGTCGACGGGTGACCGACCAGCCCCGCCCCGCGCGCACGAACCCCACCCCTGAGCTCTTCACCTGGGAGTTCGCCGCCGACCCCTATCCCGCCTACGCCTGGCTCCGCGAGTACGCCCCCGTGCACCGGACCAGGTTGCCCAGCGGTGTCGAGGCCTGGCTGGTCACCCGTTACGCCGACGCCAAGCAGGCCCTGGCCGACCAGCGGCTCAGCAAGAACCCGGCGCATCACGACGAACCGGCACACGCCAAGGGCAGGACCGGCATCCCCGGCGAGCGCAAGGCCGAGCTGATGACTCACCTGCTCAACATCGATCCGCCGGACCACACGCGGCTGCGCCGGCTCGTCTCCAAGGCCTTCACACCCCGGCGCGTCGCCGAGTTCGCGCCGAGGGTGCAGGAGTTGACCGACCGGCTCATCGACGGGTTCGCGGGCCGCGGCTCCGCCGACCTCATCCACGAGTTCGCCTTCCCGCTCCCCATCTACGCCATCTGCGACATGCTCGGCGTGCCCCGCGAGGACCAGGACGACTTCCGGGACTGGGCAGGGATGATGATCCGGCACGGTGGGGGGCCGAGGGGCGGAGTCGCCCGGTCCGTCAAGAAGATGCGCGGCTACCTCGCCGACCTCATCCACCGCAAGCGGGAAGCCCTGCCCGAGGCGCCCGGCCCCGGCGAGGACCTGATCTCCGGGCTCATCCGTGCCTCGGACCACGGCGAGCACCTCACCGAGAACGAGGCCGCCGCCATGGCCTTCATCCTGCTCTTCGCCGGGTTCGAGACCACGGTCAACCTCATCGGCAACGGCACCTACGCCCTCCTCGGCCACCCGGAGCAGCGAGCCCGGCTCCAGGCCTCCCTCGCCCGCGGCGAGCGGTCCCTGCTCGAGACCGGCGTGGAGGAACTCCTTCGCTACGACGGCCCGGTGGAGCTCGCCACCTGGCGCTTCGCCACACAGCCGGTCACCATCGGCGGGCAGGACATCGCCCCCGGGGACCCGGTGCTCGTCGTGCTCGCGGCGGCCGACCGGGATCCGGAGCGGTTCGCCGACCCCGATGTGCTCGACCTCGCCCGTCGTGACAATCAGCACCTCGGGTACGGACACGGCATCCACTACTGCCTCGGCGCCCCGCTCGCCCGCCTCGAGGGGCAGATGGCGCTCGCCACCCTCCTCACCCGCCTGCCGGACCTGCGACTTGCGGTGGATTCCACCGATCTGCGCTGGCGCGGCGGGCTCATTATGCGCGGATTGCGCACGCTTCCCGTGGAGTTCACACCGATTCCGGGAAAAGATCATTTCCGTACCGCCGACTCCACCGGATGACACGGTGAACGCGCGGCCGGTCACGGGAGGGTGACGGTTCCTCACCACTGTGATCTTCGCGTGATCTGCGCTGCATTAACTTGTGACAAGCGGCCGAGTGCCGATACGTTCACGCAGCAACGGGGCGGCACGCCACAGCCGCCGCGGGGTTCACTGCTGTCGTACGAAAGGCAACCGCATGCTCTCCGGGAACGGTCGTCACCGTCGCCCCCGCCAGGCTCCGGCCCTCCTCGTCGCAGCAGGGGTGACCGGCTCGGCGATCGCCATTCCGCTTCTGGGTGCGGGCGGCGCGAGCGCGGCCGACGGCACCACGTGGGACCGGGTCGCGCAGTGCGAGAGCGGCGGCTCCTGGAGCGCCGACACCGGGAACGGCCGCTACGGCGGACTGCAGTTGACGCAGCGGGACTGGGAGCGGCACGGCGGTCTCGCCTACGCCTCGAGCCCCGACCGGGCGAGCCGTTCGCAGCAGATCGCCGTCGCGGAGAGGATCCTCGCCGACCAGGGCGCCTCCGTCTGGTCCGCCTGCGCGCTGGTCGCGGGACTGGACGAGGACTCCGGCTCCGCGGACGTCGACACGGGCGTGGCGGGCGACTCGTCGGACGGAGGCTCCTCCGGCTTCGGGCTTGACTCCGGCTTGTCCGACTCATCCGGAACATCCGCTTCGGCGAAGCCGTCCCCCTCTTCGCCTTCGTCGGAGTCGTCCGACTCCTCCTCTTCGTCCCCCTCTTCCGGTACGTCCCATGACGGCGAGGGTGACCGTTCGGGCGCCGGCACCTTCCGGGGCGACGACGACTCGTCCACCGGTGCGAAGAGTGACGAGTCGGACAAGTCCGGGCGGAGTGATGCCTCTTCGGGCGACGGTGCGGATGAGGCGTCCGGCGCCGGCCGCCACCGCGGCGGCAGTGCCGACGAGGGTGACTCCGGCAGCCGTGCGGGCGACTCGGCGGGCCGGCACGCCTCGCGGGACTCCCGGGCCGCACGCGACGGTGCCGACGGCTCGTACACCGTCCGCCCCGGGGACAACCTGTCGGACATCGCCGACTCCCTTGACCTCTCCGGCGGGTGGCGGGCGCTCTACCAGGCCAACGAGCAGACGGTCGGCGCCGATCCGGACCTCATCCTCCCCGGTCAGAGCCTTGCGCTCGATGTGGATCCGACCGCCGGGAAGCACTGAACTGCCCGTCGACCGGCGGTACTTCACATCCCGCTTCGGGCTTAATGTCCGATTTGGCGAGAGTGAGAGATGGGTCTCAAAGGCCCTGATCGTCTTTGAAATTCCGCGGATCGACTGCTTACGGTCATGACCGCTCGCCACAGCGGGCCCCCACGGTCGCAACGCCGAATCCTGCCAGCGGCCGTGCGGAACAGTCGTCGCGTCAAGCGCCGTAGGCAGGAGCGGGGGACCCAAGGTAAGTGCCGCGCCCGGACATCGACCGGGCCGGCTTGGGGTGGAGCCGTGCGCCCAGTTGCGCACGGCCGGGCAACTCAACCGGCCCGAACCCGACAGCTCACCTCGCAGGCGTCGGTGAGGGGATCGAACCATGCTGTGTTCCGGCAAGGGCAAGCACCGCCGTCCGTCCAAGGCCGTCCGCGTCATCTCGCTCGCCGGTGTTGCCGGTGCCGCCGTCGCGGCCCCGCTGCTCGCGGCCGGCAACGCCTCCGCTGCCACCGCCTCCGAGTGGGACGCCGTCGCCCGGTGCGAGTCCGGTGGCAACTGGTCCATCAACACCGGCAACGGCTTCTACGGCGGTCTGCAGTTCACGAACTCGACCTGGGCCGCGTACGGCGGCACCGCCTACGCCTCGCGTGCCGACCTGGCGAGCAAGTCGCAGCAGATCGCGATAGCCGAAAAGGTCCTCGCGGGTCAGGGCAAGGGCGCCTGGCCGGTCTGCGGCAAGGGCCTGTCCGGTACTCCGTACAACGGTGCGGCCGCCGCCTCCTCCGGCAGCGCGAAGAGCGGCACCGACCGCACGGCCCCGAAGCCGGCCTCCCGTTCGACCGAGCGTCCGGCCGCTAAGAAGACCGTCACCACCCCGGCCGGCCAGAAGGTCGAGAAGGGCGACGGCGAGTACAAGGTCGTCAAGGGCGACACCCTCAGCTCCATCGCCGCGAAGAACGGCGTCCAGGGCGGCTGGCAGAAGCTCTTCCGGCTGAACAAGGACATCGTCGAGGACGCCGACCTCATCTACCCGGGTCAGCAGCTGCACCTGAAGTGACGGCGGCCGGGCAGCCGGCCCATCGAGTCCTCGTGCGGTCTTGTGAGGACAGCCCCCGTCCCCACGGGCTCCCCGCTCCGGTGCGTGTACCCCCCGTACGCACCGGAGCGGGGCTTTTGCTTGCCCGTCCCGTGCATTTCACCGCGACTTTCCCCGCCCCTTTGTTCCGCGCTGAAACAATGTGTACCGTCATCCTGTCCACGGGACGGTCGGTCGGCCGACCGCCGCTCCGGGGCGGATAGGCTCTAGTCGCAAGTGCCCCGCACTCTCAGCGTCACATCCAAGAAGGAGATGCTCGTGCCGTCCATCGACGTCGTCGTAGCCCGGGAAATCCTGGACTCCCGAGGCAACCCCACGGTCGAGGTCGAGGTCGGCCTCGACGACGGCAGCACGGGTCGTGCCGCCGTTCCGTCCGGCGCCTCCACCGGCGCCTTCGAGGCCATCGAGCTCCGCGACGGTGACCCCAACCGTTACCAGGGCAAGGGCGTCGAGAAGGCCGTCCTCGCCGTCATCGAGCAGATCGGCCCGGAGCTCGTCGGCTACGACGCCACCGAGCAGCGCCTGATCGACCAGGCGATGTTCGACCTGGACGCCACCGACAACAAGGGCTCGCTCGGCGCCAACGCCATCCTCGGCGTCTCCCTCGCCGTCGCCCACGCCGCCTCCGAGGCGAGCGACCTTCCGCTCTTCCGCTACCTGGGCGGCCCCAACGCGCACCTGCTGCCGGTGCCGATGATGAACATCCTGAACGGCGGCTCGCACGCCGACTCCAACGTGGACATCCAGGAGTTCATGATCGCGCCGATCGGTGCGGAGTCCTTCTCCGAGGCCCTGCGCTGGGGCACCGAGGTCTACCACACCCTCAAGAAGGTGCTGAAGAGCAAGGGCCTGTCCACCGGTCTCGGCGACGAGGGCGGCTTCGCCCCGAACCTCGGCTCCAACCGCGAGGCCCTCGACCTCATCCTCGAGGCCGTCAAGCAGGCCGGGTACGTCCCCGGTGAGCAGATCGCCCTCGCCCTCGACGTCGCCGCCTCCGAGTTCTACAAGGACGGCAAGTACCTCTTCGAGGGCAAGGAGCGCTCCGCCGCCGAGATGACGGAGTACTACGAGGAGCTCGTCGCGGCCTACCCGCTCGTGTCCATCGAGGACCCGCTGTTCGAGGACGACTGGGCCGGCTGGAAGGTCATCACCGACCGGATCGGCGACAAGGTCCAGCTCGTGGGCGACGACCTGTTCGTCACCAACCCCGAGCGCCTGGCCCGCGGTATCGAGGAGGGCACCGCCAACGCGCTGCTGGTGAAGGTCAACCAGATCGGCTCGCTGACCGAGACCCTGGACGCGGTCGAGCTGGCCCAGCGCAACGGCTTCAAGTGCATGATGTCCCACCGCTCCGGCGAGACCGAGGACGTCACCATCGCCGACCTGGCCGTCGCCACCAACTGCGGCCAGATCAAGACCGGCGCCCCGGCCCGCTCCGAGCGCGTCGCCAAGTACAACCAGCTGCTGCGCATCGAGGAGATCCTCGACGACGCCGCGGTGTACGCGGGCCGCAGCGCGTTCCCGCGCTTCAAGGGCTGAGCGGGCAGGGCCACGCCTTAGCCAGTCGTCCGTACGTCCCCGTACTCGGTCCCGTACCGTGTGCGGGGACGTACGTACGTGTGGAAGGGGAGGCGGGGACATGGCCGTGAAGGACCGTGACCGGTTCTCCACCGCGACCAGGCTGCGGCTGCTGGGGGAGCAGACCGCGGCCAGGGTCTACCGCTCCCAGACCAGGCGGCAGGCCCGCCGCTCCCGGCTGACCGGCCGTGCCGCGCTGCTCGCGCTCGTCCTGTGCTCGCTGATCGTGGCACTGGCGTACCCGATAAGGCAGTACGTCTCCCAGCGGGCCGAGATCGCGGACCTGGAGCGGCAGCAGGCGCAGGCCCGCGAGCGCGTCGAGCAGCTGCGCGACCTGAAGGCGCGCTGGCAGGACGACGCGTACGCGCAGCAGCAGATCCGGCTGCGGCTGCACTATGTGCTGCCGGGGGAGACCGGTTACATCGTGATCGACCCGGACGCGGCCAGGCAGTCGCGTGCGGACCTCACGAGTGCCGCGCGCCCCTGGTACGACAACATCTGGGACGGGGTCGACAGGTCCGACAAGTCCGGCCGGTGAACCGGCCCGCCGCCCCGGCGGGGCGGCCGTGCACGGCGCCCCCGTCGCACACGCAGAGGCGCTGCGAGCCGGACGACCCGATGACCGGACGCATCACCGATCCGACGGATCAGCGCACCGACGAGAAAGACAGCCTGAAAGACAGCCATGGAAACTCCCGCCCGCCGCCCGTCCGCCGCCCCTGAGGGGCAGCGCAGCGCGCAGACGTTGTTCGATCTGCCGCCCACCCCGCGCACCGAGCCCACGGACGCGGACGTCGCGGCCATCGAGCAGCAGCTCGGGCGCCCCCCACGCGGGCTGCGTGCGATCGCGCACCGCTGCCCGTGCGGGCAGCCGGACGTCGTGGAGACGGCGCCCCGGCTCCCGGACGGCACGCCGTTCCCCACGACGTACTACCTGACCTGCCCGCGTGCCGCGTCCGCGATCGGCACGCTGGAGGCGGGCGGCGTCATGAAGGAGATGACGGAGCGTCTGGCGACCGACCCCGCGCTGGCCGCCGCCTACCGCGCCGCGCACGAGGACTACATCGCCCGCCGCGACGCCATCGAGGTGCTGGCGGGCTTCCCGAGCGCGGGCGGCATGCCGGACCGGGTGAAGTGCCTGCACGTGCTCGTCGCGCACTCCCTGGTCGCCGGCCCCGGGGTCAACCCGCTGGGCGACGAGGCGATCGCGATGCTGCCGGAGTGGTGGCGCAAGGGGTCGTGCGTGACACCCGCGCAGCCGCCGTACGGTGAGGAGGCGCAGGCGGACCCGTCCGGCACCGGCCGGTCCGCCGCCGCGCGCACCGATTCCGAGGAGGAGGGCTCATGACGCGCGTCGCCGCCGTCGACTGCGGTACGAACTCCATCCGGCTCCTGGTCGCGGACGCCGACCCGGCCACCGGCGAACTCGTCGAACTGGACCGGCGGATGACCATCGTCCGGCTCGGCCAGGGCGTGGACCGGACCGGGCGGCTCGCCCCCGAGGCCCTCGAGCGCACGTTCGCCGCCTGCCGGGAGTACGCCGGGATCATCAAGGAGCACGGCGCCGAGCGGATCCGGTTCGTCGCCACTTCCGCCTCGCGTGACGCCGAGAACCGGGACGTCTTCGTCCGCGGGGTGCTGGAGATCCTCGGTGTCGAGCCCGAGGTCATCTCCGGCGAGCAGGAGGCGGAGTTCTCCTTCACGGGCGCGACCAAGGAGCTGGTGGGCCGCGCGGACCTGGCGAAGCCCTTCCTGGTCGTGGACATCGGCGGCGGTTCCACGGAGTTCGTGGTGGGCGAGGAGCATGTGCGGGCGGCGCGGTCCGTCGACATCGGCTGCGTCCGTATGACCGAGCGTCATCTCGTGCACGAGGGAGTCGTCTCCGATCCGCCGTCCCCGGAGCGGATCGCGGCCATACGACACGACATCGAGGCCTCACTGGACCTGGTGGAGAAGACGGTTCCGCTGCACGAGGCGCACACCCTCGTCGGGCTCGCCGGCTCGGTCACCACCGTGTCCGCGATCGACCAGGGCCTCCCGGAGTACGACTCCGAGAGGATCCACCACTCCCGGATCTCCCGGGACCGTGTCCGGGAGATCACCGAACGGCTGCTGAGGTCCACGCACGCCGAGCGCGCGGCGATCCCCTCCATGCATCCGGGCCGGGTCGATGTGATCGGCGCGGGCGCCCTCGTCCTGCTCGCGATCATGGAGCGGATCGGGGCGGCCGAAGTCGTGGTCAGCGAGCACGACATCCTCGACGGCATCGCCTGGTCCATCGCGTAGACGTGTCTCATCGCCCGGCGCGTGCACGGGTTCTGACGGGCGATCAGAGGTCTCGGGCAGGGGAATTTCCTACCCGTCGGTAGCCTCCCCTGAGCGGGTCGGTTAACGTATGAGCGTAGTCGGCGGGGCCCTGGTGTCCCTCTGTCGGAGGGCGCACGGAAAACTTCGTGAAGTTCTTCACAAGGAAATCGCACCGGCCGGGCGACGGCGGGGGTCCACTCGGCCGTCCGCGGGGTGTGAGGCGTCGCCGGGGGTGCTCCGGCGATCGTTCCGGGAGGGTTCGCCGGCGAGGGTGCGGAGTCGTCGTTCGGCGCCCCGAAAGCCTTGCGTGGCAGCTCACGTGGCCTTGACGGCCGTTCACCCCGCGAGGGGATGATGTCGTGACGGAATGACCTCCGTCACGCGAGCGGCGCAGTGTAGCAGACACCCCACCCAAGCTTGTGAAGGGGCGCACGAGCGACCCCCCTGGGGCGGGTGGATACTCGATGCCATGAGCACCACGGAGCGTCCCAGGATCCTCGTAGTAGGCGGTGGGTACGTAGGCCTGTACGCAGCTCGTCGCATTCTCAAGAAGATGCGCTACGGCGAGGCGACCGTCACGGTCGTCGACCCGCGCTCGTACATGACCTACCAGCCCTTCCTCCCCGAAGCCGCCGCCGGCAGCATCTCCCCCCGGCATGTCGTCGTCCCGCTGCGACGCGTGCTTCCGAAGGCGGAGGTCCTCACCGGCCGGGTCACCACCATCGACCAGGACCGCAAGGTCGCCTCGATCGCCCCGCTGGTCGGCGAGGCGTACGAGCTGCCTTTCGACTACCTCGTGATCGCGCTCGGCGCGGTCTCCCGCACCTTCCCGATCCCCGGCCTCGCCGAGCAGGGCATCGGTATGAAGGGCATCGAGGAGTCCATCGGCCTGCGCAACCACGTCCTCGAGCAGCTCGACAAGGCCGACTCCACGACCGACGAGGAGATCCGCCGCAGGGCGCTCACCTTCGTCTTCATCGGCGGTGGCTTCGCCGGTGCGGAGACCATCGGTGAGGTCGAGGACATGGCCCGGGACGCGGCCAAGTACTACAGGAACGTGTCCCGCGAGGACATGCGCTTCATCCTCGTCGACGCCGCCGACAAGATCCTCCCCGAGGTCGGCCCCAAGCTCGGCCAGTACGGCAAGGAGCACCTCGAGGGCCGCGGTGTGGAGATCTACCTCTCCACCTCGATGGAGTCCTGCGTCGACGGCCACGTGGTGCTGAAGAACGGCCTCGAGGTCGACTCCAACACCATCGTGTGGACGGCCGGCGTCAAGCCGAACCCGGCGCTCGCCCGCTTCGGGCTGCCGCTCGGTCCGCGCGGTCACGTCGACACCGCCGCAACGCTCCAGGTGCAGGGCACGGACTACATCTGGGCCGCCGGCGACAACGCGCAGGTGCCCGACCTCGTCGGCCGCAAGGCGGGCAACGAGAACGCCTGGTGCCCCCCGAACGCACAGCACGCGCTGCGGCAGGCCAAGGTGCTCGGCGACAACGTGGTCTCCGGTATGCGGGGCTTCCCGCAGAAGGAGTACAGCCACGCGAACAAGGGCGCGGTGGCGGGCCTCGGCCTCCACAAGGGCGTCGCGATGATCGTCATGGGCAAGATGAAGATCAAGCTCAAGGGCCGTCTCGCCTGGTACATGCACCGCGGTTACCACGGCATGGCGATGCCGACCTGGAACCGGAAGATCCGGATCTTCGCCGACTGGACGCTGGGCATGTTCCTCAAGCGCGAGGTCGTCTCCCTCGGCGCGATCGAGTCGCCGCGCGAGGAGTTCTACGAGGCCGCCAAGCCGGCGCCCGTCGCCGCCGCGGCCAAGACCGAGGAGAAGGCCAAGGCCTCCTGACCTCGGGTCCCCCGGCAACACCCGAAAGGGGCCGCCCGCCATCCGTGGTGCGGGCGGCCCCTTTCGGCGTGCACGCAGGCTTTTTGCCCAGCTGTAACGCCAACGGGGGACTGCGGGGCGGCCCTACAGGTGTTTACGTGGTGTAGAGCATTCCGGGATCGCTCTCCCCGAGCTATCGACTGTGTTCGAGCAAGGGGACGCCCCTATGGGAGGTGTGCACCATGGCCGACGCCGCGCCGCGGCTGAAGAGCCTCGTCGAACAACTGCTGGGAGCCCCGCTCCCTGTGCGCATCCGCGCCTGGGACGGTTCGGAGTCCGGGCCGCCGGGCGCTCCCGCCCTCGTCGTGCGCAATCGCCGTGCCCTGCGCCGTCTGCTGTGGAAACCGGGCGAGTTGGGCCTCGTCCGCGCCTGGGTCTCCGGGGATCTGGGGATCGACGGTGATCTGTACACCGCCCTCGACCTCCTCGCAGGGCTCATCTGGGAGCGCGGCGAAGACGCCCGCTCCCTCAGCCAGGCCGCCCGCGACCCGCAGGTCCGCGCCGCGGTACGCGGGCTCGCGAGGCTGGCCGGGCCCTTCCCGCCGCCTCCGCCGCCTCCCGAGGAGGTCCGCAGGGTCCGCAGCCACCTCCACACCCGGCGCAGCGACCGACGCGCCATCAGCCACCACTACGACGTCGGCAACGACTTCTACGAGATCGTCCTCGGCCCGTCGATGGTGTACTCCTGCGCCTACTGGGCGGGTCCCGGTTCCACCCTCGAGGACGCCCAGCGCGACAAGCTGGAACTGGTCTGCCGCAAGCTGGACCTGAAGCCCGGTCAGCGGCTCCTCGACGTCGGCTGCGGCTGGGGCTCCATGGCCGTGCACGCCGCTCGCGAGCACGGCGTGAGCGTCGTCGGCATCACCCTCTCCCAGGAGCAGGCCGTGTTCGCCCGCAAGCGGGTCGCCGAGGAGGGCCTGACCGATCGCGTGGAGATCCGGGTGCAGGACTACCGCGACGTCACCGACGGCCCGTACGACGCGATCTCCTCCATCGGCATGGCCGAGCACGTGGGCGCCGAGCGCTATCTGGGGTATGCCCGGGATCTGTACGCCCTGCTCAAGCCGGGCGGGCGGCTGCTCAACCACCAGATCGCGCGGCGGCCCCAGAAGGACGAGTCCGCCTACTCGGTCGACGCGTTCATCGACGCCTATGTCTTCCCCGACGGCGAGCTCGCGCCCATCGGCAGCACGGTGACTCAGTTGGAGCGCGCCGGGTTCGAGGTCCGCGACGTGGAGAGCCTGCGCGAGCACTACGCTCTGACCCTGCGCCGCTGGGTCGCGAACCTCGAGGCCGAGTGGGTGCGGGCGCAGCGCCTCACCAGCCCGGGGCGGGCCCGCGTCTGGCGCCTCTACATGGCCGCCTCCGCGCTGTCCTTCGAACACAACCGCATCGGCGTCAACCAGGTATTGGCGGTGCGGTCGCCCGAGTCGGGCGCGTCGGGCATGCCCCTGCGCGCCCGTACCTGGGGCGGGTGACCTTCCCAGGCACGGCGAAAGGGCCCCGTTCCGACTGCGGAACGGGGCCCTTTCGGTAGGCCGTCACTCCGACTTGATCGCCGTGAGCATGTTCAGACGGGCCGCGCGGCGGGCCGGCCACAGGGAGGCCAGCACACCCACCGTCGCCGCCAGGAGGAGGAAGACGGCCATGCGTCCCCAGGGCAGGATCAGCTCGTAGGTCGCCAGCTTCGTGCCGAGCAGTTCACCGGCGGCCCAGCCGAAGAACACCCCCAGGCCGACACCGAGCACACCGCCGAAGAGCGAGATCACAAGGGATTCCAGCCGGACCATCCGCTTGATGCCCCTGCGGTCGAGTCCGATCGCACGGAGCATGCCGATCTCCTGCGAGCGCTCGAAGACCGACATGGCGAGGGTGTTGATGACGCCGAGCACGGCGACGATCACGGCCATGGCCAGCAGGCCGTAGAGCATGTTCAGCATCAGCGTGAACATCTGGCCGATCCTGTTGGAGATGTCCTTCTTGTCCATGATCCTGATGGCCGGGTTGTCGCCGAGCGCCTTCACCAGCGCGTCCTTGGCCGAGGCGGTGGCCCCGCCGGACGTCTTGACCAGGACCTGCATGTCGGACGGCTCGGTCTGGTGCGGAGCGAGCGTCGCGGTGTCCAGCATGATGCCGCGCATCATCTCGGTGCTCCGGTAGACACCGGCGACCGTCAACTGCTGCTTCTTGCCGTCCTCGTACGACACCGTGAACCGGGAACCGGCCGTCCAGTGGTGGGACGTGGCGGTGTCGTGGTCGACGACGACCCGGGTGCCGCCGACCTCGAAGGTGCCGGCGTCGACCGCCAGCGCGGTCAGCTTGCCGATGGTGGCGCCGTCGACGCCGGTCAGGAACTCGGTCTCGCCGTTGATGCGCGAGGGCGCGTTGCGCAGCGGGCTGGTCGCGATGACACCGTCGGCCGACTTCAGCCTCTTCTCCACGTCGGGCGAGAGATCGTTGCCGTTCGCCATCGTCACCGCGTAGTCCGCCTTGAGGGCGGAGGACGCCATCTTGTCGATCGCGGTCTGCAGGCTTCCCGCCATCACCGTCAGAGCGGTGATCAGGGTCAGGCCGATCATCAGGGCCGAGGCGGTGGCGGCGGTGCGCCGCGGGTTGCGCACCGAGTTCTGCCGGGCCAGCTTCCCCGCGACCCCGAAGACACGCAGCAGAGGGGCCGCGGCCGCGATCAGCGGGCGGGACAGCAGCGGGGTGAGTACGAAGACGCCGATGACGAGGATCGCCGCGCCGAGCCCCATCGGGCCCTGGGCGTCCGAGGCGTTCAGCGTGGTGCTGTAGAGGATGACGGCGACGCCGGCCGAGGCCAGCAGGGCGCCGATCGTGTTCCGAAGGAGCAGGGACTTGGCGGTGGCCTTCGCGTGCAGGCTGCCCATGGCGGCGACCGGCGGGATCTTCGCGGCGCGCCGGCCGGGCAGCCAGGCGGCGAGCATCGTGATCAGGATGCCCACGGCGAAGGCCGTGGCGACGGTGCCCGGGCTGACGATGAGCGGACCGTCCGGGATCGTGCCGCCGAACCGGCTCACCAGGGTGCGCAGTCCGGCGCCGATGCCGATGCCGGCCACCAGACCGGTGACGGCCGCGACCGCGCCGACCACGAACGCCTCGATGAGCACGGACCGGGTGACCTGACGGCGGGACGCGCCGACCGCGCGCAGCAGGGCCAGTTCCTTGGTGCGCTGAGCGACCAGCATGGTGAAGGTGTTGGCGATGATGAAGGTGCCGACGAACAGCGCGATGCCCGCGAAGACCAGCAGGCCCGTGCGCAAGTCGCGCGTCGCCGCGGCGATCTGCTGCGCCTGGTCGTCGGCGAGTTGCTTGCCGGTGGTGGTGGAGGCGACATCCTTCGGCAGGGTCTCGTCGAGGGCGTTGCGCAGCGCGATCTGGCTCGTCCCGGAGGCGGCCTTCACATCGATCTCGTCGTACGAGCCGTCCTTGTGGAACAGGCGCTGGGCGGTGGCCGTGTCGAAGAGGGCGAGGCTGCCGCCCGCGGCCACGTTGCCGTCGTCGGTGGTGAAGACGCCGGCGACCTTCGGCGTCAGCACGGGGCCGTCGATGGAGAGCCGCACCGTGTCGCCGACCTTGTACCCGGCGCGCTTCGCGGTCTCGGAGTCGACGAGGACCTCGTCCTGCCCCTGCGGCGCGTGTCCGTCAACGATCGGATACCGGGGGTCCTCGGTCCCCCAGTAGTTCCCGCCCTGGGACTGGAAGTCACCGCCGATGAGCTTGCCGTCCTTGTCGGCGATGGCGGTGAAGCCGCTGACGACCCCGATGGCCGTGCCGGCGCCCGGTGCCTTGGCGGCCTTGTCCAGGAGCTCCGGTGTCAGCCGGGGTTGCTTGGCGATCGTGTCGCCGTGGGACGCCCGGCCCTCCGGCCGGATCGCCACGTCGACTTGGTCGAGGCCCTTGGCGGAACTCTTCTGGTAGGCCTCCGAGATGGTGTTGGTGAACACCAGGGTGCCCGACACGAAGGCCACGCCGAGCATCACGGCGAGCACGGTCATGAGCAGCCTGGCCTTGTGCGCGAGCACGTTGCGCAGGGCGGTACGGAACATTTGTCTGTCCAGGGCTGGGGATGCGGTGGATGGGTGGCCCCGAGGGGGCGGGCGGGGGCGGGCCCCGAGGGGATCTGCGCCCGGCGTCAGCTCGTGCGGCCCTTGGCGTCGAACCGCTTCATCCGGTCCAGCACCGCCTCCGAGCTCGGCTCGTGCAGTTCGTCCACGATCCGCCCGTCCGCCAGGAAGATCACCCGGTCCGCGTACGCCGCCGCAACCGGGTCGTGGGTGACCATCACCACCGTCTGCCCCAACTCCCGTACGGAGTTGCGCAGGAAGCCCAGAACCTCCGCACCGGAGCGCGAGTCGAGGTTTCCGGTGGGCTCGTCGCCGAAGATGATCTCCGGCCTGGACGCGAGTGCGCGCGCCACCGCGACGCGCTGCTGCTGACCGCCCGACAGCTGCGAGGGCCGGTGGCTCAGCCGCCCCGACAGCCCGACCATCTGGATCACGGTGTCCAGCCAGGCCTTGTCGGGCTTGCGGCCCGCGATGTCCATGGGCAGCGTGATGTTCTCCAGGGCGGTCAGCGTGGGCAGCAGGTTGAACGCCTGGAAGATGAAGCCGATCCGGTCCCGGCGCAACTTGGTGAGCTGCTTGTCCTTGAGGGAGCCGAGTTCGACGTCGCCGATACGGACGGAACCGGAGGAGAAGGAGTCGAGCCCGGCGACGCAGTGCATCAGCGTCGACTTGCCCGAGCCCGAGGGCCCCATGATCGCCGTGAACTGCGCCTGCTGGAAGTCGACGGTGACCCGGTCGAGGGCGACCACCTGGGTCTCGCCCTGTCCGTAGACCTTCGACAGATCCGTGGCGCGGGCGGCCACGGTGGTGGTCCGGTCGACGAGGGGAGTGCTGGTCACGGGAGGGTGCTCCTGTCGGGACGGCGACGGTGATGAAGACGTGTTCCATCGTCGCGGCCGATCGGCGGCGTGTAGTCACCCGCTGTTCCGGTTCCCGGGGCAGTCTCGAGTCGGACCGGCCCGTGTCCCGTCATACCTGGGTATGACGGGCTCCCCCGAGAAGGCGCCCGGGGGAAAGCGGTTGCTCATGTGCTGCGGGGCCCGTTCCACTGCCATCCATCGGGACGGTGAAATTCCGTCATTCCCCATGCACCGGCCCCGGCGGCCCGCGAGGCTATTGGCAAGTGCGGATGGCCCGTACCGAGTGCTGATGCACCCTCAGACATCAATAAAATAAGACAACATCGCGTCGCCCGCCCGCTGTTCGGGGGATGCGCCCCCGATAGGCTCGGAACGCTCGATGCGGCGCTCATGGCCTGCCCGGATGGTGGAATGCAGACACGGCGAGCTTAAACCTCGCTGCCCCTCGCGGGCGTACCGGTTCGAGTCCGGTTCCGGGCACCACCGCGTACTCGCGTGCTGACCTGGAGTGACGACCGGTCGGCGGTTCACTCTGCCGGATCCACGGGAACGTCCGGCCCCCGCCCTTCGGGGAACCCCTCCCTTGTACGGGAGTTCCGGCGTCGCCGCCTTGGCCCCACCGGACCTGCCGAAACGGTTCCAGGAGCCGTCCGGTCGACCTTGTCCGCGTCGTGCAGATCGCATCTCGACCGCCAACGGGCCAGTCCACCGGCGATGTCGTCGAGCGAATGAACCCACTCGCCCTCGCCCGATGTGCCGTGCCGGACGACTTCCGGACGATTCGGATCCCGGCAGAGGTCGAAACCATGCAGGTGCTGCAGGGCCGTGAGGACCAAAGGAGCGAGGTCGCACTCCTCCTCGTCCTCCACCCATGGAGCCGCCCATGAATGTACGGCCTCACGGGTCACCTCACCCGGGACCAGCGCCTGCCACCGAGCAGCCACGTCCTCACGGCTGGGCGGTGGTTGCGGCACTCCGGGTTCCCTCATGCGTCCACGATCGCGGTCGTGTGCTCCGGCGTCCCGCCCGAACGCAGCCGGGCGACGACCGCCTCGACCGCCTCGGTGACGTCCGGGGTCCGCACCCGGCTGCCGGCTTCGAGGTGGAACGGCGGCCGGCGTTCGACGATCGACCCGGGCACGGCATGGCTCGCTGTTCGTGTCATCCGGTCACGACACCGTGCAGGAGCAGGTCGATGAGTCTGGTGGCCAGGTCGCGTTGCTGCTCGCCGGCGGCCATGAGGCTGATTCCGCCGAGCGCCATCAGTACGTCCTGTGCGTCGACACCGGGCCGGGTCACCGAGGTGCCGGGCCCGGGGTCGAGGAGGTGGGCGATGGCGTCGGCGAGCAGGGCTCGGGTGTGCAGCTTCTCGTTGTCGTCGGTCAGCACCACGGCCAGTGCGTCGGCCATGCCCTGCTTGGCGGTCATGAAGTCGATGAAGTGTTCCATCCAGGTCCGCAGCGCGTCCCCGGGCGGCAGCGTGGCCGTCAGATGCGGCGCAGCCTCGCACAGGCGTTGCACTTCCTGCCGGTAGACGGCCTCGATGAGCAGTTCCTTGGAGGGGAAGCGGCGGTAGAGGGTGCCGACACCGACGCCGGCCGCGCGGGCGATGTCCTTGACCGAGGCGCCCGCTCCGTCACGGGCGAAGGCGGTGGCCGCTGCTTCCAGCAGTTTGTCCTCGTTGCGCTGCGCGTCGGCGCGCAGGGGCCGGCGGTGCCGTGCCGCGTCCCCCTCGTGGTCGGTCACTGCCGATGTCCTTCCTGCCGCCACCTGCAACCGGAACCCGTTCCGGATATGAGGGTACGTCGGCGCCCTCCGTGCCGCCAGGCGCCCCATGGCCTCACCGCCGCCGCCACCGCCACCGCCGGGTGCCGCTCAGCCGCGCGGCGGAAGCAGGGGGTGGCCCGGAGGGTGTGAAGGGGCGCTCCGGCCCGCGAGGAGCCTCATGCGCTCCTCGGAGGGGGAGCCGGGCTCGGCGGTGTAGATGCCGAGGGTCTGTTCGGGGTCGTCTGTGGCGGTGAAGGCCTCGTAGCCGAGGACGAGGTCGCCGACGAGGGCGTGGTGGTAGCGCTTGACGCCGTGGCTGCGCTGGAGGACGTCGTGGTCGGCCCACCAGCGGCGGAAGTCCGGATCGCGCAGGGAGAGTTCCTCGACGAGTTCGTCCAGGGCGGGGTCGTCGGGGTGGCGCCCTGCGTACAGGCGCAAAGAGGCGACCGTGCCGCGGGCGCCTTCCTCCCAGTCCGTGTGCAGCGCGCGCACCCGTTCGTCGAGGAAGAGGAGCCAGGCCATGTTGCGGTGGCGCGGGGGCAGCGCGTCGAAGTCGGTGTAGAGGGCCCGGGCGAGGTGGTTGGCGGCCAGCACGTCCAGGCGCCGCCCCAGCACCAGGACCGGAACCTCGGTGAGCGTGTCGAGCAGCAGCCGCAGGCCCGGGCGGACCCGCTGCGGCGCCGACGGGCGGTACCGGGCAGGGGTGGGCCGTGCGATCCGGAACAGGTGGGCGCGTTCCACGTCGCTGAGTCGAAGGGCGCGGGCGAGTGCCTCCAGGACCGCTTCCGAGACGCCCGCCTGGTGCCCGCGTTCGAGACGGATGTAGTAGTCCATGCTGACGCCGGCGAGCTGGGCGACCTCCTCGCGCCGCAGGCCGGGCACTCGCCGTGTACCGGGATGCGGCGGCAGCCCGGCCTCCTCGGGGGTGATCTTCGCGCGACGTGAGCGCAGGAACTCACGCAACGCCACATTCGGCTCACGACCCATGCGACCAGGGTAGATGCGGCGGTCCCGATACGGATCGGCGAAGGGGGCACTGCTGGACCCCCTGTTCGATCAGGCCTCTCACCTCCCTCGTCCGCCGTGCTTGGCTCGAACGCGGACACAACCACGAACACCAGGAGGTGATCTGCGATGAAGCGCAGGATTCTCGGCGGTACCGGCATGTCGGTGAGCGAGTACGCGCTCGGGGCGATGATGTTCGGAGCGATGGGCAACACCGATCACGACGAGAGCATCCGCATGATCCATACGGCCCTCGATGCGGGTGTCAATCTGATCGACACCGCGGATGTCTACTCCGCCGGGGAGTCGGAGGTGATCGTGGGCAAGGCCCTGAAGGGCCGCCGCGACGAGGTCGTGCTGGCCACCAAGTTCGGGCTCCCGATGGGGGAGGACGCCAACCACCGGGGCGGCTCGGCCCGCTGGATCCGTCGCGCGATCGAGGACAGCCTGCGCCGTCTGGACACCGATCACATCGACCTGTACCAGATGCATCGGCCGGACCCGGGCACCGATGTGGACGAGACCCTCGCCGCACTGTCGGACCTGGTCCGCGCCGGGAAGGTCCGCGCCGTCGGCGGTTCCTTCTTCGCCCCCGAGGAGACCGTGGAGGCCCAGTGGACCGCCGAGCGCCGCGGCCACCACCGCCTGCGTACCGAGCAGTCGCCGTACTCCGTCCTCACCCGGGGTGTGGAGAGCCGTGTGCTGCCCACGGCCCAGCGGTACGGCATGGGTGTGCTGACCTTCGGCCCGCTGAACTCCGGCTGGCTCTCCGGCCGCACCGACCCCACCGCGGGACACCGCAACGCGGGGCTCGGCGCGAAGATGTTCGATCTGTCCCGGCCCGGCGTCCGGGCCAAGGCCGAGGCCGTGCAGAAGCTCGGTGCCCTGGCGGCCGAGGCCGGTCTGCCGCTCGCCCACCTCGCCGTCGCCTTCGTACGTGCCCACCCGGCCGTCACCGCCGTGCTGATCGGCCCCCGTCGCCCCGACCAACTCGACGATCTCCTCGCAGGCGCCGATGTGGAACTCGACGGCGACGTCCTCGACCGCATCGACGCCATCGTGCCGCCCGGTGTCGACGTCAACCCCGACGACTTCTACATCGACCCCACCCCGCCCATCACCGACAAGCGCCTGCGCCGCCGCTGACGCACCGCGCCTGCATCGGCACGGAGGCGAAGCCGGAGGGCTCCGCCTCCGTGCCGATGCGCCGTCCGCCCGACTCGCCCGCCTCCCGACGCGGACCGGCCCCGCCGGGGCCTGCCGGCCCACGGCGGCGAGACCCGGCTGACGGCGGTTCAGCCGCCGCCGTGAGGCGGCCTGCCCGGGGGTGGGCCGATGGTGCGTCCCTCGCGCCCCGCGCGGTGTCCGGGGCACCTCCGGGCCATCCGTCGTCCACGACACACCGAACCGGACGCAGCGTGCCGGTCGTAGCCCGGCCTGCCGGATCCTGCACCTCCGTCCCCGGAGTGAGCTTCGAACACACCGGGGACGGGGGCGAATGGATGCCGCGGTCCACGCCGAGGGGCGCGGTCTCACCGCCCGGCGCCGTGGGGCCGGAAGAGCAACTCCCGTACGGTTCCTGCACATGGGCCGCCTGTGGTGGCCGGCGCACTCGGGTCCGCCGGTTGTGCGGGGCGACACCGTTGACAGCGGGTCCTCGCGGCCGGACACTCGGTCCAATGAGGTGAAATTAAGTTCACTGAGCGAACAAGTGTGAGTGCAAAGGGGCGCCGGGATGCGCACGACGGTCGGCATCATCGGAGCGGGACCCGCGGGGCTGCTGCTGGCGCGGCTTCTGCACCGGGCGGGCGTCGAATCGGTCGTACTGGAGAGCCGGGATCGGGATTACGTCGAGCAGCGGCAGCGCGCCGGGATCCTGGAGCAGGGCACCGTCGACGTGCTGCGGGCCGCCGGGGCCGGCGACCGCATGGACCGCGAAGGGCTGCCCCACGACGGGATCGAACTGCGCTTCGCGCGCCGCCGCCACCGTGTCGACTTCCCCGCCCTCACCGGCGGCAGGTCCGTGATGGTCTACGCGCAGACCGAGGTCTGCAAGGACCTCATCGCGCTCCAGTTGGAGGAGGGCGGCCCGCTGCTGTTCGGGGCGGAGGCGCTCGCCGTCGAGGACGCGGACACGGAGCGGCCCCGGATCCGCTTTCGCCACGAGGGCCGTGAGGACGTACTGGAGTGCGAGTACGTCGTCGGATGCGACGGCTTCTGGGGTGTGTCCCGCACGGCGGTGCCTTCCGGGGTCTCCCGTGTCTTCGAGCGCACGTATCCCTTCAGCTGGCTCGGCATCCTGGCCGATGTCGCGCCGTCGCACGACGAGCTCGTGTACGCGCGCCACGAGCGTGGCTTCGCCCTGCTGAGCATGCGCTCCCCGTCCGTCTCCCGCCTCTATCTCCAGGTGCCGGCCGGCACGGACGCCGGGGAGTGGTCCGATGACCGGATCTGGGAGGAGCTGGAGCGGCGCTTCGAGACCGCCGACGACTGGGCGCTCGCCCGCGGGCCGATCACCTCCAAGTCCGTGACCCCGATGCGCAGTTACGTCCACGAGCCCATGCGCCACGGACGGCTGTTCCTGGCCGGGGACGCCGCCCACATCGTGCCGCCCACCGGTGCCAAGGGGCTCAACCTGGCCGTCGGCGACGTGGTCACCTTCGCGCACGCCCTGGCGCACCAGCGGGAGACGGGATCGTGGGAGCGGCTCGACGCGTACTCCGAGACATGTCTGCGGCGGGTGTGGCAGGCCGAGCGGTTCTCCTACGAGATGACCTCGATGCTGCATCGTGCCCCGGATGCCACACCGTTCGACGAGCGGATACAGCTGGCCCGCCTGACACGGCTCACCGCCTCGCGCGCCGCCGAGACGGACCTCGCGCACGGTTACACGGGGTTTCCGCTCGAGTGATCGTCCGCGTCGGCGGCGGCGCCCCGCGATCACCCGGACGGCCGATGGCGCCGCGCCCGGCCGGCCGGGTCCCGCGCCCGCGGGATCAGCGGCCGGTCTCGACTCTGTCCCAGGTTGGTCATGGGCCGAGGGGGGTCCTCCCGGGGAATCAAGGACGCGCGTAGCGTGTTGCGCGCAAGGACGAGGGAAAGATCCTCCCCAAGCATTAGGGTCAATCCTTTGCCTACCTATTACTCTTGAGCCAAGGCCACGCAGGGTGGCCATGGAGGAGTGAAATGAGGAGCAGCAACCCGGTCTTCTCGCGACGGGGGTTCAGCCGCGACAACGGCTACGCGGGCTTCAACACCGCGCCGCAGGCCGGGGGAGCCGCCGTCGGCACGCAGGGCAACCCCTACGCGCAAGGCAGCCCTTACGCGCAGAACCCCTACGCGCAGAACCCCTACGCCCAGCAGCAGTACGGGGCCCCGCCGCAGGCCCCGGCCACCACCGGCCGGATGACGATGGACGACGTCGTCATGCGCTCGGCCATGACGCTCGGCACGGTCGCGGTGGGTGCGGTCCTCGCCTGGGCCCTGCTGCCGGTCTCGTCCACCAGCTACGGTCTGGCGATCGGCTCGGCGCTCATCGCGTTCGTGCTGGCGATGGTGCAGTCCTTCAAGCGCACCGCCTCGCCCGCGCTGATCCTCGGGTACGCCGCCTTCGAGGGCGTCTTCCTGGGCGTCATCAGCGAGATGTACAACGCGCAGTGGAACGGCGCGCCCTTCCAGGCGGTGCTCGGCACGATGGCCGTCTCCGGCGCGACCCTGCTCGTGTACAAGGCGGGCTGGGTCCGGGTCACCGCCCGGTACGCCCGGATCGGTCTCGCCATCGCCGTGGCCTTCGTTCTGGTCATGGCGGTCAACCTCCTGCTGGTCGCCTTCGGGGTCGCCCCCGACGGCGGTCTGCGCAGCATGGGCCCGCTGGGCGCGATCGTCGGCATCATCGCGATCCTGCTCGGCGCGTTCTTCCTCACCCTCGACTTCAAGCAGATCGAGGACGGCATCGCCTACGGCGCGCCGCGCGAGGAGGCCTGGCTGGCCGCGTTCGGCCTGACCATGACCCTCGTGTGGATCTACGTGGAGATGCTGCGGCTGGTCGCCATCTTCAGCAGCAACGACTGACCGCGCCCGCGCCCTTTCGGGGCGCGGGACGCCCGAGGCCACGAAGGGCCCGTGAACCCCTCTCCGGGGTGCACGGGCCCTTCGTCGTGGTGATGCCTGATCGCGGACGGAACCGGTGGTGCGCGCTCAGAGCAGTTTGCGTGCGGCCCTTCTCAGGTCGTACTCATGGATGATCGCCTTGGCGTGGCCGTACGCGAGATTGTGCTCGTGCCGGAGCCAGGTGACCTTCTCCTCGAAGCCGAGAGCGGGGCCTTCGTCGACGGTACGAAGCCAGTCGGACACTTCACGACCGGTGCAGTGGGGGATGCGGGCGAGCAGATTGCGATGGGTCTCCTCGGAGAAGACTTGGGACATCGGCGCCTCCGGACGCACTCGATGAAGCCGGTCCTTCAGGTCACCGTGCCTGAGCGTTCGCCTGTTGGCAACAGTCCTGCCCCAACGCGTACTCTCGCGGCGTGCTCGATACGACGCCTTTGACCCAGGCAGTGGATCACTTCGCCGACCGCTTGCGGGCCGCTCCGCAGAGTCGGCTGCAACGCGGCGCGGCGGCCGAGGCTCTGGCTCTGGCCAGGGAGTTGGCGCGCCGTGCGCAACTCCTCGAGGAGCCTTCGGCCGAGCCCCGGGAGATGCCCGACGCGGGCATGTTCGCGGCGGCCGACCAGATCACGGTGGCCGGACACGACCTGGCGGTCGTCCTGGAGGACGCGGCGCAACTCGCCGAGGCGGTGGCGCTCGTGGGGGAGGCACAGAAACGCGCCGGGGTGTGACGTCCGGCGTCCGGAACCGATACGACGGCTGCTACAGCGACGCGATGACCCGGTCCGCCAGGATGTAGACGGTCTCCTCGCCGCATGCGAACGTCAGTGTGTACGCGCCCGAGACGCCCGAGCCGCCCAGCAGGACCGGGGTGTGGCCGTCGTCGAGAGCGTCGGCCAGCCGCTCGGCGGTCTCGCGGTGGCCCGGTGTCATGCACAGCGTCGTGCCGTCCGCGAAGACATAGACGTCGAGGGTGCCCAGCGGGCCCGGGCGGACGTCGGTCAGCTCGGTCCGCGCGGCGGCCAGTTCCTCGAGGCACGCGACCGTGCGCTCGTGGTCGTTCACGACCGGGGACGGGGCCGGTACGAAGTCCGGGTGCGAGGGGTGGCGGCGGCGGGCGGCGGCCAGTTCCGGGGACTCCCCGCTTAGGACTCCCTCCGCGGCGGTGCCGCCGGCGAACTCGCTGTCGTCGGATGCGGGCTCGATCACCGGCTCCAGGCTGTCGTGCTCCAGGCCCGCGAAGTCCGACTGGCGGGGCAGGAAGAGGTCGTTGTCGGACAGCCCGAACAGGGAGGGCGCGTCGGCGATGTCACGGGCCTCCTGGGCGGCCCAGAAGGCGCGCGCCTCGGCAAGCTCGCGCTCCCGCTCGTCGGCCAGTGCCTCGGCCACGGCGGCGCGAATCTCCTCCGCGTCGGCGGTGGAGCGGGCAGCGGGCACGACACCGCGCGGCTGCGTGGCGCGGCTCTCGGCGAGTTCGGCCTGCAGGGCAGCGAACTGCCGGCGCAGCGCCCGCACGCTGCACAGGACGGCGACGCCCACACCCGCGGCTGCGGACGTGGTGAGCAGCAGAGCTATCGGCATGGCGCTCACTGACGTACTCCCGGTTCAAAGTCGACCCTCGACTTCCTACATCAGCTTGAAGGGTGGACTATCCAGTTGTCAGTGCGTAACGTCACGAAACGGACAGGAACCCGGGGGTGGGGTTTATTCATGAAACTGCCGTGACCTGCGTAAACCCCCTTCAGGGGGAGATAGGTCACATCCTGGGGGAGATTGGATCACAAAACGGCCCGAAGCCCTGAGGGAAGGGAGCTCCGGGCCGTCGTACGGAGTGCCGCGGTCAGCTGAGGCGCTCGATGACCATGGCCATGCCCTGGCCGCCGCCGACGCACATCGTCTCCAGGCCGAACTGCTTGTCGTGCCACTGGAGGGAATTGATCAGCGTGCCGGTGATACGGGCGCCCGTCATGCCGAAGGGGTGGCCGACGGCGATGGCGCCGCCGTTGACGTTCAGCTTGTCCAGTGGAATGCCGAGGTCGCGGTAGGAGGGGATCACCTGGGCGGCGAAGGCCTCGTTGATCTCGACGAGGTCGATGTCGTCGATGGTGAGGCCGGCGCGCTTGAGGGCCTGGTTGCTGGCCTCCACCGGGCCGTAGCCCATGATCTCGGGGGACAGGCCGGAGACACCGGTGGAGACGATCCGTGCCAGCGGCGTCAGCCCCAGCTCACGGGCCTTGGTGTCGCTCATGATGATCACGGCCGCGGCCCCGTCGTTCAGGGGGCAGCAGTTTCCGGCCGTGACAAGGCCGTCGGGGCGGAAGACCGGCTTCAGCCCGGCCACGCCCTCCAGGGTGACGCCGGCGCGCGGACCGTCGTCCTTGCTGACGACCGTGCCGTCCGGGAGGGTCACCGGGGTGATCTCGCGCTCCCAGAAGCCCTTGGCGATGGCCTGCTCGGCGAGATTCTGGGAACGGACGCCGAACTCGTCCATCTCCTCGCGGGTGACGCCCTTCAGCCGGGCGAGGTTCTCGGCGGTCTGCCCCATCGCGATGTACGGGTCGGGGAGGAGGCCGTCCTCGCGCGGGTCGTGCCAGCCGGCTCCCTCGGACGCGGCGACGGCGGCGGTGCGGGCCTCGGCGTCGGCGAAGAGGGGGTTGTGGGTGTCGGGGAGGCCGTCGGAGGTGCCCTTGACGCTGCGGCTGACCATCTCGACGCCGGCGGAGATGAACACATCGCCCTCGCCGGCCTTGATGGCGTGCAGGGCCATGCGGGAGGTCTGCAGGGAGGAGGAGCAGTACCGGGTGACGGTGCACCCCGGGAGGTGGTCCATGCCCATCTGCACGGCGACGATGCGGCCGAGGTTGTGGCCCTGCTCGCCGCCGGGGAGGCCGCAGCCGAGCATCAGATCGTCGATGTCCTCGGGGTCCAGCCCGGGGACCTTGGCCAGGGCGGCCTGGATGACGGTGGCGGTGAGGTCGTCCGGACGCAGGTCCTTCAGGGAGCCCTTGAAGGCACGGCCGATGGGCGAGCGGGCGGTCGACACGATGACGGCTTCGGGCATCACGGCTCCATTGCACGAGGGAGGCAGGGCTGTGGGGGAAGTTACCCGTACGTACGGAAGAGGTCACGGGAAGTGGGGTGTGACTCGGACCGCACTTTTCTAAGCGCTTGCTTTCTTCGTTCGGAGCGGCGGCGGCGGAGACATCCGGCCTCGGGCCGCCGACCGGCCCGCGAGCGTCGGCCGCGTCGCCCCGGTGAGGCCGCGGACGGCGGCTGCCCCCTCCGGGGGAGGGGGCGAGATCCTGGGCCCGGCGCGGGAGCGCGTGGGTCAGGGGGTCGGCTCCGCGGCCGTGGCAGGGGTCGCGTCCGGGGTGGGCAGGCGCCGGCGCCGGCGCCGTTTGAGGAGGGCCCAGGGGCCCCGGGGGCCGGTCGGCATCGCGGCCGTGACCTCCGTGCCCGCCTCCGACGCGGCCTCGGCCGCGGCGCGGGCCACCGGCAGGAATCCCTCGCGGCGGGAGGCGTCCGGGCGCTCCTCCTCCGCGGGCCACAGGCCGAGAGTCGCGCAGACGGTCGGCAGGACCGCCATCGCCGCCGTGGCGTAGCCCTCCGCCGAGGGGTGGTAGTTGTCGGGACCGAAGAGCTCACGCGGGTTCTCCGCGAACTCGGGTCCGAGCAGGTCGCCCAGCGACACCGTACGACCCCCCTGCTCGACGACCCCGATCGTCTGGGCCGCGGCCAGCTGACGGGAGGCCCTGCGGGCGAGCCAGCGCAGGGGCTGCTGGACCGGCTCGATCGTGCCGAGGTCGGGGCAGGTGCCCACCACCACCTCCGCACCCGCCGTGCGCAGCCGGCGTACGGCCGACGACAGATGGCGCACCGAGCGTGTCGCAGGCATGCGATGGGTGACGTCGTTCGCGCCGATCATGATCACGCAGACGTCGGGCACCTGGTCGGGATCCTCCAGCGCCAGTCCCACCTGGCGGTCCAGGTCGTCGGACTGCGCTCCCGGGAGCGCCACGACGCTCAGTTCCACCGGGCGCTCCGCCACCGCCGCCAGACCCGAGGCCAACAGCGCTCCCGGCGTCTGCCGGGAGCGGTGCACCCCCTGTCCCGCCGCCGTGGAGTCGCCGAGCATCATCAGCCTCAGCGCCGATCCCTCGTACCCCCGGCCGTACAGCCCGTTCGCGCTCGGCGGGAACGGGCTGTGACCGTTGCCCACATGGCGCTTGGCCATCTGCACCTCGGCGACCAGCAACCCGACGGCGGCTGCACCGACCAGACCGATACCACCGCCGCCGTACGCTGCGCCCGCCGCGATGCGCCGGGCCACCCTCGCCCTCGACATGCTCGACATGCGTCGCCGCCACCTCCTAGTAGCCGTACAAACTGTGCTTGCCCCGTACGCCCTGTCGTCCAATCTCAACCGGACGTGAACGCCCGGGACGGCCCGCGCTTGCCGACCGTCCGGACGCCGGAGCCCTTACGCTGGCGGCACCATCACGACCACTTCTTTTGCAGCAACCGGAGACAACGGTGCAATTCCACGACTCGATGATCAGCCTGGTCGGCAACACCCCGCTGGTGAGGCTCAACCGCGTGACCGCCGGCATCACGGCGACCGTGCTGGCGAAGGTCGAGTACTTCAACCCCGGCGGTTCGGTGAAGGACCGCATCGCCCTGCGGATGATCGAGGCGGCCGAGCAGAGCGGTGAGCTCAAGCCCGGCGGCACGATCGTCGAGCCCACCAGCGGGAACACCGGCGTGGGCCTCGCGATCGTGGCCCAGCAGAAGGGCTACAAGTGCATCTTCGTGTGCCCCGACAAGGTGTCCACGGACAAGATCAACGTGCTGCGCGCGTACGGCGCCGAAGTGGTGGTGTGCCCGACGGCGGTGGCCCCGGAGCACCCGGACTCCTACTACAACGTCTCCGACCGGCTGGTCCGTGAGACGCCCGGCGCCTGGAAGCCGGACCAGTACTCCAACCCGAACAACCCGCTTTCGCACTACCACTCGACCGGCCCCGAGCTGTGGGAGCAGACGGAGGGGAAGATCACCCACTTCGTCGCGGGTGTCGGCACCGGCGGGACGATCTCCGGCACCGGCCGCTACCTGAAGGAGATCAGCGGTGGCAAGGTCAAGGTCATCGGCGCCGACCCCGAGGGATCGGTGTACTCCGGCGGGTCCGGGCGGCCGTACCTCGTCGAGGGCGTCGGGGAGGACTTCTGGCCCACCGCGTACGACGCGGAGGTCCCCGACGAGATCGTCGCCGTGTCCGACAAGGACTCCTTCCAGATGACCCGGCGGCTGGCCAAGGAGGAGGGGCTGCTCGTCGGCGGTTCCTGCGGTATGGCGGTCGTGGGCGCGCTGCGGGTCGCCGAGCGGCTCGGCCCCGACGACGTGGTCGTCGTCCTCCTCCCCGACAGCGGGCGCGGCTACCTCAGCAAGATCTTCAACGACGAGTGGATGGCCGACTACGGCTTCCTGGAGGACACCGGCCCGAACGCCCGTGTGGGCGACGTGCTCAGCGACAAGGCGGGCGGCTCCATCCCGTCCCTCGTCCACATGCACCCGGACGAGACGGTCGGCCAGGCCATCGAGGTGCTGCGCGAGTACGGCGTCTCGCAGATGCCGATCGTCAAGCCGGGCGCGGGGCACCCGGACGTGATGGCCGCCGAGGTCGTGGGGTCCGTCGTCGAGCGTGAGCTGCTGGACGCCCTGTTCACCAAGCGCGCCTCGCTCGACGACCCGCTGGAGAAGCACATGTGCGCTCCGCTGCCCCAGGTCGGTTCCGGCGAGCCGGTCGGGGACCTGATGTCGGTGCTCGGCACCGCCGACGCGGCGATCGTCCTCGTCGAGGGCAAGCCGACCGGTGTGGTCAGCCGGCAGGACCTGCTGTCGTTCCTGGCCAAGGGCGGAAGGCACTAGGGTCCGTCGTTCGGACCGTTCCGGCGTCACGCCCGGTGAACCGGCCGTGTCACCGGGGAACGCGCGGTGACGGGGGGAGGCACGGGCTTCTCGGAAGTGGTACGAGCGTGTCACGTCCGCGCAGCACCCGCTTAACACGCGTCCGGCACATTGGTGGGTGTCGGCAGGGCGGGAGCGGCTCCCCGCCCCGGCCGACGGCCGAAACGGCGCCAGGGACCTCCGGAGCGGCTCCCGGACCTCCATGGACGCCACGGACGCGCAAGCCCGGCCCTGACCCGGCCCGCGTCCCTCGCGGGGACCGCCGTCGTCCCGCCCCCCGGCAACGGGGGTGCGGCGGTCCCCGCGCATGCTTCATGCGGCCGGCTCCCCGCCATGACGGCGGAGGGCCGGCCGCCGTCGTTTCCGGCCGGTCGGCGGCGGCGGCGACCGATCTTCGCCGCGCTGGTCGGGACAACCGGCGGGAGCGCGCGGCCGGCCTTCGGGTCGACGTGGGACGCCGTGAGGTCCGCGGTGGGTCGCGGACCGGGGGGTCAGTCCTCCCAGCCGTCCTGCGAGGACGTGCGGCGTCGGGTGAAGAGGCCGGGGTTGGTACGGACGGCCTGTACCGCGTTGACGCCGACGATGCCCACCCAGGTGATCAGCAGGCCGGGCAGGTGCGCGACGCCGCCGCCGATCGCCGAGAGCGGGATCGCGAGCACCAGCGAAACGATGCCGAAGCCGAAGCGCTCACCCCAGGAGTCCGTCGCCCGCGAGGAGCGTGCGCCGCGGGCCACCGCCATCTGCTGCTCGGCGAGCTGCCGGCGTACCCGGCGGTCGATCGCGCCGTCGATGCGCTGGTCGACCTTCTCCAGGAAGGAGTCGACCAGCGCCGACTCGTACTCCTCGCCCAGCTCCCTGCGGGCCTGCAGCGTGGCGTTGAGTTCCTTCTTCAGGTCGGCGTCCTGTGCGTCCATACCGGTCATACAGAGCACGTTAGGGATCCGGGAACCCCGCCGCACTGGGGATACCCCCCCTCTTGCCCCGGGGGCGTGCTCGAGGGGCGCTGCAGGTCCCGGCCGTTCGGCTACTTCGCCAGTCCGTGCTGCTTCGTGTAGGCGTCGGCCACGTCCTCCGGGTCCTTCTTGTCCTTGTCCACCTGGCGGTTGAGCGCGGTGAGATCGGCGGTGGTCAGGACGTTGCCGAGCCGTGCGAGGGCCTTGCGGACCGTGTCGTCGGCCTTGCGGTCGGCGATGAGGGGGACGATGTGCTGGCTCGGGATCAGATGCTCCGGGTCGGCGAGCACCACCCAGTCCTCGGCCTCGATGTCGGTGTCCGTGGTGAACAGGTTCGCCACGTCCACATCACCCTTCTTCAGAGCGCCCTTGACCAGCGGGCCGTCGGAGTCGAGCGACTTGAACTCCTTGAACTCGGCGCCGTACACGTCCTTCAGGCCGACCGCGCCGACCCGGCGCTTCTTCACCTCGGGGGCCGCCCCGATGACCAGCCTGCCGTTCTGCTTCTTCAGGTCGGCGAGGGAGGCCAGGCCGTACTTCCGCGCGGTCTCCCGGGTGACGACGAACGCGTCCGAGTCCTCGGCCGTGCCGTACGGCAGGACCTGAAGACCGGCCGGCAGGGCCAGGGTGAGGGCGTTCTGCATGGCGCCCTCCTCGGTGGGCGTGGCCTTCGGGTCGAGGTAGTTGAGCAGAGCACCCTGGTACTCGGGCAGCAGGTCGATGTCGCCGCCCTCGAGCGCGGGGATGACGATCTCCCGGGTGCCGAGGTTGGGGCGGACGGTGACCTTCACCCCGGCCGCCTTCAGGACGGCCGCGTAGAGATAGCCGAGCACCTGGTTCTCGGTGAAGTTGGCGGTGCCGATGGTGACTCCGCCCTTGCTGGAGCCCCCGCCGCCTGCGGCGTCGCCCCGGCCGTCGAGTGAGGTGATGCCGCTCGCGCACGCGGAGAGCGCCGGGACGGAGGCGGCGGCGAACAGGCCGCCGAGGAGAGCACGACGATTCATTCTTCGATCCCTAGGCAGTGCGGTGGCGGAAGAGGAAGCGCTGGAGGCCGGACAGGGCCAGGTCGAGGACTACGGCGACCACGGCGACCAGCACCGCGCCGCCGAGCACCTGGACGAGGTCACGCTGGGCGAGCCCGTCGAAGACGTAGCGGCCCAGGCCGCCGAAGGAGACGTAGGCGGCGATGGTGGCCGTCGCGACCACCTGGATCAGTGCCAGGCGCAGGCCCGTCAGGATCAGGGGGAGGGCGAGCGGCAACTCCACCTGGAGCAGCACCTGACGGCCGCGCATGCCCTGCCCGCGCGCCGCGTCCTTCACGTCCGGGTCGACGGCCGTCATGCCCGCGTAGGTGTTGGTGACGATCGCGGGGACCGCGAGGGCGACCAGGGCGACGTACACCGGCAGCATGGACAGGCCGCCGGCCAGGAAGACCAGGACCACCAGGCCCACGGTCGGCAGGGCGCGGCCGAAGGACGCGAGGTTGATCGCGAGGAACGCGCCCTTGCCGGTGTGGCCGATCAGCAGGCCCAGCGGGAGGCCGATGGCGGCCGCGATGAGCGTGGCCAGCAGGGAGTACTGGAGGTGCTCGGCGAGGCGGTGGGCGATGCCGTCCGGGCCGGACCACTGGGAGCTGCTGACCAGCCATGTGCCGAGGTTCTTGAACAGTTCGTACATCTCAGGCTCGCCGCCTCTTCCACGGGGTGAGGACGTACTGGAGGGCGACCAGCAGCGCGTCCGCGACCACGGCGAGCAGGAGGGTGAGGACCACTCCGACGATCACCGGGGTCGGGAAGTTGCGCTGGAAGCCGTCGGTGAAGAGCTGGCCGAGGCCGCCGTCGCCGATGTAGGTCGCGACCGAGACCAGCGAGATCGACATGACGGTCGCGATCCGGACGCCCGCCATGATCACGGGCAGGGCGAGGGGGAGCTCCACGGTCAGGAGGGTGCGCAGCGGGCGTGTGCCCATCGCCTTCGCCGCCTCCTTCACCCGGACCGGGACCGAGTCGAGGCCCTCGACCGTGTTCCGGAGCAGGACCACCAGGCTGTAGACCGTCAGACCGATCACGGTCGTGGTGCGCGTGAGGCCGCTGACCGGCAGCAGGAGAACGAAGATCGCGATCGACGGGATGGTGAACAGGACGTTCGAGGCGCCGAGCAGGAAGCCTCGCAGGGGGCGGACGCGGTGGGCGATCACCGCGAGGGGGAGCGAGACCAGCAGTCCGAGCAGGACGGCGGTGAGGGCGGCCTCGAGGTGGGAGAGGGTCAGGGAGGTGAGGTCGTCGGTGTGGTCCGCTATCCAGGACCAGTCGATGGTCATGCCGCCACGCCCAGTTCCGCGTGGGCGCGGTTGGCGTGCTCGAGGATGTCGTCGCGGGACGTTACGCCGGTGAGCTCGCCGTCCGCGTCGACCCGGGCGATCAGACCGGTGGGGGAGGCGACGGACTCGTTCAGCGCCGACAGCAGGGAGTCGGAGTCCCCGAGCGGTCGTACGGGGCGTTCGGCGTCGTCCGCGGAACGCCAGTGGAGGGGCCTGCGCGCCTCGTCCAGGACGAGGGTCCAGGTGCCGGAGTCGGGGGCCGGGCCCTGCGGGACCGCCGCCAGGGTCCTCAGGGAGAGCAGTTTCAGCCCTCGCTCGGCGCCGAGGAACCCGGCCACGAAGTCGTCGGCGGGGCGTGCCAGCAGCTCTTCGGGTGCGGCGCACTGCACCAGATGCCCGCCGGTGCGGAAGACGGCGATGCGGTCGCCGAGGCGGACGGCCTCGTCGATGTCGTGGGTGACGAAGACGATGGTCTTGTTCAGCTCCTTCTGCAGACGAAGCAGTTCGTCCTGGAGCTGGGTGCGCACCACCGGGTCGACGGCGCCGAACGGTTCGTCCATCAGCAGGACGGGCGGATCGGCGGCGAGCGCGCGGGCGACTCCGACGCGCTGCTGCTGTCCGCCGGAGAGCTGGTGCGGATACCGCTTGCCGGCGTCGGCGGCGAGGCCGACGGTCTCCAGCAGCTCGGCCGCCCGGGCCCGCGCCTTCCTTCGGTTCCAGCCGAGCAGCAGGGGCACGGTGGCGATGTTGTCGAGCACCGTGCGATGCGGGAAGAGGCCGCCCTGCTGGATGACGTAGCCGATGGAACGGCGCAGCTCGGCGGCGTCCTGCCGGGTGACGTCCCGGCCGCCCACGCGGATGGTGCCGGAGGTGGGCTCGACCATGCGGTTGACCATCCGCAGGGTGGTCGTCTTGCCGCAGCCGGAGGATCCGACGAGGACGGTCACACCGCCCTCCGGCATCTCCAGGGAGAGGTCGTGGACCGCCGTCGTGCCGTTGGGGAAGCGCTTGTGGACCGCATCGAACTGGATCATGAGATGTCCCTTGCCCGGCTGTATAACGTCATGCAGAGTTCTTGGTGTGTGAATAGGTTGTCAACGCTTCGGCGCCAATCCGAGGTAACAGATGACCGCAGAGCAAGATGGGATGTCCGGGTTGAGGGGAGTTTGAGGCTTTATGTCGTCTCGGATCGTGGACAAGCCGAGTCCCGGGTATTCCGACCTCGTGATCCTCGACGGCGTGGGACTCGGCGTGGAGGACGTGGTGCGCCTCGCCGAGGGCGCCGCACGGCCGGTCCCCGGCACGGAGGCCATGAAGCGGGTGGAGGAGTCCTGGGACGCCGCCCGGCAGATCGCGGCGACCGGGCGCGTGTACGGCCGCTCCACCGGCGTGGGCGCGAACCGCACCGAGGACGTGCCGACGGAGGCCGCCGCCGGGCACGGTCTGCGCCTGCTGCGCAGCCATGCCGGGGCGATCGGCGAGGAGCTGCCGGCGCGTCAGGTCCGCGCGATGCTGGCGGTCCGGGCCAACCAGTTGCTCGCGGGCGGCGCGGGCCTGCGCCCCAGTGTGGTCACGGCGCTGTGCGATGCGCTGGAGAGCGGGGCGTACCCGGTCGTCAACGAGTTCGGGTCGGTGGGGACCGGCGACATCGCGGCGCTGGCGCAGGCGGGACTCGCGCTGGCCGGCGAGCACCCCTGGAAGGGCGCGGGGGCGCCGCAGCCCCAGCCCCTCGACAACAACGACGCCCTCGCCTTCATCAGCAGCAACGCCCTCACCCTCGGTCAGGCCGCGCTGGCACTGCACGAGCTGCGGGGCCTGGTCGGTGCCACCCAGGTGGTGGCCGCGCTCTCGCTGCTCGCGGTGGACGGCTCGCACGAGGCGTACGCCGCCCCCGTGCACGCCGCCCGGCCGCATCGCGGATCCGCCGAGGTCGCCCGCCGGATGCGGCGGCTGATCGGCGCGGCCGACCGCCCGACACCGCCGCTCGGCCGCATCCAGGACCCGTACGGCTTCCGCTGCCTGCCGCAGATCCACGGTCCGGCACACGACGCGGCGGACGCGCTGGAGGAGGTTCTCGCTATCGAGATCAACGCGGCCGCCGAGAACCCGCTGATCTCGCCCGAGGACATGGCCGCTTATCACCACGGCGGCTTCTACCAGGCCCAGCTCGCCCTCGCCCTGGACCACTTCCGGCTGGCCGTGACGCAGGTGGCGCGGCTGTCCACCTCCCGCCTGTCGACACTGAACGAACCGGCCTACACCAGGCTGCGCCCCTTCCTCGCCGACAACGAACCCGCCTCCTCCGGCGTGATGATCCTGGAGTACGCCGCGGGGGCCGCCCTCGGCGATCTGCGCGCGTTCTCCGCACCCGCGTCCCTCGGACACGCTGTACTCTCCCGAGGCGTCGAGGAGCAGGCCAGTTTCGCCTCACTCGCCGCGCGTCAAACGCTGCGCGCGTGCTCCGCGTACCGTCTGGTGGTCGGCTGTGAACTGGTGGCCGCCGTACGGGCGTTGCATCTGCGCGGTCTCAGGCCCGAGCCGGAGCTTCCGGTTGGCCGGGCGCTGGAGCTCGCCGAGTCGGTGCTGGAGGCCGAACTGGCCGACCGGCCGCTCACGGACGACGTGACGGCGGCGGCCCGACTGCTCGACCGGTTCACCGACATCTGGAGGGGGAGCACGTCATGAGCGTGACCGACAGTCCTGCCGCACGGCTGCAGGCGCTCTTCGAGGGGCACCGGCTCACACCGACCCAGCGACGCATCGCCCACAGCATGGTGCGGCGCGCCGCCGACGTGCCGTTCCTGTCGAGCGTGGAGCTGGCCGAACTCGCCGGAGTCAGCCAGCCGTCCGTCACGCGCTTCGCGGTGGCCCTGGGATTCGACGGCTATCCGGCGCTGCGCAAGCACCTGCGCGAGGTCGCCCCCGCGGAGCCCGCACCGGACGCGGGGGCCTACAACGAGTACCAGCAGGCCGTCGAGGCGGAGATCGAGAACCTCAGGCACCTGGCGGAGATACTGGCCGACCCGCGGCCCGTGGAGCGGGCCGGGCGGATCCTGGCGGCCTCGCGCCCACTGCCGGTCCTCGGCCTGCGGGCCGCCGCCTCCCAGGCGTTCGGCTTCGCGTACTTCGCGGCGAAGGTCCACCCGGACGTCCGGCTGCTGCGCGAGGGCGGCACGATGCTCGACGACCGCATCGACGCGGCCGTACGGGCGGGCGCGAGCGCGCTGCTGTGCTTCGCGCTGCCGCGCCACCCGCGCGAGGTCGTCGACGCACTCGCGTACGCCAAGGAGGCGGGACTGACCGTCGTCACGGTCGCCGACTCGGCTTTCGCGCCGGTGGCGAAGGTCTCGGACCTGCTGCTGCCGGCCGCCGTCGGTACGGGGCTCGCCTTCGACACGGCCTGCGCTCCGATGCTGCTCGGCCGAGTCCTGCTCGAGGCGATGTGCGACGACCTGCCCGACGCCCAGGCGCGGCTGGAGGAGTTCGACGCACAGGCGGTGGCCCGGGGGCTGTTCGTGGAGTAGTCCGGACGGCCGGCGGTCCACGCCGACGGGTGCCGGTTTTTTCAGACTCGTCTCACATTTGCTCGCTAGCCTGCGCGAACCGGAACACGGCACCGCAACGGACGGGAGGCTGGGCGTGGCACGCGGAGGACAGGGATTGGCGAGGGTGGCGGTCGTCGCACGGGCCGGTGCCGCACCGCTGTGGTGGCTGGGAGTGTTCGCGGCCGGTATCGGAGTGCTGGTACCGGGACTGACCGGACGCCGGATCGGAGTGATGGCCGGGGCCGCGCTGTTCGTCGTCGCGACCGCAGCCGTCGCACTGGCGCGCCGAAGGCGCTACGCCGTGCTCTCCCGCGCAGCCGCCCGCGCCGGCAAGTACGACGTGCTGCAGGACCGCTCGGTCACCACCCGGACCTGGCGGCGCGGGCACCGTTGGTGGCTGCTTCTCGCCGTCGCCGTCGCGCTCGGCAGCTCCTTCGCGGTGCCCGCCGCGGGCGGCATGCTGCTCGCCGGCACCGGCGTCGGCCTGCGGCTGAAGGCGGCCTGGCTGGGCCGCCGCGAACGCGCCGACGACGTACTGCTGTGGGTGCGTGTCGACTGGCTCGGACGCCGTGGCGGAGCGCCCGCGGGCAAGCCCGTCAAGGGCTACCGCAGCACCGGCATCGCGGCCGGCGACGCGGCCCCGGGCGGGGCGCGCCGCCGGACGGCCGAACTCGTGTAGTACGCGGGGAGCGGGCAGGCCGAGGCTCAGACCTCCAGATCCTCCTCGATCTTCTTCAACTGGTGGCGGGCCATCGCCAGGTTGGCGCGCTTGGCGTCGAGGACCAGGTAGAGGAACAGGCCGTTGCCGCCCCGGCCGGTCAGCAGGCGGATCAGGTGGAACTGATCGCTCAGGGTGATCAGGATGTCCTCGATCTGCCCCTTGAGCCCGAGGTGCTCCATGGTGCGCAGCTTGGCCCGTACGACATCGGTGTTGCCGGCGGCGGCGACGGTGAGGTCGAAGCTCTTGCTGCCGCCGATCGTGCCGAGCGCCATGCCGCTGGTGTAGTCGACCAGGGCGGCCCCGGTGGCGCCTTCGATGGAGGCGAGGGCTTCCTTCAGCGTGGTTTCGGTGTTGGCCATGAGGTGTGGTGTCCTTTCAACTTTCCGTGGTGGTACGCGCGTCCGCGGCCGATCGAGGGCTCGCGGGGGTGCGCGCGGTGCGGGTCCGCGTGGGTGCGGACCGGGTGGTGGTCCTGGTGGGGGCCCTTGCGGCGCGGGACTGCGCCGCTCCGGCCCGGAGGGCGGCCTCGTCGACCAGTTCGCCGATGCGTGTGCTCGCACGCCGGCCCTCCAGATGCAGCCGGCCGACGTTGACCCGGTCCTGGGCCAGCAGCGTGAGCACGGCACTGCGGCCCGCCGCGTACGTGGCCACATAGCCGTGGATGCCGCGGACGAGCAGTTCGCGGAAGTCGCCCTGGCCCGTCGCGTCGGCGAGCCGCATGGCGACGCCCAGCGCGGCGGCGGTCATCGCGGCGACGCCCTCGGGTTCGACGCCGGGCGCGTCCTGGGCGAGGACCAGTCCGTCGACGCTGGCGACGAGGGCGCCCGTCAGCTGAGGGATGCGGGATCTGAGCCGGCGGAGTTCGTCGAGGACCTCGGGCTCCGCGTCCATCAGGGGTCTCCTCTCGGCGGGGGTGTCCCGTTCGATCCGGTCAAAGGGCCTCCAGCGCATCCCTCAGCCTCTTGAGCAACGTGACGTGGGGGTCGGCGAAGGGCGCCGGCTGCGCGGTGGGCACAAGGTTTTCGGCGCGGGGCGCGGGCGCGGCCGGCCGGGCCGCGACGACACCCGCGGCGGCCAGACGCCGTACGTCGACCAGCGTGTGGAAGGCGGTACGGCCCAGCTCTCGTGAGATGTCGGTGGCCGTCCGCACGCCGTCGATCCGGTCGAGCACCGCTCCCTGGCGGGACGTGACGGCCGGGCCCGCCCGGCGGGCGGCGCGGACGAGCGGAGCCTGGTCCGTCTCCGGATCGGGCCATATGCGGTGCAGCAACTCCCGGCGGCGCAGGGTCTCGCGTTCCACCGCGGCCACCGGAACCGGGCGCACAGGACCGAGCCAATGGCCGTCCCCGTACCGGAAGCGGGCGGGCGCGCTGCTCGGGCCGAGGACGAAGTACGCCGCGTCGTACAGTGCGCCCAGATGGCACAGTTCCAGTGCCCCCTGTCCGATCCGGCCGCTGTCGACCAGGAACCGGCCGACCAACCGGTGCGCCCCCGCCTCGGCGACCGCCTCCCGCCAGCCCTCCTCGTCCAGCGCGCCGCGCGCGACGAGCAGTACGTCGAGTCCGGGGGTCGCATGGCTCTCGGCGTACACCACCTGACCCTCGAGCAGATGGAGCATGCCTCCTTCGCGCATCAGCACCCCCGTGGCCCGTTCGGCCGCGAGCCGCCTGAACATGGGGGAGACGCCGACGCTGGGGATCTCGGTCCGCCGGCGGACGGGCAGCGGGGGCGGCATGGGCATCCTGACCGTCGTCATCCCAGCACCAGCCGTCCGGCCATCTCGCCGAGCCGGATGCGGGCGAGGGCGAGGTTGCCCTCCGCGCGGGCCAGCCAGAGGTGCAGGAAGACGCTGCTGTCGAAGGTGGTCGGGACGAACCGCAGCAGGTGGTAGCTGTCCCGGTTGGCGATGATCAGGTCCTCGACCGGGCACGCCTCGCCGGACCAGCCGGCGTCGTCCTCCGGAGCGAACGCACGGTGTTCGGCGGCGAGCCGGGCCAGTTCCGCCGCCTCCGCCGCGGTGGTCTCGTGGTCACCGCCGGGCGAGTCCCCGACCGTGCCCAGGGCGAGCCCGCTGGTCCAGTCGACCACCGAGGCACCCCGGGCACCGGGCAGTCGCATGGCTTCCAGTAGGCACTCGTCGATTCCGGGCACCGTGGCTCCCCTCCCGCCTCGGGTTCGGCTGAGTGACGAAGAGGCTACGCAACGTGTGCGTGAGGGGTGAGGGATCTGGCATTTTCCGGTGGAACATGCAGCCGCCCCGCTAGGGTGGGTCGGCTGTGCACACCTATGGGGGTGTCGGGGCCGGTATGACGTCCGTCCACCGGCGTGTGCTCATGCGGCCGATGGGAGCGCTCGACCCGGGGCGTGCGACTCCTCAGAGCGCCGTGAGCGCGCCCGTGTGGCCTCCACCCGACTCCGCCACGACCTCCTCGAGGGTCTGCGGTTCCCGTACGACGGCGAACCGGATGCCGCCGTCCGCGCCCGGCGCGTAGCCGTACACGCCGGGCCGGGTGAGGGAGTTGTACGCGTAGTGATGGGCGAAGTAGTACGCCCCGGTGTCCGGCGCCGCAGCGTGGTCGCCCTGTTCCAGCAGCGGCAGCGCCTGCCCCGTGGCCAGCAGGTCGCCCGCGAAGCACGCCGGTCCGGCCACGTCCTGGACCACCTCGGGTCCCTCCTTGGGGCGCCCCTTCGCGTCGTACGCCAAAATCCGCAGCGGCCATGACGCCGGTGCGTAGACCGTGCGGGTGGCCACCTGGACACCGGCGTGCGTGACCGCGACCGCCCGGCCGCCCGCACGCTTGGTGTACTCCACCCGGGCCACCACGGTGCCGTGCTTGGCGAGCAGCGATCGCCCGAACTCGGTGACCAGCCCGTACCGCCCGTCGAACAGCCCGGGCACGGCCTCCGCCAGCAGCCGTGCGTACTGGGCGTACGTCGGCGTCGTCACGTCGGAGGAGAAGTTGACCGGAAGTCCGCCGCCGATGTCGATCGTGTCGATCTGGCGCCGCCCGATCCGCCGGTTGATCTCCTCGGCGAGCGCGTAGGTCTCCGCGACGCCCCGCGCCATCAGCGAGAGCGGGATGCCCTGTGAGCCGGAGTGTGCGTGCAGCCGGGTCAGCCAGGGCCGCTCGGTGCAGGCGCGCACCAGCCATTCGCGCGCTCCCTCGTCCCGCAGCGCCACCCCGAACTTGGAGGTGGCGGTCGCCGTGGACAGCGCCTCGATCGCACCCACCCCGAGCTGCGGATTCACCCGGATCCCGAGAGGGGAGGACGTCTTCACCGCGCGGACCAGGCCGTCGATCCGCGCCAGCTCCTGCGGGTTGTCCGCGTTCACGGCGATGCCCAGCTCCAGCGCCTCCCGCAGCTCCGCGGGGGTCTTGGCGGGCGCGTCCAGCACGATGTGCTCAGGTGCGACGCCGGCCGCCCTGGCCAGGGCCAGCTCCCCGGCACTCGCCACCTCCGCACCGATACCGGCGGCCCGCAGCAGGGACAGCACCGGTACCAGCGGTGTCGCCTTCACGGCGAAGGCGTGCAGTACCGGGGTCCCCGGCGCGATGACCGCATCGAAGGCCGCCCGCAGCGCCGCCGCCGAGTCGCGGATGCCGGCGACGTCCAGGAGGCCGACGATGGGAGCGTCCGGCCCGAGCAGCCCCTGCTCGACCGCGGCGCGCACGGCCTCGTCCCGGCGTGCCACCCGCTCGGCGTCCTCGGGGTGTCCCTCTGCGCCGGTATGTCCCGTCCCGAAGCCTTTCATGTCCACCACCGTGTCCCCCGTCCCCGTGCCACTGTCTGTGGTCGTATCTCCAGCCAAACATCCCTGCCGCCACCACGCTGGCGCAAGAATGTATTGACTAGTTCTATTCAGGTGGCCAGGATGTGAATAACCACTGCAACAGTCCCCGCGCGCCCCCGGCCGCGTGCGGCCGTACCCCAGGAGGCAGACCATGTCAGGACCCCGCCCCGTCCGAGCGCCGCGCGGCACGGAACTGAGCGCCCTGGGATGGCAGCAGGAGGCCGCCCTGCGGATGCTGCAGAACAATCTCGACCCCGAGGTCGCCGAGCACCCCGACAAGCTCGTCGTCTACGGCGGCACCGGCAAGGCCGCGCGCGACTGGCGCTCCTTCGACGCGATGATCCGCACGCTGAAGGGCCTCAAGCAGGACGAGACGATGCTCGTCCAGTCCGGCCGTCCCGTCGGCGTCATGCAGACCCACGAGTGGGCGCCGCGCGTGCTCCTCGCCAACTCCAACCTCGTCGGCGACTGGGCCAACTGGGAGGAGTTCCGCCGGCTGGAGGCCCTCGGCCTGACCATGTACGGGCAGATGACCGCCGGTTCGTGGATCTACATCGGCACCCAGGGCATCCTCCAGGGCACCTACGAGACGTTCGCCGCCGTGGCCGCGAAGAAGTTCGGCGGCACGCTCGCCGGCACCATCACCCTGACGGCCGGACTCGGCGGCATGGGCGGCGCCCAGCCGCTCGCCGTCACGATGAACGACGGCGTCGCGATCTGCATCGACTGCGACCCGCGTGCCATCGACCGCCGTATCGAGCACCGGTACCTGGACGTGAAGGCGGACTCGCTGGAGCACGCACTCCAGCTGGCCGTCGAGGCGCGCGACGCCCGCCGTCCGCTGTCCATCGGCCTCCTCGGCAACGCCGCCGACCTCCTGCCGCAGCTGCTCGCCATGAGCGCGCCCATCGACATCGTCACCGACCAGACCTCGGCCCACGACCCGCTGGCGTACCTGCCGACCGGCATCGCCTTCGAGGACATGGCCGACGCCGCCGCCAAGGACTCGGCCGGTTTCACCACCCGCGCCCGTGAGTCGATGGCCAGGCACGTCGAGGCGATGGTCGGCTTCATGGACGCCGGAGCCGAGGTCTTCGACTACGGCAACTCGATCCGCGGTGAGGCGCAACTGGCCGGGTACGACCGTGCGTTCGCCTTCCCCGGCTTCGTCCCCGCCTACATCCGGCCCCTGTTCTGCGAGGGCAAGGGCCCCTTCCGCTGGGCGGCGCTGTCCGGCGACCCGGCCGACATCGCGAAGACCGACCGGGCGATCCTCGAGCTGTTCCCCGAGAACGAGTCCCTCGCCCGCTGGATCAAGATGGCCGGTGAGCGCGTCCACTTCCAGGGCCTGCCCGCACGCATCTGCTGGCTCGGCTACGGCGAGCGGGACAAGGCCGGTGAGCGGTTCAACGACATGGTGGCGAGCGGTGAGCTCAGCGCGCCGATCGTCATCGGCCGCGACCACCTCGACTGCGGTTCCGTCGCCTCCCCGTACCGCGAGACCGAGGCGATGCTGGACGGCTCGGACGCGATCGCGGACTGGCCGCTGCTCAACGCCATGGTGAACGTGGCGTCCGGTGCGTCGTGGGTGTCCATCCACCACGGCGGCGGGGTCGGCATGGGCCGGTCCATCCACGCCGGACAGGTCACCGTGGCCGACGGCACCGAGCTGAGCGGCGAGAAGATCCGCCGGGTCCTCACCAACGATCCGGGCATGGGCGTCATCCGGCACGTGGACGCCGGATACGACATCGCGGAGTCCGTGGCCGGGGAGCGGGGCGTGCGGGTTCCGATGCGCGAAGGTGACGACGCGTGACCTTCCACAGCATGTGGACGGAGTTGCTGCCGATCGGCCGCAGCTCCGCCTCCGGCGGTTACCGCCGCTTCGCCTGGACGGCCGCCGACAGCGAGTGCCGGGCCTGGTTCGAGGAGCAGGCCCGGAGCCGCGGGCTCGCCCACGAGGTGGACCGGAACGGCAACCAGTGGGCCTGGCTGGGGGATCCCGCAGCGGGCGACGCCGTCGTCACGGGGTCGCACCTCGACTCCGTGCCCGACGGCGGCGCCTTCGACGGTCCCCTCGGGGTCGTGTCGTCCTTCGCGGCGCTCGACGAGCTGCGCGCGCGGGGCGTGGAGTTCCGCAGACCGCTCGCCGTCGTCAACTTCGGGGACGAGGAGGGCGCGCGGTTCGGGCTCGCCTGCGTCGGGTCGCGGCTGGCCGCCGGACAGCTCACCCGTGAACAGGCGCACCGGCTCACGGACGGCGACGGCGTCACGCTGGCGCAGGCCATGGAGGCCGCCGGCCACGACCCCGACGCGATCGGGCCCGACCCGGAGCGACTCGGGCGTATCGGGGCGTTCGTCGAACTGCACATCGAGCAGGGCCGTGCCCTCGACCTCAGCGGGGACCCGGTGGGCGTGGCCAGCGCCATCTGGCCGCACGGGCGGTGGCGGTTCGACTTCCGGGGCGAGGCCAACCACGCCGGGACCACGCGCCTGGTCGACCGGCGCGACCCCATGCTGCCGTACGCCGAGACCGTGCTCGCCGCCCGCCGCGAGGCCGCACTCGCCGGTGCCGTCGCCACCTTCGGCAAGATCGCCGTCGAACCCAACGGCGTCAACGCCATCCCCTCGCTCGTCCGCGGCTGGCTCGACTCCCGCGCCGCCGACCAGGAGAGCCTCGACACCGTGCTGAGCGGGATCGAGAAGGCCGCCCGCGAGCACGCGGAAGCACACGGCGTCGACCTCGACGTCGTCCGTGAGTCCTTCACCCCCGTCGTGGAGTTCGACCACGTCCTGCGTGACGAACTCGCCCGCATCCTGGGCCGGGAGCAGGTGCGCGGACTCACCGTGCCCGTTCTGGGCACCGGTGCCGGGCACGACGCCGGGATCCTGTCCGGGACCGTCCCGACCGCCATGCTGTTCGTGCGCAACCCCACGGGCGTCTCGCACTCCCCGGCCGAGGACGCCGCCGAGGAGGACTGCGTCGCCGGTGTGACCGCACTCGCCGACGTACTGGAAGGGCTGGTGTGCAGGTGACCCGGACGTACTGGCTGGAGCACGCCTGGCTCGACCCGGGCGTGGAGACGGGCGTCGCCCTCGAAGTGTCCGACGGCCGCGTCACCGCCGTCCGTACCGGCGTCGAAGCCCCGCCACCGGGCGCCGAGATCCTTCGCGGACTCACCCTCCCCGGGCTCGCCAACGCACACTCGCACGCCTTCCACCGCGCCCTGCGCGGAGTGGTCCAGGTGGGCTCCGGCACCTTCTGGACCTGGCGCGAGGTCATGTACTCGGTCGCCGACCGGCTGACCCCCGAGACGTACCACGCACTCGCACGCGCCGTGTACGCGGAGATGGCGCTCGCCGGTGTCACCGCGGTCGGTGAGTTCCACTACCTGCACCACGCCCCGGGCGGCACCCCCTACGCCGACCCCAACGCCATGGGCGAGGCCCTCATCGACGCCGCCGCCGAGGCCGGCATCCGCATCACCCTGCTCGACGCCGCCTACCTCTCCTCCGGATTCGGGCAGCCGCCGAACCACCACCAGCTCCGCTTCTCCGACGGCACCGCGGAGCGCTGGGCCGAACGCTCCTCGGATCTGAAAGAGCGGGCGCACGCACGGATCGGGGCCGCCGTGCACTCCGTACGGGCGGTTCCCGCGGGGCAGTTGGCGACGGTGGCACGCTGGGCCGAGGAACGGCGGGCCCCGCTGCATGTGCACCTGTCCGAGCAGACGGCGGAGAACGACGCCTGCCACCGGGCCCACGGCTGCACACCCACGCGACTGCTCGCCGACCACGGAGTCCTCGGCCCGCGCACCACCGGTGTGCACAACACCCATCTCACCGACGAGGACATCCGGTTGATCGGGGCCGGCTCCACGGGCACCTGCATGTGCCCGACGACGGAGCGGGACCTCGCCGACGGCATCGGCCCGGCCATGGCCCTGCAGGCGGCCGGCTCCCCCCTCTCGCTCGGCTCCGACAGCCACGCCGTCATCGACCTCCTCGAGGAGGCGCGCGCGATGGAGCTCGACGAGCGGCTGCGCACCCGCACCCGGGGTCACTGGACCGCGGCGAGCCTGCTGCGGGCTGCCTCCGCCGACGGGCACGCGGCGCTCGGCTGGCAGGACGCGGGCGTCCTGGAGCCCGGGGCGCTCGCCGACTTCACGACGATCGCGCTCGATTCGGTCAGGACCGCGGGACCGCCGCCGGGGCTGGGCGCCGAGACGGCGGTATTCGCCGCGACCGCGGCGGACGTGCGCCATACGGTCGTAGGCGGTCGGCATGTCGTGCGCGACGGGGCGCACACACGTCTGCCGGATGTACCACGGGCGCTGGCGGACGCCGTCCAGGCGCTGCGCTCCTGACACCCGAAACCGGCCCGGTCACCCACGAGGAACCCATGAGCAGCACGGTCATCACCAACATCGCCAGCCTGGTCACCAACGACCCCTCCCGCGAGAGCGCGGACTCCCCCCTCGGGCTGATCCAGCACGCGGCCGTCGTCATCGACGGCGACCGCATCGCCTGGGTCGGTGAGTCGAGCAGCGCACCCGCCGCCGACAACCGGGTCGACGTCGGCGGCCGGGCGGTGATCCCGGGCTTCGTCGACTCCCACTCGCACCTGGTCTTCGCGGGCGACCGCACGCAGGAGTTCAACGCCCGCATGTCGGGCCGCAGCTACTCGGCGGGCGGCATCCGCACCACCGTGGCCGCAACGCGGGCGGCGACGGACGGGGAACTGGAGGCCAACCTCGTCCGCTACCTCTCCGAGGCGCTCCGCCAGGGCACCACCACCTTCGAGACCAAGTCCGGCTACGGACTGACGGTCGAGGACGAGGCACGCGCGCTGCGCATCGCGTCCGCGCACACGGACGAGGTCACCTACCTCGGTGCCCACATCGTCTCCCCGGACTACGCCGACGACCCCGCCGGATACGTGGCGCTGGTCACCGGCGAGATGCTCGAGGCGTGTGCGCCGCACGCGCGGTGGATCGACGTCTTCTGTGAGAAGGGCGCCTTCGACGGGGACCAGGCCCGTGCGGTCCTGACCGCGGGGAAGCGCAGGGGACTGCAGCCCCGGGTCCACGCCAACCAGTTGTCGTACGGCCCGGGCGTCCAGCTGGCCGTGGAACTCGACGCTGCCAGCGCCGACCACTGCACGCATCTGACGGACGCCGACGTGGACGCGCTCGCCCAGGGCAGCACGGTCGCCACGCTCCTGCCCGGCGCCGAGTTCTCGACCCGCGCCGAGTGGCCGAACGCCCGCCGCCTCCTCGACGCGGGCGCGACGGTGGCGCTGTCGACGGACTGCAACCCGGGCTCGTCCTTCACGTCCTCGGTGCCGTTCTGCATCGCCCTGGCCGTCCGGGACATGGGCATGACCCCGGACGAGGCGGTCTGGTCGGCCACCGCGGGCGGCGCCCGCGCCCTGCGCCGCACGGACGTCGGCCGGCTGGCCCCGGGCGCGTACGCGGACCTCGCGGTCCTCGACGCCCCGAGCCATGTCCATCTGGCCTACCGGCCGGGCGTGCCCCTCGTCACCGAGGTGTGGCGGCGCGGCAGCCGCGTGGCCTGACCGGGTGCGCGGGCCGGCGGCCTCAGCCGGTCAGGAGGCCCCGGCCCGCCACCGCTGAGCCGTGCCGCCGGTCAGTGGCCGCAGCGACAGACCGCCGTCCTCGTCCGGGGTGAGCGCGGTCCCGACGGCGATCTCCGGGCGGACGACTCCGTCGTCGTCGACGGTGAAGCGGAGGTTCTGGCCGTTGCGGCCGTGGACGGAGTCGCAGTGCCAGATGCCCACGCCGTTGTCCACCGAGCCGCGGCTGTCCAGGCAGAAGTCGGGATCGGCCGACGACTGCAGCACGCTGCGTCCGGAGTCGAAGCGCCACCGCTGGCTCGATGAGGACGTGCAGGGGACGACGGCCACGTCCGTGCCGTTGTCGAAGCCGTCGGCGACCTCCAGGCACAGGCCCGAGGCGGCGTTCACGACCTGTGCGAAGGAGCCGTCGGGCGCGTGTGCCGTGGGAGTGGGTTTCGGCGTCGGCTTCGGCGGCCTGGAACTCCTCGTCGGCGACGGGTGCTTGGAGGCGGCCGAGGACGAGGGCGACGGCGTCGGCGAGGCCGGGGGGTGCACCGAGACCGTCGCGGTGACGGTCACCGCGGGCGGCTGCCGCGGGGTGCCGACGGAGGCGTCCGCCGCGTGCCGGCCCGGCGTGCCCTGTGAGGACAGCAGGAAGACCAGCAGTGGTGCCAGGGCCAGGCCGAGGGCCGCCGAGGCCAGGGCGAGCCGGCGTCCGGGCGGCCAGGTCGCCTCGGCCGCTCGCGGATGGGCGGGCGGCTCGCTCGTGCCGTGCTCGACGTAGGCCGTGCCGCCCCACGGCAGCAGTCCCTCGGCCAGCGCGGTGCGCGGGGCGTCCCGCAGCGCGGTGAGTTCCTCGTAGGCGGCCGTGCAGTGCGCGCACCGGGCCATATGGGCGTGCAGGTCACCGCTGAACCGGGGGTTGTCGGGCCGTACCGACTCCTCGATCAGCCGCCGGAAGTCCCCGCAACGCGGATCGTCCGAGGCGGCGAGACGGGACCTCAGACAGGCGTGGCCCATGGCGTTGAGCGCCTGTTCGGTGCCGTACTCCACGTCCTCCCGTCCGAGTCCGAGGAATCCCGCCGTCCTGTCCGCGCTCTCCCCCTCCACGACGCCGTACCAGATCAGGCCCTGGGTGCGGGAGGCCAGGGACTGGAACGCGGGGAGCACGGGCGGGACCGGACCGCCGGGGCCGGCCGTGTTCATCACCAGGAGCAGACCTGCGTCGAGGCCGGCGGCCCGCTCGTCCGTGGCCCACGACAGGGCCGACCGGACGGTCAGCAGCAGGAGTCGGTGCCGCCAGGGGAGGCCCGGGTCGATACCGCGCGCCGTCTCGCGCGCCGCGAGGGTGAGGGCCTGTCCGGCCAGTTGCCGCGCGGCCGGTTCGCTCGTGGTGCACAGTCGCGTAGGCCAGGACCGAGTGCCGGTGGCGGGTGCGCAGTTCCTGCAGTGCCTGGTACGAGGTCGCGGTGTCGGCGCGGAGCAACTCGGTGAGCCGTGCGTCGGACGGGCCGAAGGCCACGGCGCCCGCGGTGTCCGCTTCGGACGTCCCGGCCCCGGCTTCGGTCCCGGCGCCGCTGTCCGTCCCGTCGGCCCGAGTCATCCGCCCGCCTCCTCGCACCCCGGCGACGCCGCTCGCCGCGCTCCTGACCTACCGACCAGTTTGGGGGTGACCATAGTGGTGGACCGAGGCCCGCGGGGAAAGAGGTTTCCCCGGGTAACAGGGGCGTCCCGACGGCTGCGGCGCGGGACGTCCGGGCGCGGACAGCAGTCCGTCCGGTGCCCTTGCGGGCACCGGACGGAAGCGGTCACGTGGAGGCCGTCACTCCTCGACGGTGAGTCCCTTGCGCAGACGCACAAGTGTCCGGGACAGCAATCGCGACACGTGCATCTGGGAGATGCCCAGTTCGTCGCCGATCTCCGACTGCGTCATGTTGGCGTAGAAGCGCAGCGAGAGGATCTTCCGGTCGCGCGGCGCCAGTTCGGCGATCAGCGGCTTCAACGACTCGACGTACTCGATGCCTTCGAGCCCATGGTCCTCGTAGCCGATGCGGTCCGCGAGCGTGCCCTCGGAGTCGTTCTCCTCGGGCTGCGCGTCGAGGGAGCTCGCCGTGTAGGCGTTCGACGCCGCCATGCCCTCGACGACCTCGTCGTTGGAGATGCCGAGGCGTTCGGCCAGCTCGGCGACCGTCGGCGCGCGGTCCAGCTTCTGGGCGAGATCGTCGCCGGCCTTCGCGAGGTCGAGGCGGAGTTCCTGCAGCCGGCGCGGCACCCGCACGGACCACGACGTGTCGCGGAAGAAGCGCTTGATCTCGCCGATGATCGTCGGCATCGCGAAGGTGGGGAACTCCACACCGCGGCTGAGCTCGAAGCGGTCGATGGCCTTGATCAGACCGATCGTGCCGACCTGGATGATGTCCTCCATCGGCTCGCTGCGCGAACGGAAGCGCGACGCGGCGAATTTCACCAGGGCGAGGTTCAGCTCGACGAGCGTGTTGCGCACGTACGAGTACTCGTGCGTGCCTTCCTCGAGCGACTCCAGCCGCTGGAAGAGCGTCTTGGACAGAGCTCGCGCGTCCACCGCTCCCACCTCGTCGTACGGGGGGATCTCCGGAAGGCCCTCGAGGCCCTCGAGGCCTTCGGGCTCGGTGAGACCGTTCTGCTGGGCGAGGTGGTCGGTGTGGTCGTGCGGTTGTGCCGGGGGGAGTGCCGACGTCGCCCTCTGGGTCTGCGATGCGTCGAGCCGGGGTGACATGATGTCCTCCATCGTTCTCGGCATATGGCTGCCGATGCCAATACGTGCACTACGGTGTGCGGCGCCTCCGAAGCCGGCCGTGTCGAATGGCTGTACCTCTAGCCCTACCCGCTTTTGTCACCCCACCGCAAGTGCATTCTGTTGGTAAATGTCCGAATTAGTGGGGTTGTTCGGGTGTCAAGGGGCGTGAGGAAGGCGTAATGTTCGAGGGCGTCCATCAACAGCCACGACGGTCGGGAGAGAGACGGCATGGACCGCGGGACGGTCGGCAGCGCACAGTCGGGCCGGCTTCTGGTCGAGGTGCGGCAGGAGGGCACGAGTGCTGTCGTGACCCCGGCGGGTGAGTTGGATCACCACACCGCCGACCTGTTGCGTGAACCACTCGAGGACTGCCTGGGCAAGGGGTTCTCGCGCCTGGTCGTGGACTGCTCACGCCTGGAGTTCTGCGACTCCACCGGGCTGAACGTGCTGCTCGGCGCCCGGCTGAAGGCCGAGGCCGCGGGTGGAGGGGTCCATCTGGTGGGCATGCAGCCCGTGGTGGCGCGGGTCTTCGCGATCACCGGTGCGGATGCCGTCTTCACCGTCCACGACACGCTGGACACGGCCTTGGCCGACTGATGTGGCCGGGGGGTCATCGGATGTCACTGTGTGACCAGCGCGTTACGCGCGTCACAGGTTCCGGGCTGAATCCATGGGTGTTCCGGCCGCGCGGTCGGGCAGGAGACATGCTGAATATGTCGGCAGCCGGGACGAAAGCCGCAGGAAGCGTCCCTCTACGTGAACGGCACAAGGAACAACTGACGGTAATGCCGTCCATCCACGTACTGAGTCTTGAATCGTGAACTGGCGAATCGGTGAGGTGAAGCGCTGATGAGCACCACCCGGCCCTACTCGCCGGGCGACCGCGGCCCCGAGCCCAGCGGCGCTTCCGGAACGCCCGTGGAGGGTCCGTCCGGCGGGGGTGCGTCCTCGGCTGCGCGCGAGCAGGGTGTCCCGCCGCCTGGCCGGCGGGTGCGCAGGCTGAGCCTCGCGGGCGAGAGCGGTGTCGTCCCGCTCGCGCGCGACTTCACCCGCCAGGCGCTGTACGCGTGGGGCTGGCTGCCGGCCGCCGGCGCCGATCAGCGGGCCGCCGCCGAGGACGTGCTGCTCGTCGTCTCCGAGCTCGTCACCAACGCGTGTCTGCACGCCGAGGGGCCGGAGGAGCTGTGGATCGCGTGCGACAACAAGGTGCTGCGGATCGAGGTCTCCGACCGGGGGGCGGGTCAGCCCGCGCCGCGCAACCCGCACCGCGCCGGACGCCCCGGCGGACACGGGATGTTCATCGTGCAGCGACTCTGCCTCGACTGGGGGGTCGCGCGCACGCCGGGGGTCGCCGGCAAGAGGGTGTGGGCGGAACTCGGCGCTCCCGCCTAGTGTCGTCCGTACCCGTCTGCCGCTCACCCTCGGTGGCCCCAGTTCGAACCCTTCTTCGTACGACGCCGCACACATCACTTCCCTCGCGCCGGATCGCCACAGATCCGGTGTGCGCTGTGTCTTCCCTCGGTAAGGGCCCGGGCGTACCTTGACGGCCGATCTGATGGGTCGTCAGGAACGAGGGGACCGTGTCGTACCACAAACGAAGCGCTGCGCTCGCGTCCGCCGCCGCCCTGGCCGGCTCGGCGGTGCTGATGGCCGCTCCGGCGGCCCGGGCCGAGGTCGTCGACGTCAACTACCAGTGCAGGACGCCGATCGGCGACAAGAGCGCGGTGTCGCCCATCGACATCAAGGGCGTCAGGAGCGGCAGCAACTACAAGATCACCATGTCCTGGCAGAAGGGCGTCTCCTCCAGCCCGGTCGAGCTGGGCAAGGGCGCGATGAACCCGAGCGCCACCATCAAGCTGGGCGGCGCCGAGAGCGGGGCGCTGACGGTGACGGGACCGGCCAACCAGGCCGCGATCCCAGCCGACACCCCCATCAAGATCGATGACTTGACCGGTACGTACACGCCGAGGAAGACCGGCAAGGTCACCTTCACCGCGGTCGTGCTGACCATCAAGGCGCTCGGCACGACGACCACATGCACACCCGCCGGCGACCCGGGCCCCTCGCTCACCCTGGACGTCACCGCCGCGGGCGGCGGCTCGACCGGCGCCGCCCGGAGCGGCACCGGCGCGGGCGGGCAGCTGCCGCAGACCGGTCCCGAGGACTCCGCGATCGCCCTGGGCACCCTCGGCGGCACGGTCCTGCTCACGGGAGCGGCCGGAGCGCTCTGGCTGACGCGCCGCAACCAGACGGTGCGCCGCTGAGGCGTATCCGGGATCCGCACGAGCCGCCGGCCCATCGCCCGACCACACCGCCCCGCACCGAGGCGCCACACGCCTCCTTTCCGTCGGGAGCCGCCGATGCCGTCCGTCCGCCTCGCGCTCACCCTCTCCGTAGCCTTGGGCCTGCTGGCCGCCGCACCCGCCGCACCCGCCGCACCCGCCGCGCCGGCCGCGCCGGCCGAGGACGGCTGGTCCCTCGCGCCCGCGCCGGGGGGCGGGGGCGGGCGGCCGTACGTCTACGCGGAGGGTGAGCCCGGCACGGTCATGCAGGACGCGGTGTCGGTGGTCAATCCGGACAGCGGACCGCTGACCGTCCGGCTGAGCGGCGCCGACGACACCGCGGACGACGGCTCCCCGGCCCGGTCGGTGCCTGCGGGCAGCGGCGCGTGGATCGGATTCGCCCGCACGACGGGCGGGCGGAGGGTCGCGGCGCACGAGGTCCTGGTCACGGTGCCCGGCCGCACCCGCGCCGATGTTCCGTTCAGCGTGACGGTCCCCTCGGGAGCCGCACCCGGCGACCACCGCGCCGTGATCGTGGCGAGCGCGGGCGCCCGCTCGTCGGCCGTACGCGTCCGGCTCCGTGTCACGGGGCCCGCGTTGTCCGCGCTGACGGTGGAGCACGTGCGGGTGCGCGCCGGGCGCGTCACCTACGAGCTGGTCAACCGCGGCACCACGGTGCTGGCCCCGCGGCTCGCGGTCCGCGCCGACGGAGTGCTCGGACGGGGCACCGCACGCCCTGCCCCTCCAACTGCCGCCGGGCCGCAGGGTCCGGCTCACCGAGCCGTGGCCGCACCAGCCGGCGCTCGACGCGGTGGACGTGACACTCACCGTCACGGCGGCGGGCGGGGCACGCGGTTCGGCGTCGGCGTCGGCACGGTTCGTGCCCTGGGGGACGGCCGCCGCATCCACCGCCGGGCTGCTCGCAGCCGTGGGGGTGGCCGCGGTCGTACGGAGACGCCGGCGCCGTCCGCCGGAAGGGGACGTGGACGAACAGGCCCACACGGAGGTCGAGTTGACGGGAGCGGGAACGTGAAGGCGCGTATCTCGGCGCTGGTTGCGGTCCTTGTGCTCGCCCTCACCTCCGTGGCGGCACCGGCCCGGGGCGAGAGCGGGCCGTCCGTCGAACTGTCCGCGTCCCAGGCGGGGACGGGCGGTTCGATCACCGCGACCGGCAGCGGATGGCGCCCGAAGACCCTGCTCATGATCCTGATCTGCGGTCGGTCCGTGCCGTCCAGGGGCGTGATCGGGGGCACCAACTCCTGCGCCAACGCGGACGGACGGGCCGTCACGACCGACACGCGCGGGTCCTTCCGCAGGAAGCTACCGGTGTCCGAGCCGCCCGTGCCGTGTCCCTGCGTGGTGCATGTGGCCACCGTCACCGGGGCCACTGCGGACGCCGACGCGATCTTCCAGGTCGCCGGGCACGCGGTGCGGCCACTGCCCGCCGAGTCCGCCGCCGGGCGGCTGTCGGTGCTGACGGACACCCGCCTCGAGGGGTCCTCGGGGCTGTTGACGTGGTTCGGGGCGCCGCCGTCCCGTACCTTGGCGTTCACCGTCGGCAACGTCGGCTCCTCGCCGGTCGAGAACCCCGTCTTCCGGGTCGGTACCGCGCACGGCGTCTTCGCCCCGCAGTGGGACGAGGAGCAGTGGCACGGAACCGTCGCGCCCGGCAGGAAGGCGCGGATCGAGCTCCCTGTGGAGCTCGCCGCCGGTGCCCACGGCGACTACACGGTCTCGCTGGGGTACGGCGGCAGGACGCTGGCCGAACAGCCGTGGGGCGTCGGCCGGCCCTGGGGTGTGACCGTCTTCTGGATCCTGCTCTGCCTGGTCGTACCGGCCGCCGTGTTCCGGCTCGGCATGGCCGTCGTGGACCGGGTGCGGCCAGGTGCCCCGGCCGGGCGGGCGCTGCACCGCCGGAGTCTGCGGCTGATCGGGCCCGCCCTGCGCGTACGGAGGCCGGGCGCCCCGTCGTCCTCCTCCGCGCCTCCTTTCGCTTCGACCCTGCCGTGGTTCACCCCGGACGCGGATCCGGGGACCGCGGTGCACGGTCGGCTCTCCGCACCGCACGAGAACGGTCCGTCGACCCCGAGGAAGGGAAACACGTGAGCACGCAACGGAGAGTCCTTGCGGCAGGGGGCAGAAGCGGCAGGGCAGGAGCCGCCGGGGCGGCGCTGATGCTGTGCGGGGCGGGCGTGCTGCTCGCCGTGGCCGCCGCACCGGCGCAGGCCGCCGAGGTGTCGTACACAACGGAGTGCATCCCGCCGCCGATCCCGGGACTGCCCCCGGTCGAGGGCACCACGAAGGTGGAGATCACGGCGCCCGCAGAGGCGAAGGTCGGCGACGAGGTGACCGTCACCTGGAAGTTCGTGCAGGCCGCGTCCAAGAACCCCGATGTGCTCGATCTGGACAAGGACACGGTCAAGCCGACGGGGACCCTGAAGGCCGCAGGCGCGCAGACCGCGGACATCGCGATGGAAGGGCCGCGGTCGAACCCCGCGATCCCCAAGAACAGCGAGATGAAGCTGTCGGACATGACGGGCAAGCTGAAGCTGACCGCGGCCGGCGAGGTGACGCTGACGCCTGACGCGTACAACATCAACGTCAACAAGCCCATCTCGACGGACACCAAGTGCTCCCCGAAGGAGACGGTGCAACCGGCCGCGACCATCAAGGTGTCCGACGGCGGTGGTTCGGGCGGTACGACGGGCGGGCTGCCGACGGTCGTGCCCACCCTGCCGACGGGCGTGCCGACCAACCTGCCGACCGGGCTGCCCACCGGTCTGCCCACCGGTTCGTCCTCCCCCTCGCCGACCGCGAGCGAGACGGGCGGGGACGGCGGCGGATCAGGTGGAGCGGGCGGTGGCAGCGGCGGGCAGACGGACTTCACGGGCAAGGAGGTCCAGGTCCCGTACGCCTGCAAGACGCCCATCGGAGACAAGAACGCCACGTCACCCGTGCAGATCGACGCCAAGAAGGACGGCGGAAGTTTCGCTCTCACGGTCCGGTTCAAGAAGTCGGTGATGGACAGCCCGGCGGACATCCCGAAGGACTCGGTGAAGCCGTCGATGGAGGTCGTGGTGGGCGGTGCCGACAAGGGAACCGTCCATGTCGAGGGCCCCACGAACGCGAGCGACATCAAGTCGGGCGATCCGATCGAGATCCCGGATCTGGCCGGCACCTACAAGCCCGGCGCGAGCGGGCGGTCGACGCTGTCGCCGGGCGTACTGACCATCAAGGCCCTCGGCACGACGACGACGTGCACGCCGACGAAGAGCGAGGTGTCGCTGACCCTCGACACCTCGGAGCAACCGGGCGGGACGTCCGGTGGCTCGTCCACCTCGGGAGGCAGCTCCGGTGGGACCTCGGGCGGTCTGGCCCAGACGGGCGCGGACGACCACGGCGCACTGAGGGCCCTCGGGCTGGTGGCCGGGACGGCGATCCTGCTGGGCGGAGCGGTCTTCACGTTCCTGCCCCGGCGTGCCCGCTGACCCCGGAAACGGCGGAGGGCCGCCGCACCCGTGCGGGTGCGGCGGCCCTCCGCCGCCTCGGGAGCGACGTCAGTGCACATCGCCCATGAGTTCCTTGACCTTCTTGCGGTACATCAGCACCGCCACACCGGCGACCACGGCGACCGCCGCTTCCAGGGTCACGATGCCCGTCGTGTTCAGGTCGACGCCCGCGATGGAGAGCAGACCGGTCGTGGCGTCACCGGCGGTGACGGCCAGGAACCAGACACCCATCATCTGGGAGGCGTACTTCGCCGGGGCCATCTTCGTGGTGACCGAGAGGCCGACCGGGGAGAGCGTCAGCTCACCGACGGTCTGCACGAAGTAGATCGCGACCAGCCACAGCGCCGCGGCCTTGTGACCGCCGTCGGCGATCCCGAGCGGGGCGAGGAACAGGAAGAAGGACGCGCCGACCAGGACCAGGCCGGAGGCGAACTTCACCGCCGTGCCGGGCTCCTTGCCGCGGCGGTTGAGCGCCAGCCACAGCCACGCGAAGACCGGGGCCAGCGCCATGATCATGACCGGGTTGACCGACTGGTACCAGGAGACCGGGAAGTCCCAGCCGAAGATCGTGTTCTTGGCCGACGAGTCGGCGAAGATCGACAGGGTGGAGCCACCCTGGTCGTAGATCATCCAGAACACGGCCGCGGCCACGAAGAACCAGATGTAGGCGGTCATCCGGGACTGCTCGGTGCGGTCGAGGTCCTTGTCCCGCTTGATCCGGGTGATCACCAGGATCGGGATCACCAGGCCGGCGACGGTGATCGGGACCAGCAGCCAGTTCAGGGTGTAGACACCGGAGAAGCCGACGATCGCGTAGAAGACGATCGCGACGGCCGCCCACAGCGCCGACTTGCGCAGCGTCGAGACCTTCTCCTCGGCGGTCAGCGGGGTCGGGACGTGGCTGGAACGCTCGCTCAGGTGGCGGCCGCCGAGCAGGAACTGGCCGAGGCCGAGCGCCATGCCGAGCGCGGCGAGCGCGAAGCCCAGGTGCCAGTTGACGTTCTCGCCGATGGTGCCGATGACCAGCGGTGCGGCGAAGGCGCCCAGGTTGATGCCGACGTAGAAGATCGTGAAGCCACCGTCGCGGCGCGCGTCGTCCGGGCCGTTGTAGAGGTGGCCGACCATCGTCGAGATGTTGGCCTTCAGCAGACCCGAGCCGATGGCGACGAGTCCGAGCCCGGCGTAGAACGTGCCGGCCGACGGCAGGGCCAGGGTGAGGTGGCCCAGCATGATGATGAAGCCGGCCAGGGCGACCGTCTTCCGCGGGCCGAGGAGACGGTCCGCGAACCAGCCGCCCGGAAGGGCGAGCAGGTATACGAGCGACACGTACACCGAGTAGATCGCGGTCGCACCGGCCGCGCTCAGGTGCAGGCCGCCGGGGGCGACCAGGTACAGCGGGAGAAGAGCCCTCATGCCGTAGTAGGAGAAGCGCTCCCACATCTCGGTCATGAAGAGTGTGGCCAGTCCGCGGGGGTGGCCGAAGAAGGTCTTCTCGGAACCGGGATTGCCCGGTCGGACCGAGTCCTTCGTCAGGCTGGACGCCATGGTCGTTCCTTGCTGGTCGGGGCATGCGCGTGGGGGTCCCCGGATCGGGCGGGGCCGAAGCCCGGGGGTCGCATGCCCGGTTGGCGGCCGGCACCGGCGGGATCGGCCGTCCGCCCCACGCCCACGGGGTGTCCGCTCACGGAGCGGTGGACGGCGACCACCGGGATCCACGCCTCTACGCGCGTCAAAGCGCCGAAGGCCCGGCCATAGGTCATTCCTTTCGAGGCTGGTGAGAACCAGCTCGCACGCAAAAGAGACCTTCAGCGTCAAGTGCCCGCCAAAGGTCCCAGGTGGTGCTACAGGCGTTCCGGTCACCATACGTCATCGGAGCGGCGCGAACGGAAGGACCGAGACCGGTATCACAGGTGATACCGGAACTGGGGGCGCCCATTCGAAGGTCTCCACGCGGAATGACACCTGTGGCGAACGGGCGTGACTGCGCTCCGTGACCGGCGCCGACGGCGGTGCGCGCCTGCACACGAAGGTAAGAAATGCCCCCTGCCGGTCACACCTTGGATCACACCTTTGCTCTTGTCCCGGGCGGACTACCATCACCCCATGACCCGTGTACTGCTCGCCGAGGACGACGCGTCCATCTCGGAGCCCCTGGCCCGTGCCCTGCGCCGGGAGGGGTACGAGGTCGAGGTGCGTGAGGACGGACCCACCGCGCTCGACGCCGGAATGCAGGGCGGCGTCGACCTGGTCGTGCTGGACCTCGGCCTGCCCGGCATGGACGGCCTGGAGGTGGCCCGCCGGCTGCGCGCCGAGGGCCACACCGTCCCCATCCTGATCCTGACCGCGCGCGCCGACGAGGTGGACACCGTCGTGGGTCTCGACGCGGGTGCCGACGACTACGTCACCAAGCCCTTCCGGCTCGCCGAGCTGCTCGCCCGCGTCCGGGCGCTGCTGCGGCGCGGTTCCACCGAACCCGCGCAGCCGCCCGCCACGCACGGGGTGCGCATCGACGTCGAGTCGCACCGGGCGTGGATGGGTGACGAGGAGCTCCAGCTCACCGCCAAGGAGTTCGATCTGCTGCGGGTCCTCGTCCGGGACGCGGGCCGGGTCGTCACGCGCGACCAGCTGATGCGCGAGGTCTGGGACACCACGTGGTGGTCGTCCACGAAGACGTTGGACATGCACATCTCCTGGCTGCGCAAGAAGCTGGGGGACGACGCCGCCAACCCGCGCTACATCGCGACGGTACGGGGAGTGGGCTTCCGCTTCGAGAAGAGCTAGGGCCGGTCGTCCGGGTCAGGCCGGCGTCCCGGGGTGCGGCACACGCAGCTGCCGCGTTGTCGACGGTCGCCGCCGCTCCGCGTCGCCACGCCCCGCTCGGGTCGACCGAAAGGCGCAGTCCCTCTCAGCCGACCCGATCCAGACGACAGACCCCGGTCGCCGCCGCCGGGGCTCGGCCGGGACGGCCGTCGTGCGCGCCGACCGCTGCCGCGCTGGTGCGGGCCCGCGGCGCTCGTGGCCGGTCGTGGGGGCTCCTCGCCCGTCACGAGGGTGCTGCCCCGGCCCGCGGCGCAGGCAGTGCCCGGGGCACACTGGTCGTCGTAGAGCCATTGCCCGGAGGGCCCCGTGCGTCGTCGTCTCATCCAGTCCACCCTCGCCGTCGTCCTCGTGGTGATCGCCGTCTTCGGCATCTCGCTCGTCATCGTCGAGACCCGGACGATCAGCAACAGCGCGCAGGAACGTGTCGACTCCGAGGCGCTGCGGCTCGCCAGCATCGTGGACAGCCGGCTCCTCGGCGACGAGAAGGTCACCGCCGCGGTCTTCAAGGCCCAGGTCACGGGCGACCGGTACGCGGTCATCGGCATCCCCGGCCAGCCCCCCATCGAGGTGGGCACCAAGCCCGTGGGGGACGTCATCCACTCCACGGCCAAGGGCGAGGAGGGTGAGACGGTCCGCGTGGAGGAGCCCCGCTCCACGGTCACCCGGGAAGTGGGCCGCACGCTGCTGATCATCGCCCTGGTCGCACTGCTCGCGATCATCGCCGCGGTCCTGCTCGCCGTACGCCAGGCCAACCGCCTCGCCTCCCCGCTCACCGACCTCGCCGAGACGGCGGAACGGCTCGGTTCCGGCGATCCTCGGCCGCGCCACAAGCGGTACGGAGTCCCGGAACTGGACCGGGTCGCCGATGTCCTCGACTCCTCCGCCGAGCGGATCGCGCGCATGCTCACGGCCGAGCGCCGACTGGCCGCCGACGCCTCCCACCAGCTGCGCACGCCCCTCACCGCGCTCTCCATGCGGTTGGAGGAGATCACCCTCACCGACGAGCCGGACACGGTGAAGGAGGAGGCGACCATCGCGCTGACGCAGGTGGAACGGCTCACGGATGTCGTCGAACGGCTGCTGACCAACGCCCGCGACCCACGCACCGGCTCCGCGGTCTCCTTCGACCTCGACGAGGTCATCCAGCAGCAGCTCGCCGAGTGGCGCCCCGCCTACCGCAGCGCGGGACGGGCCATCGTCAGCTCGGGCAAGCGGCATCTGCGGGCCGTGGGCACGCCGGGCGCCGTCGCCCAGGTGCTGGCCGCCCTGATCGAGAACTCCCTCATGCACGGCGGCGGCACCGTCGCCCTGCGCACCCGTGTCACGGGCAACCAGGCCGTCGTGGAGGTGACTGACGAAGGACCCGGCGTGCCGGCGGAGCTGGGCTCCCGCATCTTCGAGCGCACGATCAGCGGCCGCAACTCCACGGGCATCGGGCTGGCGGTCGCCCGCGATCTCGCCGAGGCGGACGGCGGCCGACTGGAGATGCTCCAGACCCAGCCGCCGGTCTTCGGCCTGTTCCTGTCCCGCACTCCTCTGAAGACGGCTTCCCAGGGGGACGAGCCGGACGAGCCGGGGACCATGGTCAGATGAGTGTCCGGGGCGGGCGGGAACCGGGACGGGTCGACCGGTGCCGGAGGCCGCCCGCGGCACCGGGTCGGACGAGGAGCCGACTCAGCGGTTGACGCGCTGGCCCTGACGGCGCTGCCGCTCGGCCGCCTCGAGGATGGACTCCGCACCTGCCACGGCCTCACCGGCCGGCAGCGTCCGGAAGACCCAGGAGCGGTAGGACCAGAACCGGAACAGCGTGCCGAGTCCGATCCCGAGGAACTTGAAGATGTTGCTCTGCAGCGGGGTGTCCCAGCCGAACCCGTACGTCGCGATGTACAGGACGCCGTTCTCGATCACCAGGCCCGCGGCGCTGAACAGCAGGAACAGTGATATCTCACGGGTGCTGCCGCTCTTGTCGCGGTCCCGGTAGGTGAAGTAGCGGAACCCGATGTAGTTGAAGACGATCGCCACGACGGTGGCGATGACACTGGCACGGACCACCTGGAGCCCGGTGGCGTGCCGCACGAGGTTGAAGACCAGCAGATTGACCAGCAGCCCCGCACCGCCGACCGCGCCGAACTTGGCGATCTCACGTATGAGCTGGTCGAACTGCCGGCGCATCGCGCCGGGGGGCTTGCTCTTCAGGCCTGTGGAACCACTGCCCATGGTGTTGCCAGCCCCCGTCGGGTCGGTCCTGTCGTCGATTCGGTCCGTCGCGTGCGCCGGCCCGGCAGGACGCGCCGAGCGGTTCCGTCAACTCCGCCATGCTAACCAGCGCAGGTGGCCGCCGCCTGTGGACCGGTTCATGAGGACGGAAAGAAAGCAGCAGGGAAGCGGGCCGACGGAACGCCGTCCGGTCGCGGGCAGCCGTCCCGCGGGGACGGAAACCGGCCGTGTCCGCGTGGCCGATACCCTAGGTGCGTGACGTTCCCGGTAGTCGGCATGGTCGGCGGTGGACAGCTCGCTCGTATGACACACGAGGCGGGCATCCCGCTCGGCATCAGGTTCAAGCTCCTCAGTGACACCCCCCAGGACTCCGCGGCGCAGGTGGTCCACGATGTCGTCGTCGGCGACTATCGCGACCTGGAGACGCTGCGTGCCTTCGCGCAGGGCTGTGACGTGATCACCTTCGATCACGAGCACGTGCCCACCGAGCACCTGCGGGCCCTGGAGGCGGACGGCATCCCCGTCCGCCCCGGCCCGGACGCGCTCGTGCACGCCCAGGACAAGGGCGTGATGCGGGCGAGGCTCGACTCGATCGGGGTGCCGTGCCCGCGCCACCGCATCGTGAGCGATCCGCAGGACGTCGTCGCCTTCGCGGCAGAGGGCGACGGTTTCCCCGTCGTCCTGAAGACCGTCCGCGGCGGCTACGACGGCAAGGGCGTATGGGTCGTGACGTCGCCCGAGGAGGCCGCGGAGCCGTTCCGGGCGGGCGTCCCGGTCCTCGCCGAGGAGAAGGTCGACTTCGTGCGGGAGCTGGCCGCGAATGTCGTGCGGTCCCCGCACGGACAGGCGGTGGCGTACCCGGTCGTGGAGTCCCAGCAGGTCAACGGGGTCTGCGACACCGTGATCGCACCCGCCCCCGATCTGGACGAGGCGCTGGCGCTGAGGGCCGAGGAGATGGCCCTGACGATCGCCAAGGAACTCGGCGTCGTCGGCCACCTGGCCGTCGAGCTGTTCCAGACCCGCGACGGCCGCCTCCTCGTCAACGAGTTGGCGATGCGCCCGCACAACTCGGGCCACTGGACCCAGGACGGCGCGATCACCTCGCAGTTCGCCAACCACGTACGGGCCGTCCTCGACCTCCCGCTCGGTGACCCGCGCCCGCGGGCCAAGTGGACCGTCATGGTCAACGTGCTGGGCGGCGACTACCCCGACATGTACTCCGCGTATCTGCACTGCATGGCCCGGGACCCCCAGCTCAAGATCCATATGTACGGCAAGGACGTGAAGCCCGGCCGCAAGGTCGGACACGTCAACACCTACGGCGACGACCTGGACGACGTGCTGGAGCGCGCACGTCACGCTGCCGGCTACCTGAGAGGCACCATCACCGAATGAGCTCTGCCCTCCCGTCACCCGACCACCACCCCTCAACGAGCGCTGACGCGCGCCCCTTCCCCTTGGTCGGCATCGTCATGGGGTCGGACTCCGACTGGCCCGTCATGGAGGCCGCCGCCAAGGCCCTCGACGAGTTCGAGGTCGCGTACGAGGTCGACGTCGTCTCCGCGCACCGCATGCCCCGCGAGATGATCTCCTACGGTGAGCACGCGGCGGACCGCGGTCTGAAGGTGCTCATCGCGGGCGCCGGAGGCGCCGCGCACCTGCCCGGGATGCTCGCGTCCGTCACCCCGCTGCCCGTCATCGGCGTCCCGGTCCCGCTGAAGTACCTCGACGGCATGGACTCGCTGCTGTCGATCGTGCAGATGCCCGCCGGTGTTCCGGTGGCGACGGTCTCGGTGGGCGGTGCCCGCAACGCAGGGCTGCTCGCGGCCCGCATTCTCGCCGCGCACGACGAGGACCTGCTCGGGAAGATGCGCGACTTCCAGCAGGACCTCAACGACCAGGCCACCGAGAAGGGCAAACGGCTGCGCTCCAAGGTCGAGGGCGCGACGGCGGGCTTCGGCTTCGGCACGGGGAAGTGACGCCGGTGACCTCGCCCTCCCTGGAGGCGGCCCGGAACCTGCTGCGCGAGTTCCCGGTGGTCGACGGGCACAACGACCTGCCCTGGGCGCTGCGCGAGCAGGTCGGTTACGACCTGGACGCCCGCGACATCGCCCACCATCAGAACGAGCACCTGCACACCGACCTGCCGCGGCTGCGCGAGGGCGGGGTCGGGGCGCAGTTCTGGTCGGTGTACGTGCGCAGCGATCTGCCCGACCCGGTGCCCGCGACGCTGGAACAGATCGACTGCGTACGGCAGCTGACGGAGCGTTATCCGGCGGACCTGCGACGGACGCTGACCGCCGCCGACATGGAGGCGGCGCGCGCGGAGGGCCGCATAGCGTCGCTGATGGGCGCGGAGGGCGGCCATTCGATCGCGAACTCGCTCGGCACCCTGCGCGGACTGTACGACCTCGGCGTGCGGTACATGACCCTCACCCACAACGACAACGTCGCGTGGGCGGACTCGGCGACCGACCGGCCGGCGGCAGGCGGCCTCACCGCCTTCGGCCGCGAGGTCGTGCGCGAGATGAACCGCCTCGGGATGCTGGTCGACCTCTCGCACGTGGCGGCGACGACGATGCGGGACGCGCTGGACACCACGGACGCCCCGGTGATCTTCTCGCACTCCTCCGCCCGTGCGGTCTGCGACCACCCGCGCAACATCCCCGACGACGTCCTCGAGCGCCTGCCCGCCAACGGGGGCGTGGCGATGGTGACGTTCGTCCCCAAGTTCGTGCTGCGTGCGGCGGTCGACTGGACGGCCGCCGCGGACGAGAACATGCGCACGCACGGCTTCCACCACCTCGACACGACCCCGCAGGCGATGAAGGTCCACCGCGCCTTCGCGGAGCGCAACCCCCGCCCCGTCGCGACCGTCGGGACGGTCGCCGACCATCTGGACCACATGCGTGAGGCTGCGGGCGTCGACCACCTGGGCATCGGCGGCGACTACGACGGCACGGCCTTCACGCCGGACGGCCTCAACGATGTCTCGGGCTATCCGAACCTGATCGCCGAACTGCTCGACCGCGGCTGGTCGAAGTCCGACCTGGCCAAGCTGACCTGGCAGAACGCGGTGCGCGTGCTGGGTGCGGCCGAGGACGTGGCACGGGGCCTGAAGGCCAGGCGGGGCCCGTCGAACGCGACGCTGGAAGAGCTGGACCGCTGACAGCGAGGGGGCGTGGGTCCGGCCCACGCCCCCGATCCACGGACGGGATCCGCCGCGCACCACGGAAAGGGGCACCCCGCGGGGTGCCCCGGAAACCTCCGTGCGCAGCCGTGACCGGCCGCGGTGTCACGGCAGGTTGCGCGCCATCACGATCCGCTGGACCTGGTTGGTGCCCTCGTAGATCTGAGTGATCTTGGCATCGCGCATCATCCGCTCGACCGGGTAGTCGCGCGTGTAGCCGTAACCGCCCAGCAACTGGACCGCGTCCGTGGTGACCTCCATCGCCACGTCCGAGGCGAAGCACTTCGCGGCGGCGCCCTGGAAGGTCAGGTCGCTGTCGCCGCGTTCCGACTTGGCGGCGGCCGCGTAGGTGAGCTGGCGGGCCGCCTCGATCTTCATCGCCATGTCGGCGAGCATGAACTGGATGCCCTGGAAGTCGGCGATCGCCTTGCCGAACTGCTTGCGCTCCTTGACGTAGCCCTTGGCGTAGTCGAAGGCGCCCTGGGCGACACCGAGCGCCTGGGCGGCGATGGTGATCCGGGTGTGGTCCAGGGTCTTCATCGCCGTCGCGAAGCCGGTGCCCTCCTCGCCGATCATGCGGTCGGCCGGGATGCGGACGTTGTCGAAGTAGACCTCGCGGGTGGGGGAGCCCTTGATGCCGAGCTTCTTCTCCGGGGCGCCGAAGGACACACCCGGGTCCGACTTCTCGACGACGAAGGCCGATATGCCCTTGGAGCGCTTCTCCGGGTCGGTCACGGCCATGACCGTGTAATACTCGGAAACGCCCGCGTTGGTGATCCAGCGCTTCACACCGTTGAGGACCCAGTGGTCGCCGTCACGGACGGCCTTCGTCTTCATACCGGCCGCGTCGGATCCGGCCTCGGGCTCGGAAAGGCAATACGAGAACATCGCGTCGCCCTTGGCCAGCGGCCCCAGGTACTTCTTCTTCAGCTCCTCGGAGCCGGAGAGGATCACCGGCAGGGAGCCGAGCTTGTTCACGGCCGGGATCAGCGAGGACGACACGCAGGCACGCGCCACCTCCTCGATCACGATGACCGTGGCGAGGGCGTCCGCGCCGGCGCCGCCGTACTCCTCGGGCACGTGCACCGCGTGCAGGTCGTTCGCCACAAGGGCATCCAGCGCCTCCTGAGGGAAGCGCGCCTCCTCGTCCACCGCGGCGGCGTACGGCGCGATCTTCGCCTCGGCCAGCGCGCGAATGGCGTCGCGGAGCATGGAGTGCTCCTCGGACGGGCGGTACAGGTCGAATTCAGCCGATCCGGCCAAGGTCTCTCACGCTCCAAGGAAGCTGCGGTGCCGACGCTAATTACCGTTAAGTAACCCAAATTTTAGGGGTACGCCCACACGAGTGATACGTGAGCTTGGCGACAGCGGGAAACCTGCCCGCCGAGAGGCCCGGCTATGCTCGGGCACCGATTCACCGCCGTCCCCCCTGGAGCACCCCATGAGCCTCAAGATCACCGTCATAGGGACCGGTTATCTCGGCGCCACGCACGCCGCCGCCATGGCCGAGCTCGGGTTCGAGGTGCTCGGTCTCGACGTCGTGCCGGAGAAGATCGAGATGCTCCAGCGGGGCGAGGTCCCCATGTACGAGCCCGGTCTCGAGGATTTGCTGCGCAAGCACGTCGCGGGCATCGAGGGCTCCACGGGACGGCTGAGATTCACCATGGACTGGGCCGAGTTGGCCGCGTTCGGCGACATCCACTTCGTCTGCGTGAACACCCCGCAGAAGCACGGCGAGTACGCCTGCGACATGTCTTTCGTCGACGCTGCGATCGCCTCGCTCGCCCCGCATCTGAGGGCCCCCTCCCTCGTCGTCGGCAAGTCGACGGTGCCCGTGGGCTCCGCGGACCGGCTCGCCGCCTACCTCGCCGAGCACGCGCCCGCGGGCGCGGACGCCGAGCTGGCCTGGAACCCGGAGTTCCTGCGTGAGGGCTTCGCCGTCCAGGACACGCTGCACCCCGACCGGATCGTCGTCGGCGTGCGCAGCGACCGGGCCGAGAAACTGCTGCGCGAGGTGTACACGACGCCGGTCGCCGAAGGGACGCCCTTCGTAGTCACCGACTTCCCGACGGCCGAGCTGGTGAAGACCTCCGCCAACTCCTTCCTCGCCACCAAGATCTCCTTCATCAACGCGATGGCGGAGGTCTGCGAGGCCGCGGGCGGCGATGTCGCCAGGCTGGCCGAGGCCATCGGCTACGACGACCGGATCGGAAGGAAGTTCCTGCGGGCGGGGATCGGTTTCGGCGGCGGCTGTCTGCCGAAGGACATCCGGGCCTTCATGGCACGCGCCGGCGAACTGGGCGCCGACCAGGCGCTGACCTTCCTGCGTGAGATCGACTCCATCAACATGCGCCGCCGGGGTCAGATGGTGGAGATGGCGCGCGAGGCGCTGGGCGGTGGTTCCTTCCTCGGCAAGCGGGTCGCGGTGCTGGGCGCGACGTTCAAGCCCGACTCCGACGACGTCCGTGACTCGCCGGCGCTGAACGTCGCCGGGCAGATACACCTCCAGGGCGGTCAGGTCACGGTCTACGACCCCAAGGGCATGGAGAACGCCCGGCGCCTGTTCCCGACGCTCGGATACGCCGGCTCCGCGCTCCAGGCGGTCCGCGGTGCCGACGTCGTGCTCCACCTGACCGAATGGCGGGAGTTCCGCGAGCTGGACCCGGCCGAGCTGGGCCGGGAGGCCGCCTCCCGCATCGTTCTCGACGGCCGCAACGCGCTCGACCCGGAGCTGTGGCGCCGGGCGGGGTGGACGTACCGGGCGATGGGCCGCCCCACGGCGTAGCGAAACCGGTGACGCCGGTCCGGCCGAGGCTCAGTCGGCCGGACCGGCGTCCGGTTGCATTCTGCCCCACGGCCCCCAACGGCGACCGGCGAGTCCCCGACCCCGCGGGCCGTTCGCCTACTTCGCCCGGTACCGCCGCATCTTCGCGCGCGCCCCGCACACCGCCATCGAGCACCAGCGGCCCTTCCCGGCCGGGCTGCGGTCGTAGTAGGCCCAGTGGCACAGCGGCAGTTCGCAGGCCTTCAGACGCAGCCAGGTGCCCGCCGTGAGCGACTCCGCGACGGCGGCGGCCACCCTGGAGAGCAGGGGCCCTTCCTCGACGGGGGCGAGGAGCGCCGAACCGTCCCGTGCGTCGACGGCGACGTACAGCGGCGCCCGGGCCAGCAGGTCGCCCAGGGGCGTCACCTCGCGGTGCGGGGGATGGCCCGCGTGCGCCAGGCAGACGGCGCGCAGGGACTCGCGCAGCTCGCGTACGTCCGCCAGCTCCTGCTCGCCGACGCCGAGCTCGGCGCGTCCCTCGGGCGTGTCCAGGCGATCGCTGCCCGACTCCAGGTCCACGGTGTTGACCAGAGCCTCCACCAGGGCGAGACCGCCGGGGGCGGGGGGTCTGTCACTCATGTCTGCGACCTCATGCGCGCGACGCCACCTTTCGCGATTCCCCTTGCGACGTTACCTCCAGTGCGGGAGCATGCGGTAACGGTTACCTGTTGAACGCCTCTATGGGTAACCCCTGATCCGTGTGGATCACGCAGACGCGAACCGCAGACTCCGAGGAGGAAGTGATGGCTCTCGCCAAGCTGGGCGTCGTCGTCCTGGACTGTCCCGACCCCCGAGCACTCGCAGGTTTCTACGCCGAGGTGCTGGGCGGCACGGTGGAGGGCGACGGCGACTGGATCGACCTCAAGGCACCTGACGGGCAGGCGCTGGCGTTCCAGGCCGCGGCCGGGCACGTGCCGCCGGCGTGGCCGGCCCCCGACGACTCGCAGCAGTTCCACCTGGATCTCGTCGTCGACGATCTCGACACGGCCGAGAAGGGGGTCCTCGCGCTCGGCGCCAAGCCGCTGGACGCGTCGGATCGCTCGCGCACATGGCGCGTTTACGCGGACCCGGCGGGGCACCCGTTCTGTCTCTGCGCCTGCTGAAAAGGGCGCCGGCTCATCGAGGAGGCCCACCATGGCACTGCCCGTCGCCCGTATGCGGTCCGTCGTCCTGGACTGCCCGGACCCACGTGCGCTCGCCGAGTTCTACGCCGAGGTGCTGGGCGGCACGGTGGAGGGCGACGGCGACTGGGTCGACCTGCACGTACCCGCGGGACCCCGGCTCGCCTTCCAGCGGGCGCCGGAACACAAGCCGCCGGAGTGGCCGAGGGCCGACGCCGACTCGCAGCAGCTGCACCTCGACCTCGACGCCGGTGACACCGTCGAGGCGATCGAGGCGGCCCAGGAGAAGGTGCTCGCGCTCGGCGCCCGCCCGCTGGACGTGAACGACCTGAACGGCAAACGGGACTTCCGGGTGTACGCGGATCCGGCCGGGCATCCGTTCTGCCTCTGCCGGATCGAGCACGCCTAGGTGTGCTGTCCCGGGTCAGCCCTCCAGGTCGGTGATCTTCGCCATGGACGGTCCCCGGCTCTGCTGTGCGGCGCGGGCCGTGAAGTCGGCGGTGCGCAGGACGCGCTGGACGTTGCCCCAGGTCAGAAGCGAGAGATCGGCCTCGGTCCAGCCACGGACGAGGAGTTCGGCGATCAGCGGCGGATAGCTGGAGGCGTCCGCCAGATCCGAGGTCTGCGCGGCCCCGGAGTCGTAGGCCCCCGACAGGCCGACGCACTCCGGGCCCGCGAGTTCCCGGACGTGGTCGAGGTGGTCGGCGACGTCCCGCACGGAGGGCCCCGTCTGCTCCGGTGCGAGCGGAACCAGGCACAGCCCCTGAGCCCGGCCCAGCTCGACGAGCACGTCGTCGGGGAGGTTGACCGGATGCGGGCGCAGGGCGCGGGCCCCGGAGCGGGTGAAGACGACCGGAGCCCTGGACAGTCTGATGGTGCGGTGGACCGTGGCCGCCGAGGCGCCCGAGAGGTCGGGGAGGACGCCGAGGCGGTCCATCTCCCGCACCACCTCCTCGCCGAACCGGGTGAGTCCGTCGTCACCCGCCCAGGACACGCCGGAGAGCGTGAGGAGCCTGAGCCCGAGGGCTCGCAGGATGCGCAGGACCCCGAGCGAGTCGCCGAGCGCGCAGGCACCCGCGGGACCGATCACGACGGAGACGCGGCTGCGGTTGCGCAGATCGGTGATCTGCGCGGCGTCGTCGGCCAGCCGCAGCCCTTCACGGTGGGCCCGTACCGCGGTCAGCACCAGGTCGAGCCGGTCGAGGGTGGCCTGCGCGGCCCGGTCGCCCGTCGGCTCCCCCGGCAGGTGCAGCGACCAGAACAGCGCGCCCACATACCCCTCCCGCAGTCGCGGCACGTCCGCGTTCCCGGTCCCCTCGCCGAACTCCACGTCGTACCGGGGCAGATGTCGCAGTGCCCAGGGCACCCCGGTGTAGCCGACCGCCACGGGGTGCCCCGCGAGGAAGCTGCGGGCGCGGTCGAGAGCGTCGGTAGCCGCATCGGGTGCGGTGTCCTCGGACCGCGGCGGCGGTTCGAGCGCAGGGGCGAGGCCGCCCACGGCCTCGGTGATGGTGTCCAGTTCGTCCTGAAGATCGGCCATGACGGGCTCCGTGGGTCGTGATCATGGTTCGGTTCACGGTCGCACGGCGGCCCGGCGGATTCCTGGTGGGTGAACCGTTCGGGGGTACGCGAAGGGCCCCGCCGTACCGCTCGGCGAGGCCCTGTCCGCGTACCAGTGCCCGGGGCTCAGTTCCCCGACACCGTCACCGGCTCGTCGTTCTTCAGCTCGTTGACCAAGGTCTTCACCTTGCCCTTGTCCCACAGCAGGTTGCCGCCGGCCGAGCCGGAGATCGGCATGTTCATGGACTTGCCGTCACCGCCGCTGACGCCCTTCATCGCCCAGAACATGGTCGCCAGGTTCCACAGGCTCATGTCCTTGTCGACGGACAGGGAGTCCAGGCCCGCGCCCATCGTCGGATAGAACTTGAAGGGGTTCAGGACCGTCGACGGGGTGGCCACCTGGTGGGCCAGGGCGGAGAGGAACTTCTGCTGGTTCTTCGTGCGCTGCAGGTCGCTCGTGGCGAAGGCGTGCCGGGTGCGGACGAAGGCCAGGGCCTGCTCACCGTTGAGGGTCTGCTTGCCCGCCTGGAAGTCGGCGCCCGAGTACTTGTCCTTGAAGCCCTTGTCGATGTCGATGTCGACACCGCCGACCGCGTCCACGATGTTCGCGAAGCCGGCGAAACCGATCTCCACGTAGTGGTCGATGTGCAGCCCGGTGTTGTACTCGATCGTGCGGACCAGGAGCGTCGGGCCGTCCTCGGCGTACGCCGCGTTGAGCTTCACGTGCCGGCCGGTGCCCTTGAACGTCTTGCCGGAGTCGGAGCCCACGTAGGTCGGGACCTCCACGTCCGAGTCACGGGGCAGGGATATCAGCGTGTCGCCGTTGTCCCCGACGTGCAGGATCATCATCGAGTCCGTCCGCTTGCCCTCGGCGGACCCGGTGTGCAGCTTCTTCTTGTCCTCGGCGGACATTCCTGCGCGGCTGTCGGAGCCGACGATCAGGTAGTTGGTGCCCTGGCCCGCCGCCGGCCGGTCGATGACCTTGGAGAGGTCGACGTCACGGTGGAGCTTGGAGTCGGCCCAGAAGTAGGTGGCCACCGAGGTCACGACCACGACGGTGAGCAGCGTGATCGCGATCCACTTGATGCGGCGGCCCCAGCTGGGGCGCGGCCGGTAGTGCTGGAACTCGGGGTCCTGGGTGTCGTCGTTGGGTATGTAGCCGCCGCGTCTCCCGCCGCCGCCGTACACCTGGCCCGTGTTGTAGCCGTTGTCGTACCCCTGGTCGTCCTGGTAACCGCCCGGGTAGGTCGGCTGCTGCGGCACCCTGCCGTACGGCGGCGCGCCCTGGGGGTCACGCGGCGCGCCGGGCTGGCGCCGGACCTGCCGCATCGCGCGCGCACTCTCCGGCTGTGCGCCGGCGCTGCCGCGTCCGTACCTGTTGCCGCGACTGTCGTCGGACCATGCCTCGGGCCAATCGTTCATGCGCCCCAGTGTGCAGGGTCGAGGTATGGGCCCGACAAGGGCCGGAGAAGAACGGGGTCAGGGCTGTTGCCAAGCTGACACAAAGTCTCCCCGGGTGCGCTCCCGCATAAGGTGGACGCCATGACAGACCAGGCCCCGGCCACGGAATCAGAAATTCCGGGCCAAACGACGGGGGATGTCCCCGGGAAGCCCACCTCCGCGTCCCGGACCACCCTCAGCCACATCATGACCCACAGCGACACCAACCTTCTGGGTACGGTGCACGGTGGTGTGATCATGAAACTCGTCGACGACGCGGCAGGCGCCGTGGCCGGCCGGCACTCCGGCGGTCCCGCCGTCACCGCGTCCATGGACGAGATGGCGTTCCTGGAGCCGGTCAGGGTCGGCGACCTCGTACATGTGAAGGCCCAGGTCAACTGGACCGGGCGCACCTCGATGGAGGTGGGTGTGCGGGTCCTCGCCGAGCGCTGGAACGAGTCGACGCCGCCCACCCAGGTCGGTTCCGCCTATCTCGTCTTCACGGCGGTCGACGCCGACGGCAAGCCCAGGACGGTGCCGCCGGTCCTGCCGGAGACGGAGCGGGACAAGCGCCGCTACCAGGAGGCCCAGATCCGCCGCACCCATCGTCTGGCCCGCCGCCGCGCGATCATGGAGCTGCGGGAGAAGCGGGTCGCGGAGGGCCACCAGGACTGAGGAGGCACGGCGGGGCGCCGGGACCGGCACCTCGGCGCCGAGGACCCCGGAGATGTCTCACGGGCACACCACCTGGTCCCCGGTCACCACCTGCTCCGGTTTCTGCGGCTCGGCCGCCCTCACCCGCCGCACCTGCTTGAAGTCGGCGCCCGCGACCACCTTCAGCGTCGGGCCCTGGCCGGGTGCGGGGCGCAGCTCACTGCCGGGCAGGGCCGCCGCCAGGGACTTCGCCGAGCGGTCCCAGCGCGGATCGTAGACGATCACCGTGCGCCGCACCGTCCGGTCCGTCGCGTTCGCGGGCCGGCGCGTCGTGTGGAACCCGCTGGCGAGGAGCCCGTCGTCCATACGCCGGCCGAGCCCTTCCGTGGGTGTCCCGTTCTCGACCTGCACCTGGATCTGTTGCGGGGGCACATCGACGTCCACCGCGGCAGGTCCCTTCTTCTTCGGCCGGGGCGGGGCGAGCGGCTTGTCGTCGCGCAGTGACCGGAACAGCGCTCCCGCCTTCGCGTCGTCCCACTTCACCGTCGAGCCGAGCTCCTTGTCCCGGAAGGTCATGTCCCCGATCGGCACGGTCGTGAACTCCGACGAACTCGGCGAGAAGTTCCGCATCGCCCTGCCGAGCCCGATCAGCTGGTCGGCCCCGAAGCCCTGGTCGGCCCGCACCGAGCCGAGCACGGCCCGCGTCACGTCCCGGAGCTTCAGCGGGTTCAGCAGCACCCCCGAGGAGGTGGCCCGTTCGATCAGTGCCGCGAGGAACTTCTGCTGCCGTTGCATCCGGCCCAGGTCGGACGCTCCGTCGACGTGCCGCGACCGTACGTACTGCAGTGCCTGCCCGCCGCCCAGCACATGCGTGCCCGCGGACAGGTTCAGCCCGGTGAAGCGGTCCTCGAGCGGCTGCGCGGTACACACCCGCACACCCCCGAGCACGTCCACCGTCTTCATGAAGGTGATGAAGTCGACCTCCATGTAGTGGTCGATCTTCAGGTGCGTCATCTTCTCGACCGTCTGCACGGTCAGGCTCGGGCCGCCCTCCGCGTACGCCGCGTTCAGCCGGATCGGATGATCCGGGTGCTGCGCCCCGGTCGCCGGGTCCTTGCGCGCCGCGATGTGCGTGTAGGTGTCGCGCGGCAGACTGACCACGGTCGCCCGGTCCCGGTCCGCCGAGATGTGCACGATCATGATCGTGTCGGTGCAGTGGCAGGGGTTTCCGCCCAGGCGGTACGCCCTGCGCTCCTTCTCCGTGATCCTGTCCCGGCCGTCGGTGCCGACCAGGAGGATGTTCATGCCGTGGCCCGCGGCGGGGCGGTCCTTCATGTCCCTGAAGGGGTCGATGCGGGAGATGCCGCCGTCGAGCAGGGCGAGCGCCGCGTGCCCGATACCCCCTGCCGCGAGGACCCCCACGGACAGCGTGGTGACCACCCGCGCCGCCCAGCCGGACTTCCTGCGCCGCACCTGCGGCCGCCGTGCGGGGGACCGGCGGACCGGTTGACGGCGCGCGGGCGAGCGGGTCGGCGTGGGCACGGGGGAGACCTCCGCGGAGCTGGTCGTGGGATCCCTGAGCACCGTAGGCCGATACGATCTGCGGCTCTCGGGCGGCGCGCATCGGGGTCCCCCGTTCGCGGTAACGTGAGGTTCCTATGAACGCCAAGCCCCACGTGCCGCTCCCCGCCGTGTCCGTGATCATGCCCGTCCTCAACGAGGAGCGGCATCTGCGCGGAGCCGTCCAAGCGATCCTCGCCCAGGAGTACGGCGGCGAGATGGAGATCGTGATCGCCCTTGGTCCCTCCGTGGACCGCACGGACGAGATCGCGGCCGAACTGGTCCGCGAGGATCCGCGTGTGCACACGGTCCCGAATCCGACCGGACGTACGCCCGCCGCCCTCAACGCGGCGATCAAGGCTTCCCGCCATCCGATCGTGGTCCGGGTGGACGGGCACGGCATGCTCTCGCCGAACTACATCGCGACCGCCGTGCGGCTGCTCGAGGAGACCGGCGCGCAGAACGTCGGCGGCATCATGCACGCCGAGGGCGAGAGCGACTGGGAGCACGCGGTCGCCGCGGCCATGACCTCGAAGATAGGCGTCGGGAACGCGGCCTTCCACACCGGCGGCGACGCCGGCCCGGCGGAGACCGTCTATCTGGGTGTCTTCCGGCGCGCGGCGCTCGAGCAGCAGGGCGGCTACAACGAGGAGTTCATCCGCGCCCAGGACTGGGAGCTCAACTTCCGCATCCGCGAGGCGGGCGGGCTCATCTGGTTCTCCCCGGAGCTGAAGGTGTCGTACCGCCCGAGGCCCTCGGTGCGGGCACTGGCCAAGCAGTACAAGGACTACGGGCGCTGGCGGCACGTCGTCGCCCGGTACCACGAGGGTTCCATCAATCTGCGGTACCTCGCCCCGCCGACCGCGGTGTGCGCGATCGCCGCGGGCGTCGTCGTGGGTGCCGCGCTGACCCCGTGGGCCTTCCTGATCCCCGGCGGCTATCTCGCGGCGATCGCCCTGGGCTCCCTCCCCGCGGGCAGGGGCCTGCCGCTGCGGTCGCGACTGCAGATCCCCGTCGCCCTCGCGACCATGCACATGTCCTGGGGCTGGGGCTTTTTGACCAGCCCGAAGACGCTGGCGAAGAGAGTCATCGCGTCCCGGCGTCCGGCGGTCGTCGCCGCCGCCGACTGAGTCCGCACGGGGCGCCGCCGCCGACTGAGCCGCACGGCGTGCTTCGCCGGGGCCCTCTCCGGGTGGAGGGGGCCCCGATCCCGCGGTCACCAGCTGTAGGCCGGGTCCACCTTCATGCACTGCTCGGTCGCGCCATTGAGTATGTTCGCCGACGTGGGGGTCTTGTTGTCCTCCTTCGGCGCCGTGTACGTGGTGCCCGACCGCCAGTCGGAACCCACGACGAGGGTGACGCCGGAGACATCCGTCGACTGCTCGACCGAACTCGCCGGGATACCGAGGGCCTTCGCGACCCGCTGGGCATCGCCCTTGAGGTCCGCGCTCGGGTAGCGGACCAGTGTCTTCTCCTCGGAGAGCACCGTCGAGGAGTCGGCCTTGGCCTCCGTGAAGCCGTCTTGGCCGAGGATCTGGGCCACCGCCCCGGCCCGTCCGCTCACCGGCGCCAGCGTGGACGTCCGGGTGCCGTTCTGGACCTGGACGGCGATCTTGTCATCACTGTCCGTCGGAGCCGTCGTGGCCTCGGTGGTCTTCTTCTTCGCACCCTTGCCGTCCAGCGGGATGTCCTCGCGCACCAGGCGGAACAGCTTCTCCGCGTCGCCCGGCTTGGGCACCACACGGGCACCGGCGTAGTCGTACGGCATCGTCGTCAGCGTGATGCGGTTCGAGGGCACCTTCTTCAACTCGGTGCTCAGGTCGTAGAGCTTCGTGACCGAGCCGAGCCCCTTGTCGACGGTGAGCGACGCGGTGGCCGTCTCCGCGAGCTTGCGGAGCTTGTTCGGGTTGCTCAGAGTGGCGTTCTCACGCAGCTGGCGGACCATCGCGCCCATGTACTGGTGCTGGGCCTTGGTCCTGGCGATGTCGCTGCCGTCCTCGAACCCGTAGCGCGTGCGCAGCCACTGCAGGGCCTGTGTGCCCTTCACATAGGTGGTGCCCGCCTTCAGCTTCAGGCCGGAGCCGTGGCCGGACGAGGTGTGCGAGTAGATGTTCTTGTCCACGCACACCGGGACGCCGCCTATCGCGTCCGCCATCGAGACCACGCCCGCGAAGTCGACCATGATGAAGTGGTCGATGTGGATGTCGGTGAGCTTCTCCCAGGTGGCCACCGAGCAGCCGGGGCCACCGCGGCCCAGTGAGTCGTTCGTCATCGCCAGGGACGTCGTCGCCCGGTAGACCTCTCCCGACACGGGGTCGGTGCACTTGGGGAGCTGCAGCAGGGTGTCACGGGGCATGCTGACCACCGACATGTTGGTGCGGTCCGCCGAGACGTGCAGCAGCATCTGGACGTCCGCGCGAGGGGCGCCCCCGAAGGTGTCCTTGGCGCCGCCGAGTTCCTGGTTCTCCTTGGTGTCGCGCGCGTCCGACCCGATGAGAAGGATGTTCAGCGGCATCTGACCCGCCGCGTTCGGCTTCGGCGCGACCGCACGGTCCTTGGCGTCGCCGATGTTGAGGTCGTCCTTCTTGATGTTGTTGTTCAGATGCTGGTAGTAGACGTATCCCGCGCCGGCGGTCCCGAGTATGACAACCGCCAGGACGGTCGCCGACCAGCGCAGCACCCGGCGTCTGCGACGCGGGCGCCCCTTGTGCACGATGCCGCTCCCGCCGCCCTGCCCGTCGTGGTCGCCCCGCTTCGGCGGTGGACCGTCGGAGCCCTCCTGGGCGCCGTCGTCCTGCCGGTCGTAGAGGCTTTCGTCCCAGCCCAGTTCACCGGCCTGCCGCACATGTGGGCGCCCCCCCTTTCCACGCACACCGCTCTGCACCAAGTCCTGCCTCCCCACCCTGCGCCCGACAACGGGTCCGTCCCGCGAGCCGGGAGGACGCCCCGTCGCGCCTCTCGTGCTTCGCCGTTCGGCGGACCGGACGTGCGTCCCACCGGATATGTCTCGCGTTCAGTAACTAGACGCTTGACGCGCCCGACAGGATGCATCCCGTCGGGCGCGAGTACGTTCAGTCAGACGCGTAATCGACCGCTGAGGTCACTTGGCGCACTGAACCTTGTCCGCCGTGGACTTGTCGACGTCCGGCGCCTTCGTCGGTGCTGTCAGGGGCACTCCGGCCCCCTTGAAGTCCTTGCCCAGGGTCAGCACGATCGCGGGGAGGCCCTGAGAGTTCTTCTCGCTCTGGCCCGGCTTCATCGCCGACGCCGGAAGCCCCATGATGTCCGCCAGCTTGCGTGCCTGATCCGCCTGGTCGGGGGCGTACTCAAGGGTCGTCTTGCTCAGTGGCGTGTCCGCGTTGCCGAGCTGGCTGGATTTGGGAACGCCCTTGTTGTTCTGCAGCCAGGTGACGGCTTCCTGCGCACTGCCATCAGGCGCACCGCCGTTGTAGATGTCGACGCGGACGTCGGACGCGGCCGAGCGCGAGCCCTTGAGGAGGTTGTCTGCTGCAGTCTTCTTCTGCTGCTGCTTCTGCTTGACCTCGGTGAAGGAGACGTCGCCCCTGATCGCCTCGAAGACCTGGGGGGCCGTGTTCGGATTGACGATGACCGTTTTCTTGACCACGCCGTCGGCCGGGTTGTCGAGGACCGGCACCGTCGTGAAGGTGAGGTTCTTGGGATTGAGCTTGCCCAGTTCCAGACCCAGGTCCTTGAGCTTGCCGATGCTGTTGATCTTGGAGTCGACGGTCAGCGCCTTGGTCGCGGCCTCCGCCACGTCCAGCATCTTGCTGGGGTTGGTGAGTGTGGAGTTGGACTTCAGCTTGCGCATCAGTGCGCTGAGGAACTGCTGCTGGAGCCCGATGCGACTCAGGTCGCCGCCGAAGCCCACGGAATGCCGGGTGCGTACGAAGGCGAGCGCCTGCTCACCTTCGATGTTGTGCGTGCCCTTCGTCAGCTTGAGATGCGAGTCCGGGTCGTTTATGTCCTTGCCCAGACAGACCTCGACACCGCCGACCGCCGAGGTCAGCGTCTTGACCGCGTTGAAGTCCGCGACCATGAAGTCGTCCGGGGTGATGCCGGTCAGCTCGGTGACCGTCCGCATGGTGCAGCTGGGCGTGCGGCCGTCCTGGCCGAGGCTCGTGTTGAAGCGGACACCTGGTGTCGCGGGGATGATCTTGGTGGAGCCGTCGGCCTGCTGCGTCGGGCAGTCCGGCACATCCACAATCAGGTCGCGCGGGATGCTCAGCGCGGTCGCGTTCGAGCGATCCTTGGAGACGTGGAGCAGGATGTTGGTGTCGGCGTGCCCGACGCTGCCCGTGTCGCCGTACCCCGTGTTGCCCTTGCCGGTGCGCTTGTCCGTGCCGATCAGCAGGATGTTGATGGCCTTGTCCTTCTGGAAGCCACCGGTGCCCGCGCCGTCGTCTGAGACCGACGTGATGTTGTCGTTGAGGTGCTTGATGTAGAGATACCCCGCCGCGGAGACCGCCACGAGGATGAACGCCATGCTGCCGCCGGTCCACAGCAGCACCTTCTTGGCCTTGCCCTTCCTGGGCTTCGTACGTCCGCGGCGCCGACCCGGCGGCGGCTCCTCGGGCGCCCCTCGTCGGCGGCGCTGCCCGGGCAGGGCGTCGGGAGCGGGTCCGTCCGGTGCCGGCCTTCGTGGGCCGGGTGCCGTTCGTGTGCCCCCCTGAGGTCCCTGCGACGGGTTTGCCCGCCGCGGTCTAGGCACGGACGACTGCGGTGCGGAAGGGCTCAGTCGCAGTTCGTATTCGCCGGTGCTCGGGTTGAGTACCCACTGGTCTGCGGGGTCGATGTTCTCTGCCCGCCCACGGCCTTGCGCGTCCACGGTTGTCCGAATCCTCCGTCGGGGCCACGCGGCGCCTTCCCCCTCGAGGCGCTCGGGTCTCTTCAGTCAGTGCGCGAACCGCGATGGATCTCACGGGCATGGCACCGGGTCGCTCACACTATCCGCCCAGTTCAACGTCAAGCGACGGCGGTGACAAATTCCACTCCCATACAACCGGGCAATCTGCCCTAATTCCCAGTGAGTTCTTAGCTCAGACGTTCCTCGTCTTGGTGTGCGCTTTACCCGCAGGCGTCCTGGGTGGCCGTGTTTCCCCGAAAAGTGGGCGGGGGTGTCGGAGCCCGATCGGGAAGGGTCGAGTCGGCGGCTGTCTTTCCATGGGACTTTCCGTCGCCGTACGACTGCTCACCGTCACGGTCATCGGCCGTCCTGGCGCTCGTTCCTGACGGCGAATTGGCGGCGACTTCCTTCGTGACCGCGACGGGCTCGTCCGCACGCAGCCGTCCGAAGAGTTCGTGCGCCTCGGGTTCGACGAGTTGGTCGCGATCGGTGTCGTACGGGTATGCGGTGCGCGGTGCCGTCAGGAACTGCACATCGTCCGTGGGCAGGTTCCGCAGCCCGTGGACGAGTTCGTAGAGCCGACGCAGGCTCGCGAGGCCGGGGTCCGCGGTCAGGGACGACGTGGCCGCGTCCAGCACGGGATACAGCTTCACGGGATTCAGCAGGACGCCGTCGCTGCGCACCTTGCTGACCAGTGCGCCGAGGAAGCGCTGCTGGCGTTCCATCCGTTCCGTGTCGCTGCCGTCGCCGAGGCTCTTGCGGGCGCGGACATAGCCGAGCGCCTGCTCGCCGTCTAGCGTCACCCGGCCCGCGGGCAGCTTCAGATCCGCGGCCCGGTCGTCGATCGGCTGCTTCAGGCACACCTCGACGCCGTCGACAGCGTCGACCATCTTCGTGAAGCCCTCGAAGTCGACGACCATATGGTGATCGATCCTGATGTTCGTCAGTTTCTCCACGGTACGGATCGTGCACGCCGAACCGCCGTTCGCGAAGGCGTGGTTCAGCATCGTGAAGGCCGCCTCGCTCTGGCTGCCGTCCGGCCGCCGGCAACTCGGCACGTCCACCATCAGGTCGCGGGGGAGGGAGACGGCGGTGGCGCTGCGCCGGTCGGCCGCGAGGTGCAGAAGGATGGTGGTGTCGGACCGTTCGGTCCCCGAGTCCCGCCCGTACCGGCTGTTGCCGGCACCCGACCGTGAGTCGGAACCGATGACGAGGATGTTCAGCGCGCCGGGCGCGATCGAGGTGGGCCGCTCCTTCTCGTGGCGGGCGAGTTCGGAGGCGGCGTCGGTGTCCGCGGTGATGTTCGAGTCCAGCTTCTCGTACGCGACCCATCCGGCCCCCGCGGCCCCGAACAGCAGCACGGCCAGGCCGAGGGAGCAGCGGCATGTCCAGCGTCGGCGCCGGCGACGTCGGAGCCCGGTGCCCGTGGGGGTGGCGCCGACGGGTTCGCGGCGGCCCGCTGCGGCCGCCTTGGGCCGCCAGGGAGTGCTTTCGCTGGTCACTGGCGAGTGCACCCCCTAGAGGCGTTACGAGCGTGCAGGGCTCTTACGACCATGGCCCCGGGCCGGGGGCGGGGGTGGGCGGTGTTAGGCCGAACGGGGGACGGGGCGGGGCACCGCGAACAGTGCGCGCAGAGGCCCGGGCCAGGGCGGGACCCCGCCGGGAGTGCGGAAACGGGCGGGTGCCGTGCGCGGGCACCGGGCGGGCGCGAAGGCTTCCACCCGGTGCTCCCGGCGCCGCTCAGCGCAGCGCCGTCGCGGTGACCCGCTCGCTCTCGATCCGCTTCGCCAAAGAGTCCTCACCGAGCTGCTCCACATGGCGGCACAGGACCACCGAGGCCCCGGTGGCCAAGGGTGCGTACAGCCCCGCGCTCAGTCCTTCCCAGGTGTCGTAGGGCAGTGCGGACAGCAGGCGTGAGCCGGGCCCTGTCAGACCGAGAGCGGGCGCGTCCCCACGAGCCCGCTCCACGACCTCCGCGGCCGTGTACTCCGCTCCGGCGACGATCAGCGCAGGCTCCTCCGGGGCGACCGGCGCGTAGGGCTGGAAGCGGTCGCCCTGGCTCGGCACCTCCACGGCGTAGTCGAGGAAGCCGTCCGGGGTCTGCGGGAAACGACCGCCGAGGGGACGCAGGGCGAGGGCGACACGCTCCCCGGAGCAGGCGCGCGCCGCGTCGAGCGCGTCGGGTCCGCTCACGACCATGTCGGCCGCGCCTGCGTCGCCGCCGACATCCGCGACGACGCCCACCGACGCGCACGCGAGCAGCCACACCGCCGTCTGCCAGTGGGCGGGCAGCAGCAGCGCGACGCGGTCACCGGGCTCGGCCGCGAGATCGCCCTGAAGGAGGTTGGCGGTCTTGGCCACCCAATTGGCGAAGGTGGCCACGGAGAGCTCGACGCGTTCACCTGTCGCGTCGTCGTAGAAGGTCACCAGGGGGCGTGCGGGGTCCGCGGCGAGCGCGGACCGCAGCAGGTCGGCAGAAGTGCGGTCGGTGGCGTTCACGCGCGCAAGGGTACGCGGGGCCGGCCGGCCGGGCTCAGCTGCGGGCGGGTGAACGTGCCACCGGTTCGGACGAGCAAATCCGACGGTCCGTCAATTCCGGTATGGACATATATGTCTGACTATGTTCAAGATCAGTAGCATGCGTGGATACTTTGCTTCTTCGATCGGTGTCGCGTGCGCGACCGTTCTGGCCCTGTCCGCTCCTCTTCCCGCCGCCGCGGCGGCGGGGCCGGGCGTGCACCGTCCACCGGCCACCCGGCCCGTCACCGGGGCCACGGTCCCCGGTAGCACCCAGTCGTTCCCCCTCGTCCCCCTCAATCCCGATCGTGCCGCCGGTACGGCGCCCGAGATGGGGCTGGCCCCCCAGTCCGTGCGGTCCTTCTCGCTGGTCGGTGTCGTCTGGGACGACCCGGCCACCGAGCTGCACGGCCACGTCCAGATCCGCACCCGCGCGAGCGGCGCGGACCGGTGGTCCGCCTGGCAGGACGTCGAGACGCACAACCACGGCCACGGCCCGGATCCGGCTTCGGACGAGGGCAGTTCGTCCCGGATGCGCGGTTCGACCGCGCCGCTGTGGGTCGGCGACTCGGACGGTGTGGAGGTGCGGGTCCGCGCGGAGGCGGACCAGATCGGCGGGACCCGGACGCCCACCCTCCCCGACGGTCTGCGGGTCGAACTGGTCGACCCCGGAGCGGAGCCGGGGCAGGGCGCCCTCGCCCCGTCCTCGCAGACCGACCCGGTGCAGCGGTCGGACGAGGACATGCCCTACGGGGGGACCGGCGCGGATGCCATCGCCTCCGCCGTCGAGGCCGGACTCGCGTCCCTGAACGCCTCGATGAACGCCTCGATGTTCCCCGCGCCGTCCGACGAGACGACGAACGAGGCCGACGTCGATCAGGCGGGGGAGGTGCGCGGTGGACCCTCGGCGGCCGCGAAGCCGTTCGCCGCGCCGCGTCCCCGCATCGTCACGCGCAGCGGGTGGGGTGCCGACGAGAGCCTGCGCGAGTCGGGCTTCGTCTACACCGGCAGTGTGAAGGCGGCCTTCGTGCACCACACGGCCTCGGGCAACAACTACACCTGCGCGCAGGCGCCTTCCGTCATCCGCAGTATCTACCGCTATCACGTGGTGAGCAGCGGCTGGCGGGACATCGGCTACAACTTCCTCATCGACAAGTGCGGAAACATCTACGAAGGGCGTGCAGGCGGCGTGGACAAGCCCGTGATGGGGGCCCACACCCTCGGGTTCAACACCAACACCACCGGGATTGCCGTCCTCGGCTCCTTCACCAGCACCGCGCCGTCGGCCGCCGCCGTCAACTCCATCGCCGCACTCACCGCGTGGAAACTCGGCCTCACCGGCATCGATCCGCGTGGCACGACATACCTGACGTCCGGCGGTGGCAATCTCTACCCAAAGGGAGCGAACGTACGACTGAACGTGATCTCCGGCCATCGTGACGGGTTCGCCACTGAGTGCCCTGGAAAGCTGCTCTACGGCAAACTCGGTTCGATCCGTACCGCCGCGGCCCGTCTGCAGGGCCGCTGAGGTCGGGGGCCGTCGCCCGACGTCGTACCGACCACCCGCACGATGTCGTGCGGTGACCGCCACTCACCGCACGACCCCGGCACCAGCCGTACGAGTTCTTCCGCACGAAGGTGTGCGAAGGCGCCCCACACCCAGCCGTCGAAGGACACCCCACTGTCATCGAAGGCGCCTCTAACGGTCCTCATAACGCCTTTAGCGGTCCTCACAACACGGTCTGCATACACTGGCCGGCCGATCGAACCGTTCGGCCGGTCCCGGCAGGAAGCAGAGACGACAGGTGACAGAAGCGATCCTCCTGGTCGGCGGCAGAGGCACCCGGCTGCGCCCGCTCACGGTGCACACGCCCAAGCCCATGGTCCCGGCGGCCGGGGTCCCCTTCCTCACACACCAACTGGCGCGGGCGAGAGCGGCAGGCGTGGAGCACATCGTGCTCGCCACCTCGTATCTGGCCGAGGTCTTCGAACCCCACTTCGGTGACGGCTCGTCCCTCGGGCTCCGGCTCGAGTACGTCACGGAGGAGGAGCCGCTCGGCACGGGCGGTGCCATCCGCAACGTGGCGAGCCGTCTCCACTCGGGACCGGACGAGCCGGTCCTGATCTTCAACGGCGACATCCTCACGGGTCTGGACATCCGCGCCCTCGTCCACACCCACCGGACGTCGGGCGCCGATGTGTCCCTGCACCTCACGAAGGTGGCGGACCCGAGGGCCTACGGCCTGGTCCCCACGGACGGCACGGGGCGGGTGACCGCGTTCCTGGAGAAGCCGCAGACCCCGGAGGAGATCGTCACCGATCAGATCAACGCCGGGGCGTACGTGTTCCGCCGCTCGGTGATCGACACCATTCCGGAGGGCCGCCCGGTCTCGGTCGAACGGGAGACCTTCCCGGACCTCCTGGCCGCCGGTGCCCATCTGCAGGGCATGGTGGACTCGACGTACTGGCTGGACCTCGGCACCCCGGCGGCCTTCGTCCGCGGTTCGTCGGACCTGGTCCTCGGGCGGGCCCCGTCGCCCGCCGTGCCCGGCCGCTGCGGCGACCGCCTGATCCTGCCGACGGCCTCGGTGGCCACGGACGCGAAGCTGACGGGCGGCACGGTGGTCGGCGAGGGAGCGTTCGTCGGGGAGGGTGCCCGGATCTCCGGCAGCACGCTGCTCGCGGGCGCCGTCATCGAACCCGGCGCGGTCATCACGGACTCACTGATCGGCGCCCGCTCCCGCATCGGTGAGCGCTCGGTCGTCTGCGGCGCGGTCATCGGCGACGGCGCGGTGGTCGGCGCGGACAACGAACTCCGCGACGGCGTGCGGGTCTGGTGCGACGCACGGATCCCCGCGGGCGCGGTGCGCTTCTCGTCGGACCAGTAGGACGTCGGACCAGTAGGACACGGCCGCGGGCCGGGGCCCGCGGCCCCGGCCCCTGCAACCGCCCGATCACAACCGTCCGATGTCCCCGCGCGGCATCCTCGGAGCACGTCGCGGCGGCACACATCCGCTCAGCAGGATCAGCCGCGCCGCCCGATGCCGCTGTCCCGCATAGGGTTCCAGCAGCGACAGCATCAACTCGTCGTCCGCGTTCCGGTCGCCGGCGAGGGCGTATCCGACGATGCCCGGCAGGTGCAGATCCCCGACGGTCACCGAGTCCGCCGCCCCATGACTGCGCTGCACGGTCTCCGCGGAGGTCCACGGCCCGATCCCGGACACCAGCTCCAGCCGCGCCTGTGCCTGGGCCGGTTCCATCGCCGTCGCCTGCTCCAGGCGCGCCGCGACCCGTACCGCCCGAAGGATCGTCGAAGCCCGCTTGTTGTCGACCCCGGCCCGGTGCCACTCCCACGACGGAATCAGCGACCACGTCCGCGGCGCCGGCATCACATGCATCCGCCCCGGCGCGGGACCCGGCGCCGGCTCACCGAACTTCCGAACGAGCAGGCGCCATGCCCGGTACGCCTCGTCCGTCGTGACCTTCTGCTCCAGGACCGACGGGATCAGCGACTCCAGGACCAGACCCGAGCGCATCAACCGCAGCCCCGGCCGACGGTGCCGTGCGAGCGCGACCAGCCGGTGCCGCGGTTCGAAGACGCCGGGATCGTCCGACGCACCGAGCATCTCGGGCAGTTGCTCCAGCAGCCACTCCGCGCCCGGGCCCCACGCTTCCGCCTCGGCGGTTCCGGCGCGTAGCGCGACCCGCAGGGTGCCCGGACCCACAGGGGTGAGGCTGGCCCGCCAGACCGAACCGTCGGGCGTCGTCCGGAACGTGGGATCGGCGGGGCCCCGCCGCAACGGCCCGAGCACCAGCCCGAGGTCGAGCGGCCCGGGCGGCGTCCAGGACCGTCGGCGGCCGGGAACGGTGCCCTGCCGCGGCACACCCGCGGGCACGACGACATGCCCACCGCGCGCGGTGGTGGGAGTGGGGCGCTGCGCGAATCGTCCGGCCACGGGTGACGTCCTGGTGATGCTGGGGTGTCCTACGAGGGTAGAGGGCGGGGTGCCGCGAGGGGCGGCAGTCCACGACATAACGGCCCCCGGTCCGCGGCGCCGCGGACCGGGGGCGTGCTCACCGCACTTCGATGAACGCCCCGGCGTCCCGCTCCGGCCGGGCCCTCGGCTCCTCGGCTGCGTGCCCCACGGCCACGGCGCCCATCGGGTCCCAGTTCCGCGGCAGGTCCAGCACCTCGCGGACGACGTCCCGGCAGAACATGGTCGACGACACCCAGGCCGAGCCCAGCCGCTCCCCGGCGAGCGCGACGAGCAGGTTCTGCACGCCTGCGCCGGTCGCGACCACGAACATCTCCCGCTCGGCCGCGTCCCGCCTGACGTCGCCGTAGGTGTGGGAGCCGTCCATCACCATGCAGGGCACGACCAGGCAGGGCGCGTTGCGCAGTACGTCCCCGCGCCGGATCCGCTTGGCGATCGACTCCTCGGTCTTCCCGTCCCGCCGCAGGTCCGCGATCCAGGCGTCACGCATCGCGTCCAGCAGCCGGGTCCTCGACTCCTGCGACTCCAGGAGCACGAACCGCCACGGCGTCGTGTGGTGCGGTGCCGGAGCGGTCACGGCGGCGGCCACCGCGCGGCGCACGGCACCGGGGTCGACGGGTTCGTGGGTGAAGGCCCGCACCGTCCGCCGCTGGGTCACCGCCTCCCGGACCGCCTCGGAGGTGCCCAGCCGGAACATGTCGTCGCGCGCGACGCGCACCATCGTGCGGGCCCCCTCGCCGTCGTCGCCGGCCACCACATGGGAAAGGCCGCGCACGACGGCGACCGGCAGCCCGGCGGCCTTGCCCTTGACCAGATCGCCGGCGGCGGCCAGTTCGTCCGCGGTGGCGACGACGGTCGCGCTGAGCGGATTGCCGTGCGCGTCCGTGCCGCCGCGCAGGTCGTCCAGGACCCGTACGCCCGCGGCACCGACGGCGACGTCGGTGAGCCCGGTGCGCCACGGCCTTCCGAAGGTGTCCGTCACGATCACCCCGACGTCGACGCCGAGCGTGTCCCGCAGCCCCTCCCGCAGGGTCCGCGCCGAGGCGTCGGGGTCCTCGGGCAGCAACAGCACGGTCCCCGCCGGGGTGTTGGAGGCGTCGACTCCGGCGGCGGCCATCACGAGCCCCTGGCGGTTCTCCACGATCCGCAGCGGCCCGCGCCGGGCCACGACGCGCACCGTCTCGGCGTCGATGGCGGCCTCCCGGTCGTCCGCGCGCACGACGCGTCCCTCGGCCTTGGACACGATCTTCGACGTGACGAGCAGGACGTCCCCGTCGACGAGACCGGGTTCGCAGGCCGCGATCAGCTTGGCGAGGTCGTCCCCGGGACGTACCTCGGGCAGCCCGGGCAGGGCCCAGACCCGGTAGCCGGGTGCTTCGCTCACGCCGTCCGCACCTCCTCCGCGAGGGCCAGTGCCTCGCGGGCCATCCGGGCCGTCGACTCGAGGTCGGTCATCATCAGCGGCACCGCGCGGCAGCGGATGCCCGCGGCCTCCACACGGTCCACGACGGCCGCGTCCACCGTGTCCACGAGCCAGCCGTCCAGCAGCCCCGAGCCGTAGTGCTCGGCGACCGCCGCGGCCGTCGACTCGACGCCGACCGCCGCGAGCACCTTGTCGGCCATCCCGCGCACGGGCGCGTCGCCGACGATGGGGGACAGACCCACCACCGGCACCCCGGCGTCCGCGATCGCCTCGCGGATGCCGGGCACCGCGAGGATCGTGCCGACGGAGACGACGGGGTTGGACGGCGGGAAGAGGATGACGTCCGCCTCCGCGATCGCCTCCAGGACACCCGGGGCGGGCTTCGCCTGCTCGGCGCCGACCGGTACCACCGCCTCGGCCGGCACGGAGGCCCGCAGCCGCACCCAGTACTCCTGGAAGTGGATCGCCTTGCGCTCGCCGTCCAACTCGACGGCGACATGGGTCTCGACACGGTCGTCCGACATGGGGATGAGCCGGACGCCCGGCTTCCAGCGGTCGCACAGTGCTTCCGTGACCGTGCTGAGCGGATAGCCGGCACCCAGCATCTGGGTCCGCACGATGTGCGTGGCGAAGTCGCGGTCGCCCAGTCCGAACCACTCCGGCCCGACGCCGTAGGCCGCGAGCTCCTCCTTGAGGTGGAAGGTCTCGTCTGCCCGGCCCCAGCCCTGTTCCTCGTTGATGCCGCCGCCGAGGGTGTACATCACCGTGTCGAGGTCCGGGCAGACCTTCAGCCCGAAGAGGTGGATGTCGTCGCCGGTGTTGCCGATGACCGTGATGTCCGCGTCGGGCACCGCCCGCTTCAGACCACGCAGAAACCGGGCACCGCCGATGCCGCCTGCCAGAACCACAATGCGCATGGGAGCCAGTCTTGCAGGCGGGCAGGACAGTGTGTGACCCGGTTGTGGATCCCCGGCACACCCGGCGCCGGGTGTGCCGGGGCGGGGTCCTGTTCAGGCGGTGACCGAGTCCGCCGTCCCGCCGCGGTGGGCCGCGCACGCCGAGACCGGGGTCGCCCCGGTCGACCGGAGCGGGGACGCAGTGAGCATCGGCATCTCGGTCAGCCCCGGGAAGTACACGTGCAGGCTCACGGCCGGCTCCAGCGTGTCGTTCACCACTTCGTGCACATATCCCGGCGCGAACACGCGTTGCGCCCCCGCACTCAACGCGCGGGTGGCGCGCTCCGTGCGCTCGGTGAGTGCGCCGTCCAGAACGGTCAGCACGCCGGACGAACCCCCGTGGTCGTGCAGTCCGCTGCCCTGCCCCGGCACCCAGGACAGCAGCCAGACCTCGTAGCCGGGGCCGGTCTGCAGCCGGTGGTACCAGCGGGATGTGGCGTCGTACTGCACGAGGGTGGCCCACCGGGCGTGGTCGGCGGCGATGGCGCGGGCGAGGCCGGCGAACTCGGCCACGGTGGAGGGGTGCTCGCGCGGCGGCTGGAGCAGATGCGGTACTTCGAGGATGTCGCCGGCGATCTGGAGGTCGCTGTCGCTGTTCATGGGTGCGGAGGTTCCTCGGCGGAAGGGTGCGGGGGGCTGGGTGTCGTGTGCCGTCCGCCCGGGTCACGGGCGCGGCGCGGGCCCTGGTACGGGCGCGGGGAACAACAGCCGAGTCGTGTGGACTCAGGAGCGGCCGGAGCGGTGGGGCAGGCTCAACAGCCGGAACAGCAACGGCTACAGCGAGCGCGGGCAGCACCGAGCAACCCGACGGGGCGGGTCGAGGCGGCAGCCGAGTTCACGAGCATGCTCACTAGGACATCGGTTCACACCTTCGCTGTCAACTTCGGTCCCGGAATGTGGGAACTGTTTCACCCCATCCGGTTCATCTGACTGATGAAAGGTTTGTGCAGGGGGAGTCAGGGACACATGGAGCGCACCGCCGGACGTGTGGACGCCGTTGCGATCTCGTGATCCGACTGTGATCCGGTTCGCTTCGCCGTTCACGTCGGAACGAGATCGAACTTGTGGGCGTCCTTCCCTGTGGGGGCGGGCGGCTCGCGCGGACCCTCGATGGCTGTCAGGGTTTATGCCGATTTGAACACTTTCCGCAAAGCCTTGGTTCCGCAGAGTGAATAAGGGGCCCAATAGCAGATCTCGGCTTGACTGGCCCGGATCGGCACACTTGTAATTTCACTCGTGTCGTTCAGCCGAAATCGGTAACGGCTACATCACGGGGACGCGAAAGACTGACGAGGGGCGCACATGACCGAGCTGGTGCAGCAACTGCTGGTCGACGACGCGGACGAGGAACTCGGCTGGCAGGAGCGCGCGCTGTGCGCCCAGACCGACCCCGAGTCCTTCTTTCCCGAGAAGGGCGGCTCCACCCGCGAGGCCAAGAAGGTCTGCCTCGCCTGTGAGGTCCGCTCCGAGTGCCTCGAGTACGCGCTCGCCAACGACGAGCGGTTCGGCATCTGGGGCGGTCTGTCCGAGCGGGAGCGCCGGCGCCTCAAGAAGGCCGCCGTCTGACGCCCACGGACCGCGAACCGTCCTCGAGGGCGCCCCGGGAAGAGCGCGTGCACGGGCCTCTCGCCGGTCCTCCGGCGAGCGATGAAAAGCGCACATCCATACGTAACGAACGGCCCGGCGCCGAGGGGTTGTCCACAGGCGGCGGACCGTGATCTTGTCCAGCGGTTAGTGTGGGCCTCCGTCCGAGACGTCCCGCTGCCCCCCTCGGGGCACAGGCGTCCACCGCAGTCCATCGAACCGGGGCCCGTACCTCGATGTCCGTGCACAGCCATACGGCGGCCCAACACAACGCCGCCACGCCAGAGTTCCCGCGTCACGTGGTCACCGCGGTGCTCGTCGCCCACGACGGCGCCCGCTGGCTGCCCGACGCGCTCACCGGGCTGCTCGGCCAGGAGCGCCCCGTGCAGTACGCCGTGGCTGCCGACACCGGCAGCGCGGACGCCTCCGCACAGCTGCTTTCCGAGGCCCTCGGCCCCGATCGCGTCCTGCACCTCGCCCGCCGTACCGGCTTCGGCCAGGCCGTCGAGGAGGCGAACCGCAGCGCGCCCGTGCTGAGCCCCGAAGATCTTCCCTATCTCAAACGCCCCAGCGGCTGGGACCCCGTCACCCGCACCTGGCGGGACGAGGCGTACGAGATGCCGGAGCTGCCGTACGGCGAGCCGGTGCACTGGCTGTGGCTTCTGCACGACGACTGCGCGCCCGAACCCGACGCCCTGGCCGAGATGCTCCGCCTTGTGGAGAACGAACTCGAGCTGGGCCGGGACGACGTGGCCGTCGTCGGTCCCAAGCTCCGGGGCTGGTACGACCGCCGGCAGCTCCTCGAGGTCGGCGTGACCATCGCCAACTCCGGTCGCCGCTGGACCGGTCTGGACCGCCGCGAACAGGACCAGGGCCAGCACGACCACATCCGCCCGGTGCTGTCCGTCTCCACGGCCGGCATGCTCGTCCGGCGCGACGTCTTCGAGGAGCTCGGCGGGTTCGACCGGCATCTGCCGCTGATGCGCGACGACGTCGACCTGTGCTGGCGCGCCAACGCGGCGGGACACCGCGTCCTCGTCGCCCCCGACGCGGTCGTGCGCCACGCCGAGGCGGCCTCCCGCGAGCGCCGCGCCGTCGACTGCGTGGGCCGCACCGCGGCCTCCCCGCACAAGGTCGACAAGGCGGGCGCCGTCTACACCCTCCTCGTCAACGCACGCACGGCACAGCTGCCCTGGATCCTGCTGCGGCTGGTGCTCGGCACCCTGCTGCGCACGGTGGCCTATCTCGTCGGCAAGGTGCCCGGACAGGCCCTCGACGAGATCCGCGGCCTGCTGGGTACGGCGCTGCGGCCCGAGCGGATCATCGCCGGCCGCCGAAGGCGCGGCCGCCCGCTGGTCGACAAGGACGAGCTGCGGCCGTTGTTCCCGCCGCGGGGAGCGACCGTCCGGGCCACCGTCGAACAGATCGCGAGCAACCTGGTGGGTCGCTCCGACCCCGAGGTCTCCGCGGCCGGCCGGCACGGTGCGGGCCTGGAGTCCGGACCCGGCGGTGACGACGCCGACTTCCTGGAGGTCGAGCAGTTCGCCCGGCTCAAGCGCATCGGCCGCAAGCCCGGACCTGTGCTCTTCGTCGTCCTCCTGGTCTTCTCCCTCATCGCCTGCCGTGCCCTGCTGGGCGGTGGCGCGCTCGCCGGCGGAGCGATGCTGCCCGCGCCCGCCGACGCCTCCGAGCTGTGGGCGCGGTATCTCGACGCCTGGCATCCGGTCGGTGCGGGCGGCACCCAGTCCGCGCCGCCCTACCTCGCCCTCGTCGCCCTGCTGTCGAGCATCCTGTTCGGCTCCACCGGACTCGCGGTCACGGTGCTGCTCGTCTGCTCCGTGCCGCTGGCCGGCTTCACGGCGTACTTCGCCTCGCGGCCGCTCGTCGAGTCGCGGCTGCTGCGTGCGTGGGCGTCCGTCGCCTACGCCTTCCTGCCCGCCGCCACCGGCGCGCTCGCGGGCGGCCGCATCGGTACGGCGGTCCTCGCGGTCCTGCTGCCGCTCATCGCGCGCGCTGCCGTCGCCGCCGGAGGCCTCGCCCACGCCTCGGGCACCCGCGGCAGCTGGCGCGCCACCTGGGCCTACGCCCTGCTGCTGACGATCACCACCGCGTTCACCCCCATCGTGTGGCCGATCGCCCTGGTGCTCGGCGTCGCGCTGCTCGCGGTGCGCAGGAGCGACATCGTCGCCTACGGCCTGCGTTTCCTCGTCCTGCTGGGCACCCCCCTGCTGCTCCTCGCCCCCTGGTCGCTGTCGCTGCTGCCCTTCGGCTTCTTCAAGGAAGCGGGTCTCGACTACGGCAAGAGCGCGGCCTCCGCCTCGGACCTGCTCGGAGCGAGCCCGGGAGGTCCCGGCACCGTCAGCGGGCTGATGTTGATCGGCATCGTGCTCGCCGCGCTGGCCGCCCTGATGCGCTCCGAACGTGCGGCCGGCATCCGGACGGCATGGGCGGTCGCGCTGGTGGCCCTCGTCTTCGCGGTCCTGTCCAACGGCTCGGCCTGGGCCGGACCCGCGACCCTCGTCTACGGCCTGGCGCTCCTGTCGGCCGCGGTCGTCGGCGCCGACGGCGCCCAGGAGCGCGTGGCCGAGCAGAGCTTCGGCTGGCGTCAGCCCGTCGCCGCGCTCATCGCGTTCGCCTCCGCGGCCGGCCCCCTGCTCATCGCCGCCGGCTGGATGATCCGCGGTGCAGACGGGCCTCTGGAGCGGCGTGACGCCGTGCAGGTGCCCGCGTTCGTGGCCGAGGAGGGCGGCACCTCCGACCAGGCCCGGACCCTCGTCCTCGACAGCCAGTCCACCGCACGCGTCGGGTACACGCTGGTCCGCGGTTCCGGCGCCCGCCTCGGTGACGGTGAACTCGCCACGCAGGACGGCGAGAACAGAAACCTCGACAAGGTCGTCGCCAACCTCGTCGCGGGTTCCGGCGCCGACCAGGCCGACGAGCTCGGCGGCTTCGCCGTGCGTTACGTCCTCGTCCGCAAGGGCGCTCCGCGCGAGATCAGCCGGGTGCTGGACGCCACGCCCGGACTGACCCGGCTCAGCCAGCAGGACGGCAGCGCCCTGTGGCGGGTGGACCGGCAGGTCTCCCGGGCGGCGATCGTGAGCGGCTCCGCCGCGCCGGAGGCCGTCCCGGCCGGTCCCGTCGACATCCACTCGAAGATCCCGTCCGGTGCCGAGGGCCGTGTCCTGCGGATCGCCGACACCGCGGACGCCGGCTGGACCGCGACCCTGGACGGCAGGCCGCTGACCCGGACCACGGTCGACGGCTGGGCCCAGGGCTTCGAACTGCCCTCCTCCGGCGGCACGTTGGACGTCACGTACGACACACCCATCGGCCACACGGCATGGCTGTGGGCACAGGGCGCACTCGCCGTCGTCGTGCTGGTGCTGGCCCTGCCGGGCCGCCGCCGCGATGTCGACGACGACCTCCCCGAGGAGCGGTTCGTGCCCGCGCAGGACACCACCGGCGAGGGCCGCCGCGCCCGCAGGCTGCGCGCTCAGGCGGAGGCGGAGGAGCAGGCACACGACGCCGACGCGCCGCCTCCGGAGGAGCAGCCCGTGCAGGTCCCGCAGCAGCCGGTGTACGACGAGTGGGACACGGCCGGCTACGGGAACGGCGAGTACGGCACCTACGGCGGCGATCAGTACCAGGGCGTCCCGCAGCAGTACGCGCAGGGCACCTACGAGCAGCAGCCGTACCAGGCCGACCCCTATCAGGGCGCCCAGTACGACCCCTACGCCTACGGGAACCCCACGCAGTACGACCAGACGTACACCCAGGGCTACGCCATGCCGTACGACCCGGCGCACGGCACCGACCAAGAGCGCCCCGACGGGAGCCAGCAGTGAAGCGCACGACCCTGTCCCTGATCGCCGGCACGACCGCGCTCGCCGCCGTCACCGGCTTCGCGGCGCTCACGGCTCCGTCCGCCTCCGGCAGCGGCGCCGCGAAGCCGGCTGCCCGGCTGCCCGTGGAGCAGACCCGGCTGCTGTGCCCCGAGCCGAGCACCTCCGACATCGCCGACACCACGTACACGTCCTTCACACCGGTCGCGCAGGGCACGGACGGCGGCGGCAAGGCCCAACTCGTCGCGGCGGGCGAGCAGTCGGCGGACGCCTCGGGCTCCTCCCAGAGCGGGAAGAGCGGCAAGGACGGCAAGAGCGGCAAGAGCACGAAGAAGTCCGATGCGCCCACCGTGACCCCCAAGGCGCCCGGGACACCGGTCACCGGGGACGGCTCGGGTTCGGACACGCCCGCGCTGATCGGCACGGCCACGGGCCGGTTCGCACCCGGCTGGACGGTCCAGGAGACGACCCAGGTCGCCGCGGGCACCGGTCGTGGGCTGCTGGGCACCAACTGCACCGCCCCGGACACGGAGTTCTGGTTCCCTGGCGCCAGCACCGCCGGCTCCCGCACCGACTACGTGCACCTGACCAACCCGGACGACTCCGCCGCGGTCGTCGACATCGAGCTGTACGGCAAGGACGGCAACCTCAAGTCGGTGGTCGGCGAGGGCATCACCGTCCAGCCGCACTCCACCGAGCCGGTCCTGCTGTCCACGCTCACCGCGGCGAAGGAGAACGACCTCACGGTCCACGTCAGCGTCCGCAGCGGCCGGGTCGCCGCCGCCGTGCTGGCCCTCGACGACAAGCTGGGCGGCGACTGGCTGCCCGCCTCCACGGACCCCGCGAGCTCGCTCGTGCTGCCCGGCATCCCCAAGGACGCCACGGACGTCCGACTGATCGCCTTCGCGCCCGGTGACGCCGACGCCGATCTGAAGGTGCGCCTCGCTTCGCCCTCCGGGCAGATCACCCCCGCAGGGAACGAGACGTTGCATGTGAAGGGCGGCATGACCACGGCGGTGGATCTCGGACCGCTCACGCGCGGCGAGGCGGGCTCCCTGGTGCTGTCCGCCGGCGACAGCCCGGTCCCGGTGGTGGCCGCCCTGCGGGTGGTCCGGGGCAAGGGCGACAAGCAGGAGTCGGCGTTCATCCCGGCGACCGCCCCGGTCGGTACGCGTGCGTCGGTCGCGGACAACAGCGCCAAGGGCAGCACCCTCGCGCTGACCGCTGTGGGCGGCTCGGCCACGGTCAAGGTGACCGCCTCGGCGGGCAGCGAGGGCGGCACCGCGGCGACCAAGAAGTACACGATCAAGGGGGGCACGACCCAGAACGTGGAGGCGCCCGTGCCGAACAACCTCAAGGGCACCTATGCGCTCACGATCGAGCCGGTCTCCGGCGGCCCCGTCCATGCCGCCCGCATCCTCCAGACGACGATGGAGGGGGTGCCGGCGTTCACGGTGCAGACCCTTCCCGACGACCGGGGGACGGTCGCGGTGCCGCAGGCCGACGAGGACCTGTCGGTGCTGCTGAAGAAGTGACCGGCCGGGGCCTGCGGCCCCGGCCGGCTCCGGTTACGGCCGCGGATCAGTCCTCGCCGTAGCGCGGGTCGACCGTCTCCGGGGTCAGCCCGAGCAGCTCCGCCACCTGCTCCACCACGACCTCGTGGACCAGGGCGGCGCGCTCGTCGCGGCCCTTCGTCCTGATCTCGACCGGGCGGCGGTAGACGACCACCCGTGCCCGGCGGCCCTCGCGTGCCGGGATCGTGCCCCCGAGCGGCACCGCCTCGTCGTCCCAGGCGTCGGCGGTGCCGTCGAGCCGCGGCACCTCCAGGACGAGGAAGTCGATGTCGGCGAGCTGCGGCCAGTGCCGTTCCAGACGCTCCACGGAGTCCTGCACCAGGTCCGCGAACACCTCGGCGCGGCTCGCGGAGAGGGGAACCTGGGGCGGGGCCACGGGGCCGCGCATGCCTCTGCCGTGACGATCGCGGCGGCGGGGCCCGGGTGCGGCGTCGCGGGGCGTTACAGGGGTGTCCATCACTGTCGAAGCGTAGTCCCAGCGGGGCCCCCGCGCCCTGCCCCACACACCTCGTGCCCCCCGAAGCCGATCTGTCCAACCGGCTCGCCGGGGCCGGGGCCGCGAAGGTGTCCCGAGGCGCACTTCATGTCGCATGATGACCATTCCAGCCAAGCTTGGGCTCGATTCGGTATCTCCCATGGACCGCCGACCTCATGAGAATTGTCGAGGTTTGTACTAAGTGGTGACCGGTTCCTTGGGTGACCGGTGGCTGCACGCGACGGGTCCGCGCAGGTCAGACCGTGCGGCCCGGGAGGGCGTGTGGGCCGTCTCACAGCACGACACGGTGGAGTGACCTGGGGGAGAGTCGTCGCGGCCCGCTCAAGAGTGCGGTACCGTCCAACGTCGTGAGCCCTGTACGTCGCTGTTCGCGCACCGCTTGCGGCCGTCCTGCCGTAGCGACGCTGACGTACGTCTACGCCGACTCGACCGCGGTCCTCGGCCCGCTCGCCACCTACGCCGAACCCCACTGCTACGACCTGTGCGCCGAGCACTCCGAGCGTCTGACCGCCCCGCGCGGCTGGGAGGTCGTCCGCCTTCTGGACGGCTCGACCCCGGCCCGCCCCAGCGGCGACGATCTCGAAGCACTCGCCAACGCCGTGCGGGAGGCCGCCCGTCCGCAACAGCGCGCGGCCGAGGCGGGCGGTGGCGGTGGCCGTACGGCGGATCCGATGGAGGTCGCTCGGCGCGGCCATCTGCGGGTGCTGCGCTCGCCTGACAACTGACCGGCCCTCGCCCGGAGTTCCGTCTCCTGAGACAGTTCCCCGTGCGCGGTGCCGACCGCGGCGTTCCCCCGTCCCCGCCTGCCCGGAGATTCCGTGTCCCCCGGGTTCCGGTGCCGATGCGCCCGGGTGTCGGATGAGCCTTGGTGTGAACTCCGTGGGAACTGTTCGCCAGGGAGACGGGACCGCTTCGCCCGGCCCCGGTCCCAGCGGGTAGTTTGGGGGCCATTGTTCAGACCTCAGGAGGGTTGGCCGTGGCTGCTGATCTGTCGCAGATCGTGAAGGCGTACGACGTACGCGGTGTCGTTCCGGACCAGTGGGACGAGTCGCTCGCCGAGCTCTTCGGGGCCGCCTTCGCACAGGTGACCGGTGCGGGAGCCATCGTGGTCGGTCATGACATGCGCCCCTCGTCCCCGGGGCTGTCGCGGGCCTTCGCGCGCGGTGCGGCCGCACGCGGCGTGGACGTGACCGAGATCGGGCTGTGCTCGACGGACCAGCTGTACTACGCGTCGGGGGCGTTCGGGCTGCCGGGCGCGATGTTCACCGCCTCGCACAACCCGGCGAAGTACAACGGCATCAAGATGTGCCGCGCCGGCGCCGCCCCGGTCGGCCAGGACACGGGCCTGACCGAAATCCGCGAACTGGTCGAGCAGTGGCTGGACTCGGGCGCGCCGGAGCCCGCGCAGACGCCGGGGGCGATCACACATCGCGAGACCCTGGACGACTACGCGGCGTACCTGCGCTCCCTCGTCGACCTGACGTCCATCCGCACCCTGAAGGTCGTCGTGGACGCGGGCAACGGCATGGGCGGGCACACCGTCCCCACCGTCTTCGCCGGGCTGCCGATCGACCTGGTCCCCATGTACTTCGAGCTGGACGGCACGTTCCCCAACCACGAGGCCAATCCGCTGGACCCGGCGAACATCGTCGACCTGCAGAAGCGGGTGCGCGAGGAGGGTGCCGACATCGGCATCGCCTTCGACGGCGACGCCGACCGCTGCTTCGTCGTGGACGGACAGGGCGACCCGGTCTCACCGTCCGCGATCACGGCTCTGGTCGCCGCGCGGGAGCTCGGCAAGAACGGCGGCAAGGGCACGGTCATCCACAACCTGATCACGTCGTGGTCGGTGCCCGAGGTCGTGCGGGAGCACGGCGGGACGCCGGTCCGCACACGCGTGGGCCACTCCTTCATCAAGGCGGAGATGGCGCGCACGGGCGCGATCTTCGGCGGTGAGCACTCGGCGCACTACTACTTCAAGGAGTTCTGGAACGCGGACACGGGCATGCTGGCCGCCCTGCACGTGCTCGCGGCTCTGGGGGGCCAGGACCAGCCGCTGTCGCGGCTGGTCGCCGAGTACGACCGCTATGTGGGCTCCGGGGAGATCAACTCCACGGTCGACGACCAGAAGGCCCGCCTCGCGGCGGTCAAGGCGGCCTACCAGGGTGTCGAGGGCCTGGAGCTGGACGAGCTGGACGGACTGACCGTCTCCGCCGCCGACTGGTGGTTCAACGTCCGCCCCTCCAACACCGAACCGCTGCTCCGCCTGAACGCGGAGGCGAAGGACGAGGCGGCCATGGCGAAGATCCGGGACGAGGTACTGGCGATCATCCGGGGCTGACGTCCCTCGCCACCGGCCTCCCTCCCGCGCGGAAGGGAGGCCGGACCTGCCCAACCACCGCATGCAGGGCCCCGCAGCGGTACTCTGACCAGGCACAGCGCCTCCGTCCGAAGGGACCTTTCATGCCGCTCGAAGCCGGCCTCCTGGAGATCCTCGCCTGCCCGGCGTGCCACGCCCCCCTCAAGGAGGAGGAGAGCGAGCTGGTCTGCACCTCCCAGGACTGCGGCCTCGCCTACCCGGTGCGGGACGGCATTCCGGTCCTGCTCGTCGACGAGGCCCGCCGCCCCGCGTAACGGCCCGCCGATCGGAGGCTGTCGCCCATGCTGGACGAAACGCTGCTCGACGACCCCGAGGCGCTGGCGCGTGCCGACCGGCGCGCACTGTTGCGCGGCGCCGCCGAGGCCGGAGCGCGCGTGCGTACCGCCGTACGGCACGCCGTGGAGGCGGGGGTCAACGACCTGAAGCCCGACGGCCGTCCCCGCGCCCTGCTCATCGCCGGTCCGGGCACCGCCTCCGTGGGCGTCGCCGAACTGCTCGGCACCCTCGCGGGCGCCGCCTGCCCGGTCACCCGGATCCACCCCACGGGCGTCGCCCCGGCGGCCGGGGCGCTGCGCTGGGACCTCCCCGGCTGGGCGGGCCCCGTGGACCTGCTGCTGATCGCCACGCCCGACGGCACCGAACCGGGCCTGTCGATCCTCGTCGAACAGGCCTACCGCCGTGGCTGCACGGTCGTCGCCGTCGCCCCCGACCGCTCGCCGATCACGGACGCGGTGGGCGGCGCCCATGGCCTGTTCGTCCCGATGGCGACCGCCCCGTACGAGCAGGACCAGCCCCTCACCGCGTCCGCGCCGGGTGTGCTGTGGGCCCTGCTCACGCCGCTGCTCGCCCTCCTCGACCGCACCGGGCTGCTGTCCGCTCCGGCCGACGCCCTGGGGAAGGTGGCCGACCGCCTCGACCAGGTCGCCGAGCGCTGCGGCCCGGCCATCGCCACCTACAGCAACCCCGCGAAGAACCTCGCCGCCGAGCTGGCCGAGTCCCTCCCCGTGATCTGGACGGAGGGCGTCTCCGCCGCACCGGCCGGCCAGCGGTTCGCCGCCGCGCTTGCGGAGCTCGCCGGCCGCCCCGCGCTCACCGCACAACTGCCGGAGGCGCTCGGCTCGCACAGCGTCCTGCTCTCCGGCGCACTCGCGGCCGGCGCCGACCCCGACGACTTCTTCCGCGACCGCGTCGAGGAGGCCCAGGCCCTGCACGCTCGCGTGGTGCTCCTGCGCGACCGCCCGATCGGCGGCCTGAGCGCGGCCCCCGCCGCACGCGAACTGGCCCTCAGCCACGACACGGCGATCAGCGAGCTCGAACTCGAGGACGGCAGCGAGCTGGAGACCCTCGCCGAGCTGATCGCCATCACAGATTTCGCCGCCGTTTACGTGGCGCTCGCCTCAGGGGCCTGACCTTGGCTCACGCCCGCTGGGCCAGCGCCGCCGAACAGTGCACGTACGGAGAAAAGACACCCATGGATCGCCTCGAGAACACCGTCCGCCCCTACGCCTGGGGCTCGACCACCGCCATCCCCCGGCTCCTGGGCGAGGAGCCGACCGGTGAACCGCAGGCGGAGATGTGGATGGGCGCCCACCCGGGCGCGCCCTCGCGTACCTCGCGCGGCCCCCTGAACGAGGTGATCGACAAGGCTCCGGAGGAGGAGCTGGGCATCAGGACCGTCGCCCGGTTCGGTCCCCGGCTGCCCTTCCTGCTGAAGATCCTCGCCGCGGGCGCACCGCTCTCCCTCCAGGTGCACCCCGACCTGGAGCAGGCGAAGGAGGGCTACGCCGATGAGGAGCGCCGCGGCATCCCGGTCGACGCCCCCCACCGCAACTACAAGGACGCCAACCACAAGCCCGAGCTGATCTGCGCGCTCACCGAGTTCGACGGGCTGTGCGGCTTCCGCGCGCCCGCCGAGGCCGCCGAACTGCTCGCGGGCCTCGGCGTGGACTCCCTCAAGCCCTATGTGGACCTGCTGCACGCGCACCCCGAGGAGGACGCCCTGCGGGAGGTCCTCACCGCCGTCCTGAGCGCCGACCCGGAGGCCATGGCCCACACGGTCGGCGAGGCCGCGACCGCGTGCGCCCGTCTCGGCGGTGCCTACGCCCCCTACGCCGACATCGCCCACCACTACCCCGGCGACCCGGGCGTGATCGCGGCCATGCTGCTCAACCATGTGCAGCTCCAGCCCGGCGAGGCCCTGTACCTCGGCGCCGGCGTCCCGCACGCCTACCTCAACGGCCTCGGTGTCGAGATCATGGCCAACTCCGACAACGTCCTGCGCTGCGGACTGACCCCCAAGCACGTCGACGTCCCCGAGTTGCTGCGCATCGTCCGTTTCGAGGCGAGCGACCCGGGCGTTCTGCGCCCGGAGGCGTCCGCCGACGGCGAGGAGGTCTACGAGACCCCCATCGACGAGTTCCGCCTGTCCCGGTACGTGCTGGCGGAGGGCGCCGCTCCGCGCGAGCTGACCCGTGCGACCCCGCAGATCCTGCTGTGCACCGCGGGTACCGTTCGAGCCGGGGAACTCCTGCTCGCCCCGGGCCAGTCGGTCTTCGTGCCCGCCGGCGAAACGGCCGAGGTGTCCGGCGCCGGCACGGTCTTCCGGGCCACGGTCGTCGCCTGACCCGGGCGGTACGCCGTCGTCACGCCGGTCCGGCGCGGTGCCGCCGGACCCGGCTGCAACAATGGCCCACCGGCAAAGGACGGGCAAAGCCCAGGGCGGTGTACGCAAGGATGCGTGGGTCCGGGGCGGGACGGCTACGAAGGGACAACGCGAACATATGAGCGCGTCAGGCGGCACCAGGGCGATCGTGGCGGCACTCGGCGCCAACCTCGCGATCGCGGCATCGAAGTTCGTGGCGTTCGCCTTCAGTGGCTCATCGTCGATGCTCGCCGAGGGCGTCCACTCGCTCGCCGACTCCGGAAACCAGTTCCTGCTGCTGATCGGCGGCAAGCGGGCCCAGCGCGAGGCCACGCCGCAGCACCCCTTCGGCTACGGACGCGAGCGCTACATCTACGCCTTCCTCGTCTCGATCGTCCTGTTCACGGTCGGTGGCATGTTCGCCATCTACGAGGGCATCGAGAAGATCAGCCACCCGCACGAGGTCGAGCACTGGTACTGGCCGGTGGGCGTGCTCGCCTTCGCGATCATCGCCGAGGGATTCTCCTTCCGTACCGCCATAAAGGAATCCAACGAACTGCGCGGCAAGCTGTCGTGGGCGCAGTTCATCCGCCGGGCCAAGGCACCCGAGCTGCCGGTCGTCCTCCTGGAGGACTTCGGTGCGCTGATCGGTCTCGTACTCGCCCTCGGCGGTGTCGGTATCTCGCTGCTCACCGGCGACGGCATCTGGGACGGCATCGGCACCGTCTGCATCGGTGCGCTGCTGGTGCTGATCGCCCTCGTGCTCGCCGCCGAGACCAAGTCGCTGCTCCTGGGCGAGGCCGCGGGCGCCGAGGTGGTCAAGGAGATCGAGGCCGCGATCGTCGACGGCGACACGGTCCCCCGCATCATCCACATGCGCACGCTCCACCTCGGCCCCGAGGAACTGCTGGTGGCCGCCAAGATCGACGTCAAGCACGACGACACGGCGGCGGAGGTCGCCTCGGCGATCAACGCCGCCGAGGCCCGCATCCGCGCGGCCGTCCCGATCGCCCGCGTCATCTACCTGGAACCCGACATCTTCAGCGAGGCGGAGGCGGCCAAGGGCGCGGATCCCGAGGCGACGCCCGGCGGACCGGGCCAGGTCGCCGGTCACTGAGTCGGCCGCCGCGGCGGCACGGGATCCGGACGTCTTTGGAGGCGGACTGGGGAGCCCGGGGCCGCCCGGTGTAGCTTGGAAGCCGAGCCAGACGTCGCTGCTGATGGCGGTCGGGCGGTCCCTCCGGGGACCGGCCGAGGGAGAGAGGGCCTCCGACGGACTGCGCTGCGCGCACGCGGGCATGCCTGTGTCCTCTTCGGGCACCCCTGTGTCCGCCGCCGCGCAGACCAGCCGTACCCACCTCGCCCCAACCCCGAGGAGCAGCTCGTAATGACGACTGTCGACAACCGACAGGACTTCAAGGTCGCCGACCTCTCCCTGGCCGAGTTCGGCCGCAAGGAGATCAACCTCGCCGAGCACGAGATGCCCGGCCTGATGGCGATCCGCAAGGAGTACGCCGAGACGCAGCCGCTGGCCGGTGCGCGCGTCACCGGCTCCCTGCACATGACCGTCCAGACCGCCGTGCTCATCGAGACGCTGGTGGCCCTGGGCGCGGAGGTCCGCTGGGCCTCCTGCAACATCTTCTCCACCCAGGACCACGCGGCCGCCGCCATCGCCGTCGGCCCGAACGGCACCGCCGACAACCCCCAGGGCATTCCTGTCTTCGCCTGGAAGGGCGAGACGCTGGAGGAGTACTGGTGGTGCACCGAGCAGGCGCTGACCTGGCCGGACAGCCCCACCGGCGGCCCGAACATGATCCTCGACGACGGCGGTGACGCCACCCTCCTCGTCCACAAGGGCGTCGAGTACGAGAAGGACGGCAAGGTCCCGGCGATCGACACCGCCGAGTCCGACGAGCACCGCGTCATCCTTCAGCTGCTCCACCGCACCCTGGGCGAGGACCCCCAGAAGTGGACCCAGCTGGCGTCGGAGATCCGCGGCGTCACCGAGGAGACCACGACCGGCGTCCACCGCCTGTACGAGATGCAGCGCGACGGCGTCCTCCTGTTCCCGGCGATCAACGTCAACGACGCCGTCACCAAGTCGAAGTTCGACAACAAGTACGGCTGCCGCCACTCCCTGATCGACGGCATCAACCGCGCCACCGACGTCCTCATCGGCGGCAAGACCGCCGTGGTCTGCGGCTACGGCGACGTGGGCAAGGGCTGCGCCGAGTCCCTGCGCGGACAGGGCGCCCGTGTGATCGTCACCGAGATCGACCCGATCTGCGCGCTGCAGGCGGCCATGGACGGCTACCAGGTCACGACCCTCGACGAGGTCATCGACAAGGCCGACATCTTCGTGACCACGACCGGCAACAAGGACATCATCATGGCCGCGGACATGGCCAAGATGAAGCACCAGGCGATCGTGGGCAACATCGGCCACTTCGACAACGAGATCGACATGGCCGGTCTCGCCAAGGTCCCCGGCATCGTCAAGGACGAGGTCAAGCCGCAGGTGCACACCTGGACCTTCCCCGACGGCAAGAAGATCATCGTCCTGTCCGAGGGCCGCCTGCTGAACCTGGGCAACGCCACCGGTCACCCGTCGTTCGTGATGTCCAACTCCTTCGCGGACCAGACGCTGGCCCAGATCGAGCTGTTCACCAAGCCCGACGCCTACCCCACCGGTGTGTACACGCTGCCCAAGCACCTCGACGAGAAGGTCGCCCGGCTCCACCTGGACGCGCTCGGCGTGAAGCTCACCAAGCTCCGCCCCGAGCAGGCGGCGTACATCGGCGTCGACGTCGAAGGCCCCTTCAAGTCGGACCACTACCGCTACTGATCACGTACGCCGCCGGCGGGCAGGCACCCACCGACCGACGGTGTGCGCGCACCAGCGGCGAGCGACGAGGTGAGCACGTCCGTGCTCCACCAGCAGCAGGTCCCCAGGCAGGCCCCCGCACCCCCGTGCCGGGGGCCTGCCCCTTTGGTCCGACCAGGCAGACTGGCCGGACCAGTCCGTCACGACCCAGGACGTCCATGCCCCGCGGCCGATATTCGCTTCACGACCCGCACGACCACACTCTCCTCGCCGAGGAACACTTCCACTGCGCGCCCGGCCCGTCCGGGTGGCGCTACGTCTCCCAGCTGACGTCCCCCTCCGGCGACCACGTCGGCTCCGTCGACCTCGCCCTCGACGAACTCGGCCGCCCCATCCGCCTCGAACTGCATGCCGCGAGCTGGCAGGTACGTGGCGCCGCTCTCGACGGCGTGACCTGGGTCCGCACCGACCCCACCGGCACCCAGGCAACCGAAGGGAATGTCAGCGCCCACGCCTTCACCGGCACGTCTCCGGCCTTCCTCGTCGCCACCGCCCGACTGCTGCGCCTCACCCCCTCGTCCTCCGCGACGCGCGTACGCCTCGTCGCCTTCACGGATCCGGTCCTCGCCCCCCGCACCGTGGACCAGTCCTGGGCTCTGGTCGCAAGAGAAGCACACGCCACTGACAACGCCCCGCTGATCGTGGATGAATACCAGGTCACAGCCCTGGACACGGGGGAGCGGCACACCGTCCACATCTCCGGCGACGTGGTGCTCGCGGCGCCCGGCATCGAGCTGGAGCACCTCGAGTCGCCGCCGTCCGAGTCCATGTGACGCGAAGGGCGCTGCGGCCGTCGTGAGGACGGGCGAGGCGGGCCCGGGCACGCCGAGAGGGCCGGGGCGGGGCATGCGGACCCCCGACCCCGGAGACCGGTCCCGACAACCGTCCGGCGGCCGGCCCGCCGGCTACGCGGGGGGCGCGAACCCCGTGCCGCGGTGCTCCGACGGCTCGGCACGCACCACCGAGGGCTCCCCGTCCCGCGGGGTGCCGGGAGCCGAGGGCACGGGCCCGGGGTGGGGGTACGGCTGCGCTTGTCCCGGTGCCCCGAGCCGGTCGTCGCCGGTGGTCGTGTCCGGCGCGGACCAAGAGCTCCCCGCGGCTGCGGATGCCGGCCAGGTCGCGCCTCCGGACGAAGGAGCGGGGGTGGACCACTGCTGCGGTGCCTGATACCCGCCGCCGACGACCGGGGCCGACGGATCCCCGCCCGCTGCCGGACCTCCGAACGCGCGGCGCGCCTCCCGGGCCTGCCGCTCCTGCATGACCGCCGCCAGATAGGCCGCCGCGGGAATCCCGTGCGGCGCAGGCGTCCCCGTGTACGCGGTGAGGTCCGAGGCGAGACGCTCCGCCATCGACCAGCCCACCTGCGGATCCAGCTGCTGCATCCGCGTCAGGTACTGCCTGATCGCCAGCCACAGCCCGTCCGGCACCGCCGAGAGGTCCAGCTGGGAGAACCGTCCGGCCAACCACGGCGGCGGCGGGGGCACGAGGCCTGCGCGCCCCGCCGGCACCCTCTCCCGCACCACCAGCGTGCCCGCGAACACGTCACCGAGGCGCCGGCCCCGCGCGGAGACGAGCGAGGCGATGCAGGCGATGACCCCGAAGGTCATCAGGATCTCGATCACACCGACCGCACCCCGGACCAACGCGTGCCGGAACCTGATCGGCCCCCCGTCGTCCCGCACCACCCGCAGTCCGCATGCCAGCTTGCCGAGCGAACGACCGTGGCTGAGCGTCTCCACCGCGATCGGACCGCCCACGAGCAGGAGGACGAAGGTCGCGATCGACAGCGCGGTCTGTGCGGCGTCGTCCAGACCCGATGTGGCCGTGACCAGCCCGATCGTCACGAGGATGTAGACGGTCATCGCCACCGCCAGGTCGAGCAGCACCGCCAGCACCCGGCTCGGCAACTTCGCAGGGCGCAGTTCCAGCGCCACCGCCTCGCCCGTCACTAGCTCACTCACGCTCGTCGTCCTTCCCCTGGCCTGCCCCGAGGTACGCCAGTCTGCCAAGCTGAGGGCGCATCGCGCCGCAGTACGACAAGCTGACACACAGTTCGAGAGGACGAGGAGCAGCCCATCCCATGGACCTCGACGTGTTCGTGTCCACCCACCGCGCCGAGTGGGACCGTCTCGACACCCTGCTCCGACGGCGGCGCCGGCTGAACGGAGCCGAGGCGGACGAACTCGTCGTCCTCTACCAGCGCACCGCCACCCATCTCTCCGTGATCCAGTCCAGCGCACCGGACCCCCAGCTCACGGGCCGGCTCAGCCAGCTGGTGGCCCGTGCACGCAGTGCCGTCACCGGCACACGCCGAGCCTCGTGGCGCGATGTCACGCGGTTCCTCGCCCACGGTTTTCCCGCCGCGGTCTACCGTTCGCGGCACTGGTGGATACCCACGGCACTGATCTCCACGGCGGTGGCGGCGCTCCTCGGCTGGTGGATAGGCACCCACCCCGAGGTCCAGGCCGCGATCGGGGCGCCCGCCAACCTGCGCACCTTGACGCGCCCCGGTGGCGAGTACGAGACGTACTACTCCAGCCATCCCGCGGCCTCCTTCGCGGCGCAGGTCTGGACGAACAACGCCCAGGCCACGGCGCTGTGCCTGGTCCTCGGGATCTTCCTGGGGCTCCCGGTCCTCTACATCCTCCTCGAGAACATGCTGAACCTGGGGGTGGGCATCGGCCTGATGTCCTCCGCGGGCCGACTGGACACCTTCCTCGGGCTCGTCCTTCCCCACGGCCTTCTGGAACTGACGGCGGTCTTCGTGGCCGCCGGCACGGGCCTGCGCCTCGGCTGGACTTTGATCGACCCCGGACCCCGCTCCCGGCGCACCGCACTCGCCGAGGAAGGCCGGGCGGCCCTGGGCATGGCGATCGGCCTGGCGCTGGTCCTGTTCGTCTCGGGAGCCATCGAAGGCTTCGTGACACCGTCCGGCCTTCCGACCTGGGCCCGCATCGGCATCGGCATCGTCGCCGAGCTGGCCTTCCTCACGTACGTCTTCGTCCTCGGCGGCCGGGCGGCACGGGCCGGGGACACCGGCGACCTGGCGGCGGCCGAACGCAGCGCGACGGTGCCGACGGCGGTGTGACCCGATCAGCCGGGCGACCGGCCCCGCCGGATGTGCGTCTCCCCGCGTTGGCCTGCTAGTCTCCTCTTCGCCCCACGAGAGCTGTTGACACAGCCCGAGTGGGGAGGTAGATTCGAACAGTTGCCTAGAGGTGGCGTGGTCCACCCGGCGACGGTAAGCGTCTAGCTGCTTCCGGGACATTGATCCCTGGAAGCCAATCCCGATGATTCAGGAAAAGGTCGCCGGTCAATAGGCTCCGAAAACTCTGATAAAGTCGGATCCGCCGGAAAGGGAAACGCGAGAGCGTAAACCTGGAAAGCGCCGAGGAAATCGGATCGTGAAATGGTCTGATAGAGTCGGAAA